>DASRFA010000061.1:0-96325 GCA_035651755.1 Binatia bacterium | reverse complement strand
GCTGCGCGCCGTCGCCGACCGGCTGCTGCGCGTCGCCTGCGCGATGCTCAGGGAACAAACCCGCTACGACCCCATGCGACGCAACGGTCCGCTTGCGGCCCATTGACAAACGGTGGGGAGTCCACTCCCTGCGGGGTCGCTTCGCTCGCGCCACGAGTCGAGCTGGTGATTCGCGAACGTTGCCTCGGCCGGGCGGCGTCAGTAGTCCTTGCGCGATGTCCGATGCGCGCGCCCTCCGACCGCCGCTGCGCGCCGCGCTCGTGCTGTCGGTCGCGCTTTCGCTCGCGGCGCACGCGCGGCCGCCCGTCGCAGCGGCCGACGGGGCCGTCGCGGCGGACAGCCCGCTCGCGGCGGCAGCGGGCGCCGCGGTCCTCGCGGAGGGCGGCTCCGCGGTCGACGCCGCGATCGCGACCGCGCTCGCCGTCTGCGTCGTCCACTCGTCGTCGTGCGGGATCGGCGGCGGCGGGTTCATGGTCGTCTGGGATCCCGCGCGCCGCCACGCCTCGGCGCTCGACTACCGCGAGGTCGCACCGGCCGCAGCGAGCGCCGCGCTCTACGAGCCCGGCGGGACGTACCAGCCGGCTCTGAGCCGCACCGGCGCGCTCGCGATCGGCGTGCCGGGCGAGATCGCCGGCCTTGCGGAGGCGCATCGCCGCTTCGGCCGACTGCCGTGGGCGCGGCTCGTCGCGCCGGCCGCGCGACTCGCTCGCGACGGCTTTCCGGTGAGCGAGCACATGGCTCGGCAGATCGCGCACGAGGCGGACGCGATCGCGCGCGACCCCGAGCTCGCGCGCACGCTCCTCGACGCGAGCGGAAAGCCGCCGGCCGCCGGCGCCACCTTGCGCGCTGCCGCGCTCGCCGACACGCTCGACGCGATCGCGGCCGCCGGCCCGTCCGCCTTCTACGGCGGCCGCATCGCGCGCGCGATCGTCGACGAGGTGCAGGCACGCGGCGGCGTGCTGAGCGCGAGCGACCTCGAGCGCTATCGCGCGGTCTGGCGCGAGCCGCTCTCGGTGCCGTACCGCGGCGCCGAGGTCTACACGATGCCGCCTCCGAGCGGCGGCGGACCGGCGCTCGTCCTCGCGCTCCGGACGCTCTCCCGCTACGACGTCGCAGCGCTCGGCGCCGACACGCCGACGCGCTGGCAGCTCTTCGTCGAGATCCTGAAGCACGCGTTCGCCGAGCGCGCGGTCGCGGCCGGCGACCCGGCGTTCGGCGCGCGCTGGCCCCTGCCCGCCGTCGGCATCCCCGCCGATCGGCTGACCGCCAGCCGCACCCACGGTCCCGACTTCTACGCCGGCCCGGCGCCCGCGGCGCGCGATAGCGGGACCTCGCACGTTTCGGTAATTTCGAACGACGGCGGGGCCGTCGCCTGCACGACCACGATCAACACGTCGTTCGGCGCGCTCGTCGGCGTCCCCGGTACGGGGATCGCGCTCAACAATGAGATCGACGACTTCAGCTTCGACGCGCCGAACCTCTTCCACCTGCCGCCGGGCGCCGCGAACCGGATCGCTCCCGGAAAGCGGCCGGCGAGCAGCATGACGCCGACGGTCGCGGTGCGCGGCGGACGCGCGGTGGTCGCGGTCGGGGCCTCGGGCGGCCCGCTGATCGTGAGCGCGACCCTCGAGGCCCTCACGAACGTCCTGGACTTCGGGATGCCGCCGGAGGCAGCCGTCGCCGCGCCGCGCGTCCACCACCAGTGGCAGCCCGACGTCCTGCTGGTCGAGCCCGGCGTTCGGGACGTCGACCGCGCCGCCCTCGCCCGGCTCGGCCACAAGCCGCGCGAGATCCCCGGCATCGCGGCCGTCTCGCTCGCGACGGCCGCGCGGTCGGGAGAGGCGGCGGGCGCGGGAGATCCGCGCAAGGGCGGAGGGGCCACGATCGTCCATGCCGATGGAGGCCCGCACGCGGCCTCCGCACCCTGAGGACGATCATGGCGACGCAGGACCCGACGATCTCGGTCATCGTACCCACGCGCAACCGCGCGCGGAGCTTGCAGGAGCTCCTCGAGAGCTTCGACCGGCTGCGCCCGCCGCCCGTCGCGTTCGAGATCGTGGTCGCGGACAACGGGTCCACGGACGACACGCCGCGCCTCCTCGCGGAGTGGCGGTCGGCCGCTCCCGGGCGCGCCGTCGTGCGGGTGAACCAGCCCGGGAAGTCGCGCGCGGTGAACGCGGCGATCGCGCAGTCGCGCGGCCAGCTGATCGCCTTCTGCGACGACGACGTCGTGGCCGATCCCGACTGGCTCGTGGAGGTCTGGGACTACTTCACGCGCCACGACTGCGCGGCGGCGCAGGGCTCGGTCCTCTGGCCGCCCGAGGCGACCTCGGATCCCGAGCTCTACTCGCTGCTCGACCGCTACCGGACGATCGTCCACCTCGACCTCGACCCGGATACCGTCCGGACGAAGCTCACCGGCGCCAACATGGCGGTCCGCCGCCACACGTTCGCGGTGGTCGGCGTCTTCAACGAGGCGATCGGGCCGGGGGCGGCCGGCCTCAGCGAGGACAACGAGCTCGCCGCGCGCATCCTGCAGCACGGGGGATGGATCGGCTACATGAGCCGGGCGCGCGTCGTGCACGAGATCGACCGGGCACGCCTCACCGAGGAGTACTTCCAGGAGTACCACAGGCGGCAGGGCCGCAGCCGCTACGCGTACAAGCACAACGGCCTCTTCTCGAGCATCCTGCCGAACCTCGCGAAGGCCGCCGTCAACTACGCGACCTACACGATGCTCGGGAACACGCGGCGGCGGTACCGCGCCAAGGGCCGCTACTACCACTATCGCGAGATGCTCGACCTCGTCCTCGAGCACCATGGCCTGCGGCGCCAGGCGCGCGGCCCGGCGTCGGGCATTTGAAGCTTTCGGCGGTCATCGCGGCGCACGACGCGGGTCCGTTCCTCGCCCCCGCGATCGACAGCGCGCTCGCCGATCTGCCGCCGGACTCGGAGCTCATCCTCGTCGACGACGGCTCGACCGACGGCAGCGCCGACGTCATCGCGCGCTACCGCGACCGTGCGCGCATCTTCTCGAACGCGACCGCGGAAGGCCCGGGCGAGGCGCGGAACCGCGGCGCCCGCGCCGCGACCGGCGAGATCCTCGCCTTCCACGACGCCGACGACCTCGTCCTCCCCGGCCGGTTCGGCGCCCTGGTCGAAGTCCTCGACGCCGATCCCGCGGTCGACCTCGTGTTCGGGAACGGCATCAAGTGCGACGCCGAGGGCCGTCCGCTCGGGCCCGTCATCCCGGCGCGCTACGTCCGGCGCCTGAAGCGCCGCGCCGGGCCAGCCGAGATGCTGATCGGCGGCTTCGTGTACCCGCAGGGCCTCTGCATCCGGCGCGCGCGCTTCCTCGAGCTCGGCGGCTTCGTCCGCGAGCGCGTCGAGGACTGGGAGTTCGCGCTCCGGGCTTCGCTGCATCTCCGCATGCGGTTCGTCGATCGCGCCGTCTTCGCCTACCGCCGCCACGCCGGCAGCATGACGATGCAGCAGCACGCGTACGCGCACGCGATGCTCGCGATGCTGGAGCGCTTCGTGTCCGAGCACCCGGAGCTCTCGGAGCGCGTCGGCGTGCGCCACGTCCGGCGCGCGCGCGCCCGCCGCTTCGCGCGCGCCGCCAAGCACCGCGCCCGCGCGGGCGACCCGCAGGGCGCCGCGGAGGCGCTCGCGCGCGCCGTCGAACTCGCGCCGGGATCGCTCCGCTACCGCTGGCGGCTCCTCTCGCTGCAGCGCGCGCCGCGCCCGGCCACGCACTCGACCTGAGCTCCGCGCCGGCTCGCCCATGAGCGTGTCCCCCTCGCGGCGGGCGCCGCGCGAGCGGGTCCGCGATCTCGCGCCGTACGCGATCGCCGCGATGTTCGCCGTGCTGGGCGCGGCGCTCGCACTCGGGCGCTTTCCCCTGCCGGGCGGCGACTCCTTTGGATACGCGAGCTGGGCGCGGAACGTCGTGATCGCGGCCCTCGTCGCGGGGCTCGCGGGCGCGCCGACCTTGCGCTGGCCGCCATCGCCGGTCGGCACGGCGCTCCTCGTCTATCTGGCCGCGGCGGCGCTGTCCGTCGCCGCGAACCACGGCAGCTGGGCCGACGTGCGGGGGCTCGCGGTCGGCGTCGGGATGTTCCTGGTCGCGGAGCGGCTCGCCGCCTTTCCGAGCGGCAGCCGGCTCCTCGTCGACTGGCTAGGCGCCGTCACCGTCGCGATCGTCCTGCGCGAGCTCGTGAACGATCCGTTTCTCGTCCTCGTGCGCGAGTCGGCCCGGACGACCCTCGTGACCGATCACCCGAACACGCTCGGCTACGCCCTCGCGCTCCTGGCGCCGATCTTCCTCGCGGCGGCGCGGAGCGGGCCGGCGCGCGGGCGGGCGGCGCTCTATGCGATCGCGGCGGTGTTCGGCGTCGTCGTCACGTTCTCGCGCGCGGCGTGGCTCGCGGTCGCCGTGTCGGCGATCGCGCTCGCGGTCGCGCGCGACGAGAGCCGCGGCCGCTTCGAGTCGCGCCTGGGCGCGGCGGCGCTCGGGATCTTGCTCGCGATCGCGGTCGCGATTGCCGTCGGGCAGGTGTCGCTCGGACGCGGCGAGGCCGACCACCAGCGCCTCCGCATCATCGAGGCGTCGCTGACGCTCTTCCGCGAGCACTGGCTCGTCGGTCTCGGCTTCGGCACGAAGAACCTCGAGCAGCTGTTCCCCGGGCGCTACATCGAGCTCTTCGGAGAGAGCCTCTTCCTCTTCCACTCCCACAACTTCTACGTCGACGCTCTCGCGGGCACCGGCCTGGTGGGAGCCGCGGCCGCAGCGTGGCTCGTCGCTCGCCTCGCGGGCCTCGCGGTGCGCGCCACCCGCGCGCCGGCCGCCGTGCCGGCCGAAGCGGTCGCTTGCGTGGCGACGATCGGCACCTTCCTCGGCATCGCGCTCGTCGACATGCCCTTCTACCACGCCCGCCTGACGATCCTCTTCGCGGTCGCGCTCGCGCTGCTCGAGCACCGCGTCGAGGAATCCGAGGGCACCACGGCGACCGCGCGCCCGATTGCCCGCCCGCGCCGCGACCCGGTAACCTGACCCGCGATGGCGAAGACGCGGACCGCGCGCGCGCGGGCGACGGCGAAGAGGGCGAAGCGCCCGCACGCCGTCATCGTCGGAGGCGGCCTCGCCGGGCTCGCCGCCGCGACCCTGCTCGCGCGAAGCGGCTGGCGCGCGACCGTCCTCGAGCGCGATGCCCGCCCCGAAGCCGACGGCGGCGACGACGCCTTCGAGCGCTGGCAGCGCGAAGGCGTGGCGCAGTTCCGCCACTCCCACACCTTCCTCGCGCGCGTCACCTGCGTGCTCCGGGAGCGCCTTCCCGAGGTGCTCGACCTCCTGCGATCGCGCGGCGCTCTCGAGCTGCCGCTCACGGTGGCGACGCCGGTCGGCCTCGACCTCGGCCGGCGCGAGCGCGGCGACGGCGAGCTCGTCCTCCTGGGGTGTCGCCGCGCGGCGTTCGAGTGGGCGCTCTGGCGCGTCGCGCGCTCGCAGCCGAACGTCGAGATCGAGGAGCGCGTGTTCGTCGAAGGGCTTCTCGCCGACGACGGGCCCGACGGCGCGAGGCGCGTCGCGGGCGTACGGTTCCGCCGCCTCCCGGTGCAACCGGACCCCGACCGCGCGCGCGGCATCCCGTGGTTCGCCGCCGGGCGCGATCCCGCCCTGCGCGAGCGCGGCCCGGAGCGCGCGCGCGTCGAGACCCTGCGCGCGGACCTCGTCGTCGACGCGAGCGGCCGGAGGTCGCCCGCGCGCGAGTGGCTGCGGGCGATCGGCGCGCCGGCGCCGCGCGAACGCAGCGTGCCGACCGGCATCTTCTACTACACGCGGTTCTACCGGCTCCTCGGCGTGCGCCCGCAGGGCGCGAGCACCGGCCTCATCGCCGGCGACCTCGGCTGGATCAAGGTCGCGACGTTCCCGGGCGACGCGAACACGTTCTCGATCACGGTCGGCACGAACGCGGACGATCGGCCGATGCGCGCGCTCTCCGAGCCGGCGGCGTTCGAGGCCGTCATCGCCGCGTTCCCCGACATCGCGCGCTGGCGCGCGCGCGGAGTGTCGCGACCGATCGACGGGCCGCGGACGCCGGTCCTCGTCATGGGCGGCCTCGCGAACCGCCAGCGCTCGTTCGTCCGCGACGGGCGGCCCGTCGCGACAGGGTTCATCGCGATCGGCGACGCCGCGTACCACACGAACCCGATCTACGGGCGCGGCGCCACCTGCGCGATCCTCGCCGCCGCCGCGCTCGACGACGCCCTCCGCGCGCACCCCGGGGACCTCGCGGCCGGGGCGCTCGACTACGAGGAGCGCGCGCGCCGCGAGATCGAGCCCTTCTGGGAAGCGGCGGCAGCGGCCGACCGCGCGAACCACGAGCGCGCCGCTGCTTCGGCTTTTCCGCTCGATCCGGGCCGGCTCCTCGAGATCGCGCGCAGCCCGCGGCGCGCGCTCGCGGCGCTCCTCGGGCGCTTCATCGGCATCTACTTCGAGTACGGGATCGTGCCCGCCACGCGCGTCGACGCGACCGTGTACCGGGCGGTGATGCGCGTGCTGAACATGCTGGACGACCCGCGGACGAGCCTGCTCGCGCCGGGCGTGCTGGTGCGGGTGCTGCCGGTCCTCGCGACCGCGCTCACGGTCGCACGGCCGGCCCGGTTCGCGGGGCCGACGCGCGAGGAGGCGCTCGCGATCCTCGATCGCGTCCGTTCCGGTCGGCGCGGCAGCGGCCGGCGTCGGTCCGGGGTGTCGGCGCCGCGGCGCCTCGCGCCCGATTCCGACGTCGCCGGCCACGCCTGACCGGCGGCCCGGGGATGGGCGGCGGTTGCTCGGGTCGTCTTGCGTCCGCGACCGCGCTGCGCGAGAACGGCCGCCGTGGCGGGACTGCGCGATTTCCGCGGCCGCGCGGCGGTCGTGACCGGTGCCTCGAGCGGGATCGGCGCCGAGCTTGCGCGCCAGCTCGCGCGCCGCGGCACGCGCGTCGCGCTCGTCGCGCGGCGCCTCGACCGGCTCGACGCGCTCGCCGGTGAGATCCGGTCGGCGGGCGGAGAGGCGCACCCGATCGCCTGCGACGTCGGCGATCGCGCACAGGTCGAAGCGGCGGCCGCGTCGGTCGTCGACCGGTTCGGCCGGATCGATCTGCTCGTGAACAACGCCGGCTACAACACCCACGTCCTCTTCAAGGACCACGACCTGGACGACGTCGAGCGCATGTTCCGGGTGAACGTCTTCGGGATGGCGTACTGGATCCGCGCCGTGCTGCCGGCGATGCGCCACCAGGGCCGCGGCTGGATCGTCAACTTCTCCTCCGTCGCGGGGAAGCTCGGGCAGCCCGACGAGGCCGTCTACGCGTCGACGAAGTTCGCGGTGACCGGGCTTTCCGAGAGCCTCGCCTACGAGTTCGATCCGCTCGGGATCCACGTCCTCTGCGTCCACCCGGCGCTCGTCCGGACCGAGATGTTCACGCCCGCCGTGATGGCCCGGATGCCGGAGCGCGTGAAGGGCAGCTTCATCGAGTGCGACGCGTTCTGCGCGCGCGTTCTGTCGGCGCTCGAGCGCGGCGCCTACGAGGTCACGGTCCCGTCGTACGTCGGCATCGCCTACGCGATCCGCCTCCTCTTCCCGCGATTCTTCCGGCGGCAGACCGAGAAGATGCGCCTGCCCGTCCTGCCCGACCTCACGACTTGACGCGCCTTGCGGGCGCGTGGCTCGGCTGCTAACGCAACGCGTTACGGCCGACGCTTCCTTGCAACGCAGAGCGCAAATGGTAGGCTCGCCCCGAGAGAACAGCGTTTTCTCGATGCCGGGCCGGGCAACCTCCGAGGTGCCCAGCGGTGGGTTCGCGGGGCGTCGGGGGAGAGGGAAACGCAATGACCGAGAGAGCCGGCCTCGAGACGCAGATCGACCCGTCGATTCCGGCGGATGTCGCCGTGTTCTCGTACTACCGCAACGCCGAGCAGCACGGCGCGAACCTCCTGTTCCGCCTGCTCCGCCACCTGCCGGATCCCGATGCGCAGATCTCGCTCTCCGAGCACCTCGCCGACGAGACGCGGCACGCCTGGCTCTGGACGGACCGGATCGTCCGCGCGGGCGCGAAGCCGCTCATCGTGTGCGACGGCTACCAGACCCGGATCGGGCGCGCGGCCGGTATGCCGCGCGACGTGATCGACCTCCTCGCCTTGACCGTGGTCGTCGAGCAGCGCGCCCTTCGGCGCTACCAGCAGCACCTCCGGCGTCCGGGCATCGACGCCGACACCGAGTCGGTCCTGCGCGCGGTCACGAAGGACGAGGCCTGGCACATCGACTGGATCCGCACCTACGGGCGAAAGCTCGCCGGGGAGCGCGGCGAGGGCGAGCGGTTCGACCGCGCGATCGTCAAGTACCGCGCGATCGACAAGGAGGTCGTCGCCCACCTCGAGGCCGCCGAGCGCGAGCTCGCGGGCGGCGAGGACGACGGCGACTGAGGGACCGGCGCGAGGAGTGAGCGCGCCGGCGCGGGTCGGCCCGGCGCCCGGGAAGACGGCATGGCGAAGCAGTTTCGGCCCCGGCCTAAGCCTTCGCGACGGACGTCCACCGACTACGACGCCCTCTTCCGGGACCTCCGCGCGGACCAGCTCGCGCGCGGCCACGGCTACCGCGAGCGCTCGCTCGCGCTGCACGGCTGGATCTGCGCGCGCTGTGCGCGCGAGTTCGAGGCGGCGAACCTCCACCTCCTGACCGTCCACCACAAGGACGGCAACCACGACAACAACCCGGCCGACGGCAGCAACTGGGAGAATCTCTGCGCCGACTGCCACGAGGCCGAGCACTCGACGGGCCTCCTCGGCGACTACTTGACCGGTCGCGACCGGGGTCGTCGGAGTTGACGGGGCGCTTCGCTGGCGTCGTGCTCGCGGGCGGCGACTCGCGGCGCATGGGGCGGCCGAAGGCCGGCCTCGCGCTCGGCGGCCGGACCTTCCTCGCTTGCGTCGTCGAGAGCCTCGCCGGCGCTCGTGTCGCGCCGATCGTGGTCGTCGCGGGCCGGCACGCCGACGCGGTCCGGGCCGCGCTTCCCGAAGCGTCCGAAGCGGAGGTCGTCGTCAATCCGGATCCCGACCGCGGCCAGCTCGCGTCGCTTCGCATCGCCCTCGCACACCTCGCGGCGCGAGGCGAAACGCTGGCCGGCGCGGTGGTCGCGCTCGTCGATCACCCCGCGGTGCGCCCCGAAACCGTTCGCGCGCTCGTCGACGCCCTGTCCGCGCCGGCGCGAACGGGCGCCGCGATCGCGATCCCCTCGCACGGCGGCCGGCGCGGACATCCGGTCGCCTTTGCGCGCTCGCTCTGGGACGAGCTCGCCGCGGCGCCGGACGACATCGGCGCGCGCGCGGTCGTGCGCCGGGATCCGAAGCGGGTGTGCGTCGTCGACGTCGACGATCCGGGCGTGCTCGTCGACGTCGACACGCCGGCCGATCTCGCCGCGCTCGCGACCGGCGGCACCACGACCGTCGCGCCCGCGCATTTGCCTCCGGGTCGCCGGCATTCCTAAGATCGACCTCTCGCGAAGGGAGAGCGCGTGCACGACTTCCAGTACTTCCGGCCGGCGACGGTCGCCGAGGCGGTGGCGCTCCTCGCCGGCCAGGGCGGCGACGCCCGCGTCCTCGCCGGCGGAACGGACCTCCTGATCCAGATGCGCGCCGGCCTCCGCCGTCCGGCGCGCGTCGTCGACGTCAAGCGGATTCCCGACCTCGCGCGCCTCGATTGCGATCGCGCGAGCGGGCTCCGCATCGGGGCGGCGGTCCCGTGCTGGCGCGTCGCCGAGGACGCCGGCGTCCGCGACGTCTATCCCGGGCTCGCGGAGGCGGCGGCGCTCATCGGGTCGGATCAGATCCAGAGCCGCGCGACCCTCGCCGGGAACCTCTGCAATGCCTCGCCGGCCGCGGACACCGCGCCCGCGCTGATCGCCCTCGGTGCGACGTGCGTCGTCGCGGGACCGTCGGGGGAGCGCACGCTTCCGGCCGAGGAGGTCATGCAGGCGCCGGGGCGGAACGCCCTCGCGCCGGGCGAGCTGCTCGTCGAGATCCGGGTTCCGGCGCCGCCGCCGCGCGCGGCCGACTGCTACCAGCGCCTCATCCCGCGCAACGAGATGGACATCGCCGTCGTCGGCGTCGGGGTCGCCCTCGCCTTCGAGGGCGATCGCTGCCGCGCGGCACGGGTTGCGCTCGGCGCCGTCGGGCCGACGCCCATCGTCGCGCGCGAGGCGGCCGCCACACTCGTCGGGACGCCGGTCGACGACGCGGCTCTCGCGGCCGCGGCCGCGGCCGCGACGGCAGCGGCTTCGCCCATCTCGGACATGCGCGCGCCGGCGGAGTACCGGCGCGAGATCGTCGGGGTGCTCGTCCGCCGCGTCGCGAGCGAAGCGGCGCGGCGTGCGCGCGCCCGCTGAAGCGAGGAGGTTCGACTTGGCACGCGTCCACGTGCAGATGACGCTGAACGGCGAGGCGACCGAGCTCCTCTGCGAGTCGCGCCAGACGCTCCTCGAGGTCCTGCGCGACGAGCTCGACCTCACGGGGACGAAGGAAGGCTGTGCGACCGGCGACTGCGGCGCGTGCAGCGTCATCCTCGACGGACGGATCGCGTGCTCCTGCCTCGTGCTCGCGGTCGAGGCCGACGGGTCCGAGGTCGCGACGATCGAGGGCCTCGCCGACGGCGCCCGCCTGCACCCCCTCCAGCGGAAGTTCCTCGAGCACGCGGCGCTCCAGTGCGGCGTCTGCACGCCCGGCTTCCTGATGGCCGCGAAGGCGCTGCTCGACCGCAACCCCGACCCGAGCGAGCACGACGTCCGCCTCGGCCTCGCCGGCAACCTGTGCCGCTGCACCGGCTACGACAAGATCGTGCGCGCGGTCCTCGACGCGGCAGCCGAGATGCGCACGGCGGGAGCGTGACGATGGCGACGACGGCAGAGACCGCACCCGGAGCGGGCGCCGGCGGCGAGACGCCGCGCGAGTTCCGCGTCATCGGGACGCGCCCGGTCCGGCACGACGGGGTCGACAAGGTGACCGGCCGCGCCCGCTACGGCGCCGACGTGAACCTGCCCGGGATGCTGCACGGCAAGGTCCTGCGGAGCCCGCACGCGCATGCGCGCATCGTCCACATCGACGTCTCGCGGGCGCGCGCGCTCCCCGGTGTCCACGCCGTCGTGACGGGCGCGGACATGCCGATCCTCGCGGACGCGGTGCAGGACGCCGGCGAAGGCGTCAGCAACCCGCGCCACGTCTCCGACAACGTGCTCGCGAAGGACAAGGTCCTCTACACCGGCCACGCCGTCGCGGCGGTCGCCGCGACGAGCCCGCCCGTCGCCGAGGAGGCGCTCGCGCTGATCGATGTCCGGTACGAGCTGCTGCCGCCCGTGCTCGACGTCCTCGACGCGATCCGGCCCGACGCGCCGATCCTGCACGACGACCTCCGGACCAAGGGCGTGCCCGAGACCGTGGACGAGCCGACGAACGTCGCCGCCGTGTCGCTCTTCGAGCGCGGCGACCTCGCGGCCGGCTTCGCCGCCGCCGACGCGGTCGTGGAGCGCGAGTTCCGGACCGCGATGGTGCACCAGGGCTACATCGAGCCGCACAACGCCGTGGCGCAGGTGAACCCCGACGGCCAGGCGACGGTCTGGTGCAGCACGCAGGGCGCATTCGAGGTGCGGCGCGAGTGCGCGCAGCTCCTCGGAAAGCCGCTCTCGAGCATCCGCGTCGTGCCGATGGAGATCGGCGGCGGGTTCGGCGGAAAGATCCCGGTCTACCTCGAGCCGGTCGCCGTGATGCTCGCCGAGCGCTCGGGACGGCCCGTCAAGCTCGTGATGTCGCGCGCCGAGGTCCTGCGCGCGACCGGACCGACCTCCGGCTCCGTCATCCGCGTCAAGATCGGCGCGACGCGCGACGGCCGGATCACCGCGATCGACGCCTGGCTCGCCTACGAGGCGGGCGCCTACCCGGGCTCGCCGGTCTGGGCCGGCGCGATGGTCGCGTTCGCGCCCTACGACGTCCAGACGTTCCGGATCGAGGGGCTCGACGTCGTCGTCAATCGCCCGAAGACCGCCGCCTACCGGGCGCCGGGCGGCACGAACGCGAATTTCGCCGCCGAGACCCTGATCGACGAGCTCGCCGCGAAGCTCGGCATCGACGCGATCGAGCTCCGGCGGAAGAACGCGGCGCGCGAGGGCACCCGCACGCCGTGGGGGCCCAAGTACCGGCGGATCGGCGTCGAGGCGATCCTCGACGCGGCGGAGCGCCACCCGCACCAGCGCGCGTCGCTCGGCGACGCGCGCGCTCCCCTGCCGACGCCGGGCGCGCCCGCGAGCTCGAAGCGGCGCGGGCGCGGCTTCGCGCTCGGCTACTGGATGAACGCCGGGCTCCAGTCGAGCGCGACGATCAGCATCAACCCCGACGGCAGCGCGAGCGTCGTCACCGGCTCGACCGACATCGGCGGCACGCGGACCGCGTGCGCGATGGTCGCCGCCGAGGAGCTCGGGATCGCGGTCGACCGCGTGCGCCCGACCGTCGCCGACACCGACTCGATCGGATACACCGACGTGACCGGCGGCAGCCGGGTCGCGATGGCGACCGGCCTTGCCGTCTACGAGGCCGCGCAGGACGTCAAGCGCCAGCTCTGCGAGCGCGCGGCCGCGACGTGGAACCTTCCCGTCGATCAGGTGCGCTTCGAGAACGGGCGCACGATCGCGATCGGAAACGGCCACCCGCCGCTCACGGTCGCCGAGCTCGCCGCGCGCTCCGGGCGGACTGGCGGCCCCGTCGTCGGCCGGGCCGCGATCAACGCGCAGCGCGCGGCGGGACCGGGATTCGCGGCGCTCCTCGTCGACGTCGAGGTCGACGTCGAGACCGGCCGCGTCGACGTGCTGCGCGCGACGGTCTTCCAGGACGTCGGCCGCGCGATCCACCCGGCGTACGTGGAAGGCCAGATGCAGGGCGGGACGGCCCAGGGGATCGGGTGGGCGCTCAACGAGGAGTACGTCTACGATCCGAGCGGCACGCTGCTGAACGCCGGGTTCCTCGACTACCGGATGCCGGTCGCGCTCGATCTCCCGATGATCGAGCCGGTGATCGTGGAGGTGCCGAACCCGAATCACCCGTACGGCGTGCGGGGCGTCGGCGAGGTGTCGATCGTGCCGCCGCCCGCCGCGATCGCGAACGCCATCGCGGCGGCTACGGGCGTCCGCCTGACGGAGCTTCCGATGTCGCCGCCGCGCGTCCTGCGCGCGCTCGCCGCCGCGCGCGGAGCGACCGAGGTGCCGCGGGCCGCCGTCTCCTGAGCCGCGTGGCGACGGTCTTCATCCCCGCGCGCCTGCGGCGCTTGACGGGTGGGTCGGAGCGCGTCGCCGCGCGCGGGAAGACGGTGCTCGACATCGTCGACGACGTCGAGCGGCGCTTCCCCGGCTTTCGCGCGGCCGTCGTCGAGGGGGACGACGTCGCGCCGGCGCTGGCGGTCGCGATCGACGGCGACGTCGTGACGGGAGGGCTGCGCGAGCCGGTCGGCGAGTCGAGCGAGGTGCATTTCATCCCGGCGTTGAGCGGCGGCCGAATCTAGGCGGTTGCGCTCGCGAATTCGGGGGCCACGTCGCGCGCGAAGCGCCGGAGGGTCTCCGGCGACGCCCGGTCGTGGAAGAAGAAGACGAAGAGCGAGACGCCGCGCGCCGCGCTCTCCCGGATGCGAGCGACGAGGTCGTCCGGCGTGCCGACGTAGCCGCCCGCCTCGACGCCCCAGCCCGGTCCGCCGAAGCGCCGGAGCGCGAGGGCGCGCGCGTCGTCGACGTCGGCGCGCTTCTCGACGAGGACCGCGACCGCTTCCTGCGACGTGCGGATCGACGCCGGGTCGCGCCCGATGGCCGCGCAGCACCGGGCGAGCGCCGCGCGCTTCCGGTCGAAGTCCGCGAGCGCGTAGGTCGGGCAGTTCCAGACGTCGGCGTAGCGGGCGACGAGCGGAAGCGTCCAGCGCTCGCCGGCGCCGCCGACGTGGATCGGCGGCCCACCGGCCTGCGCGGGCGGCGGCAGGTTCGGGAGATCGCGGACGCGGTAGAAGCGACCTTCGTGCGTCACGGGTTCGCCGGCGAATGCCGCCCGCACGATCGCGAGCGCCTCCTCGAGCTCGCGGGCGCGGTCGCGCGGGGAGTCGTACCGGATGCCGGCGCGCTCGTGCTCGGGCGCGTACGAGCCGCTTCCGAGGCCGAGCTCGAGGCGCCCGCTCGAGACGACGTCGAGCGTCGTCGCCATCTTCGCGAGGAGCGCGGGATGGCGGAACGTATTCGAGAGCACCAGGTGTCCGACGCGAATGCGCGACGTGAGCGCGAGCACCGCGGTGGCGATCGTCCACGCCTCGAACGACGGCACCTGCGGCAGCTCCGGCGGGTAGAGGTGGTCCATGAACCACACGGAGTGGAAGCCGAGATCCTCGCACAGGAGCACACGGTCGCGGAGGTCCTCCCACGACGTCCCCACCTGCGGGAGGTAGACCCCGAACTCGATGCGCGATGCCGCCATGGCGGCCCTTACCACGGCCCGGGTTGAAGCGATGCCGGTCCGCCGCGTACAGCATCGGAGCGCGGCGGGCGATGTGCGACGGGCGAGCCTCGGCGCGCCGCCGCCGGAGCGCGCCGGAAGAACGGAAAAGGAGACCGCAGTGGGTCCACTCAAGGGAATTCGAGTCGTCGAGATCGCGGGCATCGGCCCCGGGCCGTTCTGCGCGATGATGCTCGCCGACATGGGCGCGGACGTGATCCGGATCGATCGCGCCGATCGCGTCCGCGGCGGCGGCAGCGGCGCGCCATCCTTCGATCTCCTGAACCGCGGCCGGCGCTCGGCGGGCGTCGACTTGAAGAAGCCGGAGGGCGTCGAGCTCGTGCTCCGGCTCGTCGAGGGCGCCGACGGCCTGCTCGAGGGCTTCCGACCGGGCGTGATGGAGAAGCTCGGGCTCGGACCCGACGTCTGCCTCGCGCGCAATCCGAAGCTCGTCTACGGGCGCATGACGGGATGGGGCCAGGAAGGGCCAATGGCGCAGGCGGCCGGCCACGACATCAACTACATCGCGCTCGCCGGCGCCCTCGACCCGATCGGCCGCGCGGGCGAGGGGCCGCTGCCCCCGCTCAACCTGGTCGGTGATTTCGGTGGCGGCGGGCTCATGCTCGCGTTCGGGATGGTGTGCGCGCTCGTCGAGCGGCAGACGTCCGGCCGCGGCCAGGTCGTCGACGCGGCGATGGTCGACGGCGCGGCCATCCTCATGACCATGTTCCACGGCTTCCGGCAGGCGGGCCTCTGGGAGGAGAAGCGCGGCGCAAACCTGCTCGACACCGGCGCCTGGTTCTACGACGCGTACGAGTGCAGGGACGGGAAGTACGTTTCGATCGGATCGCTCGAGCCGCAGTTCTATGCCGAACTCCTGCGGCGCACCGGCCTCGATCGCGATTCGCTGCCGCCGCAGATGGACCGCTCGCAGTGGCCCGCGATGAAGGAGCGCATGCGCGCGCTGTTCAGGACGAAGACGCGCGACGAGTGGTGCGCGCTGATGGAGGGCAGCGACGTCTGCTTCGCGCCGGTGCTGTCGATGGGCGAGGCGGTGGAGCACCCGCACAACCGCCAGCGGAAGACCTTCGTCGAGTCCGGCGGATTCGTCCAGCCCGCGCCCGCGCCTCGCTTCAGCCGGACGCCGGGAGAGATCCAGGGGCCGGCGCCGCACGCCGGCCAGCACACCGAGCGGGTGCTCGCCGACTGGGGCGTGCCGGAGAGCGAGATCGCGCGCCTGCGCTCGTCGGGCGCGATTGCCTGAGCGGAACCGTCCGGGGGGCGAGCGAGCCGCTCTTTACTGCACGTAGCCGAGCGCGCGCAGGCGCTCGCGGGTCGCGTCGTCCATCTTGACGTCGCCGCTCGACGCGACCGCCTGCCCCGCGGCGGCGGTCGCCATCTCTCCGAGCACGCCCTCGAGCCGCGCGACCTCGCGCGGCTCGGCGGCGGCGAGGTTTGCGCGCTCGCGCGGATCCGTGGCGACGTCGTAGAGCTCGGTCGGGGCGAGCCCGCGCGGATTCCCCGGGTTCGCCCGGATCAGCTTCCGACCTTGGCGTTGCACCGCGGAGAGGACGTTGCCCTCGTGGTCCTCCTCGGCGAAGAGCGCGCGATCCGCCGGGACCGGCTGGCGGAGATCGACGCCCTGCCAGGACCCGGGCGCCTCGACGCCGGCGAACGCGAGGAGCGTCGGCGCGACGTCGAGTAGGCGGACCCGCGTGCCGTCGCCGGGCGCGGGCGGTCGGGCGGCGGAGCGCGGCCCCTTCACGACGAGCGGGACGTCGATCTCCTCGCCGTAGAGCGTCGTCCCGTGCCACCACCCGCCGTGCTCCTGGAACTCCTCGCCGTGGTCCGCGGTGACGATGATCGCGGTGTCGTCCCAGAGGCCGTCGCGGCGGAGTGCGGCCGCGAGCTCGCCGACGCTCTCGTCGACGTACTTGACCTCGCCCGCGTACAGCTCGCGCATCCGCGGGGCCAGAGCCGGAGCTGGATTCTGGTTCTCGACGCGCGCGATCGCCTCGCCGTCGTACGGGTGGCGAAAGTACGGATCGTGCGGGTCCATGTAGTGGAGGAGGAGGAAGAAGCGGTCGTCGCGATGGCGCTCGAGCCAGGGCAGCGCGTGTGCGTTCACGGTGCGCGAGTCCTGGTAGTACTGCGTCACCACGCGCTTCTTGTTGACGGTGAACCAGACCTTCCGGACGAGGTTGTACAGCACGAGCTTCGACGACGACTCCTCCGCGCCGAAGAGGTAGTCGGGCGGCAGGTACGTGTACTCCCCGAAGCCCTGCTGGAAGTTGAACGACGGAGCGAGGTTGATGTTCGAGACGAAGCCGGCGGTCGTGTAGCCGGCTGCCTCCAGCGCCTCGGCGACCGTCACCGCCGAGTCGGGAAGGAGCGCGGTCTTGCTCATCGCGCCGTGCGACGACGCGTAGAGCGAGGTCAGGATCGTCGCGATCGACGGCTTCGTCCACGAGGCCTGCGCGAAGCCGCGGAACGCCGCGCCCTCGCGCGCGAGCGCATCGAGGTTCGGGGTCAGGCCGCGCGCGTCGCCGTAGATGCCGAGGTGATCCGCGCGCAGCGTGTCGATGATCACGAGGATCAGGTTCGGCTTCGAGCGGAGCGCGTCCGGAATCGATGCGCGTACCGCGGGCGGACCCGGGGCCGGCGGCCCGAGGGTCGCGGCGAGGACCGCGCCGATCGCCATCGCGCCGAGCCAGGTCCCGAGCCCGGCCGCCAGGCGCCGGCCCGGGCCTCGCAGCCCGGCGTCGTCGACCGCCGCCCGCCGCCGGCGCGCGAGCACGGCCGCGACCATCACCGTCAGGGCGAGGGCCGCCAGCGCGGTCGCGAGGGCGACCCCGAGCGGCGGGCGCTGCTCCGCGTACGCGTCGCGCTGGAGGCGAAAGAGCGCGACCGCGAGCCCGAGCGGGAGGAACGCGGCGACGAACGCGAGCGGGGTGACCCAGCGCGCGATCGCCGCGCGCGAGAGCGGCAGCATCGCGAGCACGCCGCCGACGCCGGCGCCGATCGGAGTGAGAACGATCCCGTAGAGCGCGATCGCGTACCAGAGGACCTGCATCTCCTCGCCCGGTCCGGCGAGCCGGTATGCGATCGCGGCCTCCGCCGCGCCGAGCAGCGCTCCGGCGAGGACTCCGCCCGCCGCCCCCGCGACGACGCCCGCGACGATGCGCTCGGGAAGCCGCGCGGTCGCTCCGGCGCCGGTCGCGGTCGCGGCGCCGTGCGACGCGAGCCCGAGATCGCGCGCGGCGAGCGCTGCCGCCGCGTAGTCGACCTGTCGGCCGTCGACGCGGCAGTAGCGTGGGACGTAGTCGTCGCGCCGCGCCCACCAGATGACGCCACCGAAGAGCGTCAGCGCCTCCGCCGCCCAGAAGCCGAGCGCCGCCGAGACGATCGACTCCGCGGGCCCCATCAGGTGGCTCAGGAGGTAGTACTGCGCGATCTCGCGGATGCCCTCGCCGGCGATCGTGAACGGCGAGAGCACGGTCGCGAGGATCTGGATCGTCGATGCGAACGTGACCTGCCAGAAGCTCGCCTCGGCGGCCGTCACGCCGATCGCGAGCGCGGTGAAGAAGTACATCGCGGCGGTCGTGAAGTGAACGACGAACGAGAGCGCCGCGGCAGCCGCGACGATGCCCGGACGGGCGCGATATGCGGTCACCGCCGCGACCAGGCGCGCGAGGAAGCCCGGTTGCGCGTCGCCCGGGATGCGCGCCGCGAGCCACCGCAGGAGCGGCGGTCCGGGCCACACGAAGATCGCGAAGCATGCGGCGATCGGCGCGAGGGCGATCGGCACCGTGAGAAGCGCCACGTGCTCGGCCTTGTCGCCGAAGATCGAGACGCCGAACGGAAGCGCGACGAGATAGGTGATGAAGATGCCGGTGAAGCCGAGGACCTTCTCGACCAGCGTCGCGCCGGAGGCCTCGATCGATCGGCCGGAGAAGCGAGCCGCGTCGTAGAGCTTGTACCCGTCGAGGCCGAGCGTCGACGGGAGGAAGGTCCCGAGGAAGCGCCCGATCAGGAACGACCCGAAGACGTGCCGGAACGGCAGGTCGATGCCCTGGCCGAGGAGGAGGACCCGCCAGCGCAGCATGCTGGCGAGGATCCCGACGAGCTTGATGCCGGCCGCGAGGAAGACGAAGCGGAAGAAGACGCCGGCGTCGATCTGCGGGAGGAAGTCGCGGATGACGGCGAGCGTGGTGGCGCGCTTCCCCTCGGCGTCCGTCACCTGGTGCGCGAAGAGCAGGTAGAACGCGCCGACGGTCAGCGCGGCCTTGATGGTGAAGCGGAGGGCGGCCCGGGCGGCTCCGCCGGCGCGGCCGGCTCCCTCCCCTCCGGCGCCGCTCGAGCTCCTTTCGATCGCCATGGGCGCCATGCGAGAAGAGACGCGCCGTCGCGGGGCGCCCGGACAGCCCGGGCGTCGCGCGGCGTCCGGCGCACCTTACACGGCGATCCGCTGGCCCGCTATCCGCGACTCGCGAGCTCCGCCTCCGCGACCGCGGTCGCGGTGACCTGGTCGCGGTGGTTGGTGGTCCAGAGGTCGAGCTTCACCATCTTCCGCCCGTCGCGCTGGAACTTCTCGATCACCTTGCCGGTCGCCCACGTGACGTCGCCGAGGTAGTTGAACTTCTTGTAGCGCGCCTCGACGAAGCGCAGGTGGCCGCCGTCGCCGATCCAGTTCTGCACGGCGTGGCACATCCACGAGAGGCGCTCGAGGCCGAGGTCGTACGCGCCGGCGAGGCCGAGCGTGTCCTGCGTGAACTTGTTGTCCCAGTGCACGCGCTGCGGCGGCTCGGGCACGCCCTGCTCGTTCGGCACCATGAGCATCGGGTGGCGGTCGAGGAGCCGCGACGCGACGATGTTGCCGACGAGGTACATCCCGAAGCACGCCTCGAACGCGATCTCCCCGGTGCCGGTGAGCGGGCCCTTGATCACGCGGCCGATCGAGTCGCCGAGGTTCACGTCCTCCCACCAGCGGTCGGCGGTGCGCGTTTCCTTCCGGTACTCCTCCTGGAAGCGCTCGATGTCGGCCGGCATCCAGCGTGCCAGCTCGTCCTGCTCCTTGTACTTGCTCTTCTCGCGCGTCTTGTTGCGATCGGCGCGCATGTAGGTGTCGCTCCGCTTGCCGATGCAGTCGCCGGTCGCGTCGTAGTAGACCGCTTCGTAGGTCTGGTAGACGGTCCGCCCGTCGGTGAACGCGCTCGCCTTCTCGACGACGTCCTTCAGGTAGCTCTTGGACGTGATCTTGTCGCCGGCGAGGACCGGCCGGTACCACTCGTAGTGCGAGCCCGACCAGATCGAGTGCACGCCCGGCAGGCCCTCGGGGAGACCGGCCGATCCCGGAGCGCTCAAGGTGTCGAAGCAGCGCAGCACGACGCCGGGGCATTGCAGCTTTCCCCAGCGGGTGCGGCGCGCGCAGTAGTCGGCGTCGGTGTAGAGCGGCGACAGGTCGCCGATCGCGTGCGCGAGGTGCCAGATCGTGTCGCGGCTCACCTCGGTGCGCCACGGCTGGCGCCCTTCGAAACCCTGCCCGATGCGCTCGCGGAGCTTCGCGACTCCCTGGTCCGTGATCTTCCCGTGCTCGTACGCCATCGCCGATTGCTCCCTGTCGCGATCCGACCGTCTCTCCTGCGCCGCCGGTGCGGGCGACCGTAGCCGCCATCGCCCCGGCGCGCCAGCCCGGACGCCCTGCCCTGTGAATCGCCCGCGCGCCGCGCTATCCTGCTCGGTGGGCGGCGGAGCGTCGAGGCGCGAGCCCGCGCACCGATCGCCGCCGCCACGCCAGCACGACAACGACCGGCCGGACGCGGACTCGCCTGTAGCGATTGCTACACGAGCGCGCGGCCGAAGGGGAGCGGAATGAGCACTTCGACGGACTGGATCGAGCTCTCGCGCGACTGCGAGGCCATCATGATCCCCGCGGGACACACCGTTCTCCTGCCGAAGGGGACGCGCGCCGTGATCACCCAGTCGCTCGGCGGCTCCTTCACGCTCCACGTCCCCGAATACGGCGGCCTCATGCGCGTCTCGAACCGCGACGCCGACGCCGTCGGCCAGGAGGTACCGCCGGAGGCCGCCGCGGAGCCCGCGTCGTCGGGCGAGCCGGTCCCTGCGGAACAGCTCGAGGCGATGATCTGGGACCAGCTCCGCAGCTGCTACGACCCCGAGATCCCCGTCAACATCGTCGACCTCGGCCTCGTCTACGACATGCGCCTCAGCCCGATCGACGACGGACGGCACCGCGTCGACGTGAAGATGACGCTCACCGCACAGGGCTGCGGGATGGGCGCCTCCATCGCCGCCGACGCCAAGTACAAGATCCTCGGCCTCCCCGGCGTCGCCGAGGCCGACGTCGAGATCGTCTGGAGCCCGGTCTGGAACCCGAACATGATCTCGCCCGAGGGCCGGGCCAAGCTCGGAATGGAGTGATCGCATGCCGAAGGACACCCTCACCGTCACCGACAACCGGACCGGCAAGTCGTACGAGATCCCGATCGAGCACGGCGCGATCCGCGCCGCGGACCTGTCGCAGATCCGCGCGTCGGCCGAGGACAAGGGCATCGTCAGCTACGACCCCTCGCTCGTGAACACCGCGACGTGCAAGAGCAGCATCAGCTTCATCGACGGCGACGCCGGCATCCTGCGCTACCGCGGCTACCCGATCGAGGAGCTGGCGGAGCGGTCGAGCTACCTCGAGGTCGCGTACCTGATCGTCAAGGGGGAGCTCCCGACGACGACGCACTACGCGATGTGGCAGCACAACATCAAGATGCACACGATGCTGCACGAGAACGTGAAGGGCTTCATCGACGGCTTCCGGTACGACGCCCACCCGATGGGCATCCTCGTCGGAACCGTCGGCGCGCTCTCGACGTTCTACCCCGAGGCCAAGCACGTGAGCGACCTCGAGTCGCGCCGCATGCAGACGCGGCGGCTCATCGCGAAGATGCCGACGATCGCCGCGTACGCGTATCGCCACAGCCTCGGCCTGCACTACGTGCGTCCCGACAACGAGCTCTCCTACACCGGGAACTTCCTCTCGATGCTCTTCCGCATGACCGAGACGAAGTACCGGCCCGACCCGGTGCTCGAGCACGCGCTCGAGGTCCTCTTCATCCTGCACGCCGACCACGAGCAGAACTGCTCGTCGACGGCGGCGCGCGTCATCGGCAGCTCGCAGGCCGACCCGTACTCGGTCGTCGCCGGCGCGGCGGCGGCGCTCGGGGGGCCGCTCCACGGCGGCGCGAACGAGGCCGTGATCCGGATGTTGCGCGAGGTCGGCTCAGTGAAGGAGATTCCCGACCTCATCAAGCAGGTGAAGGCGGGCGAGCGCCGCCTCATGGGCTTCGGCCACCGCGTCTACAAGAACTACGACCCGCGGGCGCGCATCATCAAGCGAATCGCCGAGCAGGTCTTCGAGGTGACGGGCAAGAACCCGCTGATCGACATCGCCGTCGAGCTCGAGCGCATCGCCCTCGAGGACGACTACTTCGTCAAGCGCAAGCTCTACCCGAACGTCGACTTCTACTCTGGCATCATCTACGAGGCGATGGGCTTCCCGCTCGAGATGTTCCCGGTCCTGTTCGCGATCGCCCGTACCTCGGGCTGGATGGCGCAGTGGGCCGAGCTCATCGGCGACGAGGAGCAGAAGATCATGCGGCCGAAGCAGGTCTACCTCGGCAGCGAAGTCCGCGCCTACATCCCCCTCGACGAGCGCCGCGACGGCGGCGCTCAAGAAACCGAAGTGCGGGGGCCATTGTAATAGCCCCCGTGCGGTGCTCGCGCGGGCAGCTGCCCGCGCTCCGCTCCGCCGATGGGCCTCGTCGCCGCGGCAAAGCCGCGGCTCCTCGCTTCCAGGTCCGTTCCGCTGGCGTGGAGACCGCTCTGCTCGGTTCACGGCGGCGGCGACGCGAAGCTCGCCGGGGTCAGCGACGGGTCGTTCGGGAGCCACCTGCGTACCGTCTCCTCCATGAGAGGCTCGCCGCCGAGGGTGTAGGACCCCGCGAACGGGAGCGTGTACCCGGCTACGTCGCGGAAGTCCCGGTAGAGCGCGCGCAGCCGGCCCGCGCCGATCGTCGGGATCGCGACGTCGCCCTCGAGGGACACGAGCAGCATGCGGTCGTCGAACGCGAGCAGGTAGTCGCTTCCCGGCGCGTCGCGGAAGGTCGCGCGGACGGCCGCGGCAGCTCCCGCCGGCAGCTCCGCGGCGGGCACCTCGGTCCAGGTCGCCTGCGACGGGTCGAGGAGCGCGTCGAGAGCGCTCGCGGCCACGAAGCGCATCTCGGTCCGGAACGCCGCCGCCTGCGACGGATCGACCGGCAGCGCAGCGGTGCCGAGGTAGAGCCGCACGTTCTGCCCGTCGCACACGTAGCTCTGGTCCTCGCCGTAGGCGTGGATCGTCCAGCGCAGGCGATCGGGCGTCCGGTACGCGATCTCGAAGCTCCACTGGCCGGGGAATCCGCGATGGACGTTCGCGTCGGCCTCGCGCGACGCGCTCACGAGCGGGCCGCCGCGCGCGCGCACGGCGCGCTCGACGAGCGTCCCCGTGCAGCCCGCGAGTGCGACCGCGAGCGCGAGCGCGAAGAGACCGCGCGCGGGGCGCCCGCACCGGCCGCGGTGCGGCGCCGCCCACCCGGCTGCCCTTCTCGCGCGCGCCATGGACCGCTACGTCTCCACCCGGTGGTGCAATCTCGATCCGCGGGGACCCGGCGCCGGGCGCCGAGCCGTGTCGTCCCGTCGCTCCTTCTGGCGTTGCAGCTCGCGGCGTGCAACCCGCTCCTCGAGCCGCGCGACCCCGCGAGCGGGCCCGTCGCGAAAGCGTACCCCGGAACGGAGACGATCGAGGCGAGCCTCCAGAACGGCTGGATCACCTTGACGCTGTCCCTGCCACAGCGCCCGGCGGGGCCGAAGCCGGTCGTGATCACGCCGATCGCGGACGAGCGCCTCCTCCTCGAGCGCGGCATCGCGGTCGTCCGGTTCCGGACGCACTGGGAGCAGCTGCGCGCGTTCTCCGCCGCACGCGCGGCGCCGGCCGCGGATTCGAAGGGCGAGCCGGGCAAGGGAGACCCGGCGTCGGAGGCCGCTCCCGGGAAGGACGCCGCGAGCCCGGCCGACATCGCCGCCGCGACCAGCGCGCCCGCGCCGGGCCCGCCCCAGCTCCCGACCGTCCCGGCGCCCGACGCGACGACGGTCGGCGCCTGGCTGCTCGCCGCACCGCGCCCCGGCATCGTCGGGCAGGCGTACTTCGACCTGATCTCCGTCGACGCGAACGACACGATCCCGAAGGTCGTCGACTACCTGCGGACGCTCCCGCAGATCGATCCCGACCGCATCTCGATCTCGGGCAGCTCGACCAGCGGCTTCGTGGCGCTGCAGGCGCTCGCGAACGACCCGCGGCTCGCGGTCGGGGTCGTCCGGGTCGCCTGCGGCGACTACTTCCTCTTCCTGCGCGACTCGTCGCTCGCGCTCGGCGGCGATCCGCGCTGGCTTCCGAACGGACGCGTGGAGCTCGACCCCCCGTACGAAGCACGCCTGCGCGCCGCCGAGCCGATCCGACGGGCAGACCGCTTCCCCCCGCGACCGGTGCTCCTCATGGCCGGCGAGCAGGATCGCGCGATCCCGATCGATTGCGCTCGCCGCACCGCCGACGCCCTGAAGGCGGCCTACGCGCGCGCCCGCCTCCCCGACCGCTTCCGCTTCGTGGTGTTCCCCGGCGAGGGTCACAACCTCGGCGAGGAGAGCCAGCAGGAGGCGATCGCCTGGTGGCAGCGCTGGCTCGTGCACGACGCGCGGCAGGCACCGTCGGCGAGCGGGCTATCGCACGAGGGGAACGCTCCCCTCGCCCCGTTCGGCAAAGCCGAACGGGGAGTTGTCCAACGAGGGAAACGCTTCCCTCGCCCCGTTCGGCAAAGCCGAACGGGGGCCCACTCCCTGCGGGTCGCTTCGCTCGGTTCTTATGGCGCGCTGCTGGACCGAGGACTGCCCGGCGGCATCGTGCGGCGGTGCAGTGAGCGCCGGGTCACCCGGTCCGGACCAGCCGGCGGACCGCGTCCTTCAGGAACTGCACGTGCACGCCGCGCATCTCGTCCGTGAACGGCTCGACGCCGATCACGCGCCGCATGAGGCTCGTCGCCGTGAAGAAGCCGAAGAGCAGGTGGTACATCGCGATCACGAGCAGCGGCAGCTGGTCCTCGCGCCACGTCGCCTGCGCCGACGCCGCCGCCATCGCGAGCCGGCCCTGCTCGTAGATCGGTCGGAGCCACTGCTCGGAGAGCCGCTCGAAGTACTCCCCGTCGTCGAGCATCTCGCGCTGCACGAGCTTCGGGAGATGCGGCGTGCGGTAGAGCTGATCGATCAGGCGCTCGATCAGGACGTCGCCCTCGTCGGGCGTGAGGAGGCTCATCCCGCCCGCGGCGAGGAGCTCCCGGATGGGCCGCAGGCCGCGCTCGAGGACGGCCTCGTAGAGCGCCTGCTTGCTCGGATAGTGATTGTAGATGCTCGCCTGGTTGAGCCCCACCTTGCCGGCGATCTCGCGGACGGAGACGGCCGCGTAGCCGCGCTCGGCAAAGAGCCGCTCCGAGACGTCGAGGATGCGAATCGCCGTCGAGACGGTCTCGGGGGCGGCATGCGGAGCGTCGATCGGCATCGCTCGGTCGGGGGCGGCGGCGTGGGCCGCGGCCGGCCTAGCATCGCCCCCGCGCAGCGGCAACCACAAGGAATCCGCGCGCCCGCACGGGCATTCGGTCGCGCTCGGCTGCCTTCCATTTCGGGCCGCCGGGAGGTCTGGTATCGCCGGCGCATGCCCGCGCTTCTGCCGCTCGCGGCGATCGCCGTCGCCTGCGCGTGCGCCGGCGTCGCGGACGTCGCGCGCGCCGAAGACGCACCGGCCGCCCCGCCGATCCTGCGCCTCGACGACCTCGTCCCGCGCGCCGGCGATGCGGGCGAGGCGCCCACCGGGACGCGCGAGGTCGCGCGCGGCCAGGACTCGAGCGTGAACGCGTGGCGGGTCGCGGGATCGATGCCACCCCACTTTCATCGCGCACACGAGGAGGTCATCCTCGTGGAACGAGGACGCGTCGAGGTGACCGTGGGCGATCGGCGGTCGATTCTCGGCCCGGGCGATGCCGTGCTCGTGCCGCGCGGCGCCGTGCACGCGGGGCGGGCGATCGGAGACGGCGAGGCGGCGGGGTACTCGGTCTTCGCGCCGCCGTTCGACGGCCGCGACCGGGTCGCGTCGCCCGAGCCCGAGCCGACGGTGCGCTGAGCGCACCCGCGACGGCGCAAAGCCCGGAAAGGTGGCGATGAACTCCCCCAGGACCCTTTCGGACGCGGACCTGCGCGCGATCGCGGAGCGCGGCATCGCGCCGGCGGAGATCGAGCGGCAGCTCGCCCTCCTCCGGAACCCGCCGCCCGCCGTGCACATCGTGCGGCCGGCGCGCGCGGGCGACGGCATCCGCGTGCTGAGCGCCGACGAGCAGGAGCGCGCCCGGAGCGCGTGGCGCGGGGCGGCCGACGCGGGAAGGCTCCTCGCGTTCGTCCCGGCTTCGGGCGCGGCGAGCCGGATGTTCCGCGCGCTCCTCGCGGAGCGCGAGCGCGGCGCCGTCGGCCGCGCGGACCTCGAGCGCCGCGCGGCCGCCGGAGACCGCGACGCGGCCGACGTGCTGCAATTCGTCGACCGGCTCGATCGCTTCGCGTTCCTCGCCGACCTGGAGCGCGAGCTCGCGCGCCGCGGCCGATCGCTCGCGGCGCTCGAGAAGGAAGGCGACTTCGGACCCGCGATCGCCGCGCTGCTCGACGACGACGGGCTCGGGTACGCGCACCAGGCGAAGGGCCTGCTCGCCTTCCACGACTACCCCGAAGGCGCCCGCGCCGCGTTCGAGGAGCACCTGGTCGAGGCGTCGCGCATCGTACGCGACGCGCACGGGGTCGCCCGGCTGCATTTCACGGTGTCGCCGCAGCACCGCGCCGACTTCGAAGGCCTTCTCGAGCGGATCCGGCCGGCGATCGAGCGCCGGACCGGCACTCGCTTCGACGTGGGCTTCTCCGAGCAGCGCCCGTCGACCGACACGATCGCGATCGACGCCGACGGCGCTCCCTTCCGCGAGCCGGACGGATCGCTCCTCTTCCGGCCCGGCGGCCACGGATCGCTGCTCTCGAATCTGGCGGCGCTCGGCGCCGACCTGGTGATCGTCAAGAACATCGACAACATCGTGCCGGATTCCCGGCGCGATGTCTGCGTCCGGTGGAAGCAGGTGCTGGCCGGCATCCTGGTCGAGACGCAGGCCAGGATCTTCGACGCGCTGGCGGCGCTCGACGGCGAGCCGCGCGCCGATGCCGTCGACCGCGCGATCGCGCTCCTCGAGCGCGACCTCGCATGCCCGGTACCGGGAGCGGTCGGCGCGGGCACGCTCGCGGAGCGGGCGAGGTTCGCGCGCGCGAAGCTCGATCGCCCGCTTCGGGCCTGCGGCATGGTGCCGGCCTCCGGAGAGACCGGCGGCGGACCGTTCTGGGTCGCGGCAGCCGACGGCCAAGAGAGCCTCCAGATCGTCGAGACCGCGCAAATCGACCTGTCGGATCCCGGCCAGAAGGAGGTGCACGCGAGCGCCACGCACTTCAATCCCGTCGACCTCGCGTGCGCGCTGCGCGACCGCCATGGCCGGGGCTACGATCTCGCACGGCACGTCGATCCGAACGCGGCGTTCATCACCGAGAAGTCGAGCGGCGGGCGCGCGCTGCGGGCGCTCGAGCACCCCGGCCTCTGGAACGGCGCGATGGCGGACTGGACGACGATCTTCGTCGAGGTGCCGCTCGCGACGTTCAACCCCGTCAAGACGGTGAACGACCTGTTGCGGCCCGAGCACCAGCACGGGTGAGTCGCCGCGGCGTCGCCGGAACGGCGGCGCCGCTCGCGGGCCGGCCTCGGAGAGCCGAACGCTGGCGAGCCCGCCGGGCCTGCGGTATCTCGTGCGCCCATGGGGACGTGGCTCGTCACCGGCGGCGCGGGCTTCATCGGCTGCAACTTCGTCCGCCTCGCCCTCGCCGAGCGGAACGCGAGGATCGTCGTCCTCGACAAGCTGACGTACGCGGGCCACCTCGCGAGCCTGCGCGACGTCGAGCGCCACCCGCGCTTCGCATTCGTGCGCGGCGACATCGCCGATCGCGCGACCGTCGACGCCGTGATCCGCGAGCACCGCCCGGCCGCGATCCTGAACTTCGCCGCCGAGTCGCACGTCGATCGCTCGATCGACGGGCCGCGCGCCTTCGTCGCGACCAACACCGTCGGAGCGTTCGAGCTGCTGGAAGCGGCGCGGCGCTGGGTCGCGGAATCCGGCGGACGAGACTCGTTCCGCTTCCTCCACGTGTCGACCGACGAGGTGTACGGCACGCTCGGTCCGACGGGCAGCTTCAGCGAGGACACGCCGTACGCGCCGAACTCGCCCTACGCGGCGTCCAAGGCGGCGGCGGATCACCTGGTGCGCGCGTACCGCGAGACCTACGGCCTTCCGACGCTCGTCACGAACTGCTCGAACAACTACGGCCCCTACCAGTTCCCGGAGAAGCTGATCCCGCTCACGCTGCTGAACGCGATCGAGGGGCGGGACCTTCCGATCTACGGCGACGGCCTCAACGTCCGCGACTGGCTGTTCGTCGAGGACCATTGCGCCGGGATCCTCTGCGTCCTCGAGCGCGGCGTGCCGGGAGAGAAGTACAACATCGGCGGGCGGAACGAGCAGACGAACCTGGAGATCGTCGATCGCTTGTGCGAGGCGCTCGAGGACGCGCTCCCGGCGCGCGAGAATCCCGCGCTGCGGGCGCGCGGCCTCGGCTCGTACGCGGAGCTGAAGCGCTTCGTCCCCGACCGGCCCGGCCACGATCGTCGCTACGCGATCGACGCCGAGAAGGTCCGGCGCGAGCTCGGCTGGCAGCCGCGGCACGATTTCGCATCGGGGCTCGCGCGCACCGTGCGCTGGTACCTGGAGCATCGCGACTGGTGCGCGGAGGTGCAGGCCGGCCGCTACGGCCGGGAGCGCCTCGGCCTTTCGGACGCGGAGGCGTCGTGACCGCGGAGGTCCGTCACATCAGGGGCATCCTGCTCGCCGGCGGAGCCGGCACGCGGCTCCACCCGGTCACGCGCGCGACGTCGAAGCAGCTGCTCCCGATCTACGACAAGCCGATGATCTACTATCCGCTGTCGACGATCATGCTCGCCGGCGTGCGCGACGTGCTCATCATCACGACGCCGCACGAGCAGGACGGCTTCCGCCGGCTCCTCGGCGACGGCAGCGAGGTCGGCCTGCGCCTCGAGTACCGCGCGCAGGAGCGTCCCGAGGGCATCGCGCAGTCGTTCCTGATCGGGCGCGAGTTCCTCGGCGGCTCGCGCGTGGTCCTCGCGCTCGGGGACAACGTCTTCTACGGCCACGGCTTCGCCGACGACCTCCGGCGCGCCGCGCAGCGCACGAGCGGGGCGACCGTCTTCGGCTACCAGGTGCGCGACCCCGAGCGCTACGGCGTCGTCGAGTTCGACGCGACCGGGCGAGCGATCGGCCTCGAGGAGAAGCCCGCGAAGCCGCGCTCGTCGTATGCGGTGACGGGCCTCTACTTCTACGACGAGCGCGTGGTCGACGTCGCCGCCGGCTTGAAGCCTTCCGCGCGCGGCGAGCTCGAGATCACCGACGTGAACCTCGCCTACCTCCGGACCGGCGAGCTCCACGTCGAGCGGCTCGGCCGCGGCATCGCGTGGCTCGACACGGGAACGCACGAGGCGCTCCTCCAGGCGGCGAACTTCATCCAGGCGATCGAGGAGCGGCAGGGGCTCAAGGTCGCGTGCATCGAGGAGATCGCCTACCGGCTCGGCTACATCGACGCGCGCCAAGTCGAGCGCCTCGCCGACCGGATGCCGAGCACCCCGTACGGGATCTACCTGCGCCGCATCCTCGAGCAGGACGCCTGAGCGATGGAGTTCCTTCCCACCGAGCTCCCCGGCGTCATCGTGGTGGAGCCCGACGTCCACCGCGACCCGCGCGGATTCTTCGTCGAGACCTACCATGCGCCGCGCTACGCGGCGGGCGGCATCAGCGCGACGTTCGTCCAGGACAACCACTCGCGCTCGGTGCGCGGCACCGTGCGCGGCCTGCACGCGCAGCTCCGGAAGCCGCAGGCGAAGCTCGTGCGCGCGCTGTCGGGCGAGATCTTCGACGTCGTCGTCGACATCCGGCGCGGCTCGCCGACCTTCGGCCGCTGGGTCTCGGTGCTCCTCTCGAGCGAGAACTTCCGCCAGATCTTCGTGCCGGAGGGCTTCGCGCACGGCTTCTGCGTGCTGAGCGAGTGGGCCGAGATCGAGTACAAGTGCAGCGACCTCTACGACGCCGGCGGCGAGCTGCGCCTCCTCTGGAACGATCCCGCGATCGGGATCGAGTGGCCGATCGACGCGCCGATCCTCTCCGACAAGGACCGGGATGCGCCGCCGCTTTCCGCGTGGCTGGACCGCCTCCCCTCGTACGAAGACCGCGCGCGATGAAGGTGCTCGTGACCGGGGCCGCGGGCCAGCTCGGAGCGCTGCTCCCCGAGGCGCTCGCGGGCCACGAGGTGGTCGCCCTCGCACGCGATCGGCTCGACGTGACGAACCTGACGCAGGTCCGGCTCGCAGTGCAGAGCGAGCGCCCGCACGCCGTCGTGAACGCGGCGGCGTACAATCGCGTCGACGACGCCGAAGCGGATCCGGAGGCCGCGTACCGCGGCAACGCGCTCGGGCCTCGGAACCTCGCGCTCGCGACCGCCGACGCCGGAATCGCGCTCGTCCACGTGTCGAGCGACTACGTCTTCGACGGAACTGCCACGCGCCCCTACCACGAGTACGACCGCCCGTCGCCGACCTCGGTGTACGGGGCGAGCAAGCTCGCCGGCGAAATCGCGGTGCGCGAGCTGAACCCGCGCCACTTCGTGGTGCGGACGGCCTGGGTGTACGCCGCGCGGCATCGCAATTTCCCGCACACGATGCTGGAGCTCGCCGCTTCCCGACCCGAGGTGCGGGTCGTGAACGACCAGACCGGGTCGCCGACGTACGCGCCGCACCTCGCCCGCGCCCTCGTCCGGCTGCTCGCGACCGGCGCGTTCGGCACCTACCACCTCGCCGGCGCGGGCGGCACGAGCTGGTACGAGCTGACCTGCGAGCTCTACCGCCGCCTCGGAGTCGCGACGCCCGTCGTCCCGGTCACGACCGCCGAGTTCCCCCGCCCCGCGAAGCGCCCGGCCTACTCCGTGCTGACGTCGATCCAGGACCCGCGAATCGAGCTGCCCGCCTGGCAAGAGGGGCTCGCCGATTTCTGCCGCCGGGTCGCGCGTTCCTGACCTGCGCTCGCGACGACGATTGCGGCTCGCTGGCTTCGCGCGGCGAGCCGCGATATGCGCGCCAGCGATTCTCCGCACGAAGGAGGACGTGATGCGACGACCACGCGCTGGAAGGGACGCTCGCGTCGAGCGCAAGCGCCGGATCGCGACCGCGGCGTGTGCCGCGCTCGCCGCGATGGCGCTCGTCGAGGCCACGCGAGCCCGCGCCGATTCGGGAAAGCCGTCGCCCGATTCGATCCTCGCGCAGATGAAGGCCGCGCTCGAGCCGGAGCAGACCTCGCTGCGCCGCATGCAGATGACCGTCCACCAGGAAGCCTTCGAGCGGCAGTTCACGCTCGTGCAGGCGCGGAAGCACATCGCGGGCGAGGGACGATCGCTGACCGTGATCCTCGAGCCGGAGGACGCGAAGGGACTCGCCTACCTCGTGAGCGATCACAAGCCCGGGCAGCACGACAACCGCGAGTGGATCTACGTCCCGGTCGTGCGCCGCGTCCGCGAGCTCGTGCCCGCCGAGAACTACACGAGCTTCCTCGACTCCGACTTCACGTACGCGGACCTCGGCTTCATCGACCTCGACACGACCAACAAGCTGCTCGCGACCGAGACGATCGGCGGGCGGAAGGCGTACGAGATCGAGTCGATCCCGAGCGCGAAGACGAAGCAGTGGTACTACGCGCGCATCGTCACCTGGGTCGACACGGAGACGCTGCTTCCGGTCAAGCGCGAGTTCTACAGCCCGTCCGGAATCGCGTTCAAGGTCGAGACCTTCGACAGCGTGTCGCGCGTCTCGGGCGTCCCGACGCCCTTCCACGTCACGATGAAGAACGTCCCCGCCGGCACCTGGACCGAGCTGCAGGTGACGGACGTCGCGTACGGGATCGACCTGCCGGACCAGGCGTTCACCAAGGACAAGCTCCGGACGATCGCCGACCTCGCATTCTGGAAGGAGCGCCACCCGGCGCCGTCGCCCGCCGGAAGCTGACGGGCCGCACGCGACGACGGCCCGCTCGCCGGGCGCGGCCGCTGCGAAACCGGGCGGTCGCGCGCCGGCTCAACGCGGCAGGAAGAACGACCCCGGCAGGGTCACCTGCGAGAAGAACGACCACGCGTCGGGGGCGCACGTCGGTCCGGGACACCGGTCCGCGACCGAGCAGTTGTAGGTGAGATGCACCAGCGACGGGTCGGGGTTTCCGTCGGTGCCCGCGAGCGAGCACCAGACGAACTTCGGGTCGCCGCCGCCCGGCGCGTAGACGTTTCCCGTCACGGTGCCGTCGTCGGCGTTGCGCGTGATCGCCCAGCGCTCGCCGTTCACGTCCTTGCTGACGAGCGTCTCCGCGCTGTCCGGGGAGATCTGCAGCGCGCTCTCCACGTCCGCAAGCGCGACCGCCGTCGCACCGTCGCTCGCCACGCTCGCGCCGGCGGATCCGCCGGCGACGCTCGCGGCGCCTGCGGCCGGCGGCAGGAAGAACGAACCCGGAAGCGTCACGTTGCTCGCGAACGACCACTGCCCGACCGGGCACGCGGCGCTGTTGCAGTTGCCGGCGACCGAGCACGAGAACGAGATCTGCTCGGCGTACGGATCGGGGTTGCCGTCGCTGCCGGTGCGCTGGCACCAGAGGAACGTCGGCGAGCCGCCGCTCGGGTTGAACACGTTCCCGGTGACGCTCGCCGTGCCGCCGTTCGTCGCGATCGCCCAGCGCTCGCCGTTCACGTCCTTGCTGATGAGCGAGTGCTTCACATCCGGCGAGATCTGGATGCCCGACGGGCTGCCAGGGCTCGGAAGCGAGTTCAATGCGTCGAGGATCCGGATGCGCGGCTTCGACAGCCCGTTTCGCGGATCGAAGATCGAAAGACCCGTCGACTGGAGCGCCGACAGCGCGGTGTCGACCGACGCCCCGCCCATGCGCTGGTACAGGATCGCGAACGCGCCGGTCACGTGCGGCGTCGCCTGCGACGTTCCCGAGATGTACGCGAACTGGTCGGGCGGGATCGACGAGAGGATCGGCGTGCCGGGCGCGAGCAAGGAGAGGAACGACGCCGAGTTGGAGAAGCTGGCGATGGCGTCGGACTTCGTCGTCGCGCCGACGCTCACGACCGCCGTCTCGCACGCCGGAGCCGTCAGCGAGTCGGTGTACGACTGGTTGCCCGCCGCCGCCACCGTCGCGACGCCGGCAGCGCGCAGCGCGTCGACGATCTCCGTCCGGGCCTGATTGTCGAGGTCGCACGCGGCTTGCGAGAAGTAGCGCCCGCCGCCGAGGCTCAGGTTCACCGCCGCGATCGGGACGGTCTGGCGCAGCGAGTTCACGAAGTCGAGCGCGGCGATCGTGTCGGACGTGAAGCTCTTCGCGCACGGGTCCTCGCCCTCGTCGGCGCAGTTGTCGCGGCCGGTGAAGCGCGAGAAGACCTGCACCGCGACGATCGAGGCGCCGCGCGCGATGCCCGAGAACGCGTCTCCGCGCCCGGCCGCGATACCGGCGACGTGCGTCCCGTGCAGGCACGTCCGCGGCGCGTAGCCGCACGGCGCGGCGGCTCCCGAGCCGATCTGCGTCGTGGATCCGTCGGGACAGCTTCCGTTCGCGGAGAAGCACGCCTCCGCGATCACCTTGCCGGCGAGGAACGGGTGATTGCCGTCGACGCCGGTGTCCAGGATGGCGACCGCCCAGCCGCTGCCGTCGTAGCCGAGCGCAGCCGCGTCCGTCGCCTGCACGAGCGGTCCGCTCTCCGGCAGCTGCACCGTCTCGAGGCGATCCTCGACGATGCTCTGCGCGACCCCCGAGCTCTCGAGGCGCGCGAGCGCATCGGGGGAAACCTCGAGCGCGACGTAGGGGAGCGTCTCGTACTCGCGCGCCGTGGCCCACGTTCCAGCCGGCAGCGCGCGCGCGAGCTCGGCGCGCGACGCCGCGATCGCCGCGCGTCGGAGGGTCGGAAGCGGCGCGGCGCCGGCGTGGGCCGCCTCCGCGACGTCGAGCCGGACGATGACGCGGACGCTGCCGTTCGCCTTCGCCTTCGCCATGAGCCCGTCGGCGTCGCCCTCGGCGGCGCTCACCCGCCCCGCCGCGACGGCCACCGCCGCTGCCGCGGCGAGGACGACGAGGACGGAGCGCAAGGACGCGGCCTCCGCCGGACGGAAACCGATCTTCGAAGCCGGCATCGCGCGTTTGCTCCTCTCTTCTGCGGTCGCTCCGCCGCGGTGCGGCCCGCCCGACTGCTACTACGGACGAACGAACCCCCGGGTTGACTTCAAGGGCGGCGCGTCGAAACCCGTCCGATCGTCCCGATTTTCGGTCCGTAGGGCCGAAACGATGAGCCCGATCGGGGTAGCTCCGCCGATGGGGGAGATCGATCCCGGGCCTGGATTCGCGATTGCCCACCGCCCGGCGCTGCTCTATGGCGATCTCACCCGACCGGGCTCCGGGCGGAGGTCGACATGGCGAATGCGACGACCCGAATCCAAGCCTCACCGAACCGCAAGACTCCGCCGAACATCGCGCTCGCGGCCGTTCTGCTGAGCGCGATCCTCCTAGCCGGGGAGCGCGTGGACGCCGCGACCACGATGTTCCTCGCGAACCTGAACGCAGCCCAGCAGACGCCTCCAAACGCCAGCGTCGGAATGGGCAACGCCTTCCTGCACTACGACGCGGTCACGCGGATGCTCTGCTACGACGTCGTCCACGCGAACCTCGCCGGTGCGGAGATCCTGGCGCACATCCACGGCCCTGCGCTTCCGGATGTCGGCGGGGCGCCCATCCTGTTCCCCCTGCCGGTCGCGAACCCGAAGAACGGCTGCGTCGGGCCGCTCGCGAGCGATCAGAAGCGGGATCTCTACAGGAACCTCTGGTACGTCGACATCCACACCACCGCCTCTCCCGGCGGCGAGCTCCGCGGGCAGATCCTCCGCGTCAAGTAACCAAGCCGCGCAGGCGCGCGAGCGCCTCCTCCACGTCGTCGGCGGTGACGTCTTGGTGGGTCACCGCGCGCACCCGGTCGTGCGCGATGGCGTTCACGAGGACGCCGACCGCGCGCGCGGCGGCGGCCCAGCGCGCGGCGTCGGCGACCCGAAAGACGACGATGTTCGTCTCCGGCTCCCCCGCGATGCCGGCGCCCAGGGCGCGGAGCCCGGCGGCGAGTCGGCGGGCCGACGCATGGTCCTCCCGAAGCCGTGAGACGTGGTGCTCGAGCGCGTGCGATGCGGCGGCCGCCAGGATGCCCGCCTGGCGCATCCCGCCGCCCAGCATCTTCCGCATGCGGTGGGCGCGATCGATCGTGTCCGCGTCACCGCACAGGATCGATCCCACCGGCGCGCCGAGGCCCTTCGAGAAGCAGAACGAGACCGTGTCGAACGGCTCGGCCCACTCGCGCGCCGGGATCCCGGTCGCGACCTCCGCGTTGAAGATGCGCGCTCCATCGAGGTGCAGGCGAAGGCCGCGCTCGCGGGCGACCGCCGCGATCTCGCGGATCGCCGCGAGCGGGAAGATCCGACCGCCGGCCGCGTTGTGCGTGTTCTCGACCGCGACCAGGGACGTCGGCGGGTTGTGGTGGTCGGGCGGCGTGATCGCGTTCCGCACGTCGTCGGCGTCGAACAGCCCGCCCGCGCCGACCGTCTTCACCTGGACGCCGGAGATCCCGGCCGCCGCGCCCGACTCGTACCGGACGAGGTGCGCGCCCTCGCTCGCGAGGACGAGGTCGCCGTGGTGCGTGTGGACGCGGATCGCGATCTGGTTCGCCATCGTGCCGGAGGGAACGAAGAGCGCGGCGTCCTTGCCGACCCGGCGAGCGGCCGCCGCCTGGAGGCGGTTCACCTCGGGATCCTCGCCGTAGACGTCGTCGCCGACCTCGGCGCGCGCCATCGCCTCGCGCATCGCGGGAGTCGGCCGCGTGACCGTGTCGCTCCGGAGGTCGATCGGTTTCATGGCGCGTCCTCGTCTTCCTCACCGGCCGCCGCTGCCGCCGTGCCCTCCTCCGCGCGCGCGGCGCACGGCACCGGCACGACGTGCTCGTACAGCCCGCTTCCTCCGCCGCGATCGGCGAGCGCGAACGACGCGACCCCGAAGGTCACGCGCGCCCAGCGTCCGCCCGCGAGCGGCCGCAGCCAGGCGAGGTGGCACGCCGGACGGCAGGCGAGCGCCTCGCCGCCCAGGCGCACGACGAAGGGAGCGGATGCGTCGGACGCCGCGGTCGCGACCGCGGCGCCGTCGGCCGGCCGCGCGCGAACCTCCGCGCGCTCGCCGCCGGCGAAGCGCTGTCCCTCCACCGCACCGCCCGGCGAGCGCACCGTGAGGGCGAGCCCGAGGTCGCGCCCGAAGCTCGCGGTGACGCGGGTGGACGAGCCGTCGCTCGGCGGCGTCGCGCGCGCGAGCGCAGGCGTGGTGAAGCCGTGGGTCGCGACGTCGAAGCGCGCGCCGTCGATCTCGACGGCCCCCGCGAGCGGCCCGAACTCGTGTCCCGCGCTCGTGTCGAGCTGAAGATCCGCGCGGACGTCGACGACGCGCGCGCGCGCCTGCTCGACCTCGCTCCGGAAGTGGCGGCTCGCGTCCGGTGCGAGCAGCGCCGGGCCGCGGAAGCGGAGCGCGAGACCGCCCGCGCGATCGTCGATCGTGAGGCCCCCGACGCGGCGCCCCTCCGGCACGCGCTCCTCGCCCGTGAAGAGGACGAGCCGCCGCCCGCCCGGGAAGAAGAGGAGCCGCGCTCCCAGGCGGCCGTCGGGCATCGGTCCGATCGCGGCCGCGATCCCGAGGCCGCTCGCGCCGGCGTCGGGATCGTGCCCCTGGACGGTGCGCGCGCCGAGGGACGCGAGCGACCCGCCGGACGAAGCGGCATCGGCGGCGCGACCGCTCGGGCCGTGGCCGCCGGACGGGGTCGCGACACCGCCGCTCTCCCCGCCGCACGCCGACACGAAGGCATCGACGAACGCGTCGCGCATGCGTCCCGGCCAACGGATCGGCGCGCCCAGCTCGAGCTGCGTCGCCGCGATCCGGCCCGCGCGCGCCCACGCCGCGAGCGCGCCCGCGACGCCCGCGAAGGCGCGCGTCGAGGTCTGGCGGAACACCTGCATCACGTTGTTCGCGTGCGCGGCCGGCCAGCGCTCGCCGTACGCCGCCGCGATGCCGGCCGCGCGGCAGAGCGCGCGCAGCGGCTCGAGGCGGTCGTCGACGTAGCGCGCCGGGACCGTGAGGGCGCGCGCCGCCGCGGCCGCCGCCTGCGGGGTGGCGAGCGAGCGGCCGAGGCCGATGTCGCACTTGGGCTGCACGATGTGCCACCCGTGTACGAATACGATCTCGATCTGGTCGTGGAGCGCGAGGAGGCGCTCGACGTGCTCGCCGATCGCGTGCAGGAACCACGGCGCCGCGCGCTCCACCTCGCTCAGGCGGTTGAGGTCGATCTGGTTGCGGTCGAGGGCGACGTTCGCGAGCAGCGAGGCGTCGAGGCGCTCCGCGAGCGCCGCCGCCACGTCGGCTGTGTAGAGGTCGTTCGAGCGGGCGCTCCCGCCCGCGGGCGGCTCCAGCAGGTCGCGCGGGCTGATGCCGCCGTGCGGTGCGACGAGGAGGATCGGCGCCGCGCCCGCTCGCGATCGCATCCAGCCCGGCAGCTCCGCGCGCACGCTCCGGGTGTACCGCGCTCGCGCCGCTCGAACCAGACGGACTCGGCCATTGCGCAGCCGAGCGCTGGTGTTTCGCGGCGCAGAGGCCGACAACCTCCCGGGGCCCGCTTCGCCGGGCCCGAGGGACGGCGGCCCCATGCACGGAATGAACCTGGTCCGGGATCTCGCGATCGTGCTCACGATCGCGGGCGGGGTCGCGGTCCTGTTCCACCGCCTGCGGCAGCCGGTCGTGCTGGGCTACATCGCCGCCGGCGTCCTGATCGGGCCGTACACGCCGCCGTTCGACCTCATCACGGACCACGAGACGATCGGCGCCCTCGCCGGGCTCGGCGTCATCTTCCTCATGTTCAGCCTGGGGCTCGAGTTCCGCCTCCGGCGCCTTCGCACCGTCGGGCCCACGGCGCTCGTCGCGGCGACGCTCGAGATCGGGCTCATGATCGGCGTCGGCTACGAGATCGGCGACTGGCTGGGCTGGAGCCAGATCGACAGCTTGTTCCTCGGCGCAATGATGTCGATCTCGTCGACGACGATCATCGTGAAGGCGCTCGGCGAGCTCGGTCTCGCGCGCGAGCAATTCGCGCAGCTCATCTTCGGCATCCTGATCGTCGAGGACATTCTCGCGATCGCGATGCTGGCGCTTCTGTCGAGCATCGCGATGACCGGCACGCTCAGCGTCGCCGAGATCGCGACCATGCTCGCCCACCTCGCGATCTTCTTGACGGTCGTGCTCGTGATCGGACTTCTCGCCGTGCCGCCGCTGCTCGCGTTCGTCGCGCGCGCGCGGAGCCACGAGATGCTGCTGGTGTGCGTCGTCGGGGTCTGCTTCGGCGTCTCCCTGCTGGCGGTCGAGCTCGGCTACAGCGTCGCGCTCGGCGCATTTCTGATCGGCGCGATCATGGCCGAGTCCGATTCTCGTCACCAGATCGAGCATCTGGTCGCGCCGCTCCGCGACCTCTTCAGCGCCGTGTTCTTCGTGACGATCGGGCTCATGATCGACCCCGCGATGCTGCGCGAGTGGTGGATGCCGATCGCCGGCATCTCGATCGCCGTGATCATCGGGAAGATCGTCACGTGCACGGTCGGGACGCTGATCTCGGGGAACCCGGCGCGGAAGTCGCTGCGGGTGGGCATGGGTCTCGCTCAGATCGGCGAGTTCTCGTTCATCATCGCGTCGCTCGGAACGACGCTCCGCGTGACGAGCGATTTCCTCTATCCGATCGCGGTCGCGGTCTCCGCCGTGACGACTTTTGCAACGCCCTACCTCATCCGTGCCGCCGACCCGCTCGCGGACCGGCTGAGCGCGCTCGCACCCAGGCGCGTGCACGCCGCGCTCGGGTCGTACACCGGCTGGACGAGCACGCCCGGCGGCGTGCGGGGAGCACGCGGGCGCGCGGTGCGGAGCCTCGCGTTCCAGATCGCGCTCATCTTCGCCCTCACGGTCGCGGTGTTCGGGGCTGCGACGGCGGTCGAGGCCGAAGTGAAGGTCGCCTTCCCCCGGCTTCCGTGGTGGATCGACACCGGTCCGGAGCTCGCGCAGCTGGTCGCGATCGCGACGACGCTGCCGCTCCTCGTGATCGCGCTCGCGAAGCTGCGGCGTCTCTGCGCGCTGCTCGCGCGCGCCGGCGTGCGCCGGCAGTCGAATCGCCGGACGCAGGTCAACGCCGAAGCCGCGGTCGCGCGCCTCCTCTTCGGGGCGGCGAGCTTCGCGATGGCGCTCTCGGTGGTCGGGCTGAGCGCGCCCGCCCTGCCCGATCCCGAGTCGCTCGGGCTCTGGGTCGTGCTTCTCGCGGCCGCGGGCTTCCTGCTCTGGCGGCCGTCGCTGTCCGCGTACCAGTCGGCGCACCGACGGCTTCGACGAACGCTGGCGCGCGAGGACACCGCGAGCTGAGCGAGGCGTTCAGCCGCGCTCGCGGAAGATCGCGAAGGCGCTCGTGTAGCCGTGCAGGAACGTCCGGCCCTCCACCGGGCCGATCTCGCCGTTGCAGAAGAAGCCGCCGACCGCGACGTCGCCGAGGGCCCGCCGGAGCGCCTCGCTGTCGTGCCCGCTGTGGCCGTAGAGGTGCTCCCCGCGGCCGAGGCACGAGAAGAGCAGCGCGCCGCGGGCGCTCGCCGGCTCGATCTCGCTGCGGTAGCGCTCGAGCCGCTGGTCGAGGTCCTCGGCCGACGTGCGCGCGTCGCGCAGGTGGAACTGCACGACCTGCGTCTCGTGCAGGAGCGCTCCGACCGCGATCGCGCCGGTCGCGGGATCGGAGCCGAGCAGGTTCCGGATCAGGAAATCGCCCTGGCGATACTCGGCCTGCGACACCCGCATCTCGATGCCGAGGAAGAGCGACCCGCGACAGAGCTCCTGATCCTCCGGCGACAGGCGCTGGTAGATCTCCTGCAGCACCTCCAGCGCCGGGCGGCCGTCGAGCTGGAGGAGCCAGTTCTCGCGGCAGCGCGTGACGAACATCGGCTGCGCGATGGGCCTGCAGCCTTGCGCCACCACCGTGTCGACGGCGATCTCGCCCGCGAGGGCTACGCCGACGAGGCCGGCGCGGTACACGCGGTCGCCGAGGTAGAGCGCGTTGTCGCCCGGCGTGCGGCCGCCGCTCGCGACCCCGCCGACCGTCCGGCTTCCGGCGAAGTGGCGATCCAGGCCGCGCACGAAGCCTTCGATGTCGAACGAGAACGGATCGGAGAGCACGACGAAGTGCGGACGGCGGTCGGGAGACGTGCCGACGAGCTTGCTCCACGCCTCGGCGCGGCCGCCGGCCTCCGGGAGCGCGTCGGAGCCGATGTGAAAGGGAACCACGTCGACGCCCGGGAGCGATGCCGCGATGACGGACAGGCCGGCCTGCTCCTCGAGCTCGCGGCCGCCGCCGATGACGCTCCGCGCGCTGCACCCGAGCACGGTCGCGGCGCCGAGGGCCTCGCGCAGCATGGCCGGCAGCTCGCGGTACCGGGCGGCGTGATGCGCGGAGACGAACGCGACCGCGAGGTCGGGGCGCGCGTCGCCGAGCGCACGCCGCACGTCCGCGACGGCGTCCGCGACCGCGGAATCGAGCCGAGGCTTGTCGGAGATCGCCGACCACCACTTCATGTCGCCTCGTCTCCTCTCCGAGCTTCTCCGAATCCCGAGCCGCGCCGCTCAGTTCAGCAGCTCGGGTGGCTCCTCGTCGTCGTCGGCGCCGGGAGCGATCGGACCCGCGTGGTGGTGCACCATCCGCCAGCCGCCGCGCTCGCGCGCGAAGACGTTCGTCGCGATCAGCTCGCCCCCCGGCAGGCTCTCCGTGCAGAGCACGAACGCGAGATCGCCGCCGAGGTGAGCCGTCGCGTCGCGGAACGCGATCGCGGGCGCGGCCGGATTCCCCAGGATCGAGAGCCAGCTCGCCATGACCTCGTCCCGGCCGAACAGCGGGCGCCATCCCGGGTGCACGCATGCGACCGGCCAGTCGCGCGCCCACAACGCGTCCATCGCGGACGTGTCGCGCGCGGCGAACGCGCGATAGAAGCCGGCGTTCGCCGCCAGCACGTCTTGCTCGTCGCCCGACATCCGTCGCTCTCGTCGCGCCGAGCCTCCCGGCGCGGACCCGACTCTAACGAACGCCCAGCGCCCGCGCAGGGCCGTTTCAACGAGGGGATTTCTCCCCCTCGCGGTGTCCGCACCGCGAAAAAAAGCCGGCAGCGGGGGGCACCGCTGCCGGCTTTGCGCGAGGTGCGCGGGAAAAACGCTACTTCGAGGAGGCGAGCTCGTCGTCGATCACGGCCTTGAACCGATCGGCGGGCTGCGCGCCCTTCACGTGGCGCCCGTTCACGACGAACGACGGCGTCCCGGTGATGCCGAGCGCCGCCGCCTCGGCGCGGTCGGCGTTGATCTTGGGGAGCGTCTTCTTGTTGTCGTAGCAATCGTCGAACTTCGCCTTGTCGATCTTCTTGTCGGTGATGAACCCCATCGCCTTTTCCTTGACGTTGGTGGGGTTCACGTCCTTCTGGTTCTCGAAAAAGCCGCGATAGACGACCCAGGCCGCTTCCGGGTCCTGCTGCTTGATGCACTCGTAGGCGATCGCGGCCGGCTCGGCCCAGGGGTGGAAGTTCAGCGGAAGGTGCTTGTAGTAGAACTTCACCTTGTCGGTGTACTGCGGCAGGACTTCCTTCTCCATCGTGTTGTACCCCTTCGAGCAGAAGGGACACTGGAAGTCCGAGTACTCGACGATCGTGACCTTCGCGTCCTTCGGTCCCTTGAAGGGCTCGCCCTTCAGGGAGATCTTGTCCATGACCGCCTTGGACGGGTCGACGGTGATGTCGTCCACGTCGCCGAAGACGACGTAGCGCATGTCCGGCGACGCGATGAAGGCCACCTGCTGTCCCGCGATGTCGAGCACGCCCTGCTTCGCTCCCTTGATGGGCGAATCCTTGACGTCCTTGACCGTGATGTTCTGGGTCGGAGGCAGGTTGTTCTTCTTGCGGAAGTACTTGACCAGCGCGTCGGTCGAGTCGGCCGCGGTCGCGGACCACGCCGCGAAGCCGACGAAGGCCGCCAGTGCGCCGAGCGCGAGTATCGAGCGTCGAAAGACCATCCAGCCCTCCTTGGGGTTTTGTCTCAAAAAGGGCACGCTGCCTTCCCCGCGGCGCGCGGTCAAGCCCTCGGGAAATCGGACGTCGCGGACGTCGTCGGCACCTCTGGACCGCGGACCCGAGCCGGCGCGCCGGTGCCGGCCCGGGGAAAGGGCCCGCCCGGGCTCGGTTGACACGTCGCGGAGCCGGCGCGGATACAATCGAACACGCGGCTGCCGGAGCGCTGGCGGCGCGGGAGGGCGCGATGGCCGGGTACTCGCGGGACGAGGTCGAGGCGGCGTTCATCCGGTACTGGCAGACGGGAGCGGTCGGCGAAGACTGGGACGCGTGGGCGAACCTGTTCACCGAGGACGCGACGTACGTCGAGCACGTGCTCGGGCGACGAAACGGCCGCGAGGAGATCCGGGCGTGGATCAAGCCGACGATGGCGCGCGTGCCCGAGCTGTACAGCGCGCTCGGGTGGTACGCGATCGACGGCGACCGGGTCGTCTGCGAGGCGATCAACCGGCGCGACGACCCGACGCCGGGCGGCACGGCGATCGACTTCCCGGGCGTGACGATCCTCCGCTACGCCGGCGACGGGCTCTGGCGATCCGAGGAGGACTACTGGGTTCCCGCCGAGGCGGCCGCCGCGACGAAGCGGTACCAGGAGGCGTGCCGGCTGCACGACCCGGAGCATCCGGCGCGCCGGACGCGCCGTCACTGGCCGGCCTCGCCGGCGTGGGCCGGACCGGCGCGAGCCCGATGAGACGATGAAGCGATGACCGAGCAGCCGACCGACGGCGCCACGCGGCGCACCGACGTGGTGGTGATCGGAGGCGCGCTCGCGGGCGCCGCCGCCGCGACGCTCCTCCGCCGCGCGCGACCCGACCTCGACGTGCTCGTCCTCGAGCGCTCGCCCGCATTCACCCGCCGGGTGGGGGAATCGACCGTCGAGGTGAGCGCGTACTTCCTCGGCCACGTCCTCGGCCTCACGCGCTCGCTGAACGACCGCCAGCTCGTCAAGCAGGGGATGCGGTTCTGGTTCGCCAATCGCGACGTCGGCTCCCTCGCCGAGAGCAGCGAGCTCGGGAATCTCTTCCAATCGCGCCTGCCGGCTTACCAGGTGGACCGCTCGACGCTCGACGAGGAGGTGCTCGCCGGCGCAGCCGCCGCCGGCGTCGAGGTGTGGCGGCCCGCCGCCGTGCGCGAGGTCGCGCTCGCGCCCGGCGGCGAGCAGCGCGTGACCGTCGAGGCCGACGGCGGCGAGACGGCGACCATCGCCGCTCGCTGGGTGATCGACGCGTCCGGACACGCCGCCGTGATCGCGCGCAGCCAGGGGTGGTGGCGGCACAACGCCGGGCACCCGATCGCGGCCTGCTGGGCGCGCTGGCGCGGCGTCAAGGACTGGGACGGCATCGAGCTCGCGCGCCGCTTCCCCGACTGGGCAGCGGCGAGCTTCGCGATCCGCGGCACCGCGACGAACCACCTGACCGGCGACGGCTGGTGGGCGTGGCTGATCCCCCTCCGCGGCGGCGACGTGAGCGTCGGGGTCGTCTACGACGAGCGCTTCGTCGACTGGCCGGCGGACGGGACGCCGGGCGAGCGCCTCAAGCGTTTCCTCGTCGCGCACCCGGTCGGCCGCGAGATCATGGCGGACGCGGAGTGGAACGAGCGCGACGTCCACCACCGCCGCCGGCTCGCGTATTCCAGCACGGTCTACGCGGGCGACGGCTTCGCGCTCGTCGGGGACGCGGCCGCGTTCCTCGACCCCCTCTACAGCCCCGGCATGGACTGGCTCAGCTACACCGTCACCGCCGCCGTCGAGCTCGTCCTCGCCGAGCGCCGCGGCGAGCCGATCGCGAAGCTCGTCGAGGCGCACAATCGCCGCTTCGCGCGCAGCTATCGCGAGTGGTTCGAGGCGGTCTACCGCGACAAGTACGAGTACCTCGGCGAGTTCGACCTCATGCGGATCGCGTTCACGTTCGACGTCGGGCTGTACTTCCTCGGCGTCGTGAGCCGGCCGATGGAGATGGGTCCGAAGGCGCTCGTCGTCCCGATCTTCGGAAACCGGGCGACCGCCCCGGTCGCGCTCTTCATGCGCGCGTACAACCGCCGCCTCGCCGCGATCGCGCGCGCGCGGCGGGCCCGCACCCAGCTCGGACGCGAGAACCGCGGCCGCCGCCACCTCCTGAACGGGTTCACCCATCGCCCGGGCAGCACGCGGCCGCTGGTGCGCGCGCTCGCCCAGTGGGCGCGCATCGAGCTGCGGGAGGGCTGGCGCGCGTGGCGTGCGCGGGGGCCGGGATCGCTCGCGGAGGAGGTCCCGGGCGCCGGCTGAAGACCGAGGCCCGCGCCGAGCTTCGCGGTCGCGCGGCTGCTATCCTCGCGTCGGATGGACAAGGAGTTCTTCCATCGCGACCTGCGGCTCTTCCTCGAGCGCCGCGTCGATTGGCAGCGCTACCTGAACCTCCGCCGCGGCGGCACACCGGACGTCGCCGAAGAGCTCGCCACCTACGAATCGATCCTGAGCACGCTCGGCGACATCTGCGAGGACATCGAGGCCGCGTCGCGCCCCCACTGGTCCGACGAGGTCCAGCTCGTCGACGGCGCCGTCGTTCCGCCTCCGCACATCGTGTCGGGCTACGAGAAGCTCCGGCAGGCGGGCCTCGTCTCGCTGCCGATCGGCGCGGACTACGGCGGCTACGGCCTGCCGATCCTCGTCAACTGCGGCTACCTCGAGATGGTCGCGCGCGCGGACGCGAGCCTGATGACGATCGTCGGCCTGCAGGCGGGCGTCGCCGGCGACATCGAGCGCTACGGAAGCCCGGAGCTCAAGCAGCGCTATCTGCCGCGCTTCGCATCCGGGGAGCTGCAGGGCTGCATGGACCTCACCGAGCCGCAGGCGGGCTCGGACCTGGGCGCGATCGCGACCCGCGTCAGCGAGGAGCACGGGCGCTTCTTCATCGACGGCGCGAAGATCTTCATCACGAACGGCGGCGCGCCGATCCACCTCGTGCTCGCGCGCGACGGCGCGACCTACGAGCAGTCCAAGGGGACGACGAACGGCCTCAACCTCATGCTGTGCCCGGTCGAGCTGCCGGACGGCCGGCGGAACGGCGTCCGAGTGGCGCGCGTCGAGCACAAGATGGGGATCCACGGCTCGCCGACCTGCGCCATCGAGTTCGACCACGCCGAGGCGTACCTCCTCGGCGAGCGCGGCAACGGCTTCCGCGCCATGCTCGACCTGATGAACAACGCCCGCCTCGGCGTCGCCGCGCAGGCGATCGGAATCGCGCACGCGGCCTACCGCCGCGCGCGCCTCTACGCGGCGGAGCGCGTCCAGTTCGGCGCGCCCATCATCTCGCAACCGGTCGTGAAGTCGATGCTCACGGTGTGCGCCGTGGTGATCCAGTCGGCGCGCGCGCTCCTCTACCGGACGTGCGCGCTCGTGGACCTCGCCGACGCGATCCAGCACCGGCTCGCGCGCGAGGGCGGCGAGCCGGCGGTCGACCGCGTCGCGCTCCAGGCCGAGCTCGAGCGCAGCGTGCAGCTGATCCGCTTCTTCACGCCGCTCTGCAAGTACTACGCGACCGAGGTCGCCAACCACGTCACCCGGACGGGCATCCAGGTGCACGGCGGCATCGGCTACATGGCGGAGTCGGCGGCCGGGCACTTCCACTCGGACTCCATCATCACGACGATCTACGAGGGCACGTCGGAGATCCAGGCGAGCTTCGCGCTGCGCGAGATGAGCAAGGGCGCTCTCTTCACGGCGCTCGAGCAGACGCGGCAGGAGCTCGAGTCGATCGTCGACCGCTTCCCGGAGGAGGTGCGCGCGGTGCGCGACGGGATCGACGCGCTCGTGCAGTCGGTGCCCGCCCTGATGGACGATCCGAGCTACGCCCTCCTGAACGCGAAGCGCGTGTGCGACATGGTGATCGACGTCGTCGTGTCGGCCGAGCTCCTCTTCCAGGCGTGCGAGGACGACGAGCGCCGCGTGCTCGCGTCGGTCTTCATCCATCGCCAGATGCTCGCCGTCGACATGAACGCGAAGCGGATCCAGAGCGGCGACGCCTCGCGCCTGAAGCGCTACGACGAGATCCTCGGGCTCTGAGCGAATGGCGGACGCGCCCCTCCGGATCGGCATCCTCGGCGCCGCCCGCATCGCGCCGATGGCGCTGGTCCGGCCCGCACGCAGCGTCCCGGAGGCCCGCGTCGAGGCCGTCGCCGCGCGCGACCCCGAGCGCGCGCGCCGCTTCGCCGCGAAGCACGGGATCGCCCGCGCGCACGACTCCTACGACGCCCTCCTCGCCGATCCCGCGCTCGACGCGATCTACAACCCGCTCCCGAACGGCCTCCACTGCGCGTGGACGATCCGCGCGCTCGAGGCCGGGAAGGACGTCCTCTGCGAGAAGCCGATCGCCGCGAACGCCGACGAGGCGGCGCAGATGGCCGAGGCGGCGCGCCGAACGGGACGGAAGCTCGTCGAAGCCTTCCACTGGCGCTACCACCCGCTCGCGGCCCGCATGCTCGAGGTGCTCGCGAGCGGCGAGCTCGGAGCCGTTCGCGACGTCGAGACGCGCTTCTGCATCCCGCTCCCGATGCCGAACGACATCCGCTACCGCATCGAGCTCGCCGGCGGCGCGACGATGGACACCGGCTGCTACGCGATCCACGCGCTCCGGACCCTCGCCGGCGCCGAGCCCGAGGTGGTCTCCGCGCGCGCCCGCCTGCTGCGGCCGGAGATCGACCGCGCGATGGCGGCCGAGATGCGCTTCGCCGACGGCCGCACCGGCCGCATGAGCTGCGCGCTCCTCTCTGCTCGCCTTTTCGCGATCTCGGCCACCGTGCGCGGCGATCGCGGCGAGATGCGCGTCTTCAACTTCGTCGCGCCGCAGTTCTACCATCGCTTGACCGTTCGCACGCCGACGGGCACTCGGCGCGAGCGGGTCGCCGGCGACGCGAGCTACGTCCACCAGCTGCGCGCCTTCGTCGACCACGTCCGGCGCGACGCCCCCGTGCCGACCGGCCCCGAGGACGCGATCGCGAACATGCGCGTGATCGACGCGGTCTACGACCGCGCCGGCTTGCGTCGCCGCGGCGCCTGACCCAGAACCGCCCCCATGGCGCTCGAGATCAACGGGATCGCGCACGTCATGCTGACCGTCTCGGACTTCGCGGCGTGCCGCGAGTTCTACGCCCGCCTGCTGCCCTTCCTCGGCCTCCGGCCGGTGATCGACGCCGACCAGATGCTCTACTGCGTCGGCGGCCGGACCGCAGTCGGGATCGTGCACGCGGCCGAGGAGCACCGCGGCGAGCGCTTCGTGCAGCAGCGCGTCGGCCTCCACCACGTCTGCTTCCGCGTGCGCGAGCGCGCCGACGTCGACGCCGTCCACGAGCTCGTCGCCGGCCTCGGCGCGAAGATCGTGCACGCGCCGGAGGACGGCCCGTGGGCGCCCGGATACTACTCCGTGCTCTTCGAAGACCCCGACGGCATCCGCCTCGAAGTGAACCACGTCCCGGGCAAGGGCCTCCTCGCCTGAGGCGAGCGGCGGCCCCGAGCGCGGTTGATCGCGCGACGGCTGCTATGCTGCGCCTGGGCCGCGTGTCGAGGGAGGAGCGATAGGTGCGTTTTCCGCGGGCGAGCGGCCTCCTGCTCCACCCGACCTGCCTGCCCGGCCGGTACGGCATCGGCGACCTCGGCGCCGACGCGCGTGGTTTCGTCCGCTTCCTCGGCGAGGCGCGCCAGACGCTCTGGCAGGTCCTCCCGCTGGGGCCGACCGGCTACGGCGACTCGCCGTACCAGTGTTTCTCCGCCTTCGCGGGGAATCCCCTCCTGATCTCGCCCGACGACGCGGCCGAGGACGGAGCGCTCTCCCACGACGACCTGCGTGCAGCGCCGGAGCTGCCGGACGATCGCGTGGAATTCGGGCGGGTCATCGCGTTCAAAGCCGACCTCCTCGCGGCCGCCGCGGCGCGCTTCGCGGGGAGCGCGCCGGCCTCCCTCGCGGCGGAGTACGAGGCGTTCCGCGCCGCGGAAGCGCACTGGCTCGACGACTACGCGCTCTTCATGGCGCTCAAGGATGCGCACGCGGGCGCGCCGTGGCCGGAGTGGGACCGCGACCTCCGTCGGCGCGCGCCGTCCGCCGTCGCGCGCGCCCGGCGCGACCACGCGGCCGCGATCGCGCGCCAGAGCTTCCTCCAGTTCCTCTTCTTCCGGCAGTGGCGGCGGCTCCGGGCGGAGGCGAACGCGGCGGGCATACGGATCGTCGGCGACCTCCCGATCTTCGTCGCCTACGACAGCGCCGACGTCTGGGCGCACCCCGACCTCTTCTTCCTCGACCGCGACGGCCGGCCGACGGTCGTCGCCGGCGTGCCGCCCGACTACTTCAGCGAAACCGGCCAGCGCTGGGGCAATCCGCTCTACCGCTGGAGCGTCGCCGAGCGCGACGGCTTCTCCTGGTGGATCGCGCGCATGCGCGCCGCCCTGGACCTGTTCGACGTGGTCCGGATCGACCACTTCATCGGCTTCGCGCGCTACTGGGAGGTGCCGGCGGACGAGGAGACCGCCGCCGGGGGGCGCTGGTGCCCCGGCCCCGGGGCGGCCTTCTTCCGGGCGCTGCGGCGCGCCCTCGGCGAAGACCTGCCGATCATCGCCGAGGACCTGGGCGCCGTGACGCCCGCGGTGGAGGCGCTCCGGGACGAGTTCGACCTGACCGGGATGAAGGTTCTCCAGTTCGCCTTCGCCGGCGGCGCGAAGAACCCGTTCCTCCCCCACCGCTACGGCGCGAACTGCGCCGTCTACACCGGAACGCACGACAACGACACGACCGTCGGCTGGTTCCGGAGCGCTCCCGCGGCCGAGCGCTCGTTCGCGCAGCGGTACCTGGCGCGGAGCGGCGACGACATCGCCTGGGACCTGATCCGGGCGGCGATGTCGTCGGTCGCCGACACGGCGATCGCGCCGGTGCAGGACGTCCTCGCGCTCGGGAGCGAGGCGCGCATGAACGTCCCCGGGCGGCCTGAGGGCAACTGGAGCTGGCGCTTGCGGCGGGACGAGCTCGCGCCGCACCACGCCGCGCGGCTCGCCGAGATGGCGGAGCAGTACGACCGGCTCGCGACCCCGGACGACGAGCCGGACGACGAGCCGCCCGTCGGCGGCGCGGAGGCGCCCCCCGAGCCATCGGACGAGGCCGCCGTCCGCGACAAAGAGAAAAACTGATCCGCCCTCTCGCAAATCACCGCGGTTGGGAGTAGTTTACGCGCCTCCGTCGCGCTCGCAGGAGGCGAGCGGGACGGTGTCCGTGGAACGGGGCTCGGTTCTTGGAGGTGGGGAGGAGAGGAACGATGACCGAAGCCGACCTGGCCGTCTCTCCCGTGGACGGCGAACGGCAGCTCTCGCCGCTGGATGCGGCGTGCCTCTTCCTGGAGCGTCCCAACCAGCCGCTCCACCTCGGCTGCATCGTCGAGCTGGAAGGCGCGATCGGCCTCGACGATCTCCTCGAGATCCTGAGCGCGCGCCTCCTCCCGCTGCGGCGCTTCCGCCAGCGCCCGGTGCGCACGCCGCTCGACCTCGCCGCGCCCGTCTGGGAGGACGACCTCGCGTTCGAGCTTCGCGAGCACGTGCGCCACGTCGCGCTACCCGCGCCCGGCGGCGAGCTCGAGCTGCAGCACGTCGTCGAGACTCTCTTCTCGGCGCCGCTCGCTCCGGATCGACCCCTCTGGGAGATCCACCTGATCGACAACTTGACGGGCGGGCGCTCCGCCCTCCTCTGCAAGCTCCACCACTGCATGAGCGACGGCCTCGGAGCGCTGCAGGTCCTCGAGCGGATCGCGGACGCGTCGCACGCCCTTCGCCGCCCGGAGCGCGACGCGTACGGCGACGACGCGCACCCGCCGCTCCCTCCCGACGACGCGGTCGCCGAGCCGGGCGGCGAAAGCGTCCTGTCCGCGCTCGCGGCGGCGCTCGCGCCCGCGAGCCTGCTCGCGCGCGTCCGCGAGCTCGGGGAGGCGGCGGCGGTGGTCGAGTCGCTCCTCGAGGAGCGCGACCTCGAGATGCCGTTCAGCGGCCCCCTCGGACATCGCCGCCGCATGGTGTGGCGATCGTTCCCGTTCGACGAGTTCGTCTCGCTGCGCGCGGCCGCCGACTGCACGATCAACGACGCCGTCCTCGCGGTGCTCGCGGGTTGCCTCCGGCGCCACCTCGAGGAGCGCGCGCTCGACCCGGACGGGATCGCCCTCCGCGCCGCGGTCCCGGTGAGCGTGCGCGGCGGCGACGGGGCGCCCGGGAACGCCTTCACCGCGGTCTTCCCGCGCTTGCCGGTCGACGTGCCCGACCCGATCGAGCGCCTGCGGCGGGCGCGCGACGAGATGCGCGATCTGAAGCGCCGGGGTCAGGCGCGGGCGACCGGAGCCATGCTCGCGCTCTTCGGACGGCTGCCGTGGGCGGCCGAGGCGGCGCTCCTCCGGCTCGCGCCCGACCGCCGCCTCTTCGACACGGTGTGCACGAACATGATCGGCCCGCAGAAGCCGCTCCGGCTCCTCGGGCGCCGGATCACCGCGCTGCACCCGATCGTCCCGCTCTTCCAGCGGGTCGGGCTCGGCTTCGCGGTCGCGAGCTACGCCGGGCACATCTCGATCTGCGCATCGACTGACCCGGCCCTCGTGCCGGAGCCCGAGTCGCTCCTGCGCGGCATCGACGACGCGCTCTACGAGACCCGGAGCGCGCTGTGGGCGCGCTCCGACGCGCTCGCGATCGCAGCCGGCCTCGCGCGCCACGCCGAGATCGAGGGCCGCGCCCGCGCGCGTACGCTCGTCGTGCCGGCGAACGAGCCGTCACTCCACTGGACGGTGGACCCGACGGGTCCTCTGCCCGCGCTTCCGCGCCGCGAGTCGTAGCGGCGCGGGGACGCGGCTCACGCCGCGCCGGCCGTCAGGCCTTGCCGTCCTTCCGCGCGAGCAGCTCCACCATGTCGACGCAGCGGGTCGCGTAGCCGGACTCGTTGTCGTACCAGCTCACGACCTTGAAGAAGCGGCTGTTGAGCTCGATCCCCGCGCCCGCGTCGAAGATGCTCGAGTGCCGATCGCCGATGAAGTCGCTCGAGACGACCTCCTCGTCGGTGTAGGCGAGGATGCCGCGGAGCGGCCCTTCCGCCGCCGCCTTCATCGCCGCGTTGATCTTGTCCAGGCTCGTCTCGCGGCTCGTCCGGAACGTGAGGTCGACGACGGAGACGTCCGCGGTCGGGACGCGGAGCGACATGCCCGTCAGCTTGCCCTTCAGCTCGGGGATGCAGAGCGTGACCGCCTTCGCCGCGCCGGTGCTGGCCGGAATGATGTTCTGGTACGCGTTCCGGCCGCCGCGCCAGTCCTTCTTGCTCGGCCCGTCCTGCGTCGGCTGCGTCGCGGTGACCGCGTGGACCGTCGTCATCAGGCCTTCCTCGAGCCCGAACTGGTCGTGCACGACCTTCGCGACCGGCGCCAGGCAGTTCGTCGTGCAGCTCGCGTTCGAGATCACGACGTGGCGCGCCGGGTCGTACTTGTCGTGGTTCACGCCCAGGCAGAAGGTCGGGACCTCGTCCGGCCCGCTCTTGGTCGGCGCCGAGATGATGACGCGCTTGGCGCCGGCGGAGACGTGGAGGCGAGCCTTCTCCCCCTCGGTGAAGAGACCCGTCGACTCGAGCACGTAGTCGACCGACAGGTCCTTCCACGGGAGCTTCCCGGGATCCCGCTCGGAGAGCGTCTTGGTCGTCTTGCCGTTGACGGTGAAGCTCGCCTCGCTCGCGGAGACCTCCGCGGGCTTGCCGCCGAGCTGGAAGCGGCGATGCATCGTGTCGTGCTTCAGGAGATAAGCGAGGTTGTCGGCCGGGACGAGGTCGTTGACCGCGACGATCTCGATGCCGCGCTCCACCGCCGCGCGGTAGAACAAGCGGCCGATGCGGCCGAAACCATTGATGCCGATGCGGATCGCCATGGAGTTCTCCCGGGTCGCGGCCGCGACGCGCGGCCATTGGCGTCGCGCGGCGGGCGCCGGGCGACGAGCAGTCGAAGGACGGACGATAGAGACCCGGCGACCTCAGTTCAACGATGCGATCGCGCGCCGGGTCATCCGCGCGCGCCGCTCGACGCGGACTCGAGCAGCGAGGCGGGCAGGTCGACGACACGCGAGCGCAGGAACTCGCCGAGCCCCTTCGCCTGCGGGTCGGGCCGCACCGAGGCGGCGACCCCCTCCCCGAGGAGGCCGACGACGACGAAGTTGAGCGCGAGGATGTTCGGCAGCTCGTAGCGCCGGACCTCGAGCGCCCTCGCCTCCGGGACGAGGGCGCGGAACCGATCGATCGTCAGGAAGTCGCGCAGCCACGCGTACGCTTCCGGCCGGCGCGCCCAAACGCCGACGTTCGCGTTCCCGCCCTTGTCGCCGGATCGCGCCCCGAAGAGGCGGCCGAGCGGAGCGCTTCGCGTCGCCCCGCCCGGCGCCGGCGGCAGCGCGACCGGCGGCGGGACGACCTCGCGGAACGAGGAGCGAGCCTCGGGCAAGGTCGCGGTCTGCGCGACCGGGAGGCGGCGGCCGTCGTCGAGGACGGCCTCCTCGTGCAGCGCCTCCGCCGGAACGAGGCACGGCCAGTAGACGCCGAACGGGCTCTCCGCGGTCGGCGGCGTCGTGCAGAAGAACCCGGGATAGTTCGCGACCCCCATCTCGACCGCGGCGTTCGCGAACGCGCGTCCGACCTTGCGCGGGTCGCGGTCCTTGACGACCACGCGCAGCATGGCCGTCGCCTCCTCGTTCCGCTCCGCATCCGGCTTGTCGGAGCGGATCAGCCGGACGTCGACCGCGTCGAAGCGCTCCTCGCCGCCGAGCGCGCCGAAGAGCGTCCGGCGGACGAGCTCGGCCTTCGCCTCGAGGTCGAGCCCGGTCAGGACGAACGTCATCCCGTTGCGATAGCCGCCGACGTAGTTCAGGCAGACCTTCGCGCGCTCGGGCGCCGGCTCGCCGCGGACGCCGCTCACCCGCACGCGGTCGGGCCCTTCCTCGGCGAGCGCGATCGTGTCGAAGCGCGCGATCGCGTCCGGGTTCGCGTAGCGCGGCGAGTCGATCTCGTAGAGGAGCTGCGCGGTCACGGTGCCGACCGACACGAGGCCGCCCGTGGCGGGATGCTTGGTGATGACGGCCGAACCGTCCTCGTGCACCTCGGCGATCGGGTACCCGGGGTGCTCGAGTCCGGGAACCTCTTCGAAGAAGCTGTAGTTCCCGCCCGTCGCCTGCGGCCCGCACTCGATCACGTGCCCCGCGACGACCGCGCCCGCGATCCGGTCCCAGTCGTCGCGCTTCCATCCGAAGTGCCAGGCCGCCGGCCCGACGACGAGCGACGCGTCGGTCACGCGCGGGCACACGACGACGTCGGCCCCCGCGTCGAGCGCGGCGACGATCCCCCACGCGCCCAGGTAGGCGTTCGCGGAGACCGGGGTCACGCCCGACTCCGCGAGCGGCCGCCTCGTGTCGAGGTGCTCCAGGCGCTCGCCCGCCGACTGGAGCTCGCCGAGGCGGGGCAGGAGGTCGTCGCCCTCGAGGTGGGCGATCCGCGCACGGACGCCCAGGCGCCCGGCGAGCTTCCGGAGCTCGGCCGCGAGCCCGGCCGGATTGAGCCCGCCCGCATTCGCGACGATCTTGACGCCGCGCTCGAGTGCCAGCCCGAGGCAGTCCTCCATCTGCCGTAGGAACGTCGTCGCGTAGCCGAGCGACGCGTCCTTCGCGCGCGCCTTCCAGAGGATCAGCATCGTGAGCTCGGCGAGGTAGTCGCCGGTCAGGAAGTCGATCGGGCCGCCGTCGAGCATCTCCCGCGCGGCGGCGAGACGGTCGCCGAGGAAGGCGGAGCAGTTCGCGATTCGGACGGGCGGCTTGCTCATGTCACTTTCCCTGCCAGCGCGGTTTTCGCTTCTCGCGGAAGGCGCGGGGGCCTTCCTGGGCGTCTTTGCTCTTGTAGACGGGCTCGAAGAGGCGGTCGCCTTCGGCGAGGCCGGCTTCCCAGCCGAGGCTGGCGGAGGCGTAGACGAGGGCCTTGCCGGCGCGCACGGACAAGGGGGCGTTCTCGGCGATGCGGAGCGCCAGCTCGCGGGTGCGGGGGCGGAGCTCGTCGGGTGGGACGACCCGGTTCACGAGGCCGACCTGGTAGGCGCGCTCGGCGTCGATCGGGTCGGCGGTCATGAGAAGCTCCAGGGCGACGCGCGGCGGGATGAGCCATGGAAGCGGCGCCGCCCACGGGGCGCCCCGGCCCCAGCGCGCCTCGGTGATCGCGAAGCGGGCGGTCGTCGCGGCGACGCAGAGGTCGCACATCTGGGCGAGGAGGAAGCCGCCGGCGAAGGCGGCTCCGTTCACGGCGGCGATCACGGGCTTCGCGATCTCGATGTTCCGCCCGAGGTAAGGAGCGTAGTCCGGGGGCGGCACCTCGAGCTTCAGCTCGGCCATCTCCTTCAGGTCGGCGCCGGCGCAGAACGCCTCGTTTCCGGCGGCCGTCAAGATCAGGACCGCGGTGTCGGCGTCGGAGGCGAAGCGCCGGAAGCCAGCCCAGAGGCCTTCGCGCACGGCGCGGTTGAGCGCGTTCCGCGCCTCCGGGCGGTTGATCGTCAGCCAGGCGATCGCCCCGTCCTGCTCGTAGAGAACCGCGTCGTCGCTCATCGCGCTTCCTTCCTGGCCTGCCGGCTCACGCGTCCGCCGGCGGGCTCGTCCCCTCGCCCGCCGGATCGGCGATCACGACCAGCACCGCCCCCGCGTCCACCGCGTCGCCGGGCCGGACGCGGACCTCGGCGACCGTCCCCGCCTGCGGAGCGAGGACCCGGTGCTCCATCTTCATCGCCTCGAGCACGACCAGCTCGTCGCCGTCCTCGACGCGGTCGCCCTCGCGCACGTTCACCCGCACGATCTTCCCGGGCATCGGCGCGAGCAGCGACCCGGCGGCGACCGCCGCGTGGTGCGACGGGAAGCGATCGACCTCGGCGAGCTCGGTCGCGCCGAGCGGACCGTCGACGAACGCGAGCGCCCCGACCCGGTGCACGTCGAAGCGGCGGAGGACGCCGGCCATCTCGAGCTCGACGCTCTCGGGCGTGCAGCGCCCGAGGCGCACGTCGGCGACGTCCGCGCCGTCGAGCCGGAGGTCGAGACCGTCGCGCCGGAAGCGGTAGCCGACGTCGATCCGGCGGGTCGCTCCGCCGGCGAGCTTGAGCTCCCACGCCGACTCCTGGAGCGACGACGGCACGTTCCGCCATCCCGAGGGCAGCGAGCGCAGCGTCGGCGCGTTCGCGCGGCGCTCGGCCTGCGCCGCGAGCGCGGCGGCGGCGGCGTGGATCGCCTCGGCGGCGGCGTCGGCCGCCGGCCCCACCCTGCCCGTCGCCGAGCCCGCGCTGCGCGCGCGCTCGCGCACGCCGGCGACGATCGATTCCGGCGAATTCCGGAGGAGGAAGTGCGTGTCGGTCGCGCCGGCGAGGAACTCCGCGTGCGAGAGGATCCCGACCAGGAGGTCGCGGTTCGTGCGCACGCCGTGCACGCGCATCGCGGCGAGCGCGCTCGCGAGCCGGCGCGCCGCCTCGGCGCGCTCGGGCGCGTGCGCGACGACCTTGGCGAGCATCGGGTCGTAGTGGACGCTCACGACCGACCCGTCCTCGAAGCCGGAATCGATACGGAGCCCGGGGCCGCCCGGGAACCGGAAGCGGTGGAGCGTCCCGGTCATCGGGAGGAACCCCTGCTCCGGGTCCTCGGCGTAGACGCGCGCCTCGATCGCGTGCCCCGAGCGCGGCGGCGCGAGCGCGGCCGCCGGCAGCGGGCGGCCCTCCGCGACCTCGATCTGGAGGCGCACGAGGTCGAGCCCCGTCAAGCACTCGGTCACGGGATGCTCGACCTGGAGGCGCGTGTTCACCTCGAGGAAGGAGAACGACCCGTCGGCCGCGAGCAGGAACTCGACCGTGCCGGCGCCGACGTACCCGATCGCCTTCCCGAGCGCGACGGCGGCGGCGCCCATGCGCTCGCGCAGCTCGCCGCCGACCGCCGGCGACGGCGTCTCCTCGACGATCTTCTGGTGGCGGCGCTGGATGGAGCACTCGCGCTCGAAGAGGTGCACGACGGTGCCGTGCGCGTCGCCGAAGATCTGGATCTCGACGTGGCGTGCCCCCTCCAGATACGGCTCGAGGAAGACGGTGTCGTCGCCGAACGCGGACTTCGCCTCGCGCTGCGCGGCCGCGACGTCGCGCTCGAGGTCGGCGGGATCCCGTACGATCCGCATGCCCTTCCCGCCGCCGCCGGCCGACGCCTTCACGAGGACCGGCATCCGGAGCTTCGCGGCGGCGGCCGCGAGGTCGCGCGCGCTCGCGCCGGCGACCGGCACGGTCTCGAGGATCGGGATGCCGGCCGCGCGCGCGAGGCGCTTCGACTCGAGCTTCGATCCCATCCCGGCGATCACGTCGGCGGGCGGCCCGACGAAGACGAGCCCCGCCTCTGCGCACGCGCGCGCGAAGCCCGCGTCCTCGGACAGGAAGCCGTAGCCCGGGTGCACGGCGTCGGCGGCGACCCGGTGCGCGGCCGCGACGATCGCGTCGCCCCGGAGGTACGATTCGGCGGGCGACGCGCCGCCCAGGCGCACGGCCTCGTCGGCCTCGCTGACGAAGGGGGCGTCGCGGTCCGGATCGGAGAAGACGGCGGCGGTCGCGATGCCCATCTCGCGGCACGTCCGCATCACGCGGCGGGCGATCTCGCCGCGGTTCGCGACCAGCAGCTTCCGGATCGATTTGAACGGCGGTGTCGGCACTCGGCTCGAGCCTCCCGGACGCGCGCGGCGCGCCCTCACATGCGGAAGACGCCGAAGGCGTCGCTGCCGCGCACCGGCGCGGAATGGCAGGCGGAGAGCGCGAGGCCGAGGACCGTCCGGCTGTCGCGCGGGTCGATGATGCCGTCGTCGTAGAGGAGCGCGGTGTTGAACGGCGCGAGCGACTCGCGCTCGATCTGGTCCTCCACCATCTTCCGCAGCGCCGCGTCCTGCTCCTCGTCGAAGGGCTTGCCGGCTGCCTCGGCCGCCTGGCGCGCGACGATCGAGAGCACACCGGCCAGCTGCTGCGGTCCCATGACGGCCGTTTTCGCGTTCGGCCACGCGAAGAGGAACCGCGGGTCGTAGGCGCGGCCGCACATGCCGTAGTTGCCGGCGCCGTAGCTGGCGCCGAGGACGAGGGTGAGGTGCGGAACGCCGCTGTTCGAGACGGCGTTGATCATCTTCGAGCCGTCCTTGATCATCCCGCGCTGCTCGTACGCCTTCCCGACCATGTAGCCGGTGGTGTTCTGGAGGAAGACGAGCGGCGTGTCGCTCTTGTTCGCGAGCTGGATGAACTGCGCCGCCTTCTCCGACTCCTCCGAGAACAGGACGCCGACGTTGTTCGCGAGGATCCCGATCGGGAACCCGTGGATCGAAGCCCAGCCGGTCACGAGGTTCGCGCCGTAAAGCGGCTTGAACTCGTCGAAGCGCGACCCGTCGACCACGCGCGCGATCACCTCGCGCACCTCGATCGGGCGCTTGAGGTCGATCGACGCCAGGCCGAGGAGGTCCTCGGCGTCGTGGAGAGGCGGATCGGCCGGCGCGGTCGCGCCCGGGCCGAGCTTCCGCCAGTTGAGCCGCGCGACGATGTCGCGCCCCAGGCGGAGCGCGTCGACCTCGTCCTCCGCCAGGAAGTCGGACACGCCCGAGACGCGCGCGTGCATCTCGGCGCCGCCGAGCTCCTCGTCGCCCGACACCTCGCCGGTCGCCATCCGGACGAGCGGCGGTCCGCCGAGGAAGACCTTCGCCTGGTTCCGCACCATGACGACCCAGTCGCAGAGGCCGGGGAGGTACGCCCCGCCCGCGGTCGCGTTCCCGAACACGAGCGCGATGGTCGGGATGCGGAGCGCCGACAATTGCGTCAGGTTCCGGAACATCGCGCCGCCCGGAACGAAGATCTCCGCCTGGCGCGGCAGGTCGGCGCCGCCCGATTCGACGAGGTTCACGACCGGCAGGCGGTTCTCGCGCGCGATGTCCATGGCGCGAAGCGCCTTCCGGAGCGTGTACGGGTTCGTCGCGCCGCCCCGCACGGTCGGGTCGTGCGCGATCACCATGCACTCGACGCCCTCCACGACGCCGACCCCGGTCACGACGCTCGCGCCGACGGCGTACTCGGTCCCGACGGCAGCGAGCGGCGACAGCTCGAGGAAGGGCGCGTCGCGGTCGAGCAGGTGCTCGACGCGCTCGCGCGGAAGCAGCTTGCCGCGCGCGCGGTGGCGCGCGACGTACCGCTCGCCGCCGCCGGCGCGCGCCGCCGCCACGTGCCGGTCGAGCTCCGCCAGCTTCGCGAGCATGCCTTCGCGGTTCTCGCGGAACTGCGCGGCCGTGCGATCGACGCGCGAGCAGAGGACGGTCATGCGCGCCGCCGCGGCTGGGGGCCTGGCTGCATGGCGCCCTTGTACTAGCCGGACGCGCCGTGCCTGACTACTCGCCGAGCCGGTACCCGGCCGGGGGAGCCGATCAGGCGAGGAACGGCAGGCAGCCGGTGCGCGCGAGGATCGGGTCGAGCGCGGACCGGTCCGCGACCGCGGCGTAGCGGGCGCGGAGCGCCGCCAGCGACCGGGCGTGGTACTTCTGCGTCTCCTGCTCGAACGGCCGCCCGCCGAGCTCGACCCGGAAGCGCTTCTCGCCGGCCGCCAGCGCCGCCGCGTTCGCAGCCGACCACGGCAGGAATGTCCCCCCGACCTCGTCTCGCAGGAGCGGCTCGAGCGTCGGCGCGAGCGCGGACCAGGCCTCGAAGGGACCCTCGGCGCGCGGCGACTGCATGCGCTCGATCCACGCGGCGACGCGCGGCGCGCGCTCGCGCACGATCGCGCCCGGGGTCGGATCGGTCGCCGCCTGGTGGATCTGCGGCGCGACGCCGAAATCCGCGAACGCGGGGCGGCCGCCGAAGAGGTACGGCCGGCGCGCGAGGTGCGCGTCGAGGAGCGCGATCTCTCGCACGAACGACTCCTCGATGATCGGGGCCGTCGCGGGCGTCGAGCCGACGAACGAGAGCCGCGGCACCATCCGGGTGCGCACCGCATCGGCCGCGGTCGCGAGCGACGCGGCGTCGAGCCCGGGCATCATGTCGCGCGCGATGCGCTCGGCGGCGCTCCGCTGGTCGGGCTCGTAGGTCCAGCGGTAGTGGAACATCGGCTTGTTGCCCCACTCGTCGCCGTACTCCTCGAGGAGCGCCGACAGGAAGGCGAGCGCGGGATCGGGCGGATGGATCGACGGCTCCGGGAAGAGCGCCTCGAAGCGCTCGAGGATGGGCGTCGAGTCCTGGATGCCCTCGCCTTCCGGCGTGACGACCAGCGGGACGAGCGACAGCTTCGCGTAACGCTGGAACTCCGCCTGCTGGGTCGCGTCGCGAAGGATCCAGCGGTGCGGGATGCCCTTGTAGCGGAAGTACGACAGCACCTTCCGCGAGTACGGGGACAGCTCCATCCCGAAGATGCGGTATTCCGGCCGGTCGCCGTCAGCCATGCTTCCTCCGCGCCGCCCTGTTCACGGCCCGCCCGGGACGAGGCGATCGAGCATGCGCGCGAGAACGCGGCGCGCGCGCGCCGGCGAGAGCTCCTGGTGCCGCCGGAGCTCGTCCCATGTCGAGAAGCTCGCCGCGGCCGCGAGCGACGACACGGCGTCCCGGCGGTCGACCTCGCCGAGCGCCGCGAGCTCGCGCGCGAAGACGCGCTCGACCTCGAGCCGCCCGAGCTCGCGGAACCGCCGCAACCGGTGCGCGATCACCGGCGAGCGCGCCTCCTCCCGAAGCGCCGCACGCCGGACCGGCGCGAGGGACTCGAGGAGCCGCGCGCGCCGGGCCGCGAAGATGCGCAGCCGGTCGGCGCGCGTCCCGTCGAGGTCGATCGGCTTCAAGAGCGGCCGGAGCCGCGCGAACTGGCGGTCGGCCGCGGTCGCGAGCAGGACCTCCAGGTTCTCGAAGTGCTGGAAGACCGACCGCAGCGACACGCCGGCGCGCTCGGCGATGCGCGCGGCCGTCGGCCTCTCGTCGCCCGACTCGATCAGGTCGAGCATCGCGTCCACGACCGCGCGCCGCGAGCGCTCGCTGCGCGCGAGCCGGCCGTCGATCCGGACTGCGGCCTCGCCGGGCATGGCGGGCTGTTAATGCACTGACGGTGCAAGCTCAAGGCGGCTCGCAGAAGCCGCCGCGGCCGCGGCCCGGGTGCGCCGGGCGGCCTCGCGCCCGGCGCGGGCGGGGCCTCAGAAGCGTTCGGAGCGAAGGAGCGCGTCGCTCCCCCCGTCCACGAAGAAGATCGAGCCGCAGCAGAACGACGCATCGTCACTCAGGAGGAACGCGACGGCGGCCGCGAGCTGGTCGGGGCGCCCGAAGCCGCCGAGGGGGATCGGCAGGCCCCGGATCGCGCCGCCGAGGCGCTCGTCGTCGAGCCCCGCCTGGAGGAGCGGCGTCAGCGTCGCGCCGGGTGCCACCGCGTTCAGGCGGATGCCGGCGCCCGCCCACTCCGGCGTCACCGCCGACCTTCGGATCCAGCGCGCGAGCGCGAGCTTGCTCGCGGCGTAGACGGTCGCACCGGGCACGTCGCCGGCGGCGAGGCGGCGCGCCTCCGGCTCGTCGCCCGCCAGGCACGCCGCGGCGATGGCGCCGTCGGCGCCGGGCGAGATCGTCGCCGAGTTCGACGAGATCGCGACCGCTGCCGGCGCGACCCCCGCCGCCAGCAGCCCGCGAAGGCCGTCGAGCATCGCGACCGCGCCGAAGTAGTTGACGGACGCGATCGCTCGCCGGTCTTCGACCTGCGGCCCGAGCCCCGCGCACGCGACGACGCCGTCGAGCCGGCCGTCGGCGAGCCGGGCGACGCCCTCGAGCGCCGCCGACCGGCCGGCGCCGGCCGAGAGATCGCCCGTGACCTCCGCGTCGCGCACGTCGACGCCGATCACGCGCGCGCCCGACGACTCGAGCCGTCGCCGCGTCGCCGCCCCGATGCCCGATGCCGACCCGGTCACCGCGATCGTTCGCATGTCCTCGCTCCTCCGTCGTCGACCCGTCGTACTGCAGATCGTCGCTCCGCAGAAGCCCGCCCGGCTTCCTTGCCGCGCCGGCTTCGCACACGATCGGGAAGTGAGCGCCACGCATCCTCGAAGAGCCGCTCGACGCCGCGATCGGCGGCGGAATCCGGGTCGGGTTTTCGTCGGCACGAGCGGGTGGAGCTACCCGTCGTGGCGCGACCACCTCTACGCCGGCGTCCCGCAGCGGCGCTGGCTCGCGCACGCGGCGTCGCAGTTCGACGCGCTCGAGGTCAACGGCTCGTTCTACACGCAGATCAAGCCGGAGACCTACCGGCGCTGGCGCGACGAGACGCCGCGCGACTTCACGTTCGCCGTGAAGGGCCACCGCTTCGTGACGCACTACAAGCGCCTGCTCGGCGTCGAGCGCTCGATCGGTCTCCTGCGGTCGCAGGCGTCGGGGCTCGGCGACAAGCTCGCCGTCGCGGTCTGGCAGCTGCCCTCGAACCTCCGCGCCGACCCGGCGCGGCTCGACGCGTTCCTCGGCGCTCTCGCCGGCTGGCCCGACGTCCGCCACGCGATCGAGTTCCGCCACGCGAGCTGGTTCACCGACGACGTGTCGGCGCGCCTCGCGCGCGCACGGGTCGCGATTTGCATGAGCGACGCCCCCGACTTCCCGCTCTGGCGCGCCATCTCGTGCGACCTCGTGTACGTCCGCCTGCACGGCCACACCCGGAAGTACGCCTCCAGCTACAGCCGGCGCCTCCTCCGGGCCTGGGCCGAGGATGCGGTGCGCTGGGCGAGCGAAGGCCGCGACGTGCACGTCTACTTCGACAACGACGCCGAGGGCGCGGCGGTGCGTAACGCGCTCGCGCTCAAGGCGGAGGTCGCCGCGCTCGCGCCGTCCGCGCGGAAATTGGGCTTGCTCGCGTCGAAACGCGCGTGATAGCCCGACGTCTCCACGGCCACCTGCGGCCGCCGGAGGCGCTCCATGACCGGCAACGCGACACGGTGCCCGCGCGCCGCGCGACGAGCGCGGAGGTACGGGCTCGCCGCCGCCGTCGCGGCCCTGCTGCTCGCGCCGGCTTCGCCGTCCACGGTGCTCGCGCAGGACCCGCCGCCCGACTCGAAGGACCGCGACGGCCCGCTCGACGTCGACCTCGACGATCGCATCGATCCGGTGCGGCCCGGCCAGGAGATCGTCTACGAGATCGAGATCGAGAACTTCACGGCGAGCGTCGCGCCCGGCGTGGTCCTGACCGACACGCTTCCGCCCGGCACGACCTTCGTGATCGCGCATCGCGAGCCCGACTGGGCCGAGGTGCCGGCGACCGTCGTCGGCGACCAGGTCCGGATCGACCTGGGCGGAGTCGATCCGTGCGACCGGCCGGGCGTGCCGCGCTGCCGCGACGTCTGGCTCGTCGCGCGCGTCAACGACGACGTTCCACCCGGAACGCGCGTCCAGAATCGCGTCGACCTCGCCTCCAGCGACGCCGCGACCTATCCGCCGCTCTCGGCGGACGTCTACACCGCGGTCGGGTCCGCGGCGATCCGGGAGGCCGACATCCGCGCCGGCCGCCCGCGCACCGACCGCGTGCGCGCGACGGCCGACCTCGCGCGCACGGGATGGCGGACGCGCATCGACCCCGCGCCGCCGAGCGTCGACGTCTCGGACGGCATCCGCGTGCGCGCCGAAGCGGCGGGCGGGCTGGTGCTGTTCGACGTCTCGTTTTCGGCCGCGGAGCTCCGCTGCACGAACCCGTCGGGCGATCCGTTCCGGACGCGCACCTGCCGTCCCGCGAGCCGCGTCGCGCTCGCGCTCGCACGCATCCAGCTCCTCGAGGTCACGCTGCGACCGACGGGCGCGACCCAGCGCAACAACGCGCGCCTCCGCGTGCGCGCGGCCCACCTCGACGTCCCGCTCGCTGCCGCGAGCGAGCTCACGCTGACGCTCTTCGCCGGCGGCGAGACCTACACCGACACGGTGCCGCTCGCGCTCGGCGGCGACGGGCACACCGCCCGCTACAGCCGGTCGCAGGGCAGCCCCTGACGCGGCGCCGGCATGCGCCGGCGCGAGTTTGACAACCTCCCGAGCCGCCGGCATCGCTGGGACTCGCCATGCAGAGCAGCATCCAGGCGGTCACCGACGCGGTGCGCGGCGCATCCGCGTGGGTCGAGCCGCTGCAACGCGAGATCGGGCGCGTCATCGTCGGCCAGAAGGCCCTCGTCGACCGCCTCCTGGTCGCGCTCCTCGCGAACGGGCACGTGCTCCTCGAGGGCGTGCCCGGGCTCGCGAAGACGCTCACCCTGAAGACGCTCGCGGCCGCCACGCGCGCGCGCTTCCAGCGCCTCCAGTTCACCCCCGACATGCTGCCCGCCGACATCGTCGGGACGCTCGTCTACAACCCCCGCGACGGCGGCTTCGTGACCAAGCACGGCCCCATCTTCGCGAACCTGGTCCTCGCCGACGAGATCAACCGAGCGCCCGCCAAGGTCCAGTCCGCGCTGCTCGAGGCGATGCAGGAGCGGCAGGTGACGATCGGCGAGCACAGCTTCGCCCTGCCGGAGCCGTTCCTCGTGATGGCGACGCAGAACCCGATCGAGCAGGAGGGGACCTACCCGCTGCCCGAAGCGCAGGTCGACCGCTTCATGCTGAAGGTCGTCGTCGCCTACCCGAGCAAGGCGGAGGAGCGCGCCGTGCTCGACCTCATGGCGACGTCCGCGCCGCTCCCCGCGATCCAGGCCGTCCTCGATCCGGAGCACGTGCTGCGGGCGCGCGAGGTCGCGGACGCGATCTACGTCGACGACAAGGTGAAGGACTACATCGTCGATCTCGTGTGGGCGACGCGCGAGCCGCAGGCGTTCGACCTCGACCTCGCTCCCTTCATCCGCTACGGCGCGTCACCGCGCGCGACGATCTACTTGACGATGGCCGCGAAGGCGTGGGCGTTCCTGCAGGGCCGCGGCTACGTGACCCCGCAGGACGTGAAGACGATCGGCATGGACGTGCTGCGCCACCGCGTCATCGTGACGTACGAGGCGGACGCCGAGAACGTGCGGAGCGAGGACGTCGTGAGCCGCGTCTTCGACGGCGTCCCGGTGCCGTGAGGCGCGGCGCCCGCCGGCGCCGCGCGGCCCGGAGCGATCGACCGTGAGTGGCGAAGCGACGCCGCGCGAGATCCTCGCCAAGGTCCGCCACCTCGAGATCCGGACGAACCGGCTCGCGCAGGAGACGTTCGCCGGCCAGTACCACTCCGTCTTCAAGGGCCGCGGCATCGACTTCGACGAGGTGCGCGAGTACGTGCCCGGCGACGAGGTGCGGTCGATCGACTGGAACGTGACTGCGCGCACCGGCCGCCCGTTCGTGAAGAAGTTCCGCGAGGAGCGCGAGCTCACGATCCTGCTCGTCGTCGACCTCTCCGCCTCCGGCCACTTCGGCTCGCAGCTCCAGACGAAGCGCGAGCTCGCAGCCGAGGTGGCGGCGGTCCTCGCGTTCTCGGCGATCCGCAACAACGACAAGGTCGGGCTCGTCCTCTTCACGGACTCGGTCGAGCAGTACGTGCCGCCGCGGAAGGGCCGAAGCCACGTCCTTCGCGTCGTGCGCGAGATCCTGTACTTCGCGCCGGCCGGCCGCCGCACCGACGTCCTCGGTGCGCTCGAGTTCGTGAGCCGGGTGCTCCACCGCCGCGCGGTCGCGTTCCTCGTGTCCGACTTCCTGGTGCCGCTCGAGCCGCCGTCGGCGCGCGAGACCCTCCGGCGCCGGCTCGAGATCGCCGGCCGGCGCCACGACCTCGTCGCCATGGCGGTCAGCGATCCGCGCGAGCGCGACCTGCCGGACGTCGGGCGGTTGACGCTCGAGGACAGCGAGAGCGGCGAGCTGCTGGAGGTCGACACCGGCGATCCGGCCGTGCGGCGCGCCTTCGCGGACGCCACGCGCGAGCGCCGTGCCGCACTGCTGCAGTGCCTGCGCGGAGCCCGGGTCGACGTGCTCGAGCTCGACACCGCCCTTCCCTACCTCCCCGCGCTCCTCCGCTTCTTCCGCCAGCGCGCCGCGCGACAGAGATGACGGTCCCCGACATCCGCGACATCAAGGGCCCGATCGCGATCCCGCCGGGGTGGCTCCTGCCCGCGGTGGTGGTCGGCGGCGGCGCGCTCGTCGGCCTCGTGGCGTACCTCCTCGTCCGGTGGTGGCGGCGGCGCCGGACGCGGGTCGCGCCGCCGCGCACGCCGGAGGAGATCGCGCTCGAGCGCCTCGAGCGCGCGCGACGGCTGATGGAGCCGGCGCGCGCCCGCGAGTTCGGCGCCGCGGTGTCGGACGCGGTGCGGCTCTACGTCGAGGACCGCTTCCGCGCGCGCGCCGCGCACCGGACGACCGAGGAGTTCCTGCGCGACCTCGCCCGCGGCGACGAGCCCGCGCTCGTGCGCCAGCGCGAGCTGCTCGGCGATTTCCTCGCCCACTGCGACCTGGCGAAGTTCGCGCGCCTGCCGCTCGCGCACCCGGAGATGGAGGCGATGCACGCGAGCGCGCGGCGCTTCGTCGAGGCGGCGCGACCGGCGGCGGACGCCGCCGCGCAGGGCTCCTGAGGCGACGCGGTGCGGCTCGCGCAGCCACAGCTCCTCTGGGCGCTGGCGCTCCTCGTCCCGCTCGCGCTCCTCGGCGCGCGGCGCGGGCCGATCGCGGCGGTCCTCTATCCGTCCGCCGAGCTGCTGCGCCGCGCGGCGCGCGCCGTTCGGCCGGCGCGGAGCGGCCGGCTCCGGACGGCGCTTCGGCTCGCGGCGCTCGCACTGCTCGTCGTCGCGCTCGCGCGCCCGCAGCTCGGCCTCGGCGCGGCCGACGTCGAGGCGAGCGGGATCGACGTCGTGCTCGCCCTCGACGTGTCGGGCTCGATGCGCGCTCTCGACTTCAAGCTCGGCGATCGCCAGGCGAGCCGGCTCGACGTCGTGAAATCCGTCGTCTCCGACTTCATCGCCGGCCGCCCGAGCGACCGGCTCGCTCTCGTCGCCTTCGCCGGCCGCCCGTACCTCGTGAGCCCGCTCACGCTCGACCACGACTGGCTCGTCCAGAACCTCGAGCGCGTGAAGATCGGGCTCGTGGAGGACGGGACGGCGATCGGGTCCGGCATCGCCGCCAGCGTGAATCGCCTGCGCGACCAGGCGGCGAAGTCGAAGGTGGTGGTCCTCCTGACGGACGGCGTGAACAACGCCGGCAAGATCTCGCCGATCACGGCTGCGGAAGCCGCGCGCGCGCTCGGCGTCAAGGTGTACGCGATCGCGGCCGGCACGCGCGGCGAGGCCCCGATGCCCGTCACCGACCGGCTCGGCCGGGAGCGCATCGTGATGGCGCCGGTCGAGGTCGACGAGGACACGCTCCGGAAGGTCGCCGACGCGACCGGCGGCAAGTTCTACCGGGCGACGGACTCCGATTCGCTCAAGCAGATCTACGCCGAGATCGACCGCCTCGAGAAGACGAGCGCGACCATGAAGCGCTTCGAGGACTACCGCGAGCTCTTTCCCTGGCCGGTCGCCGCGGCCCTCGTGCTGATCGCGGCGGAGGTCCTCGCCGGCGAAGCGCGCTGGCGGAGGCTGCCGTGAGCTTCCGGGAGCCGCTCTGGCTCGCCGCCGGCGCGCTCGCGGTCGCGGCGCTGCTCGCGTTCTGGCGCCGCGCGGATCGCGTCCGCGAGCGCGACCTCGCCCGCTTCGCGAGCGCGCGCCTCGTCGGCGACCTGGCCGCGAGCCTCTCGCGCACGCGGCGGAGCGCGAAGCGCGCGCTCGTCGCCGGCGCGGTCGCTCTCGCGTTCGCGGCGCTCGCCGGACCGGAGATCGGATTTCGCTGGGAGGAGACGCGGCGGCGCGGAATCGACGTCCTGGTCGCGCTCGACGTCTCGCGCAGCATGCTCGCGCGCGACGTCGCGCCCGATCGCCTGACGCGCGCCAAGCTCGCGATCACCGACCTCGCGGAGCAGCTGCCGGGCGATCGCCTCGGCTTGATCGCGTTCGCGGGCAGCGCGTTTCTCCAGTGCCCGCTCACTCTCGACCACGCGGCGTTCCAGGAGGCGCTCGATGCGCTCGAGCCGGGCGTGATCCCGGTGCCGGGAAGCGACCTCGCGAGCGCTCTCGCCGTCGCCGACGACGCCTTGCGAAGCGAGAAGCGCAACGTGAAGCTCCTCGTGCTGGTGAGCGACGGGGAGGATCTGGGCGGCGGCGCGGTCGCGGCGGCGAAGCGCGTCGCGGCGGAGGGCGTGCGCGTGTACACGGTCGGCGTCGGCAGCGCGGCGGGCGAGCTCGTGCCCGCCACGCGCGACGCGCGCGGCAACGACTTCGTGAAGGACGAGGCCGGCCGTTACGTGAAGTCCCGCCTCGACGAGGAGACCCTCGAGAAGGTCGCGGAGGCGACGGGCGGCTTCTACGAGCCGCTCGGACCGCGCGGCGACGCGATGGCGGCGATCGCGGAGCGGGTCATCCGGCCGATCCCGAAAGAGGAGCTCGCCGCACGCATGCGACGGGTGCCGGAGGATCGCTTCCAGTGGCCGCTCCTCGGCGCGATCGCGCTCCTCGCGCTCGAGCTGCTGGTCGGCGAGCGGCGGCGTGAAGCGGGCTGGCGGTGGCCGAGGCGGGCCGCGGTCCGGGACGCGGCGACGCGCGCGAGCGCGCTCCTCGTCGTCCTCGGCGCCGCGGCGCTGCTCGCGACGGCCGCTCCCGGGCGCGCGCTCGCGTCCGCGGCGAGCGCCCAGCAGCTGTTCGATGCCGGTGACTTCGAGCGCGCGCTCTCCGAGTACCGGGCGGCGGCCGAGTCGGCCGACGACCCGCGCCTGGACTTCAATGTCGGCGCGGCCGCCTACAAGGCGGGCCGCTTCGACGAGGCTGCGGCGGCTTTCGCGCGCGCGCTCCGGAGCGAATCGCCCGAGCTCCAGGAGAAGGCGTTCTACAACCTCGGGAACGCGCACTTCCGCCTCGGCGCCGCGCACGTCGAGGAGGCGCCCGAGAAGGCGTCGCAGTCCTGGCAGCAGGCGCTCGAGGCCTACGAGCAGGCGCTCGCGCTCGCGCGCGAGAAGCCGGACGACGACGCGCGCCACAACCGCGACGCCGTGCGCGCCGCGCTCGAGGAGCTCGAGCGCCAGCGACAGCAGCAGCAAGAGAAGCAGCCCGGTCAGAAGGGCGGCTCGCCAGCCGGCGGAAAGCAGCAGGGCAAGGACGAGGCGGGCGGGGACGAGCATCGATCGGGGATGAACGATCGGCCCGGCTCGTCGCCTTCGCAGGCGGATGCGCGGCCGCCGGAGGGCGACCGCGGCAGCGACGCGGGCGATTCCGCCCGGAGCCCGGCGCCCGGCGCCGGCGGCGAGAGCGGCGAGCGCGAGCCGAAGGACGGCTCGCCGAGCGCGGGCGGAGACGCAAACGCGCCTTCGCCGGGCGCGGAAGACGCGGGCCAGCCGAGCGCGGGCGAGAAGCGCGACGACGGCGCGCCCCGCGGCGAGACCGCTTCCGGAGGCGCGCCGCCCGACGACCGAGCGCGCGACCGTGCGTCCGCTGCGAGCGGAAGCGACCGCCCGCGCTCGAACGCGCAGCCGAACGACCGGCAGGGCGCGAGCGACGGCGCACGAGCCCGCGGCGACGGCGAGACTCCACACGGCGACATCACCGCGGCGAACGGCGGCGCTTCCGGCCAGGGCTCGAGCAGCGCGAACGCATCGAGCGGCGCGAGAGGCGCGATCGGCGCGCAGGGCGAGCTCTCGGCGGCGGACGCCCGCGAGCTCCTCGATTCTCTGCGCGGCGAGGAGCGGCGCGTGCCGCTCGTCGCAGGCGGTGGTGCCGGAGCGCCGCCCGCGGGCGAGCGCGCGGTGCGCGACTGGTGAGGCGCGTGCGTCTTCGATCGCCCGCCGCGGCGCGCCCACGCGGCCCCGAGCCCGCGTCCCGCGGCACGGCAGCGCCGTGCGCCCGTCGCGCCGCGTTCGTCGCGCTGGTCGCGCTCGCTTTCGCCCCCGCGCTCGCACGCGCCGCGATCGACGCCGAGCCGCGCATCTCCGCCGACTTGACGCCATCCGAGGTCCACGTCGGCGAGACCGCGCGCCTCACGATCCGGATCGAGAACGTCCAGTCCTCGAGCCTCCCGAGCGTGCCGCCGCTCGACGGGCTCCTCGTCCGGAGCGCCGGCCAGCAGATGAACATGCGGATCGTGAACGGCGCGACGAGCGTCGACGTGACGCACACGTTCCTCCTCGAGGCGACGCGCGCCGGCGACTTCACGATCCCACCGCTCCGCGTGGACGCGGGCGGCCGCTCGCTCGCGACGCAGGCGATCGTGCTGAAGGTCGTGCCGCCGGGAGCGCCGACGAGCGGCGGCGGTGCGGGCGGATCCAAGGGCGCCGCCCCGCCGGGACCGCCGGCCGGCGGGCGCGGCGCGCTCCGCGCTCCGGGACCGCCGCCCGCCGGCGGCGAGCGCGACGTCGCGCGCCTCGAGCTCGCGGTCCCCGAGCGCGACCTCTACGTCGGCGAGTTCGTTCCGGCGGAGCTGCGCCTCCTCGTCCGCGAGGGTGTCCGCGTGACCGAGGTCGCGCAGCCCACGATCGAGGGCAAGGCGTTCTCGGTCAGCCGGAAGCCCGATCGCCAGCCGCAGCAGACGTCCGTCGTGCTGGGAGGCGTTCGCTATCACCTCGTCACGTTTCCGTTCGCGCTGAGCGCGCTCGCGCCGGGCGATCAGGCTCTCACCGCGCGCATCGAGATGAACGCGATGCTACCCCGGTCGCGGACGGGCGGACGCGGCACCTTCGACGATCCCTTCTTCGACTCGTTCTTCGAGAGCTTCGCGGGCGAGCCGCGGAAGCTCGACGCGGTCGCGCCGGCGCGCACGGTCCACGTGCTGCCGCTTCCCGCCGAGGGGCGGCCGAGCGACTTCTCGGGCGGGGTCGGACGCTTCACGATCGCGGCGACCGCCGAGCCGACCCGGCTCGCCGTCGGCGATCCGGTCGCGTTCCGCGTCGTCGTCTCGGGCGAGGGCAACTTCGACCGGATCGCGCTCGCTGCGCTCGAGAGCGACGCCGACTGGCGCGTCTACCCGGCGAGCTCGAAGTTCGAAGCGACCGACGACCTCGGGCGCGCGGGCCGGAAGACGTTCGAGCAGGCGATCGTGCCGCAGCGCGCCGACCTGCACGCCGTGCCGGTCCGGCGCTTCTCGTACTTCGACCCGGAGGCGCGCCGCTACGTGACGCTCACGACGACGCCGATCGCGCTCGCGATCGCGCCGGTCCCCGGCACGCGCGGCGCCGGCCCGCTCGCGCGCTCCGCTCCCGCCGGCGGCGGTGCCACCGCGGACGGCGACGCGTTCGAGCTCGCGCCGAACGAGGTTACGATCGGGACGCTGCGGAAGGCCCATGCGCCGGTCGCGACCCGGCCGTGGTTCCTCGCCGCGCAGGCGTTGCCGCTCGCGGGCCTCGCGGCGGGCCTCGTGTGGCTGCGACGGCGGGAGCGCCGGCTCGCCGACCCGTCGTGGGTGCGGGCGCGCGCCGCGGCGCGTGCGACGCGCGCGCACGTCGAAGCGATGGAGCGCGCGGAGCAGGCGGGCGATCGCGCCGCGTTCTTCGCGGCCGCGCGACGGGCGGTCCAGGAATGCGTCGCCGCGCGCCGCGGTGGGACCGCGGCGTCGCTCACGCTCGCCGAGATCGAGGCGAGCCTGGACGGTGGACGCGCGGCCCTCGCGAGCAGCGCCGGCGCGCACCGCGACCCTCTCCATGGCGATCGCGCGAGCGCCGACGCGAGCGCGCTCGTCGACGACATCCGCCAGGTGTTCGCGGCCGCCGACGCCGCGACCTATGCCGGTGGCTCCGCGGAGCCCGACGACCTCGCGGCCTGGCGCGCGCGCGTCGATGCGCTGCTCGCGCGTCTCGAGCGGGCCGCGTGAAGCGGTCTCCGCTCTCCCAGGGCGCGCGCCTCGCCACCGCGGCGGCCGTGGCGCTTTCGGTCGCGGCAGTCCGGCCGGCCGCGGCGCCGGCCGAGGCGGCACCGCCCTCCGCCGAGGCCGCGCGCGCGACCGCGCCGAGCGCGCCGCCCGCGGACGCGGCGGCCGTCTCGCCGACGAGCGGCGACCCGGCGGCGGACTTCGAGCGCGCCAACGCGGCCTTCGCCGACGGAAGGTTCGCCGAGGCCGCGGACCTCTTCGCCGCCATCGCGGCGCACGCGGGCGCGTCGCCGGGCGTCCTCTTCAACCTCGGGAACGCGAGCTTCCGCGCAGGGCGGATCGGCGAGGCCGTGCTCGCGTACGAGCGGGCGCTCCTGCTCGCGCCGCGCGCGTCGGAGATCGCCGCCAACCTGCGCCAGGTGCGGCGCGCCGCGAACCTCGCGGACCCCGAGGCCGGCCTCTGGCCGCGCACCGTCGCGCTCGCGACCGCCGACGGCTGGGCGTGGCTCGCGAGCGCGTGCTTGACGCTCGCGTGCGTCGGCCTGCTCTGCGCGACCGGCCTCCGCTCACGGCTCGCCGGCCGACCCGGCGTCCAGCGCGCGCTCCGCGCCGCGATCGCAGTCCTGGTTGCGGGGCTCGTCCTCGCGTCCGCGGCCGCGGCCTCGGCGATCGCCGAGCTCGACCGCGGCGTGGTGGTGGGGCGCGACCCCACGCTCCGCGTCGCGCCGTATCCCTCGGCGACGACGTCGCGGCCGGTCGCGCCCGGCGAGGTCGTGCGCATCGAGCGCGAGCACGCGGGCTTCGCGCTCGTCCGGACCGACGACGGCCGGACCGGCTGGCTAGCGGCCGACCAGGTCCCGCGGATCGGGGATTTCTCGAAGATTCGATGACGACGGCGCCGGCGCCGGCTCCGCCTCGCGCTTTTCTTCGAGGAGCTGTGCGACGGTGATCTTCGCGAGCTCGCTCCGCCGCCGGCTCGCCGCGCGCTCCATGAGCGCCGCGACGCGCGCGTCGGCGCCCGGGGGCGGTGCGATCGGCTCGAAGATCTGGCTCACGACCCCGAGGTCGATCGCCGCGGGATCGCGCGCCAGCAGCAGCTCCCGGTCGTCGGCTCCGGCGGCGAGGAACCCCGCGCGGCGGAGGCGGTCCGCGACCTCGAGCAGGAGGCCACCGTTCGCGCGCAGCTCGCGCGCGCACGCGAGCGGGTCGATCGCGCCGGCGCCGTCCCGGAACGCCTCCGCAGCGCGCAAAAGGAGGGACACCGCGAGCGCGAAGCGGGTCGAGTCCGCATCCGCGCGGGCGACGGCGTCGTCGCCGAGCTCGGCCACGGCGGCGATCTCGGCGCCCGCCAGCACGACGACCCAGCTCACGTAGATCCAGACGAGCGTCACCGGGAGCTGCGCGAGCGCGCCGTAGATCGCATTGTAGCGCGCGACCCCGATCTGGAGCGCGACGTAGCTCGCCTGCACGAGCTGCCACACGCACCCCGCGAAGAGCGCTCCGAGCAGGATGCTCGGCACGTGCGGACGGCGGTTCGGCATGATCGCGTAGAGGACGAAGAGCGCGACCACGTTGATCGCGTACGGCGCGAGGTGGAGAAGGCGCACCGCGATCGGACCGATCAGCTGGTTCTCCCACATCCAGCTGAGGAACGTCTGCTGCTGGAGCGTCGACGTGATGCCGACCGCCGCGAGGATCAGGAACGGCGTGACGAGGACCGCGCTCAGGTAGTCGGTCGCCTTCCGCCAGTACGAGCGCTGCGCCGGCACGCGCCAGATGTGGTTGAAGCTCGCCTCGATCGCGCCGAGGACCGAGATCACGGTCGCGAGCAGCCCCGCCGCCCCGAGCGCGCCGAGCGTCCCGACGTTCGTGCGCTCGATGTACTGGACGATCCGGCTCGCCGTGTCGGGGTCGAGCGCGAGGCGCGAGAGGAGGAGCGGCTCGAGCTGCTGCTGCGCACCGAGCCCCTTCAGGACCGCGAACATGATGGCGAAGAGCGGGACGATCGACAGCAGCGACGTGTAGGTGAGCGCCGACGCGTGCAGCAGGCAGTTGTCGACGAAGAACCGCCGGCCGACGGCCACGGCGAAGCGGGCCACGCGCCGGGGCAAGTCGCGAAGAGCGCGGATCGGTCGAGCGATGGCGGTCACGCAGGTGCGCCCCCTTCTGTCCGGTGTGCCACGGACGGCGCGGAGGAGCGAGACGCGAGCGGCCGCGCCGTTGGCAGCCCCGTTGCTTGTAGCGCCACCGGGGCAGAACATGAACGAGATGGCGTCTCGGCAGCCCGAACCGGAGAGCACCGGTGCGTACGCGCCGCCGGACGGGGACCGGCTCGCGGTCGCCCGTCCGGGCCGGAATTGCTGGCGCGTCGAGCCGGCCCGCCGGGTCGCGTTCTTGGTCGACGGCGCGGACTACTTCCGCGTCTTCGCCGCGGCGGCCGAGCGGGCGCGGCGGTCGATCCGGATCCTCGGCTGGGACCTGAACACCAACGTCCGGCTCCGGCGGAGCGGCGGCGATCCCGACGCCGGTCCCGGCCTCGCGCGCTTTCTCGACGACGTCGCCGAGCGCAACCCCGACCTCCGGATCGACATCCTGAGCTGGGACTTCGCGGCGATCTACGCGTTCGAGCGCGAGCTCTTCACCACGCTGCGGTTCCGGTACCGGACGGGCGAGCGCGTCCGGCTCGAGCTCGACGCGGAGCATCCGGTCGGCGCCTCGCACCACCAGAAGGTCGTCGTGATCGACGACGCGATCGCGTTCGTCGGCGGCCTCGACCTCACGATCAACCGCTGGGACACCCGCGAGCACCGGCCCGACGATCGGCTGCGGGCCGACGGCGGGACCCCGTACTCGCCCTTCCACGACGTCCAGATCGCCGTCGACGGCGCGGCCGCGCGCGCGCTCGGCGACCTCGTCCGCTGGCGCTGGCAGCGCGCCACGGGCGAGGTGCTCGATCCCGCGGACGGCGACGGCGATCCCTGGCCGGACGAGCTCGTCCCCGACGTCCGCGACGTCCACGTGGCGATCGCCCGGACGCAGCCCGCGATGGAAGGACAGGCCGAGATCCGCGAGATCGAGCGGCTGTTCCTCGACTCGATCGCGGCCGCGCGGCGATCGATCTTCATCGAGAACCAGTACTTGACGTCGGCCGTCGTCGGCGACGCTCTGGCCGCCCGCCTCGAGGAGAGCGACGGCCCGGACGTCGTGATCGTCGGGCCGTGGACCTGCTCGGGGTGGCTCGAGGAGGCGACCATGGGCGTGCTGCGCGGCCGGCTCGTCGCGCGGCTGCGCGCGGCCGACCGCCACGGACGGCTCCGCCTCTTCTATCCGACCGTCGGCGGCGATCGCCGCATCGCGGTCAACGTGCACAGCAAGGTGATGATCGTCGACGACGTGCTCGTGCGGGTCGGGTCGGCCAACTTGAGCAACCGCTCGATGGGGCTCGACACGGAATGCGACGTCGCGATCGACGCCGACGCCGACGCGCGCGCGCGCGACGCGATCGCGCGCTTCCGGAGCTCGCTCCTGGGCGAGCACCTGGGCGTGCCGGCAGATGCGGTCGACGCAGCGGTCGTCCGCACCGGATCGCTCGCGCGCGCGGTCGACGAGCTGCGCGCCGCGGGCGGGGACCGGACGCTCGTCCCCTTCGAGGAGCCGGCGGTGCCGTGGCTCGACGGGGTCGTCCCCGACACGACGCTCATCGATCCCGACCGGCCGCTCGAGCTCACGCTGCTCGAGAAGATCAGCCCGGAGACGAGCCGGCGCCACGAGTCGCGCAGCTGGACGCGGATCTTGACGCGCCTCGGCCGCCTCGGCGACCGCTGGGCGCGCTGGACCCGGTCGCACCCGGAGACCGAGGCGAACTATTGAACGAGAGGCTCGCTCCCCCTCGCCCGTTCGGCAAAGCCGAACGGGGCCCCCGCGGGCTCGCTCCGCTCGCCCCACGGTCGGAGGTGCCACCATGAGACGAGCGGTGCCCTCTGGACGTTGGCCTTGGCTACAGGCGGCCGGGGTACGAGACCTGGGTGTAGCTCATGACGTCGACCGAGGTCTGGAACGTGCCGTCGGCGCGCGACTGCTCGAACGAGCCCGGGTAGGTGAACGTCACCGAGCCGCCGGGCGGGATCGGCTCGCGCAGCGAGACGATCGCGCTCCACCCGGGGTTGTCCGAGCCCGGCTTGAACTCGTGCGTCCATCGGTAGTCGCGCCGCACCGCGAGTTGCACGTCGCGCAGCTCCGAGGTCGACTGGTTCACGACCCGACACCGAAGCTCCGACGACGACATCCGGCAATCCCGCACCGCCAGCGGCGACCCCGCGCTGTCCGTCGCCACCATGAAGTCATCGGCAAGAGCGCGACCAGGCAACCCGGCGCAGAGCGTCGCAGCCACCAAGAGCGCGGCGAAAAGTGGGCGTCTCATGTTCTTCGCTCCTTTCCGCCGCCAACGACAGCAGCCCACGTGCCAGCCGCCCCCAGCACCGCGCGCGGCGCGGCGCCACGATTGGCCCCAACCCACCACCGGAACGTCGGCAACAGCGCTCCCGGGTGAAAATCTTGCAACCGCCGCGGCGCAGAACTACCGGCGTAGCCATTCCGTCGACCAAGTCGCGCGGCCGTCCGCCCCCGCAACGGCCCCGGGGCGGAGCGGCGTGCGCGACGACGGCACCCGCGCACACAGGTTGCGCGCGGCGCGCGCGCCCGGCTAACTGACGTCCGCTCGAAGCCGAGCCGAGGATCAAGATGCCCGAGCTGACGACGTCCGACCGCCTCGCTATCGGCGAGTTGCTCGCCCGCTACTCCCACTGCATCGACCGCGCCCGCTGGGACGACTTCAAGACGCTCTTCACCGCGGACTGCCGCCTCGATTTGAGCCAGGTGATGGGCCTCTACGAGGGCGCCGAGGGCATCGCGCGCTTCTGCGACACGATGCGGTCGCTGCCGATCGTCATGCGGCACTTCTTGACGAACCTGGTCGTCGTCGAAGGCGACGGCGAGCGGGCGCGCGTCGAGTCGTACGTGCTCGCGATCACCGGCCCCGCCGGCGGACCGTCGACGCAGATGCCGGGCTTCTACGACGACGAGGTCGTGAAGCAGGGCGGCCGCTGGCTCCTCCGCTCGCGCCGGCTCGCGCTCGACGTGCCGGCATCGTGAGCGTCGCGGTCGCCCCGGCCGCAGTCGGCGAGGAGCGCGCCTCGCGTCCCGAGATGCCGGCCTTCACGCTCGGCGCTCGCATGACCGACGAGCAGCGCGCGTTCCTCGACCGCCACGGCTTCATCCGGTTCCGCCGCTTCGCCCCCCCGGACCTGGTTCGCGCGCTCGCCGCCGAGGTGGAGGAGATCGATCGCCGCTTGGTCGCCGAGGGCCGGACGATCGTGAACGGCGTGCCGCTGATCGTCGGCCGGCGCGCCGACGGGACGCGCTACGTCCAGCGCATGGCCTTCGCGTCGACGTTCGGGCCGAAGCTCCACGACTTCCTCCAGGACCCGCGCTTCCGAGCGATCCTCGAGGTCGCGGGGCCCGACTACCGGATCGGGGAGCGCGAGCGCGACGGCCTGGTCGTGAACCACTTCCGCCACGAGGAGGGGTCCGCGTACGCGCGCCTGGGGTGGCACACCGACAGCCTGCGCGACCTCTTCTACTTCGAGCGGCCGCGCCGCTACCTGAACGTCGGCTTCTACCTCGACGACTCGCCGACCGCGAAGGGCGGCGTGCGCGTCCTGCCGGGATCGCACGAGCAGAGCCTCCGGTCGATGCTCTTCCGGAAGCGGTACTTCGTCGACCACGCGCCCGACCCCGACGAGGTCGCGATCGAGGCGGAGGCCGGGGACCTGACGATCCACGACGGCCGGCTGTGGCATCGCGTCGCGCAGGCGACCGCGACCGGTGACGCGAGCCAGCGGCGCGTGATGTACCTGCCGCTCATGAACGGCCCCGTCAAGCTCAAGGACGAGTCGAGCCCGACACCGTTCTACTTCCGCCTGCGAAAGCTCGCCGGCTACGGCTGACGGGGGGCTGTCGCACGATGGATCGCTCCCCTCGCCCCATCTGGCAAAGCCAAACGGGACCCAACTCCCCGCGGGCTCGATTCGCTCGCGATCCTCGTTGAAGCTAGCCGGTGGCGCGCAGGCGCCGCTCGCGGCCGCCGATCCGATGGCGGCGCGCATTCATGCGTCGGAACGTCGCCGGGCGCCGCGCGCCGTCGGTCGCGAGGTACTGTGCGCGCCACCGCTCGAGGCCGGTCCGGATGTACGCCGGGTCGAAGTGCAGCGTCGCGCAGATGCGCTCGAAGGAGTAGAGGGGCTCGTCGTCCGTCGACTGGATCCAGGAGTCGACCTCGTCGAACAGGCGGCGGCTCCGGCGATCGGGGCCGGCGGCGGCGTGCCGCTTGAAGGTCGCAATCGCGTCTTCCATGACCGCGAGCATCAGGCGCGCGGCCGGATGATCGACCAGCTCGGCGCGCGTCCGGTCGCCGTGCTGATCCGGTGTGATGAGCTCCGGCACGAGGAGGTCGTGGAGACCTTCTTCGGCGACTGCGGGCTCGCTGCCCCACATGGCGATTCTCCTCCGTTCACGCGCGTCGTGCGCGCAGGCGTTTCCTGTCGGAGCGTGCGCCACGCGGCGCCGCTCGGGTCGTCGACGGTGTCGTGCCTCGCCGGGCGGGGTCCTTCAGTGGAACCCCACCCCGGCGCACCCCGAGACGGTCGCGATCGCGAGGAAGACGAGCGACACGACGACCAGCGTGTACCCGACCTCCGCCGTCAGCCCCGCGACGTCGCCGAGCCCGCACAGGGCGGCGAGGATCGCGACGATGAAGAGCACGAACGCGACGTTCACCATCTCATCCCATCTCCAGCGCTCGACTCCTCGCCACCGGCGGGAGCCACGCATGGCGAAGTGCGTCAGCAACCCGGGTGCCAAGCGCAGAACGCGACCCCGAGACGCGATTCTGCAGGCGAAACCGGCGTGCGCGGCCGCCCGACCTTGCCGCCGGCTGTAACCGTTACAAGCGAGACTCCCGCATTCTGCAGCGGGGACGCCCGCGGCCCGCCGGTTGACGCTCGCGGGTCGGTCGGTTTGAAGGGCGGAAGCGACGGTGCAGGGCCGGGTCGCGCGCGCGGCGGAGAGCGGAAGGCCCGCGACGGCGCGCCGCGCTGGAGGAGCGATGAGACGCGAGGAGTGCATCCTGTTCAGCGGCGCGGCCGGCGGCGCCGAGGCCGAGTTCGGCGCCGCCGCCGAGCGCTACGGGATCGAGGAGGTGAACTTCACCTTCGACGGTCACAACGACGCGCGCCGGCGCGGCATCCGCGTCCTCACGCAGACCGAGCTCAAGCACGGCGACGTGAGCCTCGCCTACGTGAGCCGCCTGATGCACCGGCGCTATCCCGACACGCCGCTCTTCAAGAAGGTGCTGCAGAGCATCTGGCACCAGGTGAACAGCGGGCAGGAGATCTACGTCGTCGGGAAGATCCTCGCCGACGGCACCGTCAAGGGCGGCACCGGGTGGGGCGCCGAGTTCGCGAAGCTCTGCAACAAGCCGCTCTTCGTCTTCGACCAGGAGCAGGACGGCTGGTTCCGCTGGGCCGGGGACGCGTTCGAGCGCGCCGGCGAGCCGGTCATCGGCCATCCCCGCTTCGCCGGCACCGGGACGCGATTCCTCGCCGACAACGGAAAGCGCGCGATCGAGGCGCTCTTCGCGCGCACGTTCCGCTGAATGTTCAACGAGGGGATCGCTCCCCTCGCCCCGTCGAGCAAAGCCCGCCGGGCCCCACTCCCCGCGGGCTCGCTTCGCTCGCATCTCGAGGTTGTCCTCCGGGCCCGCTCGCGGTGATCTTTTTCACCGCGAGCAGGTGACGGGCGCGCCGGCACGTGGCAATCGTCACGCGGAGATGAGCATCGGCTCGACGATCGTCACCTCGAGCGAGGTGCGCGCGGCGGTGGAGGAGCTGGTCCGGCTGGGCGACGATCCCGACGCGTCCGGCGGCGCGACGAACGAGCACGTCGCGGCGCGGCTCGCGGAGCTGCGCGCGCTGTGGCGTCGCGACCCGTCGCTCTTCGACGAGCCGACGGTCGCGCGCCTGCGCTCCGTCGCCGCACGCGTCCGCAGCGCGGCCGACCGCTACGGCGACGCCGCGGCAGAGAGCGCGTCTGCGAATCCGGAGGCCGCGGGGCAGCCGTCCTCCCCCGCAACGCTGGCCGACGCGGAGCGCGTCCTCGCCGACACCTTCGGGTACCGCGCCTTCCGTCCCCTCCAGCGCGAGATCATCGCGACGGTGCTCGGGGGCCGCGACTGCATCGCGATCCTGCCGACCGGCGCCGGCAAGTCGCTCACCTACCAGATCCCAGCGCGGGTCCTCGGCGGCACGACGCTCGTCATCTCGCCGCTGATCGCGCTCATGAAGGACCAGGTCGACGCGCTCGCCGCCGCGGGCCTGCGCGCGACCTATCTCAACTCGAGCGTCGACCCCGAGGAGCGCCAGCGGCGCGTGCAGGACGTCGTCGCGGGCCGCTACGAGCTCGTCTACGCGGCGCCCGAGGGGATCGAGACCTGGATCGGAAGCGTCCTCGCGCGCGCCGAGCTGCGCCTCATCGCGGTCGACGAGGCGCACTGCATCAGCCAGTGGGGCCACGACTTCCGCCCGGCGTATCGAAATCTCGCCGGCCTGAAGCGCCGGTTCGGCGGCATCCCGGTCCTCGCCCTCACGGCGACCGCGACCCCTGCCGTCGCGGACGACGTCGTGCGCCAGCTCGCGATGTCGGAGCCGACGACCTTCCGCGCGTCCTTCTTCCGGCCGAACCTGCGGCTGCACGCGTACCGGAAAGGCGAGTCGGTGCGCCTCAGGGACGCGATCGCGCGCCTCGCGCGGGCCCGCGCCGGCCAGAGCGGGATCGTCTACTGCCTGTCGCGCAAGTCCGCCGACGCGACCGCCGACTTCCTCCGGCGCCGCGGCATCTCGGCCGCCGCCTACCATGCCGGCATGGAAGGCGACCGCCGGAGCGAGGTGCAGGACGCGTTCCGGCGCGGCCGGGTCGACGTCGTGGTGGCGACGATCGCGTTCGGCATGGGCATCGACAAGCCCGACATCCGATTCGTCGTCCACCGCGACATGCCGCGCTCGATCGAGGCGTACTCGCAGGAGGTCGGCCGCGCGGGACGCGACGGCCTTCCGAGCGACTGCATCCTCTTCTACTCGTGGGCGGACGTCTTGAGCCACGACCGACTGAACGACGACTCCGAGGACGCCGCCGCAGCCGAGCGGCGCCGGAGCCAGGTGCGCGCGATGTTCCGCCTGGCCGACTCGGCGCGTTGCCGGCATCGCGAGATCGCGCGGCACTTCGGCGAGCCGCTCGCCGCCTGCGGCGGATCGTGCGACGTCTGCCTCGGCGTCGACGTCGTCCGCGAGAGCGCGGTGGCCGCCGCCGTGGCGCCGCGCGACGGCGGCCCGCGCGCACCGCGCGGCCGCGGCGAACGGCTCGGACCACGCGCGTCGGACGGCGGCGGCGCCGCGCTCGACGACGCCGGCGAGGAGCGCTTCGCCGCGCTGAAGGCGCTCCGCCGCCGGCTCGCCGACGAGCACGGCGTGCCGGCGTACGTCGTCTTCGCGGACGCGACCCTGCGCGAGATGGCGGAGCGCCTCCCCACCGACGAGGGCGGCCTCCTCGACGTGAGCGGCGTCGGGCCGAACAAGCTCGCGCGCTACGGCGACGCCTTCCTCGCGCTTCTCCGAACGCTCGCGTGAGCGGACGCGCGGCCGCCCGCGCTCAGCGCGGCGGCACCGGCTCTTCGGGGGTCTGCACGTCGACCTGTCCCGGCCCGAGGAACGGCTTTCCGAGCACGCTGCCGTCGGGCGCGGAGCAGAAGCGGCCCTGGTCCTGCCACTCGCCGTTCATGCACAGCTGCACCAGACCCGCCTGGCAGACGGCGACGCCCTGCGCGATCGTGCGCCCCCGGTAGCGGCAGTCGCCCTTCGACGCGGCGGCGCCGCGCGGCGCGAATGCCACCAGGACGAGCGCGCAGGCGGCGCCGCGAGCCCGCGCGCGGGTCGTGCCGTGGCGCGCGCGCGCCGCCGGCGCCCTAGTCGTCATCCTCGACGGCGGGCGGCGGAGCGACGGCGGCCCCGCCCGCTCCGCTCACGACCGCGCCGTCCGGCGTGCCGTCGCAGACCCCCCCCTTCGACTGCCACTCGCCGTTCATGCACAGGTTCAGCAGCCCGGCCTGGCAGATCACCACGCCCTCGCCGTATTCCACGCCGTTGTACATGCAGCGGTTGGCGCCGGCGGCGGCCGGCGCCGCCGAGCCGAGAACGGCCGCCGCGGCTGCCAGGCCCACGATTGCGATCCATCGACGCATCTTCTCCTCCTTCCCCGGAGCCCGCGATACCGCGAGACGCAGGGGCACGGCGACGTGCGGTTCGGGGTCGCGGCCGCGATCTCCGCAGCGAGCGCGGAAACGTCCCCCCGGGACTATCGACCGTCCGCTCGCAGTTCGTGACCTACGCCGTCCTCTCCGGCGACCATGCGAGGCCGAGCGTGACGATCCGGTTCAAGAGCGCCGGGTAGGAGACGCCCGCGTGCTCCGCGGACTCCGCGAAGTCCTCGCCGTAGGCGAGCTGCGGGTTCGGGTTCGCTTCGAGGACGAAGATCTTGCCGTTCGCGTCGAGGCGGAGGTCGATGCGCGCGTAGCCGTTGAGGTAGAGCGCGCGGAACACGCGCTTCACGAGGCGCGAGATCTCGCCGTCGACCCCCGTGGGCAGGTCCTTCGCCGCGCGGGTACGGACCCCCACCTTCTTCTGGTACTCGGGATCCCACTTGACGCGCTCCGTCGCGATCCGCGGAGCGTCCTCGGGCAGCCGCGAGAAGTGGAGCTCCCACACCGGAAACACCTGCAGGCGCTCGTTGCCCACGACGCCGACGTAGAGCTCGCGGCCGTCGATGTACTCCTCGGCGATCGCGTGCGTCTTCTGGCGCTCGTGGACGAGGCGGACGCGCTCGGCCAGCTCGTCGTCGTTGCTCACGACCGACGCCTGCGCGATCCCGACCGAGCCCTCCTTCGTGAGCGACTTGACGATCAGCGGGAAGCGAAGGCGCGCCGGACGCCGGAGCCGCCGCCCGATCCGGAACACCGCGAAGTCGGGCACCGCGATGCGATGGGATGCGAGCAGCATCTTCGCGATCGCCTTGTCGCGCGCGAGCATGAGGCCGCGCGAGTTGCAGCCCGTGTACGGGACGCGGAGCAGCTCGAGGAGGCTCACCACGTTTTGGTCGTAGATCGGGACGCCGTGGAAGTCCTCGAGCAGGTTGAACACGACGTCGGGCGTGCGCTCGTCGACCGCGTCCCGGATGGCGCCGAGGTCGCTTCCGACGCCCAGGGTGTGGACCTCGTGCCCGAGGTTCGTGAGCGTCGCGACGACGTCGTACTCCATCTTCCAGTCGGCCGTCGTGAGCTCCGACTGGCGCGGGTTCTCCGGCGGCTTCAGCCGCTCGTCGACGAGCGCGAGGACGCGACGGCGCTTCACAGCGCCACCCGCGGATAGCGGTTCTGGAGCGCGCTCATGGTGTGGACGGCGAGCAGGATCGCGAAGTCGATCTTCGTCTGCTCCTCGGGCGCGGTCAGCCGGAGCCGCAGCGCGCGGCAGCGGACCACGATGTCCTCGAGCACGTCGTCGATCGCGTACTGGTAGGCACCCGTGCAACGCGCCACCCGCTGCCGCACCTCGCGCCGCACGCGCCGCAGGAAGCCCGCCGCGGACGGACGGTCGCGGTACTCCGGCGCGTCGGAGAACAGACGGCGGAGGTCGCCGTCGCGGAAGTCGGGGTAGTCGACGGCGTAGCGCTTCCGCTTCTCGGCGTAGTGCGCACCGAGCGTCTTCCGAAGCCGGGAGAGCGGCTCGACCTCGCGCCGGGTCGTCACGAGCGGCCTCCGTCCCGCGACCTTCTCGAACATCAGCTCGTCGACGTACTCCAGCTTCTTGAGCGCGGGCCAGCCCGCGTACTCGCGTCGCCAGCTCGAGCGCGGCGTCAGCCAAACGGCGAAGGTCTCGGCGAAGTCCTCGTCGGGGTGGCTCTGCGCGTACCAGGACTCGAGGTGCAGAACGAACTCCCGGCTGTACGGCCGGGGCGAGTAGGACTCGGGGTACGGCAGCGACGAGCGACCGAAGATCTGCTGCCGGCGGCGAAAGCGCCGGAGGCGGTACGCGTTGTCGATCGCGTGGCCGGTCTCGTGGCGGAGGATGCGCATGCACCACTCCGGCGAGCCGCCCTCGACCTCGAACATCTGCGCCTCCTCGAGGCGCGCGAGGCGGGGGTGCGCCATGTAGAACGGGATCGCGATCCCCGGGACGCCGTCGGGCGTGAACCAGTCGTCCGACAGCCAGAAGTGCGGGCGCATCGCGATGCCGCAGCGGTCGAGGTCGCGCGCGAGCTGGTCGAGGCGCTCCTCGAGGCGCGAGCCCTCGATGCGGAGGTCGTCCGCGAGGTCGCACAGCCGGTACTCGAGAAGCTTCTCGTCCGGAAGCGTCGCCCACGCCGGCTCTCTCGCGCGCCGGCCCCGCCGCACCTGCGCGTCCCGCCCCACGGCCATCGCGCGCGAGAGCTACGCGACGCCACGTTCCCCGTCAATTGCCCGTCCGCCGCGGCTTGTCGCGGGGGGCGGGGGCGCGTAGCGTCGGGCGCGATGGCGCGGGGCGCGCGTGAGGTGTTCACGGCGAACGGGGTCGTGACGATCACGACCGACTTCGGGATGCGCGACGGGTACGTCGGCGCCGTGAAGGGCGTCATGCTGTCGATCGAGCCGACGCTGCGGCTGGTCGACGTCGCGCACGACCTGCCGGCGCAGGACGTCCGGCATGCGGCGGTCGTTCTGCGGGCGGCGTGCCCGCGGTTCCCGCGCGGCACCGTGCACCTCGCGGTGATCGACCCCGGCGTCGGAAGCGAACGGGAAGCGATCGTCGCGAGCGCCGCCGGGCACGCGTTCATCGGGCCGGACAACGGGCTCTTCGCGCTCGCGCTCGGCGAGCTCGGCGGGGCGGTCGTCGCGCGCCGGATCGAGCGCGCGGGCCGGCTCGGCGAGGTCCTCCCCGAGCGACCGAGCGCGACGTTCCACGGCCGCGACGTCTTCGCGCCGGTCGCCGCCGCGATCGCGAGCGGCCGGGTCTCGCTCGACGAGGTCGGACGGGAGCTCGCCCGCGTGCACCCGCTCGCGCTGCCGCGACCCGAGAGGTCGCCGGACGACGTTCGCGGCGAGGTGACGCACTTCGATCGCTTCGGGAACGCGGTGACCAACGTGCGAGCGGACGACCTCCCGGCGCCGTGCGACGCGCTCGCCGCCGAGCTCGCGGACGGACGCCGGGTCCGCGTGGTCGCGACCTATGCGGCGGCGCGGCCGGGCGAGCTCGTCGCGGTCGTCGGAAGCGAGGGGCTGCTCGAGCTCGCGACGCGGGACGGCTCGGCACGCGAGGCCGCGCCGCTCGCGCTCGGGGCGCGCGTTCGCTTCGCGCGCGCCGCCGCCGGAAGCTGAACCGCCACGGAGGAAACGATGGAGATCCGCCTGCGCGCGATGACCTGCGGATGGCTGACCGGCTCGCTCGCCGGCTTCCTCGAGGGCGAGCACGGCACGATCAAGGTCCCGGTGCCCGCGTATCTGATCGAGCACCCGCGCGGGAAGATCGTGTTCGACACGGGGATGCACCCCGACGCGCAGCGCGACCCGGCCGGGCGGCTCGGCCCCGCCGCGGCGAGCGTCTTCACCGTCGACTTCCGGCCCGGCGAGGACGTCGCGGCCCGCCTCGCCGTTCTCGGCTGCGATCCCGCCGACATCCGGACGGTGATCAACTCGCACCTGCACTTCGACCACACCGGCGGCAACGCGCTCTTCCCGAACGCGACCTTCCTGCACCAGCGCGCCGAGTGGAACGCCGGCCGCGAGCCGGATCTCGTCGAGTCCAATTTCTTCGACCCGCACGACTACGACCTGGGCCAGGACGTGCGCCTCGTGGACGGTGAGCACGACGTCTTCGGCGACGGCAGCGTCGTGTGCCTGCCGACGCACGGCCACACGCCCGGCCATCAGTCGCTGCACGTTCGGCTGCCGGGCGGCGACGTCGTCCTCACCGCCGACAGCTGCTACCTCCGACGGACGCTCGAGGAGATGCGCCTTCCGCCGATCTGCCACGATCGCGCGGCGGCGCTCGCGTCGCTCAGGCGCCTCGGCGAGCTGCGCGCGCGAGGCGCCCGCCTCCTCTTCGGCCACGACCCCGAGGCGTGGGCCAGCGTTCCGCAGGCGCCCGAGGACGTCCGCTAGGATCGCCCGCGCGCGGTCAGCGCGTCAGCCGCGCTTTTTGCCCGAGGGTCCGCTAAAGCTTTGCGCGCTCGGCTCCGATGTGACCGTGGGTGCCGATCACGCCACACGTCTCGGCCGCGTCCACGGAAGCGGAGCGGCCGACCGAGGGTCGCCTTCCCGCCCGGCGTCGCGCCACCATCTTCTTCCGCCTCACCGCCTGGTTCCTCGCGATCGGGCTGATCCCGCTCGCGATCGGCAGCGCCGGCGCCTACTTCACCTACCGGCGGTCGCTCGGGCGCGCGGCCCAGAGCGCGCTCGACGGCATCGCCACCGCGCGCGCGCGCCAGATCGAGAGCTACATGAAGGAGCGTCGCCGCGAGGTGACGGGCCTCGCGGGGCAGCCCGGCCTGGCCGCGCTGCTGTCGTCGCTGCAAGGTCTCGCCGCGGGCGGATGGGCGCCCTCGAGCCCGGCGGTGGACGAGGCCCTGAGCGGGCTCGCCGACCTCTACGTCGAGCGGCGCGGGTACTCGGACCTGGTGCTGCTGTCGCCGTCGGGCACGATCCTCTTCGCGAGCGAGCACCGCGACGCGCGTGGCCGGAGCATGGGCGACGCGCCCTACCGCGCGACGCCGCTCGGACGCGTGCTCCGCGCGGCCCTCCAGGGCGACGGCACGGAGATCTCGCACGTCGGCTCGGACCCCGAATCGCACGAGCCCGTCGCCTACATCGCGGCGCCCGTCCGGCGCGACGGCGTGACGCTCGGCGTGGTCGCGCTCGCGATCGACTGGGGGAGCGTCGCCCGCATCCTCGAGCCGCACACCGGGCTGGGGCGCACCGGCGAGAGCTACCTCGCGGCGCGCGACGGCGACCTGGTGCTCTTCACCACCCCGCTTCGCCATGCCGCCGGAGCGCCCGATCCGCGCATCCTCCGCCTCGGGTCGCCGCTCGGGCAGCCGATCCAGCGCGCGGTCGGCGGTGAGCGCGGGCACGGCATCGCGCGCGCCTACGACGGGAGCGAGGTGCTCGCCGCCTGGCGCCCGCTGCCGACCCTCGGCTGGGGCCTCGTCGTCGAGTCGGACACGCGCGAGGCGTTCCTCCCGGCCGCCCGGCTCCGGCGCGGGCTCATCCTGCTCGCGACGATCACCGCGTTCCTCGCGAGCGTCGCCGCCCTCTGGGTGGCGCGATCCTTCACGCGCCCGGTCGTCGCGCTGACCCGCATCGCCGAGCGCTACGCCGCGGGCGACCTCGGCGCGCGCGCGGCGATCCGGTCGCGCGACGAGATCGGCGGGCTCGCGCGGTCGTTCGGCGAGATGGCCGGGTCGCTGGCGGAGTCGCGCACGCGGCTCGAGGAGACGATCCGCGCGCTGCAGGCGAAGAACGAGGCGCTCGTCGAAAGCGAGACGAGGTTCCGCGAGCTGGCGGCGAACGTCGACGTCGCGTTCTGGATCTTCGAGGTGGGGAAGCCCGGCCGCTACTCGTACATGAGCCCGGCGTGGGAGCGGTTGACGGGCCGGCGCGCGTCGGAGCTCGGGCGCGGCGCCGAGCTCTTCGTCGAGACGGTGCACCCGGAGGATCGCGACGCCGCCGTCCGCGCGTGGGACGAGGTCGTCGCGAACGGCCGGGGCGAGAGCGTGTTCCGGCTCTTGCGCGCCGACGGGACCGTGCGGTGGGTACGAAGCCGCGCGTCGGCGATGCCGGCGGAGCCCGGCGGTCCGCCGCGCTTCGCGGGGATCACCGAGGACATCACGGAGCGGCGCGAGGCGGAAGCGGCGCTGCAGGCGAGCGAGGAGATGTTCCGGCGGCTCGCCGAGACGACGCGCCTCGTGCCGTGGGAGGCGAGCGTCCGCGAGGACCGCTTCACGTACGTCGGGCCGCAGGCCGCCGATCTGCTCGGCGCCCCACTCGAAGCGTGGCACCAACCCGGCTTCTGGCGCGAGCGGATCCATCCCGAGGACCGCGAGCGGGTGCTGGCAGCTGGCGCCCGGCTCGCCGGCGGCGACGCGCACTTCGAGGTCGAGTACCGCATGCTCGCGGCGAGCGGAGAGCCGGTCTGGGTACAGGACCTCGTCTCGGTGTTCCGGACCGCGGACGGGTCGGTCGGCGTGCGCGGGTTCTTCATCGACATCACCGGTCGGAAGCGCGCGGAGGCGGAGCGCGAGGAGCTGCTCGCGACCGCGCGCGCGGCCCGCCAGCGCGCCGAGGACGCGAGCCGCCTGAAGGACGAGTTCCTCGCGACCGTGTCGCACGAGCTGCGGACCCCGCTGAACGCGATCCTCGGGTGGTCCCAGGTCCTGGAGGACGACGACGTCGACCCCGAAGGCGCGCGCCGCGCGATCTCCACGATCGCCCGCAACGCGCGCTCGCAAGCGCGCCTGATCGACGACCTGCTCGACATCTCGCGCATCATCACGGGACGGCTCCGCCTGGAGACGCGCGCGATCCCCGAGCTCGGGACGATCGTCGACGCCGCGGCCGGCTCGCTCCGGCTCGCCGCCGAGGCGAAGGCCATCGACCTGCGCGTGACGCTCGAAGCGCGGGTCGGCCCGATCCTCGGAGATCCGACGCGCCTCCAGCAGGTCGTCTGGAACCTCGTCTCGAACGCGATCAAGTTCACGCCGCGCGGCGGCGAGGTGCGGGTCGAGCTCACGTGCGAAGAGGACCTCGGCCGCCTCGTCGTCCGCGACACCGGCGAGGGCATCCGGCCCGACTTCCTGCCGTACGTCTTCGATCGCTTCCGCCAGGGCGACGGCGGGACGACGCGCGTCCACGGCGGCCTCGGGCTCGGCCTCGCGATCGTGCGCCAGCTCGTCGAGCTCCACGGCGGCGACGTCACGGTGGCGAGCGACGGCGTCGGCCGCGGCGCGACCTTCACCGTGACCCTTCCCATCATGGCGGCCCAGGACGACGACCGCCGCGCCCGCGGCGACGAACCGCCGGCGCGCCCCGAGGACCCGCACCTGGACGGCCTGCGCGTCCTCGCGGTCGACGACGAGCCCGACTCGCTCGAGCTCGTCCGCACGATCCTCGAGCGCTGCCGCGTCCACGTCGACACCGCGACGTCCGCCGTCGAGGCGTTGCGGCGGATCGCGGAGGGCGGGACGGACCTTCTGATCGCGGACGTCGCGATGCCCGATCGCGACGGCTTCTGGCTGATCCGCGAGGTGCGCGGGCTGGCGCCCGAGGCCGGGGGCAGCACGCCGGCGGTCGCGCTCACGGCCCTCGCGCGCGCCGAGGACAAGCGCGCATTGCTCGCGGCCGGCTACCAGGTGCACCTCGCGAAGCCGATCACGGCGGAGCAGCTCACCGGCACCGTGGCCGTCCTCGCCGGGCGCGCGCCCGCGCCGGCCGCCGGGGACCCGGACCCGACGACCGCGTAGACGCGCCCGGCGAGCGCGTCAGACCGCTTCGGCGATGGGGGCCGCGCGCCGGCGCGCCTCGCGCACGAGCTCGATCGTCTCCGTCGCCGGAATGCCGGGCGGCAACGCCGGGTCCGCGACCGGCTCGCCGGGCACGAGCGCGAGCGGGATCACGCCCGCCCACACCGGGAGCTCCAGGTCCTCGGCGTCGTCGAGCGGTCCACCGGAGCGCGCCTTGGCGACCGCCTCCTCGATCGCGAGCGCGACGACGGTCGTCGCGCGCAGCTCTTTCGGCGTCGGCGGCCGCACCTCGTCCCAGCGGCCGGGCACGATCTTCTCGGTGAACGCGGCGAGAGCGCGGTCCTTCTCTTCCTCGCTCTCGAGGACGCGCGCCCGGCCGAACACCGTCGCGGAGCGATAGTTGACGGAGTGGTGGAAGGCGGAGCGCGCGAGCACGAGGCCGTCGAGGTGCGTCACCGACAAGCAGATGCGCTGCCCGTCCGCCATCGCCTCGAGCAGGCCGGCGCGAGTCGAGCCGTGCAGGACGATCTCGTCGCCGACGCGCGCGTACGCGAACGGCAGGACGACCGGCTCGCCGCCGCGGAGGTAGCCGACGTGCGCGACGAGGCCGGCGTCGAGCACCCCGTACACGGCGTCGCGGTCGTAGGACGCCCGCTGCGGCAGGCGCCGCACGCGCGTCCGCTCGCTGCGCGGGAACTCCGCCCCGCGCGGCTTCTCCGGCACCAGCCCCGCTCCGTTCGACGTCTCCATCTCGGCCTCCCTTCGCCCGGGAACGTCGCCGAAATTTGGCCCCATCGAAAGGTCCGCATCGCCGGATGACACAGGAGCCAATTCCACGCGCGAGGATCTCAGAACCCGTGTCCCGGCCGCGGCCGGCGACGCCACCGCCAGATACATTGGCTCCTGGCCGGCCGACCGAATTCGCCATACAAGGGCACCAATGCCGCGCTCCGTTTCCATCCTCGGCACGGTGGCGCTGGACCCCCGCGCGAGCGTGCCGCTCCACCGGCAGCTCTACCTGGCGCTGCGCGAAGGCGTCCTCGACGGGCGACTGAAGCCCGGAGCGCGCCTCCCCGCGACGCGCGTCCTCGCCGCCGAGCTCGGCGTGTCGCGCAACACGGTGCTCGCGGCGTTCGAGCAGCTGGTCGCGGAAGGCTACCTCGAGTCGCGCGTCGGCTCGGGGACGCGCGTCGCGGCGCTCGCGCCCGAAGCGCTGCTTCACGTGGGAAGGAGCGCGCGCCAGGAAACGACCCGCGACGGCGGCAGCAGCCTTCCGCTTTCCCGGCGAGGTCGCGCGCTCGCATCGGTCGAGCGTCCGAGCCCGCGCGGGGGAGCGGCGTTCCGGCCTGGCCTCCCGGCGCGCGCGGAGTTCCCGCTCGAGCTCTGGTCGCGGCTCCTCGCGCGCCACGCCCGGCGATCGCGCGCCGACGCCTTCGGCTACGACCACGCGGGCGGCCTTCCGGTCCTGCGCGCCCAGATCGCCGCGTACTTCGGCGCCGCGCGCGGCGTGAGCTGCCACGCCGACCAGGTGATCGTCGTGGCGGGCGCGCAGGCCGGGCTCGACCTCGCGGCGCGCATGCTGCTCGATCCCGGCGACGCCGCGTGGATCGAGGATCCGGGCTATCTCGGCGCGCGCGGCGCGCTCGTCGGAGCCGGCGCGCGCCTCGTGCCGGTGCCGATCGACGGGGAGGGGATGGACCTCGACGCGGCGGAGCGCGCCTCTCCGCCGCCGCGCCTCGTCTACGTGACGCCGTCCCACCAGTTTCCGACGGGCGTGACCATGACTCTCGCGCGGCGGCTCGCGCTCCTCGAGCGCGCGCAGCGCTGGGGCGCGTGGATCCTCGAGGACGACTACGACAGCGAGTATCGCTACGCCGGACGTCCGCTCGCGTGCCTGCAGGGCCTCGATCGCGCCGGCGTCGTGCTCTACCTCGGGACGTTCTCGAAGATGATGTTCCCCGCGCTCCGCGTCGGGTACGTCGTCGTGCCGCCGTCCCTGGTCGAGCCCTTCCGGATCGCGCTCCGGTCGACCGGACACGCCGTCCCGCTCGCCGTGCAGGGCGCGCTCGGAGAGTTCGTCGGTGAAGGCCACCTCGCGACGCACGTGCGGCGCATGCGCGTGCTCTACGCCGAGCGCCAGGCGCGGCTCCTCGACTGGTCGCGGCGGCTCCTCGCGGGCGCCCTCGACGTCGAGCCCGAGGATTCGGGCCTCCAGCTCGCGGCCGACCTCGCCGAGCCGCTCGACGACCGCCACGTGGCGGTCGCGGCGGCCGAGGAAGGCGTCGTCGCGGCGCCGCTGTCGTCGTACTTCCTCGGCGAGCCGACGCGCCGCGGGCTGCTCCTCGGCTACGCCGGCGTGCCGGAGCGCGAGATCGGGCGCGGGGTCGAGCGGCTCGCGCGCGCGATCGAGCGCGTGCAGCGAAGCGCCGCGAAGCCGGCGCGACGCTCGGCCGGCGCGCGCCGCTGAGCGCAGCCGCGAGCGCCCGCGAGCGCGGCCGACTCGAGCCTCCGGGCGACGCGATTCACGCGCTCGGCCCCGATCCATGTCCGCCCTGCCATGGCGGCTCGGCAGCGCGCGAGCGATCGACGAGCCATGCTCGCCATCGGCCATGGACCTGGACGCGATCGGCACCGACGTGTTGCCGCCGCCGTCGCGATCGCCGCTCTCCTGCTCGTGCGCTCGCCGGCGCGCGCGCAGGCATTGTCCTGCGGGCGCGCCCTCGTCCTTCCAGGCGCGTCGGCGGCGGAGGTGCTCCGCAAGTGCGGAGCGCCGACGAGCCGCCAGAGCCTCGCGCGCGGCGCGGCAGCGTCATCCCGTGCCCCGTCGCGCCGAGATCGGTCCGCGCGATCGTCCGCGGGCGGCCGCGGCGCGGAGGTCTGGACGTACGACGCCGGGTCGCGACAGCTCGTCCGCTACCTCACCTTCGACCGCGGGCGGCTCGTCCGCATCGACTTCGGCGCCTACGGCGGTCGCGGGCATTGACCCGCCCGCCCTCTCCCGGCCAACATGGCGCCTGCCGCGCGCCGAGGTCGCCCGCGACCGCGACGCGCGCGCGCCATCTCGATCGGGGGACAGCATGCAGATCGTCGATGCCGACGGCCACGTCGCGGAAGGCTCCACGCTCGCCATCGAGGCGATGAAGCGCTGGCCCGACAAGATCACGCTGCGGACCGACGGGCGCCCGAGCCTGAAAATCGAGGGACGCCACTATCCCGAGGACCAGGGCCCGGGCGCCGGCTGCCCGCCCGAGCACGGCCTCAGCAAGGTGGAGGGCATCGGCTGGGCGACCGCGGAGGGCGTGCTGCGCGACGCCGACCGCGACCACATCGACGTGATGGTCCTCTACCCGAGCTTCGGCCTGTGCGCGCCGAGCCTGGAGGACCCGGAGTTCGCGGCCGGCTTCGCGCGCCTCTACAACTCGTGGCTCGCGTCGTACTGCAAGCCGACGGGCGGCCGTCTGCACGGCGTCGCCGTGACCCCGATCGAGCACGGCCCGGTCGCGATCGACATCATGCGCGAGGCGAAGGACCTCGGCCTCGTCGCGACCATGATCCCGCCCGCCCTCAAGACCCGGAACCTCGACCACCCCGACCTCGACCGCTTCTACTCCGCCGCCGAGGAGCTCGACATGCCGCTCGGCGTGCACGGCGCGCCCGGCATCCACCTCCCGAAGATCGGCGTCGACCGCTTCGACAACTACATCCAGGTCCACTGCATCAGCTTCCCGTTCGACCAGATGACCGCGATGACGGCGCTCGTGAGCGGCGGCGTGTTCGATCGCCACCCGCGCCTCCGGGTCGCGTTCCTCGAGGCCGGCGTCGGCTGGGTGCCGTTCTTCGTCGACCGCCTGCACGAGCACTGGGAGAAGCGCGGCTCTTGGATCCCGAACGGCTGGCGGCGCGATCCGCGCGAGTACGTCGAGGCGGGCAACGTCTGGGTGAGCTGCGAGCCCGACGAGCCGATCCTGCCCGGCGTCGTCGACGTGCTGGGCGACGAGTTCATCATGTTCGCGAGCGACTACCCGCACTGGGACGGTGAATGGCCCGAGAGCACGCGCGCGCTCCGCACCCGGGACGACATCGGCGACGGGTCCCGCTCCAAGATCGCCGGCGGGAACGCCCGGCGCTTCTACGGCCTCGCCTGAGTCGGCGGCGGCGATGATCGCTCCGAACGACCGCATCTTCTTCGCACCCGCCACGCGCCAGGCGGAGCTCGTTCGCCGGCGCGAGATCTCGCCCGTCGAGCTGATGCAGGCGACTCTCGAGCGGATCGCGACCGTCGACCGCCGACTGAACGCGTTCGTCGCGCTCCGCCGCGAGGACGAGATGCTCGCGGACGCGCGCGCCGTCGAGCAGCGCATCGCGCGCGGCGACGACCCGGGACCGCTCGCCGGCCTTCCGCTCGGCGTCAAGGATCTCGAGGACGCTGCGGGCCTCCCGAACACGCACGGCTCGCTCCTCTTCCGCGATCACGTCGCGACCGGCGACACGATCCAGGTGGAGCGCCTGCGGCGCGCCGGCGCGATCGTCGTCGGCAAGACGAACGCGCCCGAGTTCGGCTACACGTGCTTCACGACGAACCGGCTCTTCGGCCCGACCCGCAATCCCTGGAATCTCGAGCGCACACCGGGCGGGTCGAGCGGCGGATCGTCCGCCGCCGTCGCCGGCGGGCTGGTCGCGCTCGCGACCGCGTCCGACGGCGGCGGCTCGGTGCGCATCCCGGCCGCCTATACCGGGCTCGTGGGTCTCAAGCCGACGCAGGGCCGGATCCCGTGGGGCCCGGACGAGATGCTCCGGCACTCGGCCTGCATCGTGAGCGGCCCGCTCACGCGATCGGTCGCGGACGCCGCGCTCTGGCTCGACGTCACCGCCGGGCCGCATTCGCTCGATCCCTTCTCCCTGCCCGCACCCGAAGCCCGCTACCAGGACCTCCTCGAGCGCGATCCCGGCCGGCTTCGCATCGGCTGGTCGCCGACCCTCGGCTACGCCCGCCCGGAAAAGCAGGTGCGGCGCGAGGTCGAGAAGGCCGTGGCGGCGCTCGCGGACGCCGGTCACGAGGTCGACGAGGTCGACCCGGGCTTCCCGGACGTCGTCCTCCACTGGATGCAGTACCTCGTCTTCGAGGATCTGGCTTTCCTGGCGCCATACTTGACGGACGAGAGCCTGCTCGACCCGGGCTACCTGCCCGGTCTGGGCATCGCGCGCGCGGCGACGCCGGAGAGCTTCGGGCAGGTGATGCGCATCCGGAGCGAGCTCGTCGCCAAGCTCGCCGACGTCTTCGCGCGCTTCGACCTGCTCGCGACGCCGACCTGCGCGACCACGGCGTTCGCGGCCGAAGGGCCGCTCCCGATCGAGGTCGACGGCCGCCCGATCGAGACCCCGGGCGGCGGCGTCGCGTACACGTACCCGTTCAACTTCACGGGCAACCCGGCGATCTCGCTGCGCGCCGGCTTCGGCGACGACGGCTTGCCGGTCGGGCTGCAGCTCGTCGCCCCGCGGCTGCGCGAGGACCTCCTCCTGCGCGTGGCCGCCCAGCTCGAGCGCTCGCGTCCGTGGGCGGACGCGTGGCCCGCCGTCTGACGACGGTCGCCGCGCCCTAGAGTCCTTCGCCGCGCGCGGCGCGACAGGCATTTTTTGGCTCGTCGGCATGCTGGCGATCGACGGCACGAGCGACGGCAAGGACGTGACGATCGCCGCCGGCAAGGGAGGGCGTCGACGTCACGAGGTCTTTCCGAAGACGTCGCCGCGCGGCGGGACGCTCGCCGGCTCGCCGCCGCGGCCTTCAGCGCGGAGCGGCGCCGAGCGCGGCTCGGCAGAAGCGCCGCAGGCGGCGCGCGAGCCCGGCGCGCGGCGGGCGCTCGCGCGGGCGGAGCGCGAGCTCGAGCGCCGCGCCGAGCGCGCCGTGGAGCGCCCAAGCGTCGAGCTCGGGATCGGCGGCAGGAAACTCGCCGGTCGCCGCGCCCCGCGCGACGATCTCGCGCAGGACCGCGACGAGCTGCTCGCGGCAGGCGCGCACGTCCTCGGCGTGGCGCGCGGTGAGCTCCGCCGGCACGCTCGCGAAGAGCCGGGTCTGGCGCTCGAGGCGCGGGTCGTACGCGAGCTCCAGCGTCGCGTCGACGTAAGCGTCGAGCTGAGCGCGCGCGTGCGGCTTGCGAGCGACGCGCGCCCGCAGCCGGGCCATCGCCGCGAGGTTCGCGCGGTCGAAGAGATCGAGGAAAAGCTCGTCCTTGCTCGCGTGGAAGCGGTAGAACGCGCGCGTCGAGATCCCGGCCTCGCGCAGGATGTCGTCGACGCGCGTCTCCGCGTACCCGCGCCGGAGGAAGACCCGCAGGGCGGCGCGCACCAGATCGCGATGCTCGCGCTCGCGTCGGCGGCGGAGCGCCTCCAGGCGGAGCTCGCCGGCCGCGAGCGCGCGCCCGGCGCCGCGCGCCCGGTTTCGGGCCGCAGGGGCATTGACAGCCATCTGCGAGCGGCAGTACACGAAACCGGAGCAGGTTGAAAATGACGTTTTCAGTCTCTGAAAGCAGCTCTTTCGACGTGCCGCCTCGGCTGATCTCCGCGGACTCGCACGTGAACGAGCCGCCCGAGATGTTCGGCGAACGCCTGCCGGCAGCGCTCCGGCCGCGCGCGCCGCGCGTCGAGACCGTCGGCGGCGTCGACTGCCTGGTGATGGAAGGGATGCGCCCCCGGAAGATGCCGCGCGGTCGCGAGGCGCTGACCGGAGAGGCGCTCGCGCGGGCGCAGGCGGGCGGGTGGGAGCCGTCGCTTCGCATCCGCGACCAGGAACGCGACGGCGTCGCGGGCGAGGTGGTCTTCCCGACGCTCGCGCTGCAGGCCTGCTTCATGGCGCCGGACGCCGAGCTCCAGCTCGCGCTCGCGCGCGCCTACAACGACTGGGTCGCCGAGGTCTTCACGCCCCACCCCGATCGCTTCGCCGTCGCGGGCATCGTCCCGATGGCCGACGTCGCGGGCGCCTGCCGCGAGGCCGAGCGAGTCGCCCGGCTCGGCCTCCGCTCGCTCTTCCTGCCGAGCCGCGTCCTCGATCGCCCCTACAACGACCCGGCCTACGACCCCTTCTGGGCGGTCGCCGAGGCGAGCGGCCTGCCCCTCACCTTCCACGCCGGCACGGGGCACGAGCCGCGCGTCGAGCGCGGGCCCGGCGGCGCCGTGATCAACTACCTGCTCGGCTCGCAGATCGACGGCGCCCACGTCATCTTGTATTTGACGATGGCCGGAGTCCTCGAGCGCTTCCCCGGCCTTCGGGTCGTGACGGTCGAGACCGGCAGCGCGTGGCTCGGCTGGGTCATGACGACGATGGACGAGATCTACGAGAAGCACGCGATGTGGGCGCGCCCGAAGCTCGCGCTCCGCCCGAGCGACTACGTCCGCCGGCAATGCCACGTGACCTTCCAGAACGACCCCGTCGGCGTCCACAACCGCGAGTTCACCGGCGTCGAAGCGCTCGTCTGGGGAAGCGACTACCCGCACCCGGAGGGAACGTGGCCCGACTCGCGCGCCGCGCTCGCGCGCCAGCTCGCGGGCGTGCCGGCAGACGAGGTCGCGCTCATGGTCGGCGGCACCGCGGCCCGCCTCTTCGGCTTCGATCGGTGAAGGACCTCGCCTGTATCGTGGGCGTGGGCACGACCGCTTACGGCAAGCGCGGCGAGTTCTACGAGCGCAGCGCCATCGACCAGGTGCGCGAGGCGCTCGACC
>DASRFA010000060.1:0-532406 GCA_035651755.1 Binatia bacterium | reverse complement strand
ACGCTCGCTGCTGCCCGTCCTGACGCCGGTCACCGTCGACCCGGCCCACCCGTTCCCGCACGTGCGGAACACGGCGCTCTGCATCGCGGTCCTCGTCGACACCAAGGAGGACGGCGAGGTGAACCGCCGGCTCGGGGTCGTGACGGTCCCGAGCGTCCTGCCGCGCCTGGTCCGTCTGCCGGGGGACAGCGGGCGGATCGGCTACGTCTTCCTCGCCGACCTCGTGCAGAGCTGCGCGGGAGAGCTCTTCCACGGCCTCGAGGTCGTCGAGACCGCGCCCTTCCGGGTGACCCGGAACTCGAACCTCTACGTCAACGAGGAAGAGGCCGACGACATGATGTCGGCGGTCGAGGCCGAGCTCCGCAATCGCCGCAAGGGCGAGGCCGTGCGGCTCGAGGTCGAGACCGACGCGTCGCCCGAGCTCGTCGGCCACCTGCAGGCGAACTTCGAACTCGGCGAGCAGGAGGTCTACCGGATCGACGGCCCGGTGAACCTCGCGCGCATCATGCGCATCCACCTCGACACGCCGCGACCGGACCTGAAGGACGAGCCCTACACGCCGATCGAGTCGCCGCCGGTCGAGGCCGACGCCTTCTTCGAGGCGATCCGGCGGAACGACGTCCTGCTCCACCACCCGTACGACAGCTTCAACACCGTCGTCGACTTCGTCTCGAAGGCGGCGCGCGATCCGAACGTCCTCGCGATCAAGCAGACCCTGTACCGGACGGGCGACGAGTCGCCCATCGTGAAGGCGCTCATCGACGCCGCGGAGGCCGGCAAGGAGGTCACGGTCGTCGTCGAGCTGATGGCGCGCTTCGACGAGGAGGCGAACATCCGCTGGGCGCGCCGGCTCGAGGACGCGGGCGTGCAGGTGGTGTACGGGCTCGTCGGCCTGAAGACCCACTGCAAGCTCTCGATGCTCGTGCGCGCCGAGAACGAAGGGCTCATGCGCTACGCGCACCTCGGCACCGGGAACTACCACCCGGCGACCGCGCGCCTCTACGACGACCTCGCGCTCATCACCGCGCGCCCGGACATCACCTCCGACGTCGCCGACGTGTTCAACGTGCTGACGTCGCTGTCGCCCGAGCCGCGCTTGAAGCGCATCCTGCTCGCTCCGTTCAACATGCTGGAGGCGATGTGCGAGCGCATCCGGCGCGAGGCCGAGCACGCGCGCGCCGGACGCCCCGCGCGCATCGTCGCGAAGATGAACGCGCTCCTCGAGGCGGACATCATCGAGGCGCTCTACGAGGCGTCGCAGGCGGGCGTGAAGATCGATCTGATCGTGCGCGGGATCTGCGCGCTCCGGCCCGGTATTCCGGGCGTGAGCGAGAACATCCGCGTGCGCTCGATCGTCGGCCGCTTCCTCGAGCACTCGCGCATCTTCTCGTTCGAGAACGCCGGCGACCCGGAGGTCTGGCTCGGCAGCGCGGACTGGATGCCGCGGAACCTGCGGAAGCGCGTCGAGGTGCTGTTTCCGATCGACGACCCGGTGCTGAAGCGCCGCGTCCGCTGCGAGATCCTGTCGCTCTACCTGGCGGACACGGCGAAGGCGCGCGAGCTCCTGTCCGACGGCACCGAGGTGCGCGTCGAGCCGGCGGCCGGTGAGGAGCCGCTGAGCGCGCAGGAGTCGTTCATGCGGCTCGCGCGCGGCGAGCGCCTCCGCTTCCTCGACGCGTTCGCCGACTCCGCGACCCTCGTGACGACCGAGCCCGCCGTGCCGGGCGCGCCGCCGCCGAGCCCGGGCAAGGAGAAGAAGGGCAAGCGCGCCAAGCTCCGGAAGAAGGCGCGCGCCGTCGGCGCCGGGAACCCGCTCCTTCCGGGCGGTCCCGTGGCGGGCAACGCCTGAGCTTGGGACCGGACGACGAGCCCGCCGGCGCGCTCGCCGCGCTCCGCATCGTCGCATTCGAGAGCCGCCGCGCCGCCGAGATCGCGCGCATGCTCGGACGCCACGGCGCGACCGTGATCTCCGCTCCGGCGATGCGCGAGGTACCCCTCGCGGACCAGGCGCCGGCGCTCGAGCTCCTCGCGCGCCTCGAGCGCCGGGAGGTCGACGTGCTCGTGCTGCTCACCGGCGTCGGGACGCGCGCGCTGGTCGCGGCTCTCGCGCCGCGCTGCGAGCCGAAGGATCTCGCCGCGCAGCTCGGGCGCATCGCGATCGTGGCGCGCGGTCCGAAGCCGGTCGCCGCGCTGCGCGAGCTCGGTCTCGCGCCCACTCTCCTCGTCCCCGAGCCCAACACCTGGCGCGAGCTCCTCGCCGCGATCGACCGGGAGCTCCCCGTCCGCGGCCGCCGCGTCGCCGTGCAGGAGTACGGCCGCTCGAACCCCGAGCTGCTGGCCGGCCTCGCGGAGCGCGGAGCCGACGTCCTCCGCGTGCCGGTGTACGCCTGGGCGCTGCCGGAGGACACGCGCCCGCTCCGCGCTGCCGTCGCTCGCATCGCCGCCGGCGAAGCGGACGTCGCGGTGTTCACGACCGCCGTGCAGCTCGACCACCTGCGTGCGATCGCACGCGACGACCGCCGGGAGGACGCCGTGCTCGCCGCCCTGCGTGAAAGAATCGTCGTCGCTGCCATCGGCCCCAGCGCCGCCGTCGCGCTCGCCGACGTCGACATCGCGTCCGACATCGTCCCCGAGCACCCGAAGCTCGGCAGCCTCGTCGCCGCAATCGCCGACCGCGCCCCGGCGGCAGTCGCCGCGAAGGCCGGGCGCCAGAGGTAGACCGTGCCTCCGGATGCGAGCGAAGCGACCCCGCACGAGTGGGGCCCGTTCGGCTTGGCCGAACGGGGCGAGGGAAGCGTTTCCCTCGTTCAATTGCCGGTGGCGTGAGCGCAACGGTACAGTCCCCGGGCATGACGTCGGCCGCGCCGTTCTTGCTCGCCTGTCGCCGCCAGCCGACGCCGTACACGCCCGTCTGGCTCATGCGGCAGGCGGGGCGCTTCCTGCCGGAGTACCGCGCGGTCCGCGAGCGACATTCCTTCCTCGGGCTCTGCAAGTCGCCGTCCGCGGCCGCCGAGGTGACGGTCCAGCCGGTCGAGCGATTGGGAGTGGACGCGGCGATTCTGTTCGCGGACATCCTCCTCGTCCTCGAGCCGCTCGGCCTCGGCCTCGAGTTCAATCCGGGCGACGGGCCCTCGCTCGCGCACCCGATCCGCTCCGCCGAGCAGGTGCGGCGGCTGCCGCGCGTCGACGTCGCCGACGCGCTCGGGTTCGTCTTCGAGACGGTTCGCGTCGTGAAGTCGGCGCTCGCCGGGCGCGTCCCGCTGATCGGCTTCGCGGGCGCTCCGTTCACGGTCGCCGCGTACGCGATCGAGGGCGGCGGCTCGCGGAGCTACGAGACGACCAAGCGCTTCCTCTACGAGGAGCCCGAAGCGTGGAACGAGCTCCTCGCGCGGCTCGTCGACGTCACCGCCGACTACCTGAACGCGCAGGTCGCCGCCGGCGCCGAGGCCGTGCAGGTCTTCGACAGCTGGGTGGGACACCTGGCGCCCGCGGACTACGCGCGCGCCATCCTGCCCCACATGCAGAGGCTCTTCGGCCGGCTCGATCGCCGCGTGCCCGCGATCCACTTCAGCACCGGGACGGGCGGCTACGTCGAGCTGATCGCGCAGGCGGGCGGCGACGTCGTCGGCGTCGACTGGCGCGTGCCGATCGGGAGCGCGTGGGAGCGCGTGGGCTCGGAGCGCGCGATCCAGGGAAATCTCGACCCTGCCGTCCTCCTCGGCCCGCGCCGCGAGATCGCCGGGCGCGTGAAGGACATCCTCGGCGAAGTCGGCGGGCGGCCGGGGCACGTGTTCAACCTCGGGCACGGCGTCCTTCCGACGACCCCGGTCGACAACGTGCTCGCTCTCGTCGACGCGGTCCACGAGCTGAGCGCGCGATGAGCGCGCCGTCGAACCGTCCGGCCGACGCCGGCGCGGAGCCGCATGCGCCGCGACGCGCGAGTCGGCCGCTTCGCCTCGTCGTCGTCGGCGGCGGCATCAGCGGACTCGCGGCCGCTCGTCTCGCGACCGCGCGCGCCGGCGCGGCCGACATCGCGGTCACGGTGCTCGAGGCGGGCGAGCGACCGGGCGGCGTCATCGCGACCGAGCGCGTCGGCGACTTCGTCGTCGAGGGGGGGCCGGACTCGTTCGTCGTCGACAAGCCCGAGGCGGTGCGCCTCGCGGGCGACCTCGGCCTCGCGGGCGATCTCGTGTCGACGAACGCCCGCTTCCGGCGGACGCTCGTCGTGCGCGACGGCGAGCTCGTTCCGCTGCCGGAGGCGTTCCAGCTCATGGCGCCGGGACGGATCCTGCCGTTCCTCGCGTCGCCGATCCTCTCCTGGCGCGGAAAGCTGCGCGTGATGGCCGACCTCGTCGTGCCGCGCGGCGCACCGCCGCCGGACGGCGACGAGAGCCTCGCCTCGTTCGTGCGCCGCCGGCTCGGGCAGGAGGCGCTCGAGCGCATCGCGCAGCCGATGGTGGGCGGCATCTACACCGCCGATCCCGAGACGCTGTCCCTCGCGTCGACCATGCCGCGCTTCCTCGACCTCGAGCGCCGGCATCGGAGCCTGATCCTCGGCCTCATGCGCGAGGCGCGTCGCGCGCAAGCGAGCGGCAGCGGAGCGGGCTCCGGCACCAGCGGAGCGCGCTTCGGGCTGTTCGCGAGCTTGCAGCGCGGGATCGGGTCGCTCGTCGAAGCGCTCGTCGACCGGCTGCCGCCGGGCAGCGTGCGAACGGGAGCGCGCGCGGTGTCGATCGCGCGCACGGGCGCGTCGGGCGGCGAAGCGCCCTGGCGGGTCGAACTCGCCGACGGCGCGACGCTCGCCGCCGACGCCGTCGTCGTCGCGCTGCCCGCGCCGCGCGCCGCCGAGCTGCTCCGGGCGGCCGATCCGCCGCTCGCCGACGAGCTCGCCGGGATCGCCTGCGCGTCGGCCGCGATCGTGAACCTCGCGTACCGGCGCGCCGACGTGCCGCGCCCGCTCGAAGCGTTCGGCGTGGTCGTTCCCGACGTCGAGCGGCGACAGATCGTCGCGTGCTCGTTCTCGAGCGTCAAGTTCGCGGGGCGCGCGCCCGAGGACCGCATCCTGCTGCGCGCGTTCGTCGGCGGAGCGCTTCGTCCGGAGCCGTTCGCGCTCGACGACGCGGCGCTGGTCGCCAGCGTGCGCGACGAGCTGCGATCGCTCCTCGGGATCGCCGCGGAGCCGCTCCTCACGCGGCTCCACCGCTGGCCGGAATCGATGCCGCAGTACCGGGTCGGCCACGCGCGGCGCGTCGCGCGCATCCGCGAGCGGGTCGCGCGTCTGCCCGGCATCGCGCTCGCCGGCAGCGCGTACGAGGGCGTCGGGCTCTCCGATTGCGTGCGGAGCGGCGAGCGCGCCGCGGCGACGGTGCTCGCGGATCTCGGCCTCGAGGGCGTCGCGGAAACGGTCGGCCGCTCGGATCGCGCGCCCGCGAGCGACCCGAGCGCGATCGCGACGGCGGCGGAGCCGGCGGCGTGACCGGCGCGCTCGTCACGGTCGAGGGCGTCGAGGGCGCCGGGAAGACGACGCAGTCCGCGCGCCTCACGGACGCGCTCCGGCGCGACGGCCTCGACGTCGTCCTGACGCGCGAGCCGGGCGGCACCGAGCTCGGTCGCGCGCTCCGGCGAATGCTGCTCGACGAGACGTCGGCCGGACCGACCGCCGAGACCGAGCTCCTCCTCTACCTCGCGGACCGCGCGGAGCACGTCCGCCGACTCATCGTGCCGGCGCTCGAGCGCGGAGCGATCGTCGTGGCCGATCGGTTCTCCGATTCGACCGTCGCGTACCAGAGCTACGGCCGCGGCCTGCCGATCGACACCGTGCGGGCGATCGACGACTTCGCGCGCGGCGGCGTCGCGCCGACGCTCACGTTCGTCCTCGATCTCCCGCCCGAGGAAGGCCTCGCGCGCGCACGCGCCGTCGGCCCTGCCGATCGCCTCGAGCGCGAGGCGATCGAGTTCCACCGGCGGGTCCGCGAAGGCTTCCACGCGATCGCGCGCAGCGCGGGCGGACGCATCGTCGTCCTCGACGCCGCGCGGCCGATCGACGAGCTGGCGCGCGAGATCGCCGACGCGACGCGCGCGCGGCTGGGACGGCGATGACGCTCCCCGAGGTGCGCGGTCAGGAGAGGGCGGTCGCGGCGCTGCGCCGCGCGATCGCCGGCGGGCGGCTCGCGCACGCCTACGTGTTCGCCGGACCGCCCGGCGTCGGGAAGCGGACGACGGCGCTCGCGCTCGCGCGCGCCTGCCTCTGCCCCGAGGCGCCGGACGAGGGCTGCGGCGTCTGCACCGAGTGCCGGCTGGTCGCGGCCGGCTCGCATCCCGACCTGTTCATCGAGGACCTCGCGCGCGCCCAGCTCGACAAGCCGAACGCGACGCACCTCTCCATCGACCAGATCCGCCGCGTGCGGTCGCACCTCGCGCTGCGCCCGGTGCGCGGTGCGCGCAAGGTCGCGCTCGTAGATCCGGCGGAGCGCATGACCGCGGACGCGCAGAACGCGCTCCTGAAGACGCTCGAGGAGCCTCCCGGCTCCGCGACCCTGATCCTCGTCAGCTCGAACCCGGACGCGCTCTTGCCGACGATCCGCTCGCGCTGCCAGCGGCTCGCGTTTCGGCCGCTTTCGGACGAGCTCGTCGCCGAGCTGCTCGCGGCGGAAGGCATCGAGCCCGAGGCGGCGCGCTGGGCGGCGCCGCTCGCCGACGGAAGCCTCGACGTCGCGCGCGAGCTCGCGTCGGGCGACGCGGCGGAGCGCTGCCGCGAGATCCGCGAAAGGCTCGACCGCCTCGGGCGCTCGTCGATTCCCGACACGCTCGACTTCGCGGCCGAGCTCGCGCCGCCGCGCGGCGCGCGCGAGCACCAGGGGCTTTACGCGGCCGCCGTCGTCGACTGGTGCCGGCGACGCGCACACGCCGCGGCGGAAGCCGCGCGCTCCGTCGCCGGCGACCGCGGGGACGACGCGCTCGTCGCGGTGCGGACCGCGTCGCAGCGCCTCGAGCGCGCCTATGCTACGAGTCGCGATCTCGAACGGAACGCGAACGCGCACCTCGCATGGGACTGCCTCCTCCTCGACCTGCGGGCGAGCGTGCGCACCGGCGCATGAGCCGCCGCCCGAAGCCCGACCGGAAACGCCCGTGGAAACGACCGAGCCGCCAGAGACCGAAGCCGCCGAGCCGCCGCGACCCGACACGGTCGACGTCCGCTTCCGGATCGCCGGGCGCGCGCGCTCCTTCGACGCCGGGACCCTCGCGCTCGAGCCGCACGATCTCGTGGTCGTGGAGACCGAGCGCGGCCCCGAGCTGGGAGAGGTCATCGCGACGGCGCGCGATCGCTGGCCCGAGGAGGAAGGGATCCGGCTGCCGCGCGTCCTTCGACGCGCCGACGCGCGCGACCTGAACCGCGCCGAGCACAACCGCGGACAGGAGCGCGAGGCGCATCGCGTCTTCGCCGAGCGGGCGCACCGACTCGGCCTCGACGTCAAGCTCATCCGCGCCGACTTCCGCTTCGACGGCGGCAAGGCGGTCTTCTACTTCATGTCGGAGGCGCGCATCGACTTCCGCGGCCTCGTGCGGGACCTCTCGCAGGCGCTCCACACGCGCGTCGAGATGCGGCAGGTGGGTGCGCGCGACGAGACGAAGCTCGTCGGCGGCGTCGGACCGTGCGGGCGTGAGCTGTGCTGCAGCTCCTGGCTCCGCGAGTTTCAGGCGGTCTCCGTCAAGATGGCGAAGGAGCAGGGGCTGTCGCTCAACCCGAGCAAGCTCGCCGGCATGTGCGGGCGCCTCAAGTGCTGCCTGCGCTACGAGTACGACACGTACCTGGCGCTCCGGCGCGGCCTCCCGAAGGTCGGAACTCGCGTCCAGAGCGTCAAGGGCGACGGCACGGTGGTCAAGCATCTGGTGCTGAAGCAGCGTGTGCTGCTGCAGCGCGAGGAGGACGGCGTGACCGTCGAATGCTCGCTCGAGGACCTCGTCGAGCGACGGCCGGACGCCGCGCCCGAAGGATGACCGATTGCAGGACCGCGTCTACATCACGACCCCGCTCTACTACGTCAACGCCGAGCCACACCTCGGCTCGACGTACACGACCGTCGTCTGCGACGCGTTCGCGCGCTTCCACCGCCAGCGCGGCATCCCGACCTTCCTGATGACCGGCACCGACGAGCACGGCGAGAAGATCGCGGAGGCGGCGGCGGAGGCCGGGAGGGCACCGAAGGACTTCGTCGACGAGGTGAGCGCGAAGTTCCGCGCCGTCTGGGATTCGTGCGGCATTCGCTACGACCACTTCATCCGCACCACCGACGACAACCACGTCCGCTACGTCCAGGAGGTCCTGCAGCGCATCCACGACGCCGGCGACATCTACTTCGGCGAATACTCGGGCCTGTACTGCGTCGGCTGCGAGCGGCTCTACACCGAGAAGGAGCTCGTCGACGGTCTCTGCCCGCAACATCTGACGAAGCCGTCCCAGATCTCGGAGCCCAACTACTTCTTCCGCATGTCGCGCTACCAGGACGCGCTGCGCGAGCACATCGCGGCGAATCCGGACTTCATCCGTCCCGAGGGCTATCGCAACGAGGCCCTCGCGATGCTGCGCGAGCCGCTCGGCGACCTCTGCATCTCGCGCCCGAAGGCGCGCCTCTCGTGGGGCATCGAGATCCCGTTCGACCGGGGCTACGTGACGTACGTCTGGTTCGACGCGCTCCTCAACTACGTGAGCGGCCTCGAGCGGCACGGCGTGCGCGACGAGTTCTGGCCGGCGGCGAACCACTTCGTGGGGAAGGACATCCTGAAGGCGCACGCGATCTTCTGGCCGACCATGCTGCTCGCCGCGGATCTCCCGCTCTATCGCCACCTGAACGTGCACGGCTACTGGACGAGCGGCGGGCAGAAGATGTCGAAGAGCCTCGGCAACGTCGTACGCCCGCTCGAGATGCGCGATCGCTACGGCATGGACACGCTCCGCTATTTCGTGTTGCGCGAGATGGCGTTCGGTCAAGACGCCGACTTCACCGAGGCGGCCCTCGTCACGCGCCGGAACGCCGACCTCGCGAACGGGATCGGGAACCTCGCGAGCCGCACGCTCGCGATGTCGCAGCGCTACTTCCGTGGCGAGGTGCAGCCGATCGGCGAGCCCGAGGAAACCGATCGCGCCCTCGCGGCCGCGTTCGCGCAGGCGCGCGCGGAGCTCGACGCGCACGTGACCGCCCTCGCCTTCCACCGCGGCCTCGAGGCCATCTGGCGCGGGATCGACGCAGCCAACAAGTACATCGTGGAGACGGCTCCGTTCACGCTCGCGAAGGACGAGGGGAAGCGCGCCCGCGTCGGCGCGATCCTGCACAACTGCCTCGAGGCGCTTCGGAGCGCGGCCCAGCTCCTCGTGCCGTTCCTGCCCGAGACCGCGGAGCGGCTCCGGGTCGCGCTCGCGATCGACGAAACGCGCTTCGCCGATCTCGACCTCGCGTGGGGTCGGGCGTTTCCGCCCGGCCATCGGACCGGTGAGCCCGTCGCCCTCTTCCCGCGCGTCGAGGTTTAGGGCTCGACTCGAGATCGCGAGCGAAGCGACCGGCGCGAGTCGACGCGACCGCAGCACCGCGCCGACGGTCCAGAGGGCACCGCACGAATCCCTGTGCAATGCCGTGCCGTGCGGCGAGCGCAGCGAGCCCGCGGGGAGTGGGCCCCGGCGGGCTTTGCCCGACGGGGCGAGGGGAGCGATCCCCTCGTGCGACAACTTGGGGCCCCGTTTGGGCTTTGCCCAAACGGGGCGAGGGGCGCGAGCCCCTCGCTGAATCAAAACCCGAACGCGATGCCCGCGAGGAAGCTGTTCGCGTGGCTCGACGTCGTCCCGAGGTAGTTCGTGACGCTCGCGAGGCTCTTTCCCGAGTTCGTGTAGGCGTACTCGTAGGCGAGCGAGAACACGACGAGCGGCGTCGGCCGATACGCGATGCCGGTCGTGAAGCGGTTCAGGATCCGGCTCTCGTCCGAGAACTCCGTCAGCTCGGCGTTCTCGAACGCGATCTCCTTGACGAGGCCGTTGAACCAGACCTGCTCGGGCTGCGCGAAGATCGAGAACTGCGGGTTCTCGAACGGGCGGCCGAGCACCGTGTCGCGCAGGAACTCGGGGAAGAACGGGTACCGCAGGTAGAGCCAGTACCCGTACTTCTGCGTCGCCAGGTTCGCGAGCTCGAACTCGACCTCGACCTCGGTGGTCTCGTTCTCGACCGCCGACTCGCTGTTGACCGCCTTCTTCGCGAAGCCGGTCGCGACGTTCTCGATCCCGTTGAAGCGCGTGAACGCGAACTCGCCCTGCACCTGGATCGGGCCGACCTCGGTGCCGCCGTCGGCCGCGAGCGTCCAGGCGTCCTCGTCGGGCAGGAAGTCCGGCGTGTAGCGGCCCCAGTAGAAGGATCCCGCGATCTCGTGGCCGAGGGCCGGGCTGAACAGGAGGCGGCCGGCGAGAGCCTTGCCGTCCTTGTTGTCGAGGCCGAAGGTCCCCGTGTTGGGGCTCACGCTGACCTCGACCGCCTTGAGCGTCGTATCGCCCTTGCGCGTCTCGGCGACCGTCTCCACCTCCGGATCGAGCGACACGCCGTTCATCACGTAGAGCCAGTAGCTGAGCGCGCCCGTGCGGCCGACGTCGAAGTCGCCGCGCAGGCCGGCGCCGAGCTCGTCCCAGGCGACCGTCGCGGGCAGCACCGGAACGCCCCGGTCGACGAGCGTGCGGCGCGGGATGTCCCAGCGATTGTCGTCGTGGTTCAGGTTGAAGCGTCCGATCGGCACCAGGATCGCGCCGCCCACCAGGCGGAAGCCGCGATTCGCCTCGAACTCGAGCCAGGCCTGCTCGAGCGACAGCTCGGAGTCGTTCGTGCCCTCGATGGCGAGCTCGCTGCCGAACGTGTCCTCCGAGTGGATGAACGACTGCTCGAGCTCCAGCTTCCGGAAGCGCTCGAACTCGATCTCGACGTACGACCGCAGGCGCGGCGCGATGTTCGCGTCGAGGGTGAGGACGAGGCGCCGGAGCGTGAACGTCGACTTCAGGTCCTTTGGCGAGTCGGTCTCGAAGCGCGCCGACCCGTAGCCGCCGACCTGGACGCGCTCCGTGACCTCGCGCGCGACGGTCGCGACTCCGCTCGCGGGTGCGGCCGACGTTTCGGCCGTCGCGGTCGCGACCGACGCGGGCGGCGCGGTCGCGACGGCGGGCGCGGTCGTCGCGGAGGGAGCCGCGGAGGGAGCGGCCGTCGCGGTCTCGGGCGACGCTCCCGCCGGCGCGGCGACCGTCGCCGGCGGTGCGATCTCGGCGACGGCGGCCGGCTTCGCTCCGGCCGGCGCGGCCGGAGCGGGTGCGACCGCGGACCGGGACTGCTCGGCGCGCTGCTCTTTCAGGAGGGCGCGCAGCTCGCGCACCTCCTTCTCGAGCTGGTCGATGCGGCGCTCGAGCTTCTGCTCGGCAGAGGATTCCGTGGCAGCCGCGATCGCGGGCACGGCGGACATCAGGGCGGCGAGCGCGCCGCCCAGCAAGGCGAGTCGGTCGATGGTCATGAGGTCCCCCCGGCGCGCTGGAGCGCGCCCATCGGGTCTACCTCATGCTGATTTTGAAAGTCAATTTCAACTGAGATCACCTGCCCGCGGGGCCGTCAGTCGACCTCGTCGTCGAACGGCGGCGCGGGCCGCCACATCTGCAGCAACGTGACCGCGATCATCGCCGTGAAGCCGACCCACTCGCCGAGCCAGCTCGCGAGCAGGAGCCCGGCGAACCCGGCCGCGACGTAGCGGACGAGCCAGACGGCCGCGACGTCGAGCAGGAGCGCGGCGAGCGTCCCGACGAGGACGCTCCAGCGCAGCCAGGCGGGCGTGACGGTCGCGACGAAGAGGTGCCCGATGACCAGGTAGACCGTCCCCATGATGAAGGCGTGGAAGTGCGTCAGCTCGACGAGCTCGCCGAACGGGCGCGGAAAGCGCATCTCGCCGGCGTAGTCTCCGCCGCGGAAGTGAGTCGCGACGCCTTCGACGGAGAACCCGATGCGGCCCACTTCGAGCATCGCCATCGTGGCGAGGCCGATCGCGGCGAACGCGAGGAAGCCGGTGTAGACGAGCTTCACCTCGCTGCGCGAGTTCGCGATCAGGTATCCGGGTGCGCTGAAGAGCTTCATCGGGCTCGCCGGGCGATCACGAGCGCGCCGCCGCGCCCGCGGGCGGGAGGACCGTACAGTCCGCAAGCGCCGAGCGGAAGGCTTCGGAGCACGCGGGGATCTCATCCGGCCGGAGGAGCACGCCGTCCGCGCCCGCGGCCGCGAGGATCGGGCCGGCCTCGCTCGCGCGCAGCAGGAGCGCCTTCGAAAGCGCCTCCGCATCCGTCGCCGAGCGATGCAGCACGACCGCGACGGCGGCGCGCTCGAGCAGCCGCCCGGTCGTCGGGTCGACGATGTGGCCCGGCCGCGATCCCTCGCCCGCGAGGCTGCGCCCGCGCGCCGACGAGGTCGACAGGGCGGCGTCGCGCAGCCGGAAGACGGCGAGCGACGCGCCGGGCAGCTCGACCGGCCATCCCCGAAGGCGGTCTCCCGCATCGCCGAAGGCGGCGATGCTCGAGCCGCCGAGGTTCACGATCGCCGCCCGGACGCCGGCGGCGCGCAGCACGGCGAGCGCGCGATCGGCCGCGAAGCCCTTCGCGACGCCGCCGAGGTCGATCCGCATGCCGGGTCTAAGGAGCGCCACCCGCGCGCCGGAGATCGCCAGCAGATCGGGATCGGCGAGCGTGCGTGCGTGCGCGAGCGCACTCTCCTCGGGCGCGCCCCCCGCCTCCTCGGCTGCGCGCCACACGTCGAGGAGCGGTCCGACCAGAATCGAGAACGCCCCGTCGGTCGCGCGCGTCAAGCGCTGGGACGTCGCGAGGAGGTCGGCGAGCTCGGCCGCGACCGCGACCGCGTCGCCGCCCGCGGAGCGGTTCACCCGGCTCGCGTCGCTCGCCGCGTCGAACGTGCTCACGATGTCCTCGAGCCGCCGCACCTCGGCGAAGGCGGACCGCACGGCGGCGCGCGTCGCGCTCTCCGAATCGCCGCGCGCGGCGATCCAGACGGTCGTCGCCATCGCGAAGTGGAGCTCTCCGACGGTGTCCGAGATCGCGGCGGTCGCGCTCGCGCCGCACGCGGTCGCGATCGCCGCGATGGCGGCAGCCGCAACCGCCGCGCCCCGCGCGCGGCCTCTCACGGCGTCGCGCTCGCGCCGAGCGGTACCGGCGCCTCGGGGTGCAGGTAGACGGCTTCGACGACCGCGATCCCCTTCTGCACGCTCCGGTTGAGCGCCTCGACCGAGAGCGTCGCGCCGGCGACGTTCCGGATGCGACCCGCGAGCGGCTCGCCCGGCGCGCGCCCGGGATACTGGTCGAGGAAGCGACGCTCCCGGACCTCGCCGCCGTACGCCTCGCGGTACACCATCACGGCGACGTCCTGCACGTGGCCGTCGGGACGCACGCCGACGATCGACGTGATCGGCCGGTGCTTGCCGATCTCCTCGACGACGACCGCGTAGCCGATCGCCGTCCCGCCGCGGCGCGCGGTGAAGGTCGCATAGCTGGCCTCCCAGAGCGACGGTCGCGTCGACCCGAGCCGCTTCTCGATCGCGGTGCGAAGCTCCGGCGTGAGCGGCACGTCGCGCCGCTCGAAGGCATCGGCGTCCGGGAACACGGAGCCGGGCGCCTGCTCGACCGTCAAGAAGCGCTGCTCCTCCTCCGCCCGTCCGGGCCCGGCGGCTGCGAGCGCGAGCACGGCGAGCGCGATCGCGATCCGGCTCGCGAGCGCAGCGCCAGACGCGCGGCCAAAGCGCGCCGGCCGCGGCGCGGTCGCGCCGCGCCGTCTTCCGCGCGTCAAGAGTGACCGCGCGACGCGTTCTCGGCGCGGGCGGGCACGCCCGGCCGCACGCCTTCGCGGCACTCGCGGCAGATGCCGTACAGCTCGAGGCGGTGGCGGGCGAGCACGAAGCCGAGGCGCGTCGAGATGTCCTCCTGCAGCCGCTCCAGCTCGTCGTCGCTGAACTCGACGATCTTGCCGCAGCGATCGCAGATGATGTGGTCGTGGTGCTGGTCGCCGCGCTCGGCGTTCTCGTAGCGGGTCTGGCCGTCGGCGAAGTGCTGCTCGTCGGCGAGGCCGCACTCCTTCAGCAGCTTGATGGTGCGATAGACGGTGGCGTAGCCGACGCGCGGATTCACCTTCCGCACCTCGCGGTAGAGCTCGTCGACGCTCAGGTGGCGATGGCTTCCGAAGAAGACGTGCGCGATGTCGTCGCGCTGTGCGGTCGACTTTAGACCCTTCTCCTTCAGCGCCCGGCGGAAAGCGGCGAATCGCTCCGCGCGCGACAGCATGGGGGACGCCTAAGGTCGTGCCGGATCTTTGTCAACTCGCGGTCGTGCGCTCGGACGCGTCGGCGTCGCCCTCGGCGGGGCTCTCGCCGGCGTCTCCGCGCCGCGCGCGCGCGGGCGGTCGCTGCCGGCGCGCGGGCGCGGCGAGCGCCTGGCGCGCGTCGTCGGACAGCTCCACCCCCGCGAGGTCGCGCTCGCCGAGGACGCCGGTCAGGAGCTCCACCTTCTGATCGGGCGCCAGCTCGTGATCAAGCAACAAGATCTCGGCCCCGTCGAGCCACACGAGCCCGCTCTTCGTGTGGTAGCCGACCTCGCGCAGGAGCCGCTCCTGGCGGACGTGGATGCCGACCCGCTCGGCGAGCTCGCAAAGCTCCTTCGCGAGCGCTTCGAGGCGAGGCGACCGCGCGGGCGAGTGCCGGCGCGCCTCCTTCTTCGGGACGCGCGCGCCGGCGCCGGTCCGGCGCGCACGCGCCGCTCTGCGGGCGCGCGATCCCGGTCCCTCGCTTCCCGGCGGCATCGCGTCGCGCTAGTATCGGGCGCGCATCGCCTTGTAAAGGCCGGCCGCCACGAGCGTCCGGACTCGCGGCGCGACGGCTCGCCCGAACGGGATCCGGCCGCTGCCGAAGACGGCAAGGGGACTCCGCGGATGATCAAGAGCATTCTCGTCGGCGTCGACGGCTCCGAGCACGCGCGCACCGCCCTCCGCTATGCGCTCTGGCTCGCCGGTCGCCTCGGGGCGACGGTGACCGGCCTGCACGTGGTCGACATCGTCTCGATCGAAGGCTCCTTCTTCCACGACATCTCGGGCTCCCTCGGGTTCGAGCCGTACCTCGACTTCACCTCGAAGATGCGCGAGGCCCTCCACGAGCGCGGGAAGGCGATCCTCGACGAGTTCGCAAGTGCGTGCCGGGAGGCCAACGTCCGACACGACACGGCGCTCCAGATCGGCATCGTCCCGAGCGAGATCTCCGAGCGCGCGCGCGAGGCGGATCTCGTCGTGATCGGGCATCGCGGCATCAACCAGCGGTTCTCGACGGGCCTCCTCGGCGGCGTGACGGAGAGCGTGACGCGCCAGTGTCCGAAGCCTGTCCTCGTGACGCCGCTCGAGTTCTCCGAGATCCAGGCACCGCTGCTCGCCTACGACGGGAGCGAGCGCGCCAGCTCCGCGATGCACGTCGCGGCCGAGGTGTGCGCCCAGCTCGCGCTTCCGCTCGCGGTGCTGACGGTTTGCCGGGAAGCGGAGCAAGGCGAAAAAACGGTCGACCAGGCCCGCCGCTACCTTTCCTCGTACGCGATCGAGACGACGACGTTCGTCGTCACCGGCCACGCCTACGAAAGGATCCCGGCCGAAGTCCGCGCCCGGGGCCACGACCTGCTGTTCATGGGCGCTCACGGCCACGGGCGGATCATCGAGATGGTCCTCGGGAGCACGACCGAATACGTGCTCCGGAACGCGCCCTGCCCGGTCTTCCTGAATCGCTGAGCGCACGCGAAACCGTGCGGCGGACGGTCGCGCGATCGGTGCCGGGCGTCAGCTGTGGCCGGAGTTCGAGGAGCGATCGCCCGCGTCGGAACCGGCGGCGTTGCCGCCGTCTCCGGGCGACTCGGCGGTGCCATTCTCGCGCGCGAGGAGGCGCTTCACGCGCAGCTCGAGATCGCGCAGGCCGCTCTCGATGCGCTCGAGATCGACCCCGATGCCCGGCGCGTTGCGCAGGCGCTCGAGGGAGCTCTTCAGGCCCTGGTCGACGCGCTGCTGGAGCTCCTCGATGCGGCGCCGCGAGCTCGTCAGCATCTCGTCGAAGATCGCCGGCCGACCGGAGCTCTCGGAGACCATCTCCGACACGCGGCGGCCGGCCGCCTCGCGCATCTCGCCGAGCGCCTCGAGGCTCCGGTTCGTGACGTCCGCGAGGGTGCTGCCGCCCGACCGGACCAGCTCGCGCAGCAACGACAGAGACAGGAAGCTCGACCGTCGCCGCTCCTCCTCGAGGATGATCTGCGCGAGGGTCACCGCCGTGAGATCGGTCCCGGTCTCGTTGTCCGTGACCTCGACCTCCTCGCCGGCTCGTACCATGGCGGCGATGTCGTCCAGCGCCACGTAACGGCTGGTGGTCGTGTCGTACAGCTTCCGATTCGAGTACCTCTTAACGACACGGGCCATCGTCAATCGTCGGTAACACCCGCCTCCGGAGTCGGCAAGGTAGGTGGGCGGGCATCCGACATCGACCGGTTCGACGCGGTTGCCTCGGAGAATCGCGCACTTGCCGAACGGCCGCGGCGTGCGTTCCGGGTGCGCCCGCGCGCGCGCGGGACCCCGCGCGCCTCTGCGGGGCGACCCACGGGGCGACGAGCCCGAAAGCAGGCCGACCGGCGGCCGACGACCCACCTGGCCGCACCCTCCCACGACATGGCGGTCGCCGAGCCGATGCGCACGGAATTGTGCGCAGCGTACAAGAGTGTTCGCGAGCGTCGAGATTTTGACGGTGGGCCGCTCTCGGCACAGCGTGCGATACCGCCCGCGTAGTTCTACCCAAATGCTCGGAACTTCGGAGGTTTTTATCCACAGATCGCTGTACTCGTGCCTATGGCGTCGTCCTTGCTCCGGTCGCGCGAACCGGGCTCGCACCGCTAGAAGAGGAGATTCCGATGACCGACGCCACCTCGCTTGCAGACCGCGATCCAGACCTTCCGGGCTTCATGGGCCTCGTCGGGGAGCACCCGGCGATGCTGCGGGTCTTCGACCTGATCCGTCGCGTCGGACCGTCGACCGCGCCGGTGCTCATCACCGGCGAGAGCGGGACCGGAAAGGAGCTCGTGGCGCGCGCCCTGCACGACATCTCGCCCAGGCGCGCCGACAACCTCGTCCCCGTGCATTGCGGAGCGATCCCGGAGGAGCTGCTCGAGAGCGAGCTCTTCGGCCACGTGAAGGGCGCCTTCACGGGAGCGATCACGAGCCGAACCGGCCGATTCCGACTCGCCCACGGCGGCACGATCTTCCTCGACGAGATCGGCGAGATGAGCCCGCGCTTCCAGGTGAAGCTGCTGCGGGTCCTCGAGGATGGGACGTTCGAGTCCGTCGGGTGCGCGACGAGCCAACGCGTCGACGCCCGCGTTCTCGCGGCGACGCATCGCGACCTCCGGAGCCTCGCGCGCGAAGGGTCCTTCCGGAGCGACCTCCTCTATCGCCTCGACGTCATCCCGATCCACCTCGTCCCGCTGCGCGAGCGCCGGGAAGACGTGCCGCTCCTGGCCCGCCACTTCCTTCGCCGGCTCGCGGCCAAGGGCTTCCCGCCGTTCGAGCTCGCCCCGGACGCGGCCGCAGCCCTGATGACGTACGACTGGCCGGGAAACGTGCGCGAGCTCCGAAACGTCCTGGAGCGCGCGGTGCTGCTGACCGAGTCCGCGGGCGTCCTTCGGGCCGACGACCTGCCCGCCCCGCTCTCCCGCCAGCCGCTGCTCGCGCCGCTCGGGGCGCCCGCATCCGCTCCCGGCGCCGCGATCTGGCCGTGGGACTTCGGCCCCGAAGGGACCGACTTCTACCTCGAGCTCGAGACCTTCGAGCGCCGGATGATCGGCCGGGCTCTCCAGATCGCCCGCGGCAGCAAGCGCGAGGCGGCCCGCCTCCTCCAGGTGAACCGCACGACGCTCCTCGAGAAGCTGAAGCGGAAAGGGTGGGACTCGGAGGACCTCGCCGGCGACCGCGAGCACGGCGTCGCCGATCCCTCCCAGGCCCCGCCGACCCACCCCGACGACGCGATGGTCGCCGACGCGGTGGCGGGGCGGCTGGCCGCCGCACGGGAGTGGGCGGCCGCCGGCGGCCCGAAGCAGCACACGCTGTTCTCGGTCGGCCGGCATCCGGGACCGCTGCCACAGCAGGCGGTAGCCTGACCGCGAGCGGCCACCGCGAGTTGTGGTCCGGGCGACACGGCGGGCCCGTCGGCCCGCCGGCCTCGAGCGCGGTCCGCGTGCGAGCCCGACGACGCTCTTCCTGGCGAAGGGCGCGCCGGCATGTAAGAAACCCGCTCGCCCGCTCGTCACTCAGGGTGGCGCGGACGGGAAAGACCGCGGGAAATCCAGGCTTTCGCGTCCGCGAGGCGGTCTCTTGGCAGAGAAGAGGAGACACGTAGCGGACGGCGGTCGAAGAGATCTGCAGCGGTTGTCATGCCGCTTCAATCTTGCTATCGGACGGAGGTCTTGAGGGGGGCTCTGGTTCGGCTCGTGTTTCGCGGCGGTTCTCGCCGCGGGACGCCGCTCAGGGGTCGATGCCCGGGGTCAGAGGGTAAAGAAGCAGTGAGGCTTTTCTCGGCGACGTCCGAGATGCGTGGTCGAGGCTGTCTTCTGGAGCGACTTGTGGTGGCGTTTCCGCGATCGAGTGATCGAGCCGGCGGAAAGAAAGGAGTTGTGAGCGTGAAACGAGAGGGGAGAATTCTTTCGACGCTGGTTGCAGCCGGCCTCTTCCTGGGCCTGACCAGCACCGCCCATGCGATTCTGTTCGACGATCAGTCGTCGCTGACCCAGCCGGCGACCGAGCTCGTGATGCCGTTCGACGCGTCCGACAACAAGTCGAGCTTCCTCCTGGTGAGCAACCCGGACGCGGTCTCGTTCGATGCGGCTCAGGTCAGCACCCACTGGATCTTCTGGGGCACGAACTGCCGTGAGCTCGCGGACGTGTCGATCTGCTTGACGCTGAACGACACCATCGTCGTGGATCCCCGCAACATCACCAGCGTCGGCCCGGACAACGAGCCGCTCGGCCCGACCGTCAACCTCGACGGTGAGAAGGGCATCGTGACGGTCACCGCGTACGAGACCGACCAAGACTGCCATCCGTTCAACCGCACGGGCTCCTTCCTGAAGGAGAGCGCGATCGTCGGCACGTTCACGATGGCGGACACCGAAGCCGGCTACTCGTTCGGCAACGACGCGTTCGGCCTGTTCCTCAATGACGCCGGCACCGCCGTCCGGCTGCCCGACGGCAGCGACGTCGACCGCTTCGTCCTCCAGGGCCTGAACCCCGAGTCCGTGGACGCGAGCCTCGTCGTTCTGACCCACCTCGTCGAGACCTCGACGATCGTGACGCCGAGCTCGAGCAACTCGCGTTTCTTCGCGAGCTTCTACGACAACCTCGAGGTCAACACCTCGCTGCCCGACGTCCAGGTCGGCTGCCCCGTGTTCCGCCCGATCGTCGGCGGGACCACCGCGCTCATCCCGGACTTCGTCACGGTGGCGAGCTCGGGCGTCCTGTCGCTCGTTCCGACGCCGGGGCTCGACGACTCGAACTACCTGTTCGGCATCATCGGTCAGGCGGTCGGCACCTTCGGCGCGAGCTCGCGCGTGAAGGTCGACCTGTGCGACCCGCTCATCTCGGGCTGCACGATCTGACCGGATCTTGACGACGAGCGGGCGGAAGATTCCGCTCGCGATGGAAGGGCGCTCGCGATGGCGGGCGCCCTTCTTTTTTGCCCGCGGCAACGCGCTCGCGAGGCCGCTGCGAGCGACTGCGCGCCCACGGCCGGGCCGCTCGGATGCCGCGGCGATCTTGCGCGTCCAGCCGGTTTCTGTCGTTAGTCGAGGAGTCATGAGAACTGCAATGCGTCTCACGATCGCAGCCGTCGCCCTCTCTTCGCTGGTCGCATCGGCCGGCGTCGCGCTCGCTCAGTACGGGGGGCCGAGCGCCGGCGCGGGTCCGAACGCCGCCCCGGGCGCGCCGCGCAGCCCGACGTCGCCGTTCGGCCGCCGCTCCGAATCGAATCCGCGCGGAGGCACCGCCGAGGTGGAGGAGTGGGGGAAGCAGCTCCGGGGCGACGACCCGGTGCAGCGGCTCGAGGCCGTCAAGAGCCTCGCGACGTCGCAGGAGAAGTCGGCGGTGCAGCACCTCGTGGAGGCGACCGCGGACCCGGATCCGCGCGTCAAGCTGAAGGCGATCGACGCGCTCGGCACGCTGCGCGCGAGCGATGCGACGCCGGTTCTCATCCAGACCCTGTACCTGCGCGACAGCGAGCCGTGGCTCAAACAGCGCGTCCTCGTCGCCCTCGGCAAGATCGGGGACAACCGCGCCGCCCGCCCGATCGCGGACTACCTGTCACGCGATACCGACAAGCAGACGCTCGGCACCGCGATCTTCGCGCTCGGCGAGATCGGCGATCGCGAGACCGTCTCCGACCTCCAGCGCATCAGCTCGACGAGCTCCGACGAGCGCTTGCAGCAGCTGAGCCAGGACGCGATCGCCAAGATCAACCAGAAGCAGATCAACCCCGAGATCCAGGTGAAGGCGCTGCGCGAGCGCGAAGGGGACGAGCCGCGGCCGGCCGGTGCAAGCGCCGGCGCGCCGGTCGCGTACTGACCAGTCCGCCGCAGCCCCTCGCATCATGTCGCGATCCGAAGACGACGACGCGCGCACCACGGCGGGCGGCCTGCCGCTGAAGGCCGTCTACGGCCGGGACGACGTCCAGCGCTCGATCGGCGAGCCGGGCGCGTACCCGTTCCTCCGCGGTCCGTACGCGACCATGTACCGCAGCCGCCGCTGGACGATGCGCCAGTTCGCCGGCTTCGGCACGCCGGCCGACACGAACGAGCGCTTCCGCTTCCTCCTCCGTCAAGGACAGAACGGGCTCTCGACCGCCTTCGACATGCCGACGCTCATGGGGTACGACGCCGACCACCCGCGTGCCCGCGGCGAGGTCGGACGCGAAGGCGTCTCGGTATCGACGCTCGCGGACATGGAGACGCTCTTCGACGAGATCCCGCTCGACCGGGTCACCACGTCGATGACGGTGAACTGCACCGCCTCGGTCCTGCTCGCGATGTACCTCGCGATCGCCGAGCGCCGCGGCATCCCCTGGAGCGCGCTCGGCGGCACGATCCAGAACGACATGCTGAAGGAGTTCATCGCGCAGAAGGAGTGGATCTCGCCGCCCGAGCCGTCGGTCCGGATCGTGGCCGACATGATCGAGTTCTGCGCGCGCGAGGCGCCGCGCTGGCACGCGGTGTCGATCAGCGGCTACCACATCCGCGAAGCGGGCTCGACGGCGGTGCAGGAGCTCGCGTTCACGCTCGCCGACGGCATCGCGTACGTCGAGGAGGTCGTCCGCCGCGGACGCCTCCGCGCCGACGACTTCGGACATCGCCTGTCGTTCTTCTTCGACGTCCACAGCGACTTCCTGGAAGAGGTGGCGAAGCTGCGCGCCGCGCGCCGCATGTGGGCGCGCATCATGCGCGAACGCTTCGGCGCGACGCGCGACGAAGCGTGCCGCCTGCGCATGCACGCGCAGACCGCCGGCGTCACGCTCACGGCACAGCAGCCGCTGAACAACGTCGTCCGCGTGGCGCTGCAGGCGCTCGCAGCCGTGCTCGGCGGCGCGCAGTCGCTCCACACGAACTCCTTCGACGAGACGCTCGCGCTTCCGACCGAGCAGTCGGTGATGGTGGCGCTCCGCACGCAGCAGATCATCGCCGAGGAGACCGGGATCGCCGACGTCGTCGATCCGCTCGGCGGCAGCTACGCGGTCGAAGCCCTGACCGACGCCGTCGAGGAAGCGGCGACCGCGTACATCGCGGAGATCGATCGCCGCGGCGGCATGGTGAAGGCTATCGAGCAGGGCTACCCGCAGCTCGAGATCGCCGAGTCCGCGTACCGCGACCAGCAGAGGTTCGACTCCGGCGAGCGCGTCGTCGTGGGCGTGAACAAGTACTCGGTGCCCGAGGAGCGGCCGGTCGACATCCTGCGCATCCCGCTCGAGGTCGAGACGCAGCAAGCGGACCGGGTGCGCCGCTTCAAGCGGTCGCGCGACCGGGGCGCCGTGCGGGAATCGCTCCTCCACGTGCGGAGCGCCGCGGAATCCGACGAGAACCTGATGCCGCCGCTCGTCGCCGCCGTGAAGGCGGGCTGCACGGTCGGCGAGATCTCCGACGTCTATCGCGCCGTGTTCGGCGAGTATCGCGACCCCGCGCACCTCTGATGCGGGGCGGCTTCGTCACGATCGCCGCGATCGCGGCGGTCGCGGGTGCCCTCGCGGCGTGCACCAATGCTCCGCCGGCGTGCAACCCGTTCTTCCCCGTGCCGCGCGGTGCGAGCTGGGTGTTCCAGGAGGCGCAGCAGCGCGCCGGCGTCGTCATGGAGCGGTCGGTGTCGGTCGCGTCGGTCGCCGACGAAGGCCGGGTGACGACCGCGACCCTGGAGCAGCGCGTGCACGCGGTCGGTCAGCCCGAGACGGCCGCCGGCCGCGCGACGACGACGGTGCGGTGCGCCGGCGGCGCGGTTCAGACCTCGATCGTCGGCGGCGCCGCGAGCGCCGCCGGGGGCGCGCAGGCGAACGCGACCGTCAAGGCGGAGCTTCCGGGCCTGCCACCCGCCGACAAGCTCGTCGCCGGCTACCAGTGGCGGTCGGAAGGGCGCATCGAGACGAGCGACGCCAACGGCTCGCAGGTCACGCAGATCGCGCGCGAGAGCCAGGTCGACGGCGTCTTCCCCGTCAAGGTGGCCGCAGGGGATTTCCCCGACGCCCTCCGGGTGGCGAGCGTCGAGACCCTCCGGCTCGGTCCCGCGGCCGGCGATCGCGAGGCCAAGCAGGAGATCCGCGAGTGGTACGTGCGCGGCGTCGGCCTCGTGCGGCGCGACACGCGCATTCCGGGGGCCGACCAGGCGGCGAGCGTCGAAGAGCTGGTCCAGTTCTCTGGAGTCCGGGCGGAGCGCTAGAAGACCGAGCGCCGCGCTTTCACCGGCCGCTCACCCGGCCGCGACCGCCACCTGTCCGGATCCGCCGTCGACCGTCAGGCGGTCGCCCGTCTGCAGGATCGCGGTCGCGCGGCTCACGTCGGCGACCGCCGGAATTCCGAGCTCGCGAGCGACGATCGCTCCGTGCGACAGCATCCCGCCCGCCTCGAGCACCAGCGCCCCGCCCAGCGAAAGGAACGACGTCCAGCTCGGGTCCGTGGAGGCGGCGACGATCACCTCGCCGCGCCGCAGCGACTCGAGGTCCTCGACCCGCCGGATGACGCGCGCGTCGCCCGCCGCTCGTCCCGGCGAGACGCCGACGCCGCGGAGCGATCGCAGCCGGTCGCCTTCCGAAGCGGTCTCCGGCTCCGGTCGATCACCGACGAGGACATCGGGCGGAGGCGTCCGGCGGAAGCCGTCGTACTCGGCGCGGCGTGTCGCGGCCGCCTCGCGCAGCGCCCGGGCGGACGGGGCAGCCGACCCGGGATCGAGGGCGGTCAGAAGCTCGCCGGCCGTCAAATAGAACACGTCCTCGTGCGACGCCAAAGTCCCCGCGGCCGACAGGCGACGGCCCGCGGCCAGCACGAGGCCGCGCAGCGCCGCGAGGAAGAGATCGGCGTGGTAGCGCATGTTCTCGCGCACCGCGTAGTACTCGCGGCACCAGCCGAGGGAGAGCCGGAACGCCTCGCGCCGCGCCGTCCCGGCGAGGCCCGACCCGATCCGCCGCAGCACCCGATCCACCGCCGGACCGGTCTCCGTCGATCGCTCGGCCGCGCCGTCGCCGGCGATCACGAGGCGGCGAAGGCTCTCGACGACCGCGGCCGGGCGCTCGCGCCAGGTCGGCGACGAGAGGTCGCGCGCGAGCAGCCGATGGCCGTGCCGCTGGAGCAGCGCGCGCACCCGGGCGCCGAGCTCGCCCAGATCGCCGGCGAGGCACGCTTCGGCGACGCGCTCCGGATCGCCGGCGAGGAGCGCGTGCCGAAGCGCGGGGTCGCGCTCGGCCAGCCGCGCGCAGGCGCGCAGCTCGGCGTGGATCTCGAACGTGCGGATGCCGTCGGCGCCGGCGACCAGCTGCGAGATGTCGGCCTCGCCGTCGCCCCACCGCGCGACCATCTCGGCCGTGAGGTGGAAGAAGACGTAGGCGTAGATCATCGCCCAGCTCACGACGTCGAGGTACCCCCCGAGCCGCGCCTGCAGCGCCGCGATGCGGGCCGCGAGGTCCGCCGGCGGCAGCGCGGACGCGTCGACCGGCTTCTCGAGCTCGCGCGCGACCCGCGCCGCCTCCTCCCGGAACACGGCCGCGCGCGACCACGGCATCCAGCCGCGCTCGCGCAGCGCGAGATGCACGACCGTGGAGAGCACGTGCGGGGACAAGGTCGAGCGGGCATTCCGCCGAACCTCGGCTCGCAGGCGATCGGGGAGCAGCCGCAGCAGGCCCTCGCTCACGACCAGCGCCGGGAGCTCCTGCATCACCTCGGCGACGAGTGACGCATTCACGTACACGTGCCCGTATTCGAGGCGGAACACCGGAAGGCGCGAGGGCGCGTCCAGGCCGGCGCGAGCGAGCCGCCGTCGGGCCATGTGCTCGGCCATCACGTCGGCGAGCAGCGTGAAGGTCAGCGGCGTGACGACGCCGGACCACAGCTCGTCGGCGAGCCGCCGGCTCCAGACGACGTCGCTCTGCACGTCGCACCCGTAGCGCGGTCGCCGTTCGGTCGCCAACGGCGCGCATGCGGTGACACGCGCGCTCCGCGGCGTGAAAAGACCGTCCGGGTCGGCGCAGCGAGCGCGGCCGCGAACGACCTGCGCTTGTCAGCGCTCGGGCAGCCGAGTAACATCGAGGCGGTTGCGGCGCAGCGCCGTCGCGCGCGATCATCTGCATCGTGAGCTCGCGGCGTGCCCGCCCGAGCGCAGCGGGAAGATGGCAGCAGATCACGAACAGTCGCCGAGGAAGCTGGTCTACCTCCGCGATCGCGCCGCGCGGCCGAAGGCGCGCGTGTCGCGCCACGAGCGCCGCCCCTCGGCGCACCTCGCGAGCGACCTCGTCGCCGAGGCGACGTGGCTCGGGCGCGCGCTGTTCATGGTCGCGGTCGCGACCGTTGGTTACTGGGTGCTCTTCCTGAGCGGCGGCGTCCCGTCGGGCGGCGACTCGTGGCGCGCCGGCGATCCGCTCGCGCACCTGTTCTTGACGGCATGCACCGCGATCGCCGCCGTCCGCCTCTTCCGCGACGCCGCCCGCAGCGCGGTGAACGTCGCGCTCGCCGCCGGCGCCCTCGTGGTGGTGACCCTCGAAAGCCTCGCGCGACCCGTGATGAGCGGCCTCTCGCAGGTGGACCTCTGGATCCGCGTCCAGATCCTCGCCGACGCAGCCGGCCTCGCGGTCGGCATCTGGGCGTTCTCCTACGCGCTCCGCCTGCAGCGCCGCGCCCAGCCCGCCTGACGCGCCGGCTCGCCGGAAGCCGCATCGTCGCCTATACCTGGCGTGATGTCGGACGCGGTCATCCACGTCGTGAGCCACGGGCCGCACTGCCTGGACGGCGTCGCGTCCGCGGCGGCGGTCGCGCGCTTCTACGACGGCCGCGACGTGCGGGTGCGGTTCGCCTCCAACCAGGAGGTGAACGAGGTGCTGCGCACGCTCGAGGCGGAGCCGCGCGACGAGGTCTGGATCACCGACATCTCGTGGACGTCGCCCGAGGTCGATCGCCACCTCCGCGACCTCGCGCAGCGCGGCGTCGTGCTCCACTGGATCGACCACCACAAGACCGCGATCGAGCGCCTGCGCGCCGGCGCGTACGACCTTCCGTTCGCGACGCGCGTCGTGCGCGACGACTACGCAGCGTCGAAGCTCGTGTACGACACCCTGACGGAGCGCGCGGCGGAGTCCGTTCGCGCCGGCGGGCGCGGCGCGCCGGCGCGCTTCGCGGAGTTCGGTCCCGTCGTCGCGATGGCGGACGACAACGACCGCTGGCTGCATCGCATCGCGGGCTCGCGCGAGCTCGGCCTCGTGCTGCGCGCGATGCCGGCGACCGAGGCGTACCGCTCGTTCCTCGCGCTAGACGCATCGGGAGCCGACACGCCCGCGATGGCGGCGGCGCGCGCGCGCGTCTCCGAGGAGCTGGCGCGCAACCGCCGTCTCGCCGAGACGACGCGCGTCGACACGCCAGTCGGCGACGTGACCCTCACGGCCGCGCTCTGCGACGGTTACGCGGGCGAGATCGCCGACGAGTGGGGGCGCTCGAGCCCGCGGACGGTGTTCGCGCTGTTCGACGTCCGAAGCGGCGCGCTCTCCTTCCGGCGGTCGCCCGATCACGACTTCGATCTCTCGGCCCTCGCGGAGCGCCTGGGGGGCGGCGGGCACCCCGCGGCCGCGGGCGCGACGATTCCCGGCCTCTCGCGCGCGCTCTGCGAGCGCGTCGCGGAAGCCGTCCTGCCGGCTCTCGCGCGCCGCGACGAGAGCTGATCGGGACCGCGCACCCGTGGAGGCGGAGATCGCGAGCCTCGCGCGGCGCTACGGGCGCCCGCGCAACCTCTTCCACACGCTGCCGACGGTCGATTTCGGCCCGCTGAATCGCGGTCGGGCGGCCGAGGTCGCCATGGCGATCCGCCGCCGGAACGGTCTCTTCCTTCTCCAGACGAAGCAGAACTACCCGAAGGAGACGTTCCGCCTGCCGACGGGCGGCATCAAGCGCGGCGAGGCGATCGAGCACGCTCTGCTGCGCGAGACCGACGAGGAGACGAGCCTCGACGTCGAGATCAGCCGCTTCGTCGCCACGATCACGTACCGGGCACCGCAAGGGAGACGCGTGTTCGCGACGTATCTCTTCATCCTCGAGGAGCGCGGCGGCATGCTCCGCCCCAACGACCCGAGCGAGGGCATCGTCGGCTGGCGCGAGGCAGATCGCGCCGAGCTCGATGCGGCAGCACGCCGCCTGCGCGCGTGCGGCGGCGGGTGGGCGCCGTGGGGCGCATTCCGGGCGCTCGTCATCGACGCGCTCGTGCCCGCGATCGGCAGCGCGCCGCCAGGCGGCTAGCACGACGAGGGGCTCGCGCCCCTCGCCTACGCGACGAGCGGCTGCTTCCGACCGGCGCCGTCGCCGCGGTCGGCGTCGCGGACCTTGGCGGCCTCGAGCGCGGCGCGCAGCGGGTCGCCCTCGAGCGTCTCCGCGGCTTCGAGCGTCGCGGCGAGGCCCGCGAGGCCCTTCCGCCGATCGCCCAGGAGCTGGCGCGCGGTCGAGTACGCTTCGTGCACGATGCGAGCGACCTCGGCGTCGATCGCCTCGGCCGTCGCCTCGCTCGCCGTCTGCGGCCGGCCGAGCACGCCGTCGCCGAGGAAGAGCGCCTCGCGCCTCCCGAAGCTGAGCGGACCGAGGCGGTCGCTCATCCCGAACACGCACACCATCTGGCGCGCGAGCTGCGAGGCGCGCTCGAGATCGTCCTGGGCGCCCGTGCTGATGTCGCCGAAGGAGATCTCCTCCGCGACCCGTCCGCCGAGCATGATCGCGAGGCGGTCCATGAGCTCGGCCCGCCGCATCATGACGCGGTCCTCGGCCGGGAGCTGCATCGTGAAGCCGAGCGCTCCGATCGAGCGCGGGATGATCGTGACCTTGGTGACCGTGTCGGAGTTCGGCAGGAGCGACGCGACGAGCGCGTGGCCCGACTCGTGGTGCGCGACGAGCGTCCGGTCCTGCGGACGGAGGACCCGGCTCCGGCGCTCGAGGCCGGTCATGAGGCGATCGGCGGCCAGCAGGAAGTGTCGGGTCGCGACCGCCTCGGCGCCCTCCTGCGCCGCGAGGAGCGCCGCCTCGTTCACGAGGTTCGCGAGATCGGCGCCCGAGAAGCCGGGCGTGCGCGCCGCGACCTCCTCGACGTCGACCCCGGGGACGGTCTTCACTCCCCGCATGTGGACCAGGAGGATCTTCGAGCGTCCGGCCCGATCGGGAAGCTCGACGATGATCCGCCGGTCGAAGCGACCCGCGCGCAGCAGCGCCGGGTCGAGCACCTCGGGGCGGTTCGTTGCGGCGAGCAGGACCACGCCCTTCGACGAGTCGAAGCCGTCCATCTCGACGAGAAGCTGGTTCAGCGTCTGCTCCTGCTCGTCGTGCCGGCCGAGCTGCAGGCCGGCGCCCGCACGCGACTTCCCGACGGCGTCGAGCTCGTCGATGAAGACGATGCAGGGCGCCTTCGACTTCGCCTGCTCGAAGAGGTCGCGGACGCGGGCCGCGCCCAGGCCCACGAACATCTCGATGAACTCGGATCCGCTGATCGAGAAGAACGGCACCCCGGCCTCGCCCGCGATCGCGCGCGCGAGGAGGGTCTTCCCCGTTCCCGGCGGTCCGACGAGCAGCACGCCCTTCGGGATGCGGCCGCCGAGGCGCTGGAAGTACGCCGGGTTCTTCAGGAACGCGACGACCGACTCGAGCTCGGCCTTCGCCTCGTCGATGCCGGCGACGTCCGAGAAGCGCACCTTGACGTCGTTCTCGCCGTAGATCTTCGCCTTGTTGCGCCCGAGCGAGAGCGCCCCCGCCGCGCCGCCCGGACCCATGCGTCGTGCGATCACGGTCCACATGACCATGATCAGGCCGAAGGGGAGGAGCCAGCCGAGGAGCAGGGTGCGCCAGAAGTTGTCGCCGAGCTCGCCCGACAGCTTGACGCCGTGATCCGTCAGGAGCTTGACGAGGTTCGAGGGATCAAGGCCCGAGATGCGCGTCGTGACGAACGTGATGTTCTGGTCGGGCGAGAGCCCGCTCATCACGTTGCTCGACTTCTGCACCTGGCTCGCGAGGTCGCCCGTGATCGGGGTTCCCGGGCGGAGCTGGAAGCGGATCTCGTTGTCGCTCACGAGAGCGCGCTCGATCTTGTTCTCCTCGGCGAGCTTGAGCAGCGTGCTGTAATTGACGCTCACCGTGCGCGTCGCGATGATGCTCTGCGCGAGCAGCACCAGGAGAAGCGCCGCCGGGAGATACCAAAGCGAGAATTGGATCCTCTTCATGGGGTGTCGGGGGCTCGTGCCGAGCGGCCCGCCCGATCGGCATGACCGCCGGGCGCGCGACGGACTCGGTCGCGCGGCCTTCCGGCCAGGTTAAGGCCGCGGCCCGGCGTGTCAACGGAGCCCGTCATGCCCGCGCCACGCGACGACGCCACGCCTCGGAGACGCGCTGCTCGAGCTCGGCGAGGGAGCCGTCGTTCTCGATCACGAGGTCGGCGGCGGCGCGCCGGGTCGCATCCGCCATCTGCCGCGCCATCCGGGCCTCGATGTCCGGAGCCGAGAGCCCGCGCTGCTCCTCGATGCGCGCGATGACCCGCTCCTTTCCGGTCGACACGACCCAGACCTCGTCGACGAGGTCGCGCCAGCCGGCCTCGAGCAGGATCGCCGCCTCGACGACGACGGCCGGCGAACGGCCTTCGGCGCGGAGGGCCGCGATCCGGCGCGCGATCTCGGCGCGGATCAGGGGATGGGCGATCCCGTTCAGCTCGCGGAGCCGCGCCTCGTCGCCGAAGACGATCGCGCCCAGGCGGCGACGGTCGATCTCGCCGTCCGCGCCCACGATCTCCGGGCCGAAGGCCGCCACGACGGCCTCGAAGCCCGGCGTCCCGGCCCGATAGACCCCATGCCCGATCGCGTCGGCATCGATGACGGCGCCCCCGAGGCCCGCCAGCAGGCCGGCGACCGTGCTCTTCCCGGAGCCGATCCCGCCGACGAGGCCGATGACGCGCACCGCGCGAGCTGTGGCAGGCGTGGCGGCCGGCCGCAACCCGTGCGGCCCGGGCGGACGAGCGGGGCGGTTGACTACGGTCGTATCATCCCTTACCTCTAATTCAGACTGATTCGGTGGGAATGACCGGGATGGTCCGATTTCCCGGCACGCCGATGACGCTCCGCGTGGGACGAGGACACGACGAAATGACGAACGGCGCGACGCATCGGATCTACATGGACAACCACGCCACCACCCCGGTCGACCCCCGGGTGCTGGAGGTGATGCTGCCGTACTTCAGCGAGCGCTTCGGGAACGCGGCGAGCCGGAATCACGCCTTCGGCTGGGAGGTCGAGCGGGCCGTGGACGAGGCCCGCGAGACGGCGGCCGGCCTGATCGGCGGGCGGGCGAAGGAGATCATCTGGCTCTCCGGCGCCACGGAGTCCGACAACCTCGCGATCAAGGGCGTCGTCGAGTTCTACAAGGACAAGGGGAACCACGTCATCACCGCCAATACCGAGCACAAGGCCGTGCTCGACACCTGCAAGGCGCTCGAGCGGAAGGGGCTCGCCCAGGTGACCTATCTTCCGGTCGACCACCACGGCCGGATCGATCCCGAGCAGGTCCGCGCGGCGATCACCCCCAAGACCGTCCTCGTCTCGATCATGCTCGCGAACAACGAGATCGGGACGATCCACCCGCTCGCCGAGATCGGGAAGGTCGCCAAGGAGAAGGGCGTCCTCTTCCACACCGACGCGACCCAGGGCTTCGGGAAGCTCCCGATCGACGTCGACGCGATGGGGATCGACCTCCTGTCCGCGACCGCGCACAAGATCTACGGGCCGAAGGGCTGCGGCCTCCTCTGGGTGCGCTCGAAGGGGCCGCGCGTGCGCTTGACGGCGCAGATGGACGGCGGCGGCCACGAGCGCGGCATGCGGTCCGGCACGCTGAACGTCCCCGGCATCGTCGGCTTCGCGAAGGCGATCGAGATCTGCCGAGCGGAAATGGCGGAGGAGGGGAGGCGGATCGGCGCGATGCGCGATCGCCTGCACCGCCTCATCACCGACGTCCTCGATGAGGTGTACCTGAACGGCCATCCCAGCGAGCGCCTGCCCGGGAACCTGAACCTGAGCTTCGCGTACATCGAGGGCGAGTCGATGCTGATGGGCCTGAACGGCTCCGCGCACGCCGACCTGCCGGCGATCGCGGTCTCGTCGGGCTCCGCGTGCACGTCCGCGACGCTCGAGCCGTCGTACGTGCTGAAGGCGCTCGGCGTCGGCGACGAGCTCGCGCACACGTCGATCCGCTTCGGCCTCGGCCGTTTCAACACCGACGCGGACGTCGACTACGTCGCGGAGCGCGTCATCGCCGAGGTGAAGCGGCTCCGCGAGCTGTCGCCGCTCTACGAGATGGCGAAGGAAGGCATCGACCTCAAGTCGTACTTCACGGGCGCGCAGCACTGAGCCCGCGAGCGATTCGGAACCGAGAGGAAAAGAGCGAGCCATGGCGACGTACAGCGACAAGGTGATCGATCACTACTCGAACCCGCGCAACGTGGGGTCGTTCTCGAAGGACGAGCCCAACGTCGGCACGGGGATCGTGGGCGCGCCGGAGTGCGGCGACGTCATGAAGCTCCAGCTCAAGATCAACGACGCCGGCGTGGTCGAGGACGCGCGCTTCAAGACGTTCGGCTGCGGCAGCGCGATCGCGAGCTCGAGCTACGTGACGGAGCTGGTGAAGGGAAAGAGCGTCGACGAGGTGATGGGAATCAAGAATTCTCTCATCGTGGACGAGCTCTCGCTTCCGCCCGTCAAGATCCACTGCTCGGTGCTGGCCGAGGACGCGATCAAGGCCGCCGTCAAGGACTGGAAGTCGCGCCGCGAGGGAGAGCCCGCGCGCGAGAAGGACGACACCGCGGCCGCATGAGCGAGCGCGGTGCGCCGCGAGCGCGCGGCGCGGTACGCAGCGCGACCGTGACTCATTTGCCCAGAGGAAATCCGTGCCCGCCGCAGGAATCAGCCTGACCGACGCCGCCGTCGAGAAGATCCGCACGCTCGTCCCGGACGGCGAAGGGACCGGGAAGGGCCTTCGCGTCAAGGTCGTGGGCGGAGGCTGCTCCGGCCTCTCCTACAAGATGGACCTCGACGAGAAGCGCGACGGCGACCGCGTCTTCGAGCGCGAAGGCGCTCGCATCATCGTCGACCGCAAGAGCTACCTGTACCTCAACGGCACCGAGCTCGACTACAGCGACGACCTGATGCACGCGGGCTTCAACCTCCGGAACCCGAACGTCAAGCGAACCTGCGGCTGCGGAGCCTCGTTCGGGGTCTGAGATGGCTCGCATCCGCTGCTGGCGTTGCGGAGACGAGCAGGCGCCGGCGTTCTTCTGCGGCGCGTGCGGCACCGTCCAGGGCCTCTCGCACGACGCCGACTACTTCGCCGTCCTCGGGCTGCCGCCCGATCCGGCGGTCGACGAGGAGGCGCTCGCCGCGCGCTACTACGACCTCAGCCGCCGCCTCCACCCCGACCGACACCAGACCGCGGACGCCCGCGAGCAGGTGGAAAGCGTCCGCGCCACCGCGGTGCTGAACGCCGCCTACCAGACGCTGCGCGACCTCGAGAGCCGCGGCCGCTACTGGCTCCGGCGCTCCGGCGAAGAGCTCGGTCGCGACAACAACCGCGTGCCGCCAGAGCTCGCCGAGCTCGTCTTCGAGGCGCAGGAGAAGCTCGCCGAGGCGACGTCCGCGAGCCCCGCGCAGCGCGCTGCGCAGCGCCCGGAGCTCGAGGCGCTCCAGCGCTCGGTGGCGGCGGAGCGCACGCGCGAGCGCGCCGCCCTGACCGACGTTCTCGCGAGCTGGCCGCCGGGCGGGAACGGCGCGGCGAACGGGCACGACGACCGAGCGATCGCCGCGCGCGCCCGCCTGAAGGACCTGCTGTCGCGTCTCGCCTACCTGCGCACGCTGGAGCGCGACGTCGCGAGCGCGCTCGAGGAGTGACGACCCGCATGCCGCGCATCGTCGGAATCGACCTCGGCACGACCAACAGCCTCGTCGCGGTCATGGACGGCGACCGGCCGCGCATCCTGCCCGATCCCGCGACCGGGTCGCCGCTCCTTCCGTCCGCGATCTCGGCGCTACCGGACGGCTCCTTCGTCGTCGGCGAAACCGCGCGTCGGCGCGCGCGGCTCCACCCGCGCGCGTCCGCGCTCTCCGTCAAGCGCTTCATGGGCCTCGGACGCGAGCACCTCGATGCGGCCGATCGCGAGCGCTACGAGTTCGCGCCCGACGACGGCCCGCTTCGCCTCGTGCTGCGAAGCAGCGGCGACGCGCCGCACGTCCATCCGATCACGCCGCCCGAGGCGTCCTCGCTCATCCTGCGCGAGCTGAAGCGCCGCGCCGAGCAGGCACTGTCCGAGGAGGTCGCGCGCGCGGTCATCACCGTCCCGGCCTACTTCAACGACAGCCAGCGTCAGGCGACGCGCGACGCCGGACGGCTCGCCGGGCTCGACGTGCTGCGGCTCGTGAACGAGCCGACCGCGGCCGCGCTCGCCTACGGCCTCGACAAGGAAGAGGAGGTCGCGATCGCCGTCTACGACCTCGGCGGCGGCACCTTCGACGTGTCGATCCTCCGCCTCCGTCAGGGCCTCTCCGAGGTCCTCGCGACCGGCGGCGACACCCGCCTCGGCGGCGACGACTTCGACCGCCGGATCGCCGAGCACTTCGTGCGCGAGCTCGCTCTCCCCGCGGACGAGGCGTCCGCGCCCGAAGCGATCGCCGTCCTCCTCGAAGGCGCCGAGCGCGCGAAGCGCGCCCTCAGCGAGGCCGACGTCGCGACGGTGGACCTCGCGCTCCCGTCGGGGACCCGAATCGCGACCATCACCCGCGCGCAGTTCGAGGCGTCGACCGCCGATCTCGTCGCGCGCACGCTGGCGCGCTGCCGCCAGGCGCTGAAGGACGCCGGCCTGACGGCTTCCGACATCGGCCAGGTGATCCTGGTCGGCGGCGCGACCCGCATGCCGGCGGTGCGCGCGCGCGTGCGCGACCTCTTCGGGCGCGAGCCGCTCGCGAGCATCGACCCCGACGTCGTCGTGGCGCTCGGCGCCGCGGTGCAGGCGGGCATCCTATCCGGCAGCACGACCGACATGCTTCTCCTCGACGTGGTGCCGCTGTCGCTCGGCATCGAGACGATGGGCGGCGTCTTCACCCGGCTCATCGACCGCAACACCACGATCCCGGCTGCGGCCCGCGAGCAGTTCACGACCGCGGTCGACGACCAGACGCACGTCGAGGTGCACGTCCTGCAGGGCGAGCGCGAGCTCGCGAAGGACTGCCGGAGCCTCGCGCACTTCCGCATCCCGATCGCGCGCGGGCCGGCCGGCATCCCGCGCATCGAGGTGACGTTCCTGATCGACGCGAACGGGATCCTGTCGGTGTCGGCGCGCGACGTCCGCACGAACGTCGAGCACTCGGTCGACGTGAAGCCGAGCTACGGTCTCACCGACGACAACATCGAGCGCATGCTCGAGGAGTCGTTCGACCTCGCGGAGGACGACTTCGCGGCGCGGCAGCTCATCGAGGCGCGGACGGAGGCCGAGTCGATCCTGCACGCGACGGAGAAGGCCGAGCGCCTGCACGAACAGCTCCTGAGCGACGACGAGCGGCGCGCGATCGAGGATGCGAGCCGCGAGCTGCGCGAGGCCGCGGCGGGCACCGACCACAACCGGATCCGCGACCTCGTCGACCGCTTGAACACGATCTCGACGCCCTTCGCACAGCGCATCATGGACGCGTCGATCCAGAGCGCGCTCCAGTCGAAGCGCGTCGAGGAGATCGCGCCGTGAAGCACAAGGTGACGTTCCTGCCCGCGAACGTGACCGTCGAGGTCGACGACGCCGACTTCCCGTACGGCGACCACGGCAAGCCGGGTTCGATCCTGGACGTCGCGCTGCAGCACGGAGTCCCGCTCGAGCACAACTGCGGCGGAAACTGCGCCTGCACGACCTGCCACGTCATCATTCGAGCGGGAGGCGAGAACCTTTCGGAGATGGAGGAGTGCGAGGAGGACAAGCTCGATCAGGCTCCCGGCCTCACCCCGTATTCCCGGCTCGGGTGCCAGGCGGTCGTCGAGGGCGACGTGACGGTGGAGATCCCCCGATGATCGAGCGATCGGGCATGGCGACCCACACGTCGAACGCCACCTCGGGCGCGATTCGCCGATCGCGAACCGCTGCCTTGACCGTGCACCGAGCGGCCTTGCATAGATGGGGAGTAGACCGATGTCGCTGATGCAGGTGAGCCGGCGGGTCGACTACGCGCTGCGCGCGGCGATCCACCTGGCCGGTCAGGAGCCCGGTCGCGCGGCGACGGTCGCAGAGATCTCGGCGAGCGAAGGTGTTCCCAAGAAGTTCCTCGAGAAGATCCTCCAGGACCTGATCCACGCCGGGATCGTCGTGTCGCGCCGCGGCGCGCACGGCGGCTACACGCTCGCGCGCCCCGCCGCGGACGTCTCGTTCAAGGACGTGATGGAGGCCGTCGAAGGGCCGATCGCCCTGAACGTCTGCGTGGGCGAGCGGAACCTGTGCTCCGTGAGCCCGACGTGCGGCATGCACCACGTGTGGGCCGAGGGGCAGCGCCGCCTGATCGAGCTCTTCGCCGCGACCAAGCTCGTGACCCTCGTGCCGCCCCGCCCGGCACCCCCGACGCGCGATACGACGGCGCCGGCCGTCCCGGTCGCGGCCACGTGATGATCCACCTTCGTCGACCGGACGCCGCGAGCTGAATAGGGCGCAGGGTCGGGCGTCTATCGCGGGCATGGAAACCCCGCTTTGGATGCGCGACGACCGAGGGGGAGACGGGCTCGAGCCCGACCTCATGCTTCCCGAGCAGTTCTTCACGGCGCTCCGGCGCAGCTCCGCGCAGAACGGCGAGCGCAGGCTGATGGCCGCCGTCCTGCAAGAGGGGATCGAGACGTTCCAGAAGTACGCCGGCGCGCGCGATCCCGAAGGCCGCGAGCTGTTCGAGGATGCGCGCGCGTGGATCGTCGCCCGCCACGACCAGGACCTCTTCTCCTTCACGACCGTCTGCGCGGTCCTCGAGCTCGACGCCGACTGCCTGCGCGGCGGCCTGCTCGGCTGGCTGGGGGGGCGGAACACCGCGGTGCGTCCGGCTGTCGCCGAACGCGCCACCTGTGAGGCATCCGCGGTCGCCGACCGCGGCCACGCGGATCGCACGTCGGCTCAGTCGGCGAGCGCCTGAGCAGAGCCGAAGCCGCCTTTCGCGCGCGCGCCCCGTCTGCGATCCTCGTCGCGAGGCGCGCCATGCCGATCCACAACACCCCCGATTGCCCCGGCTGCGGCCAACCGCTCGTGCGGAAGCCCGCGGGGCGCTGCCCCCACTGCGGCGCCGAGGTCGCGGCATACGTCGCCGCCGAGCGCGACCGCGAGACGCGCATCGAAAAGGTGGTCGCCGTCATCTCGACCTTCCTCGTGGTGACGGTGCTCGTCGTCGGCGGTGGGCTGGGCGCGATCGAGGGGGTCGCGATGTACGCCGCCGCCGGCGCGTTCGTCTGGTACCTCGCGAAGGGGACATTCGCGACGAGGGGATCGCTCCCCTCGGATTTTCGCACGAGGGGATCGCTCCCCTCGCCCCGTTCGGCAAAGCCGAACGGGGCCCCACTCCCCGCGGGCTCGCTTCGATCGGCCGGCGGGCGACGCCCGGCGGAGCGAGACGGATCGCATTGCGTGAACGACGCCACACGAGGAGGCGGTCACTCGCGGTCGTAGCGCGCTCCCAGCGCGCGCGGCGCCCGCGTCGTGCCGGCCGGCAGCAGCAGCGCGGCCAGCGTCACGACGTACGGCAGCATCAGGAAGAGCTGGTATGGGACGCCGACGGCGCTCGCCTGGAACTGGAACTGGAGCGCGTTCGCGAGCCCGAAGAGGAGCGCGCCGGCGAGCGTCCCCCACGGCGACCAGCGTGCGAACACGACGACGGCGAGCGCGACGAAGCCGCGGCCGGCGGTCACGCCCTCGACGAACGTGCCCGCGGTCCAGAGCGCGAGCGCGGCGCCGCCGAGACCGGCGAGCACCCCGCTGGCGCCGATCGCCGCCACCCGCATCCCGCGCACCCGCAAGCCCAGGCTGGCGGCCGCGAGCGGATGCTCGCCGAGAGCGCGCAGGCGGAGCCCGAGACCGGTGTGGGCGAGCACGACCGACAGGACCGGCACGAGCACGAGGCTGACGTACACGAGCGCGTGCTGGCGGAAGAGGGCGTCGCCCACGACGGGAAGCGAGGAGAGCCCGGGAATCGCCACCCTGGGGAGCGTCGGGAGCACCAGGGCCGCGCCCGTGTCGCCGTAGAGAACGCGGTACAGCGCGCCGGTGCCGCCGAGCGCGATCAGGTTCACGGCGGCGCCGGCGATGATCTGGTCGGCTGCGAGGGTCACGGCCACGAGCGCGAAGACGAGCGCGATCGCGAGGCCCGCGACCGCCGCCGCGGCGACGCCGGCGAGCGGGCTGCCCGACGAGGCAGCGGCCGCCGCGGCCGCGAAGGCCCCGACCAGCATCATGCCCTCGAGGCCGATGTTGAGGACGCCCGCCCGCTCGACGAGGAGCTCTCCGAGTGCGGCGAGGAGGATCGGGGTCGCCAGCGCGACGGCGGCGGCGAGAAACGCGTCAAGCACCGCGCGGCGCTCCGGCGGCGGCTGCCGCCTCGGTCTCGCTCGCGGCGGCCTCGCCCCGCCCACGCGCCCGCTGCACGACGCGCGCGAGCGCCGGCGCCCCCGTCGCGGCCACCGCGAGCAGCGTCGCGCCCTGCACCGCGACCGCGATCACGGCCGACACGCCGGCCGACCGCTCCATCGCGCTCGCGCCCGCTCCGAGCGCCGCGAAGAAGAGAGCCGCCGCGATGGTGCCCGGTGTCCGGAGGTTTCCGAGCAGCGCGACCGCGATCGCGGTGTAGCCGTATCCGGGCGAGAAGCGGTCGAAGAGCCGGTGCGTCACCCCGGCGAGCTCCACGGCGCCCGCGAGACCCGCGAGCGCGCCCGACAGCGCGAACGCGACCGCGAGGTCGCGGCGGACCGGAAACCCGGCGAGACGCGCCGCCGGCGCGTTCAGCCCGGCAGCGCGGAGCCGGAGCCCGAAGGTCGTGAACGACAGGAGGCCGCCCGTCGCCGCCGCGAGCCCGAAGGCGAGCGGGATGCCGGCGTGGAGCCGGTCGCCGGTGCCGTGCAGGAAGCGCGCGAGGCGGGCCGTCTCCGGGATCGCGGCCGACTGGGGGTAGGCGCGGCTCGACTCCTGCAGCGGGCCCGTGACCGCCCACGAGACCAGGTAGAGCGCGACGAAGTTGAGGAGGATCGTCGTGATGACCTCGCTCACGTCGCGCCGGATGCGAAACGCCGCCGGGACGATCGCCCACGCGCCGCCGGCGAGCGCGCCCGCGATCAGCACGCAGGCGAACTGACCGGGGAAGGGCCGGATGCGGGTCGCGACCGCCGTCGCGGCGAGAGCGCCGGCGAGGAACTGTCCATCCGCGCCGATGTTGAAGATGCCGCTTCGGAACGCGAGCATCACCGCGGCGCCGCACAGGAGGAGCGGAGCGCTCCGGACGAGCGTGTCGGCGACGTTCGCCGTCGAACCGAGGCTCCCGAGGACGAGGGCGCGGACGGCGGTCGCGGGATCCGACCCGGCGATCGCGGCGAGCGCGGCGGCGAGCGAGAGCGCGGTCGCGACCGCGAGCACGGCCGGCCCGACGCGCGCCGCCGCGCGCGCGACGGCCGGCGTCAAGCGGCGACCCCGCTTCCCGCCATGAGCCGGCCGATCGCGGCGCGCGTCGTCGAGCTCGGCGCGTCGATCAGTCGGCCGCGGTAGAGCACGACGATCCGATCGGCGATCTCCTCGACCTCGTCGAGATCCGTCGAGAGCACCAGCACCGCTGCGCCCGCGCGCGCGTGCTCCCGCAGGCGGCGGCGCACCGCCGCGGTCGCGGCGAGGTCGAGGCCTCGGCTGGGATTGGCCGCGACGATCGCGGCCGGTCGCTGGCGGCCGAGCTCGCGCGCGAGGACGAGGCGCTGCTGGTTCCCTCCCGACAGGAGGCCCGCAGGCAGGAGCGGATCGGGCGGCTGCACCTCGTAGGCGGCGAGCGCGCTCCGCGCCTCCGACAGCGCCCGGGCGCGCGGCACGACGCCGCGCGGAGCCATCGCCCGCAGCCGGTCGCGCGCGAGGAGCAGGTTCTCCCACGCCGGGAGCTCCGCCACGAGGCCGTCGGTCGTGCGATCGGCGGGTACGATAGCGAGCCCGGCGTCGCGCGCATCGGCGGCGCTCGCGATGCTCCGCCCGGCGATCGCGACCCGCCCGCTGAAGCCCCGGAGGCAGTCGCGTGCGAAGCCCGCGAGCGCGGCGACGAGCTCCCACTGTCCGTTCCCCTCGACGCCGGCGACGGCGACGATCTCCCCCGCCGCGACGGTGAGCGAGACGCCGTCGAGCGCGATCGCGCCGGCGCGGTCGTGGCCGCAGAGGCGCTCGGCGACGATCACCGGAGGGGCGGTCGTCGGCGCTCGGCGCGGGCGAGGATCCGCCGAGCTCGCGGCTGGTCGGACCTCCGCCGGGACGACTTCCGGCGCGCGGGCGACCACCTCGGCGGGCGCGCCGACCATGAGCGCCGCGAGCGCCGCCGGTTCGAACCGAGCCGCGGGGCCGCTCGCGATCGCGCGCCCCCCGCGCAGGATCGTGACGCGGTCGGCGAGCGCGAGCACCTCGGCGAGCTTGTGCGTGACGATCACGACCGCGGTGCCGTGAGCGGCCAGGTCGCGCAGCAGCTCGAAGAGGACCGCCACCTCGTCCGGCGTCAGCACCGCCGTCGGCTCGTCGAGGACGAGAAGCCGCGCGGCCGCGGTCGAGCCCGCGCCGGTCGGATCGCCATCGACCGCGGCGAGCGCCTTCAGGATCTCGACTCGCTGGCGATCGCCCACCGAGATGTCGTCGATCCGGCGCGCCGGATCCCCGACGTCGACGCGGTAGCGCGCGGCGAGCGCGCGCGTGGCCTCCTCCGTCCGCGCGCGCGGCAGCCAGCCGAGCGCGCCGCGCGCGAGCGCGACGTTCTCGGCGATCGTGAAGCTCGGGACGAGCATGAAGTGCTGATGCACCATGGCGATGCCGGCCGAACGCGCTTCCTCGGGCGAGCGCCAGCGGACGGTCCGACCCCCGAAGCGGATCGCGCCCGCGTCGGGCGCGTACAGGCCGCTCACGACGTTCATCAAGGTGGACTTGCCGGCGCCGTTCTCTCCGAGGAGCGCGTGGATCTCTCCGGCTCGCGTCCGGAAGTCGACGCCATCGAGCGCGCGGACGGCGCCGAAGCGCTTCACCACGGCGCGCACGTCGAGCAGCGCTTCGGCGCCGCTCGCGGGATCGTCGGGGCCGCGGTCGCCGGCCGCTCGCCCGTCGCCCTCCCTGGGATGCGCCGGCGTCACGCGGGGCCGTCGCTCGGGGTCGCGGGCGGGAAGTGCGAGAGCGCCCAGGAGCGCGCTTCCTCGGCCGACCGCAGCTCACCCTCGAGCTGGGCGTCGAAGGCGCGCTCGAGGATCTCGCGGAAGCGCGGTCCCGGCCGGTACCCGAGATCGACCAGATCGCGACCCCGGAGGAGCGGCTCCGGCCGGAGCTCGCGCTCCGGCAAGGCGTCCTTCTGCTCCTTGCAGAACCGCCACGCGGCGAGGTCGCCGCTCGCCGCCAGCACGTCGATCCGGACCAGCTCGAGGAGGTCGTCGATCCACGGCTCGGCGAGGAAGCGGCGGAGGCGCGCGATCCGCATCTTCGGGGCATCGAGATGGCGCAGGTGATGGGCGACGAGCCCGGCGACGCGCTCGGCGGTATCGCCGCTCCGGCGGAGACGCTGGCAGACGGCGCGCGCCATCTCCGCGCCGACCTCGCAGTGCCCGTGGAACGCGATCCGGCCGTCCGGCAAACGGCTCGCGCGCGCCGGCTTTCCGACGTCGTGGAGAAGGGCGGCGAGCGCCAGAACCTCGCCGTGCCGTCCGGGCTCGATCTGCGCGAGGCACCGCAGCGTGTGGATCCAGACGTCGCCTTCGGGGTGGTGGTCGGACGATTGCTCGACCCCGCGCAGGGCGGCGACCTCCGGCAGGACGACCGCCAGCAGCTCCGAGCGCTCCAGCAGCTCGAAGCCCCGCCGCGCGTCCCCCTCGAGCAGGATCTTGACGATCTCCTCGCCGATCCGCTCCCACGCGATGTCGCGGACGGTGGGGGCGAGGCGGCGGATCGCGGCGAACGTGCCCGGGTCGATCTCGTAGCCGAGGCGGGCCGCGAACCGCACGGCTCGCAGCAGGCGAAGGCGATCCTCGCCGAACCGCGCTTCCGGGTCACCGATCGCGCGCACGATGCCGGCCTGGAGGTCGGCGCGCCCTCCGACGTAGTCGATCGGCTCGCCGGGCCGGTCGGGGTCGAGGAACATGCCGTTGATCGTGAAGTCGCGGCGCTCGGCGTCCGCCCGCGCGTCCGCGAACTCGACGTCGACCGGGTGGCGGTGGTCGAGATAGCGCCCGTCGCGCCGGAAGGTCGCGACCTCGACCGACTGACCGCCCTCGACGACCAGAACGACCCCGAACTGGATGCCGACCGGGACCGTGCGCGGGAACAGGCGCTGGACCTCGCCGGCGGGCGCCGACGTCGCGACGTCGTAGTCCAGGGGCTCGCGGCCGAGGAGCAGGTCGCGGACGCAGCCGCCCGCCAGGAGCGCCTGGTGACCTGCCCCGCGCAGGCGCGAGACGATGCGGAGCGCGGCGGCGTGGGCGCGCCGAGGGTCGCGCCGGACCGCCTCGGGCGACGACGTCGCCGCTGACGGGCTCACGTCGCGAGAGTCGCACGCGACCCGCCAGGGTGCAATTTTGGAGACATCGTTGTGAACCAGCGTTGACGCGCGCCCGCCCTGCGGCCGCCGCACGGCCGATCGTACCGCGGCCGGATCGCGGGCGATCGCGCTCGCCGAGCCACGAGGTGCAACTCGCCCGAAGCGCTTACGGAACGCGGCGCAACGCGGCGTTGGCGGTGCTCACTCCGCGTTGCGTCCACGCCTCACGGATCCGCCACATTCCCGTCGTTTCCGGCCAGTCCGAATTTGGCACCGGCGTTGCACTACGGTTCTCTCGCCTGCGCGATGTTGGATCGCGCACGAGAAAGGAGATCGAAAGATGTCGTTCATCAGCCCCCTGGCCATCGTGGCCTCCGCAGTCGGTTCCGGATTCGTTCCGGACACCCACATCCCCGTCAACCTGTTCGCGGTCCTGCCGGCGTTCCTGCTCGCGATCGCGTTCGGGGCGCTCGGTGCCGCGGTCGATTCGCAGCGCAAGAGCCGCATCCCTTCCCGCCCGGCGACCGCCCGCCCCGCGGACGCCGAGTTCCGCCACGCGGCGTGACGTGCCCGATGGCGCCGGCCTGCAGCCGGGAGCCTGTCCGAGCAAGGTCATGGGCTGCGAAGCACGATGGGCCGCAATCGCGGCGCCTCGCCCTTCTCGCTCCCATGCCCTTCCTCGGACAGGCTCCCGGCTGCCGGCCGGAGATCGGGTCCCGCCGCTGAATTGACAGCGTCGGACACGAGCGCGAAGCTCTCTCGATGTCGGACGCATCGGGGGGCATGCCGGCCGACTTCGACCCCCTGGTCGAGAAGTGGTTCGCCGGCCGCTTCGGCCGCCCGACGCCTCCCCAAGCCGCCGGCTGGCGTGCGATCTCCGCAGGCCGAAACGCGCTGATCGCGGCGCCGACCGGGTCCGGCAAGACGCTCGCCGCGTTCCTCTGGGCGATCGACGGCCTCGTCCGCGAGGCGCGCGCGGAGCGGCTCCCCGACGCGACCCAGATCGTCTACGTCTCGCCGCTCAAGGCGCTCGGCAACGACGTCCAGAAGAACCTCGCGACCCCGCTCGCGGAGATCCGCGATCTCGCCGCGCAGGAAGGCGTCCTGCTGCAGGAGATCCGGACTGCCGTCCGGACCGGCGACACGCCCGCCTCGGACCGGCAGGCAATGCTCCGCCGGCCGCCGCACATCCTGATCACGACGCCGGAGTCGCTCTTCATCCTGCTGACCGCGCAGAAGAGCCGCGAGATGCTCGCGGGCGCGCACACCGCGATCGTCGACGAGATCCACGCGATCGCGGGCGACAAGCGCGGCGCGCACCTCGCGCTGTCTCTCGAGCGCCTCGACGCGCTCGTCGCGGGCGGCGCCGGGAGGCGCGTGCAGCGGATCGGGCTCTCCGCGACGCAGAAGCCCGTCGAGGAGATCGCGCGCTGGCTCGTCGGGACCGACCGCGTCGCCGCCGACGGCACGCCGGAGTGCGCGATCGTCGACACCGGGCACCAGCGCGCCATGGAGCTCGCGATCGAGACCATGCCGGACTTCGAGATCGGCCCGATCGCGACCCACGAGCTGCGCGACGCCGTCTACGACCGCATCGCCGCGCTCTCGCACGAGCACCGCACGACGATCGTCTTCGTCAACACGCGCCGGCTGGTCGAGCGCGTCGCGCACGCGCTCGGCGAGCGGCTCGGCCACGATCGCGTCGCCGCGCACCACGGGAGCCTCGACAAGCGCATCCGGCTCGCGGCCGAGGAGAAGCTCAAGTCCGGCGAGGTGCCGCTCGTCGTCGCGACCGCGTCGCTCGAGCTCGGCATCGACGTCGGCCACGTCGACCTCGTCTGCCACATCGGCGCGCCGCGCGCGCTCGCGACGCTCCTCCAGCGGGTCGGCCGCTCCGGCCACTGGCTCGGTAGCGTGCCGAAGGGAATCTTCTTCCCGCTGACGCGCGACGAGCTCGTTCAGACCGCGGCCGCGGTGCGCGCCATCCGGCAGGGCGAGCTCGACCGCATCCGCCTGCCCGCGAAGCCGCTCGACATCCTGGCGCAGCAGATGGTCGCGATCGCGGCCGCCGAGGACACGGCGGTCGAGGACCTCTGGCGGCTCGTGCGCCGGGCGTGGCCGTACCGCGAGCTCGCGCGGTCGGAGTTCGACGAGGTGCTCGAGATGCTCGCGGAAGGCGTCGCGACGCGCCGCGGGCGGCGCTCGGCGCGCCTCCACCTCGACCGCGTGCAGGGACGCGTGCGCGGCCGCCGCGGCTCGCGCCTCGCGGCGATCACGAGCGGCGGCGCGATCCCCGACACGGCGGACTTCGACGTCATCGAGGAGCCGACGGAAGCGCGCGTCGGGAAGGTGAACGAGGACTTCGCCGTCGAGAGCATGCGCGGCGACATCTTCCTCCTCGGGAATCATTCGTGGCGGATCCGCCGGGTCGAGAACGGCAAGGTGCGCGTCGAGGACGCGGGTCAGGCGCCGCCGACGATCCCGTTCTGGCTCGGCGAGGCGCCGGCGCGCACGGCCGAGCTGTCGCGCGCGGTGTCCGACCTGCGGCAGGGAGTCGCCGATCGCCTGGTGGCCGCGCGGACGGCTTCAGCCGGCGGTCCCACCGCGGACGAGGGCGGCGCCACCCTCGTGGAGCCGGCCGCCGTCGAGCAGCCGCTCGTCGCGCACGGCGACGGAGACGACCTCGCGGCTCCTCCCCCCGTCGCCGAGCCGCGGCCGTTCGAGACCGGCGACGCGGTCGCGTGGCTCGTCGGCGAATCCGGCGTCGACGCGGGCGGCGCCCACCAGCTCGCGGACTACGTCGCGGCGACGGTCGCGATGCTCGGCACGGTGCCGACCTGCGATCGCGTCGTCGCCGAGCGCTTCTTCGACGAGAGCGGCGGCATGCAGCTCGTGCTGCACGCGCCGTTCGGCGGTGCGGTGAACCGGGCGTTCGGGCTCGCTCTCCGGAAGCGGTTCTGCGTCACCTTCGACTTCGAGCTCCAGGCGGCGGCGACCGACGACGGGATCGTCATCTCGCTCGGCGAGCAGCACAGCTTTCCGCTCGACTCGGTCTTCGAGATGATCCGCCCCGAGACCCTCGAGCGCGACCTCGTGCAGGCGGCGCTCGCCGCACCGATGTTCGGGACGCGCTGGCGCTGGAACGCGACGCGCGCGCTCGCGCTCCTCCGCCACGAGGGCGGGAAGCGCGTGCCGATGAACATCCAGCGCATGCGCGCCGACGACCTCCTCGCCGCCGTCTTCCCGGCGCAGGCGGCGTGCGGCGACAACCACCCGGGCCCGGTCGAGCCGGTCGACCACCCCCTCGTGAACGAGACGATCCTCGATTGCCTGCACGAGGCGATGGACGTGGACGGCTTGCGCGCGGTGCTCGAGCGCATGCGGCGCCGCGAGATCGCGACCGTCGCCGTCGAGACGCCGGCGCCGTCGCCGATGGCGCACGAGATCTTGAACGCCTACCCGTACGCGTACCTCGACGACGCGCCGCTCGAGGAGCGGCGCGCGCGCGCCGTCAACCTCCGCCGGACGGACGCGAGCCTCGCCGAGGGCATCGGCGCGCTCGACCCGGCGGCGATCGCCGAGGTGCGCGAGCAGGCCTGGCCCGACGTGCGCGACGCCGACGAGCTCCACGACGCGCTCCAGGGATTCGTGTGGCTCCCGGTCGCCGACGTCGGCGACTGGCAGCCCTGGCTCGACGAGCTCGTCGCCGCCGGCCGCGCCGGGATCCTGCGCTGGACCGCCCCGGGCGGGACCGCGGGAGAGGAGCGCGACGTCGTCGCCGCGGTCACGGCCGAGCGGAGCCTGGTCGCGCGCGCCGCGCTCCCGCGCGCCGCCTTCGCGCGCGCCGTCGCCGCGCCCGCGGGATCGCCCGAGGTCCCGGACGCGGAATCCGCCGTCGCTCTCGCCGTTCGCGGCTGGCTCGACTGCCTCGGGCCGGTCACCGCGGAGGACCTCGCCGCCCGCCTCGGCCTCGCCCGGCTCGACGTCGAGGCGGCGCTCGCGCGCCTCGAGGGGGAGGGCATTGCGCTCCGCGGCCGGTACACGCGCGGCGCGGCCGGCGAGGAGTGGTGCGAGCGGCGGCTCCTCGCCCGCATCCATCGCTCGACGCTCGGACGGCTCCGGCAGGAGATCGACCCGGTCTCGGTCGCGGACTTCATGCGCTTCCTGCTGCGCTGGCAGCACGCCGCGCCGGGAACGCGCCTGCACGGGCGCGACGGGCTCGCGGCGGTGGTGGCGCAGCTCGAAGGGCTCGAGCTCCCGGCGCCGGCCTGGGAGCGCAGCGTGCTGCCGCTCCGCGTGGAGCGCTACTCGCCCGCGCTTCTCGACGAGCTCTGCTTCTCGGGCGTCGTCGCCTGGGGTCGCCTGTCGCCCCCGAACGCCGCGCGCGCGGCCATCGCGCTGCCGGACGGAACGGCGGCGGGCGCCGTCGGAAGCATGCCGCCGCGCGCGGCGCGCCGCCGCCGGACCGCGCCCACCCGGAACGCCCCTCTCGCGCTCGCCCTGCGCGACGACCTCCCGCTCTTGACGGCCACTGCCGGCACCCTTCCGAAGTCGGCGCCCGGCTTCCGTCTCTCGCGCGCCGCCCGGGACGTCGCCGCGGTTCTCGAGCGCGATGGCGCCTCCTTCCTCATCGACGTCGCGCGCGCGACCGGCCTCCTCCCGACGGCAGCCGAGGAGGCGCTGTGGGAGCTCGTCGCGTACGGCGTCGTGACCGGTGACGGCTTCGGCGGCTTGCGCCTCCTCCTCGCGCCCGAGGAGAAGAAGCGCTCCGAACGCAGGCTGCGCGCCGTGCCGGGCGGACGCGCGCGGCCGCGCGCGCTGCCGACCGGCCGGTGGTCGCTCCTGCGACGCGCCGGCGTGGCCGGCGACGCGACGGCGATGGCAGCGGCGCGCGGCGCCGCGTCGCCGCGCGCCGCTCTCGTACGCGACGCGCGCGATCCCGCGCCCGAGACGGTCGACGCGATGGCGCGGCTCCTCCTCCGGCGCTGGGGCGTCGTCCTGCGCGACGTGCTGGCGCGCGAGCCCCTCGCCCCGCCGTGGCGACTCCTCGCCGGCGCGCTCCGCCGGATGGAGGCGCGCGGCGAGATCCGCGGCGGCCGATTCATCGCCGGCGCTCTCGGCGAGCAGTTCGCACTGCCTGAGGCGGTGGAGGCCCTGCGCGCGACGCGCCGCCAGGCCGACGACGGCGAGCCCGTCCTCGTCTCGGCAGCGGACCCGCTGAACCTCATCGGCATCGTCACGCCGGGAGCCCGCGTCTCGCCGCTCAGCGGACAGGTCATCGCGCTCGCCGCCGGCGTCCCGGTCGAGGTCGGCGAGCTCGGCGCGGTCAAGAGCCGCCTCCAGCGCCACGCGTCGCCCGCGTGAGCGACGTCGGCTCACGATGACGCGGCTCGCGGCAGCGCGCGGGTGGTGGCGGTCGCTCGCGGCCGACCGCCGACCGACGGCGGGCGCCGGGGACGCCGGCGGGCAGCCGAGCTTCGCGGAAGCGGAGCGCTCGCTGCTCGACCTCGAGCGGCTGCAGCGCATCGCCCGCGCGCATCGCGACGCGTACGCGAGCGCGACGCCGTTCCCGCACGCAGTGATCGACGGACTCTTCGACGACGCGGTCCTGGAGCGAGTGCGCCGGGAATTCTCGACCGAGTCGCCGCGCTCGATCACCGAGCGGCTCGATCGCCACGTCGCCGGCAAGCGGTCGCTGCGCGATCATCCCGACCACGCCGGGTTCTCGCCGTTCGTGCGCTTCTTCGTGAGCCACCTGAACTCGATCTTCTTGCTCGGCTTCCTGCGCGAGCTGACCGGAATCCCGGACCTGATCTCGGACCCGTACCTCGACGGCGCAGGTCTCCACGAGACGTTCCCGGGCGGGTGGCTCGACGTGCACGCGGACTTCAACTTCCACGGCGCTTGCTTCCTCGACCGCCGCGTCAATCTGCTCGTGTACCTGAACCGCGGCTGGCGCGAGGAGTGGGGCGGCGAGCTGGAGCTCTGGGATCGCGACCTCGCGGCGTGCGCGAAGCGCGTCGCACCCGTCTTCAACCGCACGGTCGTGTTCAACACGAGCGACGTCTCGTTCCACGGGCACCCCGACCCGGTGCGCTGCCCGCCCGGCGAATCGCGCAAGTCGATCGCGCTCTACTACTTCTCGAACGGGCGCCCGGAGGCGGAGCGCTCGCCCTGGCATTCGACGATCTGGCGCGGCGGCGACTGACGTAGGAGAGTCCGCGCCGACGCCGCCGCGCGCGCGATCTGCTATCCCGCCCTCATGGAGCGGCGGTCCCTCCCCGGCGTGGACGCGGTCCTCGGGAGCCCCGAGGCCGGCGCTCTCTGCGAGCGCTTTCCGCGCGCGCTGGTCGCCGACGCGGTCCGCGGCGTGCTCGACGACGCGCGCCGCCGCATCGCCGCCGGCGAGAAGACGGCCCCGGTCGCCGTGCCGGCGATCGTCGCGCGCGCCGGCGACGCGATCGCCGCCCTCGCGGCCGCGCGCCCGCCGCGCGTCGTCAACGCGACCGGCGTCGTGCTGCACACGAACCTCGGCCGCGCGCCGCTCGCGCAGGCGGCCATCGACGCGATCGCCGCGGCCGCGTCGTCCGCAACCGCGCTCGAGCTCGACCTCGCGAGCGGCGAGCGCGGCGAGCGCGACCACCACCTCGTCCCCCTGCTGCGCGAGCTCACGGGAGCTGAGGATGCAGTGGTCGTGAACAACAACGCGGCGGCCCTCCTCCTCGCCGTGAACTCGCTCGCCGACCGGCGCGAGGTGCTGGTCTCGCGCGGCGAGCTGATCGAGATCGGCGGCTCCTTCCGGCTCCCCGAGATCCTCCGCAAGGGAGGCGCGATCCTGCGCGAGGTCGGGACGACGAATCGCACGCGCGCGGAGGACTTCGCGGCCGCGGTCGGGCGTCGCACGGCCTTCATCCTGCGCGCCCATCCGAGCAACTACCGGATCGAGGGCTTCACCGAGCGGCCGGCGCTCGCCGACCTCGTCGCGCTCGCGCGCTCGAGCGGCGTCCCGCTCGTGGAGGACCTCGGGAGCGGCGCGCTCGTCGACCTCTCCGGGTTCGGGCTTCCGCGCGAGCCGACGCCCACGGAGTCGATCCGCGCCGGCGCCGACCTCGTGACGTTCAGCGGCGACAAGCTGCTCGGCGGCCCGCAGGCGGGGATCGCGGTCGGCCGAGCCGATCTCGTCGCGGCCATGCGCCGGAACCCGCTCCGGCGAGCGCTTCGCCTCGACAAGCTCGCGATCGCGGGCCTCGCGGCGACGCTCGCGCTCCACCGGACCGCACGCGACCTCCCGGCCGCGCTGCCGGCTCTCGGGCTCCTCTGCCGTCCCCTGTCGGCCCTCGACGCGATGGCGACCGAGGCCGCGGCGCTCGTGCGCGAAGCCCTCGGCGACGCCTTCTCGGTCGAAGCGATGGAGTCGGAGGCCGAGATCGGAAGCGGCGCGCAGCCGGCGTTTCGCCTGCCGAGCCGCGCGGTCGCGGTCGCGCGCGCCGGCTGGCCACCCGAGCGCATCGCGGCGCTCTTCCGCGGCGCGCGCCCGCCGGTCGTCGGGCGGATCGCGCACGGCCGCTTCCTGCTCGATCTGCGCGGGGTCGCGCGTGCGGAAGATCTCGTCCCGCGCGCGTCTGCACGGGCGACCGAGGAAGCGCCGTGAGCCGGCCGACCGAAGCGGGCGGCCGCGCCGGATCTTCCGCGGCCGCCGCTTCCCCCGCCGCGGCGGGACGCGCGGGCGCGATCGTCCTCGGCACCGCGGGCCACATCGACCACGGGAAGACCGCGCTCGTCCGGAGCTTGACGGGCCAGGACACGGACCGCCTCAAGGAGGAGCGCGAGCGCGGGATCTCGATCGACCTCGGTTTCGCGTACTACGAGATCGACGGCCGGCGCTACGGCGTCGTCGACGTCCCGGGCCACGAGCGCTTCATCCGGAACATGCTGGCGGGCGCGCACGGCATCGACCTCGTGCTCCTCGTCGTCGCGGCCGACGACGGCGTCATGCCGCAGACCGAGGAGCACTTCGACATCGTGCACCTGCTCGGGGTCCGGCGCGCGATCTTCGTCGTGACCAAGATCGACCTCGTGGACCCGGCGCGCGTGCGCGACGTCCGCGGCGAGATCGAGGTGCTCGCGTGCGGGACCGCCTTCGAGCGCGCTCCGGTCTGCGACGTTTCGAACGAGACCGGCGCCGGCGTCCCCGAGCTGCGAGCCGAGATCGCGCGCCAGATCGCCGACCTCCCGGCCCGCGACGCGAGCGGGCTCTTCCGCCTTCCCGTCGACCGCGCGTTCGCGATCCACGGGCACGGCCTGGTCGTGACCGGGACCGCGATCGCCGGCACCGTCCGCGAGGGCGATCCGCTCGCGCTCCGGCCGGGGGATCTCGCGACGCGCGCCCGAATGGTCCAGGTCCACGGCGAGCGGGTGAGCGAGGCGTGCGCCGGGCAGCGCGTCGCGATCAACCTCGCCGGCCTCGAGCGCGGGCAAGCGGACCGGGGCCATGTGCTCGTCGACCCGATCGTCACCGACGCGACCGACCGCTTCGACTGCTGGGTCGAGGTGCGGAGCGGCGCGACGCGGCCGCTCCGGAGCTTCGATCGCGTGCGGCTCTACGCCGGCACGGCGGAGGTGATGGCGAAGGCGATCGTCCTCGGCGCGCGCGAGATCCCGGTGAAGGAAAAGGGCTTCTGCCAGCTCGCGCTCGACGAGCCGGTCGTGGTCGCGACCGGCGACCGGTTCATCGTCCGCTCCGAGACCGCGACCCGCACGACGGGCGGCGGCGTGGTGCTGCATCCGTTCGCGCACCGGCACCGCTCGGCCGAGGGCGATCTGCCGTCCCGACTCGCCCCGCTGCGCGACGGCACGCTGCCCGACCGCGTGTACGCGTTCCTCGACCTGCTGCACGAGTTCGCCGCGCCGGTCGCGTTCGTCGCGCAAGGGCTCGGGCGGCCGCAGGCGGACGTCGCCGCGGCCGCGCGCGAGCGGCCGGCGGTCGTCGCGCTGCCGTCGCAGGCGGAGCCCGAGGCGCTCACGACGCGCGCGAAGTGGGAGCGCCTCGGCGCCGCGGTCGCCGACGTCCTGAAGCACCACCACGAGGCGCACCCGCTCGCGGCCGGAATGGAGCTCGAGTCGGTGCGGTCGCGGTTGAAGGAGCCCGTGCCGCCGCGCCTCTTTCGGCCGGTCGTGGATCGGCTGGAGACCGCGGGCGTGGTTGCCCGTGAAGAATCGCTGCTCCGCCTTCCCGGCCACCGCGTGCGGCTCGCGGGCAGCGAGGCCGACGAGGCGGCGGAGGTCCTGCGTGCGATCGCGGAAGGCGGGTTCACGCCGCCCGACTCGAAGCAGCTCGCGGCCGACATTTCGCTGGCTCCCGAGCGCCTCCAGGCGTTGCTCGGCGTGCTCGAGCGGCGGCACGACGTGGTCCGCGTCGCGCCCGACCTCTACTACGCGGCCGACGCGCTCGAGCGCGCGCGCGCCGCGCTGCTCGACCGGCTGCGCGCTCGACCCGAGATCACGGTCGCGGAGTACCGGACCATGCTGTCCGCGAGCCGGAAGTACGCGCTCGCGCTGCTCGACTACTTCGATCGCGCCGCGCTCACGATCCGCGTCGGCGACGCGCGCCGGCTGCGCCGCGCTTGACGGCCGGACCCGCCGCCTTCAGTGGCCGGCGTGCGGGTTCACCGGCTGCGGCGGCGGCGCCGGCGCCTCGCCGGCCGACGCGGTCCCGGGACGCGGCGCGAGGCCCGCGTGCCCGTGCGCGGGCGCCGGCTCGGCGTCCTCGGGCGGCGCCGGCAGCTGCGTGGCGACCTCCTCGATCACCGTCTCGTCGACGGTCACGTTGGCGCGCTTCTTCAGGTCGTCGTAGTAGTCGCGGGTGCGCGTCTGGAGCGCTTGGCCGCGGAGAGTCGCGCGGATCTGCTCCTTCACCTGCTCGAACGGCTTCTGGGTCCCCGCTCGCACCTCTTCCACCTTGATGATGTGGTAGCCGTAAGGAGTCTTCACGACGTCGCTGATCTCGCCGGCCTGGAGCGCGAAGGCCGCGGTCTCGAACTCGGGCACCATCCGCCCGTGCCCGAAGAAGCCGAGGTCGCCTCCCTTCCGCGCGGAAGCGGCGTCGACGGAATTCGCCTGGGCGACGTCCGCGAACTTCGACGGGTCCGCCTTCACCTGGGCGAGCAGATCCTTGGCCTTCGCCTCGTCCTTCACGAGGATGTGGCGTGCGCGGATGGTCGTCGTGGAGAACTTGTCGGGGTTGGCGTCGTAGTACGCCTTGATCTCCTCGTCGGTCACCGGCGGCACGTTCTGGAGGTCGCGCACGACCTTCTGCACGACCAGGCGCCTTCGCAGGTCGTCCACCTGCCGCACGATCTCGGGGTCCTGCGCGAAGCCGCGGCGCTCGCCCTCCTCGTAGAGGAGCGCGTTCACCACGTAGTTGTCGACGAAGCGCGCGCGCGCCTCCGCGTTCATCATGCGGCGCGAGCGGTCCGGCAGCCGCTTGAGCTCTTCGGCGAGCTCGTCGGCGGTGAGCGTCTCCGACCCGTAGCGCGCGGCCACCTTGCCGGACGCGGCGCCGGCGGATGCCTGCTTCGGCGTCGCGGCGACCGAGGCCCCTGGAGAGGGCGACGAGGGCGCTCGCTCGCAGCCCGCGGCGAGCGCGGCGACGAGCAGCACCAGTGCGGCGAAAGCTCGTTCCATCCCGCCGTCTTACCCGATCGACGGCGCGGCGCGCGAGGGCGGCGGCATTGACCTTCGAACTCTTCTTCCGCTAGAGCAGCACGCGGTCCGCGCTTCCGTCGCTCCCGCGGGCCGGAACGCGATGCGCTTCGCGAGCCGAGAGCGGTTCCTTCAGTACTGCGTCAGCAAGCGCCGCACCTACCTTCGCGTTCTGTTCGAGCGCAAAAACCCGCGGGGCTTCTTCGAGCTCTGGAAGAGCGAGCTCGATTTCGCGCGCAGCCGCTTCGAGATCGACGGCGCGCCCGCCGGCGCGGCGCCGGCGCTCGGGTGGGAGCTCCGCTGGCTGCTCGTGCAGGACCTGCACCAGGTCGTGCGGAGCGTGGTGCCGGACTTCCCGCCGGTGCCTCCGACGGTGCTCGACACTCTGCCGGGCGCGATGCACCAGGTGCGGATCGCGCGCTCGATGCTGATCGCGGGCGAGCCCGGCTCCGGGAAGGAGCAGCTCGCGATCCTCCTCCACGTGCTCGCAGGCCGTCCGGGCGCGCTCGTGCGGTTGACGGCGAGCGAGCTCGGCTCGGCGGGCGGCACCCCGACCCGCCAGCTCATGCCCGAGCGCGGCTCCGTGTTCATCGGCGATTTCGACGCCATCGATCCGGCCGCGCAGGAGGAGCTGCTCGCGTTCCTGAACGGCGACGCGCGCCGGCGCGACCTGCTCTTCTTCGTCGCGACGAGCGTCGAGCCGCGCGAGCTGACGTCGCGACACGGCGTCCGCCGCGATCTCCTGGTCCGCGTGAGCCACACCGAGGTACGCGTGCCGGCCCTGCGCACGCGCCCGAATGACGCCCGCACCTACGCCGGCGACGTGCTCTTCGATCTCGTCCGCGTTCCGCCGGACCGGCTTCCCGAGCTCCGGAGCGAGGCGCGCTCGCTCGCGCAGACGTGGGCCGCGAGCGTGCGCGGCGGCCTGTCCCCGTCGTACGATCCGTTCTCGGAAGCGCTCTCCTACGTGATGTGGCGCGAGAAGGCCGCCATCGCGACTCCGGCTCGATCGCAGGCGTGGTGCACGCGCATCGCCGATGCCGAGCCGGCGGCCAGCGCCGCCGAGCTCTGCGCCCGCGTCGCCGTCGCATTCGACCGTCAAGCCGAGGCCGCGGACGCGCCCGGCGATGCCGCGCCCGCCCTTCGCCGCGAGGAGCGGCCGAGCGCGCCGGAGCCGCGGCGGAGCCATGGCGAGTCCGCCGTCCCGACGTCCGTCAGTCGCGACCAGCTCCTTCGCCTCTACTACCAGGCGCTGATCGCGGAGGAGCGCGGCGACCTCCGCCGCGTCGCGACGCGCGCCGGCCGGCGCGTGCGTAGCCTTCAGGCGGAGCTCGCGCGCCTCGGCGTCCGGGTTCCGCGTGAGCTGACCCTACCGCATTCGAGCGGCGGCTTCTGAGCGATCGCCTGCTCGCGTGAGCGAATGATCGCGCTCCCCCGCGCTTCCGGGCGGGACAATCCGTGTTGCAAAGGGCCGGTCGGTGCGACACGATGCGTGCGTCGCGGATGTGGTATGTCCTGTCATGCCTGTCAAACCCGACGAGCTCCGACGCCCATCGCAACGGCGATGACGGCCGTCTGCGCGAACCGGATGACGCCGGTGACGACCGACGACTGATCCCCTCCGACCCCGATTCGAGGAGTCTCCAGATGGACGATGTGTTGCGTCAGGCGGAAGCGCTGCTGCGGTTCTCGGGCGAAGTCGAGAACCGGATGGTCGAGAGCGGGCTCGGCGGCGTGAGCGGCGTCATCGAGCGCTACGTGCAGCTCCGCGAGGCCCTCGACCGCTTGAGCCAACGCGAGCTCGACTGGGCCAAGGGCGAAGTCGACCGCCTGATCGCAACCCTGAGCGGCGTCGCGTCGCAGCTCGAGCAGCTGCGCGCGATCAAGCTCGCGATCGTCGACCAGCGCTAACCGGTCACCGCTGCAGCACCGCGCGCGCGACGACCGCCCGCGCGCGCGCCCACCGGACGTAGGCCTCGCGCAGCGCGATCCCGGCGAGCGCGCCGGCGGAGTCGAGCGCGACGTCGAGCACTGCCGGAGTGCGGCTCGGGACGAAGCTCTGGTGGAGCTCGTCGAGCGCGGCCCAAGCGGCGCAGAGCGCGAAGGCGAGGGCGGACGCGCGCGCCGCCGTTCGCCGCGGGCGCGCGTACGCGCGGACCGCGAGCCAGCCGAGCACGCCGTACTCCGCGGCGTGCGCCAGCTTCCGGAGCAGGTCGTGGATGGCGAACACGGTCTCGGGCGCGGCGCTCGGCAGGAAGAACTGGATGGCGGGGAGCAGGAAGTGGCGCGTGTGGTCGCCGCTGAACGCGTCGGTCGACAGCAGCGAGATCAGGCCCGCCCACGCGACGACCGGGATCCAGCGCGAAGCGCTGCTCGGGTTCTCGCTGTCCCGGGAAGTCGTCATGGCATGTGACGTGCGACGCGCGGTACGGAGCGTGCGCCGCGCGCGCTCCGGCTCTCGAAGCTAGCTAGGGTTGTGCCGGGCGTTTCGCGTTCGCCTGCGCGACGAGGTCCCGCTCGATCGCGACCGCGTACTGGTAGTGCTCGGGTCGCTGGAAGCCGCCGGAGATCCGCCGACCGTTGATGAAGAACGTCGGGGTGGAGGTGACGCCGAACGCCGCCCCCGCCGCCACGTCCTCGGCGACGGCCGCAGCCGCCGCCGGCGACGAGAGGCAGCGCTCGAACTCGGTCTGATCGAGGCCGAGGCGCGCCGCGTAGCCGATCAGGCTCGGCGTATCGAGCGCGTCCTGGTGCTCGAAGAGGATGTTCTGGTACTCGCGGAACTTGCCCTGCGCGCCCGCGCACTCGCCCGCCACGGCCGCCTGGCACGCGCGCGAGTGGACGTGGGTCTGGATCTGCGGGTTGCAGTCGGAGTTCAGCGGAAAGTTCCGTACGACGACGCGCGCCGCCGAGTGGTCGCTTCCCAGGGCGCGCTTCAGGTCCTGGTAGGCGCGCGCGCAGTACGGGCACTCGAAGTCCGTGAACTCGACGACCGTCACCGGCGCGTCGGCCGGCCCGATCGGATAGCCGCCCTCCGCGGTCACGTTTTCGACCACCGGCTGCGACACGTAGAACGCGTAGAAGCGCGGATCGCGCTCCCGGACGTCCGCGACCGACACGTCGCCCGATTCCGCGGCTTGCGGCCGCTGGATCGCCGCGATCGCGACGACGCCGGCCGCGATCGCGCCGCCGAAGCCGAGCAGGACGCGCGTCGACGGCCACCCCGCGGGGGCGGTGGGCCGGAGCGCCCGGACGATCGCCACCGACGTCGCGAAGAGCGAGATCGCGACCGCGTCGAGCGACAAGCACAGCGGGCACGCGACCCCGATCGCGAAGCTCGAGACGGCAAAGAAATAGATCGCGACGGCGAGGATCGCCGCGCTCACTCCGGCCAGCATCATGGCGACGCGGAGGCGCGCATCCCCGCGCGTGCCGGCGAGCGCGAGCGCGATCGCGCCCGCTGCGAGAAAGGCCAGCATGCCCCATCCGGCGACCGGAACGCCGAGCAGCGTCGCGTACGAGCTCCCGAGCACGACGTCGCACGACATCCGCTCGGAGATGTCGCAGAAGCTCGTGTAGGCTCCCTGGCTTGCCGCCATCCGATGATGGATAAACAGCACCAGGGCGCCGAGCGCCGCGCCGACGACGGAAAGGATGACGGCCAGGGTGGGGAGAGATCCGATCCGCGGCGCCGCGGGCGCAAGCGAAGCCGTGCGACGCGCGGTAGTCATGACCGCGCGCGATCCTAGCCACCACCCCCCCGCAATTCAACGTCGCACCGCGCTTCGCGCGCGCGCGGCAGCGCTCGCGATCGCGCTCGCGGCATCGCTCGCGGCCGGCGCCGCGCGCGCCGAAAACGCGGTGCAGAACGGCTCGTTCGTCGAAGGCGACGGGACGACGCCGAACGCATGGGCGACGGAGCAGTGGAGCTCGGGCGGAGAGACGAGCTTCGACTGGCGCCGCGACGCGAGCGGCCTCGGCATCGCGATCGTCCGCAACGAGCGGCCGAACGACGCGCGCTGGACGCAGACCGTCAAGGTGTCGCCCGACACCTGGTACCGGCTCGCCGGACAGGTGCGCGCGATCGGCGTCACCGGCGGCGGCTTCGGGGGGAGCCTTTCGCCGGTCGAGGGCTTCGATCGCGGCCGCGAGGTGAAGGGCGCCGACACCGGATGGCAGCCGGTCTCGATGTGGTTCAAGACCGGCCCCGCTCAGCGCACCGTCAAGATCGGATGTCGCCTCGGCAGCTTCGGCAGCACCTCGAAGGGCGAGGTCCGCTGCACCGGGATCGAGCTCGCGGCGCAGGCGCGACCGCCGCTCAACGCCGACTTCGTCTACGGCCCGATCGAGGAGGCGACGACGCCGGTCGGCCTCCCCGCCTCTCTCTTCATCGTGCTCGTGCTCGCCTACGCGCTCTGGCGCTACGGCCGGCTTCCGGCCGAAGTCGCGCTGCGCGAGCGGCTTCTGCTCGACGGCCTCCTGCTCGCGGTGCTCGCCGTCAAGATCCTGGTCGCGCCGCTGTTCCAGTATCGCATCGACGTGAACGCGTACGCGGCCTGGGCGCTGAAGCTCGCGCAGGAGGGCCCGGCGCGCTTCTACGCGCCCGGCTACTTCGCCGACTACCCGCCCGGCTACATGTACGTGCTGTGGTGGGTCGGGCTCGCGTCGCAGCTCCTCAAGCTCGGCTGGCAGACGGCCGGCTTCGTGATCCTGCTGAAGCTGCCGGCGCTGCTCGCCGATCTGGCGGTCGCGCGGCTCCTCTTCGCGAAGCTCCGCGGCGCCGGGGCGCGCACGGCGTGGATCGCTGCGCTCGCCTTCGCGCTGAACCCCGCGCTCGTCCTCAACTCCGCGGTGTGGGGTCAGACCGATTCGGTGCTGGCGCTCCTCGTGCTGCTCGCGTTCCTCGCACAGGGCGAGCGACTCTTCGAGCTCGCGTGGCTGATCGCGGCGATCGCTGCGCTCACCAAGCCGCAGGCGCTCCTGCTGCTGCCGCCGCTCGCGCTCTGGCCCTGGGGCTGGTGGAAGAGCGGCCGCCCCGTCTCGGCGGCCCTCGCCGCGATCGCGGGCGTCTTCGTGCTGGCCGACCCGTTCCGCGGCGATCGCCCGTGGCGGTGGCTCATCGACCTCTACGGCGGGACCGCCGGGTACTACAGCGAGACGTCGGTCAACGCGATGAACCTGATGGCGCTCGCGTTCGGGATGCGGCGCAGCGACGCCGACGTCCACTTCGGTCTCAGCGCGCAGATGTGGGGCTTCGCGCTCGGCGGCATCCTCGGCCTCGCGTTCCTCGTGCCCTATCTCCGCCGCCGTAGCCGGACGCTGCACGCGGCGCTGCTCGCGTCCGCGACGCTGGTCTCGTTCCTCTGCTTGACGCGGATGCACGAGCGCTACCTGTACCCGTTCTTCCCGCTCGCGGGCCTGCTCGGCGTCACGGGCGCCATCGGCGCCGTTTACTGGACGCTCTCGGCGACGTTCTTCGCGAACCAGCTCGCGGTGTACGCCTACCAGGCCGACGCGACCGCCGGTCCGCCGTGGCTCTGGGGCTCGGTTGCCGGCCTCGCCGGCTTCGGCCTCGTCGCGTGGCTGGTCGTCGTCTGGCGGCTGGCGGAGGGACGCGTCGCCGCGCCGGGAGCGCCCGCGCTCGACGACGACGACCGCCGGTGGCACGAGGCGCGCGCCGAGGCGGAGGCGGCCGCGCGCGCGCGCCGCGACGCCGTGCGCCCCGCGCCGACGGCGGAGCGCGAGCCGGCGTGGTCGCTTGCCGAGATCGCGTTCCTCGTCGCGGTGACCCTCGCCTCGACGGCGATCCGCTTCTACTCGCTCGGATCGCCGAAGGAGCTCGTGTTCGACGAGGTCTACTTCGTCGAGCAGGGGCGCGACTACCTGAAGGGCCAGGACTTCATGGACCCGCACCCGCCGATCGCGAAGCTCGCGATCGGCCTCGGCATCGCGCTCTTCGGCGACCAGCCCACCGGCTGGCGCGCGATGAACGCGGTCGTCGGCACCGCGCTCGTGCCGCTCATGTACCTGCTCGCCCGATCGCTCTTCCTGCGACCCGTCGCGGCCGGCCTGACGGCGTTCTTCGTCGCGCTCGACGGTCTCTGCATCGTCGACTCGCGCATCGCGGTGATCGACATCCACTACGTCACGTGGGCGGTCGCCGCGTACATTCTGCTCGTGCGCCTCGTGCGCGGGCGGCTCTACGAGAGCACCGGCCGCCTGCTCGCGCTCGGCGCGCTCATCGGCATGTCGGTCGCGGCGAAGCTCTACATCCCGTTCTTCAGCTTCCTGCTCGTCGAGGGGACGCTCTTCGTCTCGGCCCGGAGCGTCGCCGTCGAGCGCGGGCGGCCGTGGCTCGCGTTCGCGCTTCGTCCGGTCGTCATCGTCGGCGCGACCGCGAGCGTCGTGTACGCGCTCGCGTACACGCCGCACTTCCTCTGGGGGTGGTGGACCTCGCCGCTCGACCTGATCCGCTACATCGTCGTCAAGGTCCCCGAGTACCAGGCGGCGGTGAAGGCGATGACCCACCCCTACAGCTCGAAGTGGTGGACCTGGCCGCTCCTCCTCCGCCCGGTCTGGTACTACTGGAAGGACCCGGGCGAGGTGCCGGGGACGGTCGTCGGCATCTGGGGCGCGGGCAACCCGTCGGTGTGGTGGGCGTCGGTCCCCGCGCTCGCGTTCGCCGCGTGGATCGGCATCCGCGAGCGGCGTGCCGCGCTCGCCTTCGTCCTCGCCGGGTGGGCGATCCACCTCGCGCCCTGGGTCCCGATCTCGCGCACGCTCTTCCTCTACCACTACCTGCCGTCCCTCCTGTTCGCGCTGCTCGCCCTCGCCTGGCTGCTCGATCGCCTGTGGGCCGGCGACGGATCGCCGTTCGAGCGCGGGCTGATCGGCGCGGCGGTGCTCGGAAGCCTGCTGCCGGTGTGCGTGCTCGCGGCACCGCGTTGGGCCCCGATCGCTTTTCTCGTCGCCTTGGTCGCGTATGCCGGCGGCGTCTTCTCCGAGCGCGCCGAGGCGCGACGCGTGGGACGGATCGCGGTCGTCGCCTACTGCGTCGCGGTCGCAGCGGTTTCCTGGTACCTGTCGCCGATCTGGCTCGGCCTTCCGCTCGCGAAGGAAGCGTGGAACGCGCGCATGTGGATCCGCGGCACCGACTTCATGAACTGGATATGACGCGCGCGGGCTCGGGCTCGTCCTGCCGTGCCCGCTGGGCGGCCGCTTCGCTGGTCGCCGCGCTCGCCGTCGCGGCGCTCGCCGCGCGCGCCGACGCCGCGGGTCAGCTGCTGCAGAACGGCGCGCTGGCCGACGGCGAAGGCGACCAGCCCGCCGCGTGGCGGAGCGAAGCCTGGATCAAGACGCCGACGGCGTCCTCGTTCACCTGGTCGCGCGGCGAGGAGGGCATCGGTGTGCTCGCGATCGAGAACCGGGTCGCGAACGACGGCGGCTGGGTACAGACCGTGCCGGTCTCGCCGTCGACCTGGTATCGCCTCTCGGGCTGGGTGCGGAGCGAGGACGTCGGCGACGATCACCTCGGCGCCTACCTCTCGGTGATGGACACGTTCTACAACTCGCAGGAGCTCCACGGCACGCAGCCGTGGCAGCAGCTGTCGCTGTGGGTGAAGACTCGGCCGCTCGAGACGTCGCTTCGCGTCGGCTGCCGGCTCGGCGGCTACAGCTCGCTCAACACGGGCCGCGCGCAGTTCGCGCTCCTCACGTTCGAGGCGGCCGGGACCCCGAGCCCGGGCGCGCCGTTCGTGTACGGCGGCTCGCCCGCCGAAGCGCCGTCGCGCCGGATGCCGTGGATGCAGATCGTCGCGATCGCGGTCGCGGTCGGCATCGCGTGGCTCCTGTGGCGCTACCTCGTTCCGCCGTCTTCCGCGGCCAATACTTGACGTCGAGCCCGGACGGCGCGCGGCGCGCTCGGGATTGCCACACCGGCGCGGCGCAGCTACCTCTCCGAGGATGGGCGAATCGGTGCGCGTCTACCACAACCCCGTGTGCAGCAAGTCGCGCGGGGCGCTCGACATCCTGCGCGAGCGCGGCGTCGAGACCGACGTCGTCGAGTACCTCCAGACGCCGCCCGACCGCGCGACGCTCGCCCGCTTTCTCGATCTGCTTCCCGGACCGCCGGCGGAGCTCGTCCGAAAGGACAAGCGCTTTCGCGAGCTCGGTCTCGACGAGAAGGACTACGTCACGCGCGAGCAGGTGATCGACCTCCTGCTCGCGCACCCCGAGCTCATGGAGCGGCCGGTCGTGATCCGCGGCGGGCGAGCCGTGATCGCTCGACCGTCGGAGCGCGTTCTCGAGCTGTTCGACCGCAGCGGTGAGTGAGCTCGAGAACGGCGCGGGCGCGGAAGCCGACGCATCCGCGCGCTATCGCGCCCTGAGCGATTCGGAGCTGCCGCTCCACGTCGGCGCGCTCGCCGTGCTGGACGGACCGGTGGACGCGGAAGCTCTCGAGCGCCGCGTGCGCGAGCGCGCGGCCGCGATCCCGCGCCTCGGCTTCGCGTCGGAGCGAGCCGCGGCCGCGTGGCTCGCCGGGGCGCGCCGCCGCGCCACCGGACGACGTCCGGGCTTCGTCGAGCGCGTCGCCACGACGCCGCCGGGCGGCGACGCGGAGCTCTCCGCGACGGTCGCGGAGCTCTGGTCGCGGCCGCTCGCGAGCGACGGGCCGCGCTGGGAGATCGCCGTCGTCGACGGGCTCGCGCGCGGGCGCACCGCCGTGCTCGTGAAGGCGCACCGGAGCATCGCGAACGACGGAGGCGGCCCGCAGCTCGCCGAGCTGCTGCTCGGAAGCGCGCCTCCGCCCGGCGCTCGCGCCGTCGCGCGCCGGCGCGACAAGCGACCGGCCGGCGCGCTGCCCGCGACCGTCCCCGCGCGCGGCGTCGCGAGCGCGCTCGCCGCGATGTCGCTGCCGCTCTTCGCCGGAACGCGCGCGGTCGGGCGGGCCTTTGCCGACGTCCTCGATCCGGCGACCGCGCTGGCGCGAGCGCGCGACGTCGCGCGCTGGCTCGAGGCGACGAGCCTCGTCGTGTCGACGCCCGCTCCGGAGACGCCGTTCAACGGGCCGCTCGGCGGCGCGCGGCGCGTCGGCTGGGTGCGGCTCGCGCGCGACGTGCTCGCGGGCATCGAGGAGGCGATGGAGGCCCCGCGCTCGGCGGTCGTGCTCGCGATCCTCGGCGACGCCCTCGGCCGGTACCTGAAGCTCCGCGGACGCGTGACGGTCGCCCTGGAGCTCCCCGCGCTCGTCGACCCGCTCGAGCCTTCCGGCGAGGCCGCGGCGGGTGCGATCGTGTCGCTGCCGGTCGGCGCGGTCGCGGCACGCGCCCGCGTGGTGACGCTGTCGGCGGCGCTACGCGATCCGGCCGCGCGCGCGCGGCGCGCGAGCTTCGACTCGGTCGTGTCCGCGGCTCTTCTCCTGCCTACGGGCGGGCGCTCGGTCGGAGCCGCTCTCGCCTACCAGGCGGTCAACACGATCTCCGTCGAGGCGCGCGCGACCGGCGGATCGGGCGAGCTCGCGGGCCGGCGCTGCATCTTTCTGGTGCCGATCGCGAGCCTGCCGTGGCACGTCGGCCTCAGCTTCGCTTGGCTCGACTGGGGCGCCGAGGAGGTCGTCGTCGGGATCGACGCCGACACCGCTCTCGCGCCCGACGTCGAGGCGGTCGAGGACTGCTTGCGCGCCGCGTACGTCGAAGCCGCCGCTTCCGCCGGCGTTCCGGCGATCGACCCCGAGCGCCGGATGCGGGTCGCTCAGTCGCCCTGAGAGCGCGCCGCCGCCGGCCGCGCCGCGTCCGTGCGCGTCCGCGCGCTCGGCGCGCGCCCCTTCGCGGGCGCGCGCGCTCGGGACGTACGGCGTACCGCCGGAGCGGGCGCGGCGAGCCGCGCGAGCGCGTCGCTCGCGCGCCGGCGAGCGCCCGCGACGCGCGGGTCGTTCTCGTCGGTGCGCTCGAGGAACGACGAGTAGAGCGCCGCGGCGAGCGCGCGCGGGCTCGGCGTGTTCCCGCCGCTCGCCGCGCGCGCCTTCTCGACGATCTCGTGCGTCGTCCCGTGGCTGTCGAGCGCCTCCACGGCTGCGGAGAGGCTCGCCTGTCCCGCCGGCGGGCCGGCGTTCAGCACGACCAGCGCATCGGCGAGGTCCACCGTCGCGGGCGTGTCGCGCGGCGCGAGCGCGAGCCCGACGGCGAGCGCGGGCACGGCCTCCGCCGCGCGACCGCGCTCGAACTCGAGCCGGCCGAGCATCCGCCACGCGTCGGGGTCGCACCCGTCGATCGCGAGCGCGTCTTGCAGGAGCCCGACCGCCTGATCCGTGTCGAGAGCCTGGGCGGCGCGGCGCGCGCCCGAAACGCGCTCGCGGACCGCTCCGGTCTGCCACGCGCCGACGCCAGCGACGCCGGCGTCGCGCCGCGCCTGCTCGAGCGGGCGGCCGAGGCATTGAAAGCGATCGGTCTCGCGCCAGCTGCCGCCGTAGACGCCGAGCACCCGGCCGCTCTTCCCGCTCACGCCCGCGAGGCCGCCGCTCCCGGGGAGCGCCGCCTGCCACTCCTCGACGAGCGCCCCGTCCACCACGCGATAGGTGGAGGGCCCGCCGATCTGCGGAGCGCACACGAAGCGCGTGCCGTGCCGGCGGATCCACCAGCCGCACGCCACCGAGTCCGCTCCGTGCGCGACCACGGCGAGCTCGATCGGCTGCCCGTCGTCCGACGTCACCTCGATCGCGTGGAGGACCTGCGCGGGGCCGCCGAGCGGCGCCGCGCCCGCCGTCGGCGAAGCGTGCGAGGCGCCAGCCGCCCCCGTCGAGGAGGCTTCGCTGGCGGCGGCGTCGGTCGCGCCGGCGGTATCGCTCGCGGCGGCGCCCTCGGTCGCCGTCCCGGGCGCGACGTGGCCCGCCGCCGTCGACACCGTCGCTTGCGTGCCGGCGCCGAAGTCGTGGTCGCCGACGACGACGCCGTCCTCGCGCGAGACGTCGACCAGGAGGAGGCGCGCTCGCGGACCGCTGTCGAGCGCAAAAACGAAGCGACGACCGTCGCCGACCGGCACGATGTCGCGGACCGTTTGCCCGGGCTCGAGCGCGCGGTGCACGCGCGCGAGGCGCTCGGCGTCGTCGCGCGGCGGCTTCGCCTCGGTCGCCGGCGCGCTGGCGGCCGCGCTCGCGCCGGCCCCCGACGCGGATTGCGCCGAGACGGCGTCGGCGCCGGCGATCGAGCGCTTCAGGCTCTCGAGCTGTGCCGGCGTCAGGTCCGTGCGGCGCGCGCCGCCGCCGCAGGCGGCCGTTCCGCCGACGGCCCCGGCGAGAGCTGCGAGCCCGCAGAGCGCCCGGAACGCCCGGCGCCGTCGCGCGCTTCGGGAGCCCCGGCGGCGCGATCGAGCGGTCGGCCGATCGTCCACCCGATCCGTTCTACTACTACCGGCCGATGCCCGCTCGCGCGCCGCCGTCGGCCATGCCGCCGCCGGCGGACGATCCGGAGGAGCCGGAGGACCCGCCGGAGAAACCGCGGCCGCCGAAACCTCCGGCCCCGACGCCCCCGCCCGCGGCGAAGCGACCATACCCCGCGCCGCCACCCGGGCTGCCGCCGAACGCCGATCGACCCGAGAATCCGCCGCCGGTGCTCGGAACGCCGCCGCCTCCGAGCCCCGAGCGCGCGGAGCCGGGCGGGCCGTAGGACGGCGCGCCGCCGGGCATCGCCGCGCGACCGCCGTACGAAGGCGCCGACCGCGGCACGCTGATCGCCGGCGGCGCGCCTCCCGCGCGACCGCCGCCCGCCCACGGCGAGCGCGTCATCCCGCTCGGCGCTCCGCCTCCCGACGGGGCGCGCGCGCCTCCCGTCCACGGAGATCTCGTGCCGCCGCTCCACGGGCTCGGCTGGATCGACCGGCCCGAGGGCGCGGTCGCGCGGCCGCCGAAGCCGGGTCGCGCGGCGATGTAGGGAGTGTGGTCCCGCGGCGCGATCGCCGAGCGATCGACCTGCGTCCCGACCGTGGTGGGCGGGCGCGGGATCGCACCCGGAGCGCGGGTCCGGCCCGACGCGTCGGCGCCGCCCGACGGGGCACCGGGAGCCCCTGCCAGCGGCGCGCGCGCGGCCGGCTCGCCGCGGTTGCCGCGACCCGCCGCGCCGCGCTCCGAAGAGATGACCGGCTCACGGCCCGGGTATGCTGCGATCGATCGCCGGCCGGTTCCGTCGGCGCGATCTCCGCCGCCACCGAGCGAACCGCCGGCGACGGCGCGTCGGCCGGCTCCTTCCGTCGGCGGCGTCGGCACGCGACCGAGCTGCGCCCGCGCGGGATTCGCGGCCTGCAGGCTCGCGCGGTCGGGAGAGATCGGGATGCGTCCGGAAATCGGAACGAGATTCCCGTGGTCGCCGCCGATCGGAACGCGCTCGAAGCGCCCGTTCGCGAACGATCCGCGCGATACCGCGGTGACCCCGCGCGGGACGGTCGAGTTCGCGAAGCGGATCCGCTTCGTGTCGATGTTGTAGATGTTCACCTGCTTGTTGATGAAGACGTTGTTCACGACGCGCGGCCCGCCCCAGCCGCCCCACCACGGCACCCCGACGAAAGCGCCGCCCCAGCCGCCCCACCACGGGATGCAGGGCTCGCCCCAGCCGAGCGGGACCCAGCCGATCCACGGATCGACGCCGAAGCCGACCGACCAGGAGAACCCGCCGCCGAAGCCGGCACCGTAGAAGCCGACGAGCGCGGGCGCGTACACCGGCGAGGCGATCACCGGGCCGGGCGCCCACGCCCAGTAGTCGTCGAGCCACACCCAGCGGCCGTAGTGGTACGGCGCCCAGCCCCACGAGGCGTAGTCCATCCACGTCCAGCCCCAGGGCGGGCACCAGACCCAGCGGCCGGTCGTGTACGGCGCCCAGTCGGACGCGACCCCGTACGGACGCCAGATCTGGCCGTACCCGCGCCGGTACTGCCACTCGCCGTGATCGTCGAGGTCCTCGCCGCCGTAGATGTCCTCGCTCACGTACTGGTAGCTGGTCGCGTTCTCGATGCGGCGGGCGCGCTCGCTCTCCCACTCGTCCCAGGCGTCGGGCGCACCGACGTCGAAGCGGTCGGGATGGCCGTTCGTTCCGGCCGCGATCACGGCGCCGCTTCCGGCTCCGAGGCGGTAGGTGTCGTCGCCGTCGCGCGCCTCGAGCGCGCCTTCGCGCACCATCACCTTGGTGCGGCCGTCGGCGTCGACCTCGACGCGGTACACTCCCGCTTCGCGCGCGACGAAGGCCGCGGCCGGCGTGTCGAGCTCGATTCGCCGTCCGCCGGGATCGCGCCGCACGCGCAGCGTGGCGCGGCCGAGCGCGACCCGGACGTGGGCTGCGTCCGGCGCGAGCTCGACCATGTCGATCTCGGTCTCGGCCCCGAGCCGCACGTCGACTCCGGGCGCCGCCTCGATCTCGGCGCGGCTGCCCTCCGCCGAGTAGAAGCGATCGCCCGTCACGAGGGGCGCGTTCACGGAGACGGCGCTCCAGTCGTCGGCGTCGGAGCGGAAGTACGAGGCTTCGCCCTCGATCAGGCTCACCCGCGCGACGCCGGGCTCACGCGTGGTCTCGGCGCGCGCCTCGCCCGCCGCGAGCGAGACCGTGACGGCGGCGAGCGCGGCGAAGACAGCCGACGCGATGATCGCGCCACGCCGGGCAACGCGAGCGGTCGCGATCGTGCGCCGGATCGCAGGCTCACCGCGCGGCGCACGGGCGTCCGATGTCGTCTCACGCGAGGGATTGGCCGTGCGCCAGGTGTTCATGTCGGTACCCGGCCGGAGCGAACGCGGCCCGAAGCGGCGTACCCCGGGCGATCGGCGCATCTCACCGGCAACCCTGGAAACACGCCGGACGCGCCGAGGACGCGGTCGCATTCGCATCGGCGATGCGACGGGCTACCGCGAACGATCCTCCAAGTCCCGGGCCGGCACAAGAGGCGACGTGGCCCTCGGCGCGAGCCACGCGATCTCGGCGCGTGCCCGCAGCAGGCCGGCGACGTCTCGCGCCCCGGAGCCCGCGCCGACGAACAGGTCGATCCGGCCGGCGCCGCGGATCGCGGCACCGGTGTCGATCGCGACGACGAGCTGCCGGAGGCGCCCGCCGTCCGGCAGCTCGGCCACCAGGAGCCCGACGCTTCCGAGCGGCGCCGCGTGGGGGTCGACCGCGACCGAGCGATACGGAACGAGCGGCGCGCCGAGCGCCCCCGGCGGGCCTTCGGACGGCGACGCGGCGATCACCCGGAAGAACACGAACCGCTCGTTCTCCTCCATCACGCCGGCCGCCTGGTCGGGATGCGTGCGCAGCCACGCCTCGATCGCCGGGGCGGTCGCCTCCTGCGCCGACGCGAAGGCGCCGCGCTCGACCAGGACGGCGCCGATCGAGCGGTACGGGCGGCCGTTCGTGCCGGCGTACGCGACCCGCACCCGGCTGCCGTCGCCGAGGTCGAGCCGCCCCGACCCCTGAACGTGCAGGAAGAAGAGCGCGATCGGGTCGTCGGCCCAGAAGAGCTCGAGGCCCCGGCCCGAGAGCGCACCGCGCTCGATGTCGGCGCGCGCCGGCTGCGGTCCGTCGCCCGCCGGCGGCGCGTAGAGGGGGTAGCGGAAGCGCGCGTCGCGCCGACGGCGCACCACGACGAGCGGCTCGTAGTAACCCGTCAAGAGCACCGCGTTCGGCGGGCCGGCGCGAAAGCGCGCCGCGAGGAGCGCGGCGAGGTGCTCGCGCGATCCTCCCGCCTCCGCCACCGTGGCGCGAAGCTCGCGCAGGGTCGCGAGCACGTGCGCGCGGCCACCGCCGGCGCTCGCATCCGCGGCGGAATCGTTCGCCACGCCGCCGCGCGCGCTCCGGTCGCCGGCGCGCGCGAGCGCCGACGAAGCGCCGTCGAGCGCGCGCGCGAGCGCCGCGAGATCGCCGTCGTCGACGAGTGCGATTGGCGGGGCGGTCGGCGGCGCGTGGGCGCGCCCCGCCGCGCCGCCGCACGCGGCAGCCGCGGCGAGCGCGGCGAGCGCGGCGCACGCGGCCGCGAGTGGCGCGAGCGCGCGAGCACCGGTCGCGCGCCGGTCGCCGCGCGACGTCGCGCCGAGGCGCGCGCGTCCGGCGATCGTCAAGCGGCCGCGGCGAGCTCGCGCTCGGCGGCGGCGAGGGCCTCGCCGGTGCGATCGCGCCCGAGCGCCTCGCCGAGCGCCGCGAGGACGAGCAGCACGTTCGCCGGCGTCGACGATTCCCCCATGAGGCCGATCCGCCAGACCCGCCCCTTCCACGGGCCGAGGCCCGCTCCGATCTCGATCCCGTGGCGCTCGAGCAGCCGCCGGCGCACCCCGGCTTCGTCGACGCCGTCGGGTACGCGCACCGCGTTCAGCATCGGCAGCCGGTGGGCGGGCGCGACCGCCATCGCGAGCCCGAGCGCCTCCACGCCCGCGACCAGCGCCGCGTGGTGCAGCGCGTGCCGCCGGAAGCGGCGCTCGAGACCCTCTTCGTGCACGATCCGGAGCGCCTCGTAGAGCGCAAAGATCATCGAGATCGGCGCGGTGTGGTGATAGACGCGCTCCTCGCCCCAGTACTGCTCGATCAGCGAGAGGTCGAGGTACCAGCTCTGGACCGGCCGCGTGCGGGTGCGGATGCGCTCCGCGGCTCTCTCGCCGAACGTGACGGGCGAGAGGCCGGGTGGGCACGAGAGGCACTTCTGCGTGCCGCTGTAGCAGACGTCGACGCCCCAGGCGTCGACCTCGAGCGGGCAGCCGCCGAGCGACGTCACCGCGTCGACCACGAAGAGAGCTCCGTGCTCGTGCGCGAGACGGCCGAGCTCCTCGAGCGGCTGGCGGGCTCCCGTGGACGTCTCCGCGTGCACGACGGCGAGCACGCGCGGTGCGGCGGCGCTGGCGCGCGGCAGCAGCTCCAGGGCCGAGCGCACGCGGTCCGGATCGAGCACGTCGCCCCAAGGCACCTCGACCGTCGTCACCTGTGCGCCGGCACGGCGCGCGATCTCCGCCATCCGTCCGCCGAACGCGCCGTTCACGCAGATCACGGCGCCGTCGCCCGGCTCGAGCAGGTTCACGAGCGCGGCTTCCATGCCCGCGCTGCCGGTCGCCGAGATCGGAAGCGTGAGGCGGTTCCGCGTGCGGAACGTCTCGCGCAGGAGCTGCTTGACGGTCTCCATGAGCGCGACGAACTCGGGGTCGAGGTGGCCGACGAGCGGCGTCGCGAGGGCGCGGAGCACGCGCGGGTGGACGTCGCTCGGTCCGGGGCCGAGGAGGATGCGCTTTCCGATCCGCATCTCGAGCGACATGCGGCCTCCCGCTCAGGCTTCCGGACGACCTGCGTCGCCTAAGGCGAGGCGGCCGACCGCGTCGAGGTAGACGCGCACCCCCCAGCGGTAGCCGGCGACCGGCACGCGTTCGTCGTGGCCGTGGAACATGGCCGCGAAGCTCATCCCGTCGGGAAGCCGCATCGGAACGAACCCGTAGCACCGCATGCCGAGGCGCGAGTACGCCTTCGCGTCGGTGAACCCGGGGATGAGCCACGGCACCGGCACGCCGGCCGGGTCGTGGTCGCGCAGCGTCCGGCAGAGGGTCTCGAACTCGGGCGTGTCGCTCGACGTCGCGACCGGCTCGAGGTCCTCGAGCACGTCGATCTCGACCTCCTCGCCGACGACCGCGCGCAGCTCGCGGATGAAGTCCGTGCCCGTCTGCCCGGGGAGCGTTCGGCCGTCGACCTCGACGGTGGCGACGCCCGGGATGACGTTCGTCTTCGCGCCCGCGCGCAGCACGGTCGGCGACGCGGTGTTGCGGAGGATCGCGTCGAGCGCGGCGCGCTGCTCGGGAGCGCGGATGCCGAGCTCGAGGATCGAGGCGGTGAGCGCCGGAACGCGGAGGCCGCGCAGCGCGAGCGCGATCGGCGCCGGCTGGTGCGCAGCGAGCGCCTCGATGAAGAGCATCGCCTCCGGCGTCACGTGGATGGGAAGCCGCGTCTCTCCGAGCTTCGCCACGGCGCGCGCCAGCTTGACGGGCGCGCTGTTCGGGCGCGGGACGCTTCCGTGGCCGGGCGCGCCGCGCACCGTCAAGCGCAGCCAGCAGACGCCCTTCTCCGCCACCTGGATCGGGTAGTAGCGCACCCCGAGGATCGGCATCGTGAAGCCGCCGCTCTCGTTCAGGCAGACGTCGGCCTCCAGCAGCTCGGGATGGTGCTCGACGAGCCAGCGCGACCCGTACGCGGAGCCCGCCTCCTCGTCGGCGACGACCGCCATCACGACGTCGCGCTCCGGCCGCCGGCCCGAGCGCGCGATCGCGGTCATGACCGCGAGGTCCATCGCGGTCTTGCCCTTCATGTCGATCGCACCGCGCCCCCAGATGCAGCCGTCTGCGATCTCGCCGCCGAAGGGATCGCGCGTCCAGGAATCGCGCTCGACCTCGACGACGTCGACGTGCGAGGCGAGCAGCACCCCGCCCCCGCGGCGGGCGCCCGGGATGCGGCAGACGAGGTTCGCGCGTCCCGGCGCCGACTCGAGGACGATCGGCTCGAGCCCCGCCTCGCGCAGCACGCCCGCGACGAGCGCGACCGCGGGCGCCTCGTTCCCCGGCGGATTGACCGTCTCGATCCGGAGCAGCGCCTGCAGGCGCGCGATGGTCGAGTCGATGAGCTCGTCGGTCGCCTCGGCGACGAGGCCGGAAGCCGGTACGGGATCGCGAGCGGGCGTGGTCCGGAGGGCGGCGGCGTCCTGCATGGCGGGCGAGACTAGCGCGCTCGCCCGGCGCGCGAAACCGCGGAGCGGCGCCCCGCGCCTCAGCCCGGCAGCGGCGCGAAGAAGAGCCGCGCGAGGCCGCGCCGCAAGACCGTTCGGTGCGCGAGCTTCTCGACGTCGACGGCGACGCGTACCTCCGGCCACCGGCCGCTCACGCGGAACGGGATCGCGATCGAGCCGTGCTCGTCGACGAGCGATCCGGCGCCGGGCGCGAACGCGAGGAGCTCGCGCGTGGTCGCCTCGGAGGCGACCAGCTCGCCGGTGAATTCGACCTGCCCGTCGTTCGCGAGCGCGCCGCGCCCACCGACCGAGAAGCCGTTCGTCGTCGCGGTGAACGCGTCGGCCGAGATGCGCGAGGAGGCGATCGTGACCGGGCTCTGCATCGCTCCGAACTCGGTGTCGGAGCCGGCGACCAGCGAAGCGAGGGCGGTCGGCAGCGGGGGATCGCCGTCGTCGGCCCCGAGGAGCGGGCTCACGACGTCGCGCACGAGGTTCCGCCCGACGATCGAGCCCGAGACGACCCGCAGGTCGCCGCTGCCCGAGAACTGGCTCGAGATCTCGTTCCAGGTGTCGCCGGCGCTCGCGAGCGCGCCGTCGAAGGAGAGGCCGCCTCGCATCGTCGATCCGAGGCCGGGAAGGTTCCGGATCGGCACCGCGTCGAGCGCGACCTCCGGGAAGCGGTAGGCCGGCTTCTCGCCCTGCCCCCATGGGCCGATGTCGCCGACGACGTGCAGGTTCTGGCGCGTCGATTCGACGCCGGCGCGCGCCGCGACGTGCGCCGCACCGTCGCCGGCGAGGTTCGTGATCGCGGCGTCGACGGCCGCCATGCGGACCTCGCGCCGCTCGCCGCCGGATCGGTCGACGAGCCGCAGCGTGCCGCCGGAGATCTCGACCGCGTCGATCGCCTTCCTCCGGGCGCGCGCGAGGAGGTCCTCCTTGCCGCCGCCCGAGCTCGGCAGGATCGCGTCGATGTTGAGCGAGCCCGAGGGCTCGCGGACGACGTTGATGATCGGCCCGTGGAGCTTCAGGGCACCCGCGATGCGGCCCTGCCGGAGCTCGCCCAGGTCGACCTGCCACGTCGCCTGCGCGGCCGCGATCATCGGCGGGCCGCCGCTCGGATCCGCGACCGTGAGCCCGGTGATGTCGACCGCCGGCCCTCCGCGCACGCGAAGCGCGGCGGTATCGATGCGGGCCTTGCTGCCGAGCACCTCGCGGATGCCCGCGAGCACGGTGCCCTGGATCCGGCCGCCGACCGCGCCCGCCGCCAGCAGCGCGGCGATCAGCCCGGCGAGGACGACCGCGAGCGCAGCGGCGATCTTCCACACGTGCCGCGAGTAGCTCGGCTCCTCGCCGATCCCGCTCCGCCGCGCGAGCACGAGCTCTTCCGCGCACGGCGCGCAATCGGCGACGTGGCGCTCGAAGGCGTCCTCGGCACCGCCGGCGAGGCGGCCCTCGAGGTAGCTCGCGAATGCGTATTCCGGGGGGTGATCGCCGTCGCGTGCCGATCCGTCGGAGGCCGGGTCGAGCCCGTCGCCCGAGAAGGCGAGCTTCACGAGGCGGCGGATCTCCGCGTTCACCGGGTCGTCGATCGGCCCGGTGTCGGGTGCGCGGCGCGCGAGGCGCAACGCGCCCTTCACAGCTCACCTCCGAAGCGCGTCGTCACGAGCCGCCGCAGCTTCTCGTGCAGCCGCATCTTCCGCACGTAGGCGGCGTTCGTCGTGATTCCGATGGTTTGCGCGACCTCCTCGATCGGGAGGCCCTGGAAATAAAACAGCTGCACGAAGAGCTGGTCCTTCGGTGGCAGCTGAGCGATCATCTCGCGTACCCTGGCGGCCCTTTGCGCTTCCTCGACCTGCGGCTCCGGTCCCGGCTTGGCGTCCGGCTCCGCGTTTCGCACCCTGGAACTTTCGAGGTTGTTCGGATCATCGAGCGAGACCGTTCGCCCCTCGCGCCGCAGACGATCGATCGTCAGACGGTTCGCGACGACGCGGATCCAGCTCGCCAGCGAGCACCCGTTGCGGCCCTGATACTGCCGCAGCTTGCGTGCGTCCTGATCGAACAACGCCAGGAACACGTCCTGGCACAGATCCTCGATCTCCTCTCTTCTGGATGGACGGCCGAACTGCTGAAAAATTACCGTTACGCCGTAAGAAACGATCCCGGAGTACTCCTGCACCAGCTGGCGCCGGGCCGAGACGTCGCCCCGGATGCACGCCCGGAGCAACTCCATGGTCGGGTCCTTGGCCTCCGCCAAAGGGATTGCGCCCTCGGCCCCTGACGAGACGCCGCTCATGGCCGTGCGAGGGTTGTACGGGGCATCTCTCGAGAGGGCAAGGTTGACCCGGTCCGTTGCGGCTTCTCGGGGAGAGGCGGGCGCCGCGTGCGATCGGCAAGGGCTGCGCGCCGCGCGCGCGCGACGACAGAAAGGACGCAACGCGCCGTCGCTTTCTCACAGCCGATGGACCCGGCCACCGCCGTCATCCTGCTCGTCGTCGTCACCGCGCTGGTCCTCGAGGCCGCCGTCGTCTGGTCGATCGCGTATCGCATCGGACACGGCGAGGGCCGACTGACGGTTCCCCTCGACCTCATCAACACCATCGTCGACCATCGGGTCGCGTGTGAATCGCGCGATCCCGAAAACGTCGCGCGTGCTCTCGACGCGGCGCTCGGCCTGCCCGACATCGAGGCCCGCCGCCTCGCCGAGCGCGCGCGCCGGCTACGCGAGACCCTCGAAGGCCTTGCCCTTTCCCACGAGGCGGGGCTCGGGCAGCACGAGGCGCCGGTCCGGGTCGGCCACCGCGCTGCCGACGATGCGGGCTCCGGCGCCCTCGGCGCGGACCAGCGCGAGCGCCCGGTCGACGTCGCCGGGCGCGACGACCACGCAGAAGCCGACGCCCATGTTGAACGTCGTGTACATCTCCGCGCGGTCGATCCCGGCCCGCGCCGCGATCAGCTCGAACAGCGCGGGCGCCGGCGGCAGCGCGTCCAGGCGGAAGCCGATCCCCGGCGCGTCCACCCGCAGGAGGTTCAGAAGTCCGTCGCCCGTGATGTGCGCTAGCGCCTTGACGTCGACCCCCGCGTCGAGGAGCGCCATCACCTCGCGCACGTAGATCCGGGTCGGCCGGAGAAGATCCTCGCCGATGCTCGCGCCGCCGAGCTCCGCCGGGCGGTCCTGCAGGCGGTCGACGGCGTTGTCGGGAGCGAGGACCCGGCGCGCGAGCGTCAAGCCGTTCGAGTGGATGCCGGCCGAGTCGAGCCCGATGACGGCGTCGCCGGCGCGGATCCCGCGCCCGAGGATCAGCCGGTCGAGCGCCACCACGCCGACCGCTGCGGCGACCAGGTCGAAGCCCTCGCGACCGTCGGGCGGATGCGGTCGCAGCAGGTCCTTGACCTGCGCGATCTCGCCGCCCGGGATGCTGACGCGCGCGAGGCGCGCGCCTTCCGCGAGCCCGATCGCGAGCTGCTCCAGCACGTCCGCGTCGGCGGACGGGAGCGCGATGTAGTCGACGAGCGAGATCGGCTCGGCGCCGACGCACAGCACGTCGTTCACGTTCATCGCGATGAGATCGATGCCGATCGTGTCGTAGCGCCGGAGCGCGTGCGCGACGAGGACCTTCGTGCCGACGCCGTCGGTGCTGAGCGCGAGCCCGACGTTGGCCCCGAGGTCGAGGACGTTCGCGAAGAAGCCGTTCGGCAGGACCGGCCGGCCGCGCCGCGGATAGTCCGACGTCGCCGCGAGCCGGCCGAGCAGACGGCCGAGCCCGCCCTCGAGGCGCGCGACGTCGACGCCCGCATCGGCATAGGTCGCTCCCGGCCGCTTCGCGTTCACGCGATCACCCCCTCCTCCCGGAGCGCTGCGATCTCGGCGTGCGAGAGGCCGAGGATTTCCCGCAGCACCCCGTCGCAGTGCTCGCCGAGAAGAGGCCCGGGCGCAAGCACGTCGCCCGCGACGTCGCCGGCGAGCGGCAGGCCGTCGACGGTCACGAGGTCGCCCTCGGGCGCGCGCACGCTCCGGAAGAAGCCGCGCGCCGCGAGCTGCGGGTCGTGTCGGCAGACGTCCTCCCCGTTCGCGACCGCGGCCGCCGGCACGCCCGCATCCTGCAGCCGCTCCGCGAGCTCGCGCGCAGCCCGCTGGCGCGTCCAGCGCTCGAGCGCGCGTTCGATCGCGTCGCCGCGCGCCGCGCGGTCGTCGAAGCGCTCGAGCTCCGGCGCGCTCGCCCACGTCTCGCCGTCCGACGCGATGACGCGTGCCAGCGCGCGCCACTGGTCGTCGTCGAGAACCGCGATCGCGATCCAGCGATCGTCGTCGGGCGTCCCGTCGTCGCGCACGTCGGGCGCGCAGCGATAGATGCCGTGCGGCACGGCCGGGCCTTCCTGCGACGCGTTCCCCGGCGCGGCGACCGCACGGCCGGCGAGCGCGTCGAAGATGCCCGGGCCGAGGAGCGCGACCAGCGTCTCGTACTGCGCGAGGTCGATCCACTGACCGGCTCCGGTGCGATCGCGATGCTCGAGCGCCGCGAGCGTCGCGAGCGCCGCCATCATCCCGCCCGCCATGTCCGACCACGAGTACCCCCAGCCCGCGGGCGCGCCGTCGGCGAGGCGCATGAGCAGCGGAAAACCCGCGAGCGCCTGCAGGGTCGGGCCGTAGCTCACGTGGTCGCGCCAGGGTCCGTCGTGTCCGAAGCCCGACATCGACACCGCGACGATCCCGGGCCCGACCCGGCGCAAGCTCTCGTAGTCGAGGCCGAGGTTCGGCATGACGCGCGCGGAGAAGTTGTCGATCACGACGTCGCTCCGCGCCGCGAGCGCGCGCGCGAGCGCGCGACCGCGCGGCACGGCGAGGTCGAGCACGATGCTCTGCTTGCCGCGGTTCAGGTTCCCCGAGAGTCCGCCGCGCCGCCAGCCGAAGTCGGCGGCGTTCTTGCGCTCCACCTTGACGACGCGCGCGCCGTGGTCCGCAAGGATGCGCGTCGCGACCGGTCCCGCGACGACCCAGGTGAAGTCGAGGACGGTCACACCGGCGAGCGGCCGGCCGGTGGCCCGCGCGTTCCCGGCGCGCGCGAGAGCCGACGCTTCGCTCGGCGCCTGCGCCCCGGTCCAGCGCGGGTCGGCGAGCACCTCGGCCGTGTGCTCGCCGAGGCGCGGCGGGCGACGGCGAAGCCGCCACGGCGTGGCCGACAGCCGGAACGGCGCGCCCGGGAAGACGCGCGGCAGCGCGCGGTCGCCGTCTCCGCCCGGGCACGCGACGGCGAAGCCGCGCGCCGCGAGCTGAGGATCGCCCGCGAGCTCGTCCGGAGAGCGCACGCGCGCAAACGGCAGGCGCAGGAGCTGCGCGGTCTCCGCGATCGCGTCGGCGTCGCGGGTCGCCGCCCAGCGGTCGAGCTCGTCGAAGATCCGTTCGCAGTCGCGCTTCCGCTCCTCGACGTCCTCCCAGCGCGGGTCGCGCAGCGACGGCGACGCGCCCTCACTCACGACCCACTCGACGAGCGTCGTCCAGTCGCCGAGGAGGCAGAGCAGCACGTCCCCCGTCCGGCAGCGCGCGATGCGGAACGTCCGGCTCCAGTGCAGCGTTCCGCGGCGCGGCTCCACCGATCCGTGCTGCCGGTAGAACGACGTGACGTGCTCGACCGCCGCCGCGGCGGCCGCCTGCACGCTGACGTCGATCGCCGCTCCGCGGCCGGTCTGCCGGCGGCGTCGCAGGGCGAGGAGCGCGGCGATCGCCGCGTAGACGCCGGCCGAGTGGTACGCCTGGAGGCCGAAGGGCGTGATCGGCGGCGCGCCGGGATGGCCGTTCACGAACGTCATTCCGGAGGCGGCAGCGCAGACGAGGTCCGACCCGAGCCAGTGGGCGCGCGGGCCGATGCCGCCGAACGCGGAGATTGCGACGCGCACGAGCGGCGATGCCGCGCCGTCGCGCGCGCCGACCGCGATCCCGAAACGGTCGAGGAGTCCCGACGGCCTCTCGTCGAACACGACGTCGGCGTGGTCGACGAGCTGGCGGAGCGCCGTTCGGTCGCGCGCGAGCGCCGGATCGAGAGCGACCGCGCGCTCGTCCGAGGTGTAGAAGCACGCGAGCTCGTCGCTGCGGCGGCGAAGCGCGCCGCCTTCCGGCGGCTCCAGGCGGACGACGTCCGCGCCGAGGTCGCCGAGAAGGCGCGCGGCGAGCGCGCCTTCGACGCCGGTCGCGTCGAGCACGCGGACGCCCTCCAGCGCGGCGCTCGCGCTCACGCCGCTCGTCGTCTCGCGGCCGGCTCGCGGAACAGCGGCCCCGCGTCCGCGCGCAGGTCGGTGACGAACGCCACGCGATCGGCGAGCGCGCGGATCGTCTCCTCGCGAGCGCCGCGCACGTCGACGAGGATCGCGTACAGCGAGAAGTTCCGCCGCCGCTTTGCGCGCACGAACTCCTCGCGGAACTCGGGCGTCACCTCGCACTCGCCGTCGGTGATCATCACGAGGTCGCCGCGCTTCATGTCGCGGCTGGCGAGCAGCTCCGTCGCGGCGCGGAGCGGAGCCTCGTAGTCGGTGCCGCCGCCCGGGAAGTGCTCCGCGAGGTCGAGCGCCGTGTCGAGCGACACCTGGTAGGGAAGGCGCGGGTTCAGGTCGAAGCGCCGGAGCCCGCCTTCGCCGGACGAGAACGCGAGCGCGTGGCAGCGCCGGCGGCGCCGGCGCGCGAGCTCGACGAAGGTGAGCGCGACGGCTTTCGCCCACACCTCCTTGTCGCCCGCCATCGACGAGCTCACGTCGAGGCAGAGGACGAGCGGGCCGCGGCCGCGCTGGTCCACGCCCCGCAGCGCATACGACTGCACGCCGCCGTCGAGCAGGCGGCGCTGGAAATCGCGGCGGAGGAGCGGGTGCGAGAGCGCGATCAGCTCGTGCGGCACGAGGCGCGCGAGGTCGTCCAGGCCGCGCGCGGGACGGACCTCGTGCAGCTCCTCGTCCGCGCGCTCGAAGACCTTGCGGCGCACGGCCAGCGCGCTCTCCCGCATGCGGCCGAAGACGGCGGCGAGGCGCTTCAGCTTCTTGTTGTCGGCGAGCCTGCGACCGAGATCGATCGCGCGCGCCGGGTCGTGCGAGCCGCCGGCCCCGAGCCCGCGGCCCCACGTCGACAGCGCGTCCGGCAGATCGGCGACGCGCGTGGCGGCGTCGGCCGACGCCTTCCGGAGGGCGCGGTCGAGCTTCTGGTCGACGCGCTCGAGCGCGGCCTTCACCTGGCGCTGCTTCTGCGCGCGCTCGGCGTCCGCGCCGCGGGCCGCGAGCCGGGCCGCCTGCGCCGCCTCGCGGAGCGCCGAGTCGCCGCGCGACGGACGGCCCTGCCGGCGCGCGGCGCGCGCTTCGTCCTCGAGCTCGCGCGCGACGTCGGCCGCGTCGTCGGCCTCCTCGGCGCGCTCGTGCTTCTTCTCGAGGTTCCAGAGGTCGAGCAGGTCGCCGCTCGTGAGGACGCGATCCTCGCGCAGAGCGCGCAGGAGGGCCTCGGCGAGCAGCACGGCCCCGAGGCCGGCGCGCGTCTCGTCGAGCAGCGTGTGCAAGCGGAGCACGCCGTAGGCCTCGGAGGCGATCACGCCGGTCACGATGCGGCGCGCGAGCTCCGAGCCGGGCGCCGCGTCCTCCTCGGGCGTCGCGAGCACGACGTACTTGAAGAGCGCGCAGAAGAGATCGTCGACCAGGGCGGGGAAGTAGGGCACGAGCCGCGCGCCCTCCTCGTCGACCCGCCGCCACGCCGCCGAGCCCGCGCGCAGGCGAGCGATCGCCGCGCGGTCGTAGGAGTCGGACTCGATCGCGTGCGGATCGCGGTGCCGTTCGCTGCTCATCGCCATTCCGGAGCGCGTCCCTTGCGCGGTCCCGCGCTACGCGCCGGCGGCGAGCCCCGCGCGGATCGCCTCGAGCTCGCTGCGCGCGTCGCCGGCGCGCCCGACGCTCCGGCCCGCCTCGCGCGCGCGGCGCTCGATCTCGTCGAGCTGGCGGAGGAGGTTCCGGAGCTTGGTCTCGACCTCGATGCGGGCGCGCGCGCGCTGCTCGAGCGAGTCCCACTCGCGCTGCGCGTACTCGCCGAGCTCGCGGCCCTGGAACACGATCTCCTGCACCTCCTCGTCGAAGCCGTGCACGAGCTGGCGGAGCACCTCGCGCACGGTGTCGCGCTCGGAGGGATCGCGCCAGAGGACGTGCTCCAGGAAGAGCAGCTCGTCGTCGCCGACGCGCGCCTTTCCGCGGACCAGCGCGAGCGCGCGCATCAGCGAGAGGCTCTGGCGGAAGCGCCGGTCGGAGGGCGTGAGGTCGCGGCCCTGGAGCGCCCGGCGCACCTCGACGATCGAGCGCAGCACGGCGTCCGGGATCTCAACGCGCTCCGCCGCGGCCTGGAGCGATCGCACGTCCGCGAGCGACAGCGTCGCGCCGACATCGGGCGCGGGCGCCGCCAGCATGCGGAGGAAGCGCCAGTCCTCCGCCACGTAGCCGACGACGAAGCGCACCAGGAATCGGTCGTAGACCGCTGCGAGCTCCTCCTCCTCGGGCAGCTCGTTCGCCGCCCCGAAGAGCGAGAGGAGCGGGACGTCGAGCGGCCGGCCGCCGTTGTGGAAGCGGCGCTCGTTCAGGATCGTGAGGAGCGCGTTCAGGATCGACGAGCTCGCCTTGAAGACCTCGTCGAGGAAGGCGACGTGCGCCTCGGGAAGCTTTCCCGTCGTGACGCGGCGGTACTCGTCGTTCTCGAGCGCTCGCAGGCTCACGGCGCCGAAGACCTCCTCGGGCGTCGTGAACTTCGTGAGGAGCCACTGGAAGTAGGTCGCGCCGTCGATGCGGCGGCAGAGCTCGTCCGCGAGCATCGACTTCGCGGTGCCAGGCGGGCCGACGAGGAGCACGTGCTGGCGGGCGATGAGCGCAGCGAGCGCGCCCTCCAGCACCTCCGTGCGCTCGACGAACACCCTCGCGAGCTCGCCGGCGACGGCGCGCAGCCGATCCGCGGCGGCCGCGACGTCCGGCGAGGAGACCTGGCCGACGAGCGGGCTCACGTCCGCTCGCTACCAGACGGGTCTCGCGGCCGGCAACGGCGGCTCGCGGCGGGCCGGCGGCGCTGGCCCACCGACGCGAGCGCGCGCTAGGATGCGCGCGTGCTGGATGTCGAGCACCACTTCTCGCTCGCGGCCGCGAACGCCTTCGTCCCGCGCCTCACCGAGGTCTTTCGGGAGGTGCGGGAGGACGTCGAGGTCCTGCGAACGCTCGCGCGCGAGCTCGCAGAGGAGGGCTTCCCGCTCGGCGACGAGGGACCCGTCGAGGTCGATCCGGACGCCCCCGAGGCGATCCGCCGGCGCCAGTCGGAGGCCCACGTGGTGGCGGGCCGGATCGGCGCCGCGCTCGACGGCGTCGCCGAAATGGGTCTCGAGGTGAAGGGTCTCGACGGCCTCGTCGACTTCCGGAGCCGGCACCGCGGCGAGACCGTGTACCTCTGCTGGCGCTACGGCGAGGACGCGATCGAGCACTGGCACACCCTCGACGGGGGCTTCGCGGGACGCCGCGCGATCGGCCCCGGCGATCGCTTCGAGGGCGACGCGCCGCAGTAGCGCGCGGTGATCGGGGACGAACCTGCGAGCGCCGCGTCCACGGTCGAGAGCGAGCGCGTGAGCCCGTCCGAGGGCTTGACGCCGGCAGCCGCGAACCGGGTCGCGTGGAACGGCGGCACCGCGCCGTTCTACGAGGCGTGGTACGCGATCTTCGTCGATCGCGAGACGGGCGACGGCTACTGGATCCGCCAGACGCTGCTCAACCCGCTCGCCGACCACCCGCAGGCGGGCGGGACGGCGTGGTTCGCCCACACCTGCCGCCGCGATCCGGGTCGGTCGTTCGCGATCGCGCGTCGCTTCGCGACAGCGCAGTCGCAGATCGAGCCCGGCCGGGACGAGACCGTGCTCGGCACCCCGGGGACGGCCGATTGGTCGCGCTGGGGCCCGGACGCGATCGCGGGAGCGATCGCGGTCGACGGCCATGCAGCGACCTGGGATCTCCGATTCGACGACGGCCCGACGGGCGAGACCGACGTGCATTTCCTCATGCCGTCGGCGCTCCGGCGCGCGAGCGACCGGCGCGCGACGTTGACCATACCGCGCCCGCGGACCGCGATCGCCGGGCGCGTCGTCATCGACGGCCGCGACGTCGTCGTCGCCGGGGCACCCGGCCACCAGGCGCATCACTACGGGCGGGAGCGCGCCGACGCCTGGGACTGGGCCCACTGCGCGCACTTCGAGGACGATCCGGCCGCGGTGCTCGAGGCGCTCGCGCCGCAGCTCGCGTCGGGGCGCCTGAAGCCGACCTTCGTGCATCTCCACACGCGCGACCGCGTCTATCGCTGCGAGCGCGCCGCGGACCTGGTCCGCAACCGCTCGAGCGCGGGGCTCGGCTGGTGGCGCTTCGTCGGGCACGACGGCGGATCGCGCGTCGAGGCGGAGATCGTCGTCGAGCCGGCGCGCGTCCTTCCGTTCACGTACCACTCGACCGCGTACGCGCCGTCGCGCTGCTGGAACACGCAGACCGGCGACTGCCTGGTGCGCGTCGTCGAGCGGGGGAAGACGGTGCTCGCGCTCCGCTCGCGCGCCCTCGCGGCCGCGGAGATGCACCGCTCGGATCTCGCGCAGCTGCCGTACGAGAGCTGGAGTGATCCAACCGAGGGGCTCTCGCCCCTCACCCCATCCGGCAAAGCCGGACGGGGCGCCACTCCCTAGCTCGCTCCGCTCGGCCGCGCGCTCCGCGCGCGGAGTTCGAACTCGAAAACGTCGCGCGCCGGAGCGGGTGCTCAACGCCGGCGTGCATCCAGCGGCGTGTCGGCGCGCGCTTGACGGCCGGCCGGCGCCGACACCTGGACCGGGACGCCGTGCGGCTCGGCGAGCGCCTCCTGCAACGCCTTCCGATCGACGGCGCCGCCGAGCTTCCGGCGTTCGAGCGCCTGCTGCGCCGCGGACGCGAGCGAGCCGGCCTGCTTGTAGACGTCGCTGTGGACCTCGACGTAGGTCGCGCCGCCGCGGCTTCCCGCCTTGACGGGTTGATAGACGAAGCGGACCGGGGTGCCGACGGGCACGTCCGGGAACCAGCGCGCGATGTCCTCGGGGTAGAGGCGGATGCAGCCGTGGCTGACGAGCATCCCGACACCCCACGGAATGTCGGTCCCGTGGATCGAGTAGAGCGAGCTCGCGAGCTCGATGCGGTGGCTTCCGAGCGGGTTGTCGGGCGCGCCGCCCGCGATCGCCCGGCGCGCGTCGCCGCGCTCGCGGATGTGCTCCTTCCGGATCGACTCCGGGATGTTCCACGTCGGGTTCACCGTCTTGCCGCTCACGCGGAACGTCCCGCGCGGCGTTCGCCGATCGTCGCGCCCGAGCCCGACGGGGTAGGTGCGAACGGTCACGCGATCGGCAGCGCCCTTCGAGCGGCTGAAGTGGTAGAGCCGCATCTCGGGGATGTTCACGACGATGCCGTCGTAGCTGCAGCACGGCAGGACCCACTGCGTCGGCAGGACGAGCTCGGTGCCCGGCTTCGGGATCCAGCGGTCGACGCCGGGGTTCGCGTCCTCGATCTCGTTCTCGCCGAGGTCGTAGTAGCGCGCGACGTCGAAGAGCGTGTCGCCCTCGCGCACGCGATAGGTCGCGACGGCGCCGATGACCGTGTCTCCGGAGGAGCCGTCGCGCGGCGCGGTGATCGCGTAGGACGGGGTCGTCTTCCGCTCGAAGACCGATTCGCTCCAGCTCGCGGGCGGCTCGGGCGGGCGGTTCGCGGCGGGCCGCGTGAAGGCGAGGCCGCAGCCCGCCACGAAGGCGACCGCGAGGCACGGCAGCAGCGCCGCGGTCGCGCGAATGGCGCGCGGCATTCCCGACGATCTCCGCATGGATCCGCTCGACGGGGGAAGCGCCGATCGCGCCGCACCCGCCGCACCATGGTGCCCGCGTTCGACGGCTGCGCAAAGCGCGCGACACCTGGCGTCGCGGACGAGCCGGCGCTAGGCCCTTCGACATGGCTACGAACGAGATTCCCTCCCCGGCGCGGCTCTTCGACGCGTTCACGGCGTACCAGCGGACCGCGGCGCTCAAGGCGGCGATCGAGCTCGACCTCTTCAGCGCGATCGGCGCGCGCGGCGCGACCGCGGCCGAAGCCGCCGAGCGCACGTCGGCCTCGCAGCGCGGCGTCCGCATCCTGTGCGACCGGCTCGCGGTCGACGGCTTCCTCACGAAGACCGGGGATCGCTACGGCCTCGCGACCGAGGCAGCGCTTTTCCTCGATCGCTCGTCGCCCGCGTACCTCGGGTCGGCCATCACGTTCATCGCCTCGCCCGCGGTGAAGGCGGGGTTCGACCTCCTGACCGACGCCGTGCGCCGCGGCGGAACCGCCGTGTCCGAAGCGGGCACGATGGCCCCCGAGCACCCGATGTGGGTCGAGTTCGCGCGCGCGATGGCGCCGATGGCGGCGATGTCGGCGGAGATGCTGAACCTCGCGCTCGGCGACCTTCCGATCCGCGGCTCGGTGCTCGACGTCGCCGCCGGTCACGGGCTCTACGGGATCACGATCGCGCGCCACCACCCCGAGGCGAGGATCGTCGCGCAGGACTGGGCGAGCGTGCTCGCGGTCGCACGCGAGAACGCGGAGCGGGCGGACGTCGCGGCGCGCTGGTCCGCGCTCCCCGGCAGCGCCTTCGACGTCGACCTCGGCCGCGATCACGCGCTCGTGCTGCTCACGAACTTCCTCCACCACTTCGACCCGCCGACGAACGAATCGCTGCTCCGCCGCGTCCACGCGTCGCTCGCGCCGGGCGGTCGCGTCGCGGCCGTCGAGTTCGTGCCGAACGAGGATCGCGTCTCGCCGCCGGAAGCGGCCGCCTTCAGCCTCACGATGCTCGCGGGGACGGCCGCGGGCGACGCCTACACGTTCTCGGAGTACGAGCGCATGTTCTCCGCCGTAGGCTTCTCGCGGATCGCGCTCGCGGAGCTGGCGCCGACGCCGCAGAGGGTCGTCATCGCGGTTCGCTGAGGCGCCGCGAGCGGCGAGCATGGGCCTCGCCTCGCGCCGCCGAGCGGGGGACAATGGGCCGTGACCACAGGAAGCACCTCTCGTCCCGGCGCGGCCGCGCGCGCAACCGCTCGCCGTCGCCGGCGTAGGCCGCGCGCCGGCGCCTCGGCGATCGGGCCCGCGCGCGGCGACGACGCTCCGCCCGAGGCAGACCGTCCGGCGGCGATCGTCGCCTCCGAGCCGGGCGAGGCGGCCGACGTCCAGAGGACCGGCGAGCCCGCGCCGATCGGGATGGGCGGCGACGACGCGCCCGCCGCCGTCCCGGAAGTCGGCCGACGCGCGCGCGCGCCGCGGCGCGCCGCCCCGGCGCCGGAGGACCTCGCCGCGGAGATCGCGCAGACGGCCGAGAAGATGGTGCGCGACCGCGCGAGCATCGCGGACATGCGGCTCGTGAGCGCGGCGCTCAAGGAGATGCGCTACGCCTTCCGCGTCTTCGCGCCGTACCACCACGTCCGGAAGGTCTCGATCTTCGGCTCGGCGCGAACGCCGGAGAGCCACCCCGCGTATCGCCACGCGCACGAGTTCGCGCGCCGCCTCGCCGATCGCGGCTTCATGGTCATCACCGGCGGCGGTCCCGGCATCATGCGCGCCTGCCAGGAGGGATCCGGGCGGACGCGGAGCTTCGGCATCAACATCCGCCTCCCGTTCGAGCAGCAGCCGAACGAGTTCATCCATCGCGATCCGAAGCTCGTGAACTTCAAATACTTCTTCACGCGGAAGCTCGTCTTCGTGAAGGAGGCCGACGCGATCGCGCTCTTCCCGGGCGGCTTCGGCACGCACGACGAGGGCTTCGAGTCGCTGACGCTGGTGCAGACCGGGAAGTCGCGCCCGGTGCCGATCGTCTTCGTCGACGAGCCCGGGGGCACGTACTGGCGAACGTGGCGGAGCTATGTCGAGGACCATCTGCTGGCCGCCGGCCTCGTCTCTCCGGCCGACATGCGGCTCTTCATCGTCACCGACGACCTCGACCGGGCGATCGACGAGATCACGCGCTTCTACCGGCGCTATCACTCGTCGCGCTACGTCGGCGACCACCTCATCGTCCGCATGAGCTCGCCGCTCGACGACGGGGCGGTCGCGAAGCTGAACGCGGAGTTCGAGGACATCGTCGCCGACGGGGAGATCCTGCGGTCGGGACCGCTGCCCGAGGAATCGGGCGAGCCCGAGCTCGCGGATCTTCCGCGGCTCGTGTTCCACTTCACGCGCCGGCACTTCGGCCGCCTCCGCATGCTGATCGACGCGATCAACGACGCGCCCGACGCAGTGGGTGGAAATGGAAGCGGCCCGGGTCGCGCTAGCTAGGCGACGGGCGCCGGCTTCGCGCGCGATGCGAGGTAAACCGCCACGAGCATCAGCGTACCGCCAGCGATCGTGCCGGGGTGCAGCGTCTCGCCGAACCACTCCGCCTCGAGCGTCGCCGCGGTGACCACGCCGGTCGCGGCGACGAGGCTCGCCTGCGCCGCGGTGACGAAGCCCAGCGCGTGGTGGAGGAGCCACTGCGCCGCGACCGACGTGAGCACGACGACCGCGAGCGCCGCGACGAGGTGCGCGTCGGCGGCGGGAAGCCCGGCCGCGAGCGAGGGCGACGTCAGGACGGCGCCGACCGCCATGAAGTAGGTCGTGATCAGCGTCGCGTTCTCGCTGCCGCGCAGATGCCGGGCCGTCACGATGGCTCCGCCGGAGAGCACGGCGGCGCCGAGCGCCGCCAGCATCCCGAGGGTCGCCGACGGACCGAGCCGGAGCTCGAACCCGAGCACGAGCAGCGCACCCGCGAAGTTGAGCGCGATCGCCGTCGCGAGCCGGGCGGTGAAGCGCTCGCCGAGGAGCGCGCTCGCGAGCAGCGCTGCGAACACCGGGTACGTGCTCTGGAGGAGGGACGCGAGCCCGGCGCCCGCGCCCGCGATGCCGACGAAGTAGAGCGAGATCGCGCAGCCGCCGATCAGCCCGCGCAGAAGGACGCGCGGCAGGTTCCCGGGCCGGGGACGGAGGCCGCGGCCGCGGCCGGTGACGAGCAGCACGAGGAACGATCCCGCGAAGCGGAAGAACGCGACCTGCAGCGCGCCCATGTCGCGCGCGGCGACGCGGACGCCGACTGCCATCACGCCGAAGAGGACCGCCGAGAGGAAGAGCGGGACGAGCGGCGTCGCGAGCAGGGACGCCGCGACGTCGCGCGCCCCGTTCAGGCGCTCCTCTGACGCCGCGTGCTCGAGCTTCGCGCTCATCGCCGCAGACGGTCCGCGAGGCGCGGTCGCGAGTCAATCGCCCCGTTTCCACGCTGATCGCGCGTGCGGCTCGCGCGGCGCCCCGCCGCCGTGGCATGACGCGCGCGGAGGTCTCCGCCATGGCGAGCTGGTTCGAGCGAGCGCGGTTCGGGATGTTCATCCACTGGGGGCACGTGAGCCAGCGCGGCCTCGAGATCTCCTGGCCGCTCGTCGGCGGCACGCCGAACCTGCCGCACTGCCAGGACGTCCCGGTCGAGCGCTACCACGAGACCGCGCGCGGCTTTTCGCCGGCGCCCGGCAGCCCGCGGCGCTGGCTCGAGCGCGCGCGCCGCGCGGGCATGCAGTACGCCGTCTTCACGACCAAACACCACGACGGCTACGCGATGTACGACGCGCGCTGCTCCGACTTCTCGGTCGCGCGCTCGGCGTACGGCGGCGACCTCGTGCGCGAGTACGTCGACGCCGCGCGCGACCTCGGCCTCAAGGTGGGCTTCTACTTCTCGCTGTGCGACTGGCACCATCCCGACTACCCCGCGTTCCGTGACGAGCACCGGCCGTACCGCTTCGGGCGCCAGTCGAAGCCGTCGCCCGAGCAGTGGGCGCGCTTCCAGGACTTCCTGTTCGCGCAGCTCCGCGAGCTCTTGACGGGCTACGGGCCGATCGACCTCCTGTGGTTCGACGGCGGCTGGGAGCGGAGCGCCGCGGAGTGGCGCTCGCGCGAGCTGGAGGACATGATCCGGGCCCTCCAGCCCGGCATCCTGATCAACGATCGTCTGCCCGGCGTCGGCGACTTCGACACGCCCGAGCAGTTCGTGCCGCCGCAGCCGCCGCTCCGGGCCTGGGAAACGTGCTTGACGATGAACGAGAGCTGGGCATGGAATCCCGGCGATCGCGACTACAAGTCGGCGCGCGCGCTCGTGCACGCGCTCTGCGAGGTGGCCGGGCGCGGCGGCAACCTGCTCCTCAACGTGTCGCCGACCGGCGACGGCTCGCTCCCCGCCGAGCAGATCGAGCGCCTGGACGTCATCGCGCGCTGGATGGACGCGTACGGCGCGAGCATCGTCGACACGGCGGCCGGCCTCGAGCCCTGGCAGTTCTACGGACCGTCCACGCGGCGCGGAAACCGCGTGTACGTGCACCTCCTGATGCGCCCGTACGAGGACGTCACCGTGCGCGGCCTCCCGATCAAGCGCGTCGCCGGCGTGCGCGAGCTCCGGACGGGCGAGGCGCTCGCGTTCACGACGCGCTGCTCGATCCTCGATCAGCTCTTCAACTCCGACCCGATGGGCGAGGTGACGATCCAGGTCCCCGAACGCCTGCTCGACCCGCTCGCGACCGTGCTGGAGCTGGACCTCGCCGACGGCGGCTCTTGAGACCGCGTTGAACCAGCTAGACGAAGGGCAGCGCGAGCGCGTGCCGGAGCGCGGAGAGCTCGCGCCGGTTCCGGTCTGACAATCGCGCCAGGATCGCGGCGCCGCGGCGCGTGAGCGCGACCTGCACCTGGCGGCGGTCCTCCGGATTGCGCGAGCGCGCGACCAGCCGGGCGCGGACGCACCGATCGACCAGGCCGACGGCCGCATGGTGGCGGATCTGGAGCGCGTCCGCGAGCTCGGCCACCGTCGTCCAGTCGCGGCCCGGCATGCCCATGATGGCGAGGAGGAGCTGGTGCTGCTGCGCCGTCAAGCCGGCGGCGCGCGCGCCTTCCTCGCTGAAGCGGAGGAACCGCCGGAGGCGCGCGCGAAAGGCGGCGAGCGCTTCGTATTCCGCCTTCGTGAAGCCGCGCGCGTGCGCCGAGGCGGTCCTCGCGCGCCCGCCGCGCCGGCGCGTCCTCCCCCGCGCTCGTCCCGCGGGGTCGGTTGAGACGACGGGGACGATCGCTATAGTATCGCGTTGTGATATATTTTCTTTGCGGCGGCGCCCGCGCGCTCGGGTGTGAGGGGGCGCGGTGAGCGCCCTGGGCGATTTCACCGCGGACCGCCGGCTGGTCTTGACCGCGACGGTCGCGGCGGCGGTGGGCGCAGCGGGCGCCGTCGCCGCGCTCGTCCTCTTCCGGCTGGTCTGCTTCTTCACGAACCTCTTCTTCTACCAGCGCCTCTCCGTCGCAAACGTATCGCCGGCCGACAACGCGCTCGGCCTCGCGGCGGTGCTCGCGCCCATCGCAGGCGGGCTCGTGGTCGGCCTCATGGCGCGCTACGGCTCCGACCGCATTCGCGGGCACGGCATCCCCGAGGCGATGGAGGCGATCCTGATCGGCCGGAGCCGGATGGAGCCGAAGGTCGCGGTGCTGAAGCCGCTGTCGTCCGCGATCTCCATCGGATCGGGCGGCCCGTTCGGGGCCGAGGGTCCGATCATCATGACCGGCGGAGCGATCGGCTCCATCGTCGCGCAGGCGCTGCACGTCACGGCGGCGGAGCGAAAGACGCTTCTGGTCGCGGGCGCCGCGGCGGGAATGTCGGCGACGTTCGGGACGCCGGTCGCGGCCGTCCTTCTGGCCGTCGAGCTCCTCCTGTTCGAGTGGAAGCCGAGGAGCTTCGTGCCGGCCGCGATCGCGAGCGCCGTCGCGGCCGCGCTGCGACCCTATCTGCTCGGAAGCGGCGCCCTGTTCCCGCTCCCCGAGCGCGGCGCGATGGACCTCGCCGCTCTCGCCGCGTGCGTCCCCGTCGGGCTCGTCGCGGGCGGCGTGTCGAGCCTCCTCACCTGGGCCGTGTACGCGGCGGAGGACGCGTTCCAGCTCCTCCCCATGCATTGGATGTGGTGGCCGGCGATCGGCGGCGCGGTCGTCGGCATCGGCGGCCTCCTCGAGCCGCGCGCGCTCGGCGTCGGCTACGACGAGATCGGAAAGCTCATTGCGGGCGACGGGAGCGCGACCGGGCTCGCGTCGCTGCTGATCGCGAAGGCGCTCATCTGGGCGATCGCGCTCGGCTCGGGGACGTCGGGCGGCGTGCTCGCGCCGCTGCTCATGGTCGGTGCGGCGCTCGGCTGCCTGGAGTCGCCGATGCTGCCCGCGTCGGGCGCGCCGCTCTGGCCGCTCGTCAGCCTCGCCGCGATCATGGGCGCGACCATGCGATCGCCGCTCACGGCGGTCGTGTTCTCGCTCGAGCTCACGCACGACGTCGGAGCTCTTCTTCCGACGCTGATCGCGTGCGCGACCGGCCATGCCTTCACCGTGCTCGTCATGAAGCGCTCGATCCTGACCGAGAAGGTCGCGCGCCGCGGGGTCGTGCTCACGCGCGAGTACTCGACGGACCCGCTCGAGGCCCTCACCGTCGGCGACGTCATGACCCGATCGGTCGAGACCGTGCCGGCCGAGCTCCCGGCGCGCGAGCTCGAGGCGCGCTTCTTCGGCCGGGACCCGGCGCGGCGGCGCCACCAGGGCTATCCGGTCGTGGACGGGAGCGGTTGCCTCCTCGGCGTCGTCACGCGATCGAGCCTGATCGACCGGGCGTCGACGGAGGCGCTCGACTCCGCGGTCGTCGGAGACCTGCTCCAGCGCGAGCCGATCGTCGCGTTTCCCGACGAGAGCTGCCGGGCGGCCGCCGAGCGGATGGCGAACGCGGCCGTCGGGCGCCTGCCCGTCGTCGAGCGCGGCAAGCCCGATTCGGTGGTCGGCGTCGTGTCGCGCAGCGACCTCCTGAAAGCGCGCGGCCGCTGGCTCGAGCTCGAGCAGCGTCGCGAGCGGCTGCTCACGCCCCGCCTCCACCCGCGGCTCGCCGGTCGTCGGCGCGCGGAGCCCGTCGCCGGCGCCTGACCCGCGCGAAGCGCGCGCGGTGGCAATGCCGCGCGCCGCGTGCTCCTCTGGCCGGGGAGGACCGCTCGTGGACACCTACAGCGGGACGCGCGACGACGTCGACGAGCGGGCCGCGAACCTCGTCGCGGACGCGCTCTCCGCGCTCGCGCGAAAGCGGCCGTCGGTCGCGCTCGGGGTCGTCGGCGGGCGAAGCGTCGGCGGCATCTATCGCCGTCTCGCCGCGCGCGACGCGCCGTGGGCACAGGTCCACGTGTTTCTCGCCGACGAGCGGCTCGTGCCGATCACGAGCGAAGAGAGCAACTACAAGCTCGTCCGCGAGGACCTGCTGGACGCGCTGATCGCGAGCGGCCGGCTTCCCGAGGGCAACGCGCACCCGTTCGTCGTCGACGACTCGCGACCCGACGCCGGCGTCGCCGCGTACGGCGCGGAGCTCGATCGCGCGGGCGGGCGCCTCGACGTCGTCGTGCTGAGCGCGGGCGAGGACGGGCACTGCGCGTCGCTCTTTCCGCGCCATCCCGCGCTCGACGACCCGAGCGAGCACTTCGTCCTCGTCGAGGGATCGCCGAAGCCGCCGCCGCGCCGCGTGAGCGCGTCGCGCCGCCTGCTCGAGCGCGCGGAGCTCGGCGCGATCGTCTTCTACGGCGCCGGCAAGGCCGACGCGCTCGCGAAGTTCCGCGATCCCGCCGTCGACCTGCGCGACTGCCCGTCGAAGATCGTGCCGCGGATGGCGCGCGGCGTGCTGCTGACCGACCTCGCCTGACGCTACGAGCGGGCGCGCCGCTCCGCGGTCGGCGCTGCGACGCGCGCCGGCCCCGGTGGTCCGGCGGCGCGCCGCATGAGCGAGGTGTGGAGCGCGAGCGCGCTCACCCAGAACGCGTGCGCGCCGAACGACGCGCCGACGAGGAGCTGCGTCAGCATCCCCGAGGCCGCGGCGGCAAGGACGAGCACGCTCAAGTCGCGCGTCGTCAGGGTCGCGAGCATGCGCGCGAGGAGTCGCGCCTGCCAGTCGTCGATCGGCCGCCACCGTTCCTCGCTGCGCTCGGCGCGCGTCACGACGACGAACGACGCGAAGCCGCCGGTCGCGAAGAGGGCGCCGAGCGCCCACGCGACGTCGACTCCGAGCGCGGGCCACGCGTGTGCCGCCATGCCGAGGAAGACGACCACGTGGATGACCGAGTCGGTCGTGATGTCGAGCAGCTCACCCCACTCCGACTCGAGGACCTTCGCGCGCGCGATCTCCCCGTCCACGCAATCCAGGACGGCGGTGAGCTGGAGGAGAAGCGCACCGGCGATCGGCCAGAGGTAGCCCGACTGCGCGAGGGCCACGGCCGCGAGGAGCCCGACCGCGAGCGACAGTACCGTCACCTGGTTCGGCGTGATCGGCCACGAGAGGAGGAAGGGCGTCACCCGGCGCGAGATCGGGCGATTGAACACGCGGTCGAAGACCCCGTCGCGCGGGTTGTCGAGCGTCGCGACGAGCTCCGCCTCGGCGGCGCGGAACCGCCCCGCTCCGCCCGCGTCGAGCGCGATCAGGCGGTTTCCCGCGACCTGTCCGGGTGCGCCGATCGCGGTCGCTCCGCCGGCCGCGAGCTCGAGCGTCGCGGGGACCCGGCCCGCGAGCCGCGTCGCGGTCAGCCGGACGACCGCCGGACGCCCGCGGTCGTCGAGCGCGACGGTTCGCGTGCCGGACCCGTCCCGCAGGACCGCCTGGAGCGTCCGCGCCACCCAGGCGACGTCGCAGCGCCAGAGGACGACGTTCGTGCGCGGAAGGAGATCGACCGGTAGACGGCCCCCGGGGGCCACCCGATCGACGCCGCTCGGACACGGCGCGTCGGCCGCACCCACGACGTACGGCGTCAAACCTGCCGTCTCCGCGAGGGCGATCGCCCGATCGATCAGGGGGCGGCCGGCGAAGATGGCGCGCGGATCGACCCCCTCCGGAGCGTAGATGAGAGCGACTCCCTCTGAACTCGCCATGCCGAACCTGCTACACTGCCTTATACGAGACAGGGGCACCGCGACCAACGATTGGCCCCGCCAAAAACCCGCATCGCGTACGCGCCCGCCGGCGACGTTGCCTTCGCCTGACCGAACAATATAATCCCGCGTCCGGCTGGCCGTCGGCGTGTTCCTCTTCGTGAGAGACCGCGACGATCGGGGCGCTGGTGGCGGGGGGAGACCACCGCAGGGGTGCGCCAAGGGGATGTCGAATCGATGATGAAGACTCTCTTTCTGAACCCGCCGTCCTACGAGGACTTCGATGGCGGCGCGGGGTCGCGCTACCAGGCGAAGCGCGAGGTCTGGTCTTTCTGGTACCCGACCTGGCTCGCGTACCCGACCGGGATGATCCCGGGCGCGCGCCTGCTCGACGCTCCGCCCGAAGGGCTGAACCAGGACGAAACCGTCGTGATCGCGGCGGACTACGACTTCGTGGTCATCCACACGAGCGCGCCGTCGCTGCGGAAGGACGCCGAGACCGCGGAGAAGATCAAGTCGCGGAACCGGGACGCCGTGATCGCGCTCGTCGGCGGACAGCCGACCGCGCAGCCCGAGTTCACGCTCAACGCGTCGCACGCGATCGACCTGGTCGCCCGCAAGGAGTTCGACGTCGCGATGAAGGAGGTCGCGGAGGGTCGCGACTGGAGCACCGTCGCCGGCATCACCTACCGCCGCGACGGCCGCATCTACACGAACCCGGACCGGCCGCTGCTCAACCGGGAGGAGCTGGACGATCTGCCCTTCGCGACCGAGGTCTACGCCGAGAACCTCGACTTCAAGAAGTACAACTCGCCGTACTGCCAGTACCCGTACGTCTCGCTCTACACCGGCCGCGGCTGCCCGGCCCGCTGCACCTTCTGCCTCTGGCCGCAGGTGACGACCGGGCACAGCTACCGCACGCGCAGCGTCGCGAACGTGCTCCGGGAAGTCGAGCCGATGCGGCACATGTTCCCGGGCATGCGCGAGATCTTCTTCGACGACGACACCTTCACCGCCGACAAGCAGCGCGCCCGCGACATCGCGCGCGGCATCGGCGAGATGGGCTACACCTGGTCGACGAACTCCCGCGCCAACGTCGACTACGAGACGCTCAAGATCATGAAGGACGGCGGCCTTCGCCTCTTCGTGGTCGGCTACGAGTCGGCGAACGACGAGATCCTGAAGAACATCAAGAAAGGCGTCGACATCCGCACCGCCCGCCGCTTCACCGAGGACTGCCACAAGCTCGGCATCCTGATCCACGGGACGTTCATCGTGGGGCTCCCCGGCGAGACGCCGGAGACGATCCGCCAGTCCATCGACTTCGCGAAGGAGATGGACTGCGAGACGATCCAGGTCTCGCTCGCATCGCCGTACCCCGGCACGCACTTCTACGACTTCGTCAAGTCGAACGGCTACGAGGTCATCGACCCGCTCGTCGACGACGGCGGCTACCAGAAGTGCACGGTGAGCTATCCGGCGATCTCGGCGGACGAGATCTACGCGTCGGTCGAGCGCTTCTACAAGGAGTTCTACTTCCGCCCGCGCTACATCGCGAAGAAGGTGAAGCAGATCGTCTTCGACTCGCACGAGCGCCCGCGCCTCCTCGCCGAGGGCCGGCAGTTCCTGAAGACGATGTGGCACCGCCGCAGCGAGGCGAAGGAGGCGCGCGCGGCACGCGCGTCCAATGCGGCGGTCGCACCGATGGCGAGCGGCCCGGGCGCGAGCGCTTGATCCGTCGCTCGCGGCGGCGGAGCGCGACAGGGCATTGATCACGATCGCCAACGTCATCCTGCTGCTGGTGGCGGTATCGACCGGCTACCAGCTCGCGAGCGTGGTGTGCGCGTGGCTCTTCGCGCGCTGGCGAGGCAGCGAGCTCGCGAAGCCGCTGCCCGACGACGCGATCCTGCCGCCCGTCACGATCCTGAAGCCGCTCTGCGGCGCCGTGCCGGAGACCTACGACAACCTCGCGAACACCTGCGCGCTCGACTACCCGCGCCTCCAGATCGTGTTCGGTGTGGCCGACGCGGCCGATCCCGCGATCGCGATCGTGAAGCGCCTTCGCCGCGACTTCCCCGAGGTCGACATCGAGCTCGTCGTGTCCGATCGCCGGATCGGCACCAACGCGAAGGTGAGCAACCTCGAGAACATGCTCCAGCGCGCGAAGCACGACGTGCTGGTCATCGCCGACGCCGACATCCGCGCGGACGCCAGCTACCTGAAGCGCGTCGTCCCGTACCTGGACGAGCCGAACGCCGGGCTCGTGACCTGCGCGTACCGCGCCGCCTTCGGCACGACGCTCGCGCACAAGCTCGAGGCGCTCTTCATCAACACCGACTTCGCGCCGATGGTGACCGTCGCGCGCAAGTGGGAGCGCCAGAGCTACGCCTTCGGCGCGACGATCTGCATCAAGCGGTCGGTCCTCGAAGAGATCGGCGGCTTCACCGCGATCGCCGACCACCTCGCCGACGACTACCAGATGGGGAACATCGCGGTCGGGCGCGGGTACGTCTCCGTGCTCGCGCCGGTCGTCGTCGAGACCGTCCTCGACCTCGACCGCCTGCGCGAGGTCTTCGATCACCAGCTGCGCTGGGCGCGCACCTACCGGATCTGCCGCCCGGGCTCGTACCTCGCGTCGATGGTGACGCACACGACGCTCTGGGCGACCGTGTACCTCCTCGCCACGCGCTTCGCCGGGTGGGAGGTCTTCGCCACCGCCGTGGGCCTCCGGACCGTCATCGGCGGCATGATCGCGAGCCGCGTGTTCGGCGTGCAGCGCATCTGGCGCCACGTCTGGCTGGTGCCGTTCAAGGACCTCTTCATCTCGACGATCTTCGTCCTCGCGTACCTCGGCGACACGGTGCGGTGGGGCGGCATCGAGTTCGAGGTCGCGCGCGACGGGCGGATGCGTCCGCTTCCCGAGGAAGACGCCGCCGACGTCGCGGCCGCCGGCAAGCCGGCGTAGAAATCCCGCTTCCGCTCAGGCGTCGCCCGCCGTCGCGCGCAGGGCGCCCCGCACGAGCGGGTTCTCCGCGACGCCGAGCGCCTCGAGGATCTCCGGCTCGAGCAGCCCGGCGCGGCGCGCGCTCTTCAGCAGGTGCGGGACCTTCTCTCCCGATGCGGCCGCTGCCAGGTCGGCCGCATTCTTCTCCGCCTGCTCGCGCAGGAGCTGCGGCGCGAGCTCGTCGACGTCGTCGACGCCCACCTCCCGCAGGCGCTTCACGAGGCGCGAGAGCATGATCGGCCCGGGACGGTCGGTGAGCGATCCCAGGATCTGGCCGAGCCAGCGCCGAGCGAACCGGACGCGGTCGTCGAGCGTGCTGCGGCGCATGTGCTCGGCGATGTACAGCACGCCGAACCCCATGTGACGGCTCTCGTCGCGCGTGATGAGGCCGATGATCGACTTCAAGAGCGGGTGCGTCGCGTGCTCGTGGATGCCCTCGAAGATGTTCATCGCGAGGCTCTCGAGGAAGAACTGCTCGGTCGCGATCAGGTCGAGCGGGTCGTCCATCGCGAGCACGGCGTCGAACATCATCTCGGTGCCGAGGTCGATGTCCTCGATCTGCTCGTTCATCTTCTCGATGAAGCGGCGATAGGCGAGATGATGCCGCGCCTCGTCCATCGCCTGGGCGGCGGCGTGGTTCCGGTAGTCCTCCTCGCGCAGCTCGAGCACGAGGCGCGCGCAGACGTTCTGTGCGACGCTCTCGCCGACCTGCAGGATGTTCAGCATTCGCCCGAGCCCGCGGCGGGTGGCATACGCGCGGGCGCGCGCGGGGAGGGCTTCGAAGGTCGGCGTCCCGCCGAAGGCGGCCCAGCGGTCGTCGACGAGCGGATCGTCGGGCTCGATCGGAATGGACCAGTCGACGTCGCGCTCGAAGTCCCAGTCGGCGGAGTGCGCCTTGGCGAAGAGCGCGTTGATGCCCGGGTGGCCGGAGTTCGGCAAGGTCAGCAGGTCGCGTGTCCGCATCGAGTTCCGTCCCTTGGCCTACGAGTCTGGCCGAGCTTCCGCGCCCCGCCGGGGCAACGCAATCGCTTCGCGGCTCCGGCCCCACGCGATCGAGCTTGCGTCCCCCGGACCGCCGGGGTACCCCGATCCCGGCCCGGCCCCCAGCCCGACGGGCCGCATCCCGACGTGGACGACCAGTATCGCACGTGCGTTGCCGTGATCGGCGGCGCGACCGCCGGCGCCGAGGCGGCGGACAAGCTCGCCCAGAGCGGCGCGCTCTGCGTGGTGTTCGAGCAGAACGACCGGCCGTACGGCAAGGTCGAGGACGGGCTGCCGCTCTGGCACACCGGCCTCCGCCGCAAGGAGTACGACCTCATCGATTCCAAGCTGACGCGCGAGGGCGTGATCTTCGTCCCGCGCACCGGAATCGGGCGCGACGTCTCGTTCAACGAGCTCGTCGACAGCTGGGGCTTCGACATGATCGTGCTCGCGAACGGCGCCTGGCGCGATCGCCCGCTGCCGGTGACGGGCGCGGACATGTACATCAATCGCGGCCTCGTCTACCAGAATCCGTTCATCTACTGGTTCAACCACTACCGCGAGCGCGGCTACAATGGCCCGACCTACGAGATCCACGACGACGCGGCGGTGGTCGGCGGCGGCCTGGCGTCGATCGACGTCGTCAAGGTGCTGCAGCTCGAGAGCGTATCGCGACGCCTGAAGGCCCGCGGCATCGACGTCGACCTGATCGAGATGGAGGTCGACGGGATCCCGGAGACCCTGGCGCGCCACGGCCTCAAGTACGAGGACCTCGGGCTCTGGGGTTGCACGCTGTACTACCGGCGGCGCATCGAGGACATGCCGCTCGCGGAGGGGCCGGAGAAGCCGACGCCGGAGCAGCTTCAGAAGGTCGAGCAGGTCCGCCGGCGCATCCTCGAGAAGGCCCAGAGCAAGTATCTCTTCCGGGTCGAGCCGCTGGCCGCTCCGGTGGGGCTCATCACGAGCGGCGATCGGCTGACCGGCCTCCGCATGTGCCGCACGCACCTCGACGAGCGCGGCAAGGCGGTGATCGTTCCGGGCGCGGAGCGCGAGGTCCACACGAAGCTCGTCATCTCCTCCATCGGATCGATCCCGGAGCCGATCGAGGGGCTGCCGATGGACGGCGAGCTCCTCCGCCTCACCGACTGGGAGCACGGCAAGGTCGACGGCTTCGAAGACGTCTACGGGTGCGGCAACGTCGTGACCGGCAAGGGCAACCTCGTCGCGTCGCGGAAGCACAGCGCGAAGGTCGCCGCGTACTTGACGGGCAAGGGGCCGGCATCGAACGGCCGCGAGCGCACCGCGCGCGTACGGGCCATCTTGAGCCGCGTGCGCGAGCGCCAGCGCTCCGTCGGCTACGACGACTACCGCGGGTGGATCAAGCGGGTGACGCCGGAAGGCTTCGCGTGAGCGATCCGCCGCGCGTCGGCTCGCGACAAGGGCGCGCGCTCGGATAGACTCGAGTCCGGGAGCCGATCGATGAGCCGCGTCGTCAAGGACACGATGCTCGGCCTCCGCATGCCGGACATCGACGTGTGGAGCGACCGCGTGGTGACGGTGCTCGGGCAGAACCCGGGTCCGTTCACCGGCCCGGGCACGAACACGTACCTCGTCGGGACGTCGCGGAAGCCGATCCTGCTCGACACCGGGCAGGGCAAGCCGGAGTGGCCGCCGCTCCTCGAGCGTGCGCTCGACGAGCAGCGAGGGAGCCGCGAGCTGCAGGAGGTCGTGCTCACGCACGCGCACCCCGACCACCTCGGCGGCTACCCGCAGGTGCGCGAGCGCTTCGGTCGGCTGCGCGTCTCGAAGCGGCCGTGGCCCGGCCTCGACGGCCCGGTCGAGGACGACATGGTGTCCGTCGGCGACGGCGCGACGATCGCGACCGAGGGCGCGACTCTGCGCGCGATCCACACCCCCGGGCACGCCGAGGACCACCTCTGCTGGTGGCTCGAGGAGGAGCGCGCGGTCTTCACCGGCGACGTCGTGCTCGGAGCGGGGACGACCGTGATCCCCGAGCACGGCGGCGACCTCCTCGACTACATGAGCTCGCTGCGCCGCCTCCTCGATCTCGACCCGGCGGTCATCTACCCGGCCCACGGGCCGGTGATCCGCGACGCGGGCGGCAAGATCCGCGAGTACATCGCGCACCGCGAGCTCCGCGAGCGCCAGATCGTCGAGCAGATGGCGGCAGGCGTGAGCCGCGTGCCCGAGATGGTGAAGCGCATCTACGCGGACGTGCCCGAGTTCCTGCACGCCGCGGCGGGGTCCTCGGTGCGCTCGCACCTCCGGAAGCTCGAGCGCGAGGGCCGCGCGCGCCGCGACGGCGAAGACTGGTCGCTCGCGGGTTGAGCGCGCTCCATCCGGCAGTCGCCCGCCTCGTCGATCGCATCGCGCGCATCGACGGCGTCGAGGCCGCCGCGATCCGCCCCGCGGCGGAGGCTAGACTCCTAGACGATGCCGGCCGCTCGCAGCCGTGCGAGCTCGTCGGGCGCGACACCGAGCCAGCCGCGGTACACGGCGTCGTTGTCCGCGCCGAGCGGCCGGCCGAGCCATCGGATTCGCCCGGCGTCCGCCGCACGTGCCGGCGACGGCGCGGCGGTGAGGAGCGTCCCCGCCTCCCGGTCCTCCACCTCGACGAGGCTCGCCCGCGCCCGGAAGTGCGGGTTCCGGACGACCTCCGTCGGAGCGTCGATCGCCGCGACCGACACGCGCGCCCGGCACAGCGTCTCGACGACCTCGTCGCAACGGTGGGCCGCGATCCAGCCGGCGACGATGACGTCGAGCTCGTCGGCGTGCGCGACGCGGGCGGCGTTCGAGCGAAAGCGCTCGTCGGCCGCGAGCTCAGGTCGGCCGATCGCGGCGAGCAGGCGGTGCGCGAGGTCGTCCGTACCCGCGGTGAGCGCGACCCAGCGCTCGTCCGCCGTTCGGTACGCGTTCCGCGGCGCGACGTTCGGGAAGCGGTTCCCGTGCCGTCCGGGATCGACGCCGTCGCGCGCCGCGGTCGCGAGCCGCGTCGCGAGGAGGCCGAGCAGCGGCTCGTACATCGCGACGTCGAGCAGCTCGCCGCGCGCGCCGCTCGCGCCGGCGTCGCGCGCATACAGCCCGAGGAGCGCCGCGACGATGCCCTGCAGCACGCCGAGGTAGTCGCCGAGCCCGACCGGCGAAAGCGTCGGCGGCGCCTCGGCCGGACCGGTGAGCGCAGCGAGGCCCGTGATCGCTTCGGCCAGCGTGCCGGAGCCGGGACGCTCGGCCCACGGCCCGGTCGTCCCGTACGCCGTCAAGTTGACGACGACGAGACGCGGGTGGCGGTCGGCGAGCGCCTCGCGGGAGAGTCCGAAGCGCTCGAGGCGCTCGCGCGGCAGGTTCGCGACCAGCAGGTCGGCGCGCTCGAGCAGCCGCTCGAGGAGCGCGCGGCCCTCGGGCGCCGCGACGTCGAGCGTGATGCACTCCTTGTTCCGGTTCACGATCTTCCACTGGAGCGCGGCGCCGCGCGCGTCGACGAGCCGGCGAAGGCCGTCGCCGCGCGGATGCTCGACCTTGATCACGCGCGCGCCGAAGTCCCCGAAGAAGGCGGCGATCTGCGGGGCCGCGCCCAGGGTCGCGAGGTCGACGACGGTGAGGCGGGAGAACGGCATGCCGCGTGGCGAAGCGTCCGACGCGGCCGTCAAGCCCGCGGCACGTGCGCGACCGCCAGCCGGAAGAGGTCGTCGCCCGCGACGCGCTCGCCGGGCACGAAGCGACGGAACACCGAGCCGGCGTCGTCGTCCTCGAGGATCGCGAAGCCGCCGCGCGCCAGGCGATCGGCGATCTCGTCGCGCCGCACGCGGAAGCTCGGGTAGTTGAGAGTGACGCGCGTCCCCGGTCCGCCGGCCGACGCCATGAAGGCGATCGTGCGATCGATCGCGCGGTCGTCGAGATAGCCGACGACGCCTTCCCAGACGAACATCGCGCCTGCGCGCAGCGCGAAGCCGGCGCCCGCGAGGTCGCTCCGAAGGGCATCCTCCCAGCCGTCCGCCGTGAAGTCGCACGCGACGAGCCGCAGGCGCTCGGGAAGCGCGACGCCCGCAGCGGCGAGCCGCGCGCGCTTCGCGGCGAGCTGACGCTCGAGGTCGACCTCGAAGACGAGCGCCCCGGACGCCGCGATCTCCGGCATCCGGAATGCGCGCGTGTCGAAGCCGGCACCGAGAAGCACGACGTCCCGGAGACCGGCCGCGAGCGCCGCGCGAACCGCGTCGTCGATGAAGCGCGTGCGCGCGCGCACGTACTCGCGCATGAACGGCACCCGCTCGAAGAGATCGAGCGCTTCGCCGCCGGCCTCCCCACCCGCGAAGAGGTGCGCGAGCGGGTCCTCGAAGAGCCGCTCCTCGACGGGTCGCTCGCCTTCCTCGGCGCGGATGCGCGCGATCGCCGCGGCGGTGTCGGTGACGTCGGCCACGCGGCGACTAGAGCGCACGCAGCCCGCTTCGGCAATGCTGGCCGTCAGCCCGCGGCCAGGTCCGCGTAGGTGGCGAGCTCGATGCCGCGGTCGGCGACGATCGCTCGGATGCGCGGCGACGTCAGTGCTGCGAGCTCGCGGGCGTGCACGTAGCCCGGCATGAGGCGCTGGAGCTCGAGCGTGTCGGCTTCCGCGGGATGGCAGTAGAGCTCGAAGTCGCCGGGCGGCAGCGACGCGAGCACGCGCTCGAGGTAGGTCTCGTCGCAGGCGCCGCTCTGATGCAGGCCGTAGAGGCCGGTCGTCGACGCGATGCCGAGCGGCGCGAAGCGGCGCTCGGCGATCCGCGACAGCACCCGGAAAGCGGTGCCCTCGAACGTCTTCCGGAACGCGTGCCGGCGGTCGAAGCGCAGGTTCTCGAGCAGCGGATCGCGCGTCAGGCGGACCGCGGGGATCGCGAACTCGCGCGCGACCTCGGCGAGCACGCGCTGCGCGACGGGGTGCAAGTGGATGTTCAGGTGGCCGTCGACGTGCGAGACGCGGAGGCCGGTCGCGCGAAAGGCGGCGAGCTGGGCGCGGATCTCGTCGGCGACCGCGGCGCGAAGCCGCGGCACGAAGAAGTAGAGCAGGGCGGCCGGGATCGCGCTCTCGCGGAAGCCGCCGCCCCTGCGCGCGAGGCCGGCCCGCGCCGCTTCCGGCGAGGCCGGCGTCCCCTGCACGAGGACCAGGTGGAGGCCGACCGCGAGCGAAGGCGTCGCGCGCGCGAGCTCGACTGCTTCGGCGACCGCCGGCGCCGCCACCATGAGGCTCGTGCTCGTCAGGATTCCGTCCCGGTGCGCGCGCACGATGCCGCGATTCACCTCGGGTGCGAGTCCGAAATCGTCGCCGTTCACGATCAGCCGCCGGCGGGCGGGACGATCGCTCACCGGGCGTGCGGGCGCGCGCGGCGCGCTGCGATCGCGCGCGCCCGTGCGAGGTCGTCGGGGAAGTCGATCTCCGTCCACTCGAAGTCGTCCGCGCGCTCGTAGCCGACGTCGACGCGCGCGAGCAGGTCGGGATAGACCTCCTCGTGCTCGAGGTCGACGTCGCCGCGCTCGATCCGGTCGCGCATGAGGTCGCGCAGCAGGCGCGCCGCGGCGGAAGAGAGCTTCAGGAACCCGATCGACTCGCCGAGCAGCTCGTGCTCGCCGCGCGGCCGGCGCGCGATGTCGCGGACGAGACCGCCCCGGACGTGGAGCATCTGCTCCTCGCCGCTCGCGGTCGCCCTCCCGTCGAGGAGGAAGCAGCTCTCGTGCGGGGATCGCACGAGGCGCAGGATCGCCTCGTCGGGGCAGAAGACGTCGGCGTCCATGACGAGGACGTCGCCGTCGAGCAGGTGGCGCGCGCACCAGAGCGAGAGGATCGCGCCGCGCCGGAAGTCGGGGTTGCGAACGATCTCGACGCCGGCGTCGGCGAGGTGCTCTGCGATCGCGTCGCCGCCCCAGCCGACGACGACCGCGATCCGCTCGACCCCGGCCGCGCGGAGCTGGCGCAGGATGCGCCCGACGAGAGTCTCGCCGCCGACCTCGAGGAGCGCCTTCGGGCGATCGCCGAGCTCGCCGCCGAAGCGCTTCCCGACGCCGGCGGCGAGGATGATCGCGGCCGGCGCGCTCACGCCGGCGCTCGCTCCGCGTCGCCCGCGAGCGCGCGCGCCAGCGACTCGAGGAAGCGCGCGAAGTCCGCGCTCGCGAGCGCACCCATGTTCGCGACCCGGAACGCCGCGCGCGCGAGCTTTCCCTGTCCCTCGTAGATCACGAAGCCGTCCGCCTTCAGCCGATCGTGCAGGGCCGCGTACTCGACGCCGGCCGGAAGCGCGAGCGCCGTGATCGAGTTCGAGCGAAGCGCCGGCGGGAGCAGCATCTCGAGACCGAGCTCGTCGAAGCCGGCGCGGAGCTGCGCGGCGGCGCGCGCATAGCGCTCGATACGCCCGGCGACGGTCTCCTCGAGGAGCTCGCTCAGCGCCTCGTCGAGCGCGTACAGGACCTGCACCGCCGCGGTGAACGGCACGGTTCGCTTCTCGTGCGCGGCGTGGTGGCGGGGGAGGTGCATGTACACCGAGCGCGGCGGCAGCTCCGCCATGCGCGCCAGCTCGCGCTCGCGCGCGAGGACGAACCCGATCCCCGGAAGGCCCTGGATGCACTTGTTCGCGACGCCGACGCAGACGTCGACGCCCCATGCGTCGAGCTCGAGCGGATCGCCCGCGAGCCCGCTGATCGCGTCGACCAGAAAGACGCGACCGGCGGCGCGCACCGCCTCGCCGACCGCGCGCACGGGGTTCCGGAGGCCGGTCGTCGTCTCGTGGTGCACGAGGGCCACGACCTCGATCGCCGGGTCGGCGGCGAGCGCGGCCGCGACGTCGGCCGGCTCGGGCGCCTCCGTCCACGAGCGCCCGAGCTCGACGACCGCGATCCCGTGCACGCGAGCCATCTCGGCGATGCGCTCGCCGTAGACGCCGTTCACGATCGCGAGCAGCTTCCGCCCGGGCGCGACCGAGGAGCTCACCGCCGCCTCGAGCGCGAGCGTCCCGGAGCCCGTGAGCGGCACCGCCGCCCAGCCCGTGGGCGCGAACGCGCGCACGAGCTTCGACCGCACCGAGTCGAGCAGGTCGCTGAACTCCGGCTCGCGATGGCAGACGTCGCCGCGCCGGAGGGCCGCGGTGACGCGCGGCGAGACGTTCACCGGCCCCGGGTTGAGGAGGATCATCGCGTCTCGCTCGGCGCGACGGACGCGCCGACGGCGCTCCGGAAACGCGCCGTCATCTCCGGGGGGCTGAACGGAATTCGCGGCGCCGGCGGTCCTTCGTCGACCGCGGTCTCGACGAGGAGGAACGTCGGCCCGGTCGAATCGAGGTGCTCGGCGAGCGCGTGCTCGAGCCCCGCGCGATCGCGCACCCGCGCCACGCGGGCGTATCCGGCTGCGGCGGCGATCGCCTCGAGCGCGACCCGGCGCGAGATGGTCGGCTGATTGCCGGTGCTCGCGTAGGCGCCGTTGTCGAGGACGACGTGACGAAAGCGCGGCGGCGCCGCCGCCGCGATCGACGCGAGCGCGCCCAGGTTCATGAGAACGTTGCCGTCGCCGTCGAGGACCGCGACCGCCGCGCCGGGACGAGCGGTCGCGATGCCGAGCCCGATGGACGACGCGAGCCCCATCGAACCGATCATGTAGAAGTGCGACTCGCGGTCGCCGGCTGCGAACGCCCACCGCGAGATGAAGCCGTTCGCGCAGACGACGGCGTGACCGGCGAGGTGCGGCACGACGATCGCGAGCGCCGTACGCGTCGTGAGCGGCGGTGCGGCACCCGCGCGCTCGACCGCCGCGCTCACGCGAAGAGCCCCGGCGGCACCACCAGCGCCACCGCTCCGGGCGCTGCGTCGAGGCGCGCGCGCGCCCAGGCGACGTCGGCCGCGATCGCGTCGGCGCCGAGCTCGCGCCAGGGGATCCCGATCGCGTCGAGGATCGCCGGCATCGCGCGGCCCATGACGAGGTGCTCGGGCGCATCCTTCCCGCCGCGACCGCGCCACGTGACGAGGAGCAGGCACGGCAGCTCGTAGAGGATCTGCAGCGAGCCGAGCGCGTTCAGCGAGACGCCGAAGCCGGAGTTCTGCATGAGCACGAGCGGCCGGCGCCCGGCGAGCGCGGCGCCGGCAGCGAGCCCGAGCGCGGCGTCCTCGCGCGTCTCGGCGACGTACCCGAGCGGCTCGAGCGCCGCGATCACCGGCCCGACGAGCGAGCACGGGACGCCGGTGAAGAAGTCGATGCCGGCATTGCGGAGCGCGTCGACGAGCTGGTCGGCGCGCGCGTGCCCGGTCGCGACGTCGACTGCGGCGGTCACGGGGGCCAGCCGAGGACGCGCGCGAGCGCGGAGAGGTCGCCCGCGCGGCGCGCCTTCATCGCGGCGAGGAGGACGACCGCTTCCGCCGTCCGGCGGGCGGTCGCGGGAGCGCCCGGTCGCTCCCCCCAGCCCGACTCGCCCATCGCCGCCAGCACCCACGCGAAGCCGCGCTCGACGAAGCGCAGCGCGCCTCCGTCGCGGCCGAGCGCCGCCGCATCGATCGCGGCGACGAGCCAGCCGCCGGCGAGGCCGGCGAGCGTGCAAGCGATCGCGTCCGCGACGCTGCCGCCGGAGAAACCGCCGGACGCGTCCTGCAGGCACGCGAGCGCGGTCGTCGCACGTGCGACGGCGGCGCGCGAGCGCAGCTCCGGCGCTCGCGCGAGGGCGGGCGCGAGCGCTTCCAGAACGACGAGCGCGGTCGTGACGGCGGCATCGCCCGCCGTTTCGGGCACGGACGCGCCGTCGCTCCAGGTGCCGTCGTCGCACTGGCGATCGCGGAGCGCGACGACGCCGCGCCGCCACGCCGCCGCGACGCGAGGATCGGCCGCGCCGTCGCGAGGCGCGCCCGCGCGCGCGAGGAGCCCGAGCGCACGCGCGCTCGGGCGCGCGCCGGACCAGAGACCGTCGTCGCGCTGCGCCGCAACGACCGCATCCGCGGCGCCGCGCGCTGCCGCGACGAGCGGCTCGCTCGCGAGCCCCTCGCCGGCGGCGAGGAGCGCGCTCGCGCGGGCCGAGCTCTCCTGGAGATCGGCTGCGAACGGCCCCTCGCTCGCGAGCCTCCGGCCGAGCCTCGCGAGCGCGTCGCGATCACCCGCGACGCGAGCCGCATCCGCGAGACACGCGACCGCGTCGTCGGCGCCCGCGTCGCCGGCGGCTGCACGCGTCTCGGCGGCGAGCGCCATCTCCCAAGCAGCGGAGATCAGGCGGTCCAGCGCAGCGGCCTCGTGACGGCTGCCGTCCTCGAGCAGCTCGGCCAGCGCTTCGGGAACCTCGTTCATCTCAGAAGCGGATCTCGGCCCAGGCGCGGCGGTAGTCGTCGAACGAATCGATCTCCATCCAGCCCTTGTAGACGTCGACGCACGTGACCTCGTGACCGCGGTCGATGAGCTCCTGGAGGAGGTCCGTCAAGCTGGCGCGCGCGAGCGAAGGCGCCTCGTGGAAGGCGCCGCGGTGCGAGCGCGCGAGGTCCTGGTAGGTCTCCCGCACGATGCGCGCGCCGCGCTCGGAGAAGAGCGCGAGCCCGATGAACTCGCCGTCCGCGGACTCCGGCGCGAGGCGCTGCCCGATCTGCTCGACGCGCGCGCCGCTCGCCTGCGGCACGAAGCGGTAGCCCGAGACCGGCGGATCCTCGGTCACGACGAGGTCGTGCGAGCGCGCCTCCACGCGGCCGGTCCGCAGCACGTCCTGGTACGCCCGGTCGACGACGATGACGATGTCGCCGGAAGCGCGCAGCAGGCGGCCGACGATCGCGTCGTCGAAGATCACGTCGCTGTAGAGGCAGACGAGCGGGCCGCGCAGCTCGTCCTGAGCGAGGGCGAGCGAAGCGAGCTCGCCGGTCTCGAGGTAGCGGTCGTTGTCGTAGTAGCGGAGGTGCGGGAGGTCGATGCTCGTCTTCTCGTAGCCGCGAACCACCGCGATGTCCTTGATGCCGGATGCGTTGAGCGCCTGGATCTGCCGCTCGAGGATCGTCTTGCCGCGGATGTCGAGCATGCATTTCGGCCGGTCGCGGACGAGCTCGCCGAGCGCCGGGTCCTCGCCGGCGGCGAGGATCAGCGCGGAGCAGTCGACGCCCCCCGGCATGAGGAACCGTGCCTCGTTGGTGCGGAGCTCGGGCAGCCCGACGAGGGCGTAGATGTCCTCGAGCGGCGCGATGCGGCGCTCGAGCGCGAGCGTCTCGCCGGCGCGGAGCGCGCGCAGCGCATCCCGCATCGCGGAGACGGCCGCTCGCAGCGGCTGGTTCGCGTAGATCACGAGCTTGAAGCCGGCGCTCGCGAGGTCGGCGAGGGGCGTGCCGATGTAGGTCGTCGGCACCGCGACGAGCGGGGTCGCGCGATCCCACGCGGCAGCGACCTCGGCGAGCTCGCTCAGATCGCCGTGCTTCGAGTGGATGAGGACCGCGTCGGCGCCCACGTCGGCGTAGGCGCGGGCGCGCGCCAGCGCTTCGTCCTTGCCCCAGCCCGCGATGAGCGCCTCGGTGCGCGCGATCACCGCGAAGTCGCGGCTCCGCTGCGCCTCCTTCGCGGCGGCGATCTTGCGGGCGTGCTCGTCGGTCGCGACGAGCTCGCGCGCGACGCCGGTATAGAAGCTGCAGCGCTTCGGGAAGACGTTGTCCTCGATGCAGATCGCCGAGACGCCCGCCGCCTCGAACTCGCTCACCGTCCTCATCACGTTGATCGCGTTGCCGAAGCCGGTGTCGCAGTCGGCGATGACCGGGATCGACGTCGCGTCCACCATGGCGCGTGCGCCGTCGAGCGTCTCGCTCATCGTGAGGATGCTGGCGTCCGGGACGGCCCGCACGGCGGACAGGCCGAAGCCGCTCGCCCACACCGCGTCGAAGCCGGCCTCCTCGACGAGCTTCGCCGAGAGGGCGTCGTGCGCGCCGCAGGCAACCGCGGTCTCCCGGCGCGCGAGAAGCGCACGCAGCGATCGCGAGCCCATCGCGTGGCGGTATCTCAGGCTCGACGGGGTCGCAAGGTTGCAGGCCGCGATCGGGCGAGGATGCGAGACCGCGCCCGAGGCGACGGGCCCGCCGGCCGCGCCGAATTCGGAGCCAGCCGGTCGGAGAGCAGCCCTCAAGCGCCCGGCTCGTTCGACCGATACCCGGGCGGGGGAACGAATGGTGCGTGAGGACTCGGCGGACGGCGCGCGCGCGTCGCACGACCCGGCCCCCTCGCCCGCCGGTCGCGCCACGCGCGCCTCGGGCGACGAGGGCGACCGCTACGCGGCGATCAAGGCCGCATTCGACTTCGCGGCGATCGGGATGGCGGTCGTCGGCGCCGACGGGCGCTTCCTCCGGGTGAATCGCGCGCTCTGCGAGATGGTCGGACGCGACGAGGACGAGCTCCTCGGCACCGACTTCCAGCACATCACGCACCCCGACGACCTCGAGGCCGACCTCGCGGAGCTTCGGCGCGCCCTCGCCGGCGAGATCGACTCCTACGAGATGGAGAAGCGCTACTTCCACCGGCGCGGGCACGTCGTGTGGGTGCTGCTCGGCGTGCAGATCGTGCGCGACCTCGCCGGCCGGCCGCTCTACTTCGTCTCGCAGATCCAGGACATCAGCGAGCGGAAGCGCGTCGAGGAGGAGCTCCGGCTCGCGAAGGAGGCCGCGGAGGCGGCGAGCCGCGCGAAGGGCGACTTCCTCGCGCAGATGAGCCACGAGATCCGGACGCCGATCAACGGCGTGATCGGCATGACGAGCCTCCTGCTGGAGACCGACCTGTCGCCCGACCAGCGCGACTACGCGCAGACGGTCCGCGAGTCGGCCGCGACGCTCCTCACCATCATCAACGACATCCTCGACTTCTCGAAGATCGAGGCCGGCAAGCTCGACCTCGAGGTCATCGACCTCGACGTGCGATCGGTCGTGAACGGCGTCGTGCAGCTCCTCGCGGAGAAGGCACGCGCGAAGGACGTCGGCCTCGCCGCGAGCGTCGGCTTCGACGTGCCGCGCACGCTCCGCGGCGACCCGGTCCGCCTCCGTCAAGTACTCACGAACCTCGTCGACAACGCGATCAAGTTCACCGCGCACGGCGACGTCCGCGTGCAGGTCGGCGTCGCGAGCGACGCGCGCGAAGCCGTCGTCCTCCGCTTCGACGTCCGCGACACGGGGATCGGCATCCCGGAGCAGGCGCGGGATCGCCTCTTCCAGGCGTTCTCGCAGGCGGACGGATCGACGACCCGCAAGTACGGCGGGACCGGCCTCGGCCTCGCGATCTCGCGCCGGCTGACCGAGCTCATGGGCGGCGAGATCGGCCTCGACAGCGAGCTCGGAAAAGGGAGCACCTTCTGGTTCACGGCGCGCCTCGCGCGGACGGTCGCCGAGACCGCCGGCGCTGCCGCCGACGGCCTACCCGGCCTGCGCGCGCTCGTCGTCGACGACAGCCCGACCGTGCGCATGGACCTCGTGGCGAAGCTCGCCAACCTCGGGATCGCGGCGCGCAGCGCGCCCGATGGCGAGTCCGCCCTGGCGCGCCTGCGCGAGGCGCTCGCGCGCGACGAGTGCTACGACCTCGCAATCCTCGACCTCCAGATGCCCGGGATGGACGGCATCGAGCTCGCGCGCAGGATTCGAAGCGAGAGCGAGCTCGCGTCGCTCCCGCTCGTCCTCCACACCGGCTTCTCCGAGCGCTGCCACGCGGAGGAGGCGCGCGCGGCCGGCATCTCGGCGTACCTCCTGAAGCCGGTGCAGCCGGCGGATCTCGCGGCCTGCCTCCGGAAGGTCGTCCGCGCGCGCTCCGGCGGAGGCGAGGTGCGCCAGCTGCTCGCGGCGCCGCCGCTCCGGCCCGCGCCGGCGCGCGACAGCCTCCGCATCCTCGTCGCCGAGGACAATCCCGTGAACCAGAAGGTCGCGCGCCACATGCTGGAGCGCCTCGGGCACACGGCGGACATCGTCGCGAGCGGGCGCGAGGCGCTGCTCGCGCTCGAGTCGTCGCATGGCGGCGGCTACGACCTGATCCTGATGGACTGCCAGATGCCGGACATGGACGGGTTCGCGACGACGCGCGAGATCCGCCGCCGCGAGGGCGACCGCCAGCACACGCCGATCATCGCGATGACCGCGTACGCGATGCAGGGCGATCGCGAGCGCTGCCTCGCCGCCGGCATGGACGACTACATCGCGAAGCCCGTCAAGCCCGACACGCTCGACTCGATCCTCCGCGTCTGGAGCCCGCGCCGCCTCGCCGCCTCGAACGGCTGAGACCCGCCGCCGCGCCGGTTCGCTCCACGGCGCATTCGGCTACCGTGGAGCGGCATGGTCGTCCCGATCGGCGACACCCCGAACCCGCGCGGCGTCGCCTTCGTCAACTATCTCCTGATCGCGGCGAACGTCGCGGTGTACTTGTCGATCACGGTGCCGCTCGGCGAGGTCCGCCCGCATCCGCGCGACCCGCTGTTCGCCGAGTACGTCCGGACGATGGCGGAGGCGCTCCGCGGTCAGGTCTCGGCGGCAGAGATCGCGCGCCAGGCGACGGCCTACGACCTCTTCGTCTTCCGCTGGGGGTTCCGGCCCTCGCACCCCGTGCTCGTCGATCTGGTGGCGTGCATGTTCCTGCACGGCGGATTCCTCCACCTCGCCGGGAACATGCTCTTCCTCTGGATCTACGGCGACAACGTCGAGCACGGGCTCGGACGGCTCGCCTACCTCCTGGCGTATCTCGGGACGGGCGTCGCGGCGACGCTCTTCCACTGGTTCTGGGCGCCCGACTCGCCGGTGCCGCTCGTCGGCGCGTCGGGCGCGATCTCGGGCGTGCTCGGCATCTACTTCCTCTGGTTCCCGCGGAACCGCGTGCGCCTCCTCTGGCTGCTGCCGCCGTTCGTGATGCAGGTCTTCGAGGTGCCGGCGCGGGTCGTGCTCGGGTTCTACCTGGTGCTCGAGAACCTGCTGCCGTTCCTCGCGCTACCCGTGCAGGGCGGCATCGCGCACGGCGCGCACATCGGAGGATTCGTCGCCGGCCTCGCGTTCGCCTGGATGCGCGACCGGCGCGCGGTCGACCAGACGCCGCCCGACTTCCGCGACGCACGCGCGCCCCTCGTCACGTCCCCGGGCGCCGCGATCCGCTCGGCGATCGCCGCCGGCCGCTTCGCGGACGCGGCGGAGGATTACTTCGGCCTGCCGTCGAGCGGGACGCGCGGCGTCCTCGACGGCGACGAGGCGCTCGCGCTCGCGCGCTGGCTGCGATCGCACGGGCACCCCGACGCCGCGCTGACCGTCGTCCGGCGCGCGCTGCGCGACGCGCGCACCGGCGCCGAGAGCGCCCCGCTCGATCTGCTCGCCGGGCAGATCCTGCTCGAGGACCTCGGCGAGCCGGCGCAGGCCTTCCAGCACCTCCGCGCCGTCCTCGACGACGCGCCCGACCCCGAGACCGCGCGCGCCGCCCGCCGCGCCCTCGGCCTGATCGACGGCCTCGACAAGCGCCGCGTCGGACGCCTTCACCGAGAACATCCGTGGTGACGTCTGCTCGCGAACGTGCGTTGGCGTGCGGCGGCCGATCGGCTAACGAACCCGCATGCGAGCGATCGTCGTCGACCGCTGGATGGAGCCCTCCGAGCTGCACGTGAGCGAGGTGCCGGATCCGGCGATGCAGCCGGGCGGGCTTCGCGTCGACGTCCGAGCGGCGGGCTGCAACTTCTTCGACATCCTGATGGTGCGCGGCGAGTACCAGATGAAGCCGCCCTTCCCGTTCATCCCGGGCGCCGAGCTCGCCGGCGTCGTGACCGAGGTCGGGCCCGACGTCGCCGGCTTCGCGGTCGGCGATCGGGTGCTCGCGTCCGCCGGGCTCGGCGCGTTCGCGACCCAGGCGGTCGTGTCGGCGCGCGCCGCGCACCGCTTGCCCGAGCGCATGTAGTTCGACGCGGGCGCCGCGATGCCGATCGTGTACCCGACCTCCTACGCGGCGCTCGTCTTTCGCGCGGGACTCTCGCCGGGCGAGTGGCTGCTCGTCCACGCCGCAGCCGGCGGCGTCGGGATCGCGGCCGTGCAGATCGGGAAGGCGCTCGGCGCGCGCGTCATCGCGACCGCCGGCGGCGCGGACAAGCTCGAGGTCGCGCGTCGGGCGGGCGCGGACGTCGCGATCGACTACCGCGAGGCCGACTGGGTCGACAAGGTGAAGCAGGCGACCGCCGGCCACGGCGCCGACGTCATCTACGACTCGGTCGGCGGCGACGTCACCGACGCGTCGCTCAAGTGCATCGCGTGGAACGGACGGCTGCTCGTGATCGGCTTCGCGAGCGGCCGCATTCCCGAGGTCAAGCTGAACCGCGTGCTGCTCAAGAACATCTCCCTCGTCGGCCTCCACTGGGGCGCCCACCAGATGAACGAGCCCGCCCGCATCCCCGAGACTTTCCGCGGCCTCTTCGACCTCTACGACCAGGGTAAGATCGACCCGCTCATCTTCCCCCAGCGCTTCGCCCTCGCCGACCTCCCCGCCGCCCTCGCCGCCCTCGGCTCCCGCAAGACATACGGCAAAGTGATCGTGACGCCGTCGGCGTAGCCCAATCCCAGCTCCCACCCGTTCCGGCGGTGTGTGCGCGCCGCCGCGAGCAGCGAAACCGAGCCGCGCCCGTCACGGCCCACACGCCAAGTCGGCGCCAACGCAGCCGGAGCCGTGTGTCCGGGCGAGTGAGGGACTGTCGAGCGAGCCGGACGATCACCCGCCCCCACCTTGATTCATGAAACAAATCGGGGCGCACTTCCTCCCCGCGAGCGAGACCCTTCCCGAACCGCCCGACACACGGCTTCGGCGGCCCACAGGCACTCCGAGAAGAGCTCGCCCAGCACGCGACCGTTCGCGATTGCGCGCGCATGCACCCGCCGCTAACTCTCCCCGCATGGCCACGATGATCACCAACGAGTGCATCAACTGCGGCGCCTGCGAGCCCGAGTGCCCGAACACGGCGATCTACCAGGGCGGCGTCGAGTGGGATGCGCTCGACGGGACGAAGCGGCCCGCGATCGCGAACGAGATCTTCTACATCGTGCCCGAGAAGTGCACCGAGTGCGTCGGGTTCTACGACCACGAGGCCTGCGCGGCGGTCTGTCCGGTCGACTGCTGCGTGCCCGATCCGAACATCCCGGAGGCCGAAGGCGTGCTCATCGCCCGCGCCCGTCAGATCCATCCCGAGAAGGAGTTTGGGGCCGACTTCCCGTCGCGCTTCCGCGCCGGAGACGGCGCGCCCGCTCCCGCCGCGGCAGGCGACGGCGCTCCGGCCGCGGCCGCCCCGCAGGCGCCGGCGGCGCGTCCGGCGGCTGCCGCCGCCCCGCCCGCCGCCGTCGCGACGGCGAGCGCCGAGGACGCGCTCTCGGCGTCGGTGCCGCCGCTCGAGGAGTATCCGGTCGTCCTCGCCTGCTTCCGCTGCACCGGCGAGTTCGAGGTGGAGTTCCAGTACCTGAAGCCCGGGACGGTCCTGCACTGCCCGCACTGCATGGGCTCCTACGTGCCGAACACCGCGATGTACCAGGGGATCGCGCGCCGGCTGAAGCGCTTCTACGACTCGTGGACGAAGAGCTTCGACGAGTTCCGCGAGCGCCGCGCGCGCGAGCTCGAGCGCTTCGAGGCGAGCCAGCGCGCGGCGCTCGAGTCGCTGCGCACCGACGTGCGATCGATCGGCAGCAAGGCCGAGGTCGCGGGTGCTCCCGCGAGACACCGCGGCTTCTTCGGGTAAGCGCCCTCTAGTGTCCCGTTCCCGAAGTTCGGCGCAAAACCGAGGCTGCCGAGGCGCCCCGATGGCGAGTCGCGCGACCGAGGCGTATCGGGCAATACGCCGCAGGGAGCGCGGCGAAGCCAGCGGGGATGCGTCGGCAGCCGAATTTCGCCGAACTTCGGGAACGGGACACTAGGCCGCCTCGCTGATTGCGCCGAGGCCTACCGACGGGTTCGGCCGGGCGAGCCCGACCGTCCGCAGCGCGGCGATCACGTACCAGCCGAAGTCGATCTCCCACCAGCGGTGCGTGAAGCGCGAGCTGCCGGGGTACTCATGGTGGTTGTTGTGCAGGCCCTCGCCGCCGGTGAGGAGCGCGAGCACCCAGAGGTTCCGCGCGCTGTTCTTGAAGCGCTGGTAGCCGACCCAGTGCGCGGCGCCGTTGATCGACGCGTTCAGGAAGATGTACGCGCCGACGTGGAGCCCGATCGCGAGCGCGCCCAGGACGGGCCCGAACGCGACGACCCAAGCGGTGAAGAAGAGGCCGAGCCCGAGCCACGTGCGGTCGAACAGGCGATCCCAGCCGTCGTGCGCGATGTCCTTCGTGTAGCGCTGGATCGTCTCGGGGTTCGCGGCTTCGCGCCGGTAGTAGGAGTAGTTGAGGAGCTGGATCTGCCAGAACCCGTGCACGTAGGGCGAGTGTGGGTCGCCCTCCAGGTCGGCGAACTTGTGATGCTTGCGGTGGACGGCGGCCCACTGCCGCGGGTCGATGCCGGTCGTGAGCCAGATCCCGAACCGCATGAAGAGCTCGACCGGCCGCGCCAGCGTCACGGCGCGATGCGAGAGCGCCCGATGCAGGTAGACGGTCGTGCAGATGCACGCGATCTGCACCGTCAAGAATACGCAGGCGAGCGCAAGCCAGAGCTCGTGGGTCGAGAACGCGAGGGCATCGAGCATCGTGGATCCTTCCGACGCCCGCGAGCGGGCGGTTGCGTGCGCCGACGGCCGGTCGTGCGGCCGGCTCCAGCTAAGCGCGAGCGCACCCGGCTCGCAAGTGACCCTTCGGGCTCGCGCCGCGAGGCGCGAAGCGCCGCCGCTCGGGCGTCTCGGCACGATCTGCGTTGGCCTCGCTTGACGGGAGTGGTAGATTGCCGCCCGATGTTCGACGAACGGTCGCTCGCCGACAAGATTCGCGCGGTGCTGCGCCCCTACGCTTCGAACTGGAGCGGGTCCCTCGGCCGGGGCGACCTCGTGATCCCCCACGCCGACCTGAGCCGAGTCGTGGAAGCCATCATCGACGCGAGCCGGGACGCTTTCGAGGGCCACTCTCCCGCATCGGATTTCGAGCTCTTCCAGGAGCTCTCCGAGGCGCGAAGGCTGTCGTCCGTCCAGGACCAGGTCGATCGCCTGCGGGCGCGTTTCCACATCCTGACGCGTTCGAGCTGAGGCGCGCGGGATTCCCGCCTCGCCCGCCAGCACGACGCGGTGCGCACGGCGCGCGGTTCCGCGCGGCGCGATCGGACCGCCGAGAGCGGTCCAAGCGACGGGCGCCAACCGGAGGGAGCGTCGGCTGTGTCCTGATTGGCACATTGTGCCAACCCGATGTCCCACTTTGGGCACGTGGGCGCGCACTCCCGACCACCGTGGAACCGCGGGCCCGCAGAAATGCTGGCGGTCGCGTGCGAGGAGAGCTGGCACGGTGGATGCTCTAAGCCCCCACCGTCCCCTCTGAAGCACCCCGCGGCCCTGCCGGCGACCCCCCCTCAGCCGGCAGGGCCCCCCACCCCCCCCTCGCCGCCGCACCGTCCGCAGCTCCAGCCGCGTGACCGGTCCGCCATCGTCCGCTGCGTCAACCTCGACGCCCGAATGCGTCGAAGATCGTAGGCTCGCGCACGTCTGTCGCGAAGGACGGCGCTGAACCGCGCTCCGGTCGGCATTGCGGATCCCGACGAGCGAATGTGCCGCAGAGCCCCGCTCTCTCGCGACGTCGGCGCCGCGCCCGGGTTCAACGACCGAGGCCGCGACCAGGGAACGATTCGACCGACGACGAAGCGGGCTCCGCGCGACGCGGATCCCGAAGGCGATGCCGCCCGGAGACGCCATGCCCGAGGAGACGAGAACCGCGCGCGACGAGACACGGGAGCCGAAGCGGCGACGCCGCAGCGAAGCGGACGGCGACACCGATCGGCTCGCGGAGCTGCGCGACGGCCTGCGGGAGCTCATCGACCATCCGACCGCGGCCGCCCCGGCGGCCCCGGCTCTTCCCAGCGCGCCCGCCGCACCGCCCGCCGGACGACGCGGTCGCGACGGCGATCGAGACCGCGGCGAAAAGCCGTGAGCTCGAGCGAGAATCCCGTGCGGCGGCGGTCGTAGAGGCACGCGACCGCCGCGGTGGATCTACGGCGGTGGATTTACGGAATTCTCGACTCCCCGAGGATGTGCACGATCGAGTCGTGCACCGCGATTGCGTGTACCGCTGCGTCGCCTGCGGGGCGACGATAGACGCCGCGACGCCCGATCTCGTCGATGCGGCTCGCTGGCGCCGGCTGTCGGCGTCCTCGGGCACGGAGCACGAGCCGGCCGATGCGCTGTGCCCGCCCTGCCAGGCGTGCAGCCGCGTCCGCCGCCACGCCGATTCCGACGACTGAGGCGAGCCCGCGACGCGGACCGATGACCGGGCTCGGCGCCGCGCCGACGCTCCTCGGAGGCCGCGACATTTGCGCGCGTCCGCGAAGGAAGATTTGCGGGCGGCGCGCGCGCATGTGGCTTTGCCCGCAAACTCGCATTTGCCCGAGAAGTCGGGCGGTTGCCCGTAAAGCCCATTGTTTGCAGGCATTCCGCTTCGCGGGCCGCTCTCTCGACGGCCCGCCTCGCCATCGTAGCCCAGCGATAGGTAGGGTCGCCAACGTACGGCCGCCCTGGCCACTACGGCGCTTCGGACAAGGCCACCGGGACCCCGAACGACGTTGTAAGGCGATCGGGTGCCAGAGGGGCGTCGGTGCGCCCTGCTTTCGGCCGGGCGATAGAACCCCGGCCCCGACTAAATCAACCACGCTGGCGACCCAAGGAGCGCCGGACCGGAGTGAACACGGCGATATTTCAGGGTTTTCTCGTCGCGCATGTATGGGATAGCAGCCGGTCCGCGATGAATCCCGGTGGCGCCGTCTGTCTCACCAGGAGAGCTTCTGGAAAGCCGTCTTCCGGGGATCAGTCGTCGATCGTGGCGTAATCACGGCGTTTCGCGCTGGCGCCAGACCATGCGGCGTGACATATCTAGTCTCTAGTTGGAGCCTCGTTATGTCACGCCCGCGGAACCCTGGCGGTGTCAAGCGGTTCCCCATCTCCACGACCGTCCAGGTCTGGGAACTGCTGAATTTGCTCGCCCAAACCGGGCGGTTCGGGAAGACACCCACGGAGGTCGCGGAAGAGCTGTTGAGGGCGAAGCTGCGCGAGGTTGAGCGCGAGGGCTGGCTCGGGGGGTTCCCGGCATCGGTCGCGAACGAGTCGACGTAGACGTAGCCGGGACCGGAAGAAGGTACGGCGATGGGCAGGCCGAAAAAGGCGCTGTTGGTTGCGGAGGAAATCCGCCGCTGCCGCTATTGCGATTCAGAAATGGCAGCTAGTGGCCTGGCGTATCTTGAGAACCCGTATTGCGTCAGATGTTTCCGGGAACGCACGGCGGGAACCACGCCGGCGGACGACTTCTCGTGGAGGCTTCGAGGGCGCTACGTTGAGCGAGTCGAGGTCTAGGCTATCTCCTTGAAATGCGCTGAGAGGTGGCGTTCTGCTTCGGTCCGCTTGATGTTTGTCCGCCAGTACGTCGACGCACCCTGCCGACGCAGTGTCGAGCCCTTTGTAAACATCTTCACGTCCCAACCACCGCCGCTCCCTGGAGCCAACTCTATCAGGAGTGACGGTTGGCCGTCGCGGTCCGCCTCCCACGTTATTTCGCCAGCCGGCCCTGGCGAGCATCGCCAATTGAGGCGCACCGGTACGCGACCGAGCGCAGCGCCCAATTCGCTCGCACTCTGATAGCGACGGACTGGATCCGGATGAAGTGCCTTCCGTATTACGCGACGAAGCGGGTCGGGGACGTGCGGCAGGAACAAGGAGCGGTCAGGGAAGCGGCCCGCGGTGACCTTGGCCGCGAGTGCGGTCGGCAGGGGGATCTGCTTTTTCCAATGATCTTCCCCATTGGCGATCCGGTAGAGAAGCAAACCCACCTGGTATACATCGGCTAAGGTCGTCATCGCGGCCCCGGAGAACCATTCGGGCGGCACGCAGTAGCGGTACATCTGCGGAATGCTCACCACGCCGCCTGGACCGAATGCGCGGGATTGCCCGAAATCGGCCACGAGTCCGCTGTCGGTGTCCGAGATCAGCACGTTGGATGGCTTGACGTCGAAGTGGATATAGCCCGCCCGGTGGATGCTGCCGAGCCCGGCGACGACGTCTTGCCCATATCTGATCACGTCGGACAATCGGAGCGGCCCCGCGCCGGCCTTGTCCGCCAGTGATCCGTTGCGAAAAAAGGGCATCGCCATACAGATGTGACTGGCGGTGGTTCCCGCCCAAAGAACGGGCGCAACGTTGGGGTGGTCGGCCGCGAACATCGCCTGGGCCTCAGTGAAGTAGCCCGCCGTGTTCGGAAAGGAGGATAAGGGCACTTCCTTGACGGCGAGTTCCCCGGCCAATTGCGGGTCTTTGGCGAGGTACACGGTAGAGTTTAGACCCTGGCCCACGCCGATCTGGCGCAGCTGCTCATAGTCGACAGTAGCGCGGATCTTCATTTGACATCACCCGTGGTTTCCGCCGATGACTCCGGAAGTTGAGCGATTGCAACGAGCACGGCCTCGCGGCGCGGTTTCGGGACGTCACTGAGGTCGAGTCCCCGCACACTCGCGCTATCGATGTAGTCCTTCGCCTTCCTAGTATGAAGCCGTGAGGAGATCGTTGCTAAGGAGCCGGCGAGGATTGGTAGGTTACGAGAGTGGGCGGCCTCCAGCACGACCCCTTCCATGCGAGAACGTTTGCTATCAGCCTCACGATTGCTCGCACTCTGACGGCCGCCGGGACGAAAGTGCTCAGCGAAACGAACCCCGACAGCGGTGGGTGCGTACGTCGCAACTAGATCCAAAACCTGCTGACGCATCCAGGACAATGCCGCTGGTTCATCGAACGACTTCGGTGCTTCCGATCGGCCATCTGCTTCGAGGATAGGTGCGGCCTGCGTGCCCTTGACGACCGCCCACTGAACAGCACGCGGTTCGGCACGCAAGCCCAGAACGCGGTCACTCGTCGAGTGCGCCATCGTGCTCAGATTGGTCATTTGGTCCGGTCCACAGAATCGCCAGCAAAGTCATCGGTTTATGAAATCTCGTTCTGACGCAACCGAATTTTGCAACGACTAGCTGCCCGTATGGCATGATCGAGACTGACGCAGTGCGCAATCGCGAGCGCCTCCACTCGACATGCCCCATCCGCCGCACTGCGCTGCTGCAACGGATACCCCGCAGCGCACTCGCTGGCGGTTGACTCCCTTTACATATCCGCTAATGTACCCTTTCGCTGGCGCCGATACCAGGGGCGTGGTGAACGAACGCCGGCAAGTGGAGGGGTTGTATGGCGAGGGCGTTCCCCACGGCGGGAGAGATCGCAGTCTGCGGGCCGGTGAGGACGATCGTGTACTTGAGGCTTGCTTCCGGGGATCAGCCGGCTGCCGACTTTCTTCTCGGCCTCACGCGACGAGATCAGGCGCGATTCTGGGCGCTCCTCCGGCGAATGGCCGAGGGTAAGATTCGTCGTAATCGAGAGCAGTTCTCTCGGGTGGAGGGGGGAATCTTTGCCTTCAAAACGAAAGCGTGGCGCCTTTTGTGCTTCCATGATCGGGGGCAGATGATCCTGCTAGCGGGTGGCGCGCGGATCAATCGGAAGCTGCCGCACTCGGCGATCGAGCGGGCGATGCAGCTCCAGGAGGAATATCGGCGCGGCAAAGTCGCTGTGTTGGACGATAAGCGCGTCGCTGGATGAACATGAAGGGGAAGCAAACGGTGAAAGTTTCATCGGATGAGAATCTCGAGCCTGAGATTGAAGCGGAGATGCTCATTCAAACAGTCGCAAGCGTCTTTCATGACCTCATGGAGCAACAGGGGCTCGATAAGGTCAAGTTGACGAAACTGCTCAAGTGCAGCCGACCTTACACGACACAATTGCTCCGCGGAGATCGCAACATGAGCCTTCGGACGCTGTCGAAGCTCGCGTATGCCCTCGGGGTGCGTATCACTGTTGGAGTCGAGCCGCTCGCACGTTTCAAGAAGCAAAGCTGGGCTCAGCCGGTGGCATCCGTGCGAATGCGACACCGGTATAAGCGGCGCGCCAACGCTGGCTAGCGACCGCTCAGGAAGGAAGGATGGGGATCATGGTGGCACTGGTCCAACGCTTGGCCGCGCTCATCAAGATCAAGAGCGTCGAGTTCGAGAGCATCGAGGCGCAACGCCTCATGCGAGGTGTGCTCCCACGTGAGATCGAAATAGACACCTCGTATTCTGGAGTGGGGCAGCTTCGCCCGAATGGCTTCCTTGAGGCGGTGATTACGTACGCGGTCAAGGCTCGCGGGCTGGAGCAAGCGGTCATAGCGAAGCTGTCGTGCAAGATTCGCGTTCTCTACCAGTTCAATGAAGCGAATCTGGAAAAGAACGGTCTTTCGATCACTCCGGAGCTGGCGACGGCTTTTGCCCAAACAAGCGGAGTGTTCAACGCGCATCCGTATTTCCGCGAGTTTCTACAAACCTCCTGTGGGCGCCTCGGCTTGCCAGCGATTGTCGCACCTCCGGTGATGGCTGGCGAACTGTTCAATCGACTCGCGGCCGAGACCGACAACAAGCCCGAGCCCGAGCGGGCTGCGGAAGAAAAACCCAAGGCGAACCTCTCGGTGGTACCGAGACCGCGGAGGGCGTCAGGCGAGTAGCGGCTCGCCCTCAACTGGGCAGAAGAGGCCCCTTCCCGATCGGGAAGGGGCCTCTTCTTTTGATGAGAGCTACGGCCGTTTGGGCTTATCCCACCGCGGGCTCTTGCACTTCGGACACACGGTAGGCCGCTCGCGCTCCCCGGTCTCTGGGTTCAGTCGGGGCAGCCACTCGTGGCCGCAACGGCACCGAGCCCCAGTCAAGGTCACCATTCCCAACTCTGGCTCCTTCGAGCGCTTCGGCATCGACTCACCCCCGAAATGATTTACTGAAAATAAATACAATACGTATTGACTCGTCAACCCCCTCAATGTAGCGAGTAATAGTAGCTACTGCAAGGGATGACGATGGACGTTCGTGAGCACCGGGGCATGATGATCGCGGCGACGGCGAACATCATCCGCAAGGGAAACGCCTGGTACGTGCCGTCGCAGTCCGGGTCGCGCTCGTACGCCGTCAGAATCGTGGGCGGAGACAGCACGTGTACTTGCCCCGACTACGAGCAGCACGGCAGCGCGTGCAAACACATCCACGCGGTGGGGTTCGCGGTGAGGCGGGGGGAGTGGAAAGACGGGTATCCGACGGGACCGCGCCCGGGGCGCGTCTCCTATCCGCAGCTCTGGCCCGCATACAACACCGCGCAGACGACGGAGAAGGAGACGTTCTGCCATCTCCTCCATGACCTCGTGTCGCCGATCCCGACGCCAACGCAGCGGACCGGGCGTCCTCGTTTGCCGCTTTCTGACATGCTCTTTGCGGCGGCCTTCAAGGTCTACTCCACGATGTCGGGCCGCCGGGTCGCGACCGATCTGCGAGAGGCGCAGGCGAAGGGCTTCATTGCCCGCGCCCCGCACTACAACTCCGTGTTTGAGGTCATCGAGCGGGCCGACGTGACGCCGATCCTTCACGATCTGATCGTCGCGAGCAGCCTGCCCCTCAGCGAGGTCGAGCACGACTTCGCCGTCGACTCCACGGGTTTCGGGACGTCGCAATTCTCTCGGTACTATACGATGAAGTACCGCGGTGAGCGGGTGGGCCGGGGTTGGGTCAAGGCTCACGCGATGGTCGGCGTCAAGACCAACGTCGTGACGTCCGTCCGAATCGGCGTGCACAACTCGCACGACTCGCCGCAGTTCGAGCCGCTGTTCCGCGAGACTGCGAAGAACTTCGCGATCCGCGAGGTGTCAGCCGACAAGGCGTACAGCGGCCGACTCAACGTCGAGCTGGCCGTCAGCAAGGGCGCCGCGCCGTACATCCCGATGAAGTTCAACTCGCGACCGGACCCCAGGGCACCGGCCTGGAACCGTCTGTTCCATCTATTCGCCTACCGGAAGGACGAGTTCGCGGCGCATTATCACAAGCGGAGCAACGTCGAGTCGACATTCTCGGCAATCAAGCGTGTGTTCGGCGACTCGGTGCGCAGCCGGCTATGGGAGGCTCAGGTCAACGAGGTTCTTCTCAAGATCCTCTGTCACAACGTCCGCTGCTTGATCCACGCGATGCACGAGCTGGGTATCGGCGCGGCCAGCTAGCCAGCACGTGGGAGGGGCGACATGGAGCGCGGGCGCCTCCGGTCACTCCTCCTCCGACTCCGCCTCGCTTCCCCGAATTGCGATGTCGCTACACCGCGCTGCGACAGCTTGTCGGAGAAGCGCTCCCAATTCGTCATCCTCTCGATACCGCGGGAAATGCATGCTCGTCACGCGCCCGGCTTTCAAGAATTCGCGGAAGGCATCTTTGGCTTTGTCTGGCTTCGTTTTGTCGAAGACCGCGAATGCGGTCCCCCCAGGTTCCGCGTACGTGCCCTTTCCGACTAACGAGAAACACGGGATGTCCGTGTGCCCGTCTCCCACGTAGATCATGTTGCGGAACGGGATCCTCCTCTGGTCCTTCTTGACGTACCGGTTCACCAGCTCGGGTCTTCCCGCGCCGACGGCCGGATCGACGCCTTTGTTGATCTCAAAGAGGTACCGCGTCTTCTCCGTGAACGTGATGCATCGTTTGATATGTCGCAGTGTTCCGCCAGGCGTCTGACCGCCTAGCTCGGAGGCATAAACGCCCTGAAAGTGCTCCTTGACGATTCGCGATCCCTCGATGATGGGCTTCAAGCCTCCGGAAATAATGTAAAACTCGATCTTGCCGTCTTTGAGGATTTTCGTGACCTCCTTTCGCAGATCGACGAAGAGATCCGGAATCCCGAGGAAGTATTCGGCGTCGAGAGTTGCACCGAACGCACGCAACTTGTCATTCGTCAAAGGCCCCAGCGGCTTCTCGTCCCCGATGAGATCGAGGAGCATGTTGAGATAGGCAGGGGCGGCGTCGTACCCCTTCTTGACTAGCTCTCGCGCGTCTTTCCAGAATTTGTCTGCGTCGACGTCGTGGGCTCTCAGCAGCTTCGTCGTCGAGTCGGGTACAAGCGTATCGTCATAGTCGAAGATGACGGCCAAGATGTCGGATTGCATGACTGACGACGTACACCGCTGACAAAAAAAGAGCCACACCAAAAATGGTGTGGCTCTTTTTTGATCCGGCAGCTCGGGGTCAGCGATGAGCCTGTTCCCGAGCGCCCGCCTGCTTCCGCTTCGCCGATTGAGAGATGGCCGTGAGCCGCAGCAGATTCTCGCGCATCTCATTTATCTCTTTGGCGGTGGGTCGGGCCGCCTCCCCGTTCCGTTTCTTCGCCATCTCTTCCTCCATCCCCGAGAGGGGTATGGGCCATCACCTTGGTCGTCGGGCTCGGGCCAGACAAGAGGGAAGTACAAATTCTGACATGTCATACGCAGCCGCATAGCGAGCGGCAATGCGTGGAGTCTTCCTCTCCTCCGAGTATCCGCGGCTCGCCGCAGCCCACAACGCCCTGATGCTGGCCACCGCCACGCCGTCCGTCCCCCACCGGCACCCGCCGGATGGCGCAGAGGAGTACACCCGGCCTTGTTCGTCGTCAACGCATCGTCTTGGCTCGACTACCGGGACCATGTGCACGCAGTGGTCAGCGCGTGTGAACATCGATGAGCAAACGATCGATCACGGCGCCTGGGCCGCGAACGGCACACCGAAAAGCGATTGCGGCCATTGGGGATCGGGGTACCCGAACCCAATGGAGCCGATCCCACTCGACCCTGTGGAGCGCTGCCGCCGGGCACTCGTGAGGCACCTCCGGTGATCGCCGATCGCGTGGAGAAAGCACCCAGGAGCCGGGTGGCCGATCTGCTCTTGAGGCTGCCGGTCGGGGAGCTGGACGAGGCGGTCAGGACGGTCCTCGGCAAGCGGTAGCCTGGGGTGTATGCGGTGACGTGGTACGGGTGCAACCGCGTAACACGTCAGCTCTTCAACCCTTCTGTCTTCGGGGATCGAGGTACAAGCGATGATGGCCGGGAAGGACAAAGACGATGGGAGCGAAGGCGGGACCGAGAATGCCCCGACCGGAGGCGATCCCAACGCTGGCAACGAGTCGACGACCGCTACCACCATCGACGACTTCGCGGATATCCTAACCGACGAGACGAGGGTCAGGGATCCGGATCCGTCCGAAGAGAGGCCGGCCCGACCCGGTTCGCCATTCGAGATCGGCCGCCCCACCGGAATCGTACCCCGCGGGACGCCTCCCGGCGGTCGACCGTTCGGCGGTGGCTTCCGCGGCGGTTTCGGCGGCGGTGGTTTTGGTCGCCGGTAGCCTGCCGGCGTCGATGACCTGGGCGACCACGGCGAACGCGAGAATGCCAACTCCGACGACTAGGGCCCGCTGCGCACGAAGTAAATTGTAGCCCTTCTCGTCCGCGATCGATCGGGCAATGGACGCCATCCGGTAGAGGGTCACTGTCCAGTAGAGCTGATGGCGATGGGGCGCATCGTCGTCCCCTGAGAAGACGGGGAACACGGAATCGCCCGGTAAGCGTGGCCAGCTCCGACGAGCAGCCATCGCAAAGAAGGCGAACGGGACGGCCGCCATGCAGACCACTACGCCGAGCCCAGCCAGACCGCGAAAGTAGAGCGGCAGTGGGCTCGCCGGCTTCACAAGCCATGAAGCCACGACCGAGACGGCTGCCGTTGCGAAGCCGAGGACGATGTTGGCCTTCGTGTCGATCGCCCCGCCTCGGTCAATCTGCCGCTTGAGGTCCTCGCCAACGTAGCTGCTGACACGACCAAGCGACTCAGGATCGTACTTGAGCAACCTCTCCCGAATCTCCTCGCGAGAAAGCTCACGCGCTGCGTCCATCACCCACCTCCTCCGGCTGGTCTCCTACCATGCCCACTCACGGGGCCGTCCTGCCCGAAAACTCGGCCCGTTGCCCGGAAACCCTCTGGCAAACGGCTGTTTGCGGGCAAAGCCCGCGCATGTGATACTGCTAATAAGCGACGCCGAGAGAATTAGGCGTTCTCACGCATGCACATCGAGACCCTGAAGGTCTTCTGCGACCTCGTCGACACCGGAAGCTTCTCCGTCGCTGCCGCGCAGAATTACGTCACGCAGTCGGCCGTCAGCCAGCAGATCCGGACGCTCGAGACGCGTTACGGGCGGAAGCTCGTCGAGCGCGCCAAGCGCCGCGTGCGGCCCACCCCGGCGGGCGAGATCTTCTACGAGGTCTCGAAGCAGATCGTGACGCGCTACCAGGACCTCGAGGCGCGGCTGCAGGCGTTCTCGAACATCGTGGCCGGCACGGTGCGGGTCGCCACCGTGCACTCGGTCGGCCTCTACGAGTTCTCCGACGAGCTGAAGCGCTTCGTGAAGGCCTACCCGAGCGTGAACGTCCGGCTCGAGTACAAGAAGTCGAGCCAGATCTACGACGACGTGCTGTCGGGCACGCTCGACGTCGGGGTGATCGCGTACCCGACGAAGCGCCCGCAGATCCGGCTGATCCCGTTCCGCGAGGACCGCCTGGTGATGATCTGCGCGCCCTCGCACCCGCTCGCGAAGCAGAAGTCGGTCGCGATGAAGAAGCTCGACGGCGTCAACTTCGTCGGCTTCGAGAAGGACATCCCGACCCACAAGGCGATCGAGCGCGTCCTCCAGCGCCACGGCATCCGCGTGCACTACGTCGCCGAGGTGGACAACATCGAGGTGATCAAGCGGATCGTCGAGGTCGGGACCGGCATCTCGATCGTGCCCGAGCCGGCCGTCCGGCCGGAGGTCCGCAACAAGTCGCTCGTCTCGCTGCCGATCAGCGACGAGACGTTCGTGCGGCAGCTCGGCGTCATCCACAAGGAGGGACGCCACTTCTCCCCGGCGGCGGAGAAGTTCATCGAGACCCTGACGCCGCACACCGCGGCGTCGGCCGCGAGCTGACCGCCGGCGGCGCGGCGATTCCGGTCGTCGCCGTCAGCTCCTCGAGCAGCGCGATCTCGATCGCGAGCCGACGCCGCGCGCGCTCGCTCGCGAGGGCCGCGACCGGCGTGCCCGGAGCCGGGCTCGCGAGGCCGCGGAGCGCGCGCCGCCGCGCATCGAGGTCGGAGGCGAGCCCGGCCGCGGCCGCCTCCGGAAGCGCAGCTGCGATCGCGACGCGCGCGAGGAGCGGACGTCGCAGCCGCTCCGCGATCGCGACCGGCCGGAGAAGCCAGCGGTCGACCTCGCGCGCTCCGTCCGGCGTCAGGCGGAAGACGCGGGTGGTGCCGCCGCCCGCGCGCGCGTCGACGCGCGCCGCAACCGCGCCCGCGCCCTCGAGGCGCGCGAGCGTCGCGTAGACGCGCGACGACTCGATGCGCCGCCCGGCGCCCGTCAGGTCGGCCAGACGAGCACACACCCGGTAGCCGTTCGCCTCGCCCTCGAGGAGCACTCCCAGGATGAGGTGCTTGACCGCCATGAGCTCCTCCCGCGACCGGTACGTCGACGGGGGACGGTCACTCGATCAAGGCCGGCCGACAAGCGCGCCCGGCGAGATCATGTCGCCCGTGCAGGCGCCTCGAGGAGCGGCACGACCTCGCGCGCGAAGAGCTCGATCTGCTCTGCGCCTCCGTAGTCGCCGAACATCACGGCGAACGACTGCACGCCGAGGTCGGCTCGCGCCCGGAGCGCCGCCGCGACCTCGGCCGGCGTCCCGACGTGGACGTCGCCGTCGAAGCGCGCGAAGCTCGCGAGGCGCTCCTCCGCGACCGCGCGCTCGCGCCGCACCTCGGCCGCGTCGCGGCCGACCACGACGATCACCTGCTCGGAGACGTCGATGGTCGCGGGATCGCGGCCGATCGCGCGGCAGTGGCGCGCGAGGACCTCGCGCTTCTGCGCGAGCTCGCGCCACGCGGGGTTCGGGCAGTTCCACCCGTCGGCGTACCGCGCCGCGAGGCCGAGCAGGCGATCGCCCGCTCCGCCGAGGACGATCGGCAGGCGGTCCGGCTTCGGCCGGAACGGCGCCTCGCGCACGGAGGAGTGGCGTCCTTCGAAGCTCGCGCGCTCGTCGCGGCAGAGCCGCCGCACGATCTCGAGGCATTCGCCGAGCTGCTCGAGCCGGACGCGCGGCGGCGGAAACGGAAACCCGTACGCGCGGTATTCCTCCTCCATCCACCCCGCGCCGAGCGCGAGCACGAGCCGCCCGCGGGAAACGCTCGCGACGCTCGCCGCCGTCTTCGCGAGGATCCCCGGGCTGCGATACGACTGGCACGCGACCAGCGGTCCGAGCGCGATCCGCTCGGTCGCGACCGCGAGCGCCGAAAGCGCCGTCCAGACGTCGAGATGGTCCTGCTCCGGCGCGCCCGGAAACCAGAAGTGGTCGTCGAGCCACAGCGCGTCGTAGCCCAGCCGCTCCACGAGCTCCGCCCGCGCGCGCAACGCGTCCCAATCGAGCCCCGCCAGCGGCAGGAAGACGCCGCACCCGATCCGCCCGCTGCCCGACGCCACGAGCGTAGACTGCCCCGCATTCGCGGCCGGGCGCAATCCGCGCGCCGCACAAGAGGAGGTGCACGTTCGTGGCGGCGCGACCGCGCCGAGCCAGGTTGACAACGGCGCGGTCGGCCACGACCATCGCCACGTGCGCGAGGACGATCAGCGGAGGATGCATGTCGGCGAAGCATGAGCGGCGCGTGGCGGTCGTCGGGGCGACCGGCGTCGCCGGACAGCAATTCATCGCGGCGCTCGACCGCCACCCGTGGTTCCGCGTGACGGCGCTCGCCGCATCGGAGCGCTCGGCCGGCCGCAGCTACGGCGAGGCCTTGACGGATGCGAAGTCCGGCGCGCGCCGCTGGTACTGCGACGAGGAGCCGTCTCCCGAAGTCCTCGCGCTGCCGGTCGTCGACGCGCGCGAGCTCGACCTCGACGCCGCCGACATCGTCTTCACCGCGGTCGAGAGCGACGCCGCGCGCGAGCTCGAGCCGCGCTTCGCCGCGCGCCGTCCCGTCTTCTCGACCGCGTCCGCGTTCCGCTACGAGCCCGACGTCCCGATCGCCGTCCCCGGCGTCAACCTCGACCACCTCGACGTCGTGCCGGCGCAGCGCCGGAATCGCGGCTGGGAGGGCTTCGTCGTCCCGCTCCCCAACTGCACGACGATGGGTCTCGTCATCACCCTGAAGCCGCTCGCCGACGCGTTCGGCGTCCGGCGCGTCGTGATGACCTCCATGCAGGGGCTCTCGGGAGCGGGGCGCTCACCCGGCGTCGCGGCGCTCGACGTCCTCGACAACGTCATCCCGTACATCGTCGGCGAGGAGGAGAAGGTCGCGAAGGAGACCGGCAAGGTCCTGGGCCGGGTGGGCGAGGGCGGCTTCGCGCACCACCCGGTGCTCGTGAGCGCGACCTGCACCCGCGCCAACGTCCGCGAGGGCCACACCGAGGCGGTGCAGGTCGAGCTCGAGCGTCCCGCGACGATGGACCGCGTGTGCGAGGCGTTCGCATCGTTCGGCGCCGAGTTCTGCGCGCGCGGGCTGCCGTCCGCGCCGCGCCGGATGATCGTCCTCCACTCCGACCCGTTCCGTCCGCAGCCGCGCCTCGACCGCGATCTCGAAGGCGGCATGGCGACGTCCGTCGGGCGCATCCGGCTCGACGCGGGCGGCCTCCGCTACGTGCTCGTCTCGCACAACACGAAGATGGGCGCCGCGAAGGGCGCGGTGCTCACGGCCGAGCACCTGGTGGACGCGGGACGGATTTGACGGGAAGGCGCACGTCGAAGGCGGTCTCGCCGGGATCGGCGGAGACCAGGTCGACGCGTCCTCCGAGCATGTCCGTCACGCGCTTCACGAGGTAGAGCCCGAGGCCCAGGCCGGATCCGCCGGCGCGACGGCCCGCCTCGCCCTGCTGAAACATGTCGAAGATGCGCGGCCGGTCCTCGGGCGCGATCCCCGGGCCGGTGTCGCTCACGCGCAGCCGAAGCTCGCCCGCGGAAGCGGTCTCGGCCGCGATCCGCACCTCGCCGGTGGTCGTGAACTTGAGCGCGTTCGAGAGGAGGTTCCGGAGGATCGTCTTGATCTTCGGGGCGTCCACGAGGACCGTCACGTCCGGGACGTCGCAGCGCAGCTCGACTCCCGGCCGGCGCAGCACGTCGAGCTCGCGGCACAGCTCGTGGCAGAGGCCGGGGAGCGCGACCGGCGTCGCCGCGACACCGTCCTGGCCCGCGTCGAGGCGCGCGACGTCCAGGATGTCGTTGATGAGGTCGCGAAAGCGGAGCGCGCCTTCGCGCAGCCGCGAGACGAGATCGGACTGCGCCGCGTTCAGCCGCCCGGCCTCGCCGTCGAGCAGCATGTCGCTGTAGCCGATCAGGACGTGGAGCGGGGTCCGGAGATCGTGCGACACGGCCGCGATGAAGTCGGTCTTCACCTGGTTCACGTCGCGGAGCGACCGCATCACGCGCGCGTTCCGGAGCGCGGCGAGCGCATGCGGCGCGAGCCCCTTCCCGAGCGTCAGCTGGCGGCGCGCGAACCGACCGGTGCGCTCGCGATACCCGAGCGAAAGGAGCCCGACGACCTGCCCGTCCTGGACGAGCGGCACGCTGAAGTACGACGCGACGCCGAAGACGGCGCTCGCACCCGTCCGGTCGAGCGCGCGCGCGTCGGGGACCTCGATCACGCCGTCCTGGAACGCGCCCCCGAGGAGATCCGGGTCGACCGGGAATCGCGTCACGTCGGCGTACGCCTCCGGCAGCCCGAAATCGCCGACGCGCACCAGAGCGCGACGGTCCTCGTGCAGGAGGTGAACCGCGCACCAGTCGCAGCCGACGGCCTCGGCGGTCTTCGCCGCGATCGTGCGCAGCAGCTCGTCCGGATCGTGGACGCTGACGAGGAGGATCGCGGTCTCCGAAAGCGTCTGCGAGAGCCGGAGCGCCTCGTCGGTGCGCGCGAGGAAGTCGACGGCGATGCTCATGGACCGCCGCATCGCCTCGGCGACCTCGGGCGCAGGGACGCGCGCGCGACCGGCATCGCACCACGAGCACTGGAGCGCGCCCAGGATCCGGTCGCCGCGCTCGAGGAGCAGCATCGCGACCGCCTCGATCGCGAACGGTCGGAACACCGTGCGCGCGAACGGGTCGTCCGACCGGCGCGCGTCGGCGACGAACGTGATCTTGCTGGCAATGAAGTCGCTCTCGGCGAAGGCACGCACCGGCATCGGGGCGACGAGCGCGGCGAGTCGGGCCGCCTCGTCCTCGGGATAGCCGCACGCGACCACCGTCTGGAACGTCATCTGGCGCACGTCGCCGCGCCAGATCTGCACGCGGTCGCACGGGAGCAGCTCGCGGATCGTCTCGCAGACCGCGCTCAGCGCGGCGCGGGCATCGGTCTCGCCGACGAGCGCCGCGAGAAGTCGGCGGTTCCACGTCGCCGCATCGGCGTCGCCTTCCGTGCCGGCCGCACCGGCTCGCGTGCCGTCGGCGGCTTCGCGCATTCCCGTCGTGCTGCCCGGGGCGGCTGGCGACTCGGGCGTGGTTGCCGCTCGTGTGCCCGCCTGGTCCGTGCCGCGATTCCGCCCTCGCGCCAATGTCCGCCCCCGTCGCGACCCGCTTCGGCAGACCGCACTCCGAGTTTACTGGAACCCGCATCCGAGGCGGAAAGCGCACCCGACCGATTGGTCGGGCCTTCGGGATCGGCTCGGAGCTTGTCGCGGAGCGCAATGCATTGCATGGACGGCGTGTGCGTGGCAGCCGGCGGACCGCGGTGACCGGTCGACCGCGCCCGCTCGCAGAGCGCGGCGCGGCGGCGTGGGCAGAGACCGGCGTCGTGGTGCTCCTGGGGGCCGTCCTGCTGCTCCCGGGGCTCGGAGGCTACCCGCTGCTCGACCCGAGCGAGGCCCGCCACGCCGCCGTCGCGCGCCAGATGGCGCGCACGGACAGCTGGCTCGTACCGGTCCTCTATGGCGTCCCGTATTACGACAAGCCGGCGCCGTACTACTGGCTGCTGCGGGCGGCGGCTCGCCTTCCCGTGGCTGCGGAGACGGCGGCCCGCCTGCCGTCCGCGATTGCGACCCTCGCGTGCGCGGTCGTCCTCCAGCGCTTCGCGCGGCCGCGCTTCGGCGCGCCCGCCGCGCTCCTCGCGGCTGCGGTGTTCGTCACCAGCCCCGCGACGGTCGCGCTCGGCCGATCGACCAATCCCGATGCCGTCCTTGCGACCGCGGTCACCGCGGCCGCCGTCGCCTGGCTCGCGTGGATGGATCGCCCCGCGGCGCCGCCCTGGGCCGCATACGCGCTCATGGGCCTGGGTGCGCTCGTGAAGGGGCCGGTCGCGATCGTGCTGCCGCTCCTCGTCGCGGGCGCGAGCGCGGTCGCGCGCGGAGTGCTGCGCGCGCGCATCCGCGCCGCCGCGCTCGTGCGCGGTCTCGCGCTCAGCACCGCCATCCTCCTCGCCTGGCTCTCGCCCGCGGCGATCGCCGATCCGCGCTACGCGGCCGCGTTCCTCCTCCAGCACAACGTCGATCGCTACGTGACGGGCGACGTCGGGCACCCGCACGCTTTCTGGTTCCTCGTGCCGGCGCTCCTTGCGATGGTGCTGCCGTGGTCGCTCGCGCTGCCGGCGGCCCTCGCCGCGGGAAGCCCGTGGCGGTCCACCGGAGACGGCGACGCAGCGGTCCACGAGCGCGACGCGTGGCTGTGGGCGGTCGTCATCGTCGCCTTCTTCTCCGTCGGACGCGCCAAGCTTCCGGCGTACGTCCTGCCCGCGATCGCGCCGCTCGCCCTGTGGCTGGCATCGCGCCTCGTCCGGCTCGCGCGGCTCGCCGCCGCGACCGCCGACCGCCGGTTCGACGGCGAACGGGAGCGCGAGCCGCGCGAGCGATGGCTCAGGGGCGCGCTCGCGCTCTGGGCCGCCGTCCTGCTCGCGGCGCCGATCGCGATCTGGACGTACCTGCGGTTCGCGTTTCCGCGCTTCGCCGAGCTCGCGTGGCGCGCATGGCCGCTTCCGGTCGCGGCGCTCCTCGGCCTCGCGCTCGCGTGGCGGACGCCCGCGCGCCTCCGCGGCACGGCGCTCTCATTCGCGTGCGGGAACGCGGTCGTCCTCGTGCTCGCCTACGCGGTCGGCGCACCGCTCGTGAGCCGCGTGGCTAGCGACGTCGCCCTCGCGCGCATCGCGGACGACCTGGCGCCCGGCGTCCCGCTCGTCGGCTTCCGCATCCACCCGGCGTCGCTCTCCTTCTACAGCGCGTCGACGGTGCGGAAGCTCCGCGACGTGGACGACGTCGTTGCGATCGCGCGAGCGGGGCCGCTCCTCGTCGTGACGCGCGCGGAGGACGCCGAGGCGCTGCAGCGTGCCGGGCTCGCGCTCCACCAGTGGACGGAGTGCGAGCGGCATTGCCTCTGGGGCACGATGCCGCGCCCGGGCGTCGCCGCGCTGGTCGCTGCGGCGCCCGCGCCGGCTTCGTGACCGGCGTCGAGCGGCACCGGCCCCCATCCAGTAAACAGCCGTCCCGTGCGACCCCCATGGAACGTCCGGCATGCGCGCAGCTTCGTTCTGGGCGCGCTCAGCGTCGCCGTGCTCGCGAGCGGCGCGACCCTCGTCGGGATCGCGGACGTGCCGTTCTACACCAAGGGCGAGCCCCGCGAGGCGATGGTCGTCTGGGAAATGGCGCACGGCGGGTCGCTCGTCCTGCCGTACCGGAACGGCACGGAGATCCCGTCGAAGCCGCCCTTCTTCCACTGGCTCGCGCTCCTCTCGTCGGAGGCGATGGGGCGAGTCTCGGAGCTCTCGACGCGCCTCCCGTCGGCGACGCTCTCGATCGCGGCCGCGCTCCTCGTCTACGCGTTCGGCGCGTGGACGGGCCGTCTCCGATCGGGCTGGCTCGCCGCGATCGCGCTCGTCCTCAGCTTCGAGTGGATGCGGGCGGCGCGGATCGCGCGCGTCGACATGACGCTCACGTTCTTCCTGTTCGCGGCGCTCCTCCTCTTCGCGGTGATGGACCGGGCGGGCGTGACGCGCCTCCGGCTGCTCCTCTTCTACGCCTGCATCGCCGCCGCGACCCTCGGAAAGGGGCCGGTCGGCATCGCGATCCCGGCGGCGGTCGTCGCCGTCTATGCGGCGGTGCGCCCGGTCGACGATCCCGACTCGCCGGTCGGCCTCGCGCCTGGCGCCGCCGGCGCGGGCTGGCGGGCGCGCGTCCGGAACGTCGTCGCGACCGCGCGCGCGCTGGCTCCGGTGAAGGGCGTCCTCGCGGTCGTCGCGATCGTCGGCGCCTGGTACGCCGCGGCGCTCTGGATCGGCGGCGACGACTTCTTCGTGAAGCAGGTCCTCAAGGAGAACGTCTTCCGCGTGATCGATCCCGAACGGCTCGACACGGGCCACGCGCACGGCCCGCTCTACTTCCTCCCGAACTTCCTCCTGGGGGCGCTGCCGTGGAGCCTCTTCGCGCCGGCGATCGCGTGGTGGCTGTGGCGCATGCGCCCGGTCGACGCGACGACGCGCTACCTCGTCGTCTGGTTCCTCACCGTGATCGGGGTCTTCACGGTCGCGTCGTCGAAGCGCTCGGTCTACATCCTTCCGGCCTACCCGGCGGCCGCGCTCCTCTTCGGGCGGGTGCTGGGTCCCGGGCCGGAAGGCGAGGGCCCGCGGCGCCTCGCGGCCTTCGGCCTCCGAATCGGAGCCGTGGCGGTCGCAGCGCTCGGCGTCGCCGGGCTCGTGCTCGCGTCGGGCGTTCCGATCGCGGGCGCGATCGGGCGCTTCCTCCAGCCGGACGACGCGCAGGGCCTCGCCGCGGCCGTCGACTCGCTCGTCGCGCAGCGCTGGCTCGCGCTCCTCGCGGGCGCGCTCGCGATCGCGGGTGCGGTGGGCGCCATGCGGGAGGCCCCGGGCGCGCATTGGTTCCGCGGCAGCGCCGCGCTCGCGGTCGGGCTGCTCGCGGTCTACGGCGGGATCGCGGCGCCGGTCGAGCGCGGGATCGCGCGCAGCCGCGCGCTCGACTCGTTCATGCTCGCGGTCCGGGATCTCGCCGGCTCGGCGAAGCTCGGCTTCCTGTGCACCTTCGACTACGGGGCGGTGTTCTACTCGCAGCGCTACTTCCCCGCCGACGACGGCGTCCCGCGCTGCGATCCCCATGCCCCGCTCGGCGACCGCTGCCGCGACCACATCCGCGAGCTCCTCGACGAGGCGACCTGCCGCGACGGCGACCCCGCGCGCCGGGTCGCCGCGATCCGGGATCCGGCGACGCCGCCCTACGTGCTGGTGTGGGAAGACGAGGTCGAGGCGGTGCGCTCGCAGGTCCGCGTGCTCCTGGCGAGCACCGGCACCGGGCCGAAGGGACGATCGCGGATGCTCCTCGTCACGCCGCTCCCGGCCGCGGCACCGCTGGCGGCACCGTCGCCACCGGTGCCGCGTAAGGGCGACGGGATGGACGCAAACCGCGACGCGACGTTATAGGATGGGCTCCCCGGGCCGGAGCCCGGACCCCCGGTAACGATGGAAGGATCGCACGCCCGGGCGGAGGGCGCGGAGGATCGACCTCGGGTCGAGCCCGCCGGCGAGCTCCTCGAAGCGGACGCCGCGCCCAAACGCGGGAGGTCCTGGGGCCGGATCGCGCTCGTCGCGCTCGGCATCGGCCTCCTCGTGTTCCTCGTCTACGAGGTCGGAACGCAGGACCTCGTCCAGCGCTTCCTCGCGCTCGGCTGGCGCGCGCCGCTCATCCTCTGGCCGTTCTGCCTGATCGCGTTCGTCGACGGCTGGGCGTGGACCTACACGCTTCCGAGCACCGGCCCGGGACGGCTGTCGATCCCGTCGCTCACGATGATCCGCCTCGCCGGCGAGTCGGTGAACAACCTGACCCCGACGGCATACCTCGGGGGCGAGCCGGTCAAGGCGATGCTGCTGGTGGGGCGCGGCATCACGGCGGCGAGCAGCACGGTTTCGGTCGTCGTCGCGAAGACGGCGCTCACGGTCGGGCAGATCGTGTTCACGCTCCTCGGCATCATGCTGACGCTCGAGCGCTTCGACATCGTGCACGACGGCGACGTGCTCTTCGTCGCGCTCTGCCTGCTCGGGGTCGCGTTCGTCGCCCTCCTCGTGCGGCTCCAGCGCCGCAACCTCTTCACCCGGCTCGCGGGCTTCGCGCAGCGGCTCGGCTTCCACGGCCCCCGCATCGAGCGCTTCGCCGCGACCGCGCCCAGCATCGACCACGAGCTCCGGGGCTACTACGGCGCGCGCGCCGGCGACTTCGCGAAGAGCTGCTTCCTCCACTTCATCGGCTGGCTGCTCGGCACGGTCGAGGTCAAGGTGTTCGGCGACCTGCTCATGTACCCGATCTCCTGGCGCGACGCGTTCATCATCGAGTCGATCTCGCAGCCGCTCGCGCTCGGCGCGGCGCTCGCGCCGGGAGCGATCGGCTTCCGCGAGGCCGGCGGGGTCGCGATCTTCGGGCTGCTCGGACTCGACGAGTCGGCCGGCCTCGCGCTCTGGCTTCTCCGGCGCGTGCGCGAGGCCGCGTTCAGCGCCTTCGGTCTCCTCTACCTGATGGTCGCGACCCGGCGGCGGGCGGCCGCTTGAGCGAGCCGGCGCGAGACGCCGCGCCCGGCGGCGGCGACGACCGGTCGGCCGAGGCTCGCGGCGGCGGAGCGCGCGGCGGTCCGGCGCGCATCGCGCGCCTCGCGCTGCCGTGGATCTTGACGGCGCTCATCCTCGACTACTTCCGCCGGCACTGGAACCTCGCTCCGATCCTCGAGACCCTCGAGGGCGCGCGCTGGGGCACCTACTTCGCGCTCATGGTGCCGTACTCGGTCGCGTACTTCCTGCTCGACACGCTCGCCGTGACGACGGCCGTGCGACGCTTCCACGTGCCGGTGCGCTACCGCGACATCCTTCCGGTGCGCGCGGTGACCTACGTGCTCGCCCTCGTGAACTCGAACGTCGGACAGGGCGGGCTCGCGCTCTGGATCCACCGGCGGGAAGGCGTCCCGCTGCTCGAGCTCGCCGGGACCTTCCTCTTCCTCGCGTTCGTGGAGATCTACCAGCTCGTCGTCTACTCGTCGGTCGGCGTCGCCCTGGTCGGGAGCCGCGTCCCCGGCGTCGGCCGGGTGTACGTCGCCACCTACGTCGTGCTCGCAGCCTGGCTCGTCTACTTCAACGGCCTGCGCGCGCTCGGCGTGTCGCGGCCGGCGCCCCGCCTCTTCTCGACGTTCGGCCGGGCGCGCCTCGCGGATTACGGCGCCATCCTCGCGATCAAGAGCGTCTCGCTCGTGCTCGCGATCGCGACGCACTGGGCGGCGCTCCGGCTCTTCGGGATGCATGTGCCGCTCGTCGTCCTGCTCGCGAACCTGCCGCTCGTCTTCCTCGGGTCCGCGGTGCCTCTCACGGTCGGCAAGCTGCATGCCGCCGCGCTCTGGGGCTACCTGCTCGCGGACTACGCGCCGCCCGAGAGCCTCGGCGCGTACAGCCTCGCGGCGCACCTCACGTTCCTCACGATGAACGCGCTCATCGGGATCGCGTTCCTGCCGCGCGCGGGACGAGAGATGTGGGAGCTCGGCCGGCGGCCCACGCAGCCGACCTCCGCCGCGAACTAGCAAACCGCGAGCGAAGCGAGCCCGCGGGGACCGCGAGGATTGGCGCCCCGTTCGGCTCCGCCGAACGGGGCGAGGGGAGCGATCCCCTCGCTGAACGGACTACTTCGGCTGCGGAACCAGCCGCAGGTAAGGCTTCAACGCCTTCCAGCCGCTCGGGAACTTCTGCTTGGCGTCCGCGTCGGAAAGCGACGGCACGATGATGCAGTCCTCGCCCTGCTTCCAGTTCACCGGCGTCGCGACGCTGTGCTTCGCGGTGAGCTGCAGCGAGTCGACGGCGCGCAGGATCTCGTCGAAGTTGCGCCCGGTGCTCGCCGGGTACGTGAGCATGAGCTTGACCTTCTTGTCGGGCCCGATGACGAACACGCTCCGCACCGTCAGCGAGTCGAGCGCGTTCGGGTGGATCATGTCGTAGAGGGTCGCGACCTTGCGGTCCGAGTCGGCGATCAGCGGGTAGTTCGGCGCGTAGCCCTGCGTCTCCTTGATGTCGTTCGACCACTCCTTGTGCGACCCGACCGGGTCGACGGAGAGGCCGATGATCTTGACGCCGCGCTTCTCGAACTCCGGCTTGATCTTCGCCATGTACCCGAGCTCGGTCGTGCACACGGGCGTGAAGTCCTTGGGATGCGAGAACAGGACGCACCAGTTGTTTCCGATCCACTCGTGGAACCGGATGGTTCCCTCGGTCGTCTCGGCGGTGAAGTCGGGGGCCGTGTCGCCCAGGCGAATGGCCATGATGGCTCCTCCTTCCGTCTTCGTGGTGTACAGGTCGGCTTACGAGAAGCGCGTCGCCGTCGCAACAACGGCGGGCGGCGCGGCGCTGCGATTCCGGCTCAACCGGCGCGCCAGCGGAGCGCGATCGGCGCGAGGTTCAGCAGGGCGACCAGGACGCTCGCCGGCCGAAGCCACCCGGGCGCCACGACCCCGAGCGGCACGCCGCTCGCGACCAGCACCGCGCCGTAGTTGACGATGCCGGCGAGATGCCCGGCGGCATCCGGAAGCGACCGTCCGCCCGCCGACGGGCCGATCCCGCCGCGTCGCCAGCGCACGGCGAGGGCCGCCAGCGCCGCGGCGGCCGCGATCGGCAGCGACCAGGAGACGAGCCCCGCGAGCGCGAGCGCGGGGAGCGCGCACAGGAGGAACGCCGCATCCGCCGCGACGTCGAGCGCCGCACCCGCGGCCGACTCCGCCCGCAACCGGCGTGCCAGGCGTCCGTCGGCGAAGTCGGTCGCGCTCGCGGCCACTGCGATCGCGAGCGGCAGCGCGTTCCCCGCGAACCCCCAGCCGGCCGGCACCGCGCTTCCGGCGCCGGGCGCTGCCACGGCTCCGCCCAGCGCGAGCAACGCGTGCGCATACAGCGGTCCGAGGACCAGCCGGCTGGAGGTCAGGAAAAGGGGTGGAAGGGCGCGAGTCACATCGATTCGGAGCTTCGTCGGATACCGAGCTTCTTGATCCGGCTGCGGAGCGTGCTCGGATGGATGCCGAGCATGCGGGCGGCACCCGTCGGGCCCTCGATGCGCCAGTCGGTCTCGCGCAGGACTGCGACGATGTGGTGGCGTTCGACGTCGTCGAGCGATCCCGGCGCGCCGTTCTCCACCGGGGGCCGGGAGCTCGTCACGTGAGCGGCCGCGGCCGGATCGTCAGCCGGCTGCGCGGCCGCGGTCCATTCGACGGACAGGCCGAGCGCAGGTGGCAGCAGCTCCGCCGCGACTTCGAGATCGGGCCCGGCCGAGAGGATGACGGCGCGCTCGACGACGTTCTCGAGCTCCCGGACGTTTCCCGGCCAGGGATATCGCACGAGGCGCTCCATCGCCTCGCGCGGCACACGGGAGATGGGGCGGCCGATCTTTCCGGCGTATCGACGGGTGAAATAGTGCACGAGGAGCGGAATGTCGTCGCGCCGCTCACGCAGGGCCGGCACGCGCAGCGGGAACACGTTCAAGCGGTAGTAGAGATCCTGACGAAAGGCGCCTTCGGCAATCGCCTTCGGCAAGTCGCGATTGGTCGCCGCGATCACACGCACGTCCACGCGCTGAGTCTGACGACCGCCGAGGCGTTCGAACTCCCTCTCCTGCAGCACTCGCAGCAGCTTCGCCTGCGTGTCGAGCGGGATCTCGCCGATCTCGTCGAGGAAGATCGTGCCGCCGCTCGCGAGCTCGAAGCGTCCGATCCGCCGCTCGGTCGCGCCGGTGAAGGCTCCCTTCTCGTGCCCGAAGAGCTCGCTCTCGATGAGACCCGTCGGTAGCGCCGCGCAGTTCACCTTGATGAGCGGACGGTCCCGGCGAGCGCTTGCGAGGTGCACCGCGCGCGCGATCAGCTCCTTGCCCGTCCCCGTCTCCCCGAGAATCAGAACGGACGACTGGGTGGCCGCGACGAGCTGAACCTGCTCGAGCAGCCGCGCCAGCGCGGAGCTCTGGCCGACGATCTCGTCGACGTTGTGCGTCGCCTTGATCTCCTCCTGCAGGTAGGCGTTCTGCAGGTGAAGCCTGCGCAGGTCGTCCTCGGCGCGACGGCGCTGATCGACGTCGCGCAGGATGAGCGTGAACAGCGGACGCCCGCTCACGCCCACCTGCGACAGCGTCGCTTCGATCGGAAACTCGCTGCCGTCCGCGCGCAGCGCCGCCAGGCCGCCCGGGTCCCAGACGTACGGGATGTCGCCGTCGCGCGTCATCGCGGTCGCGAGCGCGGCTCGGAAGCGTTCCGTCAGGAACCGATCCAGCGTCGCGCCGATCGCGGCCGCGGCGGGCACGCCGAACGTCCGCTCCGCCGCGACGTTGAAGAGCTCGATGCGCCGATCCGCATCGAACGTCACGATCGCATCCATGGCCGAGTGAAGGATGCTCGCCAGGCGCTCCTTGCTCTCTCGCAGCGCTCCGTCGGTTCGGACGCGCTCGATCTCCGCACGCGCGCGCGCCGCGAAGATGCGCATGATGGCGATGCCGCGAGGCCCGTCGCGCATCGGACGGTCGTCGAAGATCGCGAGATGGCCGACCACGGTGCCGGCCGGATCCAAGAGCGGCACGCCGCAGTAGCTCTCCGCTCCCCAGTCCACGAGCCCGCGGTCTTCCGGGAACAGCTGGCACAGGTGGTCCGGATGATGGGACATCTCTCCGGAGAGCACGGCTTCGCACGGGGTGCCGGTGACCGGGACCTCGAAGTTGTCGAGGAACCGACCGCGACCCCACACGGCCAGCGTGCGGAACCGCTGCCGGTCGGCGGAAAGCTCGCTCACGAACGCGTACGCGACGTCGAGAGCGGACGCGAGGTGGCGGACCAGCGACGAGAAGAAGCGGTCGCCGATCTCCGCCTCGACGCCCTGCACGATCGCGCGCAGGGCCGCATCGTCCGTCATCGGCGTCGACGACCAGCGGCCGGAATCGCTCACCGCCCGGACGATGCCGTATTTCCCCGCGCTCAGGGAAGGACCCCCGCGACCTCGGTCCGGATGCGGTACACGCCGGTCAGCGCGGTCATGTACAGCGTCCGGCCGTCGGCATCGCCCCAGGCGAGGTTGTGCTGCTCTTCGGGGAAGGCCGCCAGCACGCCGAGGAGCTGCGCGTCCGGCGAAAGGATCCAGACGCCGCCCGGCCCGGCGACCCAGAGGTGTCCAAGCCGATCCACCTTGAGGCCGTCGATCGCCGCCTCCCCGGGCGCGCTCGTCATGTCGAAGAAGACCGCGCCGGGGCCGAGAGTCCCGTCCTCGTGCACCGGATACCGCATGACGACCTTGCGCTCGGGATCCCAGTTTCCGACGTACAAGAAGCGCTCGTCGGGAGAGAACGCGATGCCGTTCGGGCCGCGGAGATCCGTCGTGAGGAGCTGCACGGCGCCGTCCTTCGCCCGGAACACGCCGGCGTACGGCAGCTCCTTTCGCGGGTCCGCCGAGAAGCGCGGCAGGCCGAAATCCGGGTCCGTGAAGTAGATCGCGCCGTCCGAGCGATAGACCAGGTCGTTCGGGCTGTTGAACCGCTTGCCACCGAAGCGATCCGCGAGGACGGTCACCGCGCCGTTCTTCTCGATGCGCGTGATGCGGCGGTTCCCCATCTCCGCGATCGTCAGCCGCCCTTCGCGATCGAACGTCAGGCCGTTCGAGCCCGGCTGCGTGTACTCGCCGGCGTCGAGGCCCGTGTATCCGCTCTTCGGTCGATGGACGTAGACCACCCCGCTCGGCATCCAGCGGTAGATCGTGTTCTCGTTGGGCGCGCTGAACAGGAGGAAGCCGCCCTCGCGATCCCACACCGGGCCTTCGGTGAAGACGAAGCCGTCTGCGATCCGCTCGACGGTCGCGTCCGGTGCGAGGATCGCGTCGAGCTCCGGAGCGCGATGGCTCACCTCGGCGGGAAACCGCTCGGTGATGCGCGCGCGGTCGCCGGCGTAGACGTCGAGCGTCGCGGAGCGGAGCCACACGAAGTTGTGCGGCGGATCGGAAAGCGGCGCGTTCGCGGCGAACACCGCGATGCGAAACGTCTGGCCGGGTCGAGCGTCGCTCGTGAGGAGCACGCGGCTGGGGGCGTTCCAGCCGGCGACCGGTCCACCGCCCGCCTGGCCCGGGATCGCGGGCAGCCGGCCGTCGACCCAGACTTCCGCGTAGTCGTCGCAGACGACCTCGAAGACCACCGACGCGCCGGCGGTCGCGACGCCGCCGAAGCGCTCGGGCATCGTCACGTCGACGCGATACCAGCCGAACGCGAGGAGGCCGCTGCCGCGACGCACCTCCAGCTCCCCCGGCGGGACGTCCTGCCAGCCATCGCCGTCCGGCTCCGGTCTCCCGGCGTGGGGATCCACGTCGAGGGTGCGGACCGGCGCGCCCGACGGCCTCGAGTCGGCTCCCGCCGCGCGGAAGTCCGCCGGAACGACCGCCGCCTCGCGCCACCGCCAGCGCGCGTGCGCGAGGTTTGCGCCGGACTCCGTACGCAGGTCGACGATCGCATCCGGCGTCCCCGCCAGCACGTCGTGCGGCGCTCGGGCGATCCGCGCGCCGGTCGGAGATCCGGCCACGGCGAAGCCGACCGGCGCGGCGAGGAGAGGGCCGGCAAGAAAGGCGATCCAGAGTCGCATGGGATCCTCGGACGGCGCGCGCGGCTAGATGCCGCGCTCCGCGACCAGCCCCGGCCAGTTGGCATCGGCCTTCCGGAGGTTGCCCGCCACGTCCTCGTTCCAGAGCTTCCACGCCTTCTCGTTGTGCTGGAGCACGAGGCGCCCATCGAGGATCTGGAAGTAGTGGACGTCGATCGGCGAGATCGTGTCGATCGACGCGGCGTAGCCACAGAACCCTCCGAATTGCGGCTCGTACTTCTCCGGGTTGCGCTGAAACTCGGCGAGCGTCTCCGCATTCGCGAACCAGTAGATCGCGCCGCGATACGCGGATGAGAAGCGGCGATCGCCCTTCACCGGCCGGCTCTCGCGGAAGAACCCGACCGGGTCATAGCCCTGCAGCGCGACGCCTTGCTCGTCGACGTTGACGAGGAACTTGCCGTCGACCGGCGCCGCCGCCGCGACGCTCGGGACCGGTCGATGTGCGACGCTCGTGCACGCGCCGAACGCCGCGCACGACAGCAGTAGCGAAAGAGAGCGGACGAGCTTCATCTTTTTTCCTCCATCGCGAAGGGCGGAGCGCATACACTCCGCGATCGCCTGTTGCGGCCCGCTAGAGGCGCTCCAGAAGTCGGTCGCCGACGCGGAGGGCGTTGGCGATGATCGTCAAGGTCGGGTTCACGGCGCCGCTCGAGGGAAAGAAGCTCGCGTCGACGACGTAGAGGTTCTCGACCTCGTGCAGCCGGCAGTCGCGGTTCAGGACCGAGTCGCGCGGGTCGTCGCCGAAGCGCATCGTGCCGCACTGGTGCGAGCAGACCGAGAGCGGCATCCGCTCGGCGCGAAAATGGGCGTCCGGCGAGAAGCCGTCGCCTTCCACTTTTCCCAGAACCGCGGCGAGCTTCTCCGTCAGCTTGCGATGCGGGACGGTGTTGTTCGGCGTGTACTCGACGACGATCTCGCCGTCGCGACCCAGCCGGACGCGGTTTCGATCGAGCGGAAGGTCCTCGGTCGTGATCCAGAACTCGAGCGAATGCGACGCCAGGTGCTCGGGCCCGTGGCCCGCGATGCCCGGCGGGGAGTGCTCGAGCAGCACGGCCGGCGTCCGGTTCAGCGGCTGAATCAACCCGAGCGGGTAATCGAGACCGTTGCCCGCGCGGTAGAAGTCGCTGATCGCGAACGTCTTCTGCAGGACGCTCCGGTTCTCCTCGCGCGACAGCGCGAAGACGGCCGAGTTCTGGTGCGCCATGTAGTGACGTCCCAAGTGGCCCGAGCGGTTGCCGAGCCCGTCCGGGTGCCGCTCGTTCGCCGAGCGCAGGAGCAGCGCCGCCGAATTGATCGCGCCGCACGCGACCGCGACGACGTCTGCCCGGTACGTCTCGAGCACGCCCTCGCGCTCGACATGGACCTCGGTCACCTCGCGACCGGACGCCGACGTCGCGAGGCGTGTCACGCGCGCTCCGGTGAGCAGCGATACGTTGTGATGGCGCAGCGCCGGAGCGACGCAGATCACCTCTGCGTCGGCCTTGCCGCGCACCAGGCACGGAAAGCCGTCGCAGGTGTCACACCGGATGCAGGCGTCGCCGTCGCCGCGCGACTCGTCCAGGAGCAGCGCGAGCGGAAGGTTCCAGGCGCGAACGCCCGCGCGCTCGAAGTCGTGCACGAGCTGCGCGATCCGCGGCTCGTGGCGAATCGGCGGATGCCGGTACGGACGCGACGCGGGGCCCTCGGTCGGGTCGACGCCGCGCGCGCCGCGCACCCGCCAGAGGTGCTCCGCCTGCGTGTAGTACGGCTCGAGCTCGTCGTAGCCGATCGGCCATCGCGGCGAGATCCCGCCTTCGTGGCGGACGACCCCGAAGTCGTCGGGCCGAAGGCGTAGCGTCGCCGCTCCCCACACCTTCGTGTTGCCGCCGACGAAATACTTGACGCCGGGCTGGAACGGGTTGCCGTCGCGATCGCGCCAGCGCTCGGTCGGATTGTAGCGACCGTCGATCTGGACGGAGCGCGCGTCCCAGTTGTCCTTCTCCCGCGGTAGCGGGTGCCCGCGCTCGAGGATGAGGATCTTCTTGCCGGAGGACGCGAGCCGGTGCGCGAGGCTTCCGCCTCCCGCGCCCGACCCGATCACGATGACGTCGTAGTGCTGCGCCATGCTCGCCGTCTCCTTCCGGCGCGCTCGGATGACGGAGCGATCGCGCCGGTTTCGGCGGAAACCGCTGCGCCGCGCGCGCCATCGAACGAGCCGAACGACCGGACGTTCGGAGAGAGGATGGACGCTCGTCAGACCGTCTTGATCACCGGAGCCTGCGGCCACCTGGGGACCGCGACCGCCGCCGCGTTTCGCGACGCCGGCTGGCGCCGCGTCCTCGTCGACCGCTCCGCCGACAACGTGCGACGCACGCGCTCCGGCGACGATCCGTCCGAAGAGCTGCTCGTGGGCGGCGTCGATCTCGCCGACGCGGACACGGCGTGCGACATCGTCGAGCGGGCGACCGCGCGATTCGGTCGGGTCGACGCCCTCGTGACGGCCGTCGGCGCGTACCGGACCGGCCGGGCCGTGCACGAGGAGGACCTGTCGACCTGGGACGTCCTGCTCGTGGCGAACCTCCGCACGGCGCTGGTCGCATGCCGGGCCGCGCTGCCCGGCATGCTCGCACGCGGGCACGGCCGCATCGTCACGGTCGCGAGCCGCGATGCCCTGACGGCCGCGGCCGGCGCGGCCGCCTACGCGGCGTCCAAGGCCGCGTTGCTGCGCTTGACGGAGACCGTGGCCGCCGAGACGCGCGGCCGCGGGGTGACCGCGAACTGCGTGCTGCCGGGCGCGATGGACACCCCGCAGAACCGCGCGGCGGCCGGAAACGAGGGGGCCCGGCTCGTCCCCGCAGCCGCGGTCGCCGAGGTCATCGTGTTTCTCGCTTCGCGCGCTGCGCGCGCCGTGACCGGCGCGGCCATCCCGGTCGAGGGCGCGTGACCCGGACCGGGAGCAACGACCGCGCGCGGACCGCGAAACCGCGCCGGACGGCGAGCATCGAAGCGGCGGGACCTCTCATGAGCCTCGCGATCGCAGAAGCCGTGGTCGGCATCGCCGGCATCTATCTCGGCGCCGGGCTCGTCTTCGCGCTCGCGTTCGTCGCGCTCGGCGTCGGCCGGATCGACCCGGCGGCCTCTCGCGCGTCCATCGGGTTCCGCATCGTCATCCTACCCGGCTGCGCGCTCCTCTGGCCGCTTCTCGCGCGCCGCTGGCTGTCGGGTTCGGGCATGCCGCCGGAGGAGCGCGACGCGCACGCCGCTGCGGCCCTGACGGGGAGCGTGCAATGACGCGCGCGCTTCGCCTCCGGCACCGGCGCGTCGTCGCGCTGCTCGCGATCGCGCTGCCGGCGGCCGTCGTCGCGGCCGTCGCCGCGCGACCGGCGCCGCCCGTCCAGGGCCGCGACCCGGTCGGCGAGCCGCCGGCGGAGCCGAGCGCATCCGTCGCGGCCGGAGCGCCCGCCGCCGTCGCGAGCGCGGGCGAGGGTCCGCTGCGACTCGCCGCTCGCGTCGTGCCGGCGGACGCCCGGGCGCCAGAGCCGTCGCCGGCGCGGCTCGAGGTCGACGTCCGCGGCGACGTCGCGCAACCCGAGCTCCTCGCGTACTGGGCCCCCGTCGCGCCGGGAGCGATCGTCCCCCGCGACCGCGACCTGCCCGCAGGCAGCGTGCTGCTGGGACCGGCTCGCATCGGCGGCGCGCGGACGTTCGCGTTGCCGGACGCCGCCGGACGGCAAGCGGGCGAGGTGATCGTCTACAGCCTCGCCCACGGACGCGTCGCCGCGGCCGTCGCGCTTCCGACCCGCGCACCGCTCGACGCGGCGGCAACGGGCTCGCGATGAGCGTCGCGTATCGCGCGGTCGGCTGGAACGGGCAGAAGCTCCGCTACGACGGAGCGCTTCTTCTGCTCGTCGCCCTCTACGTCGCGACGTTCTCGGGCGTCGGCGCGATCGCCGACGCGAACGCGACGATCGAGACGCTCCTCATCCGCGCCCTCGGCTCGTGCGCATTCCTGCTGCTGAACGCCGTCCTGTGCATCGGTCCGCTGTGCCGGCTCGACCGGCGCTTCCTCCCTCTCCTGTACAACCGGCGTCACCTGGGCGTGACGACGTTCCTCGTCGCGCTCGCGCACGCCGCCTTCGCGGTCGTCCAGTTCCACGGCTTCGGCGACACGCAGCCGCTCGTGAGCGTCCTCGTGTCGAACCCGCGCCTCGACAGCCTGAGCCAGTTTCCCTTCGAGCTTCTCGGGCTCGCCGCGCTCGCCATCCTCTTCGCGATGGCGGCGACCAGCCACGACTTCTGGCTCGCGAACCTGACGCCGCCCGTGTGGAAGGCGCTCCACATGCTGGTCTACGCGGCCTGGGCGTGCCTCGTCCTCCACGTCGCGCTCGGGATCCTGCAGGCAGAGCGCAGTCCGGTCTTCGTCGCGATGCTGATCGCGGGCATCGCGGCGGTCGTGGGTCTCCACGGCGCGGCGGCGCTGCGGGAGCGCTCGCTCGACGTCGAGCTCCGCGCCGGCCGCGCCGACGGGTTCGTCGACGTCGGTCCCGTCGAAGGGATTCCGGAAGACCGGGCGCGCATCGTGACCCTGTCGGGCGAGCGCGTGGCCGTCTTCCGCTACGACGGCAAGGTCTCCGCCATCTCGAACCTCTGCCGCCACCAGAACGGGCCGCTCGGCGAGGGAAGGATCGTCGACGGCTGCGTCACCTGCCCGTGGCACGGCTACCAGTACGATCCGGCGAGCGGCCGCGCGCCGAAGCCCTTCACCGAGAAGGTGCCGACCTTCGACGTGCGGGTGGAGCGCGGGCGCGTGCTCGTCCACCCGCGCCCGCATGCGCCCGGCACGCACGTCGAGCCGGCGTCCATCGCGCCGCGCGCGATCGCGAGAGCTCATGGCTGAGCGCCGCGACGAGTTCTATGTCGGCTACGCGGCGGCGGCGCCGCCCGGCATCGCGCGCGTCGTGCGCCGCGCGGTCGTCGCGCTGGCGTGCGCGACGATCGCGGTCGCGCTCGCTCTCGTGCTCGCGCAGGGAGCGTTCGCTCCCGCCGCGTTCGAGCTCGACGTGGCGCGGAGCTTTCGCGGCACGATCCGCGAGCGTCCCGTCCCGGTGCTCGCGATCCGTCGCCCGGGCACGACCGACCCGTCCGCGTCGGTGTCTTCGTTCCTCCTCGTCGCGCCATGGAAGCGCGGCGCGGAGGAGCTCGTCCGCGGGCGCGACGGCCAGACCGTCGAGCTCGCGGGCAGCCTTCTCTACCGGGACGGCGCGACGATGATCCAGGTTCGCCCGGGCTCGATCGCCGAGGCCGCCGTGCCGGCCGAGGACGCGGCCAGCGCCGCGCCGACCGTCGCGCTCGGCCGGGTCGAGCTGCGCGGCGAGATCGTCGACACGAAGTGCCATCTCGGCGCGATGAGCCCGGGGGAGGGGAAGACCCACCGCGAATGCGCCGCGCGTTGCATCAGCGGCGGCATCCCACCCGCGCTGCGCGTCCGCGACGCGTCGGGCGAGACGCGGCTCTGGCTGCTCGTCGGCTCCGCCGGCGAGCCGATCAACGACGCCGTTCTCCCTTTCGTCGCGGAGCCCGTTCGCATCGCGGGGCTCGGCGAGCGGCGCGGCGATCTGCTCTTCCTCTACGCCGACCCGTCGTCCATCCGGCGACTCGGCACGAGCGGATGACGATGCTCGCGGCCCGCACGCGATCGCTGCCGGCTCCGGAGCCGACCTCGCCGCTCGCAGGCTCGCCGCCGCTGGTCGAGCAGGGGCGGTACTCCCTCCGCCTCGCGGAGACGGAGAGCGAGATCGACGCAGCCTTTCGTCTGCGCTTCGAGGTCTTCAATCTCGAGCTCGGCGAAGGCCTGCGGCGCTCGCTCCTCACGGGCCGCGACCAGGACGAGTTCGACGACTTCTGCCGGCACCTCGTCGTCGTCGACCGCCACACCGGAGCGACGGTCGGCACGTATCGCGTGCAGACTGGCGACGACGCCGCGCGCGGGCACGGATTCTACACCGCGACCGAGTTCGACCTCTCGGCCATGCCCGGCGAAATCCTCGGCGGCTCCCTCGAGCTCGGACGCGCGTGCATCGCACGCGCGCATCGCAACACGCGCGTCCTCTACCTCCTGTGGCGCGGGATCGCCGAGATCGCGCAGCGCGAGGGCAAGCGTTGGCTCTTCGGCTGCTGCTCGCTCACGAGTCGGGACCCGGGCGAGGGGCGGGCGTTGCTCGACGTCCTCGCTCGGCGCGAGGCGGTCCATCCGCGTGTTCGCGTACGGCCGCGGCCGGGGTTCGCGTGCTGGCCGACGGCCAGCGGCGCCGCGCGCTCGGTCGAGGTCCCGCGGCTGTTCGACATGTATCTGGCGATGGGCGCGCGCGTCTGCAGCGAGCCGGCCATCGACCGCGCTTTCGGGACCATCGACTTCGTGGTGCTGTTCGACCTCCACGAGCTCGATCCGCGGAGCCGCCGTCGGTTCCTGCCGCGCGAGGCGCGTCCATGAGCGCGTTCCGCGCCGCGGCGCGCGCGAGCGCGCTCGTCCTGTGGACGGGGCTCCTCGCCGCGGCGCTCGCGTGCAGCGCGGCTGCGGCCCTGGTGTCGAAAGCCGCCGCGGCTCGCCTCGGGGTCGCGGCCTTTCGGCTCTGGGCGCGTGGAGCCGCCCGCGTGATCGGGCTCCGCATCGAGCGAAGCGGCGTGCCGCCGCGCCCGCCGTTCTTCCTCGTCGCGAACCACCTCACCTACCTCGACGTGGTCGTCCTGGCGTCGACCCTCGAAGCGACCTTCGTGGCGAAGGCGGACGTCGCGCGCTGGCCCGGCGTCGGTCGCCTCTGCCGCGCGCTCGGGACGGTCTTCGTCGACCGAACGCGCAAGCGCGACCTCCTGCGCGTGCTGCCGCAGCTCGAGGCGCTCCTCGGACGCGGTACGGGCGTCGTCGTCTTCCCGGAGGGAACCACCACCGCCGGGGACCGCGTTCTCGACTTCCGCTCGTCCCTCTTCGCCGCCGCCGAGCGCACCGGCGCACCCGTCCGCGTCGCCGCGCTCACCTATGCGACGCCCGGCGGATCACCGAGCGCCGCGCGCGCCGTCTGCTGGTGGGGCGACATGACGTTCGTTCCCCACCTGCTCGCGCTCCTCCGGCTTCCCTCGTGCACGGCGCGCGTCGAGTTCGCGGCGGCGCCGGTCGCGGGTTCCCGACGAAAGGATCTGGCGCGAGCGGCGCATGCGGCGGTCGTCCGCCGATTCGTGCCCATCGCGGAAGGAGAGACAGGACCCATGCCTTTCGACGCCCTACCCGCGAGCGCGAACATTCGCGTTCTTCGCGACGGAGCAGAGCTGCTGAGAAGGATCGACGACGGCGTCTTCCGGAGCTCCGTCGGCCCGCAGCTCCGCCATTGCCTCGACTTCTACGGCGCGTTCCTCCGCGGCCTCGCCGTGCGACGCGTCGACTACGACACCCGCGAGCGAGATCCGCTGGTCGAGTCGAGCCGTCGCATCGCCGGGCAGCGCTACGACGAGGTGATCGCGGCGCTCGCGCGCATCACTCCGGCCGAAAGCGCGGCGCGGATCGACGTGCGGAGCGAGGGCGACACGCTTCCGCCGGGCGCGCCCGAGTGGTGCGCGTCCTCGGTGCGGCGTGAGCTGCAATTCCTGCTGTCGCACACGGTGCACCATCATGCCCTCGTGAAGGAGATGCTGCGCGCCCGCGGTCGCACGCTGGGCGCGGAGTTCGGCGTGGCGCCGTCGACGCTCGCCCACCGGGGGCGCTTCGCGTGCGCCCGCTGACGGCCGTCGCGCTCGCCGCGTTTCCGGGCCAGGCGGCCGAGCTGCCCCTGGCGGTCCAGGTCGTCGCCATCGCCGCCGCCACGCTGCTCAGCGAAGACGCCGCCTGCATCGGCACGGGCCTGCTCGTGGCCCAGGGTCGGATCGATTTCGCCGCGGGTGCATTCGCGTGCTTCGCCGGGATCGTCGCCGGCGACCTCTTGCTCTTCGGCGCCGGACGCCTCGTCGGCAGCGCGTTGCTCGAGCGGCCCGCGCTGCACCGCTGGCTCGGCCCGCACGCGGTGGCGCGTGCGTCGAGCTGGCTCGAGTGCCGCGGTCCGGCGGTCGTCCTCCTGTCGCGCTTCACACCCGGGATGCGGCTGCCGACGTACTTCGCGGCGGGCCTTCTCGGCGTGAACGCCCGCGCCTTCGCTTCGTGGCTCGTCGTCGCGGCCGCTCTCTGGGCCCCGGCCGTCGTGGCCGTCGCGGTGCGCGCCGGCACGCGGTCGCCGGGCTCGCGGGGCGGGCTCTTCGCCGCCGCGTCGGCGGGGCTCCTGGTGCTCGTCGCGACGCGGTCTCTCCCGTTCCTGCTCACGCACCGCGGGCGGCGCCTCGCGATCGGTCGCTGGCGCCGTTTCCGGAACTGGGAGTTCTGGCCGCTGCCCGTGTTCTACGCCCCGATCGCCGCGTACGTCGCCTGGCTCGCATTGAAGCACCGCAGCCTGACGCTGCCGACCGCCGTCAATCCCGCGATCCCGGGCGGCGGATTCGCGGGCGAGTCGAAGATCGACATCTTGCGAGCCCTGTCCGCGTCGCGCGAAGCGGCCCTTCGCGCGACGCGCGTTCCGGCCGGGCCGCTCGCAGAGCGCGTCGGTGCTGCCGAGCGGTTTCTCCGGCGCGAGAAGCTGGCGTATCCGGTCGTCGTCAAGCCGGACCTCGGCGAGCGCGGTCTCGGAGTCGTCTTCGTCCGTTCGGCCGCGGAGCTCCGCGCGGCGCTCGCGGCGAGCGACGTCGACGCGATCGTCCAGGAGATGGCGCCCGGCCACGAGTTCGGGATCTTCTACGTCCGCCATCCCGACGACGATCGCGGCCGCATCTTCTCGATCACCGAGAAGGTGCTGCCGTCCGTGCGCGGCGACGGCCGCCGCACCCTGGAGCAGCTCATCCTCGACGACGAGCGCGCGGTCTGCATGGCGCGCTGCCACCTCGAACGCTTCGCCGATCGTCTCGACACGGTCCCGGCGGCCGGGGAGGATGTCCGCCTGGTCGACGTCGGGACGCACAGCCGCGGCGCGATCTTCCGCGATGCGGCATGGGCGCGCACGCCCGCGCTCGAGGCCGCCGTCGACGCGATCAGCCGCCGCTGGGAAGGCTTCCACTTCGGCCGGTACGACGTCCGCGTCGAGCGCGTCGAGGACCTCGTCGCCGGCCGCGGCTTCAAGATCGTCGAGCTGAACGGCCTCACCGCCGAGGCGACGCACATCTACCACCCGGGCACCGCGCTGCGCGCGGCCTATCGCGTGCTCTTCGAACAGTGGCGGATCGCCTTCGAGATCGGGCGTGCGAATCGGGACCGCGGCTTCGCGCCGGCGTCGCTACCGGAGCTCGCGCGCCTCGTTCGCCGAGCGCGCCGCGCACGTCGAAGCGCCGAGGCCTGATCGGCCGAGACGAGCGTCGCGGAAACCGGCGTCGCCGTCGCGCATCCCACCGGCGATGAAAGGAGGCCTTCCCATGCGCCCGACGACGCATCCCGCGACGATCGTCAGCTGGGTCTGCCGGCTCGTCGCCGCCGGCGTCCTGCTCCAGACGCTCTACTTCAAGTTCACGGCCGCGCCCGAGTCCGTGTACATCTTCTCGAAGCTCGGGCTCGAGCCCTGGGGTCGGATCGGCTCCGGCGTCGCGGAGCTCGTCGCCGCCGTGATGCTGATCGCGCCCCCGACGGCGGCGGTCGGGGCGATCATGTCCCTCGGCGTCATCACCGGTGCGATCGCGAGCCACCTCCTCGTGCTCGGCGTCGTCGTGCGGGACGACGGCGGGCTGCTCTTCGCGCTCGCGCTCACGGTGTTCGTCTGCAGCGCCATCGCTCTCGTGCTCGAGCGCCGCGCGCTCGCGCCGCTCGTGCGCGCGCTCCGCCGTCCGGCACGGCACATCGGCGGCTCGTCGCGGCTCCCGGCGACGCGATGAGCGCGGCGGCGCCTCCCGTGACGGAGGCGCCGCCCGCGGACCTCACCGTCCGTCGACGAGCTTCGGCCAGCTCGCGTCGGCCTTCGCGACGTTGCCGGGAATGTCCTTCTCCCACTTCGCTTGAATGTCCTTGCTGTAGTTCAGGTAGAGTCGACCGCCGACGATCTTCCACGCGTCGGGATCGCTCGACGCCGTGTGGTCGTGCGCCACGGCCCACGCGCAGTAGCCGCCGTACTGCGGCGCGTACTTCGCGGGGTCGGCGACGAACAGATCGCGATGCTCGGCGCTCGCGAACCGCCAGGTCGCGCCGCGCCATTCGGTCGTGAACCGGCTCGAGCCCTCCACCGGCTTGCCGTCCGTGAAGTAGGCGACCGGGTCGTAGCCCGCGATCGCGAGTCCGCGCCAGTTCGCATAGATCGGATCGACCGCATGCGCCGCGGTGGCGCCGGCGGCGAGGACGCCGGCCGCGACCACGGCGGCGGCCGCGCCGCGCGCGGTCCTCTTCGTTCTCCTCAGAATCGACGAGATCACCGTTCCTCCTTTCGCGGGCCGGCACGGCCCGCTCGGGAGCAGATGTCGGCCTCGGTCGGCGGTTTCGCGGCTCCGCCCGGGAGCGCGGAAACCGCCGCCGCACGTCGTGCATCTCAGCCCCGACGCCGCGCCGATCGACAACGGCATTCGCGGCCGAAGAGGACGAACCCATGAAGGCGATTGTCGTCATCCCGGAGCGACGAGAGCTCCGGCTCGTCGAGCAAGAGACACCGTCGCTCTACGGGCCGCGCGACGTACGTGTGAAGATGCTCGACGTCGGCGTCTGCGGCACCGACCGCGAGATCTGCCGCTTCGAGTACGGCACCCCGCCGCCGAACGGCCCGCATCTGGTGATCGGTCACGAGGCTCTCGGCGAGGTCGTGGAGGTCGGTCGCGAGGTGACGCGGGTACGCCCGGGCGATCTCGTCGTCCCGATGGTGCGCCGACCGTGCGCGCACGACGATTGCGCCGCGTGCCGCGCCGAGCATGCCGACTTCTGCTTCACGGGCGACTTCCGCGAGCGGGGCATCAAGGAGGCGCACGGCTTCATGACGGAGCAGATCGTGGACGACGAGCGCTACATGAACGTCGTGCCCGACGCGCTCCGGGACGTCGCGGTGCTGGTCGAGCCGCTCACCATCGCGGAGAAGGCGCTGGGACAGATCTGGGAGGTCCAGCATCGCCTTCCGTGGTCGTGCGCGGCGACGCCCGGAACGGCGCACGCGAGCTGCCACCGCGCCGTCGTCATCGGCGCCGGTCCGGTGGGACTGCTCGGCGCGATGGCCCTCGTCCACGCGGGCTTCCAGACGACCGTCTACTCGCGCGGCTCCGCGTGAAGCGCCAAGGCCGACGTCGTCGCCGCGATCGGCGCCCGCTGGGTGGACGCCGATCGCACGAGCGTCGACGAGCTCGCGGCCGGCGTCGGAAACATCGACGTCGTGTACGAGGCGGCAGGCGCGTCGCAGGTCGCCTTCGAGGTGATGCGCGTCCTCGGGACGAACGGGATCTTCGTGTTCACCGGCGTGCCGGGGCGGCGCGGTCCCGTGTCGGTCGACACCGATCTCCTGATGCGCAACCTCGTGCTCAAGAACCAGGTCGTCCTCGGCACGGTGAACGCGAGCCGGGGCGTCTTCGAGGCGGCGATCGCCGACCTCGGCGCGTTCCTGGCGCGCTGGCCCGAAGCGGTGCGCGGCCTGATCACCGGGCGCTTCGCGATCGAGCAGCACCGCGAGCTGCTGCTCGGGCCGCAGACCGGCATCAAGAGCGTCCTCGCGTTTGCTTGACGAACGCGACCGGCTTCGCCAGCGAGCCGGCCGCGTCGCGGATCGCGCTGCGAGCGCGACGGAGGAGTCGATCCCATGAAGACACTCGCTACGAGAGGTGCCGCCGTGGCGCTCGCGTGCGCGTTCGTCGCGGCGAAGGCCGGCGCGGAGCCGCCGACCACCGGTCGCACGGTCCTCACGATCGACGGCGCGAAGAAGGCCGCCGCGGCGGCCGTCGCCGAAGCGAAGCTCCACGGCGACGGCGGCGCGATCGCGGTCGTCGACGAGGGCGGCAACCTGCTCTACCTGGAGCGCCTCGACGGGACCTTTCCGGCCGGAGCCAACGTGTCGATCGGGAAGGCGCGCACGGCAGCCCTGTTCCAGAAGCCGACCGCCGCCTTCGAGGACGTCATCAAGGCCGGCCGGACCCCGATGATCGCGCTCGCGGACTTCACGCCGCTCCAGGGCGGCGTCCCGATCGTCGTCGACGGCAAGGTCGTCGGAGCGATCGGCGTGAGCGGCGCGGCCACGCAGCAACGCGACGAAGCGGTCGCGAAGGCGGGCGCGGCGGCGCTTCCCTGACCCGCGCGTCGACGTCCCGGGAGCCGCACATGCGCACCGAGGCACACTGGTACGAGTACGCGATCGAGGCGGCGCTGCTCGGAGCCTTCATGGTTTCCGCGTCCGCGTTCACCGTCCTCCTCCAGCACCCGGAATCGATCGCGCGCGCGGCGATCGCCAACGGGGCCGTGCGCCGGGCGCTCGTCGGTCTCGCGATGGGCGCGACGGCGGTCGCGCTCATCTACTCGCCGTGGGGACGACGTTCCGGGGCGCACTTCAACCCCGCCGTCACGATCGCGTTCCACCGCCTCGGCAAGATCGGGACGCGCGATGCGATCGGCTACGTCGTCGCGCAATGCGCCGGCGGCATCGCCGGGATCGAGCTCGCGCGGCTGCTGCTCGGCATGTCTCTCGCAGATCCGTCCGTCGGCTTCGTGGCGACGGTTCCGGGAGCGGGAGGAATCCCCGGCGCCTTCGTCGGTGAGATCGTCATCTCGTTCCTCCAGATGGCGACGGTCCTCGTTCTCGCGAACGGGCGTCACGCGCGCGCCACCGGCCTCGTGGCGGGCGCGCTCGTCGCGACGTGGATCTCCATCGAGGGGCCGCTGTCGGGAACGAGCATGAACCCGGCGCGGTCGCTCGCCTCGGCGGTCGCCGCGCACGTGTGGACGGGGTTCTGGGTCTATCTGACGGCGCCGGTGATCGGCATGCTCGCCGCGGCCGAGGCCTACGTGCACACGCGCGGAGCGGACCGCGTGCTCTGCGCCAAGCTGCGGCACGACGACGGCGCGTCGCGCTGCATCTTCCGCTGCGGCTACGGCGCGCGCGGCGGCGCGTCGACGGCGTCGTGCGGGAGGACCGCGGCATGACGGCGGCGCTGCGTGACCGAGGGACGGCGCGCGTGAGCGGGCGCGGTCCTTCCGCTCTCGTGGTCGCGGTCGCGCTCGCCGTCCTGGCGACGGCGCCGGCGGCCGGCCAGGGCATGCCATCGGCGCGGCAGCCTGTGGTGACCGGCGTCGATGCGATCGCCATCACGGTGTCGGACCTCGACCGATCGATCGACTTCTACTCGCGCATCCTGGGCTTCGCGCTGCTGTCCGAGACCGAGGTCGCCGGCGACGCCTGGGAAGAGCTCGAGGGCGTCTTCGGCGCGCGCATCCGGATCGCCGCGCTTCGACTCGGCGACGAGACGATCCTGCTCGAGGAGTACCTCGCGCCGCGCGGGCGTCCGATCCCCCCGGACGCGCGCGCCGTCGATCGCTCGTTTCAGCACGTCGCCATCGTCGTTCGCGAGATGGACCGCGCCTACCGCTGGCTTCGCGACAACCGCGTGGAGCACGCATCGACCGGGCCGCAGCGGCTGCCGGCCTGGAACCCGAACGCCGGTGGCATCGAGGCCTTCTACTTCCGCGATCCGGACGGGCACTTCCTCGAGCTGCTCGCGTTCCCGCCCGACAAGGGCGCGGCGAAATGGCATCGCGCCGGCGACGACGTCTTCCTCGGAATCGACCACACCGCGATCGTGGTCGCGGATACGGACGCGAGCCTCCGTTTCTACCGCGACGCGCTCGGCTTCCGGGTGACCGGGGCGAGCGAGAACTGGGGGCGCGAGCAGGAGCATCTGAACAACGTGCATGGCGCGCACCTGCGGATCACGACGCTGCGCGCCGGGGCAGGGCCGGGCATCGAGCTCCTCGAGTACCTGACGCCGACCGATGGGCGACCGACGCCGATCGATCTGCGCGCGAACGACGTCGCGCACTGGCAAACGGTGCTCTCGACCGCGGACGCGACGCGGGCGGAAGCGGCGCTGCGCGCCGCGCGCGCCCGCTTCGTCTCGCCGGGTGTGATCCAGGTTCCGCGCCTCCCGGACACGGCGTCCGGCGACGCGGCTGTTCTCCTCGTCCGGGACGCGGACGGCCATGCCCTCGAGCTCATCGCGCCCGCCGGACCGCGGGCGAGCAAGGAGACCACGCGATGAACCTCCCTTCCCGGCGACAGCCCGCGAACGACGCATTCGAGCCACGCACGGCGGCCGTCAGAGCCGACCGGCGCGACGAGACCACCGTTGACCCCGCCGCCCGCGACGCCGGGGCGGAAGAACGGCGACTGCGGGAGTGCGCGGCCGGCACGGCCGCGTGGCGGCGCTTCGGCCCGTACCTCGCCGAGCGCCAGTGGGGCACCGTGCGCGAAGACTACTCGGAAGGCGGCTCCTGCTGGGACTACCTGCCCCACGACCACGCGCGCAGCCGGGCGTACCGCTGGGGCGAGGACGGGCTGCTCGGCATCTGCGACGACCGCGGGCTGCTCTGCTTCGGCTTCGCCCTGTGGAACGGCAAGGATCCGATCCTGAAGGAGCGCCTCTTCGGCTTGACGGGACCGGAGGGCAATCACGGCGAGGACGTGAAGGAGGCCTACTTCTACCTCGACTCGACGCCGACGCACTCCTACCTGAAGGCTCTCTACAAGTATCCGCACGGCGAGTTCCCGTATGCGCGGCTGGTGGAGGAAAACCGCCGACGCGGGCGCGGCGACTCCGAATTCGAGCTCGAAGACACCGGCATCTTCGCCGACGACCGCTACTTCGACGTGGTCGTCGAGTACGCCAAGGCGTCGCCGGCCGACATCCTGATCCGGCTCGCCGTCACCAACCGCGGAGCGGAATCGGCCGAGCTTCACGTGCTGCCGACCCTGTGGTTCCGCAACACCTGGTCGTGGGGCCGAAGCGGCGACGGCTACTGGCCGAAACCCACGATCACCGCGGACGGCCCCGGCGTCCTCGTCGCGGAGCACGCCGCGCTCGGCCGCCACCGGCTCGCGGTCGAAGGTTCCGCTGAGCTGCTCTTCACCGACAACCAGACCAACGCCGCTCGGCTCTTCGGCGCACCGAGCTCGACGCCCTACGTGAAGGACGCGTTCCACGAGAGAGTGCTCCACGGGCGGCGCGAAGCGGTGAACCCGGAGAGCATCGGCACGAAGGCGGCGGCGCTCCAACGGTGGACGCTGGCGCCGGGCGAGACGCGCGTCCTCCGGCTTCGCCTTTCGGGCGAGGGCTCGTGCGAGGGCCGCGACCCGAGCATTCGCGCGACCGAGTTCGACGACCTCGTCGACGTGCGCGCCAGGGAAAGCGACGCCTTCTACGCGGCTCACGTCCCCGGGCAGCTCCGCGACGAGGAACGCGCCGTCGCGCGTCAAGCCTACGCGGCGCTCCTGTGGTCCAAGCAGCTCTTCCACTACGACGTCCGGCACTGGCTCGAGGGCGATCCGGCGCAGCCGGCGCCTCCCCCGTCGCGCTGGCACGGCCGCAATCACGACTGGCAGCATCTGAACAACTGCGACGTGATCTCGATGCCCGACAAGTGGGAGTACCCCTGGTATGCGGCGTGGGACCTCGCGTTCCACATGATCCCGTTCGCGCGCATCGATACCGAGTTCGCGAAGGAGCAGCTCGTCCTGTTCACGCGCGAGTGGTTCATGCACCCGAACGGCCAGCTTCCGGCCTACGAGTTCGCCTTGGGCGACGTGAATCCGCCGGTGCACGCGTGGAGCGCGTGGCGCGTCTACAAGATGACCGGAGCCGCGGGCGCGCGCGATCGCGTCTTCCTGTCGCGCATGTTCCAGAAGCTGCTGCTCAACTTCACGTGGTGGGTGAACCGGAAGGACGCGGACGGCAAGAACTTGTTCGGCGGCGGATTCCTCGGCCTCGACAACATCGGCGTCTTCGACCGCTCGCAGCCGCTGCCGACCGGCGGCTCGCTGCAGCAAGCCGACGGCACGGCCTGGATGGCCTTCTACTGCGGAACCATGCTGTCGATGGCGCTCGAGCTCGCGAAGGACGATCCGGCCGGCGACGACATGGCCACCAAGTTCTTCGAGCACTTCGTGGCCATCGCCGACGCGATGAACGCGCAAGGCGGCTCCGGGCTGTGGTGCGAGCGCGACGGCTTCTACTACGACCGGCTCGAAGCGGACGGCGGCACGACGCCGCTGCGCGTCCGCTCGCTCGTGGGCCTCGTGCCTCTCCTCGCGTGCGAGATCCTCGAGAGCGACGTGCTCGAGCGCCTTCCGGGGTTCCGCGGGCGCATGGAGTGGTTCGTCCGCAATCGACCCGAGCTCGCCGCCGGCATCGTGCACGCCGACGCCGCCGGCAAGCACTGGCTGCTCGCGATCCCTTCCCGCGAGCGTCTGGAGCGGATCCTGCGCGTCATGCTCGACGAGACGGAGTTCCTGTCGCCGCACGGGATCCGCTCCGTGTCGCGCCGTCATGCCGCCGAGCCGTTCGTCCATCGCGCGGGCGGTGCGGAGTACCGCGTCGAGTACACGCCCGGCGAGTCGACCAACGGGCTCTTCGGCGGCAACTCGAACTGGCGGGGGCCCGTGTGGTTCCCGATCAACTACCTGCTGATCGAGGCCCTGGAGCGCTACGGCCACTTCTACGGCGACGATCTGCGCGTCGAATGTCCGACCGGCTCGGGCAACCTCATGACGCTCGGCGAGGTCGCGATCGAGATCTCGCGTCGCCTCGCGAGCCTGTTCCCGGCGGGCGCGGACGGCGCTCCGCCGTCGCCGGGGGACTGGAGCAGGCTCGCGACCGATCCGGCCGGCCGGCCCCTCGTGACGCTGCACGAATACTTCCATGGCGACACGGGCCGGGGACTGGGCGCGAGGTTCCAGGGGTGGACCGCGCTCGTGACCCGCTGCTTGGAGAAGCTGGCGGCTGCACGATTGCGTACGCCCCTTCCGCGGTGACACATGGTCTCGGCGGCGAGCCGCGCGTTCAGCCGACGCTCGTGCGGCGGCGACGCCGGCCGGCGCCGCGACCCGATGAGTCAGACACCCGCACCCGACGGCAGCTCGGCCGAGCGCCGGCCGCTTCCGGAATCCGAAGCCCTCCTCGCGGTGATCGAGGCGACCGCGCGCACGACGGGAGAGCGGTTCCTCGAAGCCCTGGTGCGCGAGCTGACCCGCGTGCTCGACGCCAGGCACGCATTCGTGGCGGAGGTCGTCGAGCCCGAGCGCACCGCGCTTCGTACGCGCGCGTGGTGGTCGCGCGGGCCCGTCGCCGCAGCGCAGACGTGGCCGCTTCGCGGCTCCCCGTGCGAGGCCGTGAGCAACGGGGAGGTGTGCCAGCTGCCGGCGGCGGTGCTCGATCGCTTTCCGGACTCCGAACCGTTCGGAGCGATGCGCATCTCGAGCTTCCTCGGCGCTCCGCTCGTCGCGGCCACGGGCGCCGTGGTCGGCATGCTGGCCGTGTTCGACGAGCGGCGGCTGCCCACCGGTACGCGCTGGACGGAGCTCCCGAACGTCCTGGCAGCGCGCGCCGCAGGCGAGCTGGAGCGGATCGACATCGAGCGCCGCCTGCGCGAATCCGAGGAGCGCTTTCGCAACCTCTTCGACGAAGCGCCGATCGCATACGTCTACGAGGAGACGAGCTCGCGATTCGTGAGCGCGAACCGCTCGTTCATCCGCCTCCTCGGGCTTCGGCCCGAGGAGGTCCCGGAAACGTACGGGCTCTCTCTTCTCGCGCCCGCACCGGACGTCCAGGAGCGGGTTCACGAGTCGCTCGCCGCAGAGCAGGTCGGCGTCGAGCGCGGCGCGATCGAGATCGAGCTCCGCCGGAAGGACGACGGCCGGCCGGTGTGGGTGCAGCGCTGGTCGCGCCCCGAGCCGGACGGCCGGCACACCCGCACGATGCTGATCGACATCACCGCGCGGGTCCTCGCGGAGCGCGAGAAGGCGCGCCTGCAGCAGCAAAACCGGTATCTGCAGGAGGAGATCCGGACGAGCTTCAACGAAGGCGAGATCGTCGGAACCTCGCCCGCGATCCGCCGCGTGCTGGCGCAGATCGACCAGGTGGGGCCGACCGACGCGACGGTGCTCGTGCTCGGCGAGACCGGCACCGGCAAGGAGCTGGTCGCGCACGCGCTGCACGATCGCTCGCGGCGCAAGGGCGGACCGCTGATCAAGCTGAACTGCGCGGCGCTGCCGACCGGGCTCGTGGAGAGCGAGCTCTTCGGCCACGAGAAGGGCGCGTTCACGGGTGCGACCGACAAGCGGGTGGGCCGCTTCTCGCTCGCCGACGGCGGTACGATCTTCCTCGATGAGATCGGGGAGATGCCGCACGAGGTGCAGATCAAGCTCCTGCGCGTCCTTCAGGAGCGGAGCTTCGAGGCGGTCGGGTCGGCGCGGACGCAGAAGGTCGACGTGCGCGTCATCGCAGCCACGAACCGCGACCTCCAGAAGTGCGTCGAGCAGGGGACGTTCCGAGCGGACCTGTTCTATCGGCTGAACGTCTTCCCGATCGTCGTGCCGCCTCTGATCGAGCGACGCGAAGACATCCCGCTGCTCGTCCACTTCTTCGTCGCCAAGTACGCGGCGAAGATCGGCCGTCAAATCGACGCGGTGGACCGCACCACGATGCAGCGGCTGCAAGCCTACGCGTGGCCCGGCAACATCCGGGAGCTCGAGAACGTGATCGAGCGCGCGATCATCCTGGAGAGGGGGACGACGCTCTCGATCGACGGCGAGGTCTTCCGAACGCCGAGCGGTGGACCGTCGGGGGACCACCGCCCGACGCCGGCCACGTCGGCCGCCAGCCTCGCCGAGGCGCAGCGCCGGCACATCCTCGAGGCGCTACGCGCGACGAACTGGGTCATCGACGGCGAGAGCGGTGCCGCGCGACGGCTCGGGCTCCAGCCGAGCACGCTTCGGGGCCGCCTGAAGAAGCTCGGCATTCGCCGGCACCCGGCGCCGTAGGCGACTCGGCTACCGACCCCCGGCCTCAAGCGGTCGCCGCCTCGCGCGCCGGCGTGCTGCGCGCCCGATCGGTGAGCGTCGCTCGGGCCACCGCCCCGGGCACGCCTCGCTCCTCCTCGATGAGGGTGCGGAGCGCCTGGCGCGCGCGGTGAAGACGGATCTTGACGGCATTCGCGGTGATCCCGAGGGTGTCCGCGACCTCCGAGGTGTCGAAGTCCTCGATGTCGCGGAGAACCAGCACCTCGCGGTATCGGTCCGGGAGACGGGCGATGCAACGGCGCACGAGGTCGCGCGTCTCGTTGGACGCCACGTGGGTCTCCGCGCCGCTCGTGACGCTCGCCATCCCGGCGGCCCAGGCGCCGTTCTCGTCGAAGCACGGAAGGAGATGCTCGATGGGCTCCTCGGGGCGACGACGGCGGCTGCGCAGCTTCATCAGCGCCGCGTTGACGGCGATGCGGTGAAGCCACGTCGAGATGCGCGAGTCTCCGCCGAAGCGGTCGAGGCTGCGGTACGCCGAGACGAACGCCTCCTGGACGACGTCGCGTGCATCCTCGTCGTTGCCGACGATCCGACGTGCGGCCGCGAACAGGTGGCTGGTCTGACGCCTCACGAGATGCTCGAAGGCGGAGGCATCGCCGGCGCGCAGCGCGCGGAGCAGCGCACCCTCCTCGTCATTCGAGCCGCGAGTCGCGAGCCGCTCGCGCGACGCCGGTCCACCGTCGAGGATCGCCGTCGTGAAATCGGAGCAGCCGACGAGAACGCATCCGCGTTTGCGGAGCTCGTGCAACAGCTCGACGCCCGCCGGATCGCAGAACGCCACGCCGCCGAGGTGCAGGACGACCGGCTGGCCGCCGTCGAGCGGATCGCCACAGGCAGCTCGCAGCTCGGCGGTCGTTTCCCTCGTGAGCCGGCCCTCCACGTGGAAGGTGGCGACGTCGTTCGAGGCGTCGGGACGCGTGATCTTGAGCATCATGCACCCCGCCATCCGCAAGCGACGTGCCGCCCGGCGGGCGGCCCCGCGTTCGGCGGTTTCGCAAGTCCGCACGCGGAGTTGGCCGTGCGCGCGGATCGAGGCGCCGCGAACCCGCCGCGGCGGGCCGCGGCGGCCGCCACCGCATTTCGCGGATCCGCGACCGTGGGCGCGCATCGGAGGCGTCGCGCGAAGCGCCCGGAAACCGCCGGCGATCCGGCGGCATCTCAGCTCGAGGCACCCGATCGACACCAGGATCGGCAAGGAGCAGGATGGCCTAGTGCGATGACGTGTCGGGAGTTGAACGACCTTCTGGCGGACTACCTCGGCCGCGAGCTGCCTTCGGCCGTGCGAAGCCGCGTCGACGCACATCTGCTGACCTGCCGGCCCTGCGTCGCGTACGTCCGGTCCTATGAGCAAACGGTGCGCGAGCTGAAGGCGATGCGAGACGGCCTCGAAGAGCGGCTGCCGCAAAGCGCGCCGCCCGGTCTGGTCGACGCGGTGCTCGACACGACCGTGCGAGCGTCGCGGCCGCGCCGCGGCTGACCCGTTCCGCGTCGACCGTGCCGCCGCTCTCCACCCGAGCGCGGTTCGCCGGCGACGGGCTCGACGTCCGGGAAGCACCGAAGACGCGCGCCCGTGTTCACGAGTCCGGCTCCGGACCGGTGAGGCGTGCAAAGGTGCCGGACCTCCTCTAGAAATCGTCGGATGCCCTACAACTTCTGCCCGGAGTGCGGCGCCGCCGCGGAGCCGGGTGGGCGCTTCTGCACCGCGTGCGGCAATCGGTTCGCGCCCGGCGGCGCGCGCTCTCCCGCTCCCATCGCGGGCCTCGTCGCCCTGTCCGTGCTGCTCGTCCTCGGCGCCGGCTTCTGGCTCTACTTCCGGCTCGCGCCGGCGCCGGAGCGCCCGCTGAAGCCGGGCGAGGGTCGGACCGCGGCCGCCGGCCCGGCCGCGCCGGCCGGGGCGGGCGCCCCCCATCCTCCGATGGAGCTGCCGGAGGACATCAAGCAGTACATGGCCGGCCTCCAGAAGGACGCCGACGCCAAGCCGAAGGACGTCGGCGCGTGGTCGACGCTCGCCCGCGTCTACTACCGCGCCTCGCGGCTCGACCCGAGCTACTCGACGAAGGCCGAGGACGCGTTCGAGCACGTCCTCCAGATCGAGCCCGACAACCTCGAGGGGATCCGCGGCCTCGCCAACATCGCGTACGACCACCAGGATCGCCCGAAGGCGATCGAGTTCTACCAGAAGTACCTCGCGAAGAAGCCCGACGACCCCGAGGTCCGCACCGACATGGGGACGATGTACTTCGAGAGCGGCCAGGCCGATCGCGCGATCGCGGAATACGAGAAGGTGATCGAGCAGAGTCCGTCGTTCTTCCAGGCGTACTTCAACCTCGCCGTCGTCTACGACGCGCAGGGCGATCGCACGAAGGCGCGCACGCAGCTCGAGAAGGCGCGCGACCTCGCCACCGACGACAACGTCAAGCAGCGCATCTCGGCGCTTCTCGCCGCGGCCGCGGACGGCAAGTCGCTCGCCGAAGCGGCCGACGCCATCGCGGCGGCGGCCCCTCCCAAGGCCGCACCGCCGGCGGCGGGCGGCGGAGCGCCGCCCGCGCAGGTCGCCGCCGCGGGTGGTGCGGCGCCTGCGGCCGGCGCGCCGGCCGCGGGATCGGGTGCCGGCGGCGCGGCGAGCTTCCCCGCGAGCGTCGAGCAGCTCTTCCGCAATCACCCGATCGCGGGCCCGAAGATCGTGTCGATCGAATGGCCGGCATCGGATCGCGGCCGGATCGTCCTCCGGAACTTCCCGATGGACGCGATGCCGGAGGCGATGCGAGCGAGCTATCTCGACAAGATGAAGCGCGGCGTCGAGGACGCGAAAGCCCGCTTCTCCGTCACGCAGTCCGTCAAGGTCGAGCTCGTCGACGAAGCGAGCGGTCGGGTCATGGCGAGCGTCGACTCTTGATCACCGGCGCGACGCCTTTTCGCGCATCTGCTCGCGATTCGGGCAGTCGGTCCACATGCGCGCTGCGCGCATCCTCCGGACGCCGCGCCGGCGGCTGGTACGGCGATTGATCTGGCCCCTCGGCTCGACCTAGGACTCTGGTTCCCCGACCAGCCGTGATCGCCACGTCGTCCGACATGCAGCCGATGCTCCCGCTCGCGGTGCTGGCGCCGTTCGCGGCGGCCGCGGCGGTCCTGTTGGTCGGTCGCCGCGCGCCGCGCGCGCACGGCGTGCTGGTCCTGATCGCGGCCGTGGCGAGCTTCATCGCGCTCGCGCGGATTCCCGCGGGCGACGCGGTGCCGCATTTCACGCTCCCCTGGATGCCGGCGATCGACGTCGCGTTCGCGCTCCGCGGCGATCCGTTCGGTCTCTTTCTCGCGCTGCTGGTCGCCGGCGTCGGCGCGTTCGTCGCCCTCTACGCGATCCCGTACATGCAGGTCGAGGACCCGGTCGCGCAGCGCCGGTTCTTCGCCGCGCTCGCCGCGTTCATGGGGTCGATGCTCGGCATCGCCCTCGCCGACGACCTCATCCTGCTGTTCGTCTTCTGGGAGCTGACCAGCATCACGTCGTTCCTCTTGATCGGCTTCCGCTTCGCCGACGACCGCGCGAAGGCGGGTGCGGTGCTGGCCTTGCAGGTCACTGCGCTGGGCGGCCTCGCCATGTCGGTCGGCTTTCTCCTGGTCGGGCAGGTGACGGGGACGTTCTCGCTGAGCGCGATCGCGGGCGATCGCGAGCTCGTCGCGCGGCTGCTCGCCTCGCCGCTCGCCGCGCCGGCGCTCGTCCTCGTCCTCCTCGGCGCGTTCACGAAATCGGCGCAGGTGCCGTTCCACTTCTGGCTGCCGCGCGCGATGGTCGCTCCGACGCCCGTCTCCGCCTACCTCCACGCCGCGACGATGGTGAAGGCGGGCGTCTTCCTGCTCGCGCGGATGCTCCCGCTGTTCGAGGGCTCCCCGCTCTGGGCGCCGCTGCTCACGACGGTGGGGACCGCCACCATGACCTACGGCGCCTGGCGGGCGTTTCGCGAGACCGACCTGAAGGCGATCCTCGCCTACACGACCGCCTCCACGCTCGGGCTCATCACGCTCCTCTACGGGCTCGAGGCGCCCGATCAGGACGCGCTCCAGATCCTGAGCCACGCGCTCTACAAGGGAGCGCTCTTCCTAGTGGTCGGGATCGTCGAGCACCGCGTCCATACCCGCGACATCCGCCAGCTCGGCGGGCTCGCCCGCGAGCTGCCGTGGGCGTTCGCCGCCTGCATCCTGGGCGCGCTGTCCATGGCCGGGATCCCGCCGCTCCTCGGCTTCCTCGCGAAGGAGTCGTTCTACTCGGAGCTCCTGCTGAATCCCGCGATCGGCCCGCTCCTCGCACGCGGCGTGGTGCTGACCGCCGCAGTCGCCGCGAACGCGCTGCTCGCGGCGGTCGCGGCTCGTCTCGTGGTCGCGATCTTCCTCGGGCCGCCGTCGGCGGTGGTTGCATCGCATCTCGGGGCGGCGGCTCGGCATCGCGACGTGCCGCCGTTGTGGATCTCTCCGCTCGCGCTCGGCAGCGGCGCTCTCGCTCTCGGGCTTCTCGGCCTCACCACGTTCACCGACGAGCTCGCGGCGGGGGCATCCTCGCGCGCGCGCGCCCGCCTCCACCTCTCGCTCGTGCCCGCGCTCGGCCTGCCGCTCTATTTGACGCTCGTGACGCTCGTCCTCGCGACGGTCGTCTATTGGAAGCGCGATCGCTTCGTCGCGCTGCAGCATCAACTCACGTTCGGCCCCTCCGCCGACGCCCACTGGGAGAGCATGGTGGCGCTCGTCGGCAGGATCGGCGACGCGTTCTCCGCGCGCTGGCAGAACGGCTCGCTGCGCTGGTATTTGACGCTGATCCTGGTCGCCGTGCCGGCGCTCGCCGGATACGCGCTCGTCACGCTCGGACTCTCGTACCGCGCGATCAGCGGCAGCCTCGCCGACATGCCGTGGTACGGCTTCCTCCTCTGCGTGCTGCTCGCGGTGGCGACGCTCACCGCCGTGCGCGCGACGACGCGACTGCAGGCGGCGATCGCGACGACGACGATCGGCTTCGTCGTGTCGATGCTGTTCGTCGTCTACCGCTCCCCCGACATCCTGCTCACGCAGATCCTGATCGAGACCGTCTCGACGATCTTCGTGCTGCTGGTGCTGATCTTCCTGCCGCCGTTTCCCCGTCACGACCTGTCGCGGTCGGGCCGGATGGTGAATGCCGCGATCGCCGCCGTGTTCAGCTTCGCGATCACCGTGCTCATGCTGCTCTCGATGACGCCCGGGCTGCGCGAGCCGGACAACATCTCGACGCGGCCGGGCGGCCTGCTGTCCCTGAGCCTCGCCGAGGGCGGCGGCGCGAACGCCGTGAACGTCATCATCGTCGACATCCGCGCCATGGACACGAACGGCGAGATCACGGTCCTCGTGGTCGTGGGTCTCTGCATCTACGGGCTGCTCCGCACGCGCCGGGAAGCGACGTGACGCAGCAGTCGCCGATCCTGCGGGTCATCGCCCGCTTCGCGCTTCCGCTGACGATGCTGGTCGCGATCCGCATCTTCTTCCAGGGCCACGACCTTCCCGGCGGCGGATTCATCGCCGGCGTGCTGCTCGCGGCGGCCGGAGCCACCTACCTGCTCGCGTTCGGCGTGACCCGAGCCGCGCGCTTTCGCTGGTGGAAGGTCTCCGTCGTCGGGCTCTTGATCTCGGTCGGGAACGGCGTCGTTCCGCTGCTGCGCGGCGAGGCGTACATGGACAACCACTTCATCGACGCGGGCCCGATCCACCTGCCCACCGCGACGTTCTTCGATCTCGGCGTGATGCTGATCGTCGTCGGTACCCTGATGACGATCTTCGTCGAGCTCAGCCTCGAGCGGAGGTGACGTGGAAGTTCCTCTCGCCGCCGCCATCGCGCTGCTCTTCGGAGGCGCGGCCTACTCGATCCTGCGTCCGAACCTGCTTCGGATCGTGATCGGGTTCGGGCTCCTCTCGAACGCCGTCAACCTCCTGATGATCCTGTGCGGCGGCTTCCGGCTGCAGAACACCGCGCCGTTCGTGTCGGATCCCAACGCGGTGGCAGGGCTCATGGACCCGATCCCCCCCGACATCATCCTGACGGCGATCGTCATCAGCTTCGCGGTCGGCGCTCTCTTCCTGACGATCTGCTACGTCGTGTACCGCGACTACGGGACCGACGACCCCGAGGCGCTGCCCGCGTACGAGAGCGACGAGCCCGTCATCCCGCCGCACCGCGAGCAAAAGCTCACCTTCGAGGAATGAGGCGACAGCGGCCGTGAACAGCCTCATCCTCGTCATCGTCGTGCCGTTCCTGAGCGCGATCGCGCTCGCGCTGCTGAACGGCCGCCAGCGGCTCGAGCGCGCGCTGAACGCGGCGTCGTGCCTCGGGTTGACCGCGTTCGTGTTCTGGCTCCTCCACGTGGTCGACACGCGCGGCATCCAGGTCTCGATGATCGGCGGCTATGCCGCGCCCTACGGCATCTCGTTCGTGGCCGACCGGCTCGCGTGCATCATGCTCTGCCTGTCGATGACGGTCGCGACGGTCGTGTCGTTCTACACGCTCTTCACGGTCGCGCCGATCCAGCAGCGGCACTTCTTCTACCCGCTCTTCCAGGTGCTCCTGCTGGGCGTGAACTGGTCGTTCATCACCGGCGACCTCTTCAACCTCTTCGTCTCCTACGAGGTGATGCTGATCGGCTCGTACGGCTCGATGATGGTCGGCGCGAGCCGTCAGCAGGTACGCCAGACGATGATGTACGTCGCCGTGAACCTCGTCGGCGGCGCGCTCTTCGTCGTCGGGCTCGGCCTCGTCTACGCGCTCCTCGGAACGCTCAACATGGCCGACGCGGCGCGGATCACGGCGGAGCTGTCCGGCACGCGCGCCGCGATGGTGACCGCCGCCTCGATGATCCTGCTCCTGGTCTTCGCGCTCAAGGCGGCCGCCTTTCCGCTCTTCTTCTGGCTGCCCGACTCCTATCCGGTCGTGCCGCCGGGCGTGAACGGCTACTTCGCGGGGCTCCTGACCAAGGTGGGCGTGTACTCGCTGCTGCGCGTCTTCGTCATGGTCTTCCGGCAGGAAGGACATGCGCTCGCCGCGGACGTCCTGCTCGTCGCTTCCGGCTTCACGATGCTGCTCGGCGTGCTGGGCGCGTTCTGTCAGTGGGAGATCCGGCGGATCCTGTCTTGGCACATCATCAGCCAGGTCGGATACATGATCATGGGCATCGGCCTCGCCGCCGATCCGGCGCTCGCGCCCGCCGCCGTGGCCGCGACGATCTTCTACGTCGTCCACCACATCATCGTGAAGTCGGGCCTGTTCCTCGTGGGCGGCGTGGCCGAGCAGATCTCGGGCTCGCGCAACCTGAAGGAGATGGGCGGCGGCCTCGCGGCCGCGCCGCTCGTGGCCGGGCTCTTCCTCGTCGCCGCGCTGTCGCTCGCCGGGATGCCGCCGTTCTCGGGCTTCCTGAGCAAGCTCGTGCTTCTCCGCGTCGGGCTCGCGGGGGGCAACTTCGCGATCGTGGCGGTCGCGGTGGTGACGAGCTTCGTCACGCTGCTGTCGATGCTGAAGATCTGGTCGTATGCGTTCTGGGGCCGCGCGCACCGCGCGCACCGCGCGCCCGCCGCCACGCGCTGGCGCGGCATGGCGGCGTCCGCGAGCGTCCTCGTGATCGGAACGATCGCGCTCGGCCTCTACGCACAGCCGTTTCTCCGCCTCGCGCGCGACGCCGCGACGGAGTTGACCGATCCCTCGGCGTACGTCGCTGCGGTCCTGGGTCGGCCTGCGCGGGTCGCGTATGCGGGGCCGACGGTCGCGGCGGCACCGAGCGCGCTCCATGAAGGCGCCCGGGGACGTCTACTGGTCCGGTAGCGCGCGATCCCGATCGACGAGCCGGCGGTCACGCGCGTTCACGTTCACCCACAGCGCCCGACACCGCACACGACCAGAAGGAGCGCGGTAACCGCGATCCAACGCAGGAGGATCAACGTCATCGCGTTGTCGGCGAGCCGCGACCGATCGCGAAGATCCAGTGCTGCCGCCTCGCGCCATCCGCGAGATCGGGCGCGACGGCCCCTGCCGGACGCGGCCGGCGTGCCCCGTTCGAGCGGTTCCCACTTCCCGCTCATTGGAGACGCCTTCCAGCCGCCCCGAGGAGGAGTCGAACGGCGAAGGCCCGAGCCGGGTCGTCAAGCATTGAATGATACTGTCCAGCTTTCACCGCAGTAGCGAATCGACGTCGCGCGCACGGCGGCGTTCAAGCGCAGAGTATCCTCCTCGGCCGACGTCGGGCCAACGGGCCGAGCAACGGCCGCGCCAGACCGCCGAAAGATGGATGCGCGCTGCGACGAGATGGCGACGCGGCCCTCGGCCCTCGGGAACGATCACCGTCCCCGCGCCCTGTCCGCGGTCAGGTGCCGCACGACGCGGGGCACACGAATTGGGCAGCTGCCTCACGGTTCGGCACGATCTGCGAACGTGATGCGCCCCTCCCGCCCCCGATGTCGCGGCTTCACGAACGAAGCTGCTCGCCCGCACCATCCTGAAATACGGAGGTATCCATCTTTCGTTGTATGGCGCCGTGCTTGCTGACCGGCCGGCACGACGAGCAGACCGGGCCCGCGCAGTCATCGCATCACGCACGCGCGGGACGCGACGGCATATCGAGCGACCCACGAAGGCGATTTCGACGAGGTTCGACGGGAGTGGTGCGTGAGCCGTCCCAACGAGCACGGCTGGGAGAATGCGGTGACTACAAGAGCCAAGATTCAATCCGTTCGCACGAGCCTGGCAGTCGTCTTGGTCCTCTTGACGACCTGCGCTGGATCGAAGCTGGCCCGTGCAGAGGATACCGCGCCCGAGCTGCCTTCGTACTTCACGGGTACGAACGCGGACCCGGCGAAGCCGACCTGGCCCGACCAGACGGGGGCAGCCTCCGGCGTTTGGGCTGCCCCGGCAGGCGATGCCAAGGGCGACGTCCCGAGCAAGCTTTCGGTCTCGGACGTCTACGACCGGATGGTCCACAACCTCTACGCCATCAACTTCGTGTGGGCACTGGTCGCCGGATTCCTCGTGATGTTCATGCAGGCGGGGTTCATGTTCGTCGAGACGGGACTCTGCCGCGCGAAGAACGCATCGCATACGTCTGCGATGAACTTGATGATCTATCCGCTCGGGTGCCTCGCCTTCTGGGCCTACGGCTTCGCGATCGGCTGGGGAAACTGGTGGAACGGACCGGTCCCGCCAGGTTGGTACCCTTCGCTGGGGCCCGGGCTCGCTGCGCTGAACAGCGGCCTCGGCCTCGGCGCCGCGACGGACGCAGCCGGGAACGCGACGGGCGCCTTCGCATACGGTCTCCTCGGAACCAAGGGTTTCTTCCTCGGTAGCTCCGTTGGAGACGTCAGCGTGATGGTCCTCTTCTTCTTCATGATGGTCTTCATGGACACCACCGCCACCATCCCGACCGGCGCGATGGCGGAGCGCTGGGCGTGGAAGAATTTCTGCCTATTCGGCGTGTGGGTTGCGCTGCCCTATTGCCTCTACGCGAACTGGGTCTGGGGCGGCGGCTGGCTCGCGCAGGGGGGCATCAACTGGGGCCTGGGTCATGGCGCCGTCGATTTTGCGGGATCCGGTGTCGTGCACGCGATGGGGGGAATCATCGGCCTCGCGGGCGCGATCGTGATCGGCGCCCGCATCGGAAAGTACGACGCGAAAGGCAGACCTCAGGCGATGCCGGGACACAACGTTCCGATGGTCGTCCTCGGGACCTTCATCCTGGCGTTCGGCTGGTTCGGCTTCAATCCGGGGTCGACGCTGGCCGGTACCGATTTGCGAATCAGCTACGTCGTCGTGAACACGATGCTCGCGAGCATCACCGGCGCCCTGGCAGCGATGGTGGTGCTGATGGCGAAGGGCCTCAAGCCGGATCCGACGATGATGTGCAACGGAATGCTGGCGGGTCTCGTCGCGATCACCGCTCCCTGCGCCTTCGTCGACCCGTGGGCCGCAGCACTGATCGGGGCGGTGGCAGGATGGCTGGTCGTGGTGAGCGTGTTCTTCTTCGAGGCGCGCGGTATCGACGACCCGGTCGGTGCGATCTCCGTGCACGGGATCAACGGTCTCTGGGGACTTCTATCGGTCGGCATCTTCGCGACCGGCCAGTACGGCGCCGGCTGGAACGGTGTCGTCCGCGAATCGATGGTGGCCGCCTACGGATCGGACGGGGTGCGCGGTCTTCTCTACGGCGACTTCTCGCAGTTCGTGATGCAGGTCATCAATTGCGTCGTGGTGGCGGGATTCGGCTTCGCGATGGCATACGGGTGGTTCAAGATCAGTGACCTCATCACTCCGATTCGAGTGTCGCCCGAAATCGAGATGGAAGGCCTCGACATCCCGGAGATGGGGACCTTGGGCTACCCCGACTTCCACCTGCACGCGTCGAGCGAACGGCTGGCCGGCTGAACGCGACGCGTCCGTTCGCGAGCGGCGGGCGGTGGAGGTCATCCTGCCGACCCGCCGCTCGACCGTTCACCGATGCCCCGACGCGCCGCCCGGAAGGCTTCCGTGCGAGGCGGGTGCCTGCTAGGGGGCCCTCGATGAACCGTGCGAACGTGGAGATGGAAGGCAGTGTGGCTCGTTGCCGAGTCTTCCTCGCCCTCGTCACGATCCTCGCCATCTACCTCGATCCGACGAAACCGGCTCTGACCCGCTGGCTTCCCCTCACCGGCGGGCTCTTCGTCGTGAACCGCTACTGGGTCACGGTCGCGCTGGCTTACCTGGCGTTCAGCCTCGCGATTGCGGCAGCTCAGTCCCGCGCCCCGCGCAAGGACTTGGCGACGATCGCAACCTGCGGCGATGTCCTCTTCGGAGCCGCCATCGCGCTCGTCACCGAAGCCGAGACGAGCCTCTACAACGTGTTCTTCGCTTTCGCCGTGCTGAGCGTCGGTTTGCGATCGGGCCGACGCGCCGCTTTCGGCGTGACGGCGGCAAGCCTGCTTCTCTACACGGTCCTGATTCTGACGTCCGCACCGAGCCAGCAACATTACTACGTCATGCGAGCTGCCTACCTCGGCCTGATCGGCTACGTGGTCGGCTACCTCGGGCAGGAGCGGCTGGACCAGGACCTGCGAATCCGGGCTCTCGAGACGACTGCCCAGCGAGAGCAGATCGCGCGCTCCCTCCACGATGGCTATGCCCAATCCCTCGCCGGCATCAACCTGCGTCTTGGCAGCTGCCAGGAGCTCTTGCGTCGCGACCAGCGGAACGAAGCTATGCTCGAGCTCTCGGAGCTGCAGGCGGGTGTCAATCGAGAGCACGACGAACTACGCGCTTACATTCATTCGCTGATCGATCATGACCGGACTTCGGTTCAGCTCGACGCTCGAAGCTCTACGCGATTCTTCGTTCGCGCCGACTTCGCCGGTTCGTTCGAATTCGTGGAGCATGTGTTTCAGATCATGCTCGAGGGAACACGCAACGTGCGGCGCCACGCGAGCGCGAGGAGTGCCGCAATCCATGCACGTGCGATCGGGGAGGATCTCGTCATCGACATCGACGACGACGGCGTGGGCTTTCCGAGGGACGTTGGAGCTCCCTGGTCGATTGCCTCACGCGTCGCAGAGTCGGGGGGCGAAGTGCGACTGTACGGCGACCGAGGGCAGGGCGGCCATGTTCACGTCGAGATTCCGGTGAGCTGAGGTCGTGGACCGGATTCGTGTCGCCATTGCCGACGACCATGCACTGTTTCGAGAGGGCCTCCGCTCGATGCTGCGCCTGCAACCCCACATCGAGGTGGTGGCTGAGATGGAGCGCGCGAGCGACCTCCTCGTGAACGTCGCACTCGCGAGCTGTGATGTTCTCTTGCTCGATCTCCAAATGGAGCGGAGCTCGCTTGCGGACATCGAGGAACTGGTCGAGCGCGTCGCGGTCATCGTCGTGACGGCGAGCGAACGTGCCGACGACGCCACGGTGGCACTTCGCGCCGGAGCGCGCGGCGTGGTGTTCAAACGGTTCGCGCTCGAGACCCTGATGACCGCAATCGACACCGTGGTGCGGGGAGACGTGTGGCTGCCACCGGCCGTCCAGACCAGGATCGCCAGTCAGCTACGGCAGCCGCAAACGGCGGTACTCACCCGTCGCGAGCGGGACGTCGTGCGCCAGGTTGCGCTCGGCCTACGCAACTCGGAGGTCGCCAAGCAGCTGGGAATCAGCGAGCTCACGGTCAAAACGCATCTCAACAACATCTTCCACAAGGCGCGCGTGCGCGACCGCGTCGAGCTGGCTCTCTACGCGATTCGGATGGGTATCGTCGGAGCGCACGAGCGTGGCGTCTGACTGCGCTGGCGGGCTCCTTCACGTCCTTCTGTCACCCGCGACCGAGCGCACGCCGTGAACGCCCGCACGATCCTCTACTTCTTCCGCTATCTCGCGATCCTGACGCGCGAGGTGGTGCTCGCGAGCATCAGCGTCGCGAAGCTCGTCTTCGGCCCGATCGACCGCCTGCGCTCCGGCTTCGTCGCGTTCGAGATGGACGCCCGGTCGGACATTGAGATCACCGTGCTCGCGAACTCGATCACCCTCACCCCGGGGACGATCACGGTGCACGTCGACCCGGAACGGCACATCCTCATCATGCACGCGATCGACGTCGGCCACGATCCCGAGGACGTGCGTCAGGCGACGAAGTCGGTCCTCGAGGCCAACATCCTGAAGTGGTCGCGCGCGGCCTCGCCGCGCAGAGCGCGCTCGTGAGCGTCTGGCTCGCGTTCGTGACCGAGGTTTGCCTCCTGGCGCTGTTCGGGACGGCGGCGCTCTGCCTCTACCGGATCGTCATCGGACCGCGCGCCGCGGATCGCGCGATCGCGTTCGACACGCTGTCCTCGGTCATCGTCGGCATGGTGTGCCTGCTCACGATCCTCTGGGAGTCGACGCTGTACTTCGACGCCGTCTGGATCCTGACGCTCGTCGGGTTCCTCGGGTCGGCTGCGATCGCGCGCTATCTCGCGCGCGGTCGGCTCTTCCGATGAGCGACGTCGCGCACGTCGCTCAGGAGCTCCTGGTCGCCGCGTCGATGCTGATCGGGACCTTCTTCATGATCGTCACGGGCGTCGGGCTCATCCGGTTCCCGGACGTCTTCTGCCGCATGCACGCAGCCGGCAAGGCCGGAACCATCGGCATCTCCCTTCTGATCCTGGCGCCGACGCTCTTCTTCCTCGACCGCGAGCCGTTCGTGAGCGTTCGCGGGGTTCTCGCGATCGTCTTCCAGGCGCTGACGACGCCGGGCGCGACATACCTGCTCGCGCACGCGTGCTACGTCAGGAGGTACCCGCTGCACGACCGCACGCAGCTCGACGAGCTCAAGGAGTGGCTGCCGACCGTCTCGGACGAGGAGTTCGGGCGCGAATAGCCGCGGCTTCGAATCACCCCCGTGCCTCACCAGCCGAGGCGCGCGCGCAGCTCGCGGGCCTGCACGCGCGACAGCTCGACCTGGCTCGACTGCGAGTCCTTCATCACCAGGCGGTAGCGGCCGCCGAACCAGCGCGCGATCTCCTTCACCTGCTCGAGGTTCACGAGGCGCGACTTGTGCGCGCGGAAGAAGACCTGCGGGTCGAGCCGCTCCTCGAGCTCGCGCAGCGTGAAGTTCGTCATGTAGGCGCGGCCGTCGACGTGCGCGTAAACCAGGCGCGACTCGACGGAGAACCACAGGATCTCCTTCACCGAGAGCACGAGGATCTTGCGCGCGGTGTGGACCGGGATCTGCAGCGCGTACGCGCGCCGCGGCTCCGCGGCGCGCGCGATCGCGGCCGGGTCGCTGCGCGCGCGCCCGTCGTCGATACGCTGGCGGACGCGGCCGACGGCCTCGCTGAGGCGCGCCTGCGAGAACGGCTTCAGGAGGTAGTCGAGCGCCTCGACCTCGAAGGCCTTGATGGCGTACTCGTCGAAGGCGGTCGCGAAGATCACGTGCGGCGGCTCCTTCAGGCCGCGCAGCACGCTGAACCCGTCGACGCCCGGCATCTGCACGTCGAGCACGACGAGATCGGGCTGCTGGGTCTCGATGAGCTCGATCGCGGCGGTGCCGTCGCCGGCCTCGCCGACGAGCTGCACGTCGGGGATCTTCTTGAGGAACGACTTGACGCGGTCGCGCGCCAGCTGCTCGTCGTCGACCACGACCGTACGGATCATCTCAGTGGACCGTCTTTCCCTCGGCGTTCGCGGGCCCGTGGGCGACGCGCGGGACGCGGACGGTGACGGTCGTGCCCTCGCCCTCGCGCGTCCGGATCTCGGGGGCGTACTTCTCGCCGAAGAGGTGAACGAGGCGATCGCGCACGTTGCGAAGGCCGATGCCGCCGTTCAGCGCCGCCTCGGCACCGCCCGCGATCCCCACGCCGGTGTCGCGGATCACGACGCGCAGGTCGCCGGCGTCGAGCCGCGCCTGGATCGTGACGCGGCCGCCCTCGATCTTCTGCGAGACGCCGTGCCGCACGGCGTTCTCGATGAGCGGCTGGAGGATCAGGGTCGGCACGATGCGCGTGCGGGCGGCGTCGTCCACCTCGTAGGCGACGCGCAGCCGGTCGCCGAAGCGCGCGCGCTCGATGTCGAGGTAGGCGTCGACGATCTCCAGCTCGTCCGCGAGCGTGACGAACGCGCGGTTCTCGCTTCGGAGCAGGTAGCGGAAGATCTCCGCCAGGCGCTCGACGCAGCTCTCCGCACGCTCGGGGTCGACCGAGATGAGCTGCGCGATCGAGTTCAGGCTGTTGAAGAGGAAATGCGGGTTGATCTGCGCGCGCAGGGCGTCGAGCTGCGCGGACGCCGCGAGCTCGCTCGCCTGGTGCGCGCGCGTCTCGAGCAGGAAGATCTGCCACCAGCTCTGGTTGAACCCGACGACCGCCATGAATGCGACCGGCACGATCGGGAGCACGAAGTAGATGAGCGGCGCGAGCGCGAGGAGGCGCGCCGGGAACACCACCGTCAAGTCGCCGCCGGTGTACGGGGTCAGCATCCACTTCCCCTCGGACAGGAAGAGCGGGACGTTGATCACGAGGAACGAGGTGAAGGCGGACACCAGGAGCGCGATCGCGCCCTGCAGGAAGAGGCGGCGCGAGCGCGGGCGCGCGGGAAGCTTCGGGAAGACGAGCTGCCAGAGGGCGAGGGTGCCGGTCGAGAACACGAGGCTTGCCGGCACGACGCTCAGCAGAGGCCGCCACGACCGGGCCACGAAGCACTGCATGAGGCCGATCTGAAGCCCGGTCGCCGCGCCCGCGCCGTACACCAGGGTGGCCTGGCTCCGGAAGCGGCTCGCCGGGGCGTCGCGCGGTGGCGTCATCGTGCTCGGTCTCTCCCCGCGGCGATCGCCGGCGCCCCCGGTCGCCCCTGCGATCGCGTCGGTCCCGCTCTAGCGGCGGCGCCGAGGCGAAGCTTCCTCGCGCGCGCCGACCGGACGCTCCGCGCCCGCGAACGGGCGAAACGCGGGCGCGGTCGGTGCGCGGCGGCGGCTTGACTGTCGCGCGGCCGCCCCCGATGTCTTCCGCATGACGCGCCGAGGGAGGACGTGAGCGCGGCGCGCCGGCCCAGGGCGGCCCTGGCGTCCGGCACGGCGGGTGCGCCCGCCCTCACCGTCGGCATCCTGGGCGGCGGACAGCTCGCGCGCATGACGGCGGACGCTGCGCGCGCGCTCGCAGTCGAGACCATCGTCATCGATCCCGAGCCCGACTCGCCCGCCGGCCAGGTGACGCGGCAGATCGTCGGACCGCTCGGCGACCGCGCCGCGCTGGTCGAGCTGGCTCGGCAGATCGACGTGGCGACGCTCGAGAACGAGTTCGTCGATCTCGCCGCTCTCGAGCTGCTGGCGGCGCGCGGGGTCATGGTCCGTCCGTCCATCCATACCTTCGCGATCGTCCAGGACAAGCTTCGGCAGAAGGAGCACATGGCCGCGGCCGGCCTCGCGCTGTCGGCGTTCGCCGCGGTCTCGTCCCCCGCGGACGCGGAGGCTTTCGGCGACGAGCATGGCTGGCCCGTCGTCCTGAAGACACGCTCGCAGGGCTACGACGGCCACGGCGTCGCCGTCGCTCGCGATCGCGGCGAGGTCGCGGCGGCGTGGCGGCGTCTCGGCGCCGGCAGCCGCCCCCTCATGGCGGAGGGCTTCGTCGACTTCGAGCGCGAGCTCGCGGTGATGGTCGTGCGGAACGCACGCGGCGAGCTCGCGGCGTACCCGGTCGTGGAGACCGTGCAGCGGAACTACGTCTGCCACCTCGTGCGCGCGCCCGCGGCCCTCCGGCGCGACACCGCGTCGCGCGCGCGCGACGTCGCGATGCGCGCGATCGCCGCGATCGAGGGCATCGGCGTGCACGGCGTCGAGCTCTTCGTCGACTCCGGCGGGCGCGTCGGCGTGAACGAGATCGCGCCCCGGCCCCACAACTCCGGCCACTACACGATGGACGCGTGCGAGACGTCGCAGTTCGAGAACCACCTGCGCGCGATCCTGGGGCTGCCGCTCGGCTCGACGGCGATGACCTCCGCGGCCGCCGTCATGGTGAACGTCCTCGGCAGCCGCTCGGGCACCGCGCCGCGCACCGCTCCGCGCTCTCACGACGGCGCGGCGGTGCACCTCTACGGGAAGCGTGAGCTGCGGCCAGGGCGCAAGATGGGTCACGTGACCGCCGTCGGCCGCACGATCGCCGAAGCCGAAGCGCGCGCGACGAACGCCGCCGCCGCGCTCGGGCTGTGACGGCGCCGTCCACGCCTTCACGTCTTCGGATCTTCGCGCCGGTGGTCGCCGGAGCCGTTTGTGCGGGCGCTCGCTCCGGGTCTCACTCGCGGGGAGGAAGAGCGCCCCGCCTTATTTCATGAATCAAGGTGGGGGCGGGTGATTGTCCCGCTCCTTCGACAGTCGCTCGCTTGCCCGCACAAACGGCTCCGGCTGCGTCGGCGATTTCCATTGGCGCCCCGCCGCGCCGTCGCACCCGATCGCGACATCGAGGCAGGAGCGACGCCCGGCCTCGGCGGGGCACCGACGACGATCTCGAAAGACCAACCTCCCTCGTCGAGTCGGCGCGTCTCCTCGCCGCCGGCGCCCTTCGCCGACGCAGCCGAAGGCGTGTTTGCGGGCAAGCGAGCGACTGTCGAGCGAGCGGGACAATGGATCGCCCCCACCTTGATTCATGAAACAATTCGGGGCGCTCTTCTCCCCCGCGAGCGAGACCCGGAGCGAGCGCCCCGCAAACACGCCTTCGGCGGACCACCGGCGCCGAAGGCGACCCGCGCCGTGAAGCGCACAGGTCTCGACCATTCGCCCGACATGCGCTACGAGCCGTGCAGCACGATGTCTGAGGCGCCCGGCGCAACGAGCAAGAAGCGCGAGCCGCTGGTCGGCATCATCATGGGCAGCGACTCGGATCTGCCGACGCTGCAGAAGGCGGTCGACGTCTTCGCGGAGCTCGGCATCGCGCACGAGGTTCGCATCGTCTCGGCGCATCGCACGCCGCTCGACATGGCCGAGTACGGGCGCACGGCACGCGAGCGCGGCCTGAAGGTGATCATCGCCGGCGCGGGCGGCGCCGCACACCTTCCCGGCATGGTCGCCGCGCACACGACCCTTCCGGTCATCGGCGTCCCGGTGCCGACGGAGCACCTGCGCGGCCTCGACTCGCTGCTCTCCATCGTGCAGATGCCGGGCGGCGTCCCGGTCGCGACGGTCGCGATCGGCAACGCGACCAACGCGGGGCTCCTCGCAGCCGAGATCCTCGCGACCAGCGACGCCGACCTCGCCGCCCGCCTCGATCAGCATCGCGCCGACATGGCGGAGGCGTCGCGCAAGAAGAACTCGATGATCGCGCGCGACAAGCCGCGCGCGAAGCCGTAGGCTCGCACCCGAGATGGACGCGCCGGCGGAGGGCGCGATCGCGCACGCGCTGCGCCTGAGCGCGGGAGAGATCGCGGAGGCTGCGGGCGCACGCCTCGTGTCCGGCGATCCGTCGGCGCGCTTCGCCGGCGTCGCGATCGACTCGCGCCAGGTCGAGCCGGGCACGCTCTTCGTCGCGCTCCCGGGCGCGAAGGTCGACGGCCACGACTTCGTTCCACAGGCGCTGGCGCGCGGGGCGACGGGAATCCTCACCTCGCGCGGCGACGCGGTGGCGGGCGCCGCGGTCACGATCGCGGCCGACGACACGCTCGCGGCGCTGCAGGCGGCGGCGCGCGAGTGGCGGTCGCGTCTCCGCGCGACCGTGGTCGGGATCGCGGGCAGCAACGGCAAGACGACGACGAAGGAGGTGGTCGCGAGCGTCCTCGGCGTCCGCGGCCGCACCTTCGCGACGCCCGGGAACGAGAACTCGCAGGTGGGCGCGCCGATGGCGATCCTCGCGGCGCCGCTCGACACCCAGTTCCTGGTGCTGGAGCTCGGCACCAGCGCGCCCGGCGAGCTCGGGCGGCTCGCGTCGTTCGCGCGCCCGCACGTCGCGATCGTGACGGCGGCGTTCGCCGAGCACCTCGAGTTCCTGGGCTCGATCGCCGGCGTCATCGAGGCCGAGACGGAGATCCTCGGCCACCTGCCCGCGGGCGCGCTCGCGCTCGTCGGTTCGGCCGAGCCCGGGCTCGTCGCCGCGGCCCGACGCCGGCAGGGCATCCGCGTGGAGACCGTCGGAACGCGAGCCGAGGACGACGTCCGCCTCGAGCGCTTTCGCCTGACACGGGCCGGGACCGAGCTCGTCGTCTCCGGTGCGACGTGGCGCGTCCCGCTCCTCGGGGAGCCGGGAGCATGGGCCGCCGCGTTCGCGATCGCGGTCGCGCGGGAGCTCGGCCTTTCCGACGACGAGATCCGCCGCGGCCTCGAGCGGGCGCGGCCGGCGGCGCACCGGATGCGCGCCGTGGCGGACCCGGCGCGCGCCCTCTTCGCGATCGACGACTGCTACAACTCGAACCCGGCCTCGGCGATCGCCGCGATCGACGCGGCGTCCGCGCTCCGCGCGCCGGGCGATCGGCTCGTCCTCGTCCTCGGCGACATGCTGGAGCTCGGCGCGACCAGCGTCGACGCGCATCGCGACGTCGGCCGCGAAGCGGCGCGGCGCGCGTCCGACGCGCGCGTCGTCGCCGTCGGGGCGGAGGCCGGCGTCCTCGCGGAGGCGGCGCGCGCGCACGGGGCGGTCGCGGAGCACGTCTCGGACGCCGAGCGCGCCGGCGAGCGCGTGCGCGAGCTCCTCTCCGACGGGATCCCGACGACTCTGCTCGTCAAGGGCTCGCGCGGCGTCGGCCTCGAGCGCGTGCTCGCGGCGCTCGCGCTGGATCCGGAATCCGGCGCGAGCCGCTGACGCACGCGATCAGCGGATCAGCCGAGGAAGAGCCACGCCAGCACGGCGGCGCCGGCCGCGATCCGGTACCAGCCGAACGGGTGCAGCGAGTGGTCGCCGACGTAGCGCAGGAACGCGCGGATCACGACCAGCGCGCTCGCGTACGCGGCGAGGAGACCCACCGCCATCGCGACGCCCGCCGAGCCGGCGAGGTCGTGGCGCGCCTTCCAGAGCGCGAAGAGGCACGCCGCGTACATCGTCGGCAGCGCGAGCAGGAACGAGAAGTCGAGCGCCGCGCGCCGCGTGAGCCCGGCGAGCAGCCCGGCGAGGATGGTCGCGCCGGAGCGCGACACGCCGGGCAGCAGCGAGAGCGTCTGTCCCGCGCCCACCGCGAGCGCCTGGCCGAACGTCATTCGCTCCACGTCCTCGAGGCCGCCGACCCGGCCGGGCGAGTCGATCGCGAGGATCAGGATCCCGCCGAGAATCAGCGTCGTCGCGACGAAGCCGGGCCGGAAGAGCGTCTCCTCGATCCAGTGGTGCAGGGCGAGGCCGACCAACGCCGCGGGCACGAAGGCGGCGAGGATCTTCAGGACCAGGAGCCGCGCGTCCGGCCGTCGCGCGGAGTCCGACGCGAGCGCGAGGAGGCGGGTGCGATAGACCCACGTCAGCGCCAGCATCGCGCCCAGCTGGATGGCGATCTCGAACTCCGGGGACTCGAAGTCGAGCAGGCGGCCCGCGACGATCAGGTGGCCGGTCGACGAGACCGGCAGGAACTCCGTCAGCCCTTCCACCACCCCCAGCACGGCGGCCTTGGCCGCCACCACCCCCGCATCGCTCATGCACGCCCTTCCGCCATCTCGACCGCACGCCCGGCGCGCCGCGGCGCGGCGCGCATCGGCTCCTTAGCGGACGCGAATTGCGCGCCCAACCGGGGTCGGCTACGACTGGAGACGTCCGGCGCCGGCGCGGTAGCCGCGCCCGGCGGGTCCGCCGACGCACGCGCCGCCCGACGCGACGCCGCGTGCGGAGCTCCTCTCCCGCCGATCGGACGCACGAGGGTTCGACGTTTGACCCGCAAGACGAAATTCGCGATCGGCTCGGCGATCATCGCGATCGCCGTCGCGGCGCTCGTGTACACGGCCGTGCGCGAGACGTCGGCGTACTTCCTCACCATGGACGAGTACGCGCGCGACCCCGCCGCGCTCGCCGGGCAGCCGCTCCGGCTCGCCGGCCGGGTCTCGACAGGCACGGTCAAGTGGGACCCCAGGACGCTCGACCTCGAGTTCCTCCTGCAGCCGATCCCGCCGGGCGAGGGCGGAACGCACGAGGCGCGCCGCGTCGCCGCGCCCGACCCCGCGCTCGCCTCCGCGACCCTGCCGGTCCGCTACAACGGCATCCTGCCCGACATGTTCGCCGACGGCCGCGACGTGATCGTCGAGGGCCGGGTCGACGGAGGCGTGTTCCACGCCAAGGCCCTTCTCACCACGTGCCCGTCGAAGTACGAGGCCGACGTCGAGGGCGCGGACGCCGGCGCAGCGCGCGACGCCGCGCGCCCGGGATGACGCGCGGTTCGACCGCGGCGCGCCACGCGCGACCGCGGATCGCGGAAGCGAGAAACGCATGACCGAGATCGGGCGGCTCGCGATCGTCCTCGGTTGGATCGTCGCGCTCTGGGGCATCGCGGCAAGCGTGGCGGGCGCGCTGCGGCGCGACCGCACGCTGATCGCGAGCGGATCGCACGCCGCGTTCGCGTTCTCGGCGGCGACCGGGATCGCAGTCGCGGCGCTGCTCGATCTCCTCGTCACGCGCGACTTCAACGTCGAGTACGTCGCCGCGTACTCGTCGTCGACGCTCCCGCTCTGGTACACGATCGCCGCCCTGTGGGGCGGGATGAAGGGCTCGCTCCTCTGGTGGACGTTCATCCTCGCGGTCTGCAACGCGATCGTGCAGGTCCAGAACCGACGCAAGAACCGCGACCAGATGCCGTGGGTCACCGCGACGATGCTCGCGGTGGGAGCGTTCTTCCTGTCGCTCCTCGTGTTCGTCACCGACCCGTTCGAGCGGCTTCCGTTCACGCCCGCCGAGGGATCGGACCTGAACCCGCTCCTCCAGAACTACTGGATGACGATCCACCCGCCGTCGCTCTACGTCGGCTACGTGACGACGACCGTGCCGTTCGCGTTCGCCATCGCCGCGCTCGCGACCGGCAAGCTCGGCGACGCGTGGATCCGGACGACTCGACGCTGGGCGATCTTCTCCTGGTTCTTCCTGACGCTCGGCAACCTGTTCGGCGCCGCCTGGGCCTACGTCGTGCTCGGCTGGGGCGGCTACTGGGCGTGGGACCCGGTCGAGAACGCCGCCTTCATGCCCTGGCTCACCGCCACCGCATTCCTCCACTCGGTGATGATCCAGGAGAAGAAGGACATGCTGAAGGTCTGGAACATGGTCCTCGTGATCCTGACCTTCGCGCTCACGATCTTCGGGACGTTCCTCACGCGCTCGGGCGTCATCTCGTCGGTGCACTCGTTCACGCAGTCGGGCCTGGGGCCGTTCTTCATGGGCTTCCTGCTCGTGATCCTCGCGGTCTCGATCGGCCTCCTGGTGTGGCGCCTGCCGCTCTTGAAGAGCCGGAGCGAGCTCGAGTCGGTCTTCTCGCGCGAGGCGGCGTTCCTCCTGAACAACCTCGTGCTGGTCGGGATCGCGTTCACGGTCTTCTGGGGCACCGTCTTCCCCGTGCTTTCGGAGTGGGTTCGCGGCGTCAAGATCACCGTCGGCCCACCGTTCTTCAACCGCGTGAACGCGCCGCTCGCGCTCGTCCTGGTGTTCCTGATGGGCGTGGGGCCGATCATCGCGTGGCGGCGCGCGACCTGGCGGAGCCTCCGGCGGAGCTTCCTCGCGCCGCTCGCGGCCGGCGTCGTCGCGGGCGCGGCGACGCTCCTCTTCGCGAGCGGCGCGAACTTCTACGCCGCGGTCGCGTTCTCGGTGGCGGCGTTCGCGCTCGCGACCGTCGCGAGCGAGTTCTGGCGCGGCGTGCGCGTCCGGCGCGAGATGATGGGCGAGGCGCCGTGGACCGCGCTCTCCCGTCTCATCGGGAAGAACCGCCGGCGATACGGCGGGTACATCGTGCACGTCGGCACGGCGATGGTCTTCATCGGGATCGTCGCGTCGTCGATCTTCAAGGTCGAGGTGCAGAAGTCGCTCGCCGTCGGGCAGTCGGTCGACGTCGCCGGCTACGCGCTCCGCTACGACGGCATCAAGGCGAACGAGGACGCGCACGTCGCCCGGACGGCGGCCGTCGTGTCCGTCTTCGAGCGCCGCGGCGACGAGCTGGTGCGGGTCGGAACCGTCGAGCCCGAGAAGCGGTTCTACAAGAAGCCGAAGCAGCCGACGACCGAGGTCTCGATCTGGTCGACGCTCGGCGCGGACCTCTACGTCGTCCTCGGAAGCTACGACCCCGAGACGCGCACCGCGGTGTTCCAGGCGTTCCTGAACCCGCTCATCTCCTGGATGTGGATCGGCGGCGTCGTGATGGCGCTCGGGACCGGCATCTGCATGTGGCCGTCGTATGCCGAGCGCACGGCGACCGCGGACGCGCGCGTTCCGGTCGGGTCGCGGGCGGCGCCGTGACGGGAGTCGGCGAGCGGCGGACGAGGCGGGAAGAGCGCATGGGAGCGGCGCTCGCGGCGCTCGCGATGGCGGTCGCGCTCCTCGTCGGACGGCCCCATGCAGCGCGCGCGGCGGACGACGCGACCCAGACGCAGATCGAGACCGACCTCACGTGCCAGTGTGGCTGCGGCCTCACGGTGCACGCCTGCAATCACCTGAACTGCAGCTCGGGGATCCCGCTCAAGGAGGAGATCGCCCAGCAGATCGCGAGCGGAAGGTCGCGCTCGGACATCCTGTCGTACTTCCAGACGAAGTACGGCGAGAAGATCCTCTCGTCGCCGACGGCGACCGGCTTCAACCTCGCCGCCTGGACCGTCCCGTTCGCCGCGATCGCGGTCGGCGGGGTCATCGTCGCGCTCGCGCTCGCGCGCTGGCGGCGGACGACGCCCGGCGCGGCGGCCGAGAGCACCGCCGCCGGACCGGCGCCGGTCACCGATCCCGCGCTCCGCGCCCGGCTCGACTCCGCGCTCGAAGACTTCGAGCGCCGCTCCTGACCGCCCCATGCTGATCACCGCGCTCGGTCTCGCGATCGTCGTCGCCGTCGCCTTCTTCGTGGCGTGGCCGATGCTCTCGGGACGAGAGGCGACCGAGGAGCCCGGAGCCGCGGCGGGCGACGGCGGCCCGAGCGAGCCGGAGCGGCGCCGCGACGCGCTCCTGGCGGCGCTCAAGGAGGCGGAGTTCGATCACCAGGTCGGAAAGACCTCCGACGAGGACTACCGCGCACAGCGCGCCGAGCTCGAGGCGCGCGCCCTCGCCGCGATCTCCGACGTCGAGGCCGCCCGCGCTGCGGGCTCGGAGAGCGGCGCGCCGGCAGCCGGCGCGCGCGAGCCCGCTGCCGAAGCGCACGCCGCTCGCGATCGCCGCGCCCGGGCGCTGCACGCGATCCGGAGCGGGCCCGCGGACGGCTCCGAGAGCGGCGCGGCGACCGGTCGCCCGCGCTTCTGCCCGGCCTGCGGCCGCAAGAACCCCGGTGCGGCGAGCTTCTGCGGCGCGTGCGGCCGGGCGCTCGCGGCCGGCGAGCGGCGGCGCCGGCGCGCCTGAGCCCGCGCTTCGGACGGAGGAACTTCCTTGAGCGACACGACGCCCGCCGATGCCATCCCCGAGATCACGATCGACGATTTCCTGCGCATCCACCTGAAGATCGGGACGATCCGGCGTGCCGAGCCGCATCCCAATGCCGACCGCCTCGTCGTCCTGTCGGTCGACGTCGGCGAGGCCGAGGAGCGCCAGCTCGTCGCCGGCATCCGCGCCGTGTACGCGCCCGAGGACCTCGTCGGCAAGCAGGTCGTCGTCGTCGCGAACCTGAAGCCGGCGAAGCTGCGCGGGGTCGAGAGCCGCGGCATGCTGCTCGCCGCCAGCGACGAGACGGGCCTCGCGATCGTCCAGCCGGCGTCGCCGATCGCGCCGGGATCGCGCGTCAAGTAGCGCGCGTCGGTCGCGCGCGTCAGGTCGCGCGGGCGGTCGCCCCGTCGCCGGCCGCGAAGGTCGCGGTGAAGTAGAAGGTGCTCCCGCGGCCGAGCTCGCTCTCGACCCAGATCCGGCCGCCCATGAGGCCGACCAGCTCGCGCGCGATCGCGAGCCCGAGCCCCGCGCCGCGCCGTCCGAGCTCGTCCCGGCCGTCGCCGTGGCGAAACGGCTCGAAGACCCGCGCCCGCTCGTCGCGCGCGATGCCGATCCCGGTATCGCGGACGGCGAAGAGCAGGTGCGCCGCGCCCGGCGTCGGGGTGGACGCCGTCGTCACGTCGAGGGCGACCCGGCCGGCGGGCGTGAACTTGATGCCGTTCGCGACCAGGTTCACCACCACCTGGCGGAGGCGGTCGGGGTCGCCGACGAGCTCGTCCGGCACGTCCGAAGCGATCCAGCAATCGAGCTCGACGCGCTGCCGCCTCGCGAGGAACTCGAGCGGCTCGAGCGCCGCGCGCACGGCGGGCCGCAAGCGGAACGGCCGCGGCTCGAGCTCGAGCCGACCGGCCTCGATGCGCGAAAGGTCGAGGATCGCGTCGATCAGGCCGAGGAGGCTCGAGGCCGCGCTCCGCATGCGGTCGACGAGCTCCCGCGTCTCGGCCGAGAGGTCGCCGTCGAGTGCCATCTCGCTCATCCCGAAGATCACGTTGATCGGCGTCCGGACCTCGTGGCTCATCTTCGCGAGGAACTCGCTCTTCAGGCGGCTCGCCTCGCGGGCGGCGTCGCGCTCCTCCTGCAGGTGGAGCGCGTTGCGCAGGCGGTCGTCGGCCGGCCGCCCGACGACGAAGACGCCGAGCGGCCTTCCCTCGCTCACGATCGGGGCGGAGGTGACCCTGACCGCGAGGGGCTCGCCGCTCGACGCGAGCACCGTCGTCTCGTACGTGTAGGCCGACGTGCTGCCGGTGAGGCGGCTCGCCGCTCGCTCGAGCACCGCGGCATGCTCGCCGGGCGGCATGAAGTCGAGGAGGCTCCGCCCGCGGACGTCGCTCTCGGCGCGGCCGAGGAGCTCCTGGACCGCCCGGTTCGCGAGCAGGATGCGCCCCTGCAGGTCCTGGACGACGACGTACTCCTCGACCGCGTCGACGATGTCCCGCATCCGGCCGTCGAGGAGGTCGAGGAGCCGGATCCGCTCGCCGAGCCAGCCGCTGCGCGGAAAGAGCGCGAGCACGGCCGCGCCGGCCGCGTCCTCGATCGCGGTCAGCGACAGGTCGACGGCGATCGTCTCGCCGCTCGGGCGTCGCACCAGGGCCGGGATCGGCCGCGGCGCCTGCATTCCCGCCGCCCCCGCGCGCATGCGGGCGGCGATCAGGTGGGGCGCGTCGTCCGCGAAGAGGTCGCCGAAGTCGCGACCGACGACGTCGCTCGCGAAGTTCCGATCGAGGAGCGCGACCGCCGCGTCGTTCGCGCACGCGATCCGGCCCTCGCGCACGAGGATCCCCGGGACCGCGATCTGGAGGAGGAGCGCGGCGGCGTCGCTCGGATCGGTCGGGGGGCGCGACATGGCCGGGCTGTTCTAGCGCGCTCGACGCGCCGCGCCCAAGCGCGGCCGCGGCCGCTCAAATCGGCTTCTCGAGCCAGACGACGTCCCAGTAGCGGCCGAATTTCCGCCCGTTTTCGCTGAACCGGGCGACCTCGCGGAAGCCGAAGCGCTCGTGGAGGGCGACGCTCGCCGGGTTCGGGACCGTGATGCCGGCGAGCGCCCGATGGACGTCCACGCGCGCGAGCCGCGGCAGGAGCTCACGGTAGAGGGCCGTGCCGATCCTGCGCCCGGTCGCCTCGGGAGCGAGGTAGATCGACATCTCGACGCTCGTCTCGTAGGCGCGCTTCGAGCGGAACGGACCCGTGCCGGCGTACCCGACGACCTGCCCGGCGAGCTCCGCGACGACGAGCTGGTGGCGGCCGCCGCCCGCGTGCTCCTCGAGCCATCGCCGGCGGCCGGCCAGGGTGGCCTCCTCGATGTCGAAGGTGATGGCCGTCTCGCGGACGTAGTGGTTGTAGATGTCGGTGAGGCGCGGCAGATCGGCGGCGCCGGCGTCCCGCACCCGGACGTCTTCCATTGTCCGAGACCCCTTCCCTCCGGGTCCCGGTTACGCCGTGCGCGCAGTCGAAGCGAGCGCGGCCGGCCGAGTCGCCGGCGCGGCCGCGGCGCGGTCAGGCGGCGGCGGGGGGCGCGATCGGGATCCACACGTAGAACGTCGAGCCGACCCCGAATCGGCTCTCGACCCGTACCCGTCCCCCGATCATGTCGACCATCCGCTGCACGATGTGGAGCCCGAGCCCGACCCCTCCGCGATCGGTCGACGAGCCGTCGCGCACCTGGCGGAACGGCTCGAAGATGGTGCGGAGCGCGGCCGGCGCGATGCCGATGCCGGTGTCCGCGACCGAGAACTCCACGCCATCGCCGGTCGCACGCGCCGCGACCGCGATGCGACCCGCGTCGGTGTACTTGAGCGCGTTGCCGATCAGGTTGCGGAGGGCGAGCTTCACCTTCTGCACGTCCGTCCGGACGACCGGCAGGTCGTCGGGGACGTTCCAGACGGACTCGACGGTCGACGTCGCACGGCGGTCCCGGGTCTCGAGCTCGAGCTCGACCAGAACGTCGCGCGCCGACACCTCCCGCAGCTCCACGCCGAGCCGCCCGGCCTCGATCCGGTTCAGGTTGAGCGTGTTGTCGATCAGTTCGAGGAGCTGCCCCGCGCTCTTTCCGATCCGCTTGAGCGCGTCCTCCTGCTCCGCCGTGAGCGGGCCGAAGTCGCCTTCGAGGAGCAGCGACTGGAAGCCGCAGATCACGTGCAGCGGCGCCCGCAGCTCGTGCGACATGGTCGCGACGAACTCGCCGCGCGCGCGGTGGAGCACCTCGCCCTCCGCGATCCGAAGGGCCTTCCCGAGCGCGCGCGACGCGATCCGCGCGAGGCCGCGGGCGATCCCAGCGGCCCGGGCGGGCAGCGGCCGGCAGCCGCGGCTGCCGCCCGCGACCAGAAAACCGACGATCCGGCCGTCGTCGCGCAGGACCGCGAAATCCGCGACGTCGCAGCCGAGCGACGCGAGCAGGCGCTCGACCGCGGGATCCGGGGCGCTGCCGCTCGTGACCGCCACGACGTCGTCCGCGTCGAGGAGCCCGAGGAGGCCCGCGATCCGCCAGCGCGGAAGCCGCCCGGTCTGGAGCTCGGCCGCCTCGAACGGCGGATCGCCGTCCCCCGCGCCCGGAACGAACGCGTCCTCGTCGGCGCGCCAGAGGTAGGCCCGCGCCACACGGCACGCGAGCAGCTCGCTCGCGAGCCGGCACGACCGCTCCAGGATGCTCGTCGGATCGGCCTCGCCGTTCAGCTCGGCGGCGGCGTGCGCGAGCGCGCTCTTCAGCTCGACGTCGCCGCCCGCGGCGCGCCGGCGCTGGTGCGTGACGTCGCTCAGGACCGCGAGGCGCGCCGGCGCTCCGTCCCAGAACGCGTCGCGAAGGCGGATCTCGACGATCCGCCGCCGGCCGGTCCGCTGCGCGACCTCGACCTCGAAGACGTCGCCCGGTCCGGCGTCGTGGGCGCCGATCGCGGACAGCACCTCGCCGACCTTGCGCCCGAGGAATGCCTCCGCGGCGCCGTTGACGAAGACGACGCGGCCGTCCCGCAGGACCGCCATCGGCTGGCTCGCCGCTTCGTCCGTCGCATCACGGCGCGTTCGCGGCTGAACGCTCGCCGTGGAATGGATCGCTCCCATCTTCCAACAGCCCCGCCGCGACCCTGGAGCAGCGCGCGTGCCAGCAGTCGTGCGCGGTTCTGCCGCGGCCACCCCCGGAAAAAGCGCAGGCGCGACGCGAGGGGCGGGCGGCGTCACGGCCGTCGCCGTCCCGCGTCGTTCCGGAGCCAGTCAAACTCCTGACGAGAGCGGCGAAATGTTGCCGCTCCGCCCGGCCACCCTGGCAGAGATGCCAGGCGCGCGGGGGCATTCACCCCGCCGCGAAACGCGCTCGCCGCCCGCGCGCGCGCGCCGCGGAAGGCGGCGGCGGCGCGACCGTCAAGCAGCGAGGAGGCCGGCGTGCCGCAGGAGCGCGTCGGTCGTCGGCGCGCGGCCGCGGAACTCCTTGAAGACCTCGAGCGGATGACGGCTCCCCCCGAGCGCGAGCACGGTGTCGCGATAGCGCCGGCCGGTCGCCGCGATCGCGGCGTCGTCGTCGAGGCCGGCTTCCTCGAAGGCCGCGAACGCGTCCGCGCTCAGCACCTCCGCCCACTTGTAGCTGTAGTAGCCGGCTGCGTACCCGCCCGCGAAGACGTGCGTGAAGCTGCACAGCATCGCGTCCTCGGGCAGGAGCGGAAGCGTGGTCGTCCGGACGGCGATCCGGCGCTGCACGTCGTACGGCGACTCGGGCCCGTCGGGATCGTAGCCGTGGTGCAGGGCGAGGTCGGTGAACGCGAAGTAGAGCTGGCGCAGCATGTCCGACCCCGAGCGGAAGGTGCGGGCGGCGCGGATCTTCTCGAAGAGGTCGTCGGGCAGAGGCGCGCGCGTCTCGAAGTGTCCGCTCACGCCAGCGAGCGTTTGTCGGTGGTAGCACCAGTTCTCCATGAACTGGCTCGGCAGCTCGACGGCGTCCCACTCGACGTTCCGGATGCCGGCGGCGAGAGGGTAGTCGACGCGCGTGAGCATGTGCTGGAGGCCGTGGCCGAACTCGTGGAAGAGCGTCTCGACCTCGGAGAACGTCATGAGCGACGGCTTCCCCGCGACCGGCGGCACCTGGTTGCACACGAGGTAGGCGACCGGTCGCCGCCCGGGCGCGCGCCCGATGCACTCGTCCATCCACGCGCCGCCGCGCTTCTCGGCCGGGCGGCTGTACGGATCGAGATAGAACGCCGCGATCTCCGCGCCCGACTCGTCGCGGATCCGGAAGAAGCGGACGTCGTCGTGCCAGATCGGGGCCTCGCCGTCCGCGGCCTCGACCGTCACGCCGAAGAGACGCCCGACGAGCGCGAAGAGCCCATCGAGGACGCGCGCGAGCGGAAAGTACGGGCGCAGCTCTTCGTCGCTGTACCGGAAGCGGCGCTCGCGCAGGCGCTCCGCCCAGAAGGCGACGTCCCAGGGCGAGAGCCCGTCCGCCTCTGGGGCGCCGTCAGAGCGGGCGAGCGCGACGAGGTCGGCGAGGTCGCGGTGCGCGGGATCCCAGGCAGCGGCGCGCAGCTCCTCGAGCATGCGCTCGACCGTCGCCACGTCGGGCGCCATCTTGGAAGCGAGGCTGAGCTCGGCGTAGCTCGGGAAGCCGAGGATGCTCGCCTCCTCGCGCCGAAGCCGGAGGATCCGGCGCACGAGCTCGCGATTGTCGTGGTCGCCGCCGGCGGCGCGCGTCACGAACGCGCGGTAGAGGCGCTCACGCAGGTCGCGGCGGCGCGAGTGCTGGAGGAACGGGCCGTAGCTCGGGGCGTCGAGCGTGATGCGCCACGGGCCGGCCTCGGCGGTCGCGTCGGCGTGGCCCGCCTGGCGCGCCGACTGCGCCGCGAGCTCCAGCAGGCTCGTCGGCAGGCCGGCGACCTCGTCGGCCGCCGTCAGCGTGAGCGCGAACGCCTTGGTCGCGTCGAGGACGTTGTTCGTGAACCGGGTCGAGCACTCGGCGAGCTCGGTCTGGATCGCGTTGAAGCGCTCCTGGGCTGCGCCCTCGAGGCCCACGCCGGAAAGCTCGGCGTCGCGGATGAGCGTGTCGACGATGCGCCGCTGCGCAGCGTCGAGCTCGCCAAAAACGGGGCCTTCCCGGAGGCCCTTCAGCGCCCGGAAGAGCGGTCGGCTCTGACCGAGGCGCATCGAGAACGTGACGACCTCGGGCTGCATCTCGTCGTGCGCCCGGCGCAGGTCGTCGCTGTTCTTGACACCCATCAGGTGGCCGACGACGCCCCACGCGCGCCCGAGCCGCTCGCCCAGGCGCTCGACGGGCGCGACCGCGCCCTGCCAGGTCGGCGTGGCGCCGGCCTCGATGCGCTCGAGCTCGGTCGAGAGCTCGGCGAGCAGCGACCGCATGCCCGGCACGACGTGCTCCGGGCGGATCCGATCGAACTGCGGAAGCCCTCGCTCCGAAAGGAGGGGGTTGTCGTCGGCGACGGCGGTCGTGCTCACGCAGCGGTGGCTAGCACGCGCACCGCGCGGCCGCCGTCGCGTCCGCCGACCTCAGACCTTCTGCACGTTGGCGGCTTGGTGTCCCTTCCGGCCCGGGACGATCTCGAACTCGACGGTCTGCCCTTCTTCGAGCGTCCGGTATCCGTTTCCCGAGATGGCCGAGTAGTGAACGAAGATGTCCTCCCCACCCTCCTGCTCGATGAAGCCGAAGCCCTTCTGGGAATTGAACCACTTCACCCTGCCCTGAGCCATTTCGCCGCTCCTCTCAGCCGAGCCCGTTCGCGCATCGTGCGGTCGGTCTTTCGCCGTTCCGCTTCACGAGCGCGCCCCTCACTGCGGGCCCCCGGATCGAAAACGCGACGCTCTTACACTGGCGAGGTCACGAGAGCAACGGCGTTTGACGGAGAAAGCATTTGTTCCGAGGTGCCGCTATGCTACTGCTCGTCCGAGGAAAACGGGCGAAGGAGTTCTATGCAGAGACCGCGTGGGCGACAATTTCTACCTGTCCGACCGGAAGAGGAGCACCGGATCAACCGCCAGATCCGGGTCCCGCAGGTGCGATTGATCGGCGCCCGGGGCGAGCAGATCGGCATCGTCCCCACCGAAGAGGCCCTGCGGCTCGCTCAGGAGAGCGAGGTCGATCTGGTCGAGGTCGCCCCCGACGCACAGCCTCCGGTATGCCGGCTGCTCGACTACGGGAAGTTCCGGTACTCGAAGCAGAAGAAGGACGCCGAGGCGAAGAAGAAGCAGCACGTGACCCAGCTCAAGGAGCTGCGCGTGCGCCCCGGCACCGACGAGCACGACCTCGGGCGGCAGCTCAAGAAGGCGCAGGAGTTCTTGACCGACGGTCAGCGCGTCAAGTTCACGCTCAGGTTCCGCGGTCGCGAGATGGCCCACCAGGCGCTCGGCCGTGAGAAGCTCCTGAACGTCGCGCAGCAGCTCTCCGAGTTCGGCTGGATGGAGCTCGAGCCCCGGACCGAGGGCCGAGTGATGAACCTGGTCATCGCCCCGGGGCAGCGCCGGAAGGCCGGCGCGAAGGACGGGGCTCCGGCCCGCCCCCACGCGGCCCCGCCTTCCGGTGCGCCGGCCGCGGCTTCCCCGCGCCCGCCGGCTCCGTCCGCCAAGCCGCCCGCAGAGCCGGTCCCGAACCGTCCCGCGAACCCCGCCGGCTGATGGTGTCGAACGAGGGGATCGTCCCCCTCGCCCGTCCAGGTCATCGCTGGCAGCCGGAGAACCAGCGGGACCAGAACGACGTTCCGGCGATGTCGCGTGGCGCGACCACCGGGATGCGCTTCAGCTCCTGATCGCCCTGCTTGGCGACGATCTCGCCGACGACCTGGCCCTTCTTGACCGGCGCGCTCACCTGCGCGGGCACCTTGACCTCGACCTGCACCTGCTGCGCTTCTGCGCGCGGGAGCATCAGGCGGAAGCCCTCGCTGGCCTCGCCCTGAAAGGAGGTCTCCGTTCCCCCGGAGACCGAGATCTCGGCGCCGACCGCCTGGCCCGCCTTGACGGGCGCGATCGCGCGGTACTCCGTGAAGCCCTTGGTGAGGAGCTTCGCCGCCTCGTCGAAGCTTCCCTGCTTCGTCGGCACCCCGAGGACGACCGCGAGGAGGCGCAGGTCGTCGCGCGTGGCGGTCGCCGTGACCTCGAAGCCGGCGGCGGCGTAGTAGCCGGTCTTCAGACCGTCGGCTCCGCGATAGGTTCGGATCAGGTGGTTCGTGTTCCGCATCACGAACGCGCCGTTGCGGAACGGCGCCTCGACGGTCGACGCCCATTCCATCATCTCGGGATACTTCGACAGCTCCCGCCCGAGGGTCGCGAGGTCTGCGGCGCTCATGAGGTCCGGGCTCTGCCCCTCCGACGGCGGTAGGCCGTGCGGCGTCTCGAAGCGGGTGTCGTTCAGGCCGAGCTCCTTCGCGCGCTTGTTCATCATGTCGACGAAGGCGTCGATCGAGCCGCCGATGCGCTCCGCGACCGCCGCCGACGCGTCGTTGGCGGACGAGATCATGATCGCCTTCAGCATCTCGCGGAGCGGAAACGTCTCTCCCTCCTGGAGGTACACCTGTGATCCGCCCATCCGGCTCGCCCATGCCGACGTGGGGATCGGATCATCGAGCGTCATCTGCCCTTGCTTGACCGCCTCGATGGCGAGGAGCAGCGTCATCATCTTGACCATCGAGGCGGGCGGCCACGGCAGGTGCTCGTTCTCGGCGTAGAGGACGCGGCCGCTGTCGCGATCGATGAGGATCGCCGCCTTGTAGGGGGCCTGCGGGTGGAACGGCAGGTTCGGCCGCCGGGTCCCCTTCGCGGCGGCGCCCTCGGACGGGCCTTCTTCGGGCGACTGCTGCGCCGGCTTCGCCGCCGCATGCGGGCGGCGGGCCGCGCGCGCGGGAGCGATCGCCACGGCGACGAGCGCGCTCGCCAGCGGGGCGACGAGGATCGCGGCCAGCGCGCGCCTCGTCCACCGGCACTCCGCGATCGTTCGCCGCATCGTCATCACCACCTCGCGCCTCCCCAGTCCGGCCGACGGCGGCCCCGCGGCGGCCTTCCGGGCGGAACGCCCGGCGGCTCCGACCGCTTCGCGCACGGCCTTACCGAGTGACGAACCGAACCGGCGAAATCTAGCACCCAAACCGCGACCGCGCGCGGCCCAGCTGGAATTTTTGCCCCCTGTACGACACACTTCGCGCGATGGCGGCGGCTGCGGGGCGCAACCTGATCGCAGCGCGCGGGCTCGGGAAGTCGTTCGGTGGCCTGTCCGTCCTGCGCGACGTCGACCTCGACGTCGCGACCGGCGAGGTCGTCGCAGTGCTCGGCCCGAACGGCGGCGGCAAGAGCACGCTCCTCAAGATCCTGGCGGGCGTCATGCGCGCCGGCACCGGCAGGCTGGAGGTCCTGGGCGAGGAGCTCTTCCCGGGACGGCCGTCCCCCGCGGTGCTCCGCCGGCTCGGCTACGTCGGGCACGACGCGCTCGTCTACCGCGACCTCTCGCCGCGCGAGAACCTCGAGTTCTTCGCGCGCGCTTACGGGCGGAGCCCGGCGGAAGCGGCAGCGGCCGCGACCGCCGCGCTCGAGCGCTGCCGCCTCACCGCCGCCGCGGAGCGCCCGACCCACGTCCTGTCGCGCGGCATGCTGCAACGTCTCGCGATCGCGCGCGCGACCCTCCACGAGCCCGACCTCCTCCTCCTCGACGAGCCGTTCTCGGGCCTCGACCCGGCCGCCGCAGGCGACCTCGACCGCGTCCTCGCCGCGCGGCGCGACGAGGGGCGCGCGACGGTGCTCGTGACGCACGACGTGGCACTCGTGCCGCGCCTCGCGACGCGCGCGGTGCTGGTCGCGGGCGGCCGCGCGCGCGACCTCGGCCCGACACCCGATCCCGACGTCCTCGCCGCGGCGTATCGCGACGCCGCGGGCGGGCGTCGCCGTCACGGTGACGCGGGTCAGCTGGGCGATGTGGGCGATCGTCCGTAAAGACCTCGCGATCGAGCTCCGCACGCGCGAGATGCTGTCGTCGCTCTTCCTCCTCGCGTTCCTGGTCGTGCTCGTCTTCGCGTTCGCGCTCGAGCCGGAGCGCCTCGCGGGCGCCGAGGTCGCGGCCGGGCTCCTGTGGGCGAGCGTGCTGTTCGCGGGCACGCTGTCGCTCGACCGCTCGTTCGGGATCGAGCGCGAGGCCGGAGCGTGGACCGCGCTCGCGCTTCTGCCGATCGACCGGGGCTCGGTCTACCTCGCGAAGGCCGCCGCGAACGCGATCGTGCTGCTGATCGGCACGGCAGCGCTCCTGCCGCTGATCGCGCTCCTCCTCGGGACGCGCGGCATCGCGCCGTCGGCGGTGCTGCCGGTCGTGGTGCTGCTCGGGGTCGCCGGCATCGCGGCGATCGGGACGCTCTGCGCCGCGATCGCGACCCGGTCGCGCGCGCGCGCCGTCCTGATGCCGCTCCTCACCTTTCCGCTGCTCAGCCCCGTGCTGATCGCGGCCGCGCGCGCGACCGCCGGTGCGCTCGTCGGCCGGTCGGCCTCCGAGGTCGGCTCGTGGCTGCTGGTCCTCGGCGGATTCGATATCGTCTTCCTCACCGCGGGCTGGTTGACCTTCGACTACGTACTCGAGGAGTAGGGGCCGAATGGACGACTCTTCCAGGATCTGGCGCGATCGCATCCTTCCGGGCGCCACCGGCGCGTTCATGGTGGCGGCGATCGCGATGGTGTTCCTCGTCGTGCCGAGCGAGCGCGAGCAGGGCGTCGTGCAGCGCATCTTCTACTTCCACGTCGCGACGGCGTGGATCTGCTTCGCGGGCTTCGCGATCGTCGCCGGCGCCAGCATCCGGTTCCTCATGACCGGCAGCGAGGGCGCGGATCGCCTCGCGCACGCGAGCGCCGAGGTGAGCCTCCTCTACACGACGCTCGTCCTCGTCGTCGGCCCGATCTGGGCACGCCCGATCTGGGGCGTCTGGTGGACCTGGGACCCGCGACTCACGATGACGGTCGTGCTCTGGACGATCTACGCCGCGTACCTGATGCTCCGACGCCTCGGCGCGGACGACGACGCGGTCCGCCGCTACGCCGCGGTCCTCGGCGTCGTCGGGTCGCTCACGATCCCCTTCCTCTTCCTCGCGATCCGGCTGTGGCGCGGCATCCATCCGGCGGTGATGATCGCCAAGGACCCCGACGCGGGCCTGAAGGACCCGATGATGGGCTGGACGCTCCTGGTCGCGAACGTCGCGCTCGCGCTCCTCTTCGCCTGGCTGGTCTGGCTGCGCACGCGCCTGATCCGGATCGACGAGCAGGTGGCCGCGCTCGCGCTCGAGAGGGCGCGCGCATGAGAGGCCTCGACTACCTGGCGGCCGCCTACACCGCGATCTGGATCGCGATCTTCCTCTATCTGCTGGCGATCGGACGGCGCGCCCGGCGCCTCGAGCGCGAGATCGACGAGCTACGGCGCCAGGAGCCGCGGGACCGATAGGGCGTCCGAACGCGCTGCCGACGCGGCTGGACGCGCCCCGCGTCGGCCCGGTGCGCCGTCCGCGCGTTGCGTGGCCCGCGGACGCGGGCGAGAAGAGCGTGCGGCGTGCTCCGCCGCGATTCCCGATGGCCGCACGACCCACACCCGCCGCGCAGGCGAGCGCGCCGCACGACCCCACCGCCGCCACGGCCCGCGCACGCGAAGACCGCCTGCCGCTCCGGATCAAGCTCGGCTACGGCATCGGCGAGCTCGTCGTCGGGATCCGGATGTCGTCGATGAACCTCGTCCTGTTCCCCTTCTACACCGACGTCGCGCAGCTCACGCCGGCGCTCGTCGGCGCGGCGATCGCGCTCGGCAAGGTCTGGGACGGCGCGAACGACCCGATCATCGGGTACCTGTCGGACCAGACGCGGACCCGCTGGGGGCGGCGCCGCCCGTATCTGCTGATCTCGGCGCTGCCGCTCGCGCTCTCGTTCGCCGCGCTCTGGCGCCCGCCGCTCGGCGTGTCCCAGGCGGCGCTCTTCTGGTACCTCTTCGGGGCGCTGTTCGTGCTCGACGTCTTCTTCGGCTTCTACTCGACCCCGTACCTCGCGCTCGGCGCCGAGATGAGCCCGAGCTACGACGAGCGGACGCGCGTTGCCGCGATCCGGGCGGTGTTCCACAACGTCGGGCTGCTCCTCGGCGGTGCGATCCTGATCGGGGTCGCGCGCGCGCTCGGCGACGGAGCCGTCGGGCACGCCGGGGCAGGCTCGATCTTCGGAGCGGTCATGGCGGTGGCGGCGCTGGTGGCGTTCTTCGGCAGCCGCGAGCCCGGCCTCGCGCCGCGCGAGGTCGCGCCCAGCCTCCGCCAGTTCGTCGGCGAGCTGCGGGATTCGCTCCGGCTCCGGTCGTTCCGCCTGCTGCTCGGCAGCTTCGCGTTCCTCCTCGCCGGCTCCGCGCTCAACCAGAGCTTCGCGCTCTACGTCTTCCGGGACGCGATGGGCACGGAAGGCCGGCAGGCGGTGATGCTGCTCGTCTACCTCGCCGCCGCGACGCTCAGCTTTCCGGGCTGGGCGGCGATCGCGACGCGGCTCGGGAAGAACCGCGCGTTCGAGGTCTGCCTCGCGTGGAGCATCGCGGCGCTCTGCGCGTCGCCGATCATCGGCCCGGCGCTGCCGTTCTGGGTCGTGCTCGGGTTCATCACGCTCGCGGGCCTGGGGGTCGGCGGCTACGTGCTGCCGGTCGCCATCGTCGCCGACATCTTCGACGAGGACGAGCTCGCGACCGGCCGGCGCCGCGAGGGCTCGTACTTCGGCGTGTGGACCCTCGTGATGAAGCTCGCGTCCGCGGTCGGCGTCGCGCTCGCGGGGTTCGTCCTGCCGTGGATCGGCTACGTGCCGGGGGCCGCGTCCCAGAGCCCGGCGACGATCACCGCGCTGAAGCTCGTCTGGGGGCCGGGCGCGGCGTTCTTCGTGCTGGCCACGCTGCTGGTGTTCCGGCGCTTTCCGCTGACCCGCGAGCGCCACGTCGAGATCCAGCAGCAGCTCGCCGAGCGTCACCTGGCGCGCGCCGAGCGCTGATCCTCGGCCGATTCTTTCCAGATCCAGGCGAGCGTGGAAGGAACGGAGCCCGCATGATCCGGTTCCGGACCACCGCTCTGCTCGCCGCGACCGCGGCGGCCATCGCGCTCGCCCGTCCGCCCCGCGCGGTGGCGCAGCCCGAGACGGCGCGCGTGGCGGTCTTCGCGGCGGCGTCGCTCGCGGCCCCGTTCCGCGGGATCGCCGACCGATTCGAGAGGAGCCACCCCGGCACGCGCGTGGACCTCAACTTCGCGGGCTCGCCGACGCTCGTCCGCCAGATCGTCGAAGGCGGCCGGGCCGACGTCTTCGCCTCGGCCGACGAAGCGAACATGCAGAAGCTCGTCGATGCGAACGCGGTCGCCGACCGGCCGCGCGTCTTCGCGCGCAACCGCCTCACGATGCTCGTCGAGGAGGGCAATCCGAAGAAGATCGCCTCGCTGGCCGATCTCGCGCGGCCCGGGCTCACGATCGCGCTCGCCGCCCCGGGCGTCCCGGTCGGCGCGTACGCGCGCGCCGCGTTCGCGAAGGCCGGCGTGCCGGTGCCGCCGTCGAGCGAGGAGGTCGACGTCAGGGCGGTGCTGCAGAAGGTCGTGCTCGGGGAGGCCGACGCCGGCATCGTGTACGCGACCGACGCCGTCGGAGGGACCGCGGTCGCGATCCCCGACTCGCAGAACGTGATCGCCCGCTACCCGATCGCGGTCCTGCGCGAGGCGCCCTCGCGTGAGCTCGGGCTCGCGTTCGTGCAGCTCGCGCTTTCGCCCGAAGGCCGGCAGATCCTCGAGCGCGCGGGCTTCCTCGCCCCGTAGTCAGCCGGCCGCATCCAACGTTCCGACGACCGCGCCCGAAGCTCTCGCATCCGTAGCCGGGGAGCGCGCCGAGCTCGTCCCGCAGCCGCGGCGCCGGCGGCGTTTCCAGCGTCTTGACGGTCGGACGATCGAGCTGGTCCTCGCCGATCGCGAGGTCCAACCGCTCTCTCCGACCGCCATGGACCCTTGATCTCGACCAGACGCCATGCATCGATGCCCGCCCCTGGCCACCGCCCGGCCTCGTTCGACCCGAGAGGACCCGATGTCGCCACGCCGCCTCGAATGGCAGCTCACGAGCGCCTGCCTCGCCGTCTTCGTCTGCGCCCTGGCCTCATCCGCGTCGGCGCGGGACCTGACCGAGATCCTCACCGAGAAGGGGCTCATCACGCCCGAGGAGGGCGCCGAGGCCAAGGCCACGACGACCAAGCCGACGGTCGCGTACAAGGAGGGGCTCGGCTTCGTCTTCGCGACCCCGGACAAGCGCTTCTCGCTCGCCGTCGGCGGCTACCTGCAGGTCCGCTACACGCTGACCGACATCGACGGCCGCTACGTCAACCCGAGCCGCGGGACGACGGACAGCCAGAGCTTCGACGTCCCGCGCGCGCGCCTCTGGTGGCAGGGCACGGCGTTCACGCCGCGCCTCTACTACAAGATCGAGATCGACGTCGCGACGACGGCGAGCGGCGACACGCTGCGCGACGCGTATCTCGGCTACGCGGTCGTCGAGAACGACTGGCTGTCGATCCGCGGCGGCCAGTACAAGACGAACTACTCGCGCCAGGAGATGACGTCGGACGCGAGGCAGGAGTTCGTCGAGCGCGCGCTCGCGACGCTCAACTTCCGCTTCGACCGCGCGAAGGGCATCCAGCTGTCCGGGACGCCGATGAACTCGCTGATCGAGTACTACGCGGGCGTCTTCAACACGACGGGCCGGAACGGTCCGGCGAATCCGAGCAACGACTTCCTCTACCTCGGCCGGTTCGTCGTGAACCCGCTCGGACCGATCCCCTACTCGGAGGGCGACTTCGGTCCGACGCCGTCGCCGCTGGTCGCGCTCGGCGCGAGCTACGGCTACGAGCGCACGCCCGCGAGCAGCTTCACGAGCGCCGCCACGGCCGGCCCCAACCCGGACGACCCGACCCAGACGATCCTCACGTCCACCGGGACGGGAATCAACCGCGTCCCCTATCAGCTCATGATCCAGCCCGCGTACAGCAGGCTTCAGAACCCGAACGACTTGACGGTCGGGATCCAGAACTTCGAGACCGATCTCGCAGCGCGGTGGATCGGCTTCGACCTCTCGTTCGAGTACTTCCTCGGGTGGAACAACACGCAGTTCCTCCGATCGGTGCCGCCGGCTCCGTTCGTGCTGCCGCCGAGCAACTTCAACAGCCGCGGCTACTACGGCCAGCTCGGGTACTTCGTCATTCCGAAGAAGGTCCAGCTGGCGGCACGCTACTCGGAGATCACCCCGAACGAGAAGGCGGAGGTCCGGCTCTTCAACGGCACGACGGTGACGCAGAGGCAGAGCGAGATGCTGGGCGCCGTCGATTACTACTTCTCCGAGCACAACCTGAAGCTGCAGACCGACTTCGGACCGCTCGACTCGTACGGCGTCCGGGACGCCGCCGGAAACACGTCCAATCGGCACGACTTCCGGTGGCGCGTGCAGGCGCAGCTCGTGTTCTAGCGAGGCGCGTCAGGCCGACGTCTTCGATCGGTCGGGTTCGCCGTCCCGTCGGGCGAACGGCGCGGTCGCTCCCTCAGGCGGCGCGGCGGGCGGCGAGCTCCTCGGCGTAGCCGCGCGCCAGCGTCCCGAACGCGCGATCGGTCCACGTGAGGAAGCCCGCGTAGTTGCCGCGGACGCGCGCGTGGTGGACGTCGTGGTGGATCGCGCCGTCGTTCGAGGGAAGGAAATGCGTCGGACTCCACGGAAAGTCGTAGCCGCAGTGCCCCTCGGCCGCCTCCCATTGCCGGAACGCGATCCACAGCCACACCGTGGCGACGTGCGCGCCGACGAGCATCGGCCCGACGAGCGCGAGGAAGCCGGTCGCCGAATACTCGAGCGGGTGCATGTAGTGCCCGGTGATCGCCCACGGCGTCAGGATGCGGTGATGCCAGCCGTGGATGCGCTTGAAGAGCCACGGCACGTGGAGCGCGCGGTGCATCCAGTAATAGAGGAAGTCGTCGAGGTAGACGAAGAAGACGAGCTGGAGGGCGATCACCCAGAGAGCCGGCAGCGGGCCCGCGTGCACGCCCGTCAACCGCAGGAGCGGCCATGCGGCGACGGCCCCGACGAGCGTCCACAGGTTGTTGACGAGCCAGCTCCGGAGCGACGGCCCGACCAGCTCCTGCGCGCGCGGGCGACGGGTCTGGATCTTGTACCGCCGCAGGCGCTCGGGGTCGCGCGCGGCGAGCCAGGTGAGCGGCGCCGCGAAGACCATGAACGACAGCATGCTGACGAGCATCGTCGCGACCGGAAAGAGCCAGAAGAGCGGCTCGCGATAGATGGCGAGGAGGTCGTTCACCGGCTGCGCTCCCTCGGTCGTCGGTAGCACGCCGCTCCCGCCGTCGCGATTTCCCGTGGTAGGACGTCGCCCATGCCCACGGTACGAACGGAGCTCCGGGACGGCGGCGTGCTGGTCGCCACCCTCGACCGGCCGCCCGCGAACGCGATCGACGAGGCGCTTCTCAGGGACCTGGACGCGGCGATCGCCGTCTCGGAATCCGACGATCGCGTGCGCGCGGTCGTGCTGACCGGCGCTGGGCCGTTCTTCTCGGGCGGCTTCGACCTGCGCGCGCCGCGGCGGGAGGACGACACCGCGCGCGCGCTCCGCGACCTCTACCGCGACGTCCACCTGCGCCTGCTGACGCTCCCGAAGCCGACGGTCGCGATGGTGCGCGGACACGCGATCGCGGGCGGGCTCGTGCTCGTCCTCGCGTGCGACTACCGCCTCGCGGCCGACGCCGACTACAAGATCGGGCTCAACGAGGTCGCGATCGGCGCATCGTTCCCGCGCGTCGCGCTCGAGATCGTGCGCTTGCGCTTGACGCACGCGCGCGCCGCCGAGCTCGTGCTCGGGGCCGCGCTCTACCCGGCGAGCCAGGCCCCGCGCCTCGGCGTCGTCGACGAGCTGCTGCCGGCCGAGACGCTCGAGGAGACCGTCATGCGGCGCGCGGCTCGCCTGGGCGGCTTTCCGCGCGAGGCCTACTCGCACACCAAGGCCGCGCTCGTCGCGGAGGCCGCGGCGCGTGTCCGGAGCGAGACCGACGACGAGGCGGAGCGCACCGCCGCGGTGTGGACGACCGAGGAAAGCCGCGCCGCGCGCGCGCGCCAGCGCGCGAAGCTCGGCGGCGCGAGCGCACCGCGCTCCGGCGGGAAGCCCTGACCGCAGCGCGCGCCCTGCCCCGCCGCCGCGGGGCCGAGCCCGTCATTCGAGCACGACGATCTCCGCGCGGGCGCGACCTCGGCTCACGCTGAGGCGCGCGAGCGCGACCGGAAGGCGGAAGCGCCGCGGCCCGGCGCTGCCGGGGTTGAGGTAGATCCGACCGTCCACCTCCTGCACGAACGGCCGGTGCGAGTGCCCGGAGACGACGACGTCGGCTGCCTCGGCAGCCGCGCCTCCGAGCTCGTTCCGGTCGTGCACGACCACGATGCGCACGCGCCCAAGCTCGATGCGCGCGGTCCCGGGCAGCACGTCCGCCCACGCGCCGTGGTCGTTGTTGCCGCGGACGGCCGTCACGGGCGCGATCGCCGCGAGGCCCGCCAGGACGTCCGCCGAGCCCACATCACCGGCGTGCAGGATGTGCCGTACGCCGCGCAACGCCGCGATCGCCGACTCGCGCAGCAGGCCGTGCGTGTCGGAGATCACGCCGACCGCGAGCTCCGCCGATCTGCGTCTCGACGCCACCCACCGACGGTAGAGCGGCCGCGCTCACGTCGCGAGCGCCGTGGAAACCCGGGCGGACCGGCCGCGCGAGCTCCGGATGTCGCGCGTCAGCTCCGGCGCGCCGACTCGCCGCGCGCCATCCGGAGCGTCACGGCCGCGAGGACCAGGACCGCGACCACGATCACGGCCCAGACCGCCGACTGCTGGAGGCGCGCGCGCATCCGCGCCGCTCCGCCCGGCGTTCCGGTCCAGCGCGGGTTCTCGGCGCCGTCGCCGGCGACCGCGGGCGCGCTCCGGAGCCCGAGGACGACCTCGCGCGCCCGCGCCACGTCGTACTGCGGAGCGCTCGCGTCCGGGTTGCCCGCGAGGAGCGTGTACGACCCCGCCGGCGCCACGAGCAGGACGTCGCGCGCGGCGAGCGACGTTTCGGCGCGCTCGATCTCGGTCGGCGCGTCGTCGCCGTCCTCGATCCCGAGCTCGAGGGACTCGACGCGGGTCGGCTCGAACGCGATCTCCACCGGCTCGGGACGCCGGAGGTCCTGAGCGAGGACGCCGCGCGCGATCTCGCGCTCGCCGCCGCTCTCGTCGCGGCCGACGAGCCGGAACGGGCGGTGCAGGACCGACCGGGCCGGCACGACGCTCAGGCGATCGAGGGTCAGCGGCCCCGACGGTAGCGCGATCGTCCACACCGAGACGCCGTCCTCCGTCTTCGGCCCGGCAGCCCGAAGGTCGACGCGCTCGCGCACGCCCGCCGGCCCGACCAGGTACGGCCACTGGCGTCCGCCTCCGTCGATCACGCGCAGGTCCGCGAGGTCCGCACGCGCGTGCGCGAGGTCGTCGGCGGAGAGCCGGATCCGGACCAGGCCCTCCGCCGACTCCGGTGCCGAGACCGGGCGATGCCATTGCCACCCGTCGCGGTCGATCGCCGGCCCGGGCTGCATCGCGCGCGCGAGCGCGGGGCGCGCGTCGAAGAGCGGATTCGCGCGGATCGGACCGAGGATCGCGCGCGGCAGCGCGGTCGCGTCCGCGAGGTCGCCGCGGCCGGTCGCGGCGAGCGCGTCGCGGAACAGGTCCGCGACGTCGTAGCGCGGCCGCCAGGCGCGATCGCCGCCGAAGCGGAGCACGCCGGCGGGGTCGCCGTCGGGTGCGGCCGGGAGCGCGAACACGATCGCCGGCTGCGTGAAGCTCGCGCGGAACGACACGTCGGCGAGCGGCGGGCTGTCGCCGTCCGCGATCTCGACCCGAAGCCGCTCGCCGCGCGCCCGCGCGAGATCGACGTCCAGGTGGTCGATCGCGGGCACGTCGCCGACCGCCGGGGTGCGGACGATGCGCGCTTCGCCGATCCGGGTCGCCTCGCCGGACGCCGCGACGTCCCACACCGTGACCGCGCGATCGAGGGCCGGCGTCGCGCTCGCGACGCGGAGCCGCGTCGTCACCAGGCCGGGCGGCCGCTCGAGCTCGAAGACCGACCGCCCCGCCGCTTGCCGGCGGTCGCGGATCGCGAGCGGGAGCGCGACGGCGGCGTCGGAGGCGAGCGCGCGCTCGCTCTCGAAGCGGAACGTCGGCTCGAGGAACGAACCGTCCTCGCCCTCGATCACGACCACGAGCTCGCGGCCGTCGAACGGGGGAAGCGGGATCTCGCTGCGGTCGACGAGCGCCTGCCCGAGCCGGACGATGCTGGCGCGCGGGACCAGCACCACGTCGTCGCCCGCCGGGCGGATGCCTCGAACCTCGACGCTCCGGACGTAGCGAGCGCGGCTCGCGTCGACGACGAGCCGCCACGCTCCGCCGGGCGGGCCGCGCTCCGGGAGCGCGAGGCGATAGGTCTCGCGCGTCGCGGCCGGGAGGCCCTCGCGCACCGTCTCGTCGCGCGCGACGTCGACGACGCGCGCCGGAACGCTCCGCGTCTCGCGCCTCTCGCCGCCGATCGGTGCGCCCGGGTCGACCAGGAACGGGACCTCCGCGCCCGCGCGGTCGAAGAGCCGGAGGTCGGCGAGGTCGGGCGAGCACGCCTCCAGAACGTCGGGCGGGAGCGGGAGCCGCGCGAGCCCGGGCGCGGTCGTGGTGACGTCCGCCTCCCTCGGGAAGAGCGCCGCGAGCTGCTGCGCGCCGACGCGCGCCGGCAACGCCACGCAAGCCGCCGCCGCGAGCGCGAGCGCGGTGGCGACGACTCGTGCCGGGCGCGCGGTCAAGGACCGTCTCCTTCCATCGCGGTACGGCGGAAGACGAACCGCTGGTACACGAGCGAAACCGCGATCAGCGACAGCGCGAGGCCGAGCAGCGCGGCGACGCGGTAGAGGTCGCGCAGCTCGCCGACGTCGTAGAGGAAGATCTTCGCGATCGTCGCCATGAGGAGCGCGAGGCTCGCCCAGCGGAGCCCGCTGCTCGCGAGCCGGACGCCGAGCGCGAGGAGCGCGATCGCGTACGCCGCCCACGCGATCGAGAGTGCGAGGTTCTGCGCCGGCGTCCGATCGAAGACCACGGCCACGTCCGAGCCGGTCGCGAACGCGTCGGCGATCGTGAGGTTGATCCACACGAACACGACGACGAGCGCGGCGAGGCCGGCGCCGGTCGCGGCGAGGGGCTCGGGGCGGAGGTAGAGCGGGCGCTCCCACTCGCGCAGGCGAGAGACCTCGAGCGGCCGGAGCCAGCGCGCCGCCGCGACCAGCGCGGCCGCCGGAACGAGGTAGGTGTACGCGATCCAGTTGACGATCGGCCAGGCCGCGCGCGCGTGCGCGCCGAGCACGTCGGCGTCGCCGACGAGGCGCACCGTGACGACCGCGAACAGCGCCAGCGCGGTGTACTTGAGGCCCGGGTGGTCGAGGCGCGTCCAGAGGCGCACCAGCGCGGCCGCCTCGAGCGCCCACCCGACCGTGATCCAGTGGCGCTCGAGCTGGAGCGGGATCGCGACCGTCGCGAGGCCGAGCGCGGCGCCGCAGAGCCACGCGAGTGCGCTCGTCCGCCGCTCGTCGTCGGAAAGCCAGAGGTCGCGGGCGCGCGCCGCGATCGCGAGCGTCGCCGCGCCGAGCGCGATCGGCACGAGCCCCTTCGCGCGGTCGCCGAAGCGGTCCTCGAAGAGGACGACCGCGGCCGGAAGCCACGCCGGGCCGGCGAGCGCGGCTGCGCGCCAGGACCAGCGGTCGTCCCGCAGGCGGTCGGCGCCGGCGAGCGGCCACGCTCCGAACGCGACCGCGGAGACGACCGCGAGGGCGAGCGCGAGGAAGCTCGCGCTCGGATGGAACGCCATCGTCCACGCGAGCTGCGCGAGCGCGGTCGCGAGCACGCCGGCGACCATCCACGGCCCGCCGCCGAGGCGCGTCGCTGCGAGCACGACGAGGGCGCCGAGCGCGAAGGTCGACGCGAAGCCGACGAGCGGTCCCGCCGGCGGATCGATCGCGCGGCCGATGAGGAGCACGATGGCGAGCGCGGCGGCCGCGTGCTCGGCGGCGCTCCGGCTCGCGAGGCGCGCCTGGAAGAGCGCGAGCCCCTGCCAGGCGACCGCGATCGCGAGCATCGCGGCGAGGAGGACGCCGTCGCCCGGGACGTCCGGCACGTCGTCGCCCGCGTGCGCGGAGCGATACGCGACGAGCCCGAGCGCGACGCCGACCGCTCCCGCGACCTGCACCGCGCCGCGGCCCTCGAACGTCCCCTGGCGCACGAGGACCGCCGCGAGCCCGAGCCAGCCGGCGAGGGTCGGCCAGAACGCGATCGGCTTCAGCGTGGCGACCGCGACCAGCACGAGGAGGAGCCCGCCTGCGACGAGCGCGCCCGCGTTCGCGATCGGATCGCCGGAGACGCCGAGCCTCGACCGGCGTTCGCCGTCCGACGCAACCAGTGGCGCCGCGCGCGGCATCTCGAGCGCGACGTGGTGCGCGAGCGCGAGGACGCAGAACACGAACGCCGCGAGCCACGGGCGCGCGACGAGCTCGGGGTGCTGCGCGACCCACACGACGACGACGCCGACCGTCGCGGTCGCGGCGGCGAGCGCGATGGTCGCCGGCCCGCGGCGACGCGCGATCCAGCCGGCCGCGACGCCGAGGATCGCGAGCAGGACGCCGAGCGGCAGCAGGCCGACGGCGAGGTCCGCGCTCGCGGCGAAGTACAGCGCGAACGCGAACGGCAGGAGCATACCGCTCACCTGCGCCGATCGCCCGATGCGGCTCTCGCCCGCCGCGGGCGGCGAGGCGACCGCGAAGAGGAGGGCGAAGACCGCGAGGATCGCGATCCCGAGCGCCGCGCGATCGGGTCCCATGCGCCCGCCGATCCAGAGCGCCTGGTAGAGCGCGGTGCCCGCGAGCGACAGCGCGGCGAGCGCCGGCCAGCGCTTCCGGCGCGCGATCGCGAGCAGCGCGGCGTCGAGGACCAGGATGTACGCGAAGAGCCCGATCGGCCGATCCGTGCCGGTCGACGCGAAGAGCGGCGTCAGGAAGCCGCCGACGAGCCCGATGCCGGCGATCGCGAGCGAGTCGTGGCGGAGGGCGAGCGCGCAGCCCGCGATCGTAACCGCGACCAGCAGGACGAAGAGCACGCCCGCCGGAACGAGCTCGTAGAGGACTCCGGCGGCCCAGAAGGCGGCGTAGAGGAGCACGATGCCGCCGCCCGCCAGGCCGTTCGCGGTGCTCGCGTAGCGCGTGCGGAGGCTCCACTCTGCCCCGGCGATCGCGGCGACGCCCGCGAGCGTCCCGACGACGACGCGGAGCCACGGCGGGATGAGCCCGTGCTCGATCGAGTAGCGGAAGAAGAACAGGCCGGCGAGCGCGAGCACCGCTCCGCCGAGCACCGCCGCGCCGCGCACGCCGAGCCAGCGCTCCCAGTCGACGTTGCCGAGGCCGCCGCGGCCGGGCGGCTCGCCGGCGCCCGGCGGTGCGACGGCGCCTTCTCGCTCGACGTCGAGGGCGGCGCGCTCGGATTCGTCGCCGAGCCGCTCGCTGCCCGTCGTCGAAGGCTCCGCTTCGCGCGCGAATGCGGGGAACGGCGACGGCGCGGGCGGCACGGCGTCTCGCGCGGCGGCCGGTTCCGCCGCGCCGGGTGCCGGCGCCACGTCGACCCGATCGCTCGCCGCCGCCTCGGCGGACACGCCGGCGTGCGCCTGCGGCGCTGCACCGGGCACGGGCGTCGCGGTCCGCAGGCGCTCGAGCTCCTCCTCCAGACGCTCGACGCGCGCGGCGAGGTCGCTCCGCCGGCCCGTGCGCGACAGCGCGATGGCGGCGAGGACGATCGCTGCGAGAGCGAGGATCTCCAACGGCGTCTCCTTCGGGCGGGCCCTTCATACACCATCGGACCGAAGGGCAACGACGTTGACCCTCGACCGGCCCGGCCGGGCGTGAGATGACGGCGGCGTGGCCGCAGACGAGTTCCGCGCGCGATACGGGCCGACGGCGCTCGTGGCCGGCGCCGCCGTCGGCCTCGGCGCCGAATACTGCCGGCAGATCGCGGCCCACGGGCTCGACCTGATCGCGCTCGACCGCGACGAGACGTCCCTCCGGACGACCGCCGACGAGCTCCGATCGCGCTGGCGCGTCCGCGTCGAGCCGGTCGCCGTCGACCTCGCACGGCCGGATCTCGCGCAAGCGCTAGCGGGAGCGCTCGGCCGCGAAGAGGTCGGGCTCATGGTCTACAACGCCGCGGTCGGGACGGTCGCTCCGTTCCTCGACCACGACCCGGCGCACGTCGACGCGATGCTCGACGTGAACTGCCGCGGCCCGATCCGGCTCGCGCACGCCGTCCTTCCCGGGATGGTCGCGCGCGGGCGGGGCGGTCTGATCCTGATGTCGTCGATGTCGGGCAACGTCGGCTCGGCGCAGCTCGCGATCTACGCCGCCACCAAGGCTTTCACGTTGGTCCTCGCCGACGCGCTCTGGTTCGAGCTCCGCCCCCACGGGGTCGACGTGCTCGCGGTTCAGCCCGGGTCCACGCGCACGCCCGGCTGGCTGTCGTCGCAGCCGACCGACGGCGCGCCGATCATGCCCGCGATGGACCCGGCCGACGTCGTGCGCGAGGCGCTCGCGACGCTCGGGAAGGAGCCGCTCGTCGTGCCGGGCGACGCGAACCGCCAGGGCGCGGAGGCGATCGCGCGGCTTCCGCGCCGTCAGGCGATCGAGCTCATGAGCGGGATCACGGCGAAGCTCGTCCGGAACGACCGGCCCCGCGGCGATTGACGTCGCGCCAATCGCACGCGCGATAGCGCCCCGGCTCGACCTCGGCGACGCGGCCCGCAGCGAGCAGCCGGTCGACGTGCTGGCCCATGCTGCGCCGCTCGACGTCCTCCGCGTACGGGACGGCGTCGCCCGGGCGGTAGACGAAGCGGTGGCGCGCGATGTCGTCCAGCGTCCGGGGCTCCGCGAGGAACTCGAGGAGGCGGCGCTCGCGCGTCGCGATCACGCCCGCGAAGCGGTCGAGCCGCTCGACGAACGCGGCCCGGCCGTCCAGCACGCCGACGTGGTGGAAGGTCGCGTACCAGCGCGCGTCGATCGCGCGCACGCGCTCGAGCGAGCGCTCGAAGTCGGGAAGGCAGGACCAGGCGTCGCCGTAGTAGGGTCCGAAGCTCGAGAGGTCGATGTCGCCAAGGTACAGCACACCCGCGGGCTCGATCAGGAACGCAGAGTGGCCGCGCGTGTGACCGGGCGTGTGGACGACGTGGACGCGCACCCCGCCGAGGTCGAAGACGTCGCCTTCGCGGAAGGCGAGCGCGTCGGGGCGCGCGACCCAGTGGAACTCGCGTCGGACCACCTCTTCGAATGCCGCCGCCACCGAGGGCGACATGCCGTAGATCGCCATCATCCCCTCGATCGAGCGGATGCCGAGGACGTCCTCCTCGTGCAGGTGCCAGGTCGCGTTCGGGTACAGATGATTCCCGGCGACGTGGTCCTCGTGGCAATGGCTGTTCAGCACGCGATCGGCGTGCGGCCGCTCGGCGCGCGCCACCACGGCGAGCGACGGGTCGATGATCGCGGTCTCCTCGCTCCCGGCGACCAGCAGCGAGTTGCCGTGCGGATACTTGCCCGCGCGCTCGCCGCCGAGGACCGTCACCCGGCCGAGCACGCGATCCGCGGTCGCCGTCAAGCAGCTCCCGCCAGCTCGACGAGCCGGGCCTCGAGCTCGGGAAGCCATTCGTCGAGCGGCCGCTCGGCTTCCACGAGGATCTCGATCTTGCCGTTCGGGAGGCGCCGCGCGCTTCCCGGCGACACCGGCCGGAGCGGGATGATGACCGCTTCGCGCGAGATCCCGCGCCGGTCGAGGATCTCGAAGATGCGCTCGATCTCCTTGATCGTGACGGCCTTCAGCACGCTTGCTCTCTTTCAGATCCGCCCGGTGCGGCCCTGCCAGTAGCGGTCGCGCAGGAGGCGCTTGTAGATCTTCCCGTTCTCCATGCGCGGGAGCGCGTCCACGAAGTCGACGGAGCGGGGCGCCTTGTAGTGCGCGATCCGGCTCCGCGCCCAGCCGATGATGTCGCTCGCGACCGCGTCGCTCGCGGCGACGCCGGGCCGGAGCTGTACGACGGCCTTCACCTCCTCGCCCATGTCCTCGTGCGGGACGCCGATCACCGCGACGTCGTCGACGTCGGGATGGGAGGCGAGGCAGTTCTCGACCTCCTGCGGGTAGATGTTGACGCCGCCGGAGATGATCATGTGGGACTTCCGGTCGGTCAGGTAGAGGTAGCCGTCCTCGTCGAGGTGCCCGACGTCGCCGAGCGTGAACAGGTTGCCGCGGTAGGTGGCGCGCGTCTTCGCGTCGTCCTTGTGGTAGCGGAAGCGCGCCGCGGGGTCCTCCGGCGCCTCGAAGTAGATCGCACCGTCGACGTGCGGCTCCGTCACCTCGCCGCCGTTCTCGTCCAGGATGTGCACCTTCCCGCCCGCCCAGTGGCGGCCGACAGAGCCCTTGTGCGCCAGCCACTCGTCGGAGCGGATCAGCGTGCCGCCGCCCTCGGTGCCCGCGTAGTACTCGACGATCTTCGGGCCCCACCACTCGATCATCGCCTCCTTGACGGGGATGGGGCACGGGGCGGCGGCGTGGACGGCGATCTTGAGGCTCGAGAGCTCGTACTTCTTCTTGACGTCGTCGGGCAGGCGGAGGAGGCGGTGGAAGTGGGTCGGGACCCACTGGCTGGTCGTGACGCGATGGCGCTCGATCGCGGCGAGCGCGCGCTCGGGATCGAAGCGCTCCATGACGACCACCGTCGCGCCCAGGCGATGCTGGATCTGCGAGAACTGGAGCGGCGCCGCGTGGTAGAGCGGGCCGGGACAGAGGTAGCGATCGCTCTCGTCGAAGCCGAAGAACATCGCGAAGCCGAGCGTGCCGGGGACGACGGCGCCAGTGCCGGCCGGCTGCAGGCCCAGCGTCGGCCGCACGCCCTTCGGGCGCCCCGTCGTGCCCGACGAGTAGATCATGGTGCCGCCCTCGCGCTCGTCGTCGAGGCGGTGCGTCGGGAAGGGCGCGAGCGCGTCGCGATCGCGCTCGAAGCCGGGGATCGCGCCGTCGACCGCGATCCGGCGCTCGAGCTTCGGAAGGTTCTCCGAGATGCTCGCGACCACGTCCGCGAAGCGCGCGCTCGCGAACAGGACCTTCGCGTCGCAGTCGTCGACGACGTACTGCATCTCGTCGGCGGCGAGGTGCCAGTTGACGGGGGTGAAGTAGAGGCCGGAGCGGATCGCCGCCCAGAAGACGTCGAAGAAGTGCTCCTCGTTCGCCATCACCGCGGCGATCGCGTCGCCCGGGCGGAGCCCCCAGGCGCGGAGCGCGTGCGCGATGCGGTTCGAGCGCTCGTCGAGCTCACGGTAGGTGACCGCGACGCCGGTGTCGGCGAAGACGAGAGCGGGCTTGTCCGGAAACCGGTCGGCGCTGCTCCCGAGGTACATCCGCTCTTGCAAGGCTTGTCCCCGGTGCGCGGTCAGGCCTTCGGCTCGGGCCCGATCGCGATCACGAACTGCTGATCCGCCGCGAGCGGGATCCCGGCCCACTTCGGATCGTCGCGCTTCTTCTCCTCGTAGTAGGCGCGATAGCCGACGGCCGACTTGACGTCGATGCCGCTCGCCTGGAGCGCGCGCAGCGCCGTCTCCGCCCACGCCGGCGGCTGCTCTTCCGCGGACAGCATCGATACCCCCGGCTTGAGGTTCATGCCGGTCAAGGTCTGCATCTGGACCTTCCAGCCCGCCGACTCGAAGATCGACCGGAGCGAGCTCGCGAGCGCCTGCGTCTCCTGGTTTCCGGGGGCGACCGCGAACCAGGCGGTGCGCTCGGGCGCCGTCTCCGCCTTCAGGATCTCGAGCATCGCCGCGCGCTCCTCGTCGTCCGGCGCGCGCGCGCTGCTCGCGGCGGCGTCCGGAGCGGCCGCGCTGCTGCTGCTCGCGATGGCGCCGTCGCTGCCCGCCGCTGCCACGCCCGGGGTCGGGGTGGCCAACGGGCCGCCTGTGCCGGCCGGCGAGCAGGCGGCGAGGGCGATGGCGGCGGCGACCGCGCACCGCGCCGCCGCTCGAGAGGCCTCGGATCTCGTCATGACCGGGCGGTCTACCGTGCGGTCCCGCTCCCGCCAAGTCGACGGATCGCCCCGGGTACCCTGGCGCGAGGGCGCAGCGCCCGGCAAGCTGGCGGCGACGGAGGTCGCTGCGATGCTCTACGGGCTGCTCCAGTTCTCGACCGACGACGGCATGCATCCCTGCGAGCTCGCGCGCGCCGCGGAGGAGCGCGGCTTCGAGTCCCTGCTCTTCCCGGAGCACACCCACATCCCCGTCAGCCGGAAGAGCCCCTGGCCCGGCGGCAAGCAGCTGCCGCGCGAGTACTCGCACACGAACGACCTCTTCGTCGCGCTCGCGATGGCCGCGGCCGCGACCGAGAAGCTCAAGGTCGGCTCGGGCATCTGCCTCGTCGTCGAGCGCGATCCCATCGTCCTCGCGAAGGAGGTCGCGACGCTCGACTCGCTCTCGAACGGGCGCTTGCTCTTCGGCATCGGCGGCGGCTGGAACGCCGAGGAGATGGAGAACCACGGCACGAACTTCCGCGCGCGCTGGGCGATCCTACGCGAGCGCGTCGAGGCGATGAAGGCGATCTGGACGCAGGACGAAGCGTCGTACCTCGGCGAGCACGTGAGCTTCGACGCCATCTGGAGCTGGCCGAAGCCGGCGCAGAAGCCGCACCCGCCGATCCTCCTCGGAACCGGGAGCGCACGCGGACGCCAGCGCGTCGTCGAGTACTGCGACGGCTGGATGCCGATCGCCGGCCGCGACGACATCGTCGCCGGGGTCGAGGACCTCTGGCGTCGCGCCGACGCCGCCGGCCGACCGCGCGACTCGCTCTCGGTCACCGTGTTCGGCGCCCCGGCCAAGCCGGAAACGCTGGAGCGCTATCGCGCCGCCGGCATCGCGCGCGCCGTGTTCGGCCTTCCGCCGAAAGGGCGCGACGAGGTCCTCCCGATGATGGACCGCTACGCGGAGCTGGTCCGCTCGCTCGCGTGATCCGCCACACGCGGGTCGCGTTCCTCCGCGGCCTCGGGGTGGTCTTCGCGATCGCGTTCGTCTCGATCGCGGTGCAGGTCGAGGGCCTGATCGGCGAGAACGGCCTCGCCCCGACCGGCGCGTTCCTCGGAGCCGCGCGCGAGGCGCTCGGCGGCTCGTCGCCGCTCCGCCTGCCCACGGTCTTTTGGCTCGATGCGAGCGATCGCGCTCTCGAGACGGCGTGCGGCGTCGGCATCGCGGCGAGCGTCGCGCTCGCGGTCGGGATCGCGCCGCTGCCCGCGCTCGCCGCGTGCTGGCTCCTCTACCTGTCGTTCGCGAACGTCGGGCAGCCGTTTCTCCTCTATCAGTGGGACGCGCTCCTCCTCGAGACCGGCTTCCTGGCGCTCTTCTGGGCGCCGCTCGCGCTGCGCCTGCGCCCGCTCGGGGAGCCGTCGCGCGTCGTGCTGTGGCTCTTTCGCTGGCTTGTCTTCCGCCTCATGTTCTTCTCGGGCTGGGTGAAGCTCGCGAGCAGCGACCGCACGTGGTGGAGCCTGACCGCGCTCGAGTACCACTACGAGACGCAGCCCATTCCCGCGTGGACGAGCTGGTACGCGCACCAGCTGCCGGCGTGGGCTCAGAAGGCGTCGTGCGCCGCGACGTTCGGGATCGAGCTCGGGCTGCCCTTTCTCGTCTTCGCCGGGCGGCGGGCGCGCGCGGTCGCGTGCGCCGGCTTCGTCGCGCTCCAGGCGCTCATCGCGGCGACCGGAAACTACGGCTTCTTCAACCTCCTCACGGTGGTCCTCTGCATTCCTCTGCTCGACGACGCCGCGCTCGCGGCCCTCGCGCGCCGACTGGTCCCGCGACGTCGAGCCGTCGCGGATGTGCCGGCCGGCGCCCGGCGGCCGCGCGGGATCGCGCTCGTCCGCGACGTCGCGGTCGCCGCGCTGCTCCTCGCGCTCACGGCTCCGCTCGCGCTCGCCCAGCTCGCCGGTCGCTGGCCACGCGCGCTCGGTCCGCTGGCGCTCGTGTCCGAAGCCGCCGATCCGTTCCACCTGGTCGGGCACTACGGCCTCTTCGCGGTCATGACGCTGACGCGTCCGGAGATCGTGGTCGAGGGCAGCGACGACGGCGCCACCTGGAAGCCGTACGTCTTCCGCTGGAAGCCCGGGCCGCTCGACCGCGCGCCGAGCTTCGTCGAGCCGCACATGCCGCGCCTCGACTGGCAGATGTGGTTCGACGCGCTCTACTTCGAGCGCGCGCTCCACGGCGGCCGGATCGGGCGCGAGCTGGTCACGCCGCGCCTGGTCGAGAAGCTCCTCGCCGCGTCGCCGCCCGTGCTCGCGCTCCTGGCGGTCGACCCGTTCGGCGGAGCCCCGCCGGCGCAGATCCGGTGGCAGCTCTGGGACTATCGCTTCACGGACCGGGAGGAGCGCGCTCGCACCGGCGCGTGGTGGAAGCGGACGCTGCTTTACGAGTCGCAGCCCATCACGCGGCGGTGAGCGCGGCCGCCGGTTTCTGTGTGCGCGCCCGTCGCGGTAGAGCACCCCCGTGATCGAGCTCGACCGTCTCACGCGGCGGTTCGGCGGCGAGGTCGCCGTCGACGACCTGTCGCTCGTCGTGGGGCGCGGAGAGCTGCTGGTCCTGCTCGGCGGCTCGGGTTCCGGCAAGACGACGACGCTCCGGATGATCAACCGGCTGATCGAGCCGACCTCCGGCACCGTGCGGCTCGACGGCGTCGACACGGCGACGCTGACGCCGCACGAGCTCCGCCGGCGGATCGGTTACGTGTTCCAGCGGATCGGGCTCTTCCCGCACATGACGATCGCCGAGAACGTCGGCGTGACGCCGTCGCTGCTCGGGTGGGAGCGCGATCGGATCCGAAAGCGCGTCGACGAGCTGCTCGAGCTCGTCGAGCTCGACGCGGGCGCAGTTCGCGATCGCCTGCCGGACCAGCTCTCGGGTGGCCAGCAGCAGCGCGTCGGGGTGGCGCGCGCGCTCGCCGCGGAGCCGGCGATCCTGCTGCTCGACGAGCCGTTCGGCGCGCTCGACCCGCTCACGCGCGACCGCCTGCAGGAATCCTTCCTTCGCATCCGGCGCGATCTCGGCCTGACCGCGGTCTTCGTGACGCACGACATGACGGAGGCCCTCCGGCTCGGCGATCGCATCGCGGTCATGCACGCGGGGCGCCTCGCGCAGGTCGGCGCCCCGCGCGAGCTGCTGCGCGCGCCGGCGGACGACGTCGTCCGGCAATTCCTCGAGACGCCGCGCCGGCAGGCGGAGCTCGTGGAGGGGCTCCTCGGCGACGCCGGCCCCGCGCCGCGCCCATGAGCGCGCTGCGCGAGCAGCTCGCGCTGCTCCCGGCCTACTTGACGGGCCACCTCGAGCTCAGCCTGCTCGCGATCGCGATCGCGACCGGCGCGAGCATCCCGCTCGGCGTGCTCGCGACCCGCGTCGCCTGGCTCGAAGGGCCGGTCCTCGCGATCGCCGGCGTGGTGCAGACGATCCCCGGTCTGGCGCTTCTCGCCGCCGTCGTGCCGCTGCTCGCCGCGCTCGGCTTCCAGAGCATCGGCTTCCTTCCCGCGATCATCGGGCTCACGCTCTACGGGGTCCTCCCGATCCTCCGGAACACGGTGGCCGGGATCGACTCGGTCGACCCCGCGCTGAAGGAGGCGGCGCGCGGCGTCGGCATGACCGACGGGCAGCAGCTCCGGCGCGTCGAGCTTCCGCTCGCGATGCCGGTCATCGTCGCCGGCATCCGGACCGCGACCGTGTGGACGGTCGGCATGGCGACGCTGTCGACGCCGGTGGGCGCGACGAGCCTCGGCAACTACATCTTCGCCGGGCTCCAGACGCGGAACTACACGGCGGTGCTGGTCGGCTCGGTCGCGGCCGCCGCGCTCGCGCTCGTGCTGGACGGCCTCGTGCACGGGCTCGAGTCCGGCCTTCGCCGGCGCCGGCGCGGGATGGTCGCGCTCGCGCTCGCGAGCCTCGTCGTCCTCTACGGGTACACCGCTTGGTCGCTCGCGCGCGACGCGCGCGGCGCGCGCGCCCGGCCGATCGTGGTGGGCGCGAAGACCTTCACCGAGCAGTACGTCGTGGCCGAGGTGCTGGCCGGCTGGATCGAGCGGACAACCGGGCTTCCGACGCGCGTTGCCCCGTCGCTCGGCTCGACCGTCGCCTTCGATGCGCTCCGGAACGGCGACATCGACGTCTACGTCGACTACACCGGCACCCTCTGGACGACCATCCTCCGCCGCCAGGAGCCGCCCGCGAGCCGCGAGGCGGCGATCGACCAGATCGGGCGCTTCCTCGCGAGCCAGGGCGGCATGGTACTCGTCGCGCCGCTCGGCTTCGAGAACGCCTACGCGCTCGCGATGCGCGACCGCGATGCCGAGGCTCGCGGCCTCCGGACCATCGGCGACCTCGCGCGCGTGTCGGCCGAGCTGTCGATGGGCGGCGACTACGAGTTCTTCGAGCGGCCGGAGTGGCGCTCGCTCGAGCGCGCCTACGGCCTCCGCTTCGGGAGCCGGCGCACGATGGACCCCTCGCTCCTCTACCAGGCGGTCGCGCTCGGGAACGTCGACGCGATCAGCGCCTACACGACCGACGGCCGCATCGCGGCGCTCCACCTCCGCGTCCTCGACGACGATCGCCACGCGATCCCGCCCTACGATGCGGTGATCCTCGCGAGCGCGCGACTCGCGCGCGAGCATCCCGACGCGATCGCCGCGCTCGCGCGCCTGCAGGGGGCGATCGACGCTCGCGCGATGCGGGAGGCGAATCGCGAGGTCGACGAGGACGGGCGGACGCCGCGACAGGTGGCGTCCGACATCGTCGCGCGCATCGCCGGCGCAACCCCGGAGCCCGCGCGCGGGGACTGACGGTCAGCGCTACGTCGACGCATGCGACGGGGCCGCGCCGCGCGCGGCGAGCCAGCGCACCGCGGCAACGAGCGCCACCGTCGCGTAGCCGGCGCCCGCGAGGAGCGGTGTCCGGTCGGCGATCCGCCACGGCAGGAAGGTCGCGGAGCCGGGGAGCGGCGAGTGGATCACGCCGAACCAGGTCGCGATCGCCGCGAGCGCGAGCGTGACCGCGAGCGCGCCGTGCCGCCCGTCGATCGCGAACGCGACCGCGGAGCCGAGGAGCATCGCCGAGAAGACGAAGCCGGCGGCCAGCATCTCGAGCGCGCGGAACGCGGTCGCCGCATCGCCCGCGAGCGCGTGTCCCGCGACGCCGCCCGCCGACAGCATCTGGTTCACGACGATCAGCACCAGGCTCGCGAGCGCCGGCAGGAAGCTCACGGCGACCGCCGCGCCGTGGCGCGCCGGCGCCGCCTGGAACGACTGCGACGCGATCTCGAGCCCGACGTAGACGAGGATCGGCACGACCACGACCTCTGGCAGCGCGTGCACGAGCCACGACAGGTAGCCGAGCGCGCCGCCGAGCCCGACGAAGAACGCAGTCGCGAGCGTGTAGCCGGCGCGACCGCCCATCCGCTTGTACGCCGGGTGCCCGATGTAGGGCGTCGTCTGGATGACGCCGCCGAAGAGACCCGCGACGAGCGTGCTCACGCCCTCGGTCAGGAGAATCGAGCGCGTGTCGTAGCGGTCGCCCGCCGCGGCGGCCGACTCGGTGTTGTCGATGCCCCCGATGATCGTCGCGAAGGCGAGCGGCAGCGCGAGCGGGAGGTAGTCGAGCGCGAGCGGCACGCCGCGGAGGAACGCGAGTGTGGGGAGCGGAAGCCGGATACCGATCGCCGCCGCCTCCGCCGCTCCGGCCATCGGCAGCGGCGGCACGACCCCGGCCGCCGCGAGGGCGTAGAAGGTACCGGCGGTCGCCACGACGACGACCAGCACCGCGGGAATGCCGCCCGGCAGGCGGACCGACCGGAGGAGCGCGATCACGATGAGGAGGAGCGCCGGCAGCCCGACCACCGGGACGGCGAAGATCTTGAGCATCGGCAGGAACGCGATGAGCGCGAGGCCGATGCCGCCGATCGTTCCGAGCATCGCCGCCGGCGGGACCACGTCGCGGAGCCGCGCCGCGAGCCACGTGATCGCGATCTTGAACGCGCCCATTGCGATCATGAGAGCCATGCCGGCCTCCCACGCGAGCACGGCGTCGCCCGTTCTCTGGAACGCGGGGCCGAGCGCGCCGAACGTGAGGCCGAAGAGCGACACCGTGTCGATGCCGAGCGGCATCGCGGTCACGTCGCGACCGGTGCGGCGCGCGAGGCGGAAGGCGAGCCAGGTGTACGTCAGGTCGCCGACGAGCACCCCGAGCGCAGTGCCGGGCAGCATCCGCCCGAGGACGAGATCCGCGGGGAAGCCGAAGCCCGCGATCAGGATCGTGCTGAAGACGATGAGCTGCGCGACGTTGTCGAAGGTGAGCCCGAGGAACGCGCTCACGTCGCCGCCCGCCGCCCAGGCGTAGCGGTGCGGTCCGCTCGCGTGCGGCGCGGCCTCCGCGCCCGCGCGCCCGCTCACGGCACCAGGCAGGAGTGGATGCTCGACTCGCCCGGCCGCTCACCGGCGAGCGTCTGGATCGCCTCCTCGGCGCTCTCGAGGCCGAACTCGTGGGTGTGGAGCCGGTCGAGCGCGACCGTCCCGGACTCGATGAGGCGGATCGCCGAGCGATACGACCGGCTGGTGACGCCGAAGGCGCCGACGACGGTCGCCTCCTTGACGACGATGAGGTCGCTCACGAAGTCGGGGACCGCCTTGAAGCCCTTGACGCCGGCGAGCACGATGCGGCCGCCGGTCGCGACGTAGTGGAGCGCCTCCGCGACCGGCTGCGGCGAGTTCGCGGACACCTCGACGACGACGTCGGCGCCGTGCCCGTCCGTCAGCTCCTTCACGCGCCGGCGCGCGTCCTGGTTCTCGACGTCGATCACGTCGTCCGCGCCGAGGTCGCGCGCGAGCGCGAGCTTCTTCGCGTCGCGCGCGAGCCCGGTGACGATGATGCGATCGGCGCCGGCGGCGCGCGCCGCGATGACGCTCGCCAGGCCGCGCTGCCCCGGCCCGAGGACGAGCACGGTGTCGCCCGGCGCGGTGCGCGGGATCTCGACGGCCCAGCGGAAGCCGGCGCCGAGCGGGTTGAACATGACCGCGATCCCAACCGGGAGATCGCTCCGCACCTTGTGCACGATCGAGTGCGGGTCGAGATACATGAGGTCGGCGTAGGCGCCCCAGAGGCCGGGCGCCTCGGACACCGGCACGTACGAGTAGCCGAACATCCCGCCGCGCCCGCGGCACACCTGGTAGCGGCCGGCGATGCACGCCGGGCAGAACCCGCACGGGATGAGCGTCTCGACCGCGACGCGATCGCCGACGTCGACACCCCACCGCTTCGCCGCGCGGTCGCCGATCTTCTCGATGCGCCCGAGGGGCTCGTGCCCGAGCACGACCGGGTAGCGCGCGGGCAGGACCCCGGCGTACTGCTCGGCGTCGCTGCCGCAGATGCCGCACGCCTCGACCCGGAGGAGCGCGCTGTCGTCGTCGATCTCGGGCACCGGCAGGTCGCGCATCTCGAGCCGCCGCGGGGCGACCTGGACGACGGCGCGCGACGTGCGGGGCATGCCGACGTGCATGGACCGCGGCGCTGGCGCCGTCAAGGCAGCAGGCGCGGTCGCGATCCGGCCCGTTGACCGGCGGCGACGGCAGGGGCTAGACGCGGAAGCATGGGTCTCCTCTCCGGAACGTCGCTCGAGGAGTTCGCGCGTCGGTTCGCGGCCGAGCACGCGAACGATCCGCTCGGGCCGGTCGCAACGCGCGTCGTGGTCGACAACGACCGCGTCCGCATCTGGGAGATGGAGCTCGCGCCCGGCGAGGCGTCGTCGCTGCACCGCCACGACCTGGACTACATGGTCATCCTCCTCGACGGAGACCACATCGCCGCCGTGCCAGGCCCGGGCAGCGCCCGCGGCCCGCGCGTCGCCGACGTGACGCCCGGCCGCGTCGCCTACCTGCGAGGCGGCGAGTCCGAGTGGGCCGTCAACGTCGGCGACCGCCACTACCGCGAGCTGCTGATCGAGCTCAAGTAAACCAGCCGCCGCCTCGTGCAGTGCGCCGTTCGTGCGGCGATCGTTCTGCTCCCGTAAGCGACGCGCGGCGAGCCGCGCGAGCGGCCGCCGGCGCTCCCGCTCGATCCCACGGCGCGTTCCATCGGCACGCGCTGCCTGCGGCGGGAGCGGCGCGCGAGCGAGCACGGCAGCGACGTTGGAGGAGGCGGCCCTCCTTGAAATCGAGACAACAAAAGGCCGACTCCGACAGGAGTCGCCGGGCTCGCTCACGCGCCGCTCCCGCCGCGCTCCGACGCGCGACCCGTTTCGCCGCGCTCCGCCCCGCTCCGACCCGCTCCGACGCAGCCGCACGTGCGGCCGACTGCGCCGTCAGTACCCGGCGACCGGGTCGACGAGCCCTTCCAGCGGCTCGCCGGCGCGGAAGCGGCCGAGGTTCTCGACGAAGGTCGCGACCAGCAGATCGAACGCCCCTTCCATGCTCCACGAGATGTGCGGCGACAGCCGCACCCCCGGGTGGCGATACGCCCAGTGGTCGGCCGGCAGCGGCTCCGGGTCGACCGTGTCGAGCGACGCGCGCGACACGATCCCCGAGTCGAGCGCCTCGCGGAGCGCGTCGAGGTCGACGAGCGCGCCGCGCGAGACGTTCACGAGGTGAACGCCGCGCTTGACGCGCGCGAGCGCGTCCCGGCCGATGAGATGGCGCGTCTCGGGCGTGGCCGGAGCGGCGATCACGAGGTGATCCGCGTCCGCGAGCAGCTCCTCGAGCGACCCCACGAGCTGGAGGCCGGGGAACGGCGCGCGCTGCGACGTCCGCCGGAGACCCCGCACCCGCATCCCGAACGCGAGCGCGCGGGCCGCGACGGCGGTCCCGATGCCGCCGACGCCGAGCAGCGCGAGCGTCCTCCCGTGAAGCCGTCCGAGGCGCGCCTGGTTCCAGCGCGCGGGCGGCTCGTGGATCCACGACTCCGGGAGCTGCTTCGCGGCGGCGAGCATCATCGCGAGCACCCACTCGGAGATCGGGATCGCGCTGGCGCCGCGTGAGCACGTGAGCAGGCGCGCGCCGAGCAGGTCGAACGGGAAGCGGTCGACCCCGGTGCCGACCGCGTGCACCCAGCGGACGCCGCGCGCGACCAGGCGATCGAGGTTCGGGCTTCCCCACGCGAGCGTCAGCAGGACCTCGCCGCTCACGCCGGGATCGGGCTCGCCCTGCTGCGGCACGTCCACGAGCTCCACGTCCGGATGCGCCGCGCGCACCGCCGAGAGGCGCTCGACCGCGATGTGCGTCATGACCTGCACGCTGCTCACCCCCTTCTCTCGCTCGGAGCCGCGGCGGGCTCGCCTGCCGCCGCGGGCTGCGACGCCAGGAACGCCGCGCTCGCCGCGCGGTAGGCCGCGAGGGGCGGGGCGTCGCGGCGGTAGGGCGACACGAGGCCGCCGGGGAGCCGCTTCCAGCGGCTGTACATCCAGATCCAATGGTCGGGGTGTGCGCGCACCAGCGCCTCCAGCGCGGCGTTGAAACGACGCGTGTTCTCGAGCACGTCGGCGTCGCGATCGCCGGTCCGCGCGGGCTCGATCGCATCGCCGAAGACGGCCCGATGGCGATGCGACGCTCCCTCGCGCACCAGCACGACCGGGAAGACCGGCGCGCCCGACGCGAGCGCGAGCCGCGCGACCGCGGAGTTCGTCGCCGGGGGGAGCGAGAAGAAGGGCGCGAACCCGGCGGACCCGGCCGGCGGCCGCTGGTCGAACGGGAGCGCGACGACGCGCCCCGACCGCAGCTCGCGCAGGATGTCGCGCGCCGCCGCGCCGCGCCGGAGCACGCGCGAGCCGCAGCGCTCGCGCAGGTCGGTGAGCCACTGGTCGGCGCGCCGATTGGGAAGCGTGCGATGGACGAGCGTGATCGGGAAGCCGTGCGCGGCGCAGCCCGCGTGCAGAAGCTCGAACGAGCCGAAGTGCGCGGTGAGGACGATGGATCCGCCGTCGCGCGCGCGCCGGAAGATCTCGACCGCGCCTTCCCGCCGGTCGAGGCGGACGATGTCGCGGAGGCCTTCCGCGTCCAGCCGGGGGAGGCGCGCGACGTCGGCCAGCACGCGTCCCCAGTTCCGCCACATCGCGCGCCGGATGCCGTCGCGCGCGGCCGCGGACATCTCGGGAAACGCGATCTCGAGATTCAGCTCGGCGATGCGATGCCGACGCGTGCGAAGGCGCCGCGCCGCCTCGCCCCACGCAGCGCCGAGCGCCGCGCCGAGCGCGGTCGCGCGCGCGTGCGGCAGCGTCCCGACGAGCGCGACCCCGGCGCGAAGCGCCGCCATCTCGACCGCCTCGCCGAGACGCCCGCGCGGCGGGTCGCCCTCGCGCGAACGGCCGCGGTCGCCGACGGCCTGCGGCATCTCCGGCCGCGGATCGCGCGCCATCGCTTCGGAGCGCACGGCCGCGCGCGCTCCGTGCAGCGCCGGATGCGACGCGATCGGTCGCCCTTCGCGGATCATGCGGCCAGCTCGCCTCCGCGGTGGCGCCCGGATGCGGCCGCCACCTCGCTCGCTGTCGGTCGCATGCGGCCACGCGACGGGTCAAGTCGGCTCTCGAACGAGCCGATGAGCCGAAGCGGGACGCGCGGCGCCCGCCTTGCGTCGCGGCGACGACGGCAGCGGAGTACACGGATGACGAGCGAAGTGGATGCCCTGGTGGTGGGTGCCGGACCGGTCGGGATGACGCTCGCGTGGGAGCTCCATCGCCACGGGATGTCCTGTCGCGTGGTCGAGAAGAACGCCGCCCGGACCGACAAGTCGAAGGCGCTGGTGCTGTGGAGCCGGACGCTGGAGGCGCTGCACGCGATGGGCGGCGCCGACGCGTTCGTCGCGGCCGGCATGGAGGCGCACGGCGCGAGCCTCTACGCCGGCGGCCGCCGGCTCGTCCACCTCGAGTTCGGCGGGATCGAGAGCGTCTACGCGTACGCGCTCATGATCCCGCAATCGGAGACCGAGCGCCTGCTCGAGGAGCGGCTCGCGACGCTCGGCATCGCGGTCGAGCGCTCGGCCGAGCTCGTCGCGCTCGAGCGGAAGGGCGACGGCGCGGTCGCCACCGTCCGCCGAAAGGGCGGCTCGGACGAGCGCATTCGAGCGCGCTGGCTCCTCGGCTGCGACGGGGCGCACAGCGCCGTCCGCCACCTGCTCGACGTCCCGTTCGCCGGCGACGCGGAGCCGAACGACTGGGTGCTGGCCGACGTCCACGTGCGCGGGCCGATCGCGCCCGACGAGGTGAGCGCCTACTTCCATGCGAGCGGCATCCTCGTCTTCTTTCCGATCTCGCCGGGGCGGTTCCGCGTCATCGCGGATCAAGGTCTCGCGCACGGCTACGATCACCCGCCCGATCCGACGCTCGCGGCCATGCAGGCGCTCGTCGACGAGCGCGGCCCGAGCGGCGTGGCGCTCGCCGACCCGATCTGGCTCGCGGGCTTCCGCATCCACGAGAGGAAGGTTGCGCACTACCGACCCGCGGAGCGCGTGTTCCTCGCCGGCGACGCCGCGCACATCCACAGCCCGGCCGGCGGGCAGGGCATGAACACCGGCATGCAGGACGCCTTCAACCTCGCGTGGAAGATCGGGCTCGTCCACCGCGGGCGCGGGCGCGCCCAGCCGCTCCTCGACAGCTACGACGTCGAGCGCGGCGCGGTCGGCGAAGCGGTCCTCCGCCAGGCGGGGATCGTCACCCGCATGGCGACGCTCCGGAGCCCGATCGCGCAGAGCATCCGGAACCGGCTGTATGCGTTCCTCGGATCGGTGAGCGCGGTCCAGAGCCACGCCGCAACGCTGCTCTCGGAGCTCGCGGTGCACTACCGGAAGAGCCCGCTCTCGGGGGAGCACCGGGGGCGCGGCGCGCACGCGTGGCTGCTGGGCGCCGGCGCGGCCCCGGGCGACCGCATGCCGGACGCGGACCTGCGCGACGCGGCGACCGGACGACCCGTGCGCATTCTCGACCTCCTCAGGACGCCCGCCCATCGCTTGCTCGCGCTCGCCGGCGTCGACGGAGGCGGCACGCCGGGTGCCGCAGCGCACGAGGTCACCGCGAGCGCGCGCGCCGCGGCGCGCCGGTACGGCGACGCGATCGCGACGTCGCTCGTCGTGCCCGCGAGATGCGAGCCGCCACGGAGCGCCGCGGACGGCGGCGAAGCGGTCCTCGTCGACGACGGCGGTGCGCTCCACCGCGCGCTCGGCGCCGCCCTTCCGACGCTCGTCCTCGTTCGCCCCGACGGCTACGTCGGCTTTCGCAGCCAGCCGGCGGACGCGAGCGCGCTGGCAGCCCACCTCGGGACGTACCTGATCCCCGTGTGACGGCCGCGCGAACGCGGCGCGCGCGGCTCTTCAGGCGAAGAGCCCGTCCGCGATGCCCTCGGCGATCGTCGCCTCGTCGAGCCCGAGCAGCTCGGCGCACACCTCGAAGGTGTGCTCGCCGAACGCCGGCGACGCGCGATCCGGAGTGACGCGTTCGCCGTCGAACGTCGCGGGGAAGACGTCCATCGACTGCCGCTCGATGCTCGCGTGCGGGAGCTCGACGGTCCAGCGCCGGCACGCGAGCTGCTCGTCACGCTCGGTCAGCTCGCGCGCGGTCTGCACCTGGCCCGCCGGCACCCCGTTCGCCTGCAGGAGGCGCATCGCCGCCTCCGCGTCCTGGCCCGCGCTCCACTCCGCGAGCCTCCGATCGACGTCGGCGCGTGCGCGGCGGCGACCTTCGGCGGTCGCGAGCGAGCGATCGTCCGCCAGCGCTGCATCGCCGATCGCCCGGCAGAGGCGATGCCACTCGGCGTCGTCGCGCGCGGTGATCGCGATCCAGCCGCCGTCCCGGCACCGGTAGGCCTCGTTCGGGACGAAGTCGTCGAACGGGTCGCGGTTGCCGGCAGCGCGCGGCGTCGGACGCCCGGCGAGCTCGTCGATGTAGGCGGGTCCGACGAGATACGCGCCGATCTCGAGCTGCGACAGGTCGATGCGCTGGCCCGCGCCGGTCCGGCGGCGCGCTTCGAGCGCCTCCAGGATCGCGAGCGCGCCGGCGAGCCCGCTCACGTGGTCGGTGAGCGAGACGCCGAGGCCGACGTCGCGCCGCCCTGGAGGATTCGTGAGGTCCGTCAAGCCGCACAGCGCGTGGATCGTCGGCGCGTACGTCACGCGGTCCCGCCAGGGGCCGTCACCGCCGCAGCCGGCCATCGAGAGGTAGATCGCACCGGGATTCCACGCCCGCGCGGAGTCCCATCCGATGCCCCAGCGGTCGAGCACGCCGGGCGAGAAGTTGTCGATCACGACGTCCGATCGCTCGACGAGGCGGCGGAAGGTCGGGACCGCGCGCGCATGGCCCATGTCGAGAGCGAGGCTGCGCTTTCCGCGGTTCCACATGAGGAAGAACGGGAACTCGTTCGCGTTCGCCCCCTGCGAGAGCCGCTCGGTCTGGATCTTCACGACGTCGGCGCCGAGGTCCGCGAGGATGCGGGTCGCGAACGGGCCGGCGAGGACCCAGGTGAAGTCGAGCACGCGCAAGCCCGCGAGCGGCTTGGTGGCGCCGCGGGCGGGGTGCGACGGCGCTACCGCGTGCCGACGTTCGTCGCCGCCGACGGGCGCACCAGGCACCGCGTGGACCCGCGCGCCGTCGCCGCGCATCGGCCAGGCGGCGAGCGCCTCGCCGAACGTCTCCGCGCGCGACGGCGGCGAGCTCGCCGGCGGGCCCGGCGTCGCCGTCAAGCGGAAGAGCGGGTGCGGAACCGTGAGCGACCCGCCGGAGGTCCGGACGTCCCGCAGGAAGCCGCGCGCCGCGAGCTGCTCGCAGCGCGCCGCCGCCGCGACGTCGCGCACCTCGCCCCACGCGAGGCTGCGCGTCTGCGCCTCGGCCGCGAACGCCGCCGCGTCGTTCGCGGCCGCCCACAGGCGCGCCTGTGCCATGATCTCGCGCGACCGCTGGAACGCCTCCGCCGCCGACGCCGGCGGCGACTCTGCGAGCGGGCCGGCCGCGCCGTCCGCGATCATCCAGTCGAAGAAGCCGCGCAGGTTCGGCGCGACCGCGAGCATCAGGTCGCCCGACCGGCAGCGCATGACCTCGTAGAGACCCGTCCAGTGGAGCGACCCCTGCCGGGGCGCGATCCCGCCCGGGAACCAGCTCTGGTTGAACCAGTACATGAGGACCTGCTCGGTGCAGCTCGCGACCGCCTGGACGAGCGACAGGTCGACGTCGGCGCCGCGGCCGGTCGCGCGCGCGCCGTGGACGGCCGCCAGCCCGGCGACCGCGGCGTACAGGCCCCCGACGTTGAACGTCTGCCGGCCCCAGCCGTTCTGGATCGAGTCCTCGGTGCCGGAGACGGCGAGCACGCCGCCGAGCGCGGCGGCGACGAGGTCGCTCGCGCGATAGCCGGCGCGCGGGCCCGCGAGCCCGTAGGGCGTGAGCCAGACGCGCACGAGGGCGGGATTGCGCGGCCGGGCGCCGGTGCCGGCGCGGAGCGCCGCGACCTCTTCCGCAGTCCCGCTCGCGATCACCAGGTCGGCGCGCGCGGCGAGCTCCGCGAAGCCGGACGCCGCCGCGGCGCCTTCGCCCTCGAGGACCGCGCGGCGCGTGCCGCCGTCGAGCCAGACGGCGAGCGTGTCGACGCGGTCGCGCGCGTCGCCGGAACGCGGGCGGGCGCCTGGCCGGACGCGGAGCACGTCCGCCCCGGCCTCGGCGAGGAGCTTCCCCGCCAGCCGCCCGCTCTCGTCGGTCCAGTCCAGGACGCGCAGGCGAGAAAGCGCTCCCGCGTCGGCCACGATCGGCGCATGGCACGCCGGACCGTCCGGGCGCAACCGCGGATTCGGGATCGCTACGAGTGCGCGCTCGGGAGCGGCCGCGCGACGACCGAGCTGCGCTGCCCGCGCCGATCGACGAGGGTGAGCCGAAGCTCGCGCGCGTCCGAGGCGACGCCCTGCACGTTCACGACGAGCGCGCCGCGCCGGCTTCCGAACGCGGCAGTCGTCACGTCGACCGCGGTCGGCGGAGCGCTCGCGGTCGCGTCGGTGGAGACCTCGACGCCGGTCAAATCGCCGTCGAAGTCCGCGAACTCGAGCTTGAGCGCGACGCGGCCGACGCCGCGCGGGCGCACCTCGGCGTCGAGCACGCGCGGCTCGCCGGCACGAAGGCGCGGATCGTCCTGCGGCGAAGCGGCCGGAAGGGCGCGCGGCAGCGTCGTGGCCATGCGCGCCCGGGCGCCGGTCGCGTCCTGGAAGAAGGGGCCGAAGCCGCGCCGCACGCTTTCGACCTTGGCGAGCTCGGCTTCGGTCGGCCGCGTGCCGGCCGGCACCACCAGGACGAAGGCCATCCGGAAGGCGCGCGGGCCGTGGCCGGCGGCGGGCGCCCTCTCGCCGGTCGCGCGGATGACGTCGTCGATCGTGATCGCGTGCCGCGTCCCGCGGAAGCGGACACCGTTCTCGGGCTTCGTCTGCAAGTCGAACGGCTGGCCGTTGCTGGCGTGCGGCGGCTGGAAGTCCGTCGCGTCCTGGATGATCGAGAACGGCGCGACGTCCTGCGGCGGCCGGAGGCCCATCAGGTACTGGTCGAGCTCGCCGAAGCCGCTCAGGGCGCCCTGGGTCGTGAACGTTCCGTCGGCGTTGTCGCGCAGGCGCGTGCCGCCGAGGAACGAGCCGCCGCTGTCGAGGAAGAAGCTCCAGTGCCCCTCCTTCGACCCGAGCGAGCCGAGCGAGCAGCTGGCCTCCGCGAGCCAGCGGTGCCCGGCCTCGTGCGCCAGCACCGCGAGCGTCGATGGCGCGAACGCGTAGGAGGGATGGCGGGGCGGCCGGGCCGGGTCGTCGTCGTAGAACGCGAGGTCGTTCATGACGACGACGTGCTCGAGGTTGTGCGAGCCGAAGAGCGGGCCGTGGTCGAACACGGGAAGGCCGATGCCGCGATCGCTGTTCTTGACGGGCATGCTGCCGATCAGGCTCGGCCCGTCGACGGGCTGGGTCGTGAAGACCGTGAGGAACTGGAAGCGATCGGGCACGCGGCGGTAGACGGCGCGCGTGAGCGCCATCTCGTTCAGCTCGGGGAGGTCGCGGTACCAGGCGAGGAGCGCGTCGCGCGCTCCCGCGCGCGGAGCAGCCGCGAAGTCGACGAGGTCGACGCGCTCGGCGTCGCGGCCGGGCGCGAGCCCGACGATGCCCCAGCGCGAGGCCATCGCCGCGTACTCGAGGTCCACGCTCCCGTCCGGGTGAAGCGTGATGCGGAACGTGTTGGCCTCGTCGGCCGGACGCGCGGACGGCACCGCGACCCAGGCGATCGACACGCGATCGGCGCGCTGCTCGATGAAGACGCCGCCGTTCGCCGGCGCGCGCGACGGGAAAAGCTCGTTCCAGAGCCCGGCCACGAGAGGCGGTCCGGCCATGAGCGAGCGCAGCAGATCGCCCGAGGACGTCGCCTGCGCGCGGCTCGCCGACGGAAGCGGGCGACCGAGCGTCACCGCGCCCTGCGGGTGGATGAAGATCTCGTCGTACGAGCCGTCGAAGAACCGAAACGAGAACGGAAGCGAGACCCGTGCCGAGGTGGCGGAGCCCGCGAAGACGACGCGGTTCCCCGAGCGCCAGCCTTCGGGATCGGTGGTGAAGGTGCCGGTCGCGCTGCGGTAGCCGCCGGACGGGTCGCGGACGATGCGGACGGTCTGGCCGGCGAGCGGCAGCGGGCGGGCCGGCTCCAGGATGGACCCGTCGTCCTCCACGACGAGGACGTTCGAGGCGTCCGCGGGGAGTGCTGTCGCGGTGCCCGGGAGGGCGATCGCCGCGGCGAGCCCGAGGAGCAGCGCCGCACGCGTCAGCGAAAACCGTAGGCGCGAGCGCGGTTTGCGGGGCGGGCTCATGTCTCCCGTTGCTTACGACGTGCGGTCACCGTACGCCACCGTGCGATGCGGCGCGTCATGACGCTCGCGCCCGAAACGAACAGACGCCGGCAGGCGCCTGGCAATTCAAACCGGCCGGGGGTCCGAGGTCGCGCCCGGGCGGAGCCGTCGGCAGACCGCGTAGAGCTCGGAGGAGCCCTTTCGGGTGCTCGCCGGGCGAGTCGTCTTCACGTCGACGAACGCCGCCCGAAGCTCCGACAGCACGTGCTCGAGCTCTCCGCCCACGAAGAGCTTCACGAGCAGCGCCCCCTCCGGCGCGAGCCAGTCGCGCGCGCTCGCGACGGCGGCGGCGACGAGCGCCGCGTGCCGGGCCGCGTCGCTGCTCGCGATGCCGCTCAGCTTGGGCGCGAGGTCGGCGAGCACGACGTCGGCCCGGCCGCCGAGCGCGCGCGCGACCTGCGCTCGCACTTCGGGATCGAGGACGTCGCCCGCGATCGCGACGACGTTCCGCTCGGAAAGCGGATCGATCGCGACCAGGTCGACGCCGACGACGCGACCCGAAGGTCCGATGCGCCGGGACGCGACCTGGAGCCACGAGCCCGGCCAGCATCCGAGGTCGACCACGCGCTGCCCCGGGCGCAGCAGGCGGAAGCGATCGTCGAGCTCGATCAGCTTGTACGCGGCGCGCGAGCGATAGCCTTCCTGCTTCGCGCGCTCGTAGGCAGCGTCCTTCCGCCGGTACGTCGCCACGACGCGCACGTAGCAATCGGCGCGCGTCGCGACGATCGCGGGACCCCCTTTCCTTTTCGCGAACGTCGGCTAACCTCCGCCGTCCCGTGATCGATCTCGACGCTCTGAACGCGCCGCAGCGCGAGGCGGTGACGCATCTCGGAACGCCGCTCCTCGTCCTCGCGGGAGCCGGAAGCGGCAAGACGCGCGTCCTCACCTACCGCGTCGCGCACCTGATCGCGGCGCACGGCGTCCGGCCGGAGGAGATCCTCGCGGTCACGTTCACGAACAAGGCGGCGCGCGAGATGCGCGAGCGCCTCGCGGCCTTGCTCGGCGACGCGTCGGGCGGGTTGACGGTCGGCACCTTCCACTCGACGTGCGCGCGCTGGCTCCGGCGCGAGGCGCCCGCGCTCGGCCTGCCGTCGGCCTTCGCGATCTACGACGACGCCGACCAGCTCGCGCTCTGCCGGCGCGCGCTCGCGGAAGCCGGCGTCGCGGACGAGGAGGTGTCGCCGGCCGCTCTTCGCGCGTTTCTGGATCGGCGGAAGAACGACGCCGAGCCGATCGGCGACGACCAGCTCGCGGCGAGCGGCCGCGGCGAGGCGCTCGTGCGCGCCGCGCTCCGCTACGACGAGCTCCTGCGCCGCGCCGGCGCACTCGACTTCGGCGGCCTCATCACCGGGATGGTCGACGTCCTGGCCGGAGACCCCGAGCGCCGCGAGCGCTACCGGAGCCGGTATCGCCACGTGCTCGTCGACGAGTACCAGGACATCAACCGCGCACAGTACCTGCTCATCCAGCAGCTCGCGGGGCGCTCGCCGCACCTCGCCGTCGTCGGCGACGACGATCAGTCGATCTACGCCTTCCGGGGCGCGACCGTGCGCGCGATCCTCGATTTCGAGCGCGACCATCCGGACGCGCACGTCGTGCGCCTCGAGCAGAACTATCGCTCGACCGGGCACATCCTGGGCGCGGCGAGCGCGGTCATCCGGCAGAACGAGGGCCGGCACGGGAAGCGCCTCTGGACCGACAAGGGCGACGGCGAGCCGGTCGTCATCGCGACGCTGCCGGACGATCGCGCGGAGGCGCGCTACGTCGCGGGCGAGGTCGCGGCCGGGCTCGCGCGCGGGCTGGATCTGGCCGAGATCGCGATCTGCTACCGCACGAACGCGCAGTCGCGCCTGATCGAGGAAGAGCTCGTCCGGCGCGGCTTCCGCTACGTCCTGATCGGCGGTACGCGCTTCTACGACCGGAAGGAGGTGAAGGACGCGCTCGCGTATCTGCGCCTCCTCGTGAACCCGTCCGACGACGTGAGCTTGACGCGGGTCATCAACGTGCCGTCGCGCGGCATCGGGGCGACGACGGTCGCCGCGCTCGCGGCGGAGGCGCGCCGCGCCGGCGGATCGATCGCCGAGGTCCTGGACGGCCTCGCCGAGGGTCGCGACGTCCCGGACCTGAACGCGGCGAGCCGGAAGCGCGTGCTCGAGTTCTGGGCGATGATCGCGCGCCTGCGGAGCGCCGTGGCGCGCGCCGCGCTCGCCGAAACCGTCGAGCAGGTCCTCGCGGAGACCGGCCTCGTCGCGCGCCTGCGCGGCGAGCGGACGGAGGAAGGCGAGGCGCGCGCCGAGAACCTCGACGAGCTGGTCTCCGCGGCGCGCGAGGTCGACGCGCTCGACGGCGCGGAAGACGGGCTGTCGGCCGTCGAGGCGTTCCTCGAGCGCGCCGCGCTCGTGACCGATCTCGACGGCCTCGACGGGCGCCGCTCCGCGGTGACGCTCATGACGCTCCACAACTCCAAGGGCCTCGAGTTCCCGCTCGTCGTCCTGACCGGCATGGAGGAGCGCGTGTTCCCGCACGCGCGCGCGATCGACGAGGGCGACGTCGAGGAGGAGCGCCGCCTCTGCTACGTCGGCATGACGCGCGCGCGCCAGCGGCTGGTCTTGACGCGGGCGCGCAACCGGATTCTATTCGGCGTCGCCCAGCAGAACCCGGCGTCGCGCTTCCTCCGCGAGATCCCGGCGGAGTACGTCGAGGCGCGCGGGACGTGGGTCGGCGACGCAGCGACCGCCGTGCGCGCCGCGTCCGGTCTCGCGTGGGGCGACTCCAGGCGCGCCCCGTGGCATGACCGCGAGGCTTCCGCGTCGCGCGAGCCGACGATCGACTACTCGTACGGCCAGGAGCAGCCGGCGAGCGGCGGCCGGTCGATCCGCGTCGGGACTCGGGTCCGCCATCCCGACTTCGGGGCCGGGGTCGTCCGGCGCACCGAGGGCGACGGCGAGGCGGCGAAGCTGACCGTCCAGTTCGAGCGCGCGGGGCTCAAGAAGCTCATTCTGCGCTTCGCGCCGCTCGAAGTGATTTAGCCGCGAGCGAAGCGAGCCCGCGGGGAGTGGGGCCCTCGCGCGATGTCCCTCACTCCATCGCCTGCGGGTCCTCGAAGGTCACGCCGGTGCTGAGGCCTTCCTGGTAGGTCTCGTAGTCGAACCCGGCCTGCGGCGTGTAGCTGAAGATCGGCGCGGTATCCTGCTGCGAGACGAGGCGGAAGATCGGCCGCGTGACCAGCCACTCGGCGAGGAAGGCGGCGGGGGCGATGGCGAACGACAGCAGGCGAAGCGGGTGGGACTCGCCGTCGTTGTAGGTCCCCATCGTGGTGTACGTGTTGCCGTAGCCGGCAGCGGCGGCCTGGCCCGACACGAGCGCGACGAGCCCGAGCGCGACGACGAAACGACGAAGGTTCATATCCGCCCCCTTGTCCGTTACATCGCATATCAGGGCCGCAACCTTGAGGCCAACCGGAGAGATCGCGTGAGCTCGCTCGAAAAAATCCGCTCGGTCGTGGCCGACGTCCTGCGCGTGCCGGTCGAGGACCTGGCGCCCGATGCCGCGCTGGGGGCGATCGCGACCCTGGACTCGCTCTCCCTGGCCGAGATCGCATCCGCCTTGGACGACGCCTTCGGGATCCGGCTGCCCAGCGAGGACCTCGCCACGACCCTGTCGATCCGCGAGCTCGCGGGCCTGGTGGAGCGCGCCCCCCGGAGATGACCCGCCGTGCGCACCGGCCCAGGCGACGGAGCGTGCGGTCGGCATCCCGGGCGAGCGGGCGCGATCTCCCCGCGCCGATGGACCGCGCCGCTGGCGCGTGAAAGGACCTGGTCGGGGATGGGGGAGCACGAGCACAAGGGCTTCGACGACCTGCGCGTCGGCGACCGCGCGGTCTGCGAGAAGACGATCGGCGCGGACGACGTCGCTCGCTTCGCCGAGCTGACGGGCGATCGCCACCCCGCGCACCTCGACGAGGAGTACGCGCGCGCGACGCGCTTCGGCCGCCCGGTCGTCCACGGGATGCTGACGGCGAGCCTGCTGTCGACGGCGAACGCTCGCCTCCTCGGCGTCCCGGGCGCCATCTCCGTCGAGCAGACGCTCCGCTTCCTGCGGCCGGTGTTCGTCGGCGACACGATCACGGCGGCGAGCGAGATCGTCGAGATCTACCCCGCCACGCGCCGCCTGCGCTGCCGCACGCGCTGCACGAACCAGCGCGGCGAGGTCGTGATCGACGGGCAGGCCATCGAGCAGAAGGACGAGGGCTGACGTGCTGCGGCCGTCGTTCCGCCGCGTCGAGAACCCGACCACCTGGCGCCGCCTCGCGCTCGCCACCTGGCGACCGCCCGACAACCCGACCGTCTACGGGACGATCGAGGTCGACATGACCTCGGGCCTCGAGCTCATCGAGCGCCTCCGGCGCGAGGGCGTGCACGTGACGATCACGCACCTGGTCGCGAAGGCGCTCGCCCTCGGGATCGCCGACAACCCCGACGGCAACGGCCTCATCATCGGGAAGCGCGTGTACGCGCGCGAGGACGTCGACATCTTCGTGCAGGTCGCGAGCGAGGACGGGCGCGACCTCTCCGGCCTCAAGATCAAGCGCGCCGATCGCCTCTCCATGCGCGACATCGCGACCCAGGTCGAGGAGCGCGCGGCGCGCGTCCGCGCGCGCCAGGACCGCGAGGTGGAGCAGACCAAGGCGTCGATGTCCCGCATCCCCGATCGCCTCCTCGGCACGACGATGAAGCTCGTCGGCTTCCTCAGCTACAACCTCGGGCTCGATCTCTCGCGTCTCGGCGTCGCCTACGATCAGTTCGGGAGCGCGATGGTGACGAGCATCGGCTCGATCGACGCGGGCCTCGGAATGGCCCTCGCGCCGATCGTCCCCTTCAGCCACGTGCCGATCATCGTGCTGGTGAACAACGTCCAGCGGCGGCCGGTGGCGATCGGCGAGCGCGTCGAGATCCGGCCGATAATGACGCTCGGCTGCACCTTCGACCATCGCTTCATCGACGGCGTGATGGGGGCGCGCATCGCGCGCTGCCTGCGCGACAACCTGCTCGCTGCCGGCGAGCGGCTCGCTTGACGGGGCTGCGCCCGCGCAGGCGCGCGGCGCCGCCGCGCGCGCATCGGTGGTCGCCGCTCGCGCTCGCCTCGCTCGCGTGCGCCGTGGCGGCGGGCGCGCTCGCGGATTGCGGCTCGCGCGAGGCGGACGTCGAGCGCGCCCAGGCCGAGCTCGCGCGCGCGACCGCCGAGCACGCGGCGGAGACCGTGGGTACCGCGCGCGCCGGCGGCGCCGGCCGGTTGACACGCCTCCTCGCGCCCCCCGCCGCTCCGCCGGCGGACGACGCGCCCGGCCCGCTCGGCGGCCTCGCGCTCGCGGGCGGCGACCTCGTCGTCGCGGACGCGCGCGCGATCTACCGCGTCGCGGGCGGCAAGACGTCTCTCGTTGCGACCGTCGACGACCGCGCGCAGGGGGGCGATCGCATGCCGCTCGTGCTCGCCGCGACGTCGGCGGGGACGCTCTACGTGGCGTCGCCCGATCGCGGCGAGGCATGGCGGGTCGAGCCGGGGGCGCATGCCGGCGTCCGCGTCGCGACCGGCCTCGCCCGTCCCACGGCGCTCGCCGCGCTGCCCGACGGCTCGCTCGCCGTCCTCGAGAGCTCGTCCGGCCGGATCACACGGGTCGACCGCGAGGGGAAGCTCGAGCTCGTCGCGAGCGGCCTCTCCTCGCCGGTCGGTCTCGGCATCCACGGCGGCCGGTTCTTCGTCGCGGAAGCGAGCGGAGGCCGGGTCGTCGCGGCGCGCCCGGGCGGCCCTCCCGCAGTCGTCGCGAGCGGCTTCGCGACTCCGGTCGGCGCGACGGTCGATCGCGCCGGGCACGCGATCGTCGCCGAAGGCGCGACCGGCAGCGTGCTGCGCGCCGAGAGCGACGCCACCCGGACCGAGCTGGCGAGCGGGCTCGCGCTCCGGCGGAGCGCGGGCGGCGAACCGGTTCCGGTCGCGCTCGCGGTGGACGAGACCGGGGCGATCCTCGTCGTCGCTCCCGGTGACGGCAGCGTCTGGCGGATCGATGCCGACTGAGGCGCGCGATGCGACGGTCGCGCCGCGCGCGACGCCGGCCGAGCGCGTGGCGGCGTGGGCGGTCCACGTCTACACGGCGTGCGGAGCGCTGACCGCGCTCGCGGCCCTGGTCGCCGCGGCGGGCGGAAGATTCGCGGCGGCGTTCGGATGGCTGTGGCTCGCGGTCGCGATCGACGCGACCGACGGCACGTTCGCGCGCGCTGCCCGCGTCAAGCAGGTCCTGCCCCATTTCGACGGCGCCAAGCTCGACGACATCGTCGACTACTTGACGTTCGTGCTGGTCCCGATCTTCGTGATGTTGCAGGCCGGGATCCTGGAGGGCGCGCTCGGGGTCGTCGCAGCGACCGCCGCGACGCTCGCCTCCGCCTACCGCTTCTGCCACTCGGCGGCGAAGACCGCGGACCACTTCTTCACGGGCTTCCCGTCGTACTGGAACATCGTCGCGCTCTACCTCTACGTCTTCGAGCCGGCGCCCGCCGTCTCGGCCGCCCTCGTGCTCGTCCTCGCGGCGCTCGTGCTCGTCCCGCTCCGCTTCATCTATCCGTCCCGGATGCCGACGCTGCGACGCTCGAGCGTCGGACTCGGCGTCGTTTGGGCCGTCCTGGTCGGGATCCTCGTGCTGCGGCTGGAGTCGCGCCCGAAGACGCTCGCCGCGGTATCCCTCTACTACCCGCTCTACTACACGCTCGCGTCCTTCGCGCTCGACTGGGAGTCCCGCCGCGCCGCCCGACGAGCACGAGGGGTCAACTGAGAGGAGATCCCGTCGCGCGATAACTCGCGCCCCGGCGGGCCTTGCCCGACGGGGCGAGGGGAGAGATCCCCTCGCCGAGACACCTACGACAACAGCCAGTCGATCAGCTTCCGCAGGTCCTTGTCGCCGAGCGCGGACGACGATGCGTCGCCGTCGCCGGGCTTTCGGTGCCAGCCGTCCTCGCGCAGCATCACGTCGAACCAGTCGGCGCCGGTCGGGTCGCTGGCGTCGTACTGGATGATCGATGCGGCGGCGAGGCCGCCGATCGGGACGGGCCGTCCGCCGACGTTCTGCAGCGGGTTCACGACGAGCTCGAGCCGGCGATCGAGGAACTTGAGGACCAGGCGCGCGCCGTCCGGGACCTCGATGCCGCCCAGATTCTTCGCGCTCAGGGTCCGCTGGGCGTTGATGAGCGTGCTGCCCGCTTCTTTGTTGATCGCCTGCGCGATCGCCTCGATGCGCTGGAAGAGCGTCTTGATCTGCTGGGCCCGGAGCGCGAACAGCTCCTTCTCGCGATTGCCGCGGCGGGGGACGCGCGCCTGCGCGGCGACCTTTTGCAGCGCCTTGTCGGCCATCGCGCGCATCCAGTCGCGCGGCGACTCGCTAGCCTTCGAAGCTTTCGTTTCCGCCAAAGCGCGTGTCATCGAAGTGAGGTCGGATCGACGAGCAGCTCGAACCAGGCCGGGTCGCGACTCGCTGTCCGCAGCGTGCGCTGATCCCCCGGCGCACGAAATCCGGACACCCGTCCCCATCCGTTGCACCGCGTCACGGAAACCGGCGCCACGGACGGGAAACTGTCTCACTGCACTTGGATCGTGTCAACCAGCGTGGCCTTCAGCTGCGCGAGGGTCGCGTCGGGCGAAGGCGTCGGGGTCGGCCAGACGAAACCCTGGACGAGGATGCCGTTCAGCGCGCTCATGATAAGCGCGGCGTGCGCGGGCGGGTTCACGTCGCGCGCGACCGTGCCGCGCTCCTGCCCACGCTCGATGACCTCGCCGAGCTGCTTCCGGTAGAGCTCGTGGAGCTCGAGGATGCGACCGAAGAGGTCGTCCGGTCGGGCTCCTTCGCGCAGGAAGAGGCTCAGGAAGAAGCGCACCGAGTAGAGGTTCTGGGTGACGAACTCGTAGTACAGGTCGATCAGCTTCTTCAGCTGCTCCGGCTCGCTCAGCCCCTCGAGGTCGACCTCCAGGGAGTAGGGCGCGATCGTCCGCGTCACCACCTCCTGGAACAGGTTCTCCTTCGTCTCGAAGTGCCAGAAGATCAGCGCCTTGCTGACGCTCGCGTCCTTCGCGACCTGCGACAGCGACGTGCTGTCGTAGCCCTGCATCGCGAACAGGCGGGTCGCCGTCTCCAGGATCTTGGTGCGCGCGTCCATCGCCGGACCCAGGAATCGCGAGATAATCCGGCTACTTGACTTGTGTCAATCGGTTTCTGCGCGCGCTCACGCCGCCTCGGCGAGCGGGGCGGTGCTGAACGTGAGCTCGCGCCCGTTCCAATCGACCACGACGCGCGTCCGATCCGTCACCTCGCCCGCCAGCAGCCGGCGCCCGAGCTGGGTCTCGATCTCGCGCTGCAGGAGCCGCTTGAGCGGCCGCGCGCCATAGACCGGGTCGTACCCGGTGGTCGCGAAGTGATCGAGCGCTGCCGGCGTCACCTCGAGCTCGATGTGGCGATCGGCGAGCCGCTTGCGGATGCGATCGACCTGGATCTCGACGATGCGCGCGAGGTGCTCGCGCGTGAGGCCGTGAAAGACGACGATCTCGTCGACGCGGTTCAGGAACTCGGGACGGAACTGCTGGCGGAGCGCGTTCAGCACCTCGTCGCGCATCTCGGCGTAGCGCGGCGAGTCGCTGCGAGCGACCGCATCGCCGTACGAGAGGATGAGCTGGCTCCCGACGTTCGACGTCATGATGATGACGGCGTTCTTGAAGTCGACCGTGCGGCCCTGGCCATCGGTCAGACGGCCGTCGTCGAGGATCTGGAGGAGCGCGTTGAAGACGTCGGGATGCGCCTTCTCGATCTCGTCGAACAGGATGACGGAGTAGGGCCGGCGGCGGACCGCCTCGGTGAGCTGGCCGCCCTCCTCGAAGCCGACGTATCCCGGCGGGGCGCCGATCAGGCGCGCGACCGAATGCTTCTCCATGTACTCGGACATGTCGATGCGGATCATCGCCTGCTCGGAGTCGAACAGGAACTCGGCGAGAGCACGCGCGAGCTCCGTCTTCCCGACGCCCGTCGGCCCGAGGAAGATGAACGATCCGACCGGTCGCTGCGGGTCCTTGAGCCCGGACCGCGCGCGCAGCACGGCGTCCGCGACCGCGCTCACGGCTTCGTCCTGCCCGATGACACGATCGTGCAGGTGCTCCTCGAGCCGGAGCAGCTTCTGCGCCTCGCCTTCCACGAGCTTCGCGACCGGGATGCCGGTCCAGCGCGCGACGACGTCCGCGATGTCGTCCTCGTCGACGTGATCCTTGATGAGCCGCACCTGGTCGCCGCTCTCGATGGACGCGATCTTCTTCTCGAGGTCCGGAAGGGTCGAGTACTGGAGCTCGCTGGCCCGCGCCGGATCGTAGTCCGGGCCCGGCCGGCGGACCTTCTCGTACTCCATGCGCGCCGCTTCGAGCTGCTTCTGGAGCTCCGCGACGCCGCCGAGCGCGCTCTTCTCGCGCTCCCACTGCGCGCGCAGCCGCGCCTCCTCTTCCTTCAGGTTCGCGAGCTCCTTCTCGAGGCGCTCGAGCCGATCGCGCGACGCGCGGTCGGTCTCCTTGCGCAGAGCTTCGCGCTCGATCTCGAGCTGGAGGGCGCGCCGCGTGATCTCGTCGAGCTCGGCGGGCATCGAGTCGATCTCGGTGCGGAGCTTGGCGGCCGCCTCGTCGACCAGGTCGATCGCCTTGTCGGGCAGGAAGCGGTCGGTGATGTAGCGGTTCGAGAGCACCGCGGCCGCGACGAGCGCCGCGTCCTTGATGCGCACCTTGTGATGCACCTCGTAGCGCTCGCGGAGGCCGCGCAGGATCGAGATCGTGTCCTCGACGCTCGGCTGGTCGACCAGGACCGGCTGGAAGCGGCGCTCGAGCGCGGGGTCCTTTTCGATGTGCTTGCGGTACTCGTCGAGGGTCGTCGCGCCGATGCAGTGCAGCTCGCCGCGCGCGAGCATCGGCTTCAGCAGGTTGGAGGCGTCCATCGCGCCCTCGGCCGCGCCTGCGCCGACGACGGTGTGGAGCTCGTCGATGAAGAGGACGATCTCGCCCTCCGACGACTGCACCTCCTTCAGGACTGCCTTCAGGCGCTCCTCGAACTCGCCGCGGAACTTCGCACCGGCGACGAGCGCGCCCATGTCGAGCGTGATGACGCGCTTCCCGCGGAGGCCTTCCGGCACGTCGCCGCGGGCGATCCGCTGGGCGAGGCCCTCGACGATCGCGGTCTTGCCGACGCCCGGCTCGCCGATGAGGACGGGGTTGTTCTTGGTGCGACGCGAGAGCACCTGGATCACGCGGCGAATCTCGTCGTCGCGGCCGATGACGGGATCGAGCTTGCCGGCCGCCGCCAGCTTCGTGAGGTCCCGCCCGAACTTCTCGAGCGACTGGTAGGTCGCTTCCGGATTCGGGCTCGTCACGCGCTGGTTTCCGCGGACGATCTGGAGCGCCTTCAGGATCTCCGGCCGGCCGAGCCCCGCCGACTTGAGCGCCGCGCCGACGGCCCCCGCGTCGTCCACCATTGCGAGGAGCAGGTGCTCGACGCTCACGTAGTCGTCCTTCAGCGCCTTCGCCTCGTCCTCGGCGCGGGTCAGGATGCGGGCCAGCCGCGGCGTCAGGTGCACCTGGTCGGCGCCGGGCGCGGACCCCGTGACCTGCGGGATGCGCTGGAGCGCGCGCTCGACGGCCTCGCGCAGGGTCTTGGGGTCCGCGCCGGCCCGGTCGAGGATCGTCGTCGCGAGCCCGTCGGGGTCCTCGAGGAGGGCGGCCAGCAGGTGCTCGACGTCGACTCCCTGATGATTTCGGCGTACCGCCAGCCCCTGCGCGGCGCGCAGGGCCTCCAGGGATTTCTCCGTCAAGCGCTGCAGATCCATTGATCGCTCCTCACCCCGGGCCGCCTCGGGTGCGACCCAGCGACTTCGAGGTTAAGCACGATCGGGCGGCCGACAACCGCAATGGCGTCATGGACGGTCGCTCTTTCCGGGGTCGGAGCGGCCGCCGCCGGTAGCACCACCCCGGCCGCCGTGGTACCCGAAAAGGCGTGCTGAAGGCGGTCCGCTTCGCCGTCTCCCTCCTGGTCGCGCTCTGGGGGCTCGTCATGGTGCTCCTCGGGATCGCCCAGGCGCAGCTCCTCTGGATTCCCCTCGGGCTCGCCGTCCTCGTGGTCGGCGTGCCGCTGCTCGCGTCGAACCCGCTGGCGACGGATCGCCTCTACCCGCCTCGCCCCGAATCGTCCGGGATCGGAGCCTGACGGCCGTACGGAAGGTTTCGAGAAGAATGGATGCCGAGAAGGACCGCTTCGGCGACAAGCTCCGCGACCTCGAGCACGCCCGCGAGAACAAGTACTTCGCCGAGCGCGACCGGGAGCTCCTCGAGAAGCTCCGGAGCGAGGGCGCGGCCACCCAGGCGCTCGCCTGCCCGACGTGCGGGAAGCCTCTCGCCGGTCGCGACGAGCCGCCGCTTCGCCTGGAAGCATGTCCCGAGGGCCACGGCATCTGGCTGACGGCCGACGCGGTCAAGCTGCTGGCCGACGAGCCCGGGCGCGCGGCGCTCGCGCGGGCCGTCTCGGCTCTCGTCCCTCGCTGACGCCGCGACCGCCGTGTTCGCCGGCATCATCACCGCGCAGGGCCGCATCCACGCGATCGACCGCTCCGGCGCGGAGGCCGTGCTCACGGTCCACGGCGGCTTCGACCCGGGGGACCTCGAGACCGGAGAGAGCATCGCGACGAACGGCGTCTGCCTGACCGTCCGCGCGCTCGACGCGCACGGCTTCATCGCCGACCTGAGCGAGGAAACGCTCGCCCGCACGACCCTCGGTCGGCTCGCGCCTGGGGCCGTCGTCAACGTCGAGCGCTCGCTCCGGGTCGGCGACCGCGTGAGCGGGCACTTCGTGTTCGGGCACGTCGACACCGCCGGTCGAGTCGCCGGCATGCGCGACGTCGGCGACGGCTGGCGCTTCACCTTCGACGTCCCGGAAGACTTCTCACCGTACCTCGTGGACAAGGGCTCGGTGGCCGTCGACGGCATCAGCCTCACGATGTGTGACTGCACGGAGCGGTCGTTCGGGGTCGCCGTGATCCCGCACACCTTCGCGTCGACGAACCTTCGTTTCCGGAAGGTCGGCGACCCGGTGAACCTCGAGGCCGACATGCTCGCCCGCTACGTCCGGCGGGTGTTGTCGCACGAGGGATCGCTGCCCTCGCCGCAGTGAGGCGCGTGCCGGTTCCCTAGACCTGCGCCCGGCAGCGCGCGCCGAACGTCAGGAAGAAGCTCTTGGTCTCGTTCACGGTGCAGCCGAAGAGGGGACCTTCTCCAGCCGGGCGGATCGCGGCGACGACGACCGCCGGATCCCACGCCCGGCCGCGTACTGCGGCGGCGTATTCCTCGGCGACCGGGACGTCGTAGCCGGGCGGATAGCTCCAGCCCTGCTCCAGGCGGTCGCCGGCCAGCAGGTCGCGTGCGCGGACCTCGCGGCCGTCCGACCGCACGAAGACGTGATCCGCGCCGACCGCGACCACCTGGCCGTCCGCGTTGACGAGCTCCAGGACGGCTGCCGTGGGCTCCACCTCCCGCACCTCACGCATCATGCGGAAACCCAAGGCACCGTCCCGGAATCGAGTCAGCACCGGCATCGCTTTGCCCACGAGCTTAATGACCGGGACCGGACCGTCGATAGTTTCGACGAGCGCGGTGCCGGAGAGCCTCGTGAGCGTGACCGGCGGCTTCGGCTTGGCGTCTGCGGACATGGTGAAGGGAAACGCTTATGGCGCAATCCCACAGGGTGTCTCAAAGCAACACGTCACGCGGCGTCTTTCAACGCAAGAGACCACCGTCCCGCAGGCCCAGAATGGCACATCGAGTGCTTGCCGAGGGCAGTCATCGTTCGGGAGGACCCATGGACGTGCCAAGCGCGACACCGGATGACGGCATCGTTCGGCTCTTCGAGCCCGATCTCATCACGCCCGATCAGCATCGCGACCGGGTGCAGGCCGAGAAGACCGACCGCCCCGAGATCCGCCTGATGCTCGCCGTGATGGAGGATGCCGTCGCGACGTACCAGCGCTATGCGATCGAGCCCACCCGCCGGAACCAGAAGCTCTTCGAAGACGCCGAGGAGTGGATCAACTCGACCGATACGAGCTGGCCCTACTCGTTCGAGAACGTCTGCACCGCCCTCAAGTTCGAGCCCGAAACGCTGCGCAGCGGTTTGCGTGCGTGGCGCGACGAGCGCGTGCGCGGGAAGGTCGACGTCTACCGCTTCCCGTTCCGCCGCGTGAACGGAAAGCGCCACTCCATCACCGTCCGCGATCGCAGCGCCCGGAAGCGGATCGCCTGACGATCGCGCCCGTCACGGCGACGGGTCGAGCAGCACCTTGAGCGCACCCGGCTCCGCCGCCCGGCGGAACGCCGCGGGTGCCTCGGCGAGCGGAAACGTCTCCTCGAGCAGCGGGGCGACCCGCACCCGACCTTCCCCGAGCGCCGCGAGCGCCGGGGGAAAAGGCCCGCACCGCGATCCGACGAGCGTGATCTCGCCGATGACGAGCGGCGCGAGGTCGATCGCATAGGGCTCGGCGACCGTCGACTTCAGCACGATCGCGCCCAGCGGGCGAACGGCCCGGATCGCGACCTCGAGCCCGCGGCGGTCACCGGTCGCGTCGACCACGAGGTCCCACGTCCCGGGCGCGACATCCTCCGGAGCTGCATCGAGGCCGAGGTCGGCCGCAATCGAGCGCGCGCGCTGCCGGCGGGCGACGACGGCCACCCGATCGCCGCGGGCGGCGAGCACCTGGGCGACCAGGAGACCGAGCTTCCCCGCGCCGACGACCAGCGTCCGCCCGCCCGCGAAGGCCGCGCTCTGGAGCGACGCCTCCGTGGCGGCCGCGAGCGGCTCCACGAAGACCGCGTGCTCGTCCGGCCACTGCTCCGGGACGACGTGCAGATTCGCCGCCGGGATGCGCAACCGCTCGGCGAAGGCGCCGTCCGCACCCACGATCCCGAGCACCGATCGCGCCGGGCAGTGGCGCTCGCGCCCCGCCGCGCACGCGGCGCAGCGCCGGCAGGCGAAGTTGATCTCGCCGACGACGCGGCGGCCGACGAGGTCGGCCGGGCCGGTCACGACATCGCCGACGAACTCGTGTCCCGGCACGCCGCGGAAGCCCAGGTAGCCCGCCAGGATCTCGAGATCCGTCGAGCAGATGCCGGCAAGGCGCACTCGGACGACGGCCTCCCCGGGCGCGGGCTGCGGATCGACGGCGTCATCGACGACCCGGACGCGCGCGCCGTCCCACGTCACCGCCCGCACGTCGCGCCTCCGGAAGAGCGCCCGCGTGTCGGTACGGCGCGCGGGCGCGACCCCCGCGACCCGGCGGAAGCGGCCGCCAGCGGCCGCTCAGTGCTTGACGAGGCTCTCCTTGAAGTCGCGCGAGGCTGCGTTCGCGATCCCCTCGGCGCGCTCCGCGTCGCGCTCCGCGCGCTCGGCGCGCGCTTCGGCCTCCGCCGCCGCGCGCTCCGCGCGAAGCGCGTCTCCCCAGACGTCGCCGTTCCCGACGCTCGTGAGCATCGCAAACTTGCCGGGCGGAATCGGCCCCTGGTAGCGCAGCAGCGCGATCTCGGGCTGTCCGAGGATGAACGCACGGCCGAAGGCGAACATCTTGTCGTAGTCCCGATAGTACAGGCGGACCTCGTAGTTGGTCCACGGCGCGTCGGTCGAGACCTTCTGGATCTCCGCCCAGTCGGGCATGCCGATCCGGCGAACGACCGCGCGCAAGGCGTCGTTGTAGGCGATCACGTGCTGGAAGCTCCGCACCGAGATCGGTCGAGGATCGCCGACGTCGCAAACGTACGGACGCTCGTTCGAGAACGGCTCGCACTCGGGCCGCCCGGCGTAGCCGAGCGACTGCTCGGCGCGCGCCGGCGCCGCCACCGGCGCGACCGTCGCGAGCGCAACCGCGGTCGCGATCCCCCCAAACCACCGAAACGCCACAGGTTTCATGCGCCCTCCCGCTTCGGGCCGGTCCCGCCGGACGCCCCCACTGGTCTTTTCGTCCGCTCCGCGCCCCGACTCAAGCGCCGGGCATGCAATCGCCGAAAATGCCGCTCAGCCCCCGCTTCCGGCAGCGCGCGCCGGCCGCGGGACGATCCGGCTCACGGGGGCGCCGCGCAGGGGAGCAACTGCGATGGCGGCTGCCTGCGGCAATGCCGCAAGGGCGGCGGCGATCCGGCGCTCGGTCCGGACGAGGACCTGGCGGAGCTGGCGGACGTCGTCGGTCGACAGCAGCTCGGCGGCAGGAAGGACCCGGAGCGCGCGGCCGAGGCGGCGCGCGGCGCGCACGGTGTTCGCGATCGGGGACTTCTCGCGCGTTTGATCCTCGCTGCTCCGGAAGGTCCGCACCGAAACGGCCTGCAGGCGCACCCGCCGCCAGAGCGCGCGCATCGCCTCGGGAGTCTCCTGGCGCGCGATGTTGATGAGGATCTCGCGCGAAACCGGCCGACCAGCCTGGAAGTACTCCTGCTTCACGTCGTCGGGCAGCCGCGTCAGCGTCAGCGTGTTCGAGACGTACGGCCGGCTCTTGTGGATGACGTGCGCCAGATCGGCGTGCGAGTGCCCGCGCTCCTGCGCAAGCGCCGCGAGGGCTTCCGCCTCCTCGAGCGGCGAGAGGTCCTCGCGCTGGACGTTCTCCTCGAGCGCGACCTCGAGGAGGTCGTCGTCGCTCAGGATCGCCGGGACGAGGCCGATGCCCGCGATCTCGGCCGCGCGCAGCCGGCGCTCTCCGGCGACCAGGGTGTAGTCGCCGTCGGGTCCGCGCCGGACGATGATCGGCTGCAAGAGACCGCGCGCGCGGATCGACTCGGCCAGCTCGTTCAAGGTCTCGGGATCGAAGTACTGTCGCGGCTGGAGCGGGTTCGGCTTGATGCACGCGATCGGGACCGCCGCGAAGACCGTGCGGCGCCTTCCGAAGAGATGGCCGGCGGCGGCGACGTGCGGCGCGTTAGGCGCGGCCTTGGCGCGATCGCTTCGACCGTCTTCGGCCGACGAGTCGCTGGCGATCGCTTTCGCGACGTCGCCCGCGGTCGCGGTCGCGGCGTCGGGCCGCTCGGGCGTCCGGGACCAGCCTGCGTGTTCCACCACGGCACCTCCTCCCCACCAGTCCACCTGGCTTCCGAACAAGCTGCGCGGGTGCTTCGCGGTCCTGGCTCGCGTCCTTACGAGGTCCGCGGCGCTCGTGTCAAACGAAACGCGGTTTCCCGGGAGCGCGGGTCCGGGCGGCATCGCCGCCTCGGAAACGACACCGCCCGCCCGAGCGCGAGCCCGGGCGGGCGGTGTCCAAGGATCGCCGATCGCGAGATCAGCCGATCTTGTTCTGCAGCAGGAACGCGATCACGAGGGCGTAGATCGCGAGCGCCTCGATGAACGCGAGGCCCAGGATCATCGGGGTCTGGATGCGGTCGGCCGCGTTGGGATTGCGACCGATCGACTCCATCGCCGCCGCCACCGCGCGGCCCTGGCCGAGCCCGGCGCCGATCGCCGCACCGCCGATCGCGAGACCCGCGGCGAGCGCGATCATCGACGCGTCCCCGCCGCCACCGCCGTGCTCCTGCGCGAGCGCGATGCCGTGCCAGAGGACGGAGGTCATCACCGCCCCGAGCACGACGAGAAGCCCTTTCAAGGTTCTTCCGATCATGAACGTCTCTTCCTCCTTTCCCGCCCGCCCACGGCCCCCTCCGGGCACGCCTCTATCCTCATCTCCGCCGCTCCTCGCCCGAGGCCGGTGGGCTGCGTCGTGGTCGATGCCCGCGCGCAGCTGCCGCTAGTGCGCGTGCACCTCGCCGTGGCCCTCCTCGTGGTGGGCCACCGCCAGCGCGATGTAGATCATGCTCAGGAGCGTGAACACGAACGCCTGAATCACGGTCACGAGCGTCCCGAGCAGGTAAAAGACGACCGGCACGACCACCTTGGTGAGCTCGGTGAAGATCTCGAGCACGAGGTGATCGCCGAAGAGGTTCCCGTAGAGACGGAGGCCGAGCGACACCGGCCGGACGAACGCCCCGATCATCTCGAGCGTGAAGATGAGCGGCGCGAGCCAGAGGATCGGGCCGGCGAAGTGCTTCAGGTACGCGACGCCGTTCTGGCGGAGGCCGTAGTAGTTGAACGCGATGAACGAGACCGTGCCGAGCGCGAACGTGATCGCGAAGTCGCTCGTGGGCGGGGTGAAGCCGGGCACGAGCCCGATCGCGTTGCACGCGAGAATGTAGAGGAAGAACGTGCACAGGAGCGGCAGGTAGCGGGCGTTCCCGTCCCCGATCACCGTGTCCGCGAGCGAGCCGATGGCCTCGACCACGAGCTCGAAGACGTTCCGCGCGCTGAGCCCCTCGTCGGGAACGAGCGCCGCCTCGCCGTCCTTGGAGATGGCCGCCCGCGCGCGGAGGGCGAGCAGCAGCAGGACGCCCATCACGAAGCAGCCGATCGCGAAGTACTTCCAGCCGGAATCGGGATCCATGCCGAGGGCGTAGGTCCAGGTGAAGGGGTGTTCCATGGCGGTGCTCGGTCCTCGTGGAGAAAGTCAGCCGACCCGGCGACGGGCCGACCAGTCGCGGTAGCACGTCTCGGCGACGATCGCGAGAAGCAGGGTCGTCGCCCCGGCCGCGAACGATAGCGGCGGGATCGCGGCCGTCGATAGGACCCAGGCGCCGACGGCGACCAAAAAGCCGAGCTTCAGCGTGAAGATGGCGACGGCCCACACGGGGCGCGCGGAGGAACCGAGCGCGGCGCGGGTGGCCCACGCCTGGAGCGCGAAGCTGGCGGCGAAGAGACCCGCGCCGAGAACGATTCCGGCGGCCGACCCGCGCCCGGTCCCGGCCGCTCCGGCGGCGAGGCCGGCCGCGATCGCCGCCTGCCAGGCGAAGAGACGCGCGACGCGGAGCGGTCGCGCTTCGCCGTCAGCTCGGAGAGGGTCCACCTTCTCGTTCCCGCCGCAGCCGATCGAAGCGCCGCGTGAGGGCGATGATGCGCGCGAACGCGGTCGCCATCCCCCCGAACGTGAGCACGACGAGCAGCCAGGGTCCTGTCCCGAGCCAGCGGTCGAGGTAGTAGCCGAGCGCGAGCCCTCCGATCACCGAGCCCGAGAACTCGAGGCCGAGCGCGGTCATCTGGATCGCGACCTCGCGCCGGCGGCGTTCGGCAGCGTCGCGATCGTCGGGAGGTGGGGCGTCGCCCGTCAAGGCTCCTCCGCCGCGCGGAGAGCCTCGCGCGCGGCGGCGATGGTCGCGTCGACGTCGGCGGGCTCGTGCGCGAGCGACACGAACCACGCCTCGAATTGCGACGGCGGGAGGTTCACGCCGCGGTCGATCATCGCGCGGAAGAAGCGTGCGAACGCTCCGGCGTCGCACGCGCGCGCGTCGGAGAAATCGCGCACGCGATCGACGCCGAAGAACAGCGTGAGAAGCGATCCCACGCGCTGCACGCACGCGCACGCGCCGACGTCCGCGATCGCCGCGCGCAATCCGGCCTCGAGCGCGGCCGACGTCTCCTCCAAGCGGCGATACGCATCGGGCACGAGAAGTTTCAGCGTTTCGATTCCCGCGGTGCACGCAATGGGGTTCCCTGCGAGGGTCCCCGCCTGATATACGGGGCCGCTCGGCGCGAGCAGGTCGAGGAGATCGGCGCGACCGCCGACCGCTCCGACCGGAAGTCCGCCGCCGATGATCTTTCCGAGGCAGGTGAGATCCGCCGTGATGCCGTACAGCTCCTGCGCGCCGCCGCGCGCGACGCGAAAGCCGGTGATGACCTCGTCGAACACGACCAGCGCGCCGACCTCGTGGCACGCGCGCACGACGCCCTCGAGAAATCCCGGCTCCGGCGCGACGACGCCCATGTTCGCCGCAATGGGCTCGAGGATGACGGCGGCAGGCGGCGGATCCGCCGCGAGCGAAGCGCGCAGCGCCGCGAGATCGTTGAACGGCACCACGCTCGTGAGGCCGCCGACCGCCGTCGGCACGCCGGCGCTGTCGGGAATGCCGAACGTCGCCGCGCCGGATCCGGCGCGCACGAGAAGGCCGTCGCTGTGCCCGTGATAGCAGCCGTCGAACTTGATCACGCGCTCGCGCCGCGTCGCCGCGCGCGCGATGCGGAGAGCCGTCATCGTCGCTTCCGTGCCGGACGTGACGAGGCGAAGCTTCTCGATCGAGGGGAACGCGAGCTGGATCTGCTCCGCAAGATCGACCTCGCGCGGGCTCGGCGCGCCGAATCCGGTCCCGCAGCGCGTCGCCTCGACGACGGAGCTCACGACGCCCGGCGGCGCGTGCCCCGCGATCAGCGGTCCCCACGCGCTCACGTAGTCGACGTACGTGTTGCCATCGACGTCCCAGATGCGCGCGCCTTCGCCGCGCACGACGAAGATCGGATCGCCGCCCACCGCGCGCCACGCGCGAACCGGGCTGTTCACGCCACCGGGCGCGATGCGCGCTGCGCGCATCAAGTAGTTTTTGGACGCGTCTCGCAAGTTGCGAAGCTCAAACGGGAAAGCGGACCGCCCCCGGTAACAACCGCTGCGGGGACCGTCAACGAATCTTCACGAGGATGTTTTTCTGCCGCAACGACGCTGTCTTCGTCGGGGCCTTCGCTTTTCTTCTTGCAGAGTAGTTCCACGTAGGCGTACAGAGTCGCCCTCGCATCTGCAGACGCGACAATTTCGCTTCGAATCCCACGATACATTTCGGCAGTCATGCGTGCCGCCGCCCCGCACCAGCTCACATCGGGCGGCAGCCACGACCGTTCTGCCGTGCGTGAAAATGGCCGCGTGGGAGCCTTCACAACCATACGACGGTACTGAGGTTTTGTCGTTGCCCACAGCTGTGGACGGATCTGTGAACAACCTCTGGCGGGTGGGGGGCCTAGCCGTATGGAGAGTTGGGAGCGGGCCCGGAACGTGCTCCGGGACAAGGTTGGAGACAGGGACTTCGAGACCTGGATCAAACCTTTGCGGGTCGATGCCCGTACCGACGGAACGCTCGTGGTTTACGCCCCGAGCAAGTTTTATCGCGACTGGATCGTTCGTAACTATCTCGACGCCTTCCGGAGCTCGTTCGCGAGCGACGGCGGGGCGTCTCCGGAAATCCTTTTTCTCGTCGAGAACCTGCGCCAGCACGAGCTCTTCGAGAACCGCCAGCACGTGATCGACGCCGTCGCCGCGCCGCGCGAGCGCGCGGACGGCGGCGAGGCGACCCGGCGCACCGCGGTGCGCGTCGGCAACCTGCTGCCGCACTACACGTTCGAGAATTTCGTCGTCGGCTCGAGCAACCAGTTCGCCCACGCGGCGGCGCGCGCGGTCGCGCATCGCCCGGGCGAGAAGTACAACCCGCTGTTCATCTACGGCGGCGTCGGCGTCGGCAAGACGCACCTGGTGAACGCGATCGGGCACGCCGTGCTCGCGAAGAACCCGTTCGCCCGGATCGTGTACGTCCCGAGCGAGACGTTCGTCAACGACCTGATCACGTCGCTCCGCCGCGACCGCATGGAGGACTTCAAGCGGCGCTTCCGCAAGGTCGACCTCCTGATCATCGACGACGTCCAGTTCCTCGCCGGACGAGAGCGCACGCAGGAGGAGTTCTTTCACACGTTCAACTCGCTGCACGAGGCGCACCACCAGATCGTCCTCACGTCCGACAAGTACCCGAAGGACATCCCGGATCTCGAGGAGCGCCTACGCAACCGCTTCGAGTGGGGCCTGACCGCCGACATCCAGGCTCCGGAGATGGAGACCCGGGTCGCGATCCTCCAGAAGAAGGCCGAGATCGAAGGGTTCGACCTGCCGTCCGACGTCGCGTCGTTCGTCGCGTCCGAGGTTACGAGCAACGTCCGCGAGCTCGAGGGCGCGCTCACGCGGCTCGCAGCCATGGCGTCGCTGCACCACAGCGAGGTGACGGTCGAGTTCGCCGCGAGCGTGCTCGAGCCGCACCTGAAGGACCGCGCCCGGCTGATCTCGGTCGACGACGTGCAGCGCGCGGTGTGCGCGCAGTTCGGCCTTCCGCTCAGCGAGATGAAATCGAAGCGGCGGACGCAGGCGATCGCGTCCGCCCGCCAGGTGGCGATGTACTTGTCGCGCAAGCTGCTCGCGATCTCCTACCCGCAAATCGGGCAGAAGTTCGGCGGCCGCGATCACACGACGGTGATGCACGCGGAAGAGGTGGTGGAGCGTCGGCTGGAGCAGGATCCGGCGCTGCGATCCGCCGTCGAAGGTCTCGAGCGCTCGCTCGGCAAGCGTCCCGCGTGACCGGAGGAACCGGTCACTGCGGGAGATCCGCCGGCCGCTTCTCCGCCGCTCCCTGCGGACGGAGGTGTGGAGCGGGTGTGGATGGGATGCGGAGAAGCGGCCGGTCGGCATCGCGCCGGCGGAGATCGGTGGACCGACGCGCGGTCGTCCCCGAGTTTTCCGAATCGTTTTCCGGCGAGCCGGCGCGCTCTTGGATCACTTGTCCCCGTCTTTCACACCCTCTACTACCTCTCCTGCTTCTTTTCTGATTTCTGAGAAGAGAGAGAGAGAGAGCAGAGCTGGGGAGGTGGAGCGAGCCGCATCGAGCGGCTCGCCGTTCGCAGGGAGGGCAGATGGAATTCTCGGTCGATCGCGGTGAGTTCCTGGAGGGGCTCGCCCTCACCCAGGGCGTCGTCGAGCGCCGCAACACGCTGCCCATCCTCGCGAACGCGCTTCTCGACGCCTCCGGGAAGGATCTCGCCATCGCCGCGACCGACCTCGAGGTGCACGTCAAGCGCCGGGTGCGCGCGAAGCTGAAGAAGCCCGGCACGGCGACGGTCGCGGCCCGGAAGTTCTACGAGTTCGTGCGCGAGCTGAAGCCCGGAGAGGTGACGGTCCGCCTGCTGGAGAACCACTTCGTCGAGGTGACGGCAGGCCGATCGCGCGTGAAGCTGGTCGGCCTGCCGGCGAGCGACTTCCCCGCTTTCCCGCAGCCCGAGGGAAAGGCGGCTGCGACGTTCGAGGTTCCCTGCGCCGACCTCGCGCGCATGATCGACTGCACGCTGTTCGCCGTGTCCACGGACGAGACCCGGCCGCACCTCGGCGGCGTGCTGCTCGCGCTCGCCGGCGGCGCGCTCCGGTTCGTCGGAACGGACGGCCATCGGCTGGCGCTCTTCGAGCAGCCGCTCGCGAACGCGCCCGGCGAGGCGAAGTCGGCGATCCTGCCGCGGAAGGGGCTCGTCGAGCTGCGAAAGATCCTGGAAGGCGCCGAGGGAGCGACGCGCGTCGCCGTCGGCGCGAGCGTCGTCCGCGTCCAGCACGACGACGTCGAGCTCGTGATGCGGCTCATCGAGGGCGAGTTCCCGAACTACGAGCAGGTGATCCCCAAGAGCTCGAAGCACACGATCTCGGTCGACAAGAACGAGCTGCTGTCGGCGCTCCGGCGCGTCTCCGTGGTGGCGAGCGATCGCGCGCGCGGCGTCAAGATCCAGGTGTCCCCCGGGCAGCTCGTCGTCGCAGCCAACAGCCCGGACTTCGGGGAAGCGAGCGAGGAGATCGAGATCGCCTACAGCGGAGAGGAGCTCGCGGTCGGCTTCAACTCGCGCTACCTGATGGACGTCCTGACCGTTCTTGCGGACGACCACCGTGTCGAGATCGGGCTCAGCGACGACGCGAGCCCGGGCGTCATTCAGAGCCAGGACGACGAGACGTATCGCTACGTCGTCATGCCGATGAGGCTCTGAGCGCTCGCGTCGGGGGCGTCTCCCCGGGTGGCCCGGCCACCCTCGAGGACGGGATCTTCGACGGTCGTTTTCGGGCGTCTTTTTGCGTCCCTTTCAGGTCCACGGGCGGGCTTCATTTCGGCCCTGTTCTCTGCTAAGTTTCATTGCTTTTAGATGGCAGATAAGTACGCGAATTTGCGATGGATTCCTTGAGCCAGCCGGGACCCGATCCGAGCGCTTACGGCGCCGACCAGATCAAGGTCCTCGAGGGCCTCGAAGCCGTCCGGAAACGCCCCGGGATGTACATCGGCGATACCGCCGAGCGGGGCCTCCACCACCTGGTCTACGAGGTGGTCGACAACTCGGTCGACGAGGCGCTGGCGGGGTTCTGCGCCCGCATTTCCGTCACGATCCACGTCGACGGCGCCGTCACCGTCGAGGACGACGGGCGCGGCATCCCGGTCGACATCCACCCCACCGAGGGCATCTCCGCCGCCGAGGTGGTGATGACGATGCTCCACGCCGGCGGGAAGTTCGACAAGGACGCGTACAAGGTCTCGGGCGGGCTCCACGGCGTCGGCGTGTCGGTCGTGAACGCGCTCTCCGAGCACCTCGAGCTCGAGATCTGGCGCGACGGCTTCGTCCACTTCCAGCGCTACCGTCGCGGCCGGCCGGACGCCCCGCTCGAGCGCCTCGGGGCGACCCACAACCGCGGCACCAAGGTCACCTTCAAGCCCGATCCGCTGATCTTTCCGAACACCGACTTCAGCTTCGAGATCCTGTCGCAGCGGCTCCGCGAGCTCGCCTTCCTGAACCGCGGCCTCCGCATCATGATCGAGGACCAGCGCACCGCGCGCGAGCACGAGTTCCACTACCCGGGCGGGATCGTGTCGTTCGTCGAGCACCTGAACTCGACCAAGACGCCGATCCACGCCGAGGCGATCCTGATCGAGGGCGAGCGCGAGGGCATCGCGGTCGAGGTCGCCCTCCAGTGGAACGAGGGCTACATCGAGACGACGTACACCTTCGCGAACAACATCAACACCGGCGAAGGCGGGACGCACCTCTCCGGATTCCGCGCGGCCCTCACGCGCACGATCAACGCCTATGCGCAGAACGCCGGCATCCTGAAGAAGGAAGGCGAGACGCTCGAGGGCGAGGACGTCCGCGAAGGGATGACCGCGGTCATCGCGGTCAAGGTCCCCGAGCCGCAGTTCGAGGGCCAGACCAAGACCAAGCTCGGCAACAGCGAGGTGAAGGGACTGGTCGAGGCGCTCGTGAACGAGAAGCTCGGGAGCTACTTCGAGGAGCATCCCGGCGACGCGCGAAAGATCGTCGGCAAGAGCGTCGAGGCGGCGCGCGTCCGCGAGGCGACCCGCAAGGCGAAGGAGCTCGCACGCCGGAAGGGCGCGCTCGATTCCGGCTCGCTGCCGGGCAAGCTCGCCGACTGCCAGGAGCGCGACCCGCAGCACTCGGAGCTCTTCATCGTCGAGGGCGACTCCGCGGGCGGCTCCGCCAAGCAGGGCCGCGACCGCCGCAACCAGGCGATCCTTCCGCTGCGCGGCAAGATCCTGAACGTCGAGCGCGCGCGCTTCGATAAGATGCTGTCGTCGCAGGAGATCCGCCTCCTGATCACCGCGCTCGGCATGGGCGTCGGCCAGGAGGACAAGGACATCTCGAAGCTCCGTTACCACACGCTGATCATCATGACGGACGCCGACGTCGACGGGAGCCACATCCGGACGCTCCTCCTGACGTTCTTCTACCGGCAGTTCCCCGAGCTCATCGAGAACGGCCACGTCCTGATCGCGCAGCCGCCGCTCTACAAGGTGAAGAAGGGCAAGTCGCATCAGTATCTGCGCGACGAGGCCGCGCTCGACGGCTACCTGATCCAGCTCGGAAGCGAGCAGGCCTCCGTCATCGGCACCGGCAGCGACGTCCCGCTCGCCGGCGAGGCGCTCGCGACCGTCCTCCGCCGGTCGTCGGCACTCGACCGCGTGCTCGCCGTGATCGAGCGCGGACGACGGAACCGGGAGGTCGTCCTCGTGGCTGCACGCGAGGAGCGGCTCGGTCCGGAAGCGTTCCGCGACCGCCAGCTCCTCGAGGACATCGCCGCGCGCCTGCGCACGGCGCTCGCCGCGCAGCCGAGCCTCGCCGCCGCGACCGTCGCCATCGAGGAGAGCGCACCCGGCGAGCTGCCCGCGATCGCGATCGAGACGCCGCGCACGAACACCGCCGCGGGCGATCGGACGCCGCTCACGCTGGAGTTCTGCGCCTCGCCCGAATTCCATGAGGCGCGGCGCCTCGCGCGCGACCTCGCCGACGCCGGCCGCCCGCCGTTCACGGTCGTTTCGGGGAACGACCGGGTCGTCATGCCGACCCTGAACGCCGCCGTCCGCCAAATCATGGCGAACGCGCGCAAGGGCCTCGAGATCCAGCGCTACAAGGGCCTCGGCGAGATGAACCCGGACCAGCTCTGGGACACGACCATGAACCCGGAGACCCGGACGCTCCTCCAGGTCCGCGTCGAGGACATGCCCGAGGCGGACCACATCTTCTCCATGCTCATGGGCGACGAGGTGGAGCCGCGGCGCCGCTTCATCGAGCAGCACGCGCTGAACGTCCGCAACCTCGACGTGTGAGGCGCGTGGGCGCGCGAAGGCCGGTCACATGACGCAGCGGGTTCCGATCAGCATCGAAGACGAGATGCGTCAGTCCTACATGGACTACGCGATGAGCGTCATCATCGGCCGCGCGCTGCCGGACGCTCGCGACGGGCTGAAGCCCGTCCACCACCGGGTGCTCTACGCGATGAACGAGCTCGGGGTCGACTGGAATCGGCCCTACAAGAAGTCCGCGCGCATCGTCGGCGACGTGATCGGCAAGTATCACCCGCACGGCGACGCCGCCGTCTACGACACGATCGTCCGCCTCGCCCAGGACTTCTCGATGCGCTACCCGCTCGTCGACGGCCAGGGAAATTTCGGCTCCGTCGACGGCGATGCGCCGGCCGCGATGCGGTACACCGAGATCCGCCTCGCGCGCATCGCGAGCGAGCTCCTCGCGGACATCGATCGCGAGACGGTCGACTTCGTCCCGAACTACGACGACAGCGAGCGCGAGCCGTCCGTCCTGCCGGCGAAGATCCCGAACCTCCTCCTGAATGGCGCGTCCGGCATCGCGGTCGGGATGGCGACGAACGTCCCGCCGCACAACCTCGGCGAGCTCGTCGACGGCTGCATCGCGCTGCTCGCGAACCCGGCGCTCGACTCCGTCCAGCTCATGGAGTTCATCCCCGGCCCCGACTTCCCGACCGGCGCGTTCATCTGCGGTCGCGCTCCGATCCGCGAGGCCTACACGACCGGCCGCGGCATCCTCCAGATGCGCGCGAGCGCCGAGATCGAAGAGGACGCGCGCACCGGCCGCGAGACGATCGTCGTCGACGCGATCCCGTACCAGGTCAACAAGGCCCGGTTGATCGAGCGGATCGCGGAGCTCGTGAACGACAAGAAGATCGACGGCATCTCCGATCTCCGCGACGAGTCCGACCGCACCGGCATGCGGATCGTGATCGAGCTCAAGAAGGACGCGGTGGCGCAGGTCGTCTTGAACCAGCTCTACAAGCTCACGCCGATGCAGGAGTCGTTCGGCGTGAACCTGCTCGCGATCGTCGAGGGACGGCCGAAGCTCCTCACCCTGCGCGACGCGCTGGTCGTCTTCCTCGACCACCGGCGCGAGGTCGTCACGCGCCGCACCATCTTCGACCTCCGGAAGGCCGAGGAACGCCTCCACGTCCTCGACGGGCTCAAGATCGCGCTCGACAACCTCGACGCCGTGATCGCGCTCATCCGCGCCGCCGCGAGCCCGGCCGACGCCCGCACCGGGCTCATGTCGAGCTTCGCGCTGTCGGAGATCCAGGCCCAGGCGATCCTCGACATGCGGCTCCAGCGCCTCACGAACCTCGAGCGCGACAAGATCCTCGAGGAGCACCGCGAGGTCAGCGAGCTGATCGCGAAGCTGAAGCACATCCTCGCGAACCCCTCCGAGATCGACGCGATCATCCGCGACGAGCTGCGCCAGATGAAGGAGCAGTACGGCGATGCTCGCCGCACGGCGATCGTCGAGCCGACCGACGACCTCTCGATCGAGGACCTGATCGCGCGCGAGGACATGGTGGTCACGGTCTCGCACGCCGGCTACACCAAGCGCATCCCGGCGTCCGAGTACCGCGCGCAGCGGCGCGGCGGCCGCGGCAAGCTGGGCGCGACGGCGCGCGACGAAGATTTCATCGAGAACCTCTTCGTCGCGTCGACCCACGACTCGATCCTCTTCTTCACGTCGAAGGGCCGCGTGCACTGGCGGAAGGTCCACGAGATCCCGACCGGGAGCCGCGCGGCGCGCGGGAAGGCGATCGTGAACCTCCTGCATCTCGGGCCCGAGGAGAAGATCAAGGCCTTCCTGCCCGTCGCCGCGTGGGAGCCGGGCCACTACGTCCTCTTCGCGACCCGGAAGGGCGTCGTGAAGAAGACGGAGCTGATGGCCTACGCGACCCGGCGCGCCGCCGGCATCATCGCGATCGGCCTCGACGAGGGGGACGAGCTCATCGGCGTCCGCCTCCTCGAAAAGGACCAGGAGGTCCTGCTCTCGACCCGGAACGGCCAGGCGATCCGCTTCCGGGAAGGCGACGTGCGCGCGATGGGCCGCGGCGCCGGCGGCGTCCGCGGCATCAACCTCGACGAGGGCGACGAGGTCGTGAGCGTCGACATCCTCTCGCCGGGCGCCACGATCCTCTCGGTTTCCGAGAAGGGTCAGGGCAAGCGGAGCGACCTCGAGGAGTACCGCCTCCAGACGCGCGGCGGGAAAGGCATCATCACCATGAAGGTGACCGAGCGCACCGGCGCGGTCGTCGGCGTCGTCCAGGTCGGCGAGGACGACGAGGTCATGCTCGTGACCGATCGCGGGCGCCTCATCCGCCTCCGCGTGAGCGACATCCGCGTCATCGGTCGCAACACCCAGGGCGTCAAGCTGCTCGACGTGGACGAGGGCGAGCGCGTCGTCAGCCTCGCGCGCGTCGTGGAGAGCGACGACCGGAACGGCGCCGCGCGTCCCGCGAGCGCGGCGGCCGATGCGACGAACGGCGCGAGCGACGGGGCCGAAGCCGGAGACGGCGTGGCCGAGAACGGCTCGGACGCCGGCGACGACGAGGACGGCAACGGCGGCGACGGCGGCAGCGGCGGCAGCGGCGATTGATCGACGGCCGCGCTGCCGAAAGACGGCTTCTCAGCTCGCCAGGGCGGTTCGCTCGCACATCCGCTGCGGGCTCGCGAAGAATTCCGCAGCGACCCGTCGCGCCCCGTCCAGCTCGGGAGCCGCGGCGACCTTGCGCCAGAGCTCGTGGCCGAAGTCGAGCCAGCGCGCGCCCCAGTGCGTGAAGAAGCCGAGGCGCTTCAGAGCGTCGGGCAGCCGGAACGACCGCTCCGCCGCGTCGATGAACGTCGCGAGCGAGCGCGCGAACTCGCCGCCTTCGGCGTAGCCGGCGCGCGGCGCGCGCTCGGCGGCGCGACGGAGCGGCGCCCGTAGGCCGAGCGACTCCCCGATCTGCCAGAAGATCCACGGGCGGGCCGCGGCAGCGCGCCCGATCATGACCCCGTCGCATCCGGTCTCGGCGAGCATCGCGAGCGCGTCGCCGGCGGTCTGGACGTCGCCGTTGCCGACGACCGGGATCGCGACTGCGTCGCGGACGCGCGCGATGTATTGCCAGCGCGCGCGCCCGCGGCGCTGCTGCGCGGCGATGCGCGGGTGGAGCGTGATCCAGGCCGCGCCCGCGCCTTCCAGCATGCGCGCGAAGTCGACGAGGTAATCGGGATCGTCGTCGAGGCCGGTGCGGAGCTTCACGGAGACCGGCCACGGCGAGTGGCGGACCGTCATGCGGACGACCGACTCCGCGTACGCCGGATCGCCCATCAGAGCGACGCCCCAGTTGTGCTTGAGAGCCTTCGAGACCGGGCATCCCATGTTGATGTCGACCGCGGCGGGTGAGAGCGCGGCGAGCTTGGCAAGCGACGCCGCGATGAAGCTCTCCTCGTTCGCGAGGAGCTGCGGCACGAGCGCGGGCTCGCTCACGTCCCGCCGCGTCTCGGGGCGATCGCCGATGCGCTCGGCAGGGAGCCGGCGCGACGACAACATCTCCGTGAAGAGGAGCGTGCGCGCGCCCGCCGGAAGGTAGGCCGCGACCGTCTGCCGCAGCGCCGTGTGCGAGAGCCCGACCATCGGCGCGAGGAAGAACGGGAAGTCGATGTGCACGCCGCGGTCGCGAAGCGGCAGCCAGCGGTCGAGTGGCACCTGAGTCACGGCCGTTTCTCCGGCGGGGAGCGTAGCCGACCGGGGAGTCGGTTCAACGAGGGACGCGATCCGCCCGTCCGATGACTCAGTACGCGTCGAGCTTCGCGGACGTCGACGGCGGCGCCACCCGCGACGACGGCTTCGCGTGCGGGACGATCGGCGCGACCCGCCGCGCCGGGACGATCGGCGGGACGATGCTCCGCCGGGCCGCCGCCTCGGCCTGCTCGGCGCGCCGGATCCCCTCCTGCGCCCGGCGTAGGTCGGTCGCCGTGTCCACGAGCGAGCCGCGGATCTGTCCGGTTTGTGGATCGTAGACGCCGCCCCTGGTGCCGAGGTTGTAGGGGTCGATCGCCGGATCCATGACCGGGAGGCGCGTCCCCTGGTTGAGCGGCTTGAACACGCGCTGGTCGTGCGTCGTCTTCGAGAAGCGCCCGAACGGCATCCCGCGATCGGGGTGGAGCGTCACGTCGGGCGGCGGCCTGAGCCGCCTTTTTCCCGCCACGGCCGGTCCATCGGTCGCCACCACGCAGGCGGCCGCCAGGGCGCCCGCGAGCACCAGGCGCACGACCCCCCGAGGACGATGGAAGCTCCGCCGCATCGCCTCCGCCAGCCGCAAGGGACGTGCCCCGGCGACGTCGCCGGGACGGGCCGAATTCCGGCTCGGCCCTCGGCGAAAACGCTCCATCGTGCATCCGTGCAAGGTCATGCGCGCTGGTGGGGAGGTTGCCGCGATCCGGAGTGGAGTGCAATCTCCCTTCATGTTGCGCCTGGCGAGCGCTTCCTCGCGCGGCGGGCCCGGTGACGCGACCGCCGACGCGCTCGCCCGGAGCGTCGCGGACCGGCTCGGCGGGGCGCCCGCCCGGGCCGTCATCTTCTTCGCCACCCCGCACCACGGGCCGGGCTACGGACGCATCGAGCGCGCGCTCGCGGCGGCGACCGGCGCCGAGCACGTGGTCGGCTGCAGCGCCTCGGCAGTGGTCGGCGCGGACGCGGACATCGAGGCCGGCCCCGGCGTCGCGGCGCTCGCGCTCGCCGGCGACCTCGAGGCGCGGCGCTTCTTCCTCCCGTCGCTCCGCGGTCGCGCCGAGGAGACCGGGCGCGACGTCGGGAGGGTCGCGCGCGAGATCGCGAGCGAGCCCCGGAGCATCGTTCTGCTCGCGGACAGCTACAACGTCGCGCCCGACGAGCTCATCGCGGGGATCGCGGCGGTGGCGCCGGACGTCGCGCTCGTCGGCGGCGGCGCGACCGAGGACGGCTCGCTCGGCTTGACGACGGTCGTCGGCCGCGGCGCGAGCGCGAGCAACGCGGTCGCGGGCCTCGCGCTCGGCGGCGTCCGGCTTCGCACCGCGGTCGCGTCGTCGTGCGCGATCTTCGGCGACTGGTGGACGATCACCAGCGCCCAAGGCAACCGCGTCCTCGCGCTCGACGGCGAGCCCGCGCTGGGCGCATTCCTCGCGCGCCTCCCCGAGTCGCTGCGCGACGACCTGCGCACGGCGCTGCGCTCGACGCTCGCCGCGGTCGCAGCGCCCGTCGAGGCCGGCGAGATCGCGCCGCCGTACGTGCTGCGCCCCTTCGTCGGGGGGGACGCACGGACGGGAGCGCTTCTCGTCGGAGACGAGGTCATGGCGGGCATGCGCCTCGCGATCGCGGTGCGCGACGCGCAGGTCGCGCGCGAGGCTCTCGACGACGGCGTGGCGCGCCTGGTGTCCGCGGGTGCGGACCTCGCGGGCGCGTTGTACTTCAACGGTCTCGATCGAGGAGAGTCGTTCTACGGAATCGCGGAGCTCGAGAGCGCGTACCTGCGCCGCCGGCTGGGGGAGCGGCCGCTGGCGGGCCTGACGTGTAGCGCGGGGTTCGCGCCGCTCGGCGGCCGGAACCGGTTCCATCAGCACGCCGGCGTGCTGGTCGGTCTCGAGCCCGCGTGAGCACCGTCCGCCGGCAAGGAGTGCAAGAGTGCGAGTCGTCCCGGTTCCGGTCCTGCAGGACAACTACAGCTATCTCGTCATCGACGAGGACGAGCGTGTCGCCGCCGTCGTCGATTGCGCGGAGGTCGACCCGGTGCTCGACGCCGCGCGCGCGGAAGGCGTCCGCGTCGTCGCCGTGCTCGCGACGCACCACCACTGGGACCACGTCGGCGGCAACGAGGAGATCGCGCGTCGCGGCTCGGTGCGCGTGTACGGGAACGCCGACGATGCCGGCCGGATCCCGGCGCTGACCGACGGCGTCCGACCGGGCGACACGGTCCGGGTCGGTCGCCTCTCGGGCGGCGTGATCTTCATTCCCGCCCACACGAGCGGGCACATCGCGTACCACTTCCCGCGCGCGCGTACGGTGTTCACGGGCGACACGCTCTTCGCCGCCGGATGCGGGCGCCTCTTCGAGGGCAACCCGGAGCAGATGATGAGCTCCCTCCGCGCTCTCACCGCGCTGCCCGACGACACGAAGGTGTACTGCGGCCACGAGTACACGGTGCGGAACCTCGAGTTCGCTGCCACGCTCGAGCCGGGAAATCGCGCGATCGCCGACAAGCTCGCGTGGGCGCGCTCCCGGCGCAGCGAAGGGCAGCCCACCATCCCGACCACGATCGCGTCCGAGCGCGCGACGAACCCATTCCTCCGCACCGCGAGCTCCGAGCTGCGACAGACCATCCGGGCGCACTTCCCGGACGCGGGCGAGGACGACGTGAGGATCTTCGCCTACACCCGCAAGCTGAAGGACAGCTTCTGAGCGCCGCGGCCGCGTCCCCCGCCGCGCGCCGTCACCCGCGGATCGCGCGGTGAGCGGCAGTCCGGAGCGCCTGCGCGCCGACGAAGCGATCGCGCGCATTTCCGCCGGCGCGCGCGTGGTCGTCCCGCACGGGTGCGTGGAGCCGCGCTCGCTCTTCGAGGCGATCGCGCGCTGGCGCGGTCCGGCCGGCGATCCGGCGATGCTGTACGGCGGCCTCCACTTCGGCGACTACGCGTTCCTCGGGCCCGACCGCGGCGGCGGCCGCCGCGCCGCCGCCGCGGAGGGCGGAGCGGCGGAGCGGGGCTGGGCCTACACCACGTGGCAGGTGGGCCCGCGCATCCGGGACGCGATGCGCGCCGGGAGGATCGGGTTCTTGCCGCTTCGCTTCCGCGACATCCCGCGCGCGTTCGGGCCGGGCGGGCCGCTCGCGGCGGACGTCGCGATCGTGCAGTGCGCGCCCGCCGAGCGCGGCCGCTTGAACCTCGGCATCTCGTGCTCGATCTTTCCCGCGGTGATCGCCGCGGCTCGGCTCGTGATCGCGGAGGTCCACCCCGACATGCCGCGGACCGCGGGAGCGACCGAGGTCGACGCGAGCGACGTCGACGTCGTGGTCGACGCCACCGCCCCCCTCTGCACCCTGGCCGGCGCCGAGCCCGACGACGTCGACCGCGCGATCGTCGATCGGGTGCTCGGCGTCCTGCCCGAAGCCCCGTGGGTGCAGCTCGGCGTCGGCGCCATCCCCGATGCGATCCTCGCGCGGCTTTCGGACGTTCCGGGAGTGAAGCTCCACTCCGGGATGCTGAGCGACGGCCTCGCGCCGTTCCTGGACGCGACCGGCGAGGCGACGCGCGTCGTGACGGGGGAGATCGCCGCCTCGGTCTCGACCTACGAGCGCGCGGCGCGCGATCCGCGCGTCGCGCTGCAGCCGACGACCGTCGTGCACGACGTGCCGACGATCGCCCGGCTCGAGCGCTTCGCGTCGATCAACTCGGCGATCGAGGTCGACCTCGCGGGGCAGGTGAACGGCGAGGCGATCGACGGTCGGCAGGTGAGCGGCGTCGGCGGCAGCCTCGACTTCGTGGAGGCGGCGCGCTGCTCGGCGGGCGGGATCTCGGTGATCGCGCTCCGCTCGACGGCGCGCGGCCGATCGCGCATCGTGGCACGGCTGGCGGCAGGGACGCCGGTGACCGTGCCGCGCGTCGCGGTCGACGTGGTCGTGACCGAGCACGGCGTCGCCCGTCTCTTCGGCCGCGACCTCGAGCGGCGGGCCGCGGAGCTGATCGCGATCGCGGCGCCGGAGCACCGGAGCGAGCTCGCGGCCGCTTACGAGCGGTCGCGCACGGAAGGATAGGAGAAACGCCATGGCGGAGATCGAGGTCACCCGGCGCGAGCGCGTCGCGACCATTCTGCTCAATCGCCCGGAGCGCCGGAACGCGCTCAGCTCGCCGATGATGGCCGACCTCGGGCGCGCGATCGGCGAGCTCGACCGCGACCCGGACGTGCGCGCCGTCGTGCTCACGGGCGCGGGCACGGTGTTCTGCTCGGGCCTCGACCTCGGCCGGATGGCGGACTCGCCCGGCGAGCCGGCGCTCGAGACCGATCTCGTCGACGTCGTCCTGAAGCCGCTCGAGCAGCTCTCGAAGCCGACCTTCGCCGCGATGAACGGCGACGCGCTCGCCGGCGGGCTCGAGCTCGCCCTCCACTGCGACTTCCGGCTCGCGGTCCCGACCGGCCGCTTCGGCATGCCGGTCGCGCGGATCGGGATCGTCGTGCCTTATCCGCTGATCCTGAAGCTCATCGACACCGTGGGCCCGGCGGCGACGAGCGAGCTGCTCTTCACCGGCGAGCCGGTGACGGCGGAGCGCGCGCTCGCGCTCGGGATGGTGAACCGCCTGGTTCCCGCCGAGTCGCTGCAGCAGGAGGCGGCGCGCACGGCCGACGCGATCGCCGGCAACGCGCCGCTCGCGGTGCAGGCGATGAAGCGCGCGATCCTCGCCGGCCGCGCGCAGCGCGCCCTGCCGGCTCCCGACGACGTGCGCGAGGCGGCCGCGCGCGCGCGCTCGAGCGCCGACGCGCGCGAAGGCATCCGCGCGATCGTCGAGAAGCGAAAGCCCGACTTCCAGGGCCGGTGAGGAGGTCCCGGGCGCACGTCCTCTACGAGGAAGCGGGCGAAGCCAACAGCTCGGCGAGGTCGGCGGGCTCGGTCACCGGCGGCGAGCACGCGAGCGCGCGGCACACGTAGGCCGCGGGCCGGCCGTCGACGAGCGATCGTCCCTGCAGCGCCTCGGGCACGTGCCGATCGGCGAGCGCCGGGTCCGAGATCACGACCACCTTGTTCGGCACGTAGACCGACTCGGCGGCCGCGGCGAGAGAGCGGGTCGCCTCGTCGCCCGGCGCGCCGACGACCACGACCTCCGTCGGGGGCGCCAGGAAATCGTCGAGCACGCCGATGAGCGAAGCCGTTCCGAACGGTTGACGCTCCATCTGCGAAGCGAAGAGCGCGAGCGTCCGCTCGGCCGCGTCGCGGTAGCGCGCCTCGCCCGTCAGCAACCCGAGGCGGAGGAGCGCCTCGGCGGCGATCGCGTTTCCCGAAGGAATGGAGCCGTCGAACGCCGTCTTGGGGCGATCGACGAGCGCTTCGTGGTTGCGCGCCGTGAAGAAGAAGCCGCCGCGCTCCGGGTCGAGGAAGCGATCGAGAAGCGCGTCGCCCAGCTCGCGCGTGGACGCGAGGTGGCGGGAATCGCCGGTCGCTCCGAAGAGGTCGAGCCGTGCCGCGGCGAGGAAGGCGTAGTCGTCGAGGTAGGCGTCGTACTTCGCGATCCCGTCCTTCCAGGTGCGCATGAGGCGCGCGCCCGGCTGCGCGAGGTTGCGATCGACGAAATCGGACGCACGCAGCGCGGCTTCGAGGTACCGCGCTTCGCCGACGACCGCGGCGCCGCGCACGAACGCGCGAATCGCGAGCGCGTTCCAGCTGGTCAGGATCTTGTCGTCGCGGCCCGGCCAGACGCGCTCGGAGCGCGCGCGCAGCAGCACGTCGCGCGCGCGCGCCAGCACGTCTCCCACGTCGGCGGGCCCGCGCCGGAACGCGCGCGCGAGCTCGTCGACGGTGAGCTTGACGTGCAGGATGCTCTTGCGCTCGGTGTGCCCGGGCTCGGCGAAGTTCCCGATCTCGTCGACCTCGTAGTAACGGCGGACGAGGTCGGCGTCGTCGGGCAGGAGGCGCGCGATCTCCTCGTAGCGCCAGACGTAGAACTTCCCCTCCTCGCCCTCGCTGTCGGCGTCCTGCGTCGAGAAGAAGCCGCCCTCGGGATGCGTCATCTCGCGCAGCAGGTAGTCGAGCGTCTCGACCGCGATCCGGCGGAAGAGCGGCTCGCGCGTGACCAGGTGGGCGTCCAGGTAGAGCGGCACGAGCTGCGCGTTGTCGTAGAGCATCTTCTCGAAGTGCGGCACGAGCCACTCCGCGTCGACGGAGTAGCGGTGGAAGCCGCCGCCCAGCTGGTCGTAGATGCCGCCGCGCGCCATGCGGGTGAGAGTGAGGGTCACTGCGTCGAGCAGCTCGGGCCGGCGCGCGGCGTGGTGGCGGCGGAGGAAGAGCGCGAGCACGGGGACGTTCGGGAACTTGGGCGCGCTGCCGATGCCGCCGTGCTCGCGGTCGACGTGCGCCAGCAACGCCTCGGCCGCGCGCGCGACCGTCTCCGCGCGGAGCGCGCCGTCGCTCGGCTCGAACTCCGAGAGCCGCCGGAGGCCGTCGACGAGCTGCCGCGTCGCCTTCTCGACCTCCTCCGGGCTCTCGCGGTACGCGCGCGCGATCGCCTCGAGGACGCGCGGAAATCCCGGGCGGCCGTAGCGGTCCGTGGGCGGGAAGTAGGTGCCGCCGTAGAACGGCTTCCCTTCCGGCGTGAGGAACACGGTGAGCGGCCAGCCACCCGCGCCGGTCAGCATCTGGACGGCGTTCATGTAGATGGTGTCGAGGTCAGGCCGCTCCTCGCGATCGACTTTGACGTTCACGAAGAGATCGTTCATGCGCTGCGCGATCGCCTCGTTCTCGAACGACTCGCGCTCCATCACGTGACACCAGTGGCAGGCGGAGTAGCCGATGGAGAGCAGGATGGGCTTGTCCTCGCGGCGCGCCTTGTCGAGCGCCTCCCGTCCCCACGGGAACCAGTCGACGGGATTGTGCGCGTGCTGCCGGAGGTAGGGGCTCTGCTCGTAGGCGAGCCGGTTGGTCGGGCGACTCATGCCCCGAGACTAGAGAAACCGGGGCGGCGAGAGAACCGGGCGCTACGCGACGGCGGAGGAGCTGTCGAGCGCGGCGTTCAGGACGAGCGCGTTGAAGAGCAGCTCCCACGCTCCATTCGCCGCGTAGCCCTCCATGTCGTCGCGGGTCCAGCCGAACGGGACCTCGGCATCCTCCCAGAGCTCGACCGGTTGTCCCGAGACGTAGAAGCGCCGAAGCGCGCTCAGCTCGTTCATGAGCGGTGGCATGGCGTCGCCTCAGACGGACGCCGCGGCGCGACTCAGCGCAAAGCGCGGTGACACCTCGATGTGCGCTCCGGCGAGATCGCCGCGTAGACGGACGCGTCCGCTGTTGACCATGTGAACCACGGTGGCGATCACCTCGTTCTCGGAATGCGCGAACTCCGCGACCGCGGCGATGAGCTCTCGAAGCGTGACGGTCCGATCCATGGCGCGTCTCCTTTCGACTTGGGACGGCGAGTCGGAGGGAGGCGAAGCAAGGCGGGTGCCACGGACGCCACACGCAGCACGCGGCACGGCGCGCGCGCGGGATCCCGACTCTACGAGGTTTTCTCCGCCGCCTCAGTTGACGTGACGGCTGCAGGGGCGCGCTCGCGCCCGGCCGGGTGACAACCGGTTGACGATGGGACGCAAATCGTCACCGCGATGGCGCGGGGCCCGCGACCGTCGAATGACGGCGGCCGGACTTCGTCAGGTCGGCTCTTCAGCTCAGCTCTTTGCTCGAGTATCCGAGGATGCGGCGCGCGACGACCAGCATGTTGATCTGCTGTGTCCCCTCGAAGATGTCGTTGATCTTCGCATCGCGCATCCACTTCTCGAGGAGCAGGTTGCGCGAGTAGCCGAGCGGTCCGAGGATCTCGACGGCCTTCTGCGTCACGCGCGTCACCGCGAGACCCGCCTTCGCCTTCGCCATGGAGGCTTCGAGATTGTTGCGCTTGCCGCGATCCATCATCCATGCGGCGCGCCAGGTCAGAAGCCGAGCGGCCTGCAGATCGGCCTCCATCTCCATGAAGTCGCGCTCGAGGGCGGTGAGCGTCGCCGGATTCGCGCCGTAGCGAACGGTGACGCCTGCACGCTCGAGCGCCTCGCGCGTGAAGTCGAGAGCGGCGCGTCCGATGCCCAGCGCGCTCGCCGCGACGAGCGGCCGCGTCGCGTCGAAGGTCGCCATGGCGCCCTTGAAGCCCTCGGTCGCGGACTGCACGTCGGCGGAACCGAGGACGTTGTCGAGCGGGATGCGGCAGTCCTCGAACACGATCATTGCCGTGTCGGATGCGCGGATACCGAGCTTGTCCTCGCACTTGACGACCTTCATCCCGGGCGTGTGCGCTTCCACGACGAACGACTTGATTCCCGCACGCCCGGCCTTCTTGTCGACGGTCGCCCACACGACGACGAACCCGTCCGACTTCTCGGCCGCCATCGAGCCCGACGTGCAGAAGATCTTGGTGCCGTTCAGGACCCAGTGGTCGCCGTCGCGGACCGCGGTCGTCTGGATCGCGGCGGAGTCCGAGCCGCAGTGCGGCTCGGTGATCGCCATGGCTCCCCACTTGGGCTCGCCTTCCTTGAAGCGCGACAGGAAGCGCTTCTTCTGGTCGGGGGTTCCCGCCGCGAGCACCGCCGCGCCGCCGAGGCCGGCGTTCGGGATCGTGAGGTAGAGGCCGGCGTCGCCCCACGAGAGCTCCTCGATGGTGACGCACGAGGCGAGGTTCGACTCGCGCGGGCCGTCCGCCGAGCTCGCCGCCTCGGACTTGTCGTTGCCGATGGGCGCCGAGCCGGAGACGCTCCACATCGTCTTCAGGAAATCCCAGGGCTTCTCGTGCTCGCGCTCGTCGTACTCGCGCGAGATCGGCCGCATCATCTGCTCGGCCACCATGTGCACCATCTGGCGCGAGTTCTGAATGCGATCGGAAAGCTCGAAGTCGATCATGTTCCCACTCCTCGAAGGATTCGTCCGTCTCTCGGCGGTCGCGCGCGCCGTGCCGCTCAGACGATCGCCAGGCCCTCGAACGCGGTGAAGCCACGCGCGTTCCTGAGCCAGAGCTCGACCGGATGGTCGCGGACGTAGCCGTGTCCGCCGAGCACCTGAAGCGCGTTGTCGGCGACCTTGAGCACGGTGCTCGCCGCATAGCGCTTCGCGAGCGCGCTCTCGCGCGTCGCGGGCTTGCCGCGGTCGATCGTCCACGCGGCCTCCCAGACGAGGAGGCGCGCGGCATCGATCTCGATCGCCATCTCGGCGAGCATGAACGCGATCGCCTGCTTCTGCGCGATCGGGACGCCGAAGGCCTTCCGCTCCTTCGCGTAGTCGCGCGAGTACTCGTACGCCGCGCGCGCGACTCCCACCGCGAGCGCGGCGAGCGCGACCCGGCTGCGATCGACCAAGAGATCGAGGCTCGCCGCATCGTCCCCGCCGAGCCGCATCGCCGCCGGAACCACGACGTCCTTGAGCGTGACCTCGTAGGTCGCGAGCGCCTTCACGCCCATGTTCTTCTCGCGTTCGCCGATCGCGAGGCCGGTCGCGCCGCGCTCCACCAGGAACGCGCCCTGGGCCTGCTCGGCGCCCGCCAGCTGCGCGAGCACGAGCATCACGTCCGAATCCGCCGCGAGCGGGACGAAGCACTTCGCGCCGTTCAAAATCCACGCGCCGTTGTCGCGCCGCGCGGTCGTCGCGTAGCGCATCGTGTCGAAGTCGAACCGCGGCTCGACCACGGCGGCGGCCGCCGGGTGGAACGCCTCCGCGAATCGCGGCAGGAAGCGCGCGCGTTGCTCGGGGGTTCCGAGGTCGAGCACCGGATACGCGACGAGGCGCGGCGACAGCAGATGGAGCGCGATCGCCAGGTCGCCGAAGGCGAGCTCTTCGGCAACGATCGCGCCGGTGACGGCCGAGCGGACCTCGCCGTAGCCGCCGTGCTCCTCCGGAAGCGCGCCCTGCACGAGGCCGAGCTCGAATCCCTTGTCGACGATCGCCTGCGGGATGGCGCCGGTCTCGTCGCTCGGGCGCGCGAGCGGCCGGATCTCGTCGCGGGCGAAGCTCGCGACCGTATCGTGAACGAGCCGTTGCTCCTCGCTCAGCTCGAGATCAAACATTGTTCCCTCCGCTCGCCGGCCGCGGCGCGCTCGGCGCCATCAGCCAGGCGAGAAACTGCTCGACGTGCAGGTCCAGCGTCCGCACGACGTCGATCGCCTCGGGCTCCTGGTAGTACTGGATCTCCGCGCCCAGGATGCCGCTGACGAAGGTCTCGGCCGCGGCCGCGACGTCGACGTCGCCGCGGAACTCGCCGGCGTCCTGTCCCTTCCGGATGAGGTGGCGGTGGAAGCTCCGGAAGCGCCGGAGCATCTCGCGGAACTCCGCGGAGAGCGCCGCGTTTGTGTCGAGCGCCTCGACCATCAGCGTCAGGATGAAGCGCCGGTGGTTGTCGCGGATGGCGTTCTCGCCGCAGATGCGCGCGATCTGCCGGAGCGCTTCGGCGGGGTTGTCGAGCGGCTCGACCTTGTCGAGGACGTAGCGCTCGAACGCGCCGACGCGCTCGCTGACCGCCTCCGACAGGAGGTGCTCCTTGTCGCGGAAGTGGTAGTAGAGCGCGCCCTTGGTGACCCCGGCCGCGCGCGCGATCCGGTCGATCGACGTGCCTGCGTACCCGTAGCGGGCGAAGCAGTCGATCGCGGTCGCGATGAGCCCTTCGCGCCCGGGCTCCGCCCGGCGGGTGCGGCTGGCCGGCACGTCCATACTGAACGTTCAGTATTGATCGGCGCAGAGCGTGTCAACAGGGGTTTGCGACGGTCGTCCCCATCCCGCTAAAGGAGTTCGCCGGGCGGGCGCGTGTTGGCGACCATCGGCGAATCTCTGCGGAGCGCGCGGCAGTCGCGCCAGCTCTCCCTCGACGACATCCGCGGCACCCTCGGGATCCCCCTTCACTACCTGGAGGCGATGGAGGGCCGGGAATCCGGGCTCATCGCCGACCAGTTCTACCTCGTCCCGTTCCTCCGCCGGTACGCCGACTACCTGGAGCTCGACGGCGCGACCGTTGTCGCGCGCTTCCTCGACGAATCGGTGCGGAGCGAGGCGGCCGCCGCAAGCACGGCGACGGCCCGCGCGGAACGCCGCGCGAGCCGGCGCTGGCTCCTCTGGGTCGGGGCGACCGTCGGCGCCGCCGCGATCGCGTGGGCCGCCTGGCGCTTCGCCGCCTGAGGCCACCGAGCGGGCTCGACGCCGGCGCGACGGCGCGGCGGGCGGAGCTACATGTAGACCCCGCCGTCCACGCGCAGGATCTTTCCCGTGATCCAGCTCGCGTCCTCGGATGCGAGGAAGACCGCCGCCGCGCCGATGTCCTCGGGCTGGCCGATGCGGCCGAGCGGGATCGTCGAGATCATCGATTCGCCGCCGAGGGCGGCCATGAGGCGATTGCCCATGTCGGTCGCGATCATCCCGGGCGCGATGCAGTTCACGCGCTTCTTGTCGGGCGCCAGCTCCTTCGCCAGGACCTTGGTGAGCGCGTTCGCGCCGGCCTTGGCGACGTAGTAGGGCGCGCCGTACGCGGCGCAGAGGTCGGCTCCGATGGAGGACACGACGATCACGCTGCCGCGCGGCCGGAGCCGCGGCACGCCGTACCGGCACGTGTAGAAGACCCCGTTCAGGTCGACGTCGAGGACCCGCTTCCAGTAGTCGACCTCGGTCTCGGCGACCGGCGCGGTACGCGACGCCACGCCCGAGTTCGCGACCAGCACGTCGAAGCCGCCGAAGCGCGCGGCGGCGGCTTCGATCGCGCGCGCGACCGCGTCCGCGTCCCCGACGTCGGCCTGATAGATCTCGCTCCGCCTTCCGAGCGCGGCGACGTCGGCGGCGGTCGCCTCGGCGGCGCTCCGATCGCGCCGGAAGTTGATCGCGACGTCCGCTCCCTCGCGCGCGAACGCGAGCGCGATCCCGCGCCCGATGCCGCGCGATCCACCGGTGATGAAAGCCGTCTTGCCCGCGAGCTTCATGCGCGCCTTGTGCCACGCGTCGCGGTCGGGCGGAAGGCGCGACTCAAGCCTTCCGCGCGCCGGGCCGATGCACCGGTTGGTGGAGGGGAGGGTGGCGAAGCGGAGGCCGGCGGCGGAGCGCCCGAGGAGGGCCGCGTCCCGGTCGGGGATGGACCCGGCGGAGCGCGGCGGCGCACCGGCAGCCGAAGCCCCGCGCCTGCGGCCCGAGCGCCTCGGCGACCACGTCGAGGCCGTTCGCTCGCAGCTCCGCGCGCGGGTCGTCGGCCAGGACGCCGCTGTCGACGCGGTGACCGAGGCCTTCCAGATTCACTCGTCGGGCCTGGCGAGCCCCGACCGCCCGCTCGGCTCGTTCCTCTTCCTCGGCCCGACGGGCACCGGGAAGACGAACCTCGTCGAGGCCTTCGCGGAAGTCTGCTTCGGCGATCGCAAGGCGATGCTCAAGATCGACTGCGCGGAGTTCAGCCACAGCCACGAGATCTCGCGCCTCATCGGGTCGCCGCCGGGGTATCTCGGCCATCAGGAGACGCAGCCCTATCTCTCTGCGGCGAACCTCGTGCGCCACCAGACCGAGGCGTGTCCGTTCACGCTCGTGCTCTTCGACGAGATCGAGAAGGCGAACGACTCCCTCTGGCAGCTCCTGCTCGGGATCCTGGACAAGGCGCGCCTCACGCTCGGCAACAACAAGGAAGTGGACCTCTCGTCCTGCTTCATCTTCCTCACGAGCAACGTGGGAAGCCGCGCGGTGAGCGACATCCTGTCTCCGCCGCTCGGCTTCGCGCCGCGCGCGACGGAGCCCGAGGCGTCGGTTCATCGCCGCGTCGAGAAGGCCGTGCTCTGGCGCGCGCGCCGGACGTTCCCGCCCGAGTTCCTGAACCGCATCGACCACAGGATCGTGTTCCACCGGCTGCGCGACGCGCAGCTCGACGCGATCCTCCGGCTCGAGCTCCGGAAGATCGAGGCGCGCCTCGAGCGGCGCGGCATCGCGATCGCGATCGACTACTCGGACCGCGCTCTGGAGCGCCTGCTCGGCGAGGGAACCGATCTCGAGCACGGCGCACGGCCGCTGAAGCGCGTCCTCGAGCGCCGGCTGGTGTCGCCGCTCGCGCGCCTCCTCGCATCCCGCCAGCTCGTCGGCGGCGAGGTGATCGCGGTCGACTGGCCGGAAGGCGCGCCCGACGTCGAGTTCGCGCTCACCGCGACCCGCCGCCGCGCCGCGGCCGCTAGCTAGTGTCCCGTTCCCGAAGTTCGGCGAAATTCGGCTGCCGACGCATCCCCGCTGGCTTCGCCGCGCTCCCTGCGGCGTATTGCCCGATACGCCTCGGTCGCGCGACTCGCCATCGGGGCGCCTCGGCAGCCGAATTTCGCCGAACTTCGGGAACGGGACACTAGGAGATCGATTCAAGACGCGAGCGAGGCGAGCCCGCCGGGAGTGGGGCCCCGTTTGGCTTTGCCAAAGGGGGCGAGGGGAGCGATGCCCCTCGTTTGATTACCCGCGCGCGGCGACTTGCCGGCGCGCCGCCGCGCGATCGGCCGCGGCGCGGAGCTCCGTGTATTCCACCGACGCCGCCGCGACGAGGGCGATCTGCTCGAGCGCGCGCTTCTCGGCTGCGACCGCGCGCTGGAGGTCGATGTCGCCGGCGAACTCGGCGCTGTCGGCGAGGATCGTCACGACGTCGTTCACGACCTCGCAGAGCCCGCCTCCGATCGCCAGGTAATGATCGACGCCGTGCTCGCGATAGCGCACCTCGCCGGGCACGAGCGCCGTCAGGAAGTTCACGTGCAGCGGCAGCACGCCGAACTGCCCGGCGATGCCGGGCGCGTAGACCTCCTCCACGTCCGCTTCGAGCAGCTGGCGCTCGGGGGTGACGACGACGAGCTTCATGGTGGTCCGTCCGGTCTCAGCCGGCGGCGAGCTTCTTCGCCTTGGCGAGCGCGTCGTCGATCGTGCCGACCATGTGGAACGCCTGCTCCGGGATGTTGTCGTGCTTGCCGGCGACGATCTCCTTGAAGCCCTGGATCGTGTCGGCGAGCTTGACGTACTGCCCGGGGACTCCCGTGAACTGCGACGCGACGTTGAAGGGCTGCGACAGGAAGCGCTCGATCTTGCGCGCGCGGGCGACCGTCAGACGATCGTCCTCGGACAGCTCGTCCATGCCCAGGATCGCGATGATGTCCTGCAGGTCGTTGTAGCGCTGCAGGATCTCCTGCACCTGGCGCGCGACCGAGTAGTGCTCGTCGCCGAGGATGTTCGGGTCGAGGATGCGCGACGTCGACTCGAGCGGGTGCACGGCCGGGTAGATGCCCTTCTCCGAGATCTTGCGGTCGAGCACGGTGGTCGCGTCGAGGTGGGCGAAGGTGGTCGCCGGCGCGGGGTCCGTCAAGTCGTCGGCGGGGACGTAGATCGCCTGCACCGACGTGATCGATCCCTTCCGGGTCGTGGTGATCCGCTCCTGGAGCTCGCCGAGGTCGGTCGCGAGCGTCGGCTGGTAGCCGACGGCGCTCGGCATGCGCCCGAGAAGCGCCGACACCTCGGAGTTCGCCTGCGTGAAGCGGAAGATGTTGTCGATGAAGAGGAGGACGTCCTTGCCTTCCTCGTCGCGGAAGTACTCGGCGACCGTCAGCGCGGAGAGCCCGACGCGGGCGCGCGCGCCGGGCGGCTCGTTCATCTGGCCGTACACGAGCGCGGCCTTCTCGATGACGCCCGACTCCTTCATCTCGAGCCAGAGGTCGTTGCCCTCGCGCGTGCGCTCGCCGACGCCGCCGAACACCGAGTAGCCGCCGTGCTGCTTGGCGACGTTGTTGATGAGCTCCTGGATGATGACCGTCTTCCCGACGCCGGCGCCGCCGAAGAGGCCGATCTTGCCGCCGCGCGAGTAGGGGGCGAGGAGGTCGATGACCTTGATCCCGGTCTCGAACATCTGCACTTCGACCGCCTGATCGACGAACTCCGGAGTCGGGCGGTGGATCGCCCACCGCTTACTTGCCTGGATGGGCCCGGCCTCGTCGACCGGCTGTCCGATGACGTTCATGATGCGGCCGAGGGTCGCATCGCCGACCGGGACCGTGATCCCCTCGCCGGTGTCCTTCGCCGACATCCCGCGGACGAGGCCTTCCGTCTCGTCCATCGCGATGCAGCGCACGGTGCGCTCGCCGAGGTGCTGCGCGACCTCGACGATGAGGTTCCCGTCCTCGCTGCTGATCGCGGGGTTCGTGATCTTGAGCGCGTTGAAGATCGGCGGCAGCTTCCCGTCGTCGAACTCCACGTCGACCACGGGGCCGATGACCTGCGTGATGCGTCCGATGTTCTCCGTCGCCATGGTTGTCGTGTTCTCCGTCCGTTGCGAGCGCCCGGGGGCGCGATCGCGACGCGCGCGGATGCGCGTCTAGCCCTTGAGCGCCTCCGCGCCCCCGATGATCTCCATGAGCTCCTTCGTGATCGCGGCCTGGCGCGCGCGGTTCATCTCGAGCGTGAGCCGGTCGATCATCTCGGAGGCGTTCCGCGTCGCCGAGTCCATCGCGGTCATGCGCGCTCCCTGCTCGCTCGCGCCCGCCTCGAGGAGCCCGTGCAGGATGCGCACCTCGACGAGCCGCGGCAGCACGAACGCCATGATCGTCTGCGGGTCGGGCTCGAAGAGGTAGTCGGCGTGCGGCGCCGCTGCGTCTCCGTCCGCGGCGGCCAGGCGCTCGAACGGAAGGAGCCGCTCGATCGTCGGAACCTGGGAGAGTGCGGAGCGGAAGTGGCTGTAGACGAGGTACACCGCGTCGACCTCGTCCTCGATGAACGCCTGGGTCGCGACACGCGCGAGCTCGCGCGCGATCGGCGCCGCGTCCGCGGCCACGGGCATCGGGAAGCGCGTGTCCGGCGGGAAGCCGCGCCGCTTCAGGTAGTCGTTGCCCTTCCGGCCGATTGCGGTCAGCCGCGAGAGGGCGCCGCCCTCGGTGCGCTCGCGGAGGAAGTTCTCGGTCGTCCGGCCGAGGTTCGCGTTGTAGCCGCCGCACAGGCCGCGGTCGCCGGTGATGACGATGAGGAGAAGGCGGTGCTCGCCTTCCGGGACGCGCAGCAGCGGGTGCGAGCCCGGGTCCACGCGGCTCGCGAGGTGCGCGACCATCGCCTCGAGCTTCTGCGCGTACGGTCGCGACGCGACCGCCGCCTCCTGCGCGCGGCGCAGCTTCGCCGCGGCGACCATCTTCATCGCCTTGGTGATCTGCTGGGTGCTGCGCACCGTTCCGATGCGCTTCCGGATGGCCTTGAGGCTCGCCATTACTTGACGAAGACCTTCTTGAACTCCTCGATTGCGCTCGACATGCGCTGGCGGAGGTCGTCGGTGAGCTCCTTCCGGGCGGCGATGTCCTGGAGAAGCTGGTGCTGGCGGCTGTCGACGTACGCGAAGAGCTCGCGCTCGAAGTGCTGGACCGACTCGACCGGCAGGTCGTCGACGAAGCCGTTCGTCGCCGCGTAGATGATGAAGACCTGCTTCTCGACCGGCAGTGCCTCGTACTGCTTCTGCTTCAGGACCTCCATCATGCGGGCGCCGCGCGCGAGCTGGCGCTGGGTGGCGGCGTCGAGATCCGAGCCGAACTGCGCGAAGGCGGCGAGCTCGCGGTACTGCGCGAGGTCGAGCTTGAGCGTGCCGGCGACCTGGCGCATCGCCTTCACCTGCGCCGAGCCGCCGACGCGGCTCACCGAGATGCCGGGGTTCACGGCGGGGCGGACGCCCGAGTAGAAGAGGTCGGTCTCGAGGAAGATCTGACCGTCGGTGATCGAGATCACGTTCGTCGGGATGTACGCCGAAACGTCGCCGGCCTGGGTCTCGATGATCGGGAGCGCGGTCAGCGACCCGCCGCCGCGCTCGTTCGACATCTTCGCGGCGCGCTCGAGGAGCCGCGAGTGCAGGTAGAAGACGTCGCCCGGATAGGCCTCGCGGCCGGGCGGGCGGCGGAGGAGCAGTGACAGCTGCCGGTACGCGACCGCCTGCTTCGAAAGGTCGTCGTAGATCAGGAGCGCGTGCTGGCCGTTGTCGCGGAAGAACTCGCCCATCGTGCAGCCGGCGTAGGGCGCGATGAACTGGAGGGGTGCCGCGTCGGACGCCGTCGCCGCGACGACCGTCGTGTACTCCATCGCGCCGTAGCGATTGAGCCGCTCCACGACCTGGGCCACCGTCGAGCGCTTCTGGCCGATCGCGACGTAGATGCAGTTCACGTCGCCGCCGCGCTGGTTGATGATGGTGTCGATCGCGATGGCGGTCTTGCCGGTCTGGCGGTCGCCGATGATGAGCTCGCGCTGGCCGCGTCCGATCGGGATGAGAGCGTCGATCGCCTTGATGCCGGTCTGGAGCGGCTCGCGCACCGGCTGGCGCTCGACGATGCCGGGCGCCTTGATCTCGATGCGGCGCGTGTGCGCGGACTTGATCTCCCCCTTGCCGTCGATCGGCTGGCCGAGCGCGTTCACGACGCGGCCGCGCAGCTCGGGACCGACCGGCACCTCCGCGATGCGACCGGTGCGCCGGACCTCGTCGCCCTCGCCGATCGCCTGCGCCTCGCCGAAGAGCGCCGCGCCGACGTTGTCCTCCTCGAGGTTCAGGACGATGCCGAAGATGCCGTGCGGGAACTCGAGCAGCTCGCCGACGGCCGCCCGCTCGAGGCCGTAGATGCGCGCGATCCCGTCACCGGTCGACAGCACCGTGCCGGTCTCACGGACTTCGAGCGACTTCGTATAGTCCTTGAGCTGCTGGCGGATGATGTCGCTGATCTCTGCGGCGCGAATCGCCATCTGCTGGTTCTCCTTTGTGGATCTGCTTCGCGAACGGGCCGGGCGGAGCCGTCGAGACGGCCCGGCGAGCGTTCAGCCCGCCGTCTCCTCCCGCGCCATGATGCGCGCGAGGTGGGCGAGCTGCGTTCGGACGCTGCCGTCGTAGACGCGGCCTTCCATCTCGACCGTGAGGCCGGCGATCAGGTCGGGATCGATCTCGACGCGCGCGAGGACCTGCTTGCCCGAGATCTTCTCGAGCGCGGACACGACTTGGCGGAGGCTCTCGTCGTCGAGCGGCTGCGGGCTGTGGATCGTCGCCCGGACGCGGCCGAGCTCGCGGTCGACCAGCGCCTGGTAGGCGCGCGCGATCACGCGGAACTCGTGCAGGCGGTTCTTGTCGGCGAGCACGCCCAGGAAGCGGTCCGTCAGATCGGAGAGCGCGAGCGAGCGCGTGATCTCGCCGAGGAGCGCGCGTCGCGCGGCGGCGCCGAGCGCCGGCGAGGACAGCGCGCTCGCGAGCTCCGGGTCCTCCAGCCACGCGACCGCCCGGTCGAGCTCGCCCGCGACCTCCTCGAGCCGGCCGCTTTCCGTGGCGACCGCAGCGAGAGCTCGCGCGTAGCGCTTCGCGACCGCACCGGTCATCGCGCGCTCTCGCGCGGCTCGTCCGCCGTTTCCCGCGCCTGCGCGACGAAGTCGGCGACGAAGCGCGCCTGGTCCTGCGTGGTGAGCTGCTTGGCGATGAGGTCGCCGGCGATCCGGGCGACGAGCGCGGCCGCCTCTTCCTGCAGGACGTGGCGCGCGCGGGTCACCTCCTGCTCGGCGACGAGACGGGCGTCGTTCGCGATCCGCTCGGCCGATCGCCGCGCTTCCTCGAGGAGATTCTTGGCCTCGATCTCGGCGATGGCGAGGACTTCGGCGCGCGCCCGCTCCGCGTCCGCCTCGAGCGTCCGGAGCTTCGCCTCGTACTCCGCCTTCATCGCCTCGGCTTCCGCACGGGCGCGCCGCGCCGCTTCGAGCGCTGCGACGACTGCCGAGCGCCGCCCCTTCAGGTACTTGACGGTGGGCGGCCATGCGAAGCGATAGAGGATGAACGCGTAGATCCCAAAGTTGACGAAGTTCAGGACGAGCAGGCCGACCGAGGGAGCGTGGTGCTCCGCGCCGGCCTCGGCGGCGAGGGCAGCGGTCGTGCGGAGCGCGAGCGCGGCCACGCTCAGGACCGCGGCTGCGGTTGGGAGCGCCCGCGTCGTTCGGCGCCGTTTCACGACGTCACCGGCCGCGTCAGGATGCGCTCGGCCGCGATGCGCGCGAGGCTCTCGACCTGGGTCTGCATCGCGCGGCGGGCGTCCTCCATCTCGCGTGCGACCCTCGCGCGCGTTTCGTCCAGGAGACGCGCCGCCTGCTCGTGCGCCGCGTCCAGGACGCGGCGCTCCTCGGCCTCGGCTTGTCGCCGGACCTGCTCACCGGCGTCGCCGCCGGCGCGCCGCGCCTCGTCCACGGTGGCTTCGAGCTGCCGCTCCAGGGCCGCGGCTTCCTCGCGCATCTCGAGCGCCTCGCTCTGCGCGCCGACGGTACGGCGCGCGCGCTCCGCGAGCAGCTTCTGCGTCGGCGCCCAGATCACCCGGTGCAGGATGACCGCGAAGAGAAAGAAGGCGACGACTTCGTAGAGATAGGAGACGTGCGGCGGTATCTCGAGCATGTTGGTCTTTCGATGAGGCGCGAGGCCAGCGAGCCGAGCGATCGCCGCTTCGGAAGATGGACCGCGCGGAACGCGCGGCGTCCGGTGTTCCGATCACGAGCCTGCGCGGGCGCGCGCTGCGGTCTACGACGCCTTCGCGCGACCCTCGCGGCGTCGGCTGCTACTTGACGTCGCCTTGTGCCTTGAGCGCAGTCGGCACCGGCGGAGACATGGCCGCCGGCTTTTCCTCCTTCGCGAGGAGCGTCACCTTGCTCCCGCGGTTCTCGGCCGCGCCCATCGAGCAGTGGCCCTCGAAGACGACGCCTTCCTCGATGACGAGGCTGGGCGTGGTGACGTTGCCATAGACGCGGCCGGGAGCGCGGATCTCGAGCCGCTTCGAAGCGTTGATGTCGCCGGTGACCTTGCCGTGGATGACGATCGTGCCGCCGGAGATCTGCGCGTTCAGGACGGCCGACTCGCCGACGAGGAGCGAGTCGCTAGCGGCCACCTCGCCCTCGACCTGTCCCTCGATGCGAGCCGGTCCCTCGAAGATGATCTTTCCGGAGACGCGAGTTCCGCGTCCGAGGAACGCGCTCGCCTGTGAGGAATTCAGGTCGGGCGCCTTCTCGGCGCTCGACGCATAGGACGTCGCCATGCTCGACCTCCCCCGCTCCAGGTCCGTGCCGTGCGAGTTCCCGGTCTCGGCCGCGCGCTCGCTCGACTCCCGGCGATCGTCGGCGTGCGGGCTGCGCAGCACGTCGCGATCGCGATCCTTACGAAACAAAGCCATCAGAGGCGTCCCAGCCGAGGGCGCTCTGCCGACCGCGCAGCGTGCGCGGATCGGCGCGACGCGCCCAAACGCGCCTCGCTACCACCGTTGAGTTGGGTTGTCAAAATGAGGTGCGGTCTATTAGGTGGACGAACGTTCGCGGCGAGGATCGGTGGGAGGCGGTCGAGCGTCGCGCGGGCAGGCGGCTCGCCTGCGCGGCCGCGTATCGCGCTCGAGCCGCTGGCGGCCGTTCAGCAGCGCGAGCGCGATCGCGCTCAGGTCAAGGGCGCGCTCGGGTACCCCTCACCCGCGTGTCGCGGCCGCCGCGGTCGGTCGCCCGCTGCGCGCGAGCAAATCGCAGACGCGCGCCAGATCGTCATTGGAATAGAATGCGATCTCGATGCGGCCGGCGCCGCCCTTGCCGGTCTGGATCGTCACCTTGGTCCCGAGCGCCCGGCTGAGGTCGGACGCGAGGCGCCGCACGTCGGGATCCGAGGACGTCGTCGCGGGATCGCTGGGCGACGTACGGGCTCTCTGCGCGGCCGCCTCCGCGTCGCGTACGGACAGCTTCCGCTGCACGATCTCGTGCGCCAGCGCATGCCGCGCGCGGTCGCTCTCGAGCGCCAGCAGCGCGCGAGCGTGACCGGCGGTGATTCGCCCGGCGGTGATCTCCGACTGGATGTCCTCGGGGAGCGAGAGCAAGCGAAGCGCGTTCGCGATCGCCGGCCGGCTCTTCCCGACCCGGTTCGCGACCTCGTCCTGCGTGAGCGCGAAGTCGTCGATCAGCCCGCGATAGGCGCGCGCCTCCTCGAGCGGCGAGAGGTCCGCGCGTTGGATGTTCTCGACCACGGCGAGCACGAGACTGTCCTCCTCGCCCACCGACTTGACGAGCGCGGGGACGGTCGCGAGCCCGACCTGGCGAGACGCTCGCAGCCGTCGCTCGCCCGCGACCAGCTCGAAGCGACCTTCCGACGTGGGTCGCACGAGGATCGGCTGGAGGACGCCGTGCGCCGCAATCGAGCGCGCGAGATCCGCGAGGGCCGATTCGTCGAACGTGCCGCGCGGCTGCCGCGGGTTCACGGCGATCGCTTCCGCCGGGATCTCGCGCACGAGGTGGCCGCGTGGCGTCGCTTCCGCCACGACCGCGGTCGAGTCGGCGACCGCCGCCGGCCCGGGTGTTTCTCCAACCCGCGAACGCTCGCGCGCCGTCGGGATCAGGGCTCCGATTCCCTTTCCCAGCGCCTGCCGCATGCCCCACCTCCGATAGAACTACGTTTGATTCAACTGCTGATCTGCGAGTGGACTTCGCGGGCGAGCTCCGTGTACGCAACCGCGCCGCGTGACGACGGGTCGTAGAGAAGTGCGGGCAAGCCGTGGCTCGGACTCTCGCTCAAGCGGACATTTCTCGGCACGATCGTTCCGAAGACCTTGTCCGGAAAGTGCGTACGCACGTCCTCGGCGACCTGGCGGCAGAGGATGTTCCGGCCGTCGAACATGGTCAGGAGGAGGCCTTCGATCGCCAGGTCCGGGTTCAGGCTCTCGCGGACGAGCCCGACGGTCTCGAGCAGCGCGGTGAGGCCCTCCAGCGCGTAGTACTCGCACTGAAGCGGGATCAAAAGCGAGTCGCTCGCGGTGAGCGCGTTAAGCGTCACCAGGCCGAGTGACGGCGGGCAGTCGATCACGACGTAGTCGTAGCGCCACCGGAGGGCGGCGAGAGCCTCCTTCAGACGCTGCTCGCGGCGTTCGAGCCCCACGAGCTCGATCTCCGCTCCGACGAGATCGCGACTCGCCGGAAGAACCTGGAGCGTCGGAAGCATCGTTTTCCGAACGGCCTCTTCCGCGGAGGTCTGTCCGAGAAGCACCTCATACGTCGACGGCTCGCCGAGCGACAGGCGAATGCCGACGCCGCTCGTCGCGCTCGCCTGCGGATCGACGTCGACGAGCAGGACCGAGCTGCCCCTGATCGCGAGGGCGGCACTCAGGTTCACCGCCGTCGTCGTTTTGCCGACTCCACCCTTCTGGTTGACGATGGCGATGACGCGTCCCATGCGAGGTGCGCGGCTGCGTACCAGATTTCTCTACGCGGGGGAATGTGCGGGTCGCCAAGGATCGAAGGAAGCCGGCAAATCGGAGGTGAGTGCGTTCAAGCGGTCGAGTTGTTTCACGTGAAACAGCGCTCGCCGTGCTGCCATACCGCGAGGTGGAGCTCGTGGCGGCGCCCAGGAAGGCGATACGCGATCGACTGGACACGCGTGAAGCCGAGCGGTGTGACGCCCGCGTCTCCGGACGAGCGCACCTGCCGGGGACCGAGGAAGGCGATCGCCAGTCCGCCGCTTCGCAGAAGGCGCGCGGCAACGTTGAGGAACGCTTCGCGAGCGAACGCGGCGCGCGTCACGACGCCGTCGAAGGTGTGATCCAGCGTCGACGGCAGGACTTCGATGCGCTCGTTCCGAACGACGAGCGGAACGTCGGGAAGTGCGCGCGCGACCGCGGAGAGGAAGTGCGCCCGCCGCCGGCGTGATTCGACGAGCAACATCCGATCGGGTCGGAGCGCGATCGCGAGCGGTATCCCGGGGAGCCCGGCGCCGCTCCCGAGGTCGGCGATCGAAAGCCCCGCGCCCAGCGCGCGGAGCGGAGGCGCGGCGGCGAGCGAATCGACGACGTGGCGAGCGATCACATCGTCCAGGTCCCGCGTCGAGATCAGATCGACGCGCCGAGCCCACGTCCGGAGCTCGCGGACGTACGACAGCGTGGTCCGGATGGCACTCTCGTCGAGCGAGATGCCGAGCGCGCGAGCGCCGTCGGCGAGAAGCGCGGCGTCTTCTCGTTCGAGATCGGCGGCGCGCTCGGTTTGGGCGCCTGGAGGTGCCTTCCCGCGCGCAACGCCGTGGTCGGTCGCGTCCGGCACCGGCTCGGCGTGGCTCCGATCCGGCGACCTTCCCACGCGCATCCGCTTCGAGGTGCGCGTGGCCCGCGTCAAGGAGCCGGCCGTTCTGCAGCCCGGCGCATGCGCCGGAGATGGATCCCGATCAGGGACAGCGCGGCCGGCGTCACGCCCGGGATGCGTGATGCCTGCCCGAGCGTTCGCGGCCGAACCGCGGCCAGACGCTCCCGCACCTCCGTCGACAGCCCGGGAATCGCGAGGAAGTCCTCCCCCAGCGGGAGAGGCTCGTTCTCGAAACGCGCCGCGCGCGCGGCGAGCTCGTTCTGCTGGGCGATGTAGCCGTCGTACTTGAGGTCGAGCAGCAGAGAGGTGCGCACCCGGTCGTCGGCGGGAGCCGCGAAGCCGAGCTGCTCGAGCAGGTCCCATCCGACGTGCGGCCGCCGCGCGAGCTCGGCCCCGGTCGCCGCCTGCCGGAGCGCGGGCAAGCCGCGCTCGGCGAGGATCCGGTTCGTTTCGTCCGTCGGGTGAACCCGGAGCTCGCGCAGCGCTCCGAGCGCGGCGTCGTAGGAGCGCGAGCGCGCTTCCGCCCGTCCGGCATCGGCTGCGCTCAGGAGCCCGACCTCGCGCGCGACCGCGAAAAGGCGGCGGTCCGCGTTGTCCTCGCGGAGCAGCAGTCGGTGCTCCGCGCGCGACGTGAACATCCGATAGGGCTCGCCGCCGATGCCCTTCGTCACGAGGTCGTCGATCAGGACCCCGATGTAGGCCTCCGAGCGCCCGAGCACGATCGGACGCTGGCCTTGGACGGCACGGGCCGCATTGATCCCGGCCACGAGCCCCTGTGCCGCGGCTTCCTCGTAGCCGGTCGTGCCGTTGATCTGGCCGGCGAGGTAGAGGCCGCGGAGGCGCTTCGTCGCCAAGCTCGGGTCGAGCTCGAGGGGATCGACGAAGTCGTACTCGATCGCGTAGCCCGGCCGCATGATGTCGGCGCGCTCGAGCCCGGCGATGGACCGGACCATCGCGAGCTGGACGTCGAGCGGCAAGGACGTCGAGAGGCCATTCGGATAGACCTCGACCGTGTCGAGGCCCTCGGGCTCCAGGAAGATCTGGTGACGCGGCTTGTCTGCGAAGCGGACGATCTTGTCCTCGATGGATGGGCAGTAGCGGGGACCCCGGCTCCGGATGTGGCCCGCGAACATCGCGGATCGCTCGAGGTTGCTTGCAATCAGGGCATGGGTCTCGGCGGTCGTGTACGCGATGTGGCAGGGAACCTGGGGCTGCTCGATCCGGTCGGTGCGATACGAGAAGGGGGTGGGCGGATCATCGCCGGGTTGGACTTCGAGACGCTCGAAGTCGATCGTCCGAGCGTCGAGCCGCGGGCAGGTGCCGGTCTTCAGGCGGCCCACGCGGAACCCCAGAGCCTCCAGCTGGGGGCTCAGTCCCTCGGAAGCCGCGTCTCCGGCCCGGCCACCCGACTGTCGACGCTCGCCGACGTGCATCAGGCCGCGGAGAAACGTTCCGGTCGTGAGGATCACGGCCTCGGCGCGAAACGCCTCACCGAGGGATGTCTCCACGCCGACCACCCGGTCGCCCTCGACGATGAGGCGCTCGACCGACGCCTGGCGGACCGTCAAGCCCGGTTCGCGCTCCACGAGGGCTTTCATGAAGCGCCGATAGGCAGCCTTGTCCGCCTGCGCGCGAGTCGCTCGAACCGCCGGCCCCTTCCGCGTGTTGAGCGTCCGGAACTGGATCCCGGTCGAATCGATCGCGTGAGCCATCTCCCCGCCGAGCGCGTCGATCTCCTTCACGAGGTGGCCTTTGCCGACGCCACCGATCGCGGGATTACAGGACATCTGGCCGACGTGATCGAGATTCTGAGTCAGGAGAAGGGCGCCGCCGCACAATCGCGCGGCTGCGATCGCCGCCTCGATCCCCGCGTGCCCTGCCCCCACGACGATCACCCCGTGTTTCACGTGAAACATCCGCGCTACTTGCCGATGCAGAAGCGCCGGAAGATCCGGTCGAGGATCTCCTCGTCGCTCGCGAGGCCGAGGAGCGCCTCCAATGCGGATGACGCGTGCTGGAGGTGAAGCGCGACGATCTCGAGCTCGGCCTCCGGCCCGGTCAGCAGGTCCTCGGCGCCGGCTAGGAAGCCGATCGCCTCTCCGAGCGCCGCGTGCTGACGCTCGTGCGTCACCACCGGTCGCTCGCGGGGACCCTCAAGACCGCCGCGCGCGACCGCGTCCCGGATCGCCTCGCAGAGGACCGGGATGCCGGTGCCGGCGAGCGCCGACACGTCGATGATCGGAGGCGACACGGCAACGTCCCCACCGTTCACCCGGCGCCGTACTCCAGCGCCATCGGATGCTTCCCATGCCGGCGGGAGGTCGCTCTTGTTCCGCAGGAGGATGCGGGCTGTGCTCGCCTCGGTTTCCGAAAGGACCTGCGCATCCAGCTCGTCGAGCGGCCGCGAGCCGTCGAGCACGACCATGACCAGATCTGCGGCATTGACGAGCTCGCGGGTTCGGTCGATTCCCGCCGTCTCCACCCGATCGCTCGCGGGCCGCATGCCTGCCGTGTCGCAGAGGAGGACGGCGACGTCCCCGATCGCCGCCGGCTCCTCGAGGAAGTCGCGCGTCGTCCCGGGCTCCTCGCTCACGAGGGCCCGCTCGCGTCCGAGGAGCGCGTTCAGAAGCGACGACTTGCCGACGTTCGGCTTTCCGACGAGCACGGTGCGGATTCCGTCCCGAAGGAGGCGACCGCGGTCGTACGTGCTCGCGAGAGACGCCGTACGGAGGCGGGCATCGGCGACGGCGGATCGGAGGTCGGCGAGCGCCGCGGGCGGCAGGTCGTCCTCGGGAAAGTCGAGGTGTGCTTCGCACAGCGCCCGCGCGTCGAGCACCGCCTCGCGGAGTCCGGACACCTCGGTCGATAGCAGCCCGCCGAGCTGGCTCCGGGCGACCGCAGCGGCGGTCTCGTTCGCTGCGCCGATCAGGTCGGCGACGGCTTCCGCCTGGCAGAGGTCGAGGCGGCCGTTGAGGAAGGCACGCTCGGTGAACTCGCCGGCGCGGGCGGCCCGGGCACCCGCGTGCAGGATCGCACGTAAGGCGAGCCGCGGAACCTGGCTTCCGCCGTGGCAGTGGATCTCGACGGTGTCCTCGCCCGTGTAGCTGCGGGGCGCGAGCATCGGCAGGACGAGAACCTCGTCGACGGTCTCGCCGGTGATCGGATCGACCAGGTCCGCCACGCGGGCGCGGTGGGATTCCTTGAGATCGAGCTTCGACCCGCGCCGACCCCGCACCACCCGCGACGCGATCGTGCGCGCCTCGCGTCCACTCACCCGGAGCACCGCGATTGCGCCGACTCCCGGTGCGGTCGCTACGGCCGCAATCGTGTCCTCGACGTAGGCAGGCACCCACGCGCCATACCAGATCCGCCCGCCGACCGCGCGCGCCAACGATTCGCTTTACGCCGCGCGGTCGCTCCCGGAGGAGACGCTGCGAGCGTTTTATAATAAAACATTGTTCGCGAGACGACCATGCCAGCGGCGCCGTCCGTCGTGCCGCCGACCGCTACGCCGTCGAAGGCGCTACGCGCCGAATGATGAAGTACTGCTGCGCGATCGTGAGGAGGTTGTTGGTGAGCCAGTAGAGCGTCAAGCCGGCGGGGAACCCGATGAACATATAGGTGAAGATGAGCGGCATGAACATCATCACCTTCTGCTGCGCGGGGTCACCCGCGGGCGGCGCCATGCGCTGCTGCAGGAACATCGAAACGCCGAGGAGGATCGTCAGGATCGGCACTCCGTAGCCGAGGATCGGCAGGCGCTCGGGAGTCGACAGGTCGGTGATCCAGCCGAGGAAGGGCGCGTGCCGCAGCTGGATCGTGCTCGAGAGCGCCTGGTAGAGCCCGAAGAAGACCGGCATCTGGAGCACCATCGGCAGGCACCCGCCGAGCGGGTTCACCTTGTGGCGCTTGTAGAGCTCCATCACCTCGGCGTTCATCTGCTTCGGGTCGTCCTTGTACTTCTCCCGCAGCTTCGCCATCTCGGGCTGGAGCTTCTGCATCTCGCGCATCGACTGGAAGCTCTTCTGCGTGAGGGGCCAGAAAGCGATCTTGACGAGGATCGTGAGGAGGATGATGTCGACGCCGTAGTTGCCGGTCACGCGGTGCGACAGGTTCAGCACCCACAGCAGGAACAGCGAGATCGGACCGAACCAGCCGAGATTGAGGCTCCGATCGAGGCCGTGATCGGCGGCTTCGAGGACCGAGCTCTCCTTCGGCCCGAGGAAGAGCGTGTAGTCGATGGCCAGAGGACTTTGGCCTTGACGAGGCGTGACGATCTTGCTCTCGATCGTGTCGCCGTGCGGGCGAAGCGCGACCAGCGTCGCGTGGTCGGGCGCGACCGCGGAGAGGAAGTAATGATCCTGAAACCCGGCCCAGCGGATGTCGCCGGTCAAGTTGTCGGGCTTCTCGAGCTTCGAGATCGGGATCTGGACGAGCTTCGTGTCGACGAGCGCGGCTGCCCCTTCGTAGACGCCGCCCGCGTCCGCGTGGCGCTGGACCGACTTGCTCCACACGAGCGCGACGCCTGCCGGCTGTCCGTCCGGCCCCGGGCTCGTGAGCTCGCGCGCGAGCGCGCCGGCCGCCGGCGTCTCCACGCGGAGCTCGATCGGGTACTGGTTGCCCTGGAACGTGAGTCGCTTCACGATCGGCTGGCCGCCGAGAGACGTGCGGAGCTCGATCGTCGCCCGGTCGGTCCCGCTCACGACCACGTCCGACGCGGTCGTCTCGTAGAGGGAGCGGGCGTCGGACCAGACGCGCTCGCCTCGCAGCTCGAGCCCGAGCGGCAGCTCGGCGTCGCCGCCCGGTGAGATCAGGTCGAGGGGAGGGCTGTTGGGATCCTTCAGGGAGCGGAACTTCTTGAGCGTGAAGCTCTCGATCCGGCCGCCCGCCGTGTTGACGGTCGCAGCGTAGAGGTCCGTCTCGACGCGGATCCGTCGGCCCTCGATGCGGGCGCCGGGCTCGGCGGTCCGCGCCTCCGGCTCGGGCGCCGGAGCCGGCGGCTTCGCGCTGCCGGCGTCGGGCGACGGCTGTGTCTCGCCCGGCTCGGAGACCGACCGGCTCGCCGAATCGGTCGGCTGAGACGGCATGAACCGCTTCAGGACGAGCTCCTGGTACGCGACGATGATCGTGATCGCGATCCCGATGAAGAGGAGCGTCCGCCGATCCATCAGGCCGTTCTCCGCACGAGCGTGCCGCCGGATGCCGGAACGGGATCGTGACCGCCCGGGTGGAACGGATGGCAGCGGGTCAGGCGGCGGACCGCGAGCCACGAGCCGCGCGCGGCGCCGTGCCGGGCGATCGCCTCGCGGGCGTACTCCGAGCAGCTCGGAGCGAAGCGACAGTGCGGCCCGAGCACGGGCGACACGAGCAGCTGGTAGGCGCGGATGGCCCCGCGCAGCGCTGCGGCGATCGCTCGGCTCATCGCTACTCGGAACGGCGAGCCGCGACGCTCGGATCGCGGGACGCCGCTGTGCGGAAGCGCGCGAAGACCGGGTCGAGCTCCGCTTCGACGGCGCCGGCGCCGAGCGTCGGGGCGCCGTCGCGCGCGATCACGACGAACGATCCGGCGGCTGCGAGGTCGCGCCTGCGCCTCCGGAACGCTTCCCGGACGCGACGCTTGACGCGATTTCGCAGAACCGCATTCCCGATCTTCCGCGTCACCGTGATGCCGATCCGCGCCGTCCCCGCGCTCGAGCCGGCCCGCGCCGCGTCGGCCGGCGCATGCACCACCAGGAAGTGGCGCGTCGGGAACCTCCGTCCCGACTGCTGGATCGCGAGGAATTCCGGGCGCCGCCGGACTCGGGCTTCCGTGGGGAGCGTCTCGGAGCGGGAGCGTGCCGTCTTGCCCCCCACGAGCGTGCTCAGCCAGGCTGCTTCGCCGGGATCGAGACCGAGAGGCGCTTTCGACCCTTGCGGCGCCGGCGCTTGATCACCTCGCGCCCGGTCGGGCTCGCCATGCGGGCGAGGAACCCGTGCACCCGCTTACGCCGGCGATTGCTCGGCTGGTAGGTTCGTTTCATCTCTCCCGCCCGTCCGTCCTGGGATGTTCGTCCTGGCGAAACGGCGCCCGGCCGGGAGCCGGGACGCGCAAAGCAATCCGCGACGGAACCACGCGAGGTCCCCGCTGTCAAATGCCATTCGCCCCCGTGCGGTGCTCGCCTGGCGAGCCGAGCTCGCCAGGCTGCGCTCCTCCGATGGGCCTCGTCGCGCAGGCAAAGCCTGCGCTCGTCGCTTCTCCGCTGTCGGGCCGCTCTATTGCGGCGCGGTGTTCACGCCTGCGCGGCGGGCGGCTCGGCGGGGGCGGGGGCGGGGGCGGGCGCTTCGGTCGTGCCGGCGGCGCCTCCGGCGGCGGCGGGCTTCAGCTTCTGGTGCTCCTCGCAGTGGGCGGCTCGGACCTGGCGCTTCCGGCAGCCCTCGGTCTTGCAGGTCTTGTAGCGGGCCTTCGGCAGCCCTCCGCGCTTCCAGGCGCGGTAGTGGCGCTCGCAGTAGCCCTTTCCGACGGCGTCCTTGTCGCAGGCGTCGGCCTTGCAAGTTCCCTTGCTTCGCATTCCTTCGACTCCTTGCTTGCCCGGCGACGGCCGGTGTTCAGAACTCGCTCTTCAGCGAGCGGGTCATGAGGTCGACCATCGCCTCGCGTGGCGATTTGTCCTCGAAGAGGAGACAGCGCATCTGCGCCGTGATCGGCATCTCGATCGTGAGCGAGCGCGCGAGCTCGTCGACCGCGAGCGTGTTGCGGACCCCTTCCGCAACCTGGGTCATGCCGCCGAGCACGTCGTTCAGCTTCTCGCCGCGCCCGAGCTTCAAACCGACCGAGCGGTTCCGCGACAGCTCGCCCGTGCAGGTGAGGACCAGGTCGCCGAGGCCGGCGAGCCCGGTCACCGTCAGCGGATCCGCACCGAGGTGGATCGCGAGGCGGTTCACCTCGGCGAGGCCGCGGGTGATGAGGCCGGCCCGGGTGTTGTGCCCCAGGCCGAGCCCGTCGCTCACGCCCGCGGCGATGGCGATCACGTTCTTGACGGTCCCGCCGATCTCGCAGCCGACGACGTCGCGCACGACGTAGGGACGGAACATCGGGGTCGCGAACGCCTTTTGCGCGAAGCGCGCGACGTCCTCGACTGCGGACGCGATCGTGACCGCCGTCGGCATCTCCGCGGCGACCTCCTTCGCGAAGCTCGGCCCCGCCAGGACGCCGACGCGCTCGCCGCACGACGTCGTCTGGCGGATGATCTCGCTCATCCGGAGCGCCGTGCCCTCCTCGATCCCCTTCGTCGCGCTGACGATCGCGGCGTCGGGAGCGACGAAGCGGGCGGCCATCGCCATCGTCTCGCGCACGGCGTGCGACGGGACCGCGCAGACGAGGAGCTTCGTCCCGGCGCGGACCGCCTGCTCGAGGTCCGACGTCGGCGAGATCGCGACCGGGAGATTGTAGCCTGCGAGGTACTTCTGGTTCTGGCGCGTCTCGGCCATCTCGCGCGTGTGCCCGGCGTCGCGCGCCCAGAGCGTCACGGCGTGGCCTGCGCGCGCGAGCTGGATCGCGAGCGCGGTCCCCCACGATCCGGCGCCGATCACCGAAGTGCCCATGCGCCCAAGGGTTCGCACGCCCCGCGGAGGCCGGCAACCCGGTCCGCCGGGGATCGCGTCCCGGCCGCGCCCGGGCGGCGCTCGAATCGGCCGTCACGTCGCCGCGACGGACGCTCGGAAGCGCGACTCGTCGACCGCGTACGATCGGCACACGGCGCGCGCCGCCGCGCACAGCGACTCGAACGCCTGGTCGCTCACGACGCGCGGTGCGGCGAAGTCGCGCTCGAAGCCCGTCATCTCGACGAAGTAGGCGCGCCGGTCGGCGACCTGGCTGAACTCGAGGTACTGGAGCTCGTAGACATAGCGCACGAGCAGCGCCCAGAGCCGCTCGGCGGGATACTCGCCGCGCAGCGACCGGACGTTCTGGCGCACGTAGGTCTCGCGCTCGTCGTCGCTCCAGAACCGGCGGGCGAGGACGTTCGCCTGGTAATCGGGAAGCCGGGTCGCGAAGAGGGCGGCGAGGCGCTCGCCGGCCGACCCGCTGCCGGAGAGCGACTGGAGGCCGCGGTCGGCGCGCTCGCGGACGGCGCGCGGTGCCCGCGCCACGGCCGCGTCGAGCTCCTCCGCGAGCCGCCGGAGCGCGTCCCCGCGCGCGCTCTCGTCGGCGCACGGGACCCAGCCGGCCTCCACCGCGAGGTGCGCCCACTCGTGGAGCGCGCGCGCTCCGAGCATCGAGCGCGCGTACGGCAAAGCGGGCCCGGCGAGCCGCTCCACCGCCGGCTCGTGCAGGTTGTACGCGAGGAGCCGGCGCCCGCGCTGGACGTAGACGTACCCCGACTGCGCGAGCGAGTGCTCGGGCACGGGAAGCGCATCGGCCGCGACCGTCGCACGGAGGAACCGCGTGCTCCGCTCGGCGACGACCGCGAGGTCCTCGCGCACGTCGCGCGCCGCCGCCTGGCCGACGTCGGACAGCTCCCGGGCGAGCGCCGCGACGTCGTGCGGCCGCTCGGGGTCCCAGACGGCGCGCTCGCCCGCCGCGACGACGAGCGGCGGCGCCGTCGCCACGAGCCAGTCCAGCAGCCGCCGGACCTCCGCGTCGCCGCGCGGCGTCCGCCAGCGCGCATAGAACTCGCGCAACGCCTCCTCGGCGGACGATCGCGCGGACTCGACGAGCCGCTCCGGCTCGCGCTCGAGCGCGCGCGGGACGAGGAGGCCCGTGCCGGGGATCGCGCGGTGGCCCGCGGGCCGGCGCGGCGGACGGACGCGCTCGTGGCGGAGCTCGCGCAGCCAGCCGAGCGCGGCCGCGATCGCGCGATACGTCCCGGCGTCGGGCCGCGGCGAGAGCGCCGCGGCGCGCGCGAAGGCGTCGCGCTCCGCCGGGCTTCGCTCGAACCAGTAGGGCGCCAGGTGGACGGGCGCGAACGTGACCTCGCCGATCTGCACGAGCCGATCGCCGTGCACGAGGAGATAGGCCACGAGCTCCGGGTGCGAGAGCGCGGGATCGAAGTCGGCGTCGAACATCGTCCACGTGCTCTGGTTCAGCATCTGCCCGAACGGCCGGACGCTCTCGGGCTCGCCCACGACCGCGACGTTCCGGAGCCGCGGCTCCGGGAGCTCGGGCGCGCGGCGCGCGAGCGCGCTCGCACGCGACCAGTAGCGGCGGAAGCCCTCGTCGAAGAGGTCGAGGCGTTCGGCGCCCCAGCCCGCGCGCGCGGCGAGCATCGCGCGGCCCTCGGGCGCGAGACCGAAGGGGGAGAGCTGCTCCGCGCGGATCAGCGCGACGCGCGGGTCGAGGAAGGAGTAGTCGTCGAGCGTCAAGTCGACGACGCGCCGCGCGGCGCCGGTCCTGGATCGGCCGGCTCGGGCGGCGCCCGGCGCGTCGCGCCCGCGGGATGGGCGGCGGCGGGCTCGGCCGGTGCCCTCGGTGGTCGGTCCGGCGGCGCGTCGTTCTGGCCGCCGCGTCCCGGACCGGCGACCCGACGCATCATCGCCGTCAGCTTCTGCGCGTCGACGTAGCCGACGATGCGATCCACCTCGTTGCCGCGCCCGTCGTAGAAGATCATCGTCGGCACGCCCATCACGCCGAACCGGCCGAGCAGCGCCTCGGTCGCCGGGGTGCTCTCGGTGACGTCGGCCTGCAGCATCGAGAAGCGCTCCGCCTCTCGCGTCACGTCGGGATCGACGAAGGTCGTGCGCGCCATCACGCCGCACGGGAGGCACCACTCGGCCGCGAACTCGACGATCGCGGGACGGCGGGCGCCGATCGCGCGGTCCAGCGCTGCGACGCTGAGCGGCTCCCAGCGGATGCCGGCGCGCGCCTGCGCCGTCGGCTCGGCGGCGAAGAACGCGAGCCACGCCGCGAAGCCGACGACGGCCGTTCCCACGAAGCGGCGCGCGGTCATGAACCCGGGCACGCTGCGCCCGGACGGCTCGACGAAGCCGAGGTACACGCCGGCGGCGGCGAGGAAGACCGGCACGACGACCCGCATCGCGCCGTCCGGCACGAGCGGCGACACGAAGTAGAGGGCCATCGCGAGCAGCAGGACGCCGAAGAGCCGGTTCATCCAGCGGAGCCATTCGCCGGAGCGCGGCAGGCGCGCGATCGAGCCCGCGGCCGAAGCGAGCACGACGTACGGCAACCCCATGCCCAGGCCCATCGTCAAGAACAGAAGAAATCCCAGCGCGAGGTCGTGGCGCGCTCCGACGTACACGAGAAGCCCGAGGACGACCGGCCCGATGCACGGGGCGGCCACGATTCCCATGGTGAGCCCCATGAGGAGCGCGCCGCCGATGCCCGCCGACGACTTCCCGAAGCGCTCCAGCAGGAACCGGGGCGCGCGGATCTCGTAGAGCCCGAAGCTCGCCCCGGCGAGCGTGACGAAGACGAGTGCGAGCGCCACGGGAACGACCGGGTGCTGGAGCGGCGCGCCCACGAGCCCGCCGAAGAGGGCGGCGCTGAGCCCCAGGATCGCGAAGCTGAGCGTGATTCCGGCGACGTACGCCGACGCGATCGGCCAGGCCCTGGCGCCCGGGCGCGCCTGTCCGCCGAAGTATGCGACCGTCACGGAGATGAGCGGGTAGACACAGGGCGTGAGGTTGAGGCCGAGCCCGAGGACGAGGGTCATCGCGATCGCGGCCGGCAGGCTCGCGCCTTCGAGCCACTTCGCGAGCCACGGGGTGCGCTCCCCGCTCGCCGGTCCGCCCGGGGGATCGGAGAGCCCGGATCTGGCTTCGTCGGCGCCGCGGCCGTCGCCGGGCGACGACGCGGTCGCGCCCGCGCCGCCGGCCTCGTCGGGCAGGGCGAGCGTGACGTCGATCGTGCGAGGCGCGAGGCAGCGCTCCTCGTCGCACGCCTGGTAGCGGAGCGCGGCGCGGATCGGGCCGGTCGGGACCGAAGCGGAGCGCGCGCGGATGTCGATCGCGCCGTCGTAGACGAGGAGCTTCTTCCCCTCGGAGAACGCGAACGCCTTCGCGACCGGATCCGGATACGACGGAGCGTCGAACTGCGCGCCGGGAGCCGTGACGGTCAGCACCGTCGGGATCAGGAAGTCGGCATCCGGGCGGTTCGCGTTGATGTGGAAGCCGGGCGCGATCTCCACCCGGGCGGCCAGCTCGATCCCGCCGGACGCGCGCCGCTCGACGGTCCCGCCGAGCTTCACGACGTTCGCGGGCGGCGGGGCGGCCGTCGCCGCGGCCGTGCTCATCACCGCGAAGACGGCGGCCGCGAGGAGGAGCACGGCGGCTCGAGCCGCGAGCAGGGGGTGTCGCCACGTCGGGATCATGGACGTCCGATCCGACCGGCGACGATACCACGCGGCGCCGCGCCGCGCGCGCTCGAGATTTGCGCCGGCCTCAACCGGCGCTGCCGCCGACCTTGCGATCGAGGCGAGCGCGCCGCCCGGCGGCGCGGGCAGGGCTGCTTTCCGCGCCGTCCGCCCTGGCGGACGCCGAGCCGTCCGGCACGTCGAGCGGGACCGTCTGGACGATCTCCAGCCCGTAGCCCGGGAGGCTCACCAGGCGGCGCGCGTAGTTGCTGATGAGGCGGATCTTCCCGACCCCGATGTCGCGCAGGATCTGCGCTCCGATCCCGTACTCGCGGAACTCCTTCAGACGCGCGCTCGACATGGTGCTCGGCTTCCGGGCGTCGGTGTCGCCGTCCTGCGAGGTCGCGGCGTCGCCGCGCGGCGCGAACATCTCGGAGCCGTGCTCGCGCTTCAGGTACAGGATCACGCCGCGGCCCTCGTCCGCGATGATCGCCATCGCGCGGTGGAGGAGCTCGCCGGTGTTGCGGCGGACGTACGCGAAAACGTCGCCCGGCAGGTACTCGGCGTGCGCGCGCACGAGGGTCGGGATGTCGGGGCGGATGTCGCCCTTCACGAGCGCCAGGTGCTCGCCGCCGTCGACGTCGCTCCGGTACACGTACGCCTTGAACTCGCCGCCGAAGCGGGTCGCGATGCGCGCCTCCGCGACGCGATGGACCACCGAGTCGTGCCGGAGCCGGTACTGGATCAGGTCGGCGATCGTGACGAGCTTGACGTTCCACTTCTGCGAGAACTTCTTGAGGTCCGGCAGGCGCGCCATCGTGCCGTCGGGCTTCATGATCTCGCAGATGACGCCCGCCGGCTTGAGGCCCGCGAGGCGCGCGAGGTCGACCGCGGCTTCCGTCTGGCCGGTCCGGACCAGCACCCCGCCGTCGCGCGCGCGCAGCGGGAAGACGTGGCCCGGCGTCCGGATGTCGTGCGGCCCGGCGCCGTCGGCGACCGCGGCGAGGATCGTGCGGGCGCGGTCGCTCGCCGACACGCCGGCGCCGATTCCGTGGCGCGCGTCGATCGACACCGTGAACGCGGTTCCGAGCGGCGCCGTGTTCTCGGACACCATCATCGGGAGGCCGAGCTCCTGCAGCTTCTTCGCGGTGAGCGGGAGGCAGATGAGGCCTCGGCCCTCGGTCGCCATGAAGTTGATCGCCTCGGGCGTCACCTTCTCGGCGGCCATGCACAGGTCGCCCTCGTTCTCGCGGTCCTCGTCGTCCATGACGATGACCATGCGACCCGCGCGGTACTCGGCGATCGCCTCCTCGATGGACGCGACCGAGCTCCTCCGGGTGGCCTGGTCGATCACCGACTGCGGCAGCTGGCCGAACATCCGCCTGGAGTAAACGTCCAGCGCCCGGGTCACGCAAGCTCGCCGGCCCGTGACACCCGCGGTTGACGCTCGCGAAGCGGCGGTCCATGCCTCGTCCGGGCTCGCTGCCCCGGGAGGGTCGACATGCCGGGACCGCTGGAAGGCATCAAGGTCGTCGAGATCGGGTTCTGGGTGGCCGGGCCGGCGACCGCCGGCATCCTGGCGGACTGGGGCGCGGAGGTCGTGAAGATCGAGCCTCCGCCCGCCGGCGATCCGTTTCGCGGGATCTTCCTCTCCGCGGTCGGCATCGACGCACCGTTCAACCCGCCTTTCGAGCTCGACAACCGGGGCAAGCGCTCGGTCCTGATCGACCTCCGGACGGAGGAGGGTCGCGAGCTCGCGCGCCGGCTCGTCGACCGCGCCGACGTCTTCGTGTCGAACCTCCGGCCGGGGGCGCTCGAGCGGATGGATCTCGACTACCCGACGCTCGCCGCCCGGAACCCCGGCCTCGTCTACTGCTCGGTCACGGGATACGGCGTCGTTGGTCCCGACCGCGACCGCGCTGCCTACGACGTCGGCGCGTTCTGGTCGCGCGGCGGGGTCGCGGCGATGCTGACGCCGCCCGGCGCCGAGCCGCCCGTCCAGCGCGGCGGCATGGGCGACCACACGACCGCGATCGCGGCGGCGGGCGCGGTCTCCGCCGCTCTGGTCGCGCGCCAGCGGACCGCGCGCGGGCAGCACGTCGTCGCCTCGCTGCTCCGGACCGGGCTCTACGTCGTCGGCTGGGACGTCGCGACGCGGCTCCGGTACGGATACGTCGCGCCGGCCTCCACGCGGACGGCCTCGCCGAACGCGATCGTGAACAGCTATCGGGCGGGCGACGGCAAGTGGTTCTGGCTGATCGGCCTCGAAGCCGACCGGCACTGGCCGGACGTCTGCCGCGCGATCGCGCGTCCGGACCTCGTGACCGATCCCCGCACGTCGAACATCGTCGTGCGGCGGGAGAACGGCCCGGCCGTGGTCGCGATGCTCGACGAGGAGTTCGCGCGGCGCCCGCTCGCCGAGTGGGCGGAGATCTTCGATCGCGAGGGCGTCTGGTGGGCGCCCGTGCAGGACTGCGACGACATCGCCGGCGATCCGCAGGTCCGCGCCGCGGGCGCAGTCGTGCCGTTCGACGTCGAACGTGGGCTGCCGGAGCAGCTGGCGACCCCGGTCGACTTCGCGGGGACGCCGGCCGAGCCGGGCCGGACGGCGCCCGAGGTCGGGCAGCACACCGAGGAGGTCCTGCTCGAGCTCGGGCACACGTGGGACGACATCGCCGCCCTGAAGGAGCGGGGCGTCATTCCGTAAGGGCGGAAAGAGCGCGAGCCCGCGACACCAACGTGTCGCGGGCTCGCTGGAATTCCGGCGACGGCCTGTCGCCGGGCCACTACGCCGCGAGGGCGTCGTCGCGCGGGGCGAGGGCGATCGCGAGCACCTGGTCCACCGTCTCCACGAGGTGGAACCGGAGCTGCTCCCGCACCTCCGACGGCACGTCGTCGAGGTCGGCGCGATTGCGCTCGGGCAGGATCACGTCGCGGAGGCCCGCCGCGTGCGCGGCCAGGACCTTCTGCTTCACGCCGCCGATCGGCAGCACCCGGCCCTGCAGCGTGACCTCGCCCGTCATCCCGACCGTCGGGTTCACCGGCCGGTGGGTGAGGAGCGACGTCAGCGCGGTCACCATCGTGACGCCCGCGCTCGGGCCGTCCTTCGGGATCGCGCCCGCCGGGACGTGGACGTGGAAGTCGCGCCGGCGGAACTCCGCCTCCCCGATGGCGAGCTCCTTCGCGTGGCTCCGCACCCAGGTGAGCGCGATCCGCGCCGACTCCTTCATCACGTCGCCGAGCTGGCCCGTCAGCTCGAGCCCGCCGCCGCTGCCGGTCATCGCGGCCGCCTCGACGAACAGCACGTCGCCGCCGGTGCCGGTCACGGCGAGGCCCGTGGCGACGCCCGGCGTCGACGTCCGGATCGCGGCCTCCTGGTAGAACTTCTGCTTGCCGAGGGCGTCGCGCACCCAGGCGTGGTCGACGGCGATCGGCGTCGCCACCCCCGAGGCGACGCGGGTCGCCGCCTTCCGGAGGATCGTCCCGAGCTCGCGCTCGAGCTGTCGCACGCCCGCCTCGCGCGTGTACTCGGTCACGATCGTGCGCAGGGTCGCGTCGTCGATCGTCACCTCGTCGAGCCGGAGGCCGTTCCGCTCGACCTGACGCGGCCAGAGATAGCCGCGGGCGATCGCGATCTTCTCGTCGAGCGTGTAGCCGTCGAAGCGGATCACCTCCATGCGGTCGAGGAGCGGGCCGGGGATGGTGTCGGCCACGTTCGCGGTCGCGATGAAGAGGACCTGGGAGAGGTCGACCTCGACGTCGAGGTAGTGGTCGCGGAACGAGTGATTCTGTGCCGGGTCGAGCACCTCGAGCAGCGCGGACGATGGATCGCCGCGCCAGTCGGCGCCGATCTTGTCGACCTCGTCGAGCAGGATGACCGGGTTCATCGTGCCGGCGTCGCGCAGCGCGCGCACCAGCCGACCCGGCAGCGCACCGATGTACGTCCGGCGATGGCCGCGGATCTCCGCCTCGTCGCGCACGCCGCCGAGCGACATGCGGACGAACTTCCGGCCGGTCGCGCGCGCGATCGACTCGCCGATCGAGGTCTTGCCGGTGCCCGGCGGGCCGATCAGCGACAGGATCACGCCCGAGCGCTTGTCGTCCGCGACGCCGCGCTCGTGGCGCAGCTTCCGCACCGCGAGGTACTCGGTGATGCGCTCCTTCACGTCCTCGAGGCCGGCGTGGTCGGCGTCGAGCACCTGGCGCGCGTGCCCGGGATCGAGGCGCTCCTCCGAGCGCTTCGACCACGGCACGGCGACGAGCCAGTCGAGGTAGGTCCGGATCATCGAGGACTCCATGTTCGAGTCGCCGACGCGCTCGAGGCGCGCGAGCTCGCGCTCCGCTTGCTGCCGGACGGCGTCCGGCATGCCGGCCTCCTCGATCTTCTTCCGGTAGTCGCTCGCGCTCGCCGAATCGTCCTCGCCGAGCTCCTTCCGGATCGAGTCGAGCTGCTTGCGGAGGAGGTACTCGCGCTGCTGCTTCTGGGCGCCGGATTCGGCGTCCTCGCGGATCTTCTTCCGCACCTGCAGCTCGGCGAGGCGCTCGCGCTGGAGGCCGAGCGCGCGCTCGAGCCGCTGCACGACGTCGAGCGTCTCGAGGACCTCGACCTTCTGCTGGAAGCTCAGGTCGGGCGAGTAGCCCGACGCGTCGGCGAGCGCTCCGGGCTCGGTGATCGAGCGCACGAACGCGCGCGCCCGGCCGTCGTCGCCGCGGATCTCGAGGATCTCCTCGACCACCGCGCGGAACTCGCGCTCGAGGTTCTGGGTGCGGACCGGAGGCGGGGTCTCGTCGGGCCGGGGCTCGACCTCGACCCAGAGGGTCCCGTCCGAGCCCGGCGACGCGGCGCCGGCGATGCCCCGGTGGAGGCCGGAGACCACCGCGGCCGTGGCGTGGCCGCGCATCCGGACGCGCTCCGCCACGTCGGCGATGACGCCGACCTTCGCGTAGTCCCCGCCGTGGCGCGGGACCAGAAAGACGCGCTGCTCGTCCCCGACGTCGACCGCGAGCGTCACGGTCATGTTCGGGAAGACCACCGTGTCGTCGAGAGGGATGAGTCGTAGACGTTCCATTGTCGGAGGAAGGTAAGTCCGACAGGGCGATCGTCAACTAAACGGCGTTCCACGGCGGTGGTGGCGGCAGCCCCCCACGGAGGCGCCGACCGCTCCCGCGACGAGCTTTCTCGCGCGGCTCGCGGGTGGTACTTCGCGCGCCCGTGGAGGGCGCTTCCGTCCGGCCGCGTCCGCCCTTCGCCGCCGCGGGCGGCCGGGCGACCGATGCCTCGGGAGACGCGCCGACCGCGGTCCGGGGGCGCCTCCGGCTCTCGATCGCGGCCTACGTCGTGGTCTTCGCGGTCCTGCTCGCGCGGCTCATCGCGGCCTCCGGGACCTCCTACGGCCGCGGCAACAACCCGGTCGACGCGCGCCTCCTCACCTGGACGCAGGCGTCGGTCGCGCGGAGCCTGCGCGACGCGCCTCGCTCCCTCTTCGACGCTCCCATCTTCCACCCCGCTCCCGACCAGCTCGCCGGCGCCGAGAGCTACCTCTCGAACCAGATCGTCTTCGGGCCGGTGTTCTGGGCGACCGGCAACGCCGTGCTGGCCGCGAACGCCGTCATCCTGGCCTCGTACCCGATCGGTGCGCTGGCGATGGAGAGGCTTCTACTGGCGCTCGGTGCGGCGCCGCTGGTCGCCTGGGTGACCGGCCTCCTCTTCGCGCTCGGACCGATGGCCGTCCCGGCGAACATCCAGATCACGCAGTACCTGCCCCTCTACCTGCCGCTGACTGCGCTCGTGCTGCGGCGTCTGCGCGACCGGCCGACATGGGCGCGCGCATGCCTCTTCGCGGTCGTCTTCCTCCTCGCGGTCACGAGCTCGTACTACATGGCCGTGCTCGCGGGCCTCGTCGCCGCGGGATGGACGGCGATCGAGCTCGCGTCTTCGAGGCCGGGGCGCGGGACGTTCGTCGCGCGCGTGGTGCCCGCCGGAGCCGTCGTGGCGCTCGCGCTGGTCGCGATCTCGCGACCGTACCTCGAGCGCCACGCGGCCGAGGTGCACGCGGCGAGCGTGCGGGCGGCGGCGCGCGCGACGCGGCCGGAAGGTGTGGCGCCGCAGCCGGCCGGCGAAGCGCCGGGCCCGGCGGGTGCCGCGCCGGGCGTTCCTCCGGCGCCCACGAGCGGCTCGGTCGCGCGGCCCGACGAGCGCTCCGCCGGCGACGTCCCGCTCGTCGTCCTCCTCTTCTGGCCGCCCCGCATCGACGTGTCGCTCGTGGTCGCGATCGCGGGCCTCGCGGCCTTCGCGTCGCGATCGCGCGTCGCCCGGGCGCTGGCAGCGCGCGGGGTCGTCTTCGTCGCGCTCGGCGCCGGCCTCCTCCTCGTGATCTTGACGGGCACGTTGACGCCTCTCCCGAGCTTCCTCGGGTTCTTCCGGAACCCGTTTCGATTGACGGCCGTGACCGGGTTCGGGGTGGCGCTCCTCTCCGGCGCCGCGCTCGAGGCGGCGCGCGCCGCGACCCGCCGACCCGTGGGCGCGCTCGCCGCGCTCGCCGTCGCCGGGATCCTCGTCGCGACGCGCGGCCGAGAGGTCGTGAGCCCGACGCTCGACCCCGTCGCTCCGCTGACGCGCGACGCGGCGGTCTACCGGGAGCTCGCGCGCGTCGCCGGGAGCGAGGGCGGCGGCCCGCTGCTCGAGCTGCCGGCGAGCGGGCCGCAGCGCGACATGCTCTTCACCGACGCGATGGTCGCGAGCACCGTGCACGATCTGCCGCTCGTGACCGGATTCGGACCGGTCTTCCCGCTCCACTGGCCGCTCGTCGCGTCGGCGATCGACCGCCTGCCGGCGCCCGACGCGCTCCAGGAGCTGGTCGACATGACGGGCCTGCGCTGGATCCTGCTGCGGCCCGAGCGCGATTGGCCGACCGCCTCCGCGCGCGACGACATGGCGGCGCGGCTCGACGTCCCCGCCGACGCGCGCCGGCCGCTCGACGGGTTCGTCCTCCTCCATGTCGATCGCCCGCAGGCGCACGGCGAGTGGGCCGACGCGCTCCGGCGCGGCTACGTGCCGGGGACGAGCCTCCTCGGAGCGCCGTACGAGCCGCTGCCGGCCGGCGCGGCCGGCGGCGAGATCACGGCGCCGGCCGCGGCCGCGACGACGGCGGGGCATCTCCTGTCGCTCCCGATCGCGATCGCGAACCGCGGCGCCTGGACCTGGCCGGGGGCCCTTTCCGGGAACGGCGGCGCTCCCGGAGAAGCGTTCGTCGCGGTGCGGTGGTGGCCGGCGCCGACCGGAGGCGCCGCACGCGGCGGATCAGCGGCGTGGGGAAGCGACGTCGGGCTGCGGCGCGACGTGTCGCCCGGCGACGTGCTTCGCCAGGCGCTGCTCGTTCCCGCGCCGCGCGCGCCGGGTCGCTGGGTCGTGCGGCTCGAAGTCGCGCAGCGGATCGCCGGACGACCCGCGCGCCCGCTTGCGGTGCCGGCGGACGTCGGCGTCTCCATCGAGCCGGCCCGCTGAACCGTCGCGGGCCGAATGCCGGCGCCGGATGCGGTCAGCGCGCCAAGCCGGTGAAGGCGGGGTTTCGCTGCTCGAGGATCGCATGCATGCGCTGGCGCACCATCGGCGTGAAGTCGGGATGCGTCAAGATATAGAAGCGTTCTTCGCGCACCGCTTCCAGAACGCGGTCCGCGACCTGGCTCGGCGCGAGGCCCGAAGCGAGGAGACCGCGCACCAGCTCGCGCAGCGCCTCCTGATCGGGCGCGAGCGCCGGCGGAGGGAGATCGGCGGGGCGGTTGCGGTCGGCGTCCGCGATGCGCGTGTTGACCCAACCCGGGCAGAGGACGGAGACCTTCACCTTCGCGCCGAGCATCGCGAGCTCGTAGTGGAGCGACTCGGAGATCGCGACGACGCCGAACTTGCTCACGTGGTACGGCGCCATGCCCGGCGCGGTGGCGAGCCCAGCCATCGACGCCGTGTTCACGACGTGCCCTTCCTGCCCGCCTTCCAGCATTCGCGGGACGAACGCGCGGACGCCGTGAATGACGCCCCACAGGTTGACGCCGAGCACCCACTCCCAGTCGCCGAGGGGGACCTGCCAGGTGAGACCGCCGGAGCTGACGCCGGCGTTGTTGCAGAGGACGTGCACCGCCCCGAACGCGCCGTAGGCGCGCTCCGCGAGGGCGTCGACCTGCTCGGGCTTCGACACGTCGGTCGGGACCGCGGCGACGCGCGCTCCCCCGGCCTCCAGCTCGCGCGCGGCGGTCGCGAGCGCCGGCTCCTCGACGTCGGACAGGACGAGGTTCATGCCGACGCCGGCGAGGCGCTCGGCGAGCGCCCGTCCGATGCCGCTCGCCGCTCCGGTGACGACGGCCACCCGACCCTGGAATTCGTTCATGCCCGGACGCAGAACACGAACGCCGCGCGCGGCGCAACCGCGAGCGCTCGCGATCCGCACTGCCCTCGGGCCGGGCGATCGTATAGGGATCGGCGACGGAAACGAGGAGAAGCCGGCATGGATCGCTCCAGCACGCCGCCCGCCGAAGCGGCTCCCCGCCTCGCGTTCGTCCACGTCGACGACGTGCCGTGGACCGAGGTGATCGCACAGATGCACGGCGATCGGCGCGTCACGGTTCGGAACAAGTTCCTCGAGTGGACCGACAAGCGGATGGTCGCGCTCACGCGCTACGACGCGGGCGTCGTGATCGAGCGCCACGGCCACGCGAGCGACCAGCTCGTGTACCTCCTCGAGGGCGAGCTCGCGATCGGCGATCGCACGTGCCGTGCGGGTACGCTCGTCGTGCTCGAGCGCGGTGCCGTGTTCGGGCCGCTCGTCGCGGGCCAGCACGGCTGCGCGCTTCTCGAGGTGTGGTTCGGAGACCCGCGCCCCGTCCCCGACGACGAGGCCGCCTACGACGCGCTCCTCCGCGAGCGCGGCATCGTGCGGCTTCCGAATCCGCGCTTCGAGCGCCCGAAGGGTGCGCCGCGGCGCTCGTAGGCATCGCGAGCGTCACGATGGCTTCGGTGGACGACAGCGCTCGAGGCGGCGGCCGCGGCGCGCGCCCGGCGGACGGCGGCGCACCGTCGGTCGCCGCGCGCCGCCACGACGTGCACCTCGTCGACGGCACGTACGAGCTCTTTCGCCACTTCTACGCGGTGCCGGCGCACGAAGATGCGCGCGGGCGCGACGTCGGCGCGGTGCGCGGGGTGCTCTCGTCGCTGCTCTCGCTCCTGCGCGAGGGCGCGACGCACGTCGGGGTCGCGACCGACCACGTCATCGAGTCGTTCCGGAACGCGCTCTGGGTCGGCTACAAGACCGGCGACGGCATCGACCCGGCGCTGCGCGCGCAGTTCGAGCCGCTCGAGGAGGCTCTCGCGGCGATGGGCGTCGCCGTCTGGCCGATGATCGAGCTCGAGGCCGACGACGCGCTCGCGACGGCCGCGGTGCTCGCGGCGGCCGATCCGGCCGTCCGCCGCGTCTTCGTCTGCACCCCCGACAAGGACCTCGCGCAGTCGGTCGTGGGCGAGCGCGTCGTGCAGCTCGATCGGCGCCGGCGGCTCCTCCTGGACGAGGCCGGGATCACGGCGCGCTTCGGCGTCCCGCCCACGTCGATCCCCGACTACCTGGCGCTCGTCGGCGACAGCGCGGACGGCTACCCGGGCCTGCCGGGCTGGGGCGCGCGGTCGTCGGCCGCCGTGCTCGGGCGCTTCCGGCGGATCGACGCGATCCCGGACGATGCCGGCCTCTGGGGCGTCGACGTGCGCGCGGCGCAGCGCCTCGCCGCGGTGCTCGCGGGCAATCGCGAGCGCGCGCTCCTCTTCCGGAAGCTCGCGACGCTCCGGACGGACGCGGACGTCGGACGACCCCCGGACTGGCGGTGGCGCGGGCCGACCGCGTCCTTTCGCGCGCTCGCCGAGGCGCTTCGGGCACCGGATCTGGCGCGCCGCGCCGACGAGCTGGCTTCGTCGCTCGCGTGATCGCGCGTCCCGGCGCTACTTTGCGCCGATGATCGCCGGCCGACCCCGATCCCCGTCCGCACCCGCGCTCGCGGCCCTTCTCCTGATCTCGCTCGCAACGGCTCTCCACGGCTGCGGCGACTCGAGCTCGTCGGGCGCCTCGGCCCAGCGCTGGCCGGACCCCGACTGGGACGTCGTCTCCCCGGCCGACGAGGGCATGGATCCGGCCGTGCTGGAGGGCGCGCGCAGCTACGCGTTCGCCGACGGCAGGAACACGCAGGGGGTCGTCGTCGTCAAGGACGGCGCGATCGTCGCGGAGTGGTACGCGCCCGACCACGGCGCGGCGAGCCTAGCGACGAGCTGGTCGGCCGCGAAGAGCTTCGCGAGCACGCTGATCGGAATCGCGATCGACCGGGGCGACCTCGCCGGCGTCGACGTCCCGCTCTCCGACTTCTACCCGGACTGGCGCCGCGACGCGCGCGACGCGATCGCGCTGCGCGACCTGATGGAGATGCGATCCGGGCTCGCCTGGAACGAGACCCGCGACGTCGCGGCCTTCCACATCTCGAACGGCGACCAGCTCGCGGCCTCCGAGGCGCGACCGGCGGCGCGTCCGCCCGGCGCGGCTTTCAACTACTCGAGCGCCGACTCGATGCTGCTCTCCGGCGTGATCGAGCAGGCGACCGGGCGCACGGCCGGCGACTTCGCGCAGGAGGTGCTCTTCGGGCCGATCGGGATGCGCGCCGATTGGTGGATCGACGGCGGCGGCCACACCCTCACCTACTGCTGCATCGACACGACGACGCGCGACTTCGCGCGCTTCGGCCTCCTCTTCGCGCGCGAGGGCGAGTGGAACGGGCATCGCATCGTGAGCCGCGAGTGGGTCGACGAGGCAACGACCCCGCCCGCCGATCTGCCGTTCTACGCGCTCCAATGGTGGGTCGACCTGCAGGGCAGCCTCATCGTGAACGGCACCGCGGTGCGCGAGTTCACGGCGCGCGGCCTCGCCGACCAGAACGTCTACGTCTTCCCGGAGCTCGACCTCGTCGTCGTGCGAAACGGCATCTACAACCGCATCGGCACCGAGCCCGTCCGCACCGGCGGCAACTACTTGACGACCCTCGCCCCCGCGAGCTGGGACGACGCCGCCTTCCTCGCCCCCATCCTCCGCGCCATCGATCCCACCGCGACCACGTCCGCCCTGTCGACCGCTCCGCCCGAGGCCGTCTCCGCCCTCTCCGCGACCCCGTTCTAGTCGAGCGAGGACGCGCTCCAGCGCGGACGCACGCGCAGCAAATGTGCCTGCCGCAGCGACGCGCGGCGAGCCGCGCGAGCGGCCACCCGCACCCGCCGCGCTCCACCTCGCGAACGTCGCGGCGCTCCAACGTCGCCGCGCACGAGCGGCGCGACGTCCGACCGCTACTCGACCGTCACGCTCTTCGCGAGGTTCCGCGGCTGGTCGACGTCGCTGCCGCGATAGACCGCGATGTAGTACGCGAGCAGCTGAAGCGGGATCACCATCAGCATCGGCGCCAGCTGGTGCGCGACCTGCGGCACGACGATCGTCTCCCAGGCGATCTCCTCGAGCTCCGGCGACGGCGCGTCCGTGACGGCGATGATGCGCCCGCCGCGCGCCTCGACCTCCTTCAGGTTCGAGAGCGTCTTCGGGTACATCGGGTCGCGCGGCAGCAGCACCACGACCGGAAGCTGATCGTCGATGAGCGCGATCGGCCCGTGCTTCATCTCTCCCGCCGGGTAGCCCTCGGCGTGGATGTACGAGATCTCCTTCAGCTTGAGCGCGCCCTCGAGCGCGATCGGGTAATTGATGCCGCGCCCGAGGTAGAGGAAGTCGGTCGCGTGGCCGTACTTCTTCGCGATCTTGTCGATCTGCTTCTCGCGCGACAGCGTCTCCTGGAGGTGGCTCGGCAGGTTCACGAGGTCGGAGACGAGGGCGCGGCCCTTCCCTTCGTCGAGCCGGCGCAGCAGGCGGCCCAGGTGGATCGCGAGCAGGTAGAACGCGGTCAGCTGCGTCGTGAACGCCTTCGTGCTGGCGACCGAAATCTCCGGGCCGGCATGCGTGTAGAGGACGGCGTCCGCCTTGCGCGGGATCGACGCGTCGACGACGTTGCAGATCGAGAGGACCTTCGAGCCCGCTGCGCGCGCCTCATCGACGGCGGCGAGCGTGTCGGCGGTCTCGCCCGACTGCGAGACCGCGACCAGCATCGTGTCGGGGCCGAGCAGGGGCCGGCGGTACCGCAGCTCGCTCGCGTAGTCGACCTCGACCGGGATGCGGGCCAGCTCCTCGATGAGGAACTTTCCGACCAGGCAGGCGTGCCAGGCCGTCCCGCACGCCGTCAAGTAGATGCGGCGGACGGAGCCGAGATCGCGTGCGAGCGGCTCGAGCTCCGGCAGGACGACGTTCCCTTCCTCCTGCTGGATCCGCCCGAGCATCGTGTCGATCATCGCCTGCGGCTGCTCGTGGATCTCCTTCAGGAGGAAGTGCTTGTAGCCGCCCTTCTGGGCGGTGATCGGGTCCCAGGTGATGTGGCGCGGCTTCCGGTCGACCGGTTCGCCGTCGAACGTCGTCACCTTCACGGCATCCCGCGTGACCTCGGCCATCTCGCCGTCCTCGAGGAAGAGGACGTCGCGCGTGTGGTCGAGGATCGCGGGGATGTCGGAGGCGATGAAGTTCTCGCCCTGGCCGAGCCCGATGACGATCGGCGTCGCGGTCTTGGCGGCGAGGAGGCGGCTGCGGTCCTCCTCGGAAAGGACCACGATGGAGAACGATCCGTGGAGGCGCTTCACGGCGGCGCGAGCGGCCGCGAGGAACTCTTTTCCCTGCGCCATGTAGTCGTCGATGAGCTGCGAGATGACCTCGGTGTCGGTCTCGGAGGCGAAGCGGCGACCCTTGGCCTCGAGCTCGCCCTTCAGCTCCAGGAAGTTCTCGATGATCCCGTTGTGGATCACGACGACCTTCCCGGCGCGGTGCGGGTGCGCGTTCTGCTCCGACGGCCGGCCGTGCGTCGCCCAGCGCGTGTGGCCGAGGCCGATCGAGCCGGTGAGCGGCTTCTCGCGCAGCAGCTTCTCGAGGTTGTCGAGCTTGCCGACGCAGCGCCGCACGTCGACGTGGCCGTTCACGACGGTCGCGAGGCCGGCCGAATCGTAGCCCCGGTACTCGAGGCGGCGGAGCCCGTCGACCAGGATCCGGCTCGCCTCCTGCTCGCCGATGTAACCCATGATCCCGCACATGACGCGAACCACCCCCTTGGGACGGATGAGGCTACCTTGCCTGAATCGGCGCGGGCAACGCGCTGCTTTAACGGTCGCGCGTTCTTGGGCGCGTCGTCGAGCCGTCCGTCGAGGGCGGCTTTAGGGCTGTGCCGGTGGCGCCGGGGGCGTGGGCCAAGGCCGACTCGCTCCGGCTCTCGCGCGCGCGGGGGTGGAGCGCGCCGGTTGTCTCATGGATTTCGGTGGGCGCGGGTCGTTGTCGCGCGCGCTCGAGAGTCGCTCCCTGGCCTTGGCACACGCCCCCGGCTCACGGGGTGCCTGGGGTCGCCGCGTGGACGGGTGGGTCCGCGATCCGCGGTGCAGTGCGACCGTTCGGGCAGCGCTTGGGTGGTGGGTGCTGGGAGGGATCGCGGGCGTGCTCGCCTAGCGCTTCTTTTCGGCGCGCTTTCTCTTTCGGAAGGCTTCGACCCAGCCGGGGCGGCGTTGGTCGGGCTTGGGGTTGAAGGCGAGGGCGCCGGGCTCGACGTCGTGGCGGACGGTCGTGCCGGTGGCGACGTACGCGTCGTCGCCGATCCTGACGGGGGCGACGAGCTGGCTGTCGCTGCCGATCTGGACGCGATCGCCGATCGTGGTCCGGTGCTTGTCGAAGCCGTCGTAGTTGCAGGTGATCGTCCCGGCGCCGATGTTCGACTCCTCCCCGATCGTCGCGTCGCCGATGTAGGCGAGGTGGTTCGCCTTCGTGCCGCGCCCGATCTCCGACTTCTTCACCTCGACGAAGTTGCCGATGTGGACGTCGCGGTGGAGGTGCGCTCCCGGTCGGAGCTGGCAGAACGGGCCGAGGACCGCGCCGCCCTCGATGCGCGACTCGGCGATCACGACCATCGGCTTCAGGTGCACGCCGTCGCCGACGACGCTGTCGGCCACGAAGGCCGCCCCGTCGATGCGGCAGTCCCGGCCGACGGCCGTCTTGCCGCTCAGGTGCACGTCGGGCCCGACGATCGTGTCGGCGCCGATCTCGACCGTGACGTCGACGTACGCCGTCTCCGGGTCGAGAAAGGTGACGCCGTTCGCCATGTGGCGCTGGACCGTGCGGGTGCGGACGAGCCGCTCGAGGACGGCGAGGTCGGCGCGCGAGTTGATGCCGAGCACCTCCTGGGCGGGGACCGGAACGGTCGCCATCGGCTCGCCCGCGCGCTTGGCCGCAGCGACGATGTCCGTCAAGTATAGCTCACCCTGCGCGTTGTCGGGCCGCAGGCGCTCGAGCGCGGGAAAGAGGAACCGCGAGCGGACGCAGTAGATGCCGGGGTTGATCTCGCGGATCCGGCGCTGCTCCGGGGTCGCGTCGCGCTCCTCGACGATCCCGACGAGCGCGCCCGCCGCGTCGCGCACGATGCGTCCGTAGCCGGTCGGGTCCTCGACGATCGTCGTGAGGAGCGAGAGCGTCGCGTCGCGCGCATGGTGCTCCGCGATCAGCCGGCGGAGGCTCTCGGTCGTGAGCAGCGGCACGTCGCCGTAGAGGACGAGCACGTCGCCGTCGAAGTCCCCGAGCTCGGCATACCCGGCGATCGCGACCGCGTGCCCCGTGCCGCGCTGCTCCGCCTGCAGCGCGAACTGCGCGTCGAACCCGGCGCACGCCTGCTCGACCGCCTGCGCCTGGTGCCCGACCACGACCGCGATGCGATCGGCGCCGAGCGGCTCCGCCGCGCGCAGCACGTGCTGGATGAGCGGTAGGCCTCCGAGGCAGTGGAGGACCTTGGCGTGCGCCGACTTCATGCGCGTGCCCTGCCCGGCCGCGAGCACCACGACGGCGAGCGGTCGCTCCTCGGCGCCCTTCTTCGCGCTCATGGACGCACCTTCACCGCTCCGCTCCGGATGCCGGCGTCGGCCTGCTCGACGCGCGCCTGCACCTCGGGCGGGACGCGATCCTTGAGACGCTGGTTCCAGACGAACCCGACGCAGCCGCTGGCGAGCCCCTGCGCGACGACGCGTCCGACGAAGGCGTGGTCCTTCGCCTCGCGCGCGAGTTGGAGGAACGAGCGCGGGATGTCGATCGTCGCGCTCGCGAGGACGGTCTCCGGCGCGATGTCGTTCTGGTCGCGGTTGGTCCCGAAGGCGTAGATCCCGTGCTCCTTCGCCGACTGGAACACGCCGAGCGCCGCGGCGTCGGCGTTGTGGAGGACGAAGTCGGCGCCCTGCGCCACGAGCGCGTCGGTCGCGGCCTTCGCCGCCGCGACGTCCTCGAAGCTTCCGATGTACACCGTCGCCACCGAGAAGTCCGGCTTCACGCTCTTCGCGCCGGCGACGAATCCGTCGAAGGTCGACAGGATGACCGGCAGCTTGATGCCGCCGACGCATCCGGCCTTGCCGGTCTTCGACATCGAGGCGGCGACGATGCCGGCGAGGTAGGTCGCCTCGTCGAGGTGGAACGTGAGCGACGCCACGTTCTTCGCGAAGACGCTCCCCGAGCTCACGACGAAGTCGGTCTCGGGATACTCGGCGCCGACCTTCAGCGCCGCGTCCTGGTACTCGAAGCCGTGGCCGATGACGAGATCGTACCCCTGGCGGGCGTAGTCGCGGAAGCCCTGCTCGAACTCCGCCGGATTCGCGGTCTGCACGTTGCTCACTTCGGCGGCGAGCTGCTTCTTGATGAGCATGAGGCCGTCGTAGGCGCTGGCGTTCCAGCCGCCGTCGCTGATCGGGCCGGGCGTGAGGAGCGCGACCTTGAAGGCGTCCGGGCTGCCCGGCGAGCCGCTCTGCTGGCACGCGCCGGTGAGCGCGGCGATCGCGACCGCGAGGGCGAGGGCCGCGACCGGCCGGCTTGGAGGGCTCATCGCGCGATGTTGCGGTAGCCGCCGCGGAAGAAGAGCAGCGGGTCGGGCTCGCCGTCGGCCACCGCGACCCCCGTCGCCTCGCCGACGTAGATCGTGTGGTCGCCGGCGTCGAACGCGTGCCGGACCTCGCACTCGAGCCATGCGAGCGAGTCGACGAGGAGCGGCGCGCCGTTCGAGCCCAGGCGGTAGCCGACGCCGGTGAACTTGTCGCCTCCCGACTTCGCGAAGCGCCGCGAGATCGCCTCCTGCTGCTCGCTCAGGATGTTGATCGTGAAGACCTTGGAAGCGTCGAACGAGGGATAGCTCTCGGCCGACTTGTCGACGCAGACGAGCACGAGCGGCGGCTCGAGCGACACCGAGGCGACCGCGTTGGCGGTGAGCCCGGTCAGCTTCCCGTGGCCGTCGTGCGTCGTGATCACCGTGACGCCGGTCGCGAAGTGCCCCATGACGCGACGGAACTCCGACTGGTCGAGCATGCAAGCCTCCGCGCGCGATCGCGTGCGGAGGCGCCGCCGATCGGGCGACCCGTGTTTACCTGCGCCGCGCCGCCTTGCCAACGCGGAGCGCGGCGCCGCGATCCCACCGGGCAGCCGCGTCGCGCCGCGGACCGGCGCTCGCGGTCGCGGGGGCAATTTGAAAACCGACCCGAAGCTCGGAACAATGCCCGCCGTGGCGGCAGGGATGGGGCTTGCGGGCAGAGACGGCCGTCGGCGCGGACGCGGCGCGCGGCGCGCCCGCACGCGGGGCGCCTCCTTCGCGGCGATGTGCGCGGCGGTCGTGCTGTCGGCCTGCGCCGCACAGCGCGGCGTCGCGGCGGCGCCGCCGCCGACGCCTCCCGTCCCCGACGATCGCGCTCCGCTCGAGTGGGCGCGCGACGAGGACATGTTCATCGTCGTCAACCGCACGTGCCGGACGCTCAGCGTGTACCACCACGGCGACTGGCTACGGACGTACGGTCACGTCTCGTTCGGGCGCGAGTCCGGGCCGAAGCTGTACGAGGGCGATCGCCGGACGCCGAGCGGCCTCTACCGGATCGTCGGCCGGCGCCAGCACCCGCGCTGGTCGCGCTTCCTCCTGCTCGACTACCCGAACCTGAAGGACAAGGTCGTGCACCGCGAGGCGTACGTGGCGGGCGCCGCCCCGCCGAGCGCGGGCGGGCAGGTCGGGATCCACGGCACCGATCAGCCGCGGTTCAACGAGCTCGGAGTCGACTGGACGTTCGGCTGCGTCTCGCTCATGAACCGAGACGTGAACGAGCTGTACGACCTCGTGCCCGACGGCACGCTCGTCCTGATCGAGGACTGACGGCCGAGCGCCGCGCGTCGACCCGATGAGCACGCCCACGGAGCCGCGCCGCCGTCCGCTCGCGATCGACTGCTGGCTGAACCCGTCGACCGGCGTCTCGAAGTACCGCCCCGAATTCCTCGTGCGGGTCGCACGCGACTACTTCAAGCGCGAGAAGGAGATCTTCGAGCACACGCCGATCGAGGAGCTGCTCCGCCAGATGGACGACGCCGGCGTCGAGCGCGCCGTCGTCACGATGGACGCGAGCGATCCCGGCCCGATCCACGGCATCGCGAAGGCGTTCCCGGGGAAGTTCCTGTGCGCCGCCGTCGTCGACCCGACGTCCGGGATGCAGGCGCTCCGGCAGATCGACGAGCTCGCGACCCACCACGACCTCCGGCTCGTGCGGATGATCCCGTTCCTCGTGAACCGCCCGCCGAACGACAAGGTGTACTACCCGGTCTACGCGAAGTGCATCGAGCTCGACATCCCGGTGTCGATCAATACCGGCATCCCGGGCCCGCCGATGCCCGCCGAGCCGCAGCGCCCGCTGTATCTCGACGAGGTGTGCCTCTTCTATCCCGAGCTGAAGCTCATCATGGCGCACGGCGCCGACCCGTGGTGGGGCGAGGCGATCCGTCTCCTGCTCAAGTATCCGAACTTGACGATGATGACCTCGGCCTACGCGCCGAAGTATCTGCCGCAAGAGCTGATCCAGTTCATGAACACGCGCGGCCAGGACAAGATCCTATTTGCATCCGACCACCCGGTGCTGTCGTTCGAGCGCTGCCTGAAGGAGGCCGAAGAGCTGCCGCTCCGCGAAGGCGTCCTCGAGAAGTACCTCCGCGGCAACGCCCTCCGCGTCTTCAACTGGCAGTGAGCGACGGAACGTCCGCCGTCAAGTATCCGCGCGCTTCGCGCGCGGCCGAGCGAAGCGAGCGCGCGGAGTGAGACTCCGCGCGGCTTTGCCGCGTGGAGCGAGGGGCGCGAGCCCCCTCGTCACGATGGATAGGATCGCACCGCATCGATCACGCGCTCTTGAGCCGTCGCGCTGAGCGCGGCGAAGAGCGGCAGGCGGACGATGCGGGCGGCGACGTCCTCCGCGACCGGGCACGGCGCCTGCGGCCCGAGGCGCTTGGCGAACGGCGAGAGGTGGAGCGGCTCGTAGTGTCGCGTCGCCTCGATGCGGCGGGCGTCGAGGTGGCGGAGGAGCGCCTCGCGATCCGCCGCCGTCGGCATGAGCACGTGGAAGACGTGGTACGCCGACTCGCAGTCGCCGGGGATCGACGGCAGGCTCGCCCCGATGTCGGCCGCCCAGTCGGCGAGCGCGTCGCGGTACGCGCGCCAGACGTGCCGGCGCCGCGTCTGGATCTGGTCGGCGACCTCGAGCTGCCCGAGGAGGAACGCCGCCGAGATCTCGGACGGCACGTAGCTCGACCCGAGATCGATCCAGGAATACCGCTCGGTCTCGCCGCGGAGGAAGCGCGCGCGGTCCGTGCCCTTCTCGCGCAGGACCTCGGCCCGGTCTTTGAGGCGCGCGTCGTTCACGACCAGCGCGCCCCCCTCGCCGCAGCTCACGTTCTTCGTCTCGTGGAAGCTCAGCGTGGCGAGCTCGCCGAACGACCCGAGCGGCTGGCCGCGCCACCGACCGAAGAGACCGTGCGCGTTGTCCTCGATGAGAGCGATCCCGTGCCGGCGCGCGATCTCGCCGAGGCGCTCGAGGTCGCACGCGACGCCGCCGTAGTGGACGGCGACGATCGCGCGCGTGCGCGGCGTCAAGCGTTCCTCGACGCGGGCCTCGTCGACGTTCAGAGTGTCGCGCCGGACGTCGGCGAACACCGGCCGGCCGCCGAAGAGCGCGTACGCTCCGGCGGTCGTCGGAAAGGTGAACGAGGGCACGACGACCTCGTCGCCCGGCCGGAGCTCGAGCAGGAGCGCGGACATCTCGAGCGCGGCGGTCCCCGAGCCGGTGAGCAGCACGCGCTCGGCGCCGATCTCGCGCGCGAGGAGCTGCTCGCAGCGCTCCGTGTACGGGCCGTCGCCGGCGAGCCGCCCGAGCGCGACGACGTCGCGCACGTGCTGGAGCTCGTCGCCCGCGATCGCCGCGCGGTTGAACGGGACGCGGACGGCGCGCTCGATCGCGGCCGCGCCTTCCGCGTCGCGCAAGAGCCAGCGCGCGAGGCGCGCGAACGAAGGCCGGGTGCGTCCGCCGGCCGCCGGGCGCGCCGCGTCGGCAGCGGTCGCGGGGAAGGCTTCGTGCGCCATCTACCGCAATGTCGGTGATCGCGCCGGCTCGCATGAGAAGCGCGAGCGGTCGGCGAGCGTGCCTTGTCTCAAGGTGGGGCGCCCTCTAGGCTCCGCTTTCCCCGATGAGCGACTACATAGAGGACGAGAGCGGTCCGGACGCGCTCCCGATCGAAACGCTCGAGCAGCTCGTCGAGCATTTCGAGCGCGGGGCGAAGCCGCGCTCCGCGTGGCGCATCGGGACGGAGTACGAGAAGGTCGCCGTCGAGCCCGACACCGCTCGCGCCCTGCCGTTCTCCGGCGAGCGCGGCGTCGAGGCGATCCTGAAGGGGCTCGCGGACCGCTTCGGGTGGGAGCCGCACGACGAGAACGGCCGGGTGATCGCACTCAGTCGACCGGGCGGCGACATCACGCTCGAGCCTGGCGGGCAGGTCGAGCTCTCGGGTCGGCCGTGCGTCACGCTGCACGAGGCGGCCGACGAGCTCGACGAGCACGTGCACGAGATCACGACCGTCGGCGAAGCGCTCGGCGTCGCGTTCCTCGGGCTCGGCATCCAGCCGATCTCGACCGTCGACGAGATCGAGTGGGTGCCCAAGACCCGCTACGCGATCATGGGCCCGTACATGACCAAGGTGGGCCGCCTCGGTCAGTGCATGATGAAGCAGACCGCGACCGTCCAGGTGAACCTCGACTACGAGAGCGAAGCCGACGCGATGCAGAAGATGCGGGTCGCGATGGCAATCGGTCCGGTGATCAACGCGATCTTCGCCAACTCCTCCTTGAGCAACGGTCGGCCGAACGGATTCCTGTCGTACCGCGGCCACATCTGGACGGACACCGACCCGGCGCGTTCCGGCTTGCTGCCGTTCGTCTTCTCGCCGCGCGCCGGTTTCGTCGACTATGCCGAGTGGGCGCTCGACGCGCCGATGTACTTCGTCAAGCGCCGCGGCCAGTACCGCGACATGACCGGGATTCCGTTCCGGCGCTTCTGGAAGGAAGGTGTCGCGGGATTGCGCGCGACGGTCGGGGACTTCGCGCTCCACCTGTCGACGCTCTTCCCGGACGTCCGCCTCAAGACCTACATCGAGCTTCGGACGGCCGACAGCCAGCCGCCCGAGTCGATGCTCGGCCTGTCGGCGATCGCAAAGGGCGTCCTCTACGAGCCGGACTGCATGCTCGCCGCGTGGGACCTCGTGAAGGACTGGACGATGGAGGAGCGCGAGCGGATCGGCGATCACGTCCACCGCGCCGCGCTGGCGGCGCGGGTGCGCCGCTACGCGATGCAGGACGTCGCGCGCGAGCTGGTCGCGATCGCCGAGGAAGGCCTTCGCCGTCAAGCATGTCGCGACCAGTGCGGGCGCGACGAGCGCATGTACCTCGAGCGCCCGCGCGACGTCGTTCAGCGCGGCCGCACGCTGGCCGAGGACGTCGCCGACGGCTGGCAGGGTCGCTGGAACCGCGACCCGCGGAAGCTCGTCGCCGCGACCGCGTACGCCCGACCCGCCGATCGCGACGCCTGACGGTCGGCCGCTTCCTCGCCGACTCGGCTGCCACCGCCGTCAAGCACCCCTCCGCCCGCCGCGTGCGGGTCTCGACGCCGGCGGTCGGCGCGTGCGCGCCGCTTCTTCCGCGTGATTAACGCTTCTTATGAAAAGCAGTTAGCGCATTTTGCTTTGTTCGATCGACCGACCCGCGGTAGCTTGCGCGCGCCGCAGCGGCGCGGTGGCGGGGGAAGTGGGGACCCCCGCGCGTGGAAGGAGTGGCAATGCAAGGGAAGATGCGGACGAGGACTTCTGCCATGCAGGATCGCTCGGGGGGGCTCTTCGAACCAGACGTTCTTCTCCCAGGCCAGTTTTTCTCGTTCTTTCGCAAGGAAGCGGGCTTCGATCGCGAACGTCGGCTGATGCTGGCGGTCCTGGAGGACGCGATCGATTGCTATCAGAAGTACGCGCACACCAACGACCTGCGCGGGCGCCAGCTGTTCGCCGAGTCGGTCGACTGGATCATGTCGCCGGACAAGCGCTGGCTGTTCTCCTTCGAGAACATCTGCCAGATCGTCGACATGAATCCCGACTACATCCGGCAGGGGCTGAAGCGCTGGCGCGCGCAGCACGCGGAGGCTGCCGCGCTGGCTGTCGCCGTCACGCCGGCGAGCGCGAGCGCGTAGCGAACGGCGTCGCGCGCCGGGCCGGGGCTCGGCGCGCGACGCTCGCGATCACTCTTCGCCGAGGTCTTCCTCGGCGATCGATCGAACCGCGGTGCCCTGCCGTGGGCGGATGATCTCGACGCTCGTCGCCGGCGGGGTGCCGCCCGCAGGACGCTGATCGGCCGCCTGGACGTCCTGCGCCCGGCGCTCGGGTGGATTCGGTCCCGGCGGCACTTCGGGGGCGCGCGCGTCGGTCGCGCGGCTCGGCGGACGCGACGGCAGCACCTCGACGCCGGCGGCGGGGCGGTCGGCCGGTCGCTCGACGCGCTGCGAGACCGGGTCGACCGCGGCCGGCGGCGGCACCGCCCCGCGCGGCGCCGCGTCGCGCGGCATCGTATCGCGCGGCATTCCGTCACGCGGCATTCCGTCGCGCGGCATGGCGTCGCGCGGCATCGCGCCACGCGGATCGACGTCGCGCGACATCACTTCCCGCGGCACGGCCTCGCGCGCCGCTCCGTCGCGGCGCGCGTCGCGGGTGATGTCGACCGGGACGCCGCTCTGCGCCTCGACCGCGGCCATGAGCCTCTTCTCGTCCACGCGGTCGATGAGGTTTCGCTGCCGCAGGATCGCGGCCGCCTGTCGCCACGGGCCCGGCTGCGTTCCGTACAGGTCCTTGTGGATCTCGACGTAGACCCGCCCGTCGCGCTCTCCCACCTTGACCGTCTGGTAGACGAACTCCCCGGCCTGGCCGACCGGGACCATCGGGAAGAAATGCTCGATGTCCTCGGGGTAGAGGCGTACGCAGCCGTGGCTCACGAGCATGCCGACGCCCCACGGGATGTTCGTCCCGTGGATGCCGTACAGGTTCAGCGTGAGCCGCATGCGGTACTTGCCGAGCGGGTTCATCGGGTCGCCGCCCGGGATCATCTGCTCGCTGTAGCCTCGGTCGGCGATGCGCTCCTTCCGGATCGACTCGGGAATGACCCAGGCCGGGTTCACGTCCTTCGATCGAATCGTGAACTTCCCGATCGGGGTCTTCCAGTCCTCGCGGCCGAGGCCGACGGGAAACGTGATCACGGTCGCCGGAGCGCCGTTCTTCCGCGGCGGATAGTAGTAGAGCCGCATCTCCGGGATGTTGATGACGATCCCGCTGTACGTCCCCGCCGGCAGCACGAACTCCTGCGGGATCACGAGCGGGTCGCCGGCCGTGGCCGGGATCCATTCGTCGGAATGCGGGTTCGCGTCGGCGATCTCGTTGAAGCCGAGGTCGAAGTAGCGCGCGATGTCGAGAAAGGTGTCCCCTTTCTCGGGCACGTACGTGCGGTTCTGGCCGATCACCGTGACGACGCCGTCCGGGCCCGCCTGGCCCGGCGGCGCGAACGTGTAGACCTTCGGCGGGTTCCGCCAGAAGTCCTGCTCGTCCCACACGCGCGCGTCGGCACGCGGGGAGAGCGAGCATGCGGCGACGAGGACGCCGGCGGCGAACGCGATCAGCCTCGGATGTCTCGTCACGCGAAGTCCCCTTCCCCCCAACCTCAGCACGCCTTCAGCGTATCGGCGGAATCCGGGCCAGACAAGAAAGACGCTCGGCGGTCGCCATTCCTTTCCCCTCGCCGCAGGGTCCGGTATGGGTTTTCGGTGCGCGTGCGGGCAGGGCGGCGGAGGTTCGGGATGGAGACGCGTGAAGCCGGGCGACGGACGACTGGTCGATGGGCGATGCTCTTCGCCGCGCTCGCGCTGGCTGCGGCGGCGGCGCCCGCCAGAGCGGGTGAGCCGCCGAGGCTCGCGGCGCGGGCCGGTCTGGTCATGGACGCGCAGACCGGGCAGGTGCTGTGGGAGCAGAACGGCGACGTCCCGCTTCCGCCCGCGAGCACGACGAAGGTCTTGACGTCGCTCATGGCCCTCGAGAGCGGCCGGCTCGACGACCAGCTCGTCGTGAGCCTCAACGCGCAGCTCCAGCCGCCCTCGAAGCTGGACCTGCGCGCGGGCCAGCGCGTCCGGCTGATGGACCTCGTGTACGCGCTGATGCTCAAGTCGGCGAACGACGCGGCCGTCGTCGTCGCCGAAGGGCTCGGCGGCAGCGTCGAGAGCTTCGCCGAGAGGATGAACCAGCGCGCTCGCGAGCTCGGTGCGACGTCGAGCCACTTCCGCAACCCGAACGGCCTCCCCGACGACGCGCACGTGTCGAGCGCGCACGACCTCGCGCTCATCCTGCGACATGCGCTCACCGTCCCCGGGTTTCGCGGGATCGCCGCGACCCGCATGACGGAGATCCCGATCATCGCGCGGGCGAACGTCGTGCGCATGGTCGCGGTGCACTCGCACAACCGCCTGCTCGGGAGCTACGTCGTGCCGGTCGTCGGCAAGACCGGCTACACGCGCGCGGCGGGGCGTTGCTTCGTGGGCGCGGCGTCGCTCGACGGACGCGAGGTCATCATCGCGGTCCTCGGCTCGAGCAACGTCTGGGGGGACTCGCGGAAGCTGATCGCGTACGGCCTCGGCGCCGTCGCGCCGGACGCCGCGTCCGGCGTCCAGTTCGCGACGGCAGACGCCCCGGCGCGGAAGCGAGCCGCCGTCCGATCCGGCAAGCCGAGCCACGCGAAGAAGCCGGCCGCGGTCGCGAAGAGCAAGCGGAAGCCGTCGAAGGCGGAAGCGTCGGCCAAGCGCTCGAGCACCCGCTCGCCGCGCGAGAGCGCCTACCGCGCCTCCGCCGCGAGCGGCTACGCCTCCGCGCCGAGACGCCGCTCGACCGATCCGCGCTGATCGTCCGGGACGAGGCGTCGCCGAACGCGAGCGCCGGCCGCGCTCGCACCGACGATCAGACGCGCGCGGCGAGCCCTCCGCAGCAGGACATGAGCCGGCGAAGTCCCGCAGCGGGCCCGCCAGGGGCCCGGAAGACGGACGTGCCCGCGACGAGCGCGTCGGCGCCGGCTTCGACGCAGAGGGGAGCGGTGCGCTCGTCGACGCCGCCGTCGACCTCGATCTCGCCGGCGGGGTGGCTCGCATCGAGGCGCGCGCGCAGGCGGCGGATCTTCGGGAGCATGCTCTCGATGAACGACTGCCCGCCGAAGCCCGGGTTCACCGTCATGACCAGCACCGAGTCGAGCTCGACGAGGAGCTCGTCGAGGATCGCCGCGTCGGGCGTCGAGGGGTTGAGCGCGACGCTCACCTTCCGTCCGAGATCGTCCTTGACCTTGTGGACGACGCGGTGGAGGTGGGCCGTCGCCTCCTGGTGCACGATGATGCGATCCGAGCCGGCGGCCGAGAACTCGTCGACGTAGCGCTCGGGGCGATCGATCATGAGGTGCACCTCCACGGGCAGCTTGGTCGCTCGCCGCACCGCCTCGACGATCGGGATGCCGAGGCTCAGGTTCGGGACGAAGAGGCCGTCCATGACGTCGACGTGGAAGCGCTCGGCGCCGCCCTCCTCGCACGCCGCGAGCTGCTCGCCGAGCACGAGAAAGTCGGCCGCGAGGATCGAGGGCGCGAACTTGAGGGGCCGCTGGCTCGGCACGCCGGTCCCCGTCACTTCGCCGGCTTCTCGAGGTGCCCGCCGAACTCGTAGCGCATCGCGGAGAGAAGCCGGTTCGCGAACTCGCTCGCGGCGCGCGACTCGAAGCGGTCGAAGAGCGCGGCCGTCAGCACGTGCGCCGGGACACCCTCGTCGATCGCGGCGAGCGCCGTCCACCGACCCTCCCCCGAATCGGACACGCGCCCGCCGAACTTGTCCAGAGAAGGGCTGTCGAGGAGCGCGATGGCCGTCAGGTCGAGCAGCCAGGACGCGATCACGCTGCCGCGGCGCCACACCTCGGCGATCTCGGGCAGGTCGAAGTCGTACTGGTACTCCTCCGGGTTGCGGAGCGGCGTCGTCTCGGCGTCGACGTCGCGCGTCTGCTTGCCGACGTTCGCGTGCTTCAGGATGTTCAGGCCCTCGGCGTACGCGGCCATCAGGCCGTACTCGATGCCGTTGTGCACCATCTTCACGAAGTGCCCCCCGCCGTTCGCGCCGCAGTGGAGATAGCCGTGCTCCGCGGTGCTGCGCGCGGACGCCTTTTCACGACCCGGCGTCCGCGGCGCCGACTCGAACGGCGGCGCAAGGGTCTTGAAGATCGGGTCGAGGCGCGCGACGACGTCCTTCTCGCCGCCGATCATCATGCAGTAGCCGCGCTCGAGGCCCCACACGCCGCCCGACGTGCCGACGTCGACGTAGTGGATCTTCTTCGGCGCGAGCTCCTTCGCGCGGCGGATGTCGTCCTTGTAGTACGAGTTGCCGCCGTCGATGAGGACGTCGCCGGGCTCGAGCAGCGGGGCGATGTCCGCGATCATCTTGTCGACGATCGCTGCCGGGACCATGAGCCACACCGCGCGCGGCTTCGCGAGCTGCTTGACGAAGTCGGCGAGCGCGGACGACCCGCGCGCACCCTCCTTCGCGAGCTCGGAAACAGCCTGCGCCGAGACGTCGTACACGACGCACTCGTGTCCGCCCCGCAGCAGCCGGCGGACCATGTTCGCACCCATCCGACCGAGCCCCACCATTCCGAGCTGCATGACGGCCTCCTCCGCGTTCGTTTCGTCGCCGCGCCCGCTCAGCGTGCCTCCGCCGAGGACCCGTGTCCACCGAAGCCGCCTGGGAGCCTACGCGAGCGCACGCCTCAGGTCCGCGAACGATTCGAGACTGTGGTCGGCGGCGCCCGCGAGCTCGCCGACCGCGACGAAGCGGACGCCCGCGGCACGCGAAGCTTCGAGGTCGCCCGGCGAGTCGCCGACGTAGACCGCGTCCCCCGCCGGAACCCGGAAGTGCTCGAGGCAGCGCACCAGCATGTCCGGCGCCGGCTTCGGATGCGCGACGTCGTGGATGCCGACCACGAGGTCGAAGTGTCGCGCGAGGTCGAAGTGCTCGAGGAGGCGCGGAATGGTGCTGCCGCGATTCGTGACGAGCGCGGTCTTGTAGCGCTCGTGGAGCCACTCGAGCGTCTCGAAGAGCTCGGGCATCGGCGTCATGCGGAAGAGGAAGGGGGTGTAGTCGCGTCCCCGGGCCGCTTCGAGGGCGCGCGCCAGCGTCCCGGGATCGTCGCGGAAGAGGTGCGCGAAGAGCTGCGGACTGGACATGCGGTGCGCGAGCTCCCGGCCTTCCGCATCGAGCGGCGGCAGCGCGAGGTCCTCGAGGATCGCGTCGTAGAAGGACCGGTTCGCCTCGTACGAGTCGAACATCGTGCCGTCGCAGTCGAGCATGACGAGCGACGGGCGGAGGAGCGCGCTCACGTCCCGAGGTCGCGGACCGCGGCGACGATGCGCTGCCAGCGCGCGAAGCGCTCGGCGCGCGCGTCCGGCGCGAGGCGCGGCTCGACGCGGCGATGCGGACGCCAGCGCGCGGCGACGTCGGCGTCGCGGAAGAGGCCGACCGCTCGCCCGGCGAGGAGCGCGGCGCCGAGCGCGGCGGAGTCCAGCATCTCGGGCGTCTCGATCGGGATGCCGAGCGCGTCCGCCAGCATCTCGATGAGGAGAAGGTTGCCGGCAGCGCCGCCGTCCACGCGCAGGACCGACGGCGGACGCTCGGCGTTCGCGACGAGCGCGTCGAAGACCTCGCGGCAGCGCCACGCGACGCCCTCGAGGACGGCGCGCGCGACGTGTGCGCGCGTCGCCGCGCGTGAGAGGCCGCCGATCGCCGCGCGGGCGGCGGCGTCGAGGTACGGCGTGCCGAGCCCCTGGAAGGCGGGCACGACCCAGACGCCCTCGGACGAGGCTACCGAGCGCGCGAGCGGCTCGAGCTCCTCGAGCGATTGGACGATGCCGAGCCCGTCGCGCAGCCACTGCGCGGCGGCGCCCGCCGTCACGGTCGTGCCCTCCAGGCAGAAGGAGCGGGCCCCGTCGAGCGACCACAGGATGAGCGGATAGGTCCCGGGCCCCGCGCCGGACAGGCCGGGGCCGGAGTTGAGCGTCATCATCCCGGACGTGCCGAGGCTCAGCTTGACGTCGCCGGCGGCGAGGCAGGCGAGGCCGTACATCGCCGCTTGCTGGTCGCCCGAGAGCGATGCGACCGGGACGCGCGCGCCGATCGCCTCGATCGCCGTCTCGCCGACGATCTCGCTCGTGTCGCGGATGGGCGGCAGCCACGCGGGCTCGAGGTGAAGCAGCTCGAGCGCTCGAGCGTCGTAGCCGCCCCCGACCCAGTCGTAGAGGCCGCTCGCGGACGCGTTCGAGTGGTCGGTCGCTTGCGTCGCTCCCCCGGAGAGGCAGTGGAGGAGCCAGGTATCGATCGTCCCGCAACGAAGGCGCGCGCGCGGCTCGCCCTGACCGTGGTGCTCGACGAGCCAGGCGTACTTCGTCGACGAGAGCAGCGGCGACGCGAAGACGCCCTCCCTCGAGAGCTCCTCGCAGCGCGCCGCGGTGCGCTGGTCCTGCCAGGTCACGACCGGGCCGAGCGCCGTCGGCTCGCCGGCGCGGAAGAGGACCGAGGACCCGCGCTGGTTCGTGACGCCGATCGCGGCGACGTCGCCGGGCGCGATCCCGGCGTCGGCCAGCGCCCGCGAGGTCACCGCGCGCGTCGCCGCCCAGATCTCGCTCGGGTCCTGCTCGACCCAGCCCGGTGCGGGATAGCGCTGCCCGATCTCGGCGTAGGAGAGCCCGGCGATCGCGCCGTCGCCGCGCACGACCACCGCGCGGACGCCGGTCGTGCCCTCGTCGACTCCGATCGCGTGCTCGCGCGCGGGTGCCACGGGCGCGACGTTGCCGCCTCGCCTCGCCGCATGCAAACGCGAAGTGGCCGAGCGCCGCCGGACAGCGCGCGCGCCATGGCGTCGTCCGGCGCGCGACGCGGTGCGGGTGCGCGACGGGTCAGGATGCTGCGCTCGGCGCCGCCGGCGTGCGCGGAACGAGCAGCGCTGCGCTCGACACGCGCTTGTCGCCGGAGGTCGCCGCGATCGCGACCTCGTCCCACTCGGCGGAGAGGGGCACCCCGTCGCTCGAGCCGTCACGGCCGATCTCCGCCGAGATCGTCACCCGGCCGCCCGGCGGCGTGAACGAGCGCACCTTGATGTCGCGCGCGCGCATGCCGACGAAGCGCTCGTCCCAGACGCGCGTGTCGGTGCTCGCGTCGCCGTCCAGGAGGCGGAGAGCGAGCGCGAGCTGCGCGTCGAGGAGGAGCGTCGCGGGATAGACCGGACGGCGCGGGAAGTGGTCGGCGTAGATCGCGCCGGGCGGCGGCGCCTCGAGCACCGCGCGGAGCGTGCGCGCCGACGTCGCCTCGCGCTCGACGACGCGCGGGGCGAGCGCCGCCGGGTCGGGGAATCGCCGCCCGGGAAGGCCGTCGCCGCAGAGCGCCGCGAAGCGGGCGCTCGCCTCCTCGGGCGCCTCGAACTCGGCCATCGGCACGAGCGCGCCGACCGCCCCTTCGAGCTCGACGATCGTCCGGCCTCCGGCGCGCGCGACGCCGTCGTAGGAGATCGCGACGCCTTTGCAGCTCCGGATCCTCGCGTCGAGCGCGAGCTCCGCGCCGGGCGCGACGGTGCCGAGGACGCGCACCTCGCCGGCGCGCGCCGCGACGGGCCGGCGGGTGAAATCGGTGCGCCGCATCGCGACCCACGACGCGAGCTGGCCGATCGCCTCGACCACGAGGCAGGCGGGGAAGCGGCCGAAGTCGGGCGGGATCGCGAACGTGCCGCGCACGGAGCGCTCGAGGTCGATCTCGACGATGCGATCGACCAGGTGGAACGAAACCTCGGCGCTCACGTCGGGGCGCCCGCTCCCGCCGGCGCGCCCGCGAGACGGCCCCAGAACAGGATGCGCTTGAACGGGTAGAAGTAGGGCCGGCGATCGCCGAGGCGGGGCAGGAGCCGGTCGCGGTAGCAGGCGAGGAACTCCTGGAAGCGCTCGGGCGTGAGCCGGCTCTCGTACGCGGTGAGGCCGGTCCCGCGGATCCACTCGACGACCTCGGCCGGCGACTCGAGGTGGTGCGGGTAGACCTGCAGGCGGACGTGCTGATCGACGAAGCCGAGGCCGTCGAGCAGCGAGGCGTACTCGTCCGGGCGGAGGACGGACCGCCCGAGATCGACGCCCGCGAGCGCGCGCGCGAACGGCTGCTCGCCCGCGATCTCGCGCGCGACCGTGTGCGACGGGTGATCGAAGTTCGCCGGCATCTGGACGGCGAGCTGCCCGCCGGGAGCGAGCGCGGCGGCGAGGCGCGCGAGCAGCTCACGATGATCCGGCACCCAGTGGATCGCGGCGTTCGAGAACACGAGGTCGAAGGCGCCCGGCTCGGCGAAGTGCGCGATGTCGGCCTGGCGGAAGGCGAGCCCGGGACGCTCGTGCACAGCCGCGCGCTCCAGCATCGCGGGCGAGCTGTCGATTCCGATGGTCGAGCGCGCCGCGAGCCGGTCGTGCAGCTCGGCCGTCAGCTCGCCCGGGCCGCAGCCGAGGTCGACGATCCGCATCGCGGGCGCCGGCCGCACGAGGCGGACGAGGTCGTCGAACGGCTGGCGGCGCTCGGCGCCGAAGCGCGCGTACTGCGCCGGGTTCCACGCGTCGGAAGCCACGGCGGCACCCTAGCATCGACCGCCGAGCGGTCGAGTGGGCCGCGCACCTTGCACAGCCGATTCGCGCGCAGCAGAATCCGCGAAGCCGCGCCGTTTCCGCGCGCGGGATACCCAATCACCAGGGAGGCGAGCTCGCGCGCATGGCGATCGACGAAGGCAAGGCCGCACCGGCGTTCACGCTCGAGGACCAGGACGGGAACCGCGTCTCGCTGTCGCAGTTCAAGGGCAAGCAGGCGGTCGTCCTCTACTTCTATCCCAAGGACGACACGCCGGGATGCACCAAGGAGGCGTGCGGCTTCCGCGACTTCAACAGGGACCTCCAGAAGGCGGGCGTCGCGGTGCTCGGCGTCAGCGCCGATTCCGGCGAGTCCCACAAGAAGTTCATCTCGAAGTACAAGCTCAACTTCCCGCTGCTGAGCGACCCCGACCGGAAGGTCATGAAGGCCTACGGCGCGTACGGCGAGAAGATGATGTACGGCAAGAAGACCGTCGGGGTCATCCGCTCGACCGCGCTGATCGGCCGCGACGGCAAGGTCGTCAAGCACTGGGCGAAGGTCGCGAACGCGGAGAAGCATCCCGAGCAGGTGCTCGCCGCCGTGAAGGAGCTGGGCGCGTAGGCGTGCGCGAGCCGCGCGACGTCCCTCCGCAGCCCACGAGGACCGCACCATGGCCGATCTCGAGAAGTTCCGGCGCGAAACCCGCCAGTGGCTCGTCGACCACGCTCCCAAGGTCGCGTTCGAGCCGGTCGCGTCGATGGAGGAGCTCTGCTGGGGCGGCCTGAAGGCGCGCTACGGCGATCCCGGCGTCAAGCAATGGCTCGACGTGATGGCGGAGCGCGGCTGGACCGCTCCCGCCTGGCCGAAGGAGTACGGCGGCGGCGGTCTCGACAAGAACGAGGCGCGGGTCCTCTCGCAGGAGATGGCGAAGCTCGGGCTCCGGCCGCCGCTCATCGGCTTCGGCCTCAGCATGATCGGCCCGCTCCTCCTGCAGGAGGGATCCGAGGACCTGAAGCGCCGGCACCTGCCGCCGATCATTCGCGGCGAGATCCGCTGGTGCCAGGGCTACTCCGAGCCGGGATCCGGCTCGGACCTCGCGAGCCTCCAGACGCGCGCCGTCCTCGACGGCGACGACTTCGTCCTGAACGGCCAGAAGGTCTGGACCTCGTACGCCGACCAGGCCGACTGGATGTTCATCCTCGTCCGTACCGACCCGGACGCGCCGAAGCACGAGGGCATCACGTTCCTGCTGATGGACATGGCGACCCCGGGTGTCAGCGTGCGCCCGATCCGGCTCATCAGCGGCAAATCGCCCTTCTGCGAGACCTTCCTCTCCGACGTGCGCGTCCCGCGCGCGAACGTGGTCGGCCGTGTGAACGGCGGCTGGACGATCGCGAAGGCGCTCCTCGGCCACGAGCGGACGATGATCGCCGGCATGGGAACGGAGCGGAACCAGGGCGACTCGCTGGTCGACCAGGCGCGCCGCTACATCGAGGGCAGCGAACGGGGCGCGATCGCGGACCCGGTCGTGCGCGACCGGATCGCGCAGATCGAGCTCGATCGGAAGTGCTTCGAGCTCACCCTCGCGCGCGCCCGCGACGGGCAGAAGGCCGGCCACAAGCCCGGCCCCGAGACGTCCTTCTTCAAGCTCTACGGGACCGAGCTGAACCAGCGGCGGCGCGAGCTCATGGTGCAGATCGCCGGCCCGCAGGCGATCGGCTGGGACGGCGCCGGCTTCGACGAAGACGAGATCCGCGTCACGCGCGACTGGCTCCGCTCGCGCGGAAACTCGATCGAGGGCGGGACGTCGGAGATCCAGCTCAACATCATCGCGAAGCGCGTCCTCGGCTTGCCCGACTGAGGTTGCGGGCGCGAGGCCGGCGGCGTCGCGCGGAGCACGAGAGCCGTGGAGGACCGCGACCTCCTCCGCCGCATGGACGAGAACTTCGTCGCGGCGTACCGCGAGCACACCCGCCACGTCGACGGCGGCGCCGTGCGCGAGCGCGGCTCGTTCACGATCTTCCACGTCCCGCTCGGCGATGCGATGCACAACCCGATCCTCGTCCACGGGCCGGCCGCGCTGTCTGACGTCCTGGCCGCCGCAGAGGGGCGCCGGCACGAGATCGGCGAGCGCTTCACCATCGTGACGCGCGCGCACGCCGACGAGCACCTCCGCCCGGGCCTCGAGGCCGCCGGGTATCTCGGCCTCATCGCGACGCCCGGCATGGCGCTCCGCCGCGAGCGCTGGCGGGCGCCGGAAGCCGTCGCGCCTCCCGGCCTCGAGATCCGTCCGGTCGCGACCCTCGACGACGCGCGCGCGTACGGCGAGGTCGTCGCCGAGGCGTTCAGCGTCTACGGCGTCGCGCGCGCCGCCGTGCGCTCGTTCTTCACGCGCCGCGAGAGCCTCGCGGGCGATGCGGTCCAGGGGTTTCTCGGGTGGATCGACGGGGTGCCCGTGACCGCGGCCGCGCTCTACGTCTCGGGCGACGTCGCGGGAGTCGGCTGGGTGGGGACGCTCCCGAGCTTTTTCGGCCGACGCCTCGCCGAGGCGGCCACGGCCCGCGTGGTCGAGGAGGGCTTCCGGCGCGGGCTCGCGCTCGCGAACCTCCAGGCGTCGCCGCTCGGCGAGAAGCTCTACGCCCGGATGGGCTTCGAGACGCCGACCAGGTACAACGTCTTCGTACCGATGCCGCGTTCGCAGGGCGGCGGGGTGGCGGTGAAGTGAGGTGACGATGGACCGGCAGCTGGCCGACGACCCGAACGTCGACGATCGGAGCGGCCCCTATCTCCTCTTCGACGACGAGCAGGCCGACGTGCTGCCGCCGCTCGCGGACGAAGACGCAGGCGCGAACCCGCTCCGGCGAGACGCCCCGCGCGGGCGGCGCGCCGGAAGCCTTCGGCGGCTCCTGACCGCGATCGCGCGCGCCGGCTCGCGCGGGATCGAAAGCGCGCCGGCGTGGCGGGACGCTCTCCGGCCCGCCGGGCTCTGCGCGACCGCCGCCGGCATCGCGATCGGGGTCGTGCTCGCGGCCGGAGCGGGTCCTTTCGGGACGGCGGAGGCGGGCGTCGCGATGCTGGCGACCTTCGCCGCTCTCGCAGCGCACGCCGGACACGATCTCCTGCGCGCCGACCTCGCGGCGCGCGCGCGCGCCGCGGAAGCCGCCGACCGTCCGCGGCTTCGGGTCGCCGCCGCCGTCGCGCATGCGACCGCCGTGGCCGCGGTCCTGGCGCTGGCCGGGATCGCCGGGCCCGGGATCGCTTGGTTCGCCGGCGCGGGCCTCGCGCTGTCGATCGCTTCGGTCCTGGCGCCGGTCTCACTCCGCGAGCGCGGTCTCCCGGAGGCGGTCGCGGCGCTCGCCGCCGGCCCGATCGCCGTCGTCGGCGCCTTCTACGCGCTCCGCGGCGACGCGCCGCCCGCCGCGTGGGCGTGCTCGGGCGCGTACGCGATCGCCATCGCCGTGGGTGCGCTCGGCTCCGCGATCGATGAGCGCGCGCGCGGCGCCACCGTCGCGCTCGCGCAGGCGTTCTTCCTGGTGGTCGCGGCGCTCGTCGTGTGCGGGCTCGCGCCAACGCCCGCGCTGGCGGTCCTGCTCGCGCTGCCGCGCTTCCGTCGGCTCGCGGTCGCGGGTGCCGCGGGCGGCCCGAACGCTCCGCTCGCGACGAGCGCGGCCGCGGCGCCGTACGGCGTTTGCGCGACGCGCTTCGCGCGCTCCGCCGGCGTGCTGCTCCTCGTCGGCCTCGTCGCGGGCGTCGTCGCCGGCGCGTAGCGGCTTCCCCGGCGGCCACGCCCGGAATGCCTTCCGCTGGAAGCATGGCCGCCGGCGACGGCACGTATCGCTTCGAGGTGAGCTCGTCCGTCGCCGCGCCGCCCGCGGCGGTCTGGCAGCGCGTGTCCACGATGGCCGGCATCAACGACGAGCTCTGGCCCCTCGTCCGCATGACGCACCCGCGCGGAGCGGATCGGCTCGACCCCGACCTCGTCCCGATCGGCCGGCGCGCGTTCCGGAGCTGGCTCCTCCTCTTCGGCGTCCTCCCGTTCGACTGGGACGACATCACGCTCGCGCGCGTGGAGCCGGGACGTGGCTTCCTCGAGACGTCGACGATGCTGACGCAGCGGCGCTGGGACCACGAGCGGCGGCTCGAGCCGCTGCCGAACGGCTGCCGCGTCGTCGATCGCGTCCGCTTCGAGCCGCGGCTCGCGCTCGCCGGGCCCCTTCTCGCGCGCGTGTTCCGGCTCGTCTTCCGCTACCGCCACCGGCGCCTCGCGCGCGCGTTCGGAGCCGCGTGACGCGCGCGCGGAGCTACAGGCGGTAGAGCCGGCGCGGGTTGTCGATCAGGATCTTCCGCGCCTGCTCGACGGAGAGCGCGGGGTTCGCGAGCGTCGCGCGCACCGCGCCCGGGAACACGGCGTCGGGGTGCGGATAGTCGGACGCCCACACCACGCAGTCCTCGCCGACGTGCGCGAGCGTCGCGGCGAGCGCCGGCTCCTCGGGATCGGTCGAGACGAAGCACTGCCGGAGGAAGAGCTCGCTCGGGCGCGTTCGGAGGGCAGGCAGCGTGTAGCCCCAGTGCTCGAAGTGCTCGTCGAGGCGCGCGAGCCAGTAGACCGCCCACGACGTCCCGCACTCGAGGAAGGCGACTCGCAGAGCGGGGAAGCGCTCGAGCACGCCGCCCGCGAGGAACGACAGGCACGCGAGCTGCTGCTCGAACGGATGCGACATCATGTGGAGGAAGAAGAACTCGTCGTCGCCGAAGCGGTCCTCGGCGACGGTCGGGCACGTCCGCGTCGTCCCCTCGTGGACCGCGATCGCGACCCCGAGGTCGGCGGCGCGGCGCCAGAGCGGGTCGAGAGCGCGGTCGTGCAGGGTGCGCCAGCCGCCCTGCGGGTTCGGCCGGATGAAGGCGGCGTGGAAGTCGTGCGCCTCGACCGCGCGCGTCAGCTCGGCGACCGCGGCGCCGACGTCCTGCATCGGCACCGCCGCCGCGCCCAGGAGGCGGGTCCTGTCCGCGCGGCAGTGCTCGGCGAGCCAGTCGTTGTACGCGCGGCAGCAGGCGGTCGCGAGCGCCGGGTCGCCGATGCCCGCGAATACCAGGCCCACTCCCGGATAGAGGACCGCTCGGCCGATCCCCTCTGCGTCCATGTCGCGCAGGTGCGCGCGCGCGTCCCAGAGCCCTTCGCGCGGGACGTACGGCTCGCGCGACCCGTCGGGCCGCGGCGCGGTCCAGCGCGGAAGCGGCGGCGTCGTCCGGCCGTCGAGCTGCCAGCGCATGCGGCCGTCCGGATCGAGAAGCGCGCGCGGCGCGCGCTCGCGGAGCTCGGCCGGGAGGCGCTCCATCCATTCGCCCGGAGGCTCGCCGACGTGCGCGTCGCTGTCGATCGCTTGGCCGAGGAGAGTCTCCTTGGCGCGCTCTTCGCTCATCGTCCGGTCACGCGGTGACCACGATCGGTGCGCCGCGCGTCACGACGAGCGTGTGCTCGTGGTGCGCGGCGAGGCTTCCGTCGGCGGTCCGGATCGTCCAGCCGTCGCCGTCCTGCACGACGGCGTCGCCGCCGGAGGCGAGGATGGGCTCGACCGCGATGACCAGCCCCTCCGTCAAGCAGTCGCGGTTCGTCGGGTCGGCGAAGTTCGGGATGGCGGGCGCCTCGTGGACGTCGCGCCCGACGCCGTGGCCGCACAGGTCGCGCAGGACGGAGAAGCCGGAGCGCCGCGCCTCGCGCTCGATCGCCCGCCCGACGTGCGAGATGCGTGCGCCGGCGCGGATCTCGGGGAGGGCGCGCGCGAATGCACGCGCCGCGCACGTCGCGAGCCGGCGCGCGACGGCTGCCACCGGCGGGACCGCGACCGTCACCGCGGCGTCCGCGACGTAGCCGTCCTTGGCGACCACGAGATCCAGCTTCACGAGATCGCCGGCGCGAATCGTGCGGCCGCCGGGAACGCCGTGCACGGCCTCGTCGCCGACGCTGATGCAGATCGCCCCCGGGAACCCGAAGCGGTCGCGCGGCGCGTGCCGCGCCCCGTGGTCCGCGAGGAGCGCCTCGCAGAGGTCGCCGAGCTCGCCCGTCGCGCGGCCCGGCCGCACCTCCGCCGAGAGGCGCCGCAGGATCAGCGCGACGATCCGCCCCGCGCGGCGAAGCCCGCGGAGATCATCCTCCGACTCGATGCTCATCGCGCGGCCGACGATACGCCGGCGTTCGCCCCCACGCGAGCGCGCGGTCGTCACCGCGGTCGGGCAGCCGCCACCGCTCCAAGTCGGATCACACGAGCTTTCCGAAGCTGATCCGGTCCTCGCGAGCGTAGCCGACGCGCTCGTAGAACCGAACGGCGGCGCGGTTCTCCGGCATCACCTGCAAGTTCGCCTTCGGGCATCCGAGCGCGCGCAGGCGCCGCTCCGCCTCGGCCAGGAGGGCGCGCCCGATGCCTCGCCGGCGAAGGGTCTCGTCGACCGCGAGGTGGTAGATCCAGCCGCGGTGGCCGTCCCAGCCCGCGATCACCACGCCGGCGACCGCGCCCGCGCGCTCCGCGACGAGAAGCGCGTCGCGATCGCGCGCGAGCGCCCGCTCGAGGATGCCCGACGGCTCGTTGCGCGCGGCCTCGCTCGGGAACGCCGCGCGCCACAGCGCGATCACGGCATCGCGATCGCCGCGCGCGTAGGGCCGGACGCGAAGCGCGGCGCCGGACTCGTCGCACGCGTCCGCGTCTTCGCGCGCGATCTCGGCGATCCGCTCGGCGAGGAGGTCCACGCGGTCCTTTCCCCAGAAGCGCTCGCCGCGCACGACCCAGGTCGGCACCCCGGGGCAGCCGTCGCGCTCGAACGCGGCGAGCGCGTCCTCGAGGCGCAGGCGCGCGTCGTCACCGCGCGCTTGCTCCAGGAGTCGATCGCCGTCGAGCCCGGCGGCCTCCGCGGCGTCGCGGACGACGTCCTCGTCGTTCACGTCCGCGCCGAGCACCCACGCGGCGCGGAAGAGCGCCCGATCGAGATCCGCCTCGCGGCCGCTTCCGAGCGCGGCGTAGTAGGCGCGCGCGGGCAGCTCCTCGCGCTCCCAGCGCGACGCCGCCCACCGCCGCGCGCGCTCCTCGAACGCGCCCGACGGAAGAAGCGACAGCTCGACCCCGAGCCGGCGCGCCCAGCGCGTGCAGTCCTCGCGGTGGTACGACGACTTGACGGCGGTCTCGACTCCGCCCACGAGGTCCGCGACCTTCACGCCGCGCGCGCGCGGGACGAAGATCGGCCGGCGCTCGACCGCGACCGGAAGCCCGGCGAGGCGCCGCTCAGCGAGCACCGCGCCGAGGTACGCGTTGGGCGAGTGGTAGAGGGTGTAGCTTTGGATTGTCAGCAGCTCAGAGCGTGCCCTACGTGTTTCTTGGCTGCGTTCGGGCTTTTGTTCGTCTGAGTGCATGGCGAATCGCCCCGTGCGGCTGAGTTGGCACACCGACCGGCACACCACCAAGCCGGGCGCGACCATGACCGTGGAGAGCGATGCAGGGCCGACCAGTCGCCCGCGGGCCCGGCGCGTTGGGCGCGCGTCCGCTTGATCAAGTGGGAGCATGCCTCGCGCATGCGTGCACTACGCTGGGCGCCGTTTCCTTCTCGCCGGCTCCGATTGAGTTGTTGGTTCCAGTGTGCAAGAAGGCGACAGCGCTGATCGATGGGAGTCGATCGGCGTCGCCTCGGAATGGGGCGGCAGGGCTCGATCCCAACCTAAGCGAGCCCGACGACGAAAGTGGCCGAACCCGGAGCGGTTCCGGTCACGTGGCGACAAAGCGGCGAGTAGAGGCGCTTGGTTGGCCGCGTCGTTAGGCGCGTCCCATTCCGATGAGGCGAAAAAGATGGCTGGTATGCCAGCGGTCGTCGCGCGCGACGACCAGGAATCGATCGCAGGCGAGATCTGCCTTCCGCGACTCCTCACGGTCCGCGAAGTCGCACGGCCGATCCTCCAGGTCAGCGAGAGTCGCGTCTTCGAACTCGTCAGACTCAAGATTCTGCCTGCGGTCAAGCTAGGAAGGCAGGTGCGAATTCATCCGGCTGCCCTGAGCCAGTTCATCGAGAACGGAGGTGCGGAGCTTGCCGTTCGACCGCGCACCGCCGCTTCGGACGCTAACCATCGGCCGGCCGGCCGACGACCCTCGCAGCGGTCGCGTCCGGCTCGTGGTGGTGCGAAGCCGTGAGCGAGACGCGCGCATCGGCCGATCAATCGACGTCGCCTGGCGGCGTTGAGGACCCGGTGCTCGACGATCCTCACGCACGGGTCGAGGCGGCGCTCGCCGACTATTCCAACCGCAGCTCCGGGCCCGAGGCGGTATGCGCGCGATGTCGACATCCCCGCCGGCTTCACGCGGAGGTCGGTGGCGCATGGTGCGCGAAGTGCGGCCGCCCATGCGGCTTCGTGGAGCGAGCGCGCCGATGACGTCCGTTCCCCATCGCGGCGACCCGGCCGCTTCGTCGCTCGAATCTCATGCCGTCGAATTGATGGCGGAGCTCGACGCCCTCCAAGGCACCGACCGCGCGCGAGCGATCTCGATCATCCAGCGCGCGCTCGAGCGGCGACTTGATCGGCCGGTCGCAGAGCCTGAGGCGGCCTTCGGTCCGTCGGCGGAGCGCTTCGTTGCGGCGGCCGCCGTCGTCGAGGGGTGGTCGAGATTTAAGCCGACCGAAGCAATGAAGGTCTCCGAGTGGTTCGCTCGGTTCAGGGACGAGCCCGATCGTTATCGCTCGATGATCGACGGCCTGCGCGCAATCGTGCCTCCGCTGCCGAACGATCCGGACGACCACGAGCGCTGGTCTGTCGCGTTCCGTCTCGTCTTGACGGGCCTCGCGGGAATACCGCCTGGGCTCATCGTTTTTCGAACGTGGACGCATGTCGCCTGCGAACCGCTGTGGCGCGTCCTCGAGGTCGGTCCATTCGGCGTGCATCATTCCGCGCTGTCCGCGCTCCGCAGCAACGGTTTCGTGCCGGGATGGAGCGATTGGATCTCCGATTCCGATCGGAGCTGCACCGATCCCGATTGCCGGCGCCGGCCACCGCGACTGCGAAGGATCCTCGGTCGACTCACATGTCGACCCGGGCGCTGCGTTCGCTGCGACGGTGAGCTGGACGGCCTCACGACCGTGGGAGTCTGCTCCGCGTGTCGCGTGAAGCGGCTACCCGAGAGACTGCGCGCCGTACTTGACGCGTGAAAAGCAGCCCATGCAGGCTGCAGGAGGTGGTGGAGGTGGAGGTGAACAGCACGGCACGCGCGGTCTTCCAGCGCAGTTGTTGGGAAATCCGCCGCGAGTTCGAGCGGATCCGGCAATGGCGGCCCTTCGCAACTGCGCCGGCATCGGAGTTCTCGCCGAACACGCCGGCGGGTGCGTTGCTTGACGCGGGGGTCATCGAGCAACGTGCGGATGGGAGGTGGCACGCGATCGGCGACCACGTTCAGCTCGAGCGCTGGCTCCAGGCGCGGCGCCGCGAGGTCTTGGGAGACGTCGCATGACACTCGCACAGCGATTCGTTCTCGACGCGGCGGCGTACGGTGTTCGCGGCTTTCGGGAGAGCGAGCACGGCGGAGTCGTGTTCAGCCGACCCGACCTCCTGCCCGAAGAGCTGCGTTCGCGCCTCGCCTCGATCTTGCCCAGACACGCTTACCTGTTCCCGGTCGGTACAGCCGATCAGCTGCGGGGCGCGAAGCGCATTTCAGACCCCGCGGAGCGAGAGATTGCGCATCAACTCCGCGGCGAGCTCCGCAACGTCGCCACGCGAGGCTTCGCGCACCGCCCAAGCACGATCGAGCGCCTCGAGCGAGCACTCGAGAACGACCGCGTTCGACAGCGGAGCAAGCCCGTTTCGCGCACGATCCGGAGACTCGTCCGATGAAGCCGCTCAACGTTCGCTTCGCCGTGGGTCTCTACGAGTACCGGGCGACCGTCGACGAGCGCGGCCGCGGTCGATGCGTGACCACCTCGGGCGAGCTGGCCGGCGAGTTCTTGCTGTCGGACGAAAATCGCGTCGTTCAGTGGGAGCGCTCGCCGCGGTCGGACGGCGGTCTGCCGATCGCGCGTGCGTGCGAAGCGGCGGTGCGCGAGGCGGCGTTGCGAGGAGGGGAGGGGAGTGGCGATGGGCCCGGGCCAGCGGCGGCGTGAGCCGATCAACCGAAAGGACGGAGCGTCGGCGCCGGTCGTGACCGAGATGCCGTTGGCAGCGGCGGCGCCGTGATTCACACAAAGGAAAGGCGCGCCCCCCGCGACGAAGGCGCGCCCGAAATCAGGACCGACGAGCAGACCGTATTACGCTCAGACGTCGCTCGCAATGCGGCGGGCCCGTCGGCGCGGCCCGAGATCCGCAATGGCCGCGACCGACGGTGGGTGCGCACGCATCAATTGCGGTCGGTCGCTCCCGATGGACCAGCGGGACACTTCGCCCGCGCACCGAACCCGCTTCACGGCGAGCGCGAGGCCGATCGGTTCGAGCATCTCGATCTCGCTGGCCTGAGCGCGCTGGATCTGCGCCGCGAATGGGCGCGCGCCGTCTACGGACTCGCTTCCGCTCGAGACCCTCGCGATGTCGAATGGTTTGACGCGCGCGTTCTCCGCATCGAGTCCGAGCATCGCGATCGACGGAGACGCCGTCGGTGAGCGTCCCTGCGCCGCTCGCCGATCGCGCTGAGCGCGTGAAGGGCGAGCTCGTCGACCCCGCGGCGCTCGGACTCGAGAGCCTCATCCGAGACGGGCGTGGATGGAAAGCTCGATGCTGCTGGCACGAAGAGCGCACCGGCAGCCTCTCGATCGCCGTCACGCGCGGTCGGCTGTTGTTCCACTGCTTCGGTTGCGGAAAGGGCGGCTCGGCGCTCGACGTCGTGGCTGCGCTTCACCGCCTCGAGCTCCGCGGAGAGGCGTTCGGGCGCGTCGTCGAGATCGCCGAGAAGATCGCGGGCATCGTGCCGGGCGCGCCGCCGAAGGCGGCCGCTGCGATCCCATGGCCGAGCTCGAAGCCGGAGCGCACCCCACCTCCGCGCGCCGAGGTCCTCGCGCTCTGGGACGGCGCGGTCGCCGTCGTCGACGATCCGACAACGTGCGCCTTCCTCGAGAGTCGCGGCATCGTGCCGGATCAAGTCGCCGATCGCGGCCTCGCTCGAGCGGTCAGCCAGACGGCCGGCCTGCCACGGTGGGCGCGCACCGCTGCCGGATGGTGGCCCGACACGGGCCACTGTCTCATCGTTGAGACTCTCGATGCCCTCGGAGACGTCGTGTCCCTGCACGCGCGCGCGGTGCGCGCCGGCGTCCTCCCGAAATCGCTCTGGCCGGCAGGACACGCAGCTGCGGGTGTGTTCGCTGATCAGCTCGCGCGCCGCATGCTGGCGGGTCACGAGCTCGAAGGCTGGGATCGCCGGATCATCATCGCGGAGGGCGTGCCCGATTTCTTGACGTGGGCCGTCGCGTTCGGGGAAGCGGGCGATGGGCCCGCCGTCCTCGGTGTCGCGGCCGGTACGTGGACACAGGCGATCGCGGACCGCATCCCGGGCGGCGCGCGCGTGTTCCTCCGAACGCATCGAGATGAGGCGGGCGAGAAGTATGCAAGCCTGATCGCGCGAACGCTCAATGGGCGGTGCGAGGTCCTGCGGTGAAGGCCGCGCGCGCCGCGCTCGACGACAACGAGATCGGCCGGAGCCATGGGCCCGCGGCGCTCGTCGAGGAGCTCGAGAACGCGGCACCGTACGATCCCGAGCTCGCAAGCATCCAGTGGGACGAACCGATCCCGCTCGAGGTCGTCGCGGATCTTCCCGACTTCCCGACGGCGTCCCTCCCTGCGTGGCTTCGCGACTTCGTCGAAGCGGTTGCCGTCCAGACCCAGACGCCGCCCTGCGCGGCCGCGATGCTCGCGTTGTCGACCGTCGCCGCGGCCGTGGCGCGCAAGTACGAAATCGAGCCGAAGCCCGGCTGGCGCGAGCCATTGAACCTCTACACGCTGACGGTCCTTCCACCGGGCAATCGCAAAACAGCGGTTGTCTCCGCTCTCACGAAGCCGGTGCACGCCCACCTCGCCGCCCGCAACCAGGAGCTCGCGCCGATCGTCGCCGCGGCCGCGCAGGAGCACCGGGTCCGAAAGGCGCGCGTCGAACACTTCGAAAAGCGCGCTGCCCACGCCAAGACCGAAGACGAAGCGGCAAACGCGCTCGCTCTCGCAAAGGCTGCCCGCGAGCACCTCGAGAGCATGCGCGTCCCGACGCTCGTCCGAGAGCTCGTCGACGACGTCACGCCCGAGCGCCTCGTGACGCTGCTGGTCGGGAACGATGAGCGCCTCGCGGTGCTCGCGGCGGAAGGAACGTTCGCAGAGACCGCGATCCTGAGCCGCTACTCGGAGAAGGGCAGCGACGACCGGCCGACCCTCGTCCTGTCCGCCTACGACGGCGAGCCATACGAGTCATCGCGCGTTGGCCGTGGGGACGAGAGCTTGACTCGGCCGGCTCTCACCTTGGGGCTCGTGGTGCAGCCCGCCATCCTCGACGGGCTCGCGCGCCGACGGCAGCTCCGGGACCTCGGGCTGCTCGGCCGATTCGCGTACGCGATCCCGAGAAGCCTGGTCGGGTACCGCGACGTCGACCCGCCTTCGGTCTCCGAGGTCATCGCGAGCCGATATCACGGCCGCATGCGGGCGCTCTGGGAACTCCCGACGCCGCCGACGTCCGAGATCCCCGCGCTCACCGTCTCGATCGAAGCGCGGCAGGTGCTCCTCGCATACGCGGGAGACCTGGAGCTCGGCCAACGCCCCGGGGAGGCGTACGAAGCGCTTGCCGACTGGGCGTCGAAGCACGCCGGCCGGGTCGCCCGTATCGCCGCGGGCCTTCACATCGCCAACGCATGGCGCGCGGGCGAGGTCGCGGACACCATCGGTCTACCCACCATCGAGGCCGCGATCGCGATCGGGCGCTACCAAGCTGCACACGCGCGGGCCGCCTTCGCGCGGATGGGCGCCGATCCCGTGATCGAGGACGCGCGAGCCGTGCTCGCCGTCGCTGCTCGCCGCGGGCGACTCGTCGAGCGTCGCGACTTCCAACGGATGTTGCGCGCGCTCGACCCGGAACGACTCGACGCCGCCATCGCGAAGCTCTGCGCTGACGGCTGGCTCCACGAACTCCGGGCCGAGAAGGTGACGAAGCCGAAGCGGCGCTTCGCAGTGCACCCGAAGGCGACGGAGAAAAATCAGATTTGTCCGTATGGTCCCACATCCACAAAGCGTGTGAGTGAAATCACCCACCCTGAGAAAGATCAGTAACTTGGAGATGTCGGTGAAAACGAGAACGTGGCGGCCCCCTGGGACAAATCTGACTTTTCTCGGCAGGACGCTGGGGCCGAACGCTAGCTCGGCGTGCCTGTTCCCAACCGGTCGCTTGGAAACAAATTGCCCCCGCGCGGCCCGCCTCCTGGTGCCGATCGGCGCGGGCCCGACCGAGGTCTGCGCGGAGGCGTAACTGTGTCGCGACCACCCAAGAAGCGGCCGTACTACAAGCGGCACGGCCTGTACGTCCTGAAGGGCGCGCTCGACGCGGTGGAGGCGAAGGGGAAGGGTGGGCTGCTCGAGGGGCCCGCCGGCGACGCGCTTCGGGAGTGGCGCGCCGCGCTCATCGCGGATCTCGGTGGCGAGGACGCCATCTCCGCGCAGGAGCGCGTGGTCGTGGACGCAGCGACGACGACCTACCTCATGCTGTCGAGCGTCGATCGCTTCTTGCTCGAGCAGCCGTCGCTCGTGAACCGCAGCCGGCGCAAGCTCTTTCCCGTCGTCCTCGAGCGCCAGCGCCTCGCGGATAGCCTCGTGCGGTACCTCGAGGCGCTGGGACTCCGGCGGCGCGTTCGCGAGGCGCCGGACGTCGGCTCGTACCTCGAGTCGAAGTTCGGGGCGGGTGAGACTGGACAACCGAGCGCCGGCGGCGAGGAGCGCGCGCCCGCGCGCGACGCAGCGCCTGCGATCGCGGAACCGGAAGGCGAGGGGCATGCATGAGCAGCGGAGCCGCGCGTCGCAGGAGCTCGTTCTCGATCCTCGACGCGCTCGAGGACGCCGCACTCTTCGGCGGCCTGCCGGCCTTCCGCGACCTCTCCACCTGGCGCGCCTGGCTCGTGTTCCTGCGCGCCGCGTACGGCCTACCGCTCGAGGGCGAGGACCTCGAGACGTTCAGCCGGCACACGGGCCGCACGACGTACGAACCGGCGCCTGGAGGCTTTCCGGAGGTCGTTTGCATCGTCGGCAGGCAGAGCGGCAAGACGCGGATCGCGGCTACCATCGCGGCGTTCGAGGCGGTGCTGGCGGCGCGCGAGCCGGATCGGACGGAGCTGTACGCCGTGCTCGTCGCCCAGGACCACCGAGCCGCTCTCCGCGCTCTCTTCGGGTACGCGCGCGCGCCGTTCGAGACGGTGCCGATCCTCGAGCGGTCCGTCGCGGAGATGCGCGCCGACGCGATCCGGCTGCGCTCGGGCGTGACGCTGGCGGCCTACCCCTGCCGGCCGGCGTCGGTTCGCGGGCTGCGCGCCCGTGTCGCCGTCGTCGACGAGCTCGCGTTCTTCACGTCGACCGACGGCCGCCCGACCGACGTCGAGATGCTGCGGGCGCTGCGGCCCGCTCTCGCGACCACCGGGGGTAAGGTGGTGGTCCTCTCGTCGCCGTACTCTCAGGCCGGCGCGCTCTGGGAGTTGCATCGCCGATACCACGGCCGCGACGAAGCGACGACGCTCGTCTGGCAGGCGACCGCGCCCGACATGAACCCGTTACTCCCGGCGGACTACCTCGAGCGCATGCGGGCCGACGACCCGGAGGCGTATCGCAGCGAGGTCCTCGGCGAGTTCCGCTCGGGGGTCGCGACCTTCTTCGAACCCGACGCGCTCGAGGCCTGTGTGGTGCCCGAGAGGCGCGAGCTGCCACCGGTCGATGGCGTCCACTACCGCGCATTCGTCGACCCGTCTGGGGGCACGCGGGACGCGTTCACGGCTGCGATCGGCCACCGGGATGGCGAGCGCGTCGTAGTGGACGCGGTGCGCGCGTGGAAGCCGCCGTTCAATCCGTCGGGCGTCGTCGAGGAGATCGCGGCCCTGCTGAAGAGCTATCGGCTCTCCGGCGTGACCGGCGATCGCTACGCGGGCGAGTGGCCTCGAGAGGCGTTCCGCCACCATGGGATCCGATACGAGCTCGCTTCGCTCGACCGATCTGCGCTGTACCTGGAGTTTCTCCCGGTCGTGAACGCGGGCAACGTCGAGCTGCCGGACGATACGAAGCTGCTCCGCGAGCTCCGCGGGCTCGAGCGTCGTCGGGGAACGGCAGGGCGCGATCGCGTCGACCATCGGCCCGGGCAGCACGACGACCGCGCGAACGCGGTTGCCGGCGTCGTCGTCGGGCTTGCGAGACGGCGGCGCGGCAACCCGCTCGGCGGCATCGGTATCATCGACGTGAACGTCGCCGGGTGGCTCTGAAGTCTTTGGGCGTCCGCTGCTACTCCGCGAGCGGAACGCAGCCGCAACCACCGGTCTCCAGTTCGGCGCAGGTCCTGAACGAGCCTGCCGCGCATGAGCCCTCGCAGCCGCCGCGGGCCGACGGTGTGCAGTCGTCGTAGAAGCCCTCAGGGACCCCTGGAAGGCACTGCCCGACCGCCCGCGCCTCGTTCGATTCCGCGATGTCGAGCGCAGGGCAACCCTGTGCCTCGAGCGTCAGGGCGGTGTTCTCCTCGTCGTGCCGGACCTGTTCGCGGCAGACCGCTTCATCGTGCGCGTCGGCAGCCTGCGCATGGCACATCGCGATCCGCGCGGCGCCGAAGCCCGCGAGAAGCCAGCGCATCTTCGCGCAGTTCACCTGGAGGTCGAAGGGTATAGCCCCGGCGGGTTCAGCGAGGGCGACGGCGAGGACGGTGACGGTGACGAGGGTCGCGATGCGCATGGGTTTCGGTCCTCCTCTCGACCAACCGACGCCGCTGTCAGGAAGAGCTTTCAGCGATCGGATGGAGTACTGCGGGCTGTCATCTGAGCGATTCGCCAGTGCGCCGAGCCTCCGGCTTGCAAAGCGTTCGGATGGGCGAGTACAGCGTCGCCATGCTGAGCACCGCGACCGAGGCAAAGCTGCGCCAGTGGGTGAGGACGGAGACGTGGCACACGCGCCACCCGCTCGACATGGATCGGTTCTACGACTTCATCGACCAGTACCAGCGGGATCACGGCAGTAGGATAGACGAGGGCGCACTATCAGGTCACATCGCGTACGTGGCCGAATGCGTGGACAACGAAGAGCTGCGCGCGGTGATCCGTGAGCGTATCAGTCTCGCATACCAACTCCTCCTCTTCCTCGAACGAACGGGGAGATAGGTTCATCCTCGTCGAGTCGGCCCGGTACGGGTGGCAGCCGTTTGCCGCCAGCTGACTTGAACTGGGGGTTTCGAAACGCGACGGAGTGAGTCACGCTGCCATATCCGTTGGGATAGCGGACCGCCTCCGGCTCGGAACTGTACGAGACTGCGTAGACCCACTCCGGCGCATGCTTCTCGAAGAACAGGCGTGTCTTTGCCCGCAGGGCGCCGCTCTTGCGAAGCTCTAGAAAGTCCGCCGCGCTAAGCTCGGGGATGTGACAGCAGATCAGCGCCGGATGCTTTCCCGAACATTGACGGCGGGCGTCCTTCAGGTCCTCGAAGATCGCGGTTACAACCGAGTCCTTCGTTGCGCTCACCATCCGGACGGCGATTGGATTCAACACGTGGTCACCATCGCGACGGCCACCAATGAACACGTGCGCAAATTCATCGAGCTGAGCACCCATCGCCGTCTCGATTTCAGCTACGCTTACCCGTCGCTCGTTCGGATAGACCCCGGACACGACGACGCGTGTCCCATCCTCCAGAGTCGCAGCGGATTCGTCGGATGGCGGAATATCGTTCACGGTCCGAAGAAGCGCCTCCTCCCACTCCACGCCGGGAGGCATCCGCTTCGCAACCGTGACGTCGAGGCTCCCATGAAAGGCGCGGTCTGCGAGAATCTTCACGATTCTCTCGATCACTCGGATGACTCTCCGCCGCTCGAGCTTTCTGCCCTCGTCGACTGATTCCGTCTTGCATTCGACCTCGATCGTCAGCTCCTTGCCGTGAGCGAGGAATTCTGCGCGGCGCGTGCCAGGAAGATCTGGCAACCATTCGATACGATACCCGTGCTCGTCGAAAACACCCGCAACGTCGAGTTCGACGAGCGTCGGGCGAAGGTCGTCCAGCTTCAGGATCCGGCCCGCGAAGTCGTTGCGTATGGCTGGCGGCATGCCTTTGTACAGCCGGGAGATTGTCACGGCTGTATCGAGCGCCTCGTACATCTCCGGCGTGAGCCTGCCGCGAAGAGACCCGTGTTGCTTCAGGACGTCTCTGGCCTCTCGAAGTCCGAGCCACCACCGTCGTCTCGGACGGACCCAGTAGTGGCCATAGATGCCGGTTTCGTGTTGCAGCTCACGGTCGATTGCTGCGAGCCGCCGTTCTGCATTTGCTTGACCCAAGAATCTGAGAAGATGCTTGACATAGCGGCCCGCTTCCCGGTCGGCTACTAGAACGCTCAACGGTGCCTCCGTGGCGCGGTCATTGTCGCGGCGTCGGTCGTCACCGCCTTAGCCGGCACTCCGGCGCTGTAGGTGAAGGCCCACGCATGGCCGCTGTAGCCGTCGACGAGGTAGAGGATATGACGTATCGCGAGCAGCATCGTCCGGAGCGTTGCGGGGTCGGGCGGTGGCGCGCCCCGATGAACGACCGCGTTGCGGCACTCAACGGCTTCGTCGAGGATCCTAAGGATCGGCTTCGACGGCAGCAACGTGTCCGGGCTGCACTCCGCTCCACACGCTAGCATTGGCAAGTACTTCCTCAGGATGAGCGGTACGGGCGGTGAAGGGCTGTATTCGATAAGCCAGCGTGCTTCCGGGACGAGGCGCGCGATGCACTGCTTGACGCCCACCTCGAATCCGGCGACGCCAACGACCAAAGCGCTGCGCGGGTTCTGGTCTTGCTGAGCCCAAGCCTCCCGATAGAGGGTGTGGCCCATGGGCTCGGCATCTCCGTCCTCAACTACGCGGCGCACCCAGGATCGCTCGGCGGCTGTCGTCCTCAGCTCGTGAATGAATTCGCCCTCTTCAAACCAGGCGTCGCCGGCCGGCATGTCGTGCCAGCGCCTGCCGTCAAGCGAGAAGCGGAGTACCGACCCGCGAGGCAGCGCCTGATGATCGCCAGGTAGTCGGAACCTCCACCGGAGCGCCTGTACTGTGCGCCGCGAGCGATCGAAGAGGGTCCTCGAAACGTCGATGCTGAAGGGACCGAGCACGGGCGGAAGGAGCCGGAGGCCGGGCATATGACCCGAGAAGCGTCCGGAGTCGTCGATGCGAGCGAGTTCGAACTCGTTGCGCCGGTCCGGGTACCATCCGGTCGGCATCTCGCCTCGCGTGAGGCCTTCAAGGATGCCGGCCACACTGGCGTCGACGGCCCGCTTCTGCCGTGCCCGACAGACGGCGGACGCGCCGAATGGAAGCCGAACACGCTGGTTGTTCGCTGCCTCCCGGATGATAAGCCGCACGCCGTCCCGGAAGGAGAATCGAATCGGCTCTCCGGGGCGAAGAATGAGTCCAGAGACCGGATATGTCGCCTCGAAGTGGACCACGTGCGCCGCCTCGCAGATAGGCGCCGCGTCTTCAACCCGAACACCGCGAGGCCGATCGCTCGCGTTCGACACGGCGATGGTGTACTCAACATCCCGTAGGTTATGCAGCCGACCGCGCATAGGGCGCGGGTCCGGCGACAGGTAAGCGGCACGGAGTGGCGTATTGGGGCGTCGCCGCCGCGACCGGCATGACCTGACGGGGTGGCGGCAGTTCCCGATGAGGGTACTTGACGCATGGCCTACATCGCCCCGCTGCTCGAGGTGATGAAGCGAGGCCTGACAGCGGGTCGCGCGCATGCCTGAAGTATCGCTCGTCATCCGGGCGAAGGACGAGGGCACCGCGGTCGTCGACAAGTTCGCCGCGGCGGTCGACAAGTTCGCCTCCGGCGTCGAGCGGACCGGCCAGAAGGTCCAGCAGTCGAGCGGCCTCTTCGACTCCTTCTTCGGCAAGATCCTCGCGATCAACCAGAGCCTCGACCTCGCGGGGAAAGCGGCAGAGCTGGCCCACTCGAGCTTCGATGCGTTCTTCGCCGGCGTCGAGCGCGCGGATGCGATCAACGACATGTCGCAGAAGCTCGGCGTGTCGGTGGAGACGCTCTCCTCGTTCGAGCTCGCCGCGAAGACGGCGGGTAGCTCGCTCGACGGGCTGGGTCAGGGATTCAAGTTCCTCTCGAAGAACCTCGCCGACGCGGCGGGCGGGAACAAGGACCTGGCCGCCACGTTCACCGCGCTGGGTGTCGACGCAAGGGCTGGGCTTTCAGACACGAGCGGCGTGATGCTGAAGCTCGCGGACGCGTTCTCCCACGCGGAGGACTCGGGCGCGAAAACCGCACTGGCGCTTCAGCTCTTGGGCCGCTCGGGGAACGAGCTCGTTCCATTCCTTAACCAGGGGCGGGAAGAGATCGCCCGGCTGGTCGACCTGAGCGACCGCCTCGGCGCGACGTTGTCCGGCGACACCACGCGCGCGGCGGACGCGTTCAACGACAACCTCGCGATCATGGGCACCGCGATCACGGGGGTGGAGACGCAGCTCGCCGCCGGGATGCTCCCCTCGCTCAAGCTCCTGACGGATGAGCTCGTCGATGTCGTTGCGAACGCCGGCATCGGGAGCGGCTCAATCAAGGAGCTCGGCGAGTCCATCGGACAGTTCGCCCTCACCCTCGGAGACAAGGCCCTCTCCGCGATCCGTGACTTCGAGGAGCGCGTCAAGCAGGTCGGCTTCGGCCAGGCGATCGACGAGTCCATCGCGTCGGCGAGCACGGCGATCCACGAAGCGGGGATCGCCGCCGGCAGGGCACTCGCCGAAGGCGCGATGCTCGGCTTCCAGGAGGCCTTCCACATCGACTGGGGCTCGCTCGCGAAGCTCGGAGGCCCGGCCGGCGGGCCCGAAAGCGTCCTTCAGGGAGCGGGCGGAGCCGCTGTCTTCAAGGCCCTCGGGCTGGACGAGGTGTTCGCGCGGCAGGCTCAGGAGATGGCCGCGACCGCGCGCGCCGCCGAGGACTACGGCGGCAAGATGTCGCGCATCGTGCCGATCTCGCGCACTGTCGGCGCGGCCGCCGAGGACGCGGCGTCGGGCTTCATGTCGATGGCGTCGCCCATTGACTTCCTTCGGCAGAAGCTTCCCGGCGTCGGCGACGGAGCCAGCAAGACCGCCGACCTTCTCAAGTCGCTGACGGAGGAGTCGGCGAAGCTCAGCGCCACCGGTGCGATCTGGTCGCAAGCGTCGTCGGGCGCTCTCTCCTACGAGGAGGCCGCGATCCGCGTCGCCGCGGCCGAGAAGGTCGCGGGGCAAGAGGGCGCGAATGCTGCGGCGGCACAGCTCGCACTGAACAACGCTCGGCAGGCCGCGATCAACGCCCTGAACGAGAACCTCGCCACGGAGGAGCAGCACCTCTCGGATCTGCATGCTGAGGACGCAGCGATCCGTCTGGTCGTCGATTCCGGTGGCGGGGCTACCGCTGTGCAGGGCACCCTCGCCGAGGCGACTGCGGAGGCGGCCCGCCAGGCCGCAATCCATGCGGGAGCGAACGCCGAGCTCGCCGCGAGAACCTACGACGTCACGCTTGCGACCCAGCAGGAGGCAGCCGAGAGGCAGACCCTAAACCAGCTTGCCCAAGGGAACGACGAGCTCGCGAAGCTCACCGAGGAGCTCGGCATCCGCCAGCAGATCCGCGACGGGATCATCTCCCAAGTCGACGGTGAGCGCGCGCTCGCGGTAGCCGCGGCCGGTACGGACGAGCGTCTGCGCGACCAGGCGGGGCGGATCTACGACACGAAGAAGGCGATCGACGACGCCACGGCCGACACGCTTCACCTCGGGTCGGCGATCAAGGACAGCTTCGACCAGGTCTGGGACGCGATCATCAACGGCACCCGGGACCTCGGCGACGCGCTCGAGGGCATCGCGCTCTCGATCGGGAAGAAGTTCTTCGACGCGATGCTCGATTCGAAGCTGAAGAGCTTCGATCCGACGGTCAAAGCGAACTTCCTAGATCTCGGCGACTTCGGCCAGTCGGTGTTCGGGAACATCTTCTCGGACTCCGGCACTGGGTCGAGCAACGGCTCGGGGATCAACATCGGAGGCTTCCTTCAAAAGGCCGTCAACTGGGCGGGGAACCTCTTCTCGAGCGGGGCGGCATCGAGCGGATCGTTCTTCTCCGATGCGGGCATGACCGGGTTCGATCCGTTCACCGGCGCGGGCTTTTCGCAGGACGCTGGCGTCCTGCCTGGGGCAACCAGCGGCGCCGGCGGTGGGTTCTCGCTTTCGCTTGCCGGCGCGGGCATCGGCTTCGCCGGCAGCCAGTTCCTGAACCGGTTCATCTTCCGCCCGGGGTCCACGGGCCTGACTGGTCTTCTTGCTCGCGGCGCCGAACCCGGCATCAACGCGAACGGCGAGATCATCAACACCGCGATCAGCACCGCCCTGGGCGCCTTCCTCGGGCCGCTCGGCGCGATCGCCGGGACGCTGATCTCTGCTCTCGGCGGTCTCGTCGCGACCAGCGGTATCGACCGCGACGCGCTCCGCAACCGGCATTTCTCCGGGTTCGCCGGCGGCATCCAAGACTCCGAGCGTTGGCTCTTCGACCCGGCCGGCATCGGCTTCACGCCGTCCGACATCATCTTCGCCCTCATGGGCGTGCCGACGATCGGAACGGCGCTGCGCCGCAGCGGCGAGTCGATCATCGACTCGAGCAAGATCTTCGGTGGCGACGACGGAAAGGGCGGACTCCAGGGTCTCCTCGGCGACTGGACCAGAACGAACTGGAGGACCGGCCCGGCGACCGCCCTATCGCGTGGCTTCACGGAGGACCAGGTCCACCAGATCGAGGGCATGACCCAGGCGATCTTCGAGAAGCTCGGCGGGCCCGGCGACAAGCCTGGTGACGTCTCGTCTCTGGCGGAGCAGCAGGGCCAGATCATGGCCGAGTTCCTCTCGCGCGGGCTCGAGAAGGGGATGTCGTTCGACGACCTCTTCAAGAACCTGCGCGCGTTCGCGCAAGAGGCCGGCGTTACCTTGACGGATGCGCTCAAGGGCTTGCCCGACATGATGAAGGGCATCACCGCCGCTGCACAGGATCTCGGCCACAAGGATCTCTTCACCGCGCAGAAGGAAGGCGCGAACGCCTTCGCCCTGAGTCTCTACGGCATCACGAAGGGCTTCGCCTCCGACTTCCCCGCTGGGGTCCACCTGGGCGCCCTCGCGTTGTCGACGCTGGAGAAGGACGGCACGAAGGCCTTCGGCGAGATCACGCGCTCCACCGACGACTGGCTGAAGCTCCTGTCGGACGCGCCGGAGGAGTTCCAAAAGCAGGTCGCCGACCTCGCATCGCAGGGCTTCGAGATCGACACCGACGAGCTGAACCGTCGGCTGCAGGACGTGTCGGCCTCGGCGCAGTTCATCGGCCAGAACATCGGCGACTTGTTCACCGGCGACGACGTCAACGCTGGCATCGATGCGATGGCAGCTCGTCTCCGAGAGCAGATCACGAGCGCCGTCCAGGAGACGAGCCTCTCCCAGCTCTTCGACACGACGAACATCGCGAGCTCGTTCGAGCCCGTGTTCGCCGTGCTGCGGGAGTTGAAGGCGGGCTCGTTTAACCTGCTCGACCCGAAGGGCGCGGCGGACTTCAACGCTTTCATCACGCAGGCGATCATCGAGGGGAAGGCGAACCTCGCCGAGTACATTCCGCAGATCAAAGCGATCCAGAAGGCGTGGGAGGAGGTCGACGACACCGTCAAGAAGGCGCTCGAGCCGGGGCCGCTCGAGGCGCTCAAGACGGCGTTCGACGAGTTCACGAAGAAGGTCGCGAACGACCTCAAGTCGGCGATCAGCGGCGCTGTGCACGATGGGATCGTCGACGGTCAGTTCGACGTCGGCGCCTTCGGCCAGAGCTTCGAAACGACGGTACGCACGTCGGTGTTCAATGGCGTGGTCGATGGGGTGATCGCGGCCGTTCTTACCACGGGACCACTCGCCGGAATCATCACGAACATCGGGGCGCAGTTCGCCGCGGCAATCGCGCCGGGGAGTCCCGGCGGGACCGCGATCACAGCTGCGGAGCAGGCGCAGATCGATTTCTGGACGCGCCAGCTCGGGCCAGCGATGGCGATCGTGATCCGGACTGCCGGTCCCGAAGTGAAGGCGATCTTCGACTCCATCTTCCCGGGCGGCATTCCCGGAGTCGACGACAAGGGGTCGGGATCCGGGAAGGCCGGGAAGGACTACGACCCGACGTCGTTCCAGCGCGGCAAGACGCCAACGCCCGATGAGATTCGAGGCTTTGCGGATCTCCACCATCTATCCGAGCGCGATCGCTGGGATCTGCTCAAGGAGATCGCTGGCGGCAAGTCGCTCAACGACATCTACACCGAGCTCAGCGGCCTTGGTGCGTTCGGTCAAAGCATCGAGGCTCAGGCGCGCACGCTCGAGTCCTTTGCGAACGAGGCCCATCTCAACGAGCAGCAGCGGTGGCAACTCCTCGACGAGTTCGTGAACGGTTCGGGAAAGGGGATGACGCCCGAGGAATTCTGGGCGAAAGTCGGAGAGCTCGGCCCGCTCGACCCCGCATGGCGCGAGGCGCACATGAGCGGCGCCGAAAAGCTCGACCACGCGACCCTCAGCGCCGCGGACTCGAGCGACCGGCTGGCGTCCATGACCGACGCGTTGACGGAGTCGTTCTCTCGCCTCATCTCCGTCATGGCCGGCTTCCACCTGCCCGGCGCCGCATCCGGCGGCGTCTTCTCTGCCGGCGGCATCGGTGTCGTCGGAGAAGCCGGGCCGGAGCTCATGATCGCGCACGCCGGGGGCGGCGTATCGATCATCCCGATCTCCGGTCGCGCGGCGTCCTCGCTTCTCGGTGGCGGCACTCCGGGGTTCGCACTCGGGACGATCGGCAGCGGACCTCGGGTACCGGCGACGCCGCATCTTCCCGGACCGGGCGCGCTCGGACGCGACGATCAGCTCCCTGACTTCGCGAGCGCGATCACCGACGCAATCCACAAGGGGCTCGAGGACGGCGCGAGCTTCATCGACGCCTTCGCGGAGAGCCTGAAGGATTCCGTCGGACAGAAGCTGACCGACGCCGTGATCGATGGCTTCGAGCGGTCGGGAAAGGTGGTGAAGGAGTCCGAGGCGATCGACAGCCTGATCGACAAGGCCGAGTCGCTCGCCGCGCAGGGGAAGCTCGATGCCGCTGCGGCCCGGTCGATCTCCGAGGAGATCGCCGGCCACACGGCGGTGATCACCGAGCAGGCGAAGCAGCTCGAGCCTATCCTCGCGGAGATCCGGAAGAGCGAGGCGATCGCGAACAGCGTCAAGCAGTCGCTCGACTTCTCCTCTGCCCTGCAGGGTCTCGCTGCGAACCCGACCGACCTCGACGCGTTCGGCACGTCGGTCGAGCAGGTCGTCAACGGCGCCGTCCTGAACGGGGTGATCTCGGGCCTCCTCGCAGCGGGCCCGATCCACGACGCCATCGAGAGCTTCGGGAACGACCTCAACACGAGGATCGGCGACGCCATGAAGGACGGCGTCATCGACGCGTCCGAGTCGAAGGCCCTCGGGGAGTTCGCGACGGCGGGCGCCGAGAGCCTCACGGGCACGATGGAGAGCCTCGGGCCTGTCTTCGAAGCGCTCGGCCTCAAGATCGGCGACGGCGCGTCGAAGAGCCTCACCGCCGTCAAGGGCGCGCTCACCTCCGCTCTGACCGAGGCGGTGGAGAAGCACGAGAGCTTCGACGTGTTCGCGCGGAACGTGAAGCACGCGCTCTTCGAGCAGGTGCGGGACGGCCTCGTCAAAGCGTTCATCGATTCCGCCGTGATCGGCGGGCTGCTGGCTGGTCCGATGACGGCCATCACCGGTATCTTCGATAGGATCGCGAAGGGCGAGCTCAGTGTCGCGGAAGCGACGCAGCTCGTCTTGACGCAGGTCGGGCTCATCACCGGTCTCCTGAACGACCCGACGTTCATCCAGACGTTCAACTCGTTCACGTCATCGATCTACACCATCGCGTCGGGCTTCGGGGTCGCGGCGGATTCTATCGCCGACTCGGCCGGCCAGATCAGCCAAGCTGCCGACGCCGCAGAGAAGGCCGAGTGCACGACGTGCGATCTCGAGCAGCGCCTCGCGCAGATCAAGCTCGGGCAGCAGGCGCTCGACGTCTTCGGCCGTGGTGGAGAGGGCTTCCTGAACGTCCTCGTGCCGACCCTGCCGCCGCAGCCCGACACGGGAACTACCGCACCGAGCCTCGACGAAGTCACGGCGCGCTCGCGGTATCTCAAGGGGCAGGCGGGAGCGGTCGGCAACCACCTGATCGACGAGATCCTGAAGGACCACCCGGGGATGAGCCGGGACTCCTTGACGAACCTCGGCTTCACCCTGACGCGCGGGATCGTCGACAACTCGGTCGCGCTCGCGCGGATGGGGCGAGAGGGCGCTCTCGATCAGATCTACAACGCCAACATCGCGGGCAGGTGGTTCGCGCCGTCGGTGACGCGCGATGAGCTCGAATCGTGGCTGCCCGGTCTCGCGACGGGCGGGTTCGTCACGCGTCCGGGCGTCTTCCGGATCGCAGAGCGCGAGCCGGAGTTCGTCATCCCGCTGTCGCAGGCGCATCGAGGAGCGGCGGGCGGAGCCGCGGGAACACTCGAGCGGGACGTCAAGGAGATGCGCGAGCAGCTTGGGCGGATGAACAATCTTCTTGAGCGGTTCGCGAGCCGACCGCTCGTGGTGCAGGCGCAGTTCGGCCGCGGGGCCTTCCTAGAGATCCAGGCAGAGATGGCCCGCTACGCAGACCGGGGCGGTGTGCGTACGGCGTCGACTCGCTCGGTGAGGTCGTAAGCATGGCGAATGAGAACGGCGGTGGGGGGGACGGGAGTGAGGCCGTCCCGTTCGGGATGGTCATGCTCGCCATGCTCATACGTATCGAGCAACGCGTGATCGCCATCGAGGAACAACTCGCGCTGGAATATGGGGTCGGCGATCCGACCGGGGAGCGCACGGATCTCGTCAGCGAGCTATCGAGGACCCACAGGGCCATGCTCGACCTCGTGGAAAGGCACGACCGGCTGGCTGGATGTGTCGACCGTCTCGCCGAGCTTTTTTTGCGTTACCTGGAGAGGATCAGCCGCGTCCCTGAGGCGATGATGGGTTCCCGAGACGAGGAACCGCCGACGTCGCACTAACTTTCGCTGCGGTAGTCGACTCAGCCCGTTGGGAGAACCGACCTACCGCGGCGGTTCGATTCCGAGGTCGCGTGCAACCCACGCGATGATCGTGAGGCTTCCGCGGTCGCCGACCTTGCGGACCTCGCTGTGGGGGTGCAGCGCTGTCCGCGGCACCCCGACCCGCTTGCCATCCACCTCGCAGACGAGTGCGAGGCCGTCTGCGACCACAGAGACGTTCGGAATCGCGACGTAGCCGTCCTCGAGCATCGGTGACCCCTGGCTAGCTACCGGCTCCACACCGCGTACGCCCCTACCCTGGAAAAGCGTACCGCGAAGGGGGGCGCGGGGTCTAGTTCCCGGACTGCTTCGGCGCGTCGCAGTATCGCGCGACGAGATCGAAGAGGCGCCCGAAGTCGATCGGCTTCTGGAAATGGTGCTCGACCCGGAGGCTCGCGGGTAGGGTGTCGGTCTTGTCCCGTGCCGAGTAGATCGCGATCGGGATGCCCGCCAGGTCGGGGTCATGCATCTGCTCTTTCCGGAACTCTAGCCCGCCCATCACTGGCATCTCCAGGTCGAGAAGCACGAGGCACGGACGGACCCCGCTCCGGAGTTGATCGAGTGCGTCCTGCCCGTTCTCGGCGCAGACGACGTCATAGCCGGCGAGCTTCAGCATCTCCGCCATCGCGTCCCGGATGTCCGCGTTGTCGTCTACGACCATGACGAGAGGGATGGCGATGGAAGGCATGATGAAGGGAGGACCGGGGCAGCCCACGGTACGTGGTTTCGCGCCAGAGGATAGGTGGTCGCCACGATTTGGTTGCGGCACCCGCGAGCGGATCGTTGTGGCGTGGGCGAATGCGTTTACCGCTGCATCGGCTGCGGTGTAACGATCTCAGCCGAAGCGCCCGGCCTCATCGAGACCCTGAGCTGGCGTGTAATGTCGGAGGGGTGCCCGGGCGATGAGAAGCCCGGAGAGGCGCTCTGCCCGCGCTGCCAGCACGAGTCGCCGCAACTGTAGGGGCCTCCCTCGAATTCAACGGGCCCGCTACCGGCCTCCAGGACGAGCCCGAGGCGGGGAGCGGGCCCGTCTAGCCCTCGGGATTCGGAGTGGTCTTGGTATCCGACCGGGAGCGTGGCCTACAAGTGATTTCGGAGGCTACCCGCGCAGGATTGACGCCCCGCCCAGCGGCCCCGTGAGAAGGGATAGCGGATCGGCCGAGGCGGGGTCGGGATAGCGCACGGCTACCGCCTCGCGCTGCTCGTGCTCGTCGATGATGGCGGCCTTCTCGTGGCGCGTGATCGCCCAGCGCCAATCGCTCCCGGCGCCGTTCATCTTCCACCCCTTGCAGAGCAGGCATCCGGCGCGGCGGTTCTTCGGGCGGCGGCGTTTGTGGTGCATCGGGTCGCTATTCCTCTGTCTGCGCGCGCGAGGCTTGAGGAGGCCCATCATCTCTCTTCGCGGCCTTCCGCTCGCGCGCGACTACCCGGCGCAACTCCGCGTTGCGAAGGCGCACGAGCATGTCGAGCGTTCGGCGCCGCGCGCGCGCCTGCGCATCGGGCGACATCTTTGCGCGCAGGTCTGAGAACTTTCGTGCCACCGTCCTAGGCGACCATGCGGACGCGATCGCGTCAACGGCGATGCCGCGTCGGTGTGCCGAGCACTGCGCGGACTGCCCGCTCTCCAGATCGACGATCGGCAACCGCAATAGCAGGTCCGCGATGCGGGTACGGGGGGCCCGCTCCACCCTCTCCGCGATCCGACGCAGCTGCCGGACAATCGATTGCCGCCGCCGTTCGACGGGATCGATGGGCGAAACGCTGCCCGGCATCGCCGGGAAATAGCGCGGCCGCCCACGCCCGTCGATCGCTGCTGCGGATTGGTACACTGGATCGATGCGCTTCACCCCGATGACGCTCACCCGCGTGCCGGAGCCGTTCGACGATCCCGGGTTCGTGTTCGAGCTCAAGTACGACGGGTTTCGCGCGCTCGCCTTCCTCGAAGAGAAGGCCGTCCGACTCGTCTCGCGCCATGGAAACGTCTACCGCCAGTTCGCCGATCTCTGTCGCGATCTTGCCGCCGAGCTCCGCTGCTCGAAAGGCGCCGTCCTGGACGGCGAGATCGTCTGCCTCGACGATGACGGGACCCCCGTCTTCGAGGACCTCTTCCGCCGTCGCGGGCAGCCGGTGTTCGTGGCGTTCGATCTGCTCGAGCTCGACGGCCGGGATCTCCGCGACCTACCGCTGATCGACCGGAAGCGCCGGCTCCGCCGCGTCGTGCCGCGAGACTCGACTAGTGCGCTGTACCTCGACCACGTCGAGGGCGCCGGGATAGCCCTCTACCAGTGGGCCTGTGAGCGCGACCTCGAGGGCATCGTCGGGAAGCCGAAGCGCGCGCCCTACCGCGAAGCCTCGGCGGGATGGGTGAAGATCAAGAGCCCGACCTACTCGCAGGCCGTCGGCCGGTTCGATCAGTTGCGCCGCCGCCGGTAGGTAGGACGCGCCCTGCACCTCGCGGCCACGCCTTGCTCGCGACCGCGTAGCGCCCGGTGCGGATGTGCGAACGCCGTACTTTCAGAAGCGGCAAAAAAGGCTTGTCGATCGCCACCCAACCAGATAGGGACAGGCCAAAAATGGACTGCGCGTCAGGCGACGCGCGTTGCCGGCCAACTGACAACCGACTCGGCTCAAGGAGGCAACCCGATGAAGCTGATCGCCTCGATCATTGCGACGCTCGTCCTGCCGTCGATCGCCTTTGCGCTCGGTACCCTCGAGGTCCCACGCGACAAAATCAGCGGCATCAACGTGGTGGCCGGCTGGAAGTGCCCGCCTACTGGGAATCTGACCGTCCAGTTCGACGACACGACGCCCCTCCCGCTCGTCAAGGGCGTGTCGCGGCCCGATACCGGTGCGGCCTGCGGCAACAGCGGCGCCAATGGTTTTCTCGCCGAATTCAATTACGCCCTGCTCGGCGACGGTCATCACACCGCGCGGGTCTTCGACAACGGCGTGCAGTTTGACATGCAAGAGTTCGATGTCGTGAGGCTTGGTCAATCGTTTCGACAGGGACTGTCTGGATCGTTCACCGTGAACAACTTTCCCTCGACCGGCGACAAGACGACGCTTACGTGGAGCACGGGCCTGCAAGGATTTGTCATCAGCGACTTCGATCCCGCGGGGCCGAATCCAACCCCGACGCCGGGGCCGACTGGGCTTGCCGGGCTGATTGGTACTTGGGACTTCACGTACACAATCATCTCGACGTTCACGGATCGTTACCGGCTCCAGAATGTGCAGGAGCAGAATGGCCTGCAACTGCTCTTTGGACTTGACGAGTTCGGTGGGCAGGTAGCGGTCGGGCGCGTTCAGGATGTCAGCCCGGGATCAACGCTCCCCTACGAGTTCATCTTGGCTGACCCTGGACCGATCATCTGTCAGGGGTTCGCCTTCAACCGGACCGGACCCATCAACGCGGTCGGCATCTACGCGCAGTTCAACGCGAGTTGCTCCGCCATCATCAGCAATCGGTACGCGATGACGGGCGTCCGAGTCTCGACAACGGCACTCACGACGGAGACACCTACATCGCTTGCGGGTGCCGACGTGCTGGACAGCCTCCGGCTCGCGGAAACTCGCGCAGCCGAATCCGGCATGGCGAGCAGAGAATCTGTCGATGCGGACACTGCCGCGGAGATGAGTGAGGTGATGCGCGCGCTCACGGGTCACTGAATACGCGCAGCTTAACGACGAGGGCGACGACCAACCACGGGTCGCGCCCTCGTCGCTTCCTTGTCGGGTCGAAGGAGCGCTAGCAAGCGCGGTCCGTCACGAAGACGGGGCGCCTCTTCCTCGTGTGCGTTCGCCACGCGTCATCCGTCACGTATGCTCCGTCACCCTTCGGGCCGCACGTAGCTGGTCCAAGGCCTTCTTCTTCGCCGAAGGGAGGGCCTTGGCGTAGGCATCCAACGCCCGCTCAATAAGCCCCGCGGCACCGACCCCTTCAACGGCGACGAGCAAGTCGATTTCCTGCCGAATCCGGGGCGGAATACGCAGATTGAGCCTCTGATACGCCTTGGTGACAGCGACGGGACGCCCTTGGGCGTCCAATCCCTTAGGGGGCCTCCCTCCCTTATTTGCGCTCACGGCGTTGACAAATAGCACGAACTCCGGAGGCGCGGAAAGCGCCGAGGTGCCATTGACATGGCGGGGTTAGAGGTGCCATAAACCCCGTTACGTCCAAAGGAGGGCGTGTCACATGCGACTTCGCCACAAGCGCACGAGAGAGATCGAGGACGCACACATCGAGGTCCACTACATCGTCAATGTCGGTGACGACGTCTACGAGATCGCCGACCTTGCCGAACGGTTCGAACTCGTCTCGGCGACGCCGGCCGACCTGACCGCTTGGGCCCGGGCCCGTCGATGGTTCAACCGGACGCACGATGAGATCGCGCCCGAGCTCGAGCCCGTGAAGCTGCAGGTCCTGCAGTTCCGCACCGGACGGGCGGCGTAGCCATGGTCGACCAGCCAGAGCGGAGCTCCGGGGCCTACCGTTTCCGGCGGGCGGGGGTGGCGTAGCCGTGGACGTCCTTCGGCCGTCACTGACTCTGGCGGAGTTCGGCGAGAGCTGGTTCGCGGAACTCACGCCACGACAGCAGAAGATCTATGCCGCGCCGCTTCGACACCAAGTGGGTCGCGTGTTGGGGAAGCGCCCCATCTCTTCTCTCGTCGCGGCGGACATCAACGAACTGTTCAGCCGCTTGCTCAGGGCCGGCTATAGCGGCGCAACTGCAGACTTCGCGCAAGGCGTGCTCGCGCAGTTATGGCGTGCCGCGCATGGCCGTGGGCTCCTGTCGATGCCGTGGCCGTTGGAACGGAAGCGTCATGATCTACCGCTGGAACACGATGCCGAGGAGGACCCCGAGCCGCAGCAAGCTCTAAGGCGGTCCGGCCAGCGCGCGCCGCGCGGCGTCTCTCGAATCAGCGTCGTCGACTACGCTGAGCAGTGGCTCCAGTCGCCGCGGTGCCGGCCACCCTGGATCGCGGTCAAGACGGCGAAGGTGCGAGCGGGATTCGTTCGGACGTACGTCATGCGCGCTCCCTTCGGGCACAAGCCGGTCTGCCGCGTCACGAAGAGCGACGTCGCAGCGTTCCAACGCTCGCTCTTTGCATCGGGACTCTCGTACAAGACCGTCTGCACAATCATCCGCAGCATTCTCGGCCCAATGTTCCGGGACGCGGTCGAGGACGGGCTTCTTGTCGAGTCGCCGGCCCGCGGGCTGAGATGGCCGCGTGAGAAGCTGCTCCGCCCCGATCCCTTCTCGCCAAAGGAATCGCAGAAGATCCTGAGCTGGTACGAGCGTAACGAACCGCACTTCCTGCTGTTCGTGGCGCTCGTCTTCCTCGCCGGGATGCGCCCCTCAGAGGCTGCGGGGCTCAGGCGGAAGGACATCGATCCAAAGACCGGCCGCGTCTCCATTGAGCAGGCAATGACAGGCGGGGTCGCTGGTCCGCCGAAGACCAGGCAATCCACTCGCGAAATATTCGTCGGAGCTCGTGTCCGGAAACTGCTCGCGGACCGCACGATTCAGCGGCTCCGTTCGGATGACTACTTATGCACGACGCCCACTGGGAAGCCGATCGACACCGACGAGTTTGGCTCTAAGCACTTCCGCCGGTGCTTGAGGAGCCTCGGCATCTATCAGCGCGGCAAGAGCATCTATCGCGGTCGACATTCATTCATCTCGCTGGCCGCGACCAAGCGCGCACCGCTGCCGGCGATCGCTGGGTTCACGGGGACCTCCGTGGCGAAGATCGAACGCCACTACATGCGGTGGTTCGACGAGCTCCGCGATCCGCTCGAAGGCAGCACGCGCAGGGCGCAGGCGACGGCGCGCTCCCCGAGGAAGCTGAAGGTGCGCGGCTCACGCGGACGCAGAGGCGGCAAGCGATGACGGGACCTCGTGAGTCGAGACGCGCCCCGGATAGTCGGCGGGATCTCACGATCGCCGACCTCGTCGACCGCTGGCTTGCCAGCGGCGCCGTGACGCCGAAGAGCGCGCTGAGCCGCCGGAAGGCGTTCCGAGCGTCCGTCGCGCCTCGGGTCGGCACCCTCCTGGTCGCTGATCTGACACCCGCGCGCATCGTGCAGCTTCAGGAAGACCTGCTCGCCGACGGTCTCACTGAGCGCTCCGCGCGCCATGCGCTCTACGGCTGCCTCGCGGGCGCGCTTCGCGATGCGGTCCGCGATGGGCTCATCCGGCGAAACCCGTTCCCGTCGCTTCGCTGGCGCCGACAGCGCGAGATGAAGACGCCGGCGTCCGGCGTCGCGCCGGTTCCTCGCCTCACGGTCGCCGAGTACGCCGCGCAGTGGCTCTCGGCTCAGCCCGATGCGACTCGCGAACGGGCGCGTAGAGCTCTCGATCTCTGGATCCTGCCGGCGATTGGAACCCGGGAGCTTGTCTCGATCGACGCCCGCGACGAGACCCGAGTCCGAAACCGCATGCTCGAGCACGGGGTCCGCTCGTTCGTCATCCGGAGCGTTCTGGCGGGCACGCTCGGGCGCCTGTGGCGGGACGCGTTCGCCGAAGGGCTGACGCTCCGTCCGAGCGCACGACAGCGCGAAGCTCCAACCGCGCCGACGAGACACGCGGCCGCTATCGCGGCCACTCGGAAGGCGCGCATCGAGGCGCGCGAGACCTCCCTCGCTGAGTTCGGCGAGCGGTGGTTCGCCACGGTTTCCAGTCCGCCGTTCGTAGCTGCATACACGCACACGAACCGTCGGCAGATGATGGCGCGATACATCGAACCGGCGCTCGGACATCTTCGGCTCGAGGAGATCACGCGCAGCGTGGTCGCCTCGTTCCAGCGCGATCTTCTCGCGCGACGCCTCTCGATCCGGACGGTGCGCAACATCGTCCAGGGCTGTCTCGGGCCGATGCTCGCGGAGGCTGCGCGCGAGGAGCTCATCCCCGACGTGCCGACGCGCGGGCTCCGCTGGCCGCGAGAGGATCCCGAGCCGCCGGACGCTCTCTCTCCCCGCGACCGCGAGCGCATCCTCGACTGGTTCGCCAAGAACGGTCCCCGCTATCTGCCGTACGTCGGGACGGTACTGCTCGCAGGAACGCGCCCGAGCGAAGCGGCGGGGCTGCAGTGGGGCGACATCTCTTTCGACGACCGCACGATCCACGTTCAGCGCGCAGTCGTGATGCGGCGGGTAGGTAAGACGAAGACCGCTCGCTCCCGAAGGCTCCTCCGCGTCTCTGACCGGCTGATCGAGATCTACCGCGCAGCGCAGCCACGCTTCTTCGAGCCGACCGACTTCGTCGTGCCGTCACGTCGCGGCGGACCTCTGCACACGAACGGCTTCACCGTCTACTGGTGGACGCGCTGCATGCGCGATCTCGGCCTCCAGCGGCGAGGCCGAGGGCTCTACAAGGGCAGACACGGATTCATCTCGGACGCTGCCAAGCGCGCTCCGCTGCACGAAATCGCGGCGTACTGCGGCAACAGCGTTCAGATTTGCGAACGCCACTATCTGCGGTGGATCGACCCGATCCGCGATCCGTCACGAGGCGTGCGCGGTGGCGCTATCAAGCACCTGACGGATGGATCCGTCGACGACTCCCGTCGCCGACGCGCTGGTAACCCGGAAGAGGGAGGGTGACTGTGACCGCGACGATCGTACGGTTGTTTCACTCCACCACGGAGGCCAGCGCCCAGCGGATCCTCTCGAGCGGCTTCGTTGATGGCGAGGGCACGTACGGCATGGATCTCGCCGAGCCCCTGCGCGGCGTTTGGTTCTCCGACGTCCCGCTCGACGGAAACGACTTTGGCCGTCTTGGGTGCACCACGATCCTTGCCGTCGACGTTCCCACGGAGGTCGTTGCGGCATGGGAGATCGTCGAGGAGGGAGCACCGAAGCGGTACCGCGAGTGGTGCATCCCGGCGGAGCTTGTCAACGCACGGGGCCGCGTGCAGCGCATCGGCGGGAAATCGTGATGCGCAACGCGCGGACGGTTGTGGGCTACGCGCGCGTCTCAACGGTCGGGCAGGCCAACGACGGCGTCTCGCTCGAGGCGCAACGGGCGGGGATCGAGCGTTGGGCCGCCGACCACCAAGCCGAGCTCGCCGACGTCTTCGTCGACGCCGGTGTCTCCGGGAAGCGGGCCGACAATCGGCCGGAGCTGCAACGGGCCCTTGCCGCCGTCTGCCGGGCCCGCGGCGTCCTCGTTGTCTACTCCCTTTCGCGGCTCGCTCGCTCGACGCGGGACGCGATCGAGATCGCGGAGCGCCTCCGGAAGGCCGGCGCGCATCTCGTCTCGCTCACCGAGTCGATCGACACGACGTCGGCGACGGGGAAGCTCGTCTTCCAGGTCCTCGCCGTGCTCGCGGAGTTCGAGCGGAACCTCTGCAGCGAGCGGACGGCGGCCGCGCTGGCGCACAAGCGGGCGAGGGGCGAGCGGGTGTCGCGGTTCGCGCCCTACGGATGGCGGTTCGGAGACGAGGGCGAGCTCGAGCCGGTCGCGGCGGAGCAGGACGCGATCGGCGAGATGGTGACGATGCGGCGCGCCGGCGCTTCGCTCCGGCGGATCTCAGACTCGCTCGCCGTGCGAGGCTTCGTCAGCCGGTCAGGCGGACGCCTAGGGCCGAAGACGATCCGCGACGCGGTCCTCCGAGCGGGGGCGGCTTCGGCCGCTGTCCCGCCCGCGCAAATCGTGGCAGGATCCGCCGGCGCGGTTGAAGGGGGTTGGTGATGCAGCATCGCGCGGCCGAGAAAGCTGGTCGGGCGCACTATTCCCGGGCCGGTCAGATCATTGATCGCGGTGAGAAGTGCTGGCTGGTCCGCGTGTTCCTCGGTCGGGATCCGAAGTCCGGGAAGCGCCGGTACCTCGCAAAGACCGTGCACGGCAACCGGAAGGATGCACAGGCGGTCCTGACCGAGCTCCTCCGGAAGCGTGACCGCGGAGGCCTCGGGCTACAATCGCGCGAGTCGCTAGACGCGTTTCTCGACTACTGGCTCGATACGGTGAAACGCCACCAAGTCGAACCCCAGACGCTCGCGCTCTACCGCGACTATCTCGCCCGGTACATCCGGCCGGAGCTCGGGCACATCCCGCTTTGCGACGTCAGGGTCGGCCATCTTCAAGACCACGCGGCCGCCCTGCGAGATCGCGGTCTTTCTCGCCGCACCGCTCAGCTCGCGTTCGTCCCGTTGAGCGACGCCCTCAACAGGGCCGTGATCGAGCAACGCATCGACCTGAACCCCGCGCGGCTCTTGGACATGCGCGGCAAGCCAAGTCCCCGGAGAGCTGCGGCGCTGGAGGCGCCGCAGGTGAAGAAGTTCATCGAGCTCGCCGAGCCCGGTCGCCGGACCGCCTGTCTCGTGTTCATGGTGGCCACCGGTATGCGCCCCGGCGAGCTCGCCGCACTTCGGTGGCTCGACATCGACGTGGACGCGAGAGTCGCGTCGGTCTCCCGCGCGATCGCTCGCGTCCGAGGTCAGAAGGGCTGGCGCGTGAAGGAGCCAAAGAGCGTCGCCGGTCGCCGCGTTGTCGTGCTCGACGAGACGGCACTTCGCGTCCTGCGCCAACAGCGGCGATGGCAGGCCGAGGATCGGCTCGCAGCAGGACCGGCCTGGCAGGATCTCGACCTCGTCTTCGCTTCGGAGATCGGCACGCCGATCAACGTGAACAACCTCGCCGCCCGCCACTTCAAGAAGATCCTTGCCGCGGCGGGGATCCCGACGACGTTCCGGATCTACGACCTGCGCCACACGTATGGGACGCGGATGATCGAGCAGGGCACGGACGCGAAGACCGTCGCCGAGCTCATGGGACACTCGAACGTCGCGCTGACCCTCGGGCTCTACACGCACCCGAACCTCGAGATGAAACGGAAGGCCGTCGCGAGGTTGGAAGAGACGCTGACCGGCCGCAGGTAACCGGTCGCCGCGGAGCACCGCCTGAACGCCCCTTGCGGGCGAGTTCAGGCGGCAGGCCCATGGCTTGACGGTCGGCGTGTCGTTACGCGCCCGAGTTGCGGCGGGGCAGTTTTCATTCAGACGTAAAACGAGTATAGCGCTGAACTTGATTTATGGGCCGACGGCGAAAGCAGGCTGAGACTGGCACGTTCACGGTCAAGCAAGCCGCGCACATCGCCGATCTGTCGCCCGCCATGGTCGACTACCTGTGTCGATCCGGGGCCATAACCCCGAGCGCTCGCAACCGCCCCGGCCATGGCCGGGAACGGCTATTCGATTTCTCGGATCTGGTGATGCTCCGCATCCTGGCCGAACTCCTCGCTGCGAAGGTCCCGGTTACCAGGTTGGCTCGCGGACTGGCCGTTCTGCGCAGCGAAAACCCTGGCAAGCCCGGGCTCATGGTTTCTGCGAGGCTGCTCGTCACCGACGGGGTAAGCGTGTACTACCGGTCGCCGAGCGAGGTTCTGCGGGAGCTCTCGTCCGGTCAGTTCGCCTTCCAATTCGTCGTGAAAATGGACCGCGTACGCGAGTACGTGGAGCGCCGCCTACCCGCTGTCGCGGGCAGCCGGCGCGGGGGTTGAGAAAGGCTCTTCCCGACGCCCTGTGGGCGGGCGGACGATGTAAGGCGCCGCCTGGGAAACGACGGAAGCAGTAGCTAGAGAGGGGATCGAGATGGAAAAGGCTCTCGAGGAACTGCGGACTCTACTGGAGCACCGGAGCCTTCAGCGTGGCGATTTCATCCTCGCGTCGGGGGCCCGGTCCAAGTTCTACTTCAACTCAAAAACCACGCTCCTTTCGCCACACGGAGCCCGCCTCACGGGCGAGATCTTGTACGAGCGCTTCGCGGCGCTGGGCGTCGAGGCAGTCGGCGGTCTCGCGATGGGCGCCACGTACATCGCAGCCGCCGTGGCGCTGGTGAGCGACTTGAGGGGCCGTCCGATCTACGGGTTCACCGTTCGCGAGAAGAAGAAGGAGCATGGTCTCTGCCAGTCGGTGGACGAGTCGTTTCATCCCGATGGGCGGCCGCTGCTGGTACCAGGCCGGCGGGTCGCCGTGGTCGACGACGTCGTGACCAAGGGCGGGTCGATCCAGAAGGCCATCGACGCGGTTCGCGAGCGCCAGTGCGATATCGTCGCGGTCATTGCCCTGGTCGATCGCGACGAGGGCGGGCGTGACGTGCTTCGGGCGAGCGGATTGCCGTACAGCGCGCTATTCGTGACGGACAGGGAGGGACGACTCCATGTCGACTACGGCGCTCAAGTCGCTACGCCCGTTGCTGCTCAAGGGGCTCTACGTTGACAATCTGCTCGAGCTCGCAACGAAGGCTCGAGAAGCAGCCCCAGGTGAACCAGCGAACGAGGTCTCTCTATCTCTCCTGTCACACGCGCTCTGGCGGCTCGGGCGTCAGTGGGAAGATCAGCCGCTAGACACGCGGTGGGTTCGGGAAGTCGCTGACCGCCTGGTTCCCGCCATTGAGGCGGCGCTCTCTGGGCCGGACACGATCGCTACGCTCCAGACGCTGACGCGCGCGCTCGAATCCGCGATGACTGAACGCGTTCGGTCCTCCGCCACGCCCGGCCACCCCGCCGCCTGAACGAATCTGCTTCGGCCAGTGCGTCCGGCGCACTCCTGGCACACTACTCGCCGAATCGCTCAGCGCGACCTGGGTCACCCGTCCCACTTTTCGAATCATTACCGATAGTTGCGAGCACCGCGCCGAGGTAGGCGTTGGGCGAGTGGTAGAGGGTGTAGCTCGCGACGGTCAGCGGCGCGCGCGCCGCGGCCGCCTCCCGAGCGGGCCCGTCGCCGGCCGCGCTCACGTCGCGACGTCTCCCGGGGTCACGCCGCCGGGGCGGCCTCGATGGGATACGGCGCGCACGCGGCGACGACGGCGTAGTCGTCCTTCGAGAAGCCGCGCGACCAGCGCGCGAGGTCGCGGAGGACGGCGCAGCGGTCCTTCGCGTCGGCGAGCCGGGGGTCGGAGTCGACACCGGCCAGCACGGCTGCGCGCGTCTCCTCGATCGGCGTCATCCGCGTGCCGCCGCCAGCAGCCGTGTCGAGGACGAGGGTGCGCGACCCGGGCGTCGACTGCCATGCGGTCCACTCGGGAAGGTCGCCGCGCGTCCCGCGGCCGGGGTCGCCGCTGCGCGCGAACTGCGCCCAGTACGACATCATCGCGCGCGACAGCTCCTCCCGGCCGGCCTCGTTCTCGGTCGTGAAGAGCTGGCGTGCTTCACGGCCGAGATCGAAGTGACCGAACACGAACGGGATCTCGAAGCCGTGGGCGGCGCCGAGCATCTTCGAGAGGTCCGCGCCGGCGACCGTCGGCTCCTCGTCCCAGTCGAAGCGGTAGACCCAGACGCCGGGGCCGCCCGACGCGCGGATCGCGCGCGCCTCGTCGTCGGCGCCGGTCGCCTTCCACATGCGCGCGAGGTGGTCCGCGCTCGCCAGGTAGAGGTTCTCGTCGACGAAGCGCGGGAAGATCCAGAAGCGGCGCGTGATGAGATGCGGATCGCCGAACATGAAGAGCTTGTTCTCGTCGCGGTTCGTGCCCGCGACGAGCGGCACCGCGGCGAACCCCCCCGGCTGCTTGAATCGCTCGAGCGGATCGCCCGCAGGCAGGACCGTCCCGTCGCCGAACACGCGCGGGTGATCGATCATGCCGGCGTTCGGCATGGCGTCGTACGCGAGGAGGATGTCGCGCGCGCTCTTGCCGCGGAGGTAGCTCGCTTTCTCGGCGTCGCTCATGCTGTCGAGCCGGACCTTCGCCGCATCGCGATTGCCGGAGAGCCCGTCGCGCTGCAGGAGGCGGAGCGCGATCTCGCCCGAGCTCTGCGCGTGACCTGGCTCCGGCGCGTCGACGAGGTTCTCCGCCTCGGCGGGCGTGCTCGTCCAGAGGCCGCCGCTCTGCGCGATCGCGCGCTGGAAGAGACCGCGCGCCTTGGGCGCGAGCAGCAGCATGTAGACGTTCTGGCCGCCGGCCGATTCGCCGAAGATCGTGACGTTCGACGGATCGCCGCCGAACGCCGCGACGTTGTCGTGCACCCACTCGAGCGCGCGGATCTGGTCGAGGGTGCCGAAGTTGCCGGACGCCTCCTCGTCGCTCACCGCGTCCGCGCGCAGCGACGCGTGTCGCATCCATCCGAAGGGGCCGAGCCGGTACTGCAGGGCGACGACGATCACGCCCTCCGTGGTCGCGAGACGGCCGCCCTCGTAGAACCCGATCTGACCGATCGTGTTGCCGCCGCCGTGGATCCAGACGAGCACCGGAAGGCGCTTGTCGCCGGCGGGTACCTGGTCGGGGCCGAAGTGGGGGGCCCAGACGTTGAGCGTCAAGCAATCCTCTTCGCCGGCCGGCGTGTCGGCCGGGCCCGAGACGCCGCCGAACGGGCTCGTGTACTGCGCGCACGGCGCGCCCGACGCGACCGCCTTTCGCACGCCGGACCAGGGCTCGAGCGGCTGGGGCGCGCGCCAGCGGAGCGCTCCCACCGGCGCCTTCGCGTACGGGATGCCGAGCCACGCATCCGACCCGTAACGGCCCTCTCCGCCGACGACGACGCCGCTCGGCGTCGTGCGGCGCGTCGAATCGCTCGGCGCGGAGACCCGAAACGCCTCGCGCTTCGGCGCGCAGGCGGCGAGCGCGGCGACGGTCGCGGTCGCCGCGATTCCGGCGATCGCGAGCGAGCGCGCAGGCCGGTGCGCGTGTCGGGGCGGGTGGTGGCGCCGGCGGAGGGCAGTCTTCATCGGCGGACAGTAGGGCCGCCGGAGCGGCGACGGCAAGCCGGCCGGTTCCACGGCGCGGGAACGAGCATTTCCCGGCCCGTCGTCGTGCCCAGAGCCCGCGGCTGGGACCCACTCGCGGCGCGCCGCACCCGACCCGCGCGAATGCCGCGTCCCGTGGCCGGGGCATTCCGCCTCGTGTAGGAAGCCCGCGTGCGCCGGCCCCCCGGGCTCGAGGCCGGCGCGCGGTCGCCATGGTACGCCCACCCCGAGCCGACCCGACGTCCGCGTCGCGCACCGACGTCGAGCGCGCTCGGAACGCCGATTTCTTTCGCCAGCGCCTTCACACCGCGTTCTGGGTGATCGCCGCCGCGACCGCGCTCACGACCGTCGCCGACTTCCGGCTCCCCGCACCGGCTTTCCGGACGATCCTCGGCGTCAAGATCGCGATGTTCGCGGTCCTGGGATCGCTCCTGGCGGCGCTCGGGCGCCCGTGGACGCGCGAGCGACCGGAAGCCGTCGGCGTCATCGGCATCGCGACCGTCTGCATCGCGGGCACGATCAACGGCGTCGTCCGGCGCGACGCCACGACGACCCTCGTCCTGCTCGCGATGATCGGCCTCGCCGGCGTCGCGGTCCTGCCCTGGGGACCGCTTCCGCAGTTCGTCGTGGTGGCGATCGTCGCCGCCTGCATGCTCGCGACCGCGATCGTGCACGCCGGCGACCCGGGCGTGCTGCTCGGCTACGGCGGCGCGACCGCCGCGATCGCGACCGCGGTCGTGCTGTACGTCGCTTGGGAGTTCGCGCGCTACCGGCGGCTCGTCGAGCAGAGGACGCGCGACCTCGAGCAGGCGAAGGAGGCCGCCGAGATCGCCAACCGTGCGAAGAGCGACTTCCTCGCGAACATGAGCCACGAGATCCGGACGCCGATGCACGGCATCATCGGGATGACCGACATCGCGCTCGACTCCGATCTGAGCGAGGAGCAGCGAGGATACTTGACGGTCGTCCGGACGTCGGCGGAGATGCTCCTCACGGTCATCGACGACATCCTGGACTTCGCGCAGATCGAGGCCGGGAAGCTGCAGCTCGTGTCCGCGCCGTTTCGGCTGCGCGAGCGCGTGACCGCGATCGTGGCGACGCTCGCGCTCCGGGCGCAGCAGAAGGGCATTGCGCTCGAGAGCGAGCTGGCGCCCGACTTGCCCGAGATGGTGGTCGGCGACGCGGCGCGGCTCGGGCAGGTGCTGGTGAACCTCGTCGGCAACGCGATCAAGTTCACCGATCGCGGCGGGGTACGCGTTGCGCTCTCGGTCGAGGAGCGCTCGGCGCGCGCGGCGCGGCTCCACGCGACGGTCGCCGACACGGGCATGGGCATTCCGCCCGACAAGCAGGCCGCGATCTTCGAGCGGTTCGAGCGCGTGGACCGCGCGCACGGCGGCGGCGGCGCGGGGCTCGGCCTCGCGATCTCGCGCCAGCTCGTCGAGATGATGGGCGGACGGATCTGGGTCGAGAGCGAGCCCGGCAAGGGGGCGGCGTTCCACTTCACGCTCGCGTTCGCGCTTCCCGAAGAGCGCCCGCGCGGTTGATTCGGCCCCGCCGCCTTGAGATCGTGCCCGCGTGCGATCGCGCCGGGAGCTTCGCTGAGCCATGCGCGCCGCGGTCGACGGGCGCCGGCTCTTCTTCGACGTCGACGGCGCGAAGCTCGTCCCCGACGGGCCCTCGATGCGCGAGAAGCCGACGCTCCTCGTCCTGCACGGCGGCCCCGGGTTCGACCACTCGATGATGAAGCCGTGGTTCGCGCCGCTCGCCGACGTGGCGCAGGTCGTCTACCTCGACCACGTCGGGAACGGCCGCAGCGATCGTCCGCCTGCCCCGGAGTTGACGCTCGACCGCTGGGGCGACGACGTGCGCGCGTTCTGCGACGCGCTCGAGATCGAAGCGCCGGTCGTCTTCGGCGTCTCGTTCGGGGGTTTCGTCGCGCAGGCGTACGCGACCCGGCACCCGGAGCACCCGCGCGGGCTCGTCCTCTGCAACACCGCGGCCCGCCACCGCGACGACACCACGCTCGCCGCGTTCGAGCGCCTGGGCGGCGGAGAGGCGCGGGCGGCCGCCGCCGCGTTCTTCGATCGGCCTTCGAGCGAGACCCTCATCGAGTACGCGCGGGTCTGTACGCCGGTCTACAATCGCCGGCCGCAGGATCCCGACGTGCTGACGCGCTCGCTCGCGGTCGCGAACTTCGACCTCATGATCGATTTCTTCGCGGGCGAGTTTCGCCGCTTCGACTTCCGCGCGGCGCTCTCGCGCGTCCGCTGCCCGACTTTGGTCGTCATCGGCGAGGACGACCCGATCACGCCGCCCGCGGACGGCGACGAGATGGCCGCGTGCTTGCCGCCGGCTCTGGCGCGCGTCGAGCGCTTCGCCGGCTGCGGCCATCCCGTGTACCAGGACGAAGAGGCGGGCTTCGCGACGGCCCTTCGAAGCTTCCTCTCGTCGCTTTGAGGGTGGACGTCGCGCGACGGAATCGCAGGAAGTCGCATCCGGAGGAATCGTGAGGGAAGAGCCGTGGCGCCTTTCGGCGCTGGAGCTGGCGCGCCGGATCGCCGCGCGCGAGCTGACGTCCGCGGAGGTCGTGGAAGCGCTGCTCGAGCGCATCGCTCGCGTCAATCCGCACCTGAACGCGGTCACGCTCGTGCTTGCGGACGAAGCGCGCGCCGGCGCGCGCGCCGCGGATCGCGCGGTCGACGCCGGCGCGCGCCTCGGGCCGTTTCACGGCGTGCCGTTCACCATCAAGGAGAACGTCGACGTCGCCGGCTCGCCGACGACGATGGGCGTACGCGCGCTCGCCGAAGCGATCCCGGCGATCGACGCCCCGGTCGTCGAGCGGCTGCGCGCCGCCGGCGCGATCCCGATCGCGCGCACGAACCTGCCGGACATGGGCCTACGCGTGCACACGTCGAGCTCGCTGCGCGGGGTCACGCGGAACCCCTGGCATCCCGGGCGGACCGCCGGCGGTTCGAGCGGCGGCGAAGCGGCGGCGCTCGCGACCGGGATGACGCCCCTCGGCCTCGGGAACGACATCGGCGGCTCGCTCCGCAACCCGGCGCATTGCTGCGGCGTCGCGTCGCTGAAGCCGACGACCGGCCGCGTTCCGTGGGCGGCGGTCGTGCCGGCCGAGGACGGCCCGCCGTCGCAGCAGCTCATGCACGTCGAGGGCCCGATGGCGCGGTCGGTCGCCGACCTCCGCGCGGCGCTCGCGGTGCTCGCGGGGCCGCACCCCCGCGACCCCTTCGCGGTGCCGGCACCGCTCGTCGGGCCGCGGCCGGCCGAGCGCCTCCGCGTCGCGGTCCTGGCCGAGCCGCCCGGCGGCTCGACGGCTCCCGAGATCGCGGCCGGCGTCGATCGCGCCGCGCGCGCGCTGGCGGCGGCGGGCTGCGAGGTCGCGGCCGCGACGCCGCCGCACTTCGATCGCATCCCGGAGATCTGGGGCGCCTGGCTCATGAGCGAGCTTCGCACGATGATGCCGATGCTCGGGCCGGTCATGGGGGAGGAGGCGCTCGGCTTCCTGCAGGCCGTCGATCGGCAGTTCCCCGCGATGGACCTCGGCGCGCTGAACGGCGTCCTCATCGAGCGCCACGCGATCGCGCGCGCCTGGTCGCAGTTCTTCACCGAGCACGACGTGATCTTGTCGCCGGTCTGGACGACGCCGCCGTTCGAGCACGGGTGGGACACGGCGTGCGACGAGAACGTCGCCGAGGTGCTGACGACGATCCGCTGCGTCCTGCCGGCGAACTTCCTCGGCCTGCCCGCCGCCGTCGTTCCGGCGGCGCTCGCCGACGGGCTGCCGGTCGGCGTCCAGCTGCTCGGCAACCGCTTCCGCGAGGACCTCTGCCTCGAGGCCGCGGAGGCGATCGAGCGCGCGCTCGGCGTCCTGACCCCGATCGACCCGGTCACCGACTGATCGTTCGCCCCGCCCGCGTTGACCCTCCGGGGTGCGGCGCCGATAGATGGAGGGATGAAGCGGGATTTGCACGGCCTCGCCGCGACGTGCGACGGCGCCGAGGACCTCGCCGCGATCGACGACTTCGCCCGCCGCATGGTGGGGCTCGCGAAGGGCACGGAGGTCATCGTGCCGGCGGCGGCGCGGTTCCAGGACACGCCGCTCGTGCAGCTCTACGCGGCTGCGGCGTTCCTCTTCGCGCAGACCGCGGAGGCCGACGGCATCGCGGCGCGCTACCTCGCGCGCGCCGACGCGATCGCGCCGCGCGCGAATCCGCGCGAGGAGCGCTGGCGCGCGGCGCTGTGGGCATGGCAGCGCCATGCGTTCTCGGAGGCCGTCGTCGAGCTCGAGGCGCTCACGGCCGAGTGGCCGGGCGACCTCGCCGCCGCCAAGGTGTGCGAATTCCTCTACTACGTGCTCGGGCAGCAGCACGAGGCGACGCGCTTCCTGCGGCACATGGAGCGCCTCGCACCGCATCACGCGGACGACCCGGACTTCCTCGCGATGCTCGCGTTCGCGCGCGAGCTGACCGGCGACTTCGACGGCGCGTGCACCATTGCGGAGCGCGCGCTCGCGCTCCGCCCCCAGAATCCCTGGGCCGATCACGCGCTCGCGCACGTCTGGACGCGGCGCGGCGAGGTCGATCGCGCCATCGCGCACCTGACCGCCGCGCTTCCGGTCTGGCGCACGATGAGCTCGATCATCCGCTCGCACGACGCCTGGCACCTGGCGCTCCTCCACGTCGAGCGGCTCGATCTCGACGCGGCGGCCGAGCTGCTCGACGCCCAGATCGCCTGCGAGGACTGCCGCGAGGTCGGCTTCGCGGTCGACGCGATCGCGCTCCTCTGGCGGATGGAGATGGCGGGCTGGGACGGCGCCGCGCGCTGGGACGCGATCGCGGACCGGATCGAGCCCTATCTCGGCGCCTGCTTCATGCCGTTCCTCTCCGCCCACTGGGCGTACGCGCTCGGACGCGCCGGCCGCGACGGCGCGCTCGACGGCCTCGTCGCCTCCGTCGCCGCGCGCGCGAGCGGCGCGGACGGCGACGCTCTGCGTGCCTGGGCGCGCGCCGGCAAGGCGCTGGTGGAGGCGTCGGGCGCGTTTGGCCGCGGCGACGTCCGCGAGTGCGCCGTGCTGCTGGCGCCGATCGCCGACGAGCTCACCGTCGGCGGCGGCAGCGACGCCCAGTGCGACCTCTTCCGGCTGACGAACGTCTGCGCGCTCGCGGCGAGCGGCCGCCGCGCCGAGGCGCGCCGCGCTCTCGACCGCACGCTCGGGGCGAAGGCCCGCACGCCGCTCGACCGCCGGTTCGAGGCGCTGACGGCGTAGCGTCGGTCCGGGCGCGTTACCGGCCGTAGCGCTGCGGGTCGCCTGTCCCGGCTTGCGCTTGACCGCGAAGGCGCGCAACAAGTCGCGCGTGAGCACGGAGACTTCCCGGACTGCCGGGGCCTCGCCGCGCCGGAAGTTCTGGGGCTGGGGCTACGTCGGCCACGGGCCGACCGAGGAGCAGCAGCAGCGGATCGCCGAGGCGCTCGCGGCGCGCTTCGCGATCGACGTGCCGGCCAAGACTCCGGCGCCCCGCATCGACGAGATCTCTCTGCGCCCGCCGCGCGTCGCTCCGCCCCCGGCGCTCGCGCCCCTCTGCTCGACGGACCCCGAAGACCGGGCCGGGCACACGTACGGCAAGTCCTTCCGCGACGTCGTGCGGGCGCTCGCGCGCGAGTACCCGAATCCGCCCGACGTGGTCGCGTTTCCGCGGAGCGAGGACGACGTCGTCGGGCTCCTCGACTGGTGCGGCGAGCGCGACCTGGTCGCGATCCCGTACGGCGGCGGGTCGAGCGTCGTGGGCGGCGTGGAGCCGCCGGCCGACTCGGGCGGTCGGGGCGTCCTCAGCGTCGACCTCGGCCGGCTCGATCGCGTCCTCGAGATCGATCGCGCGTCGCGGGCGGCGCGCATCCAGGCCGGCGTGCTCGGGCCGGCGCTCGAGGACCAGCTCCGGCCGCACGGATTGACGCTGCGGCACTTCCCGCAGTCGTTCGAGGTCAGCTCTCTCGGCGGCTGGATCGCGACCCGTTCCGGCGGGCACTTCGCGACGCTCTACACCCACATCGACGACTTCGTCGAGTCGCTGCGCGTCGTGACGCCGACGGGAGTCGTCGAGTCGCGACGGCTGCCGGGATCCGGCGCGGGGCCGAGCCCGGACCGCATGTTCATCGGCTCCGAGGGCATCCTCGGCGTGATCACCGAGGCTTGGATGCGCCTCCAGGACCGCCCGCGCTTGCGCGCGTCGGCGTCCGTCACGTTCGGAGATTTCTTGCGCGCGGCCGAAACGGTGCGCGCGCTCGGCCAGTCGGGCCTCTACCCGACGAACTGCCGCCTGCTCGATGCGAACGAGGCGATGACGTCGGGCGCGGGCAACGGGACGGATCACGTGCTCGTGCTCGGCTTCGAGTCCGCGGACCACGACCCGGCCGCGTGGATGGCGCGCGCGCTCGAGATCTGCCGCGACCACGCCGGGAAAGTCCCGGACGGCGCCGGCGCGACGCGCGCCGACGAGGCGGCCGCGCGCGAGGGCGCCGTCGGCGCGTGGCGTCAAGCCTTCCTGAACGCTCCCTACCTGCGCGACCTGATCGCGCAGCTCGGCATGGTGAGCGAGACCTTCGAGACGGCAACCACCTGGGATCGCTTCCCCGCGTTCCACCGCGACGTCATGACGGCGACGGAGAGCGCAGTGCGACGCGTGTGCGGCGCCGGGATGGTGTCGTGCCGCTTCACGCACGTCTACCCGGACGGGCCGGCGCCCTACTACTCGGTGATCGCGCCCGGCAAGCGCGGCTCCCAGCTCGCGCAATGGGCGGAGATCAAGGCCGCCGCATCGGAGGTGATCGTCGCGCACGGCGCCACGATCACGCACCACCACGCCGTCGGGCGCGACCACCGCCCCTGGTACGATCGCCAGCGGCCCGACGGCTTCGCGCGCGCGCTCGCCGCCGCCAAGGCGGCGCTCGACCCGCGCGGCATCCTGAACCCGGGCGTCCTGATCGGGTAGCCCGCCGGGGAGATGAGGCCGCCGACGGCGGGTGAGGGTGGCGCAGGGCCCAAGGGCGCGAAACCCTGGGCATTCACCTGCCACCTCGCCGCCATGGCGGCGTCTCTCGCCGTCGCGCTCTGGTTCTTCGCGCCGGTCCTCGCGGATCCGTGGCGCACGGTGCCGGTCGCGGTTCGGCCCGACGGCTCGCCGGAGCAGCCGATCGGCGCTCTCGACCAGGCGATGGTCGTCTCGGTCGTCGCGCGGAACGCGCGCGTCCTCACGACCGCGCCGTGGCGGGTCTTCGACGGCGACCTCTGCTATCCCATGCCGCGCGCGCACACGCTCGGCGAGCACATGCTCGGGACGGCCGTGCTGGCGGCGCCGGCGTATGCGATCGCGCGCGATCCGGTCCTCGCCTACGACGCCGCGGTCGTGCTCGGCCTCTGGATCGCGGCGCTCGCGATGTACGCGCTCGCGTTCCACTTCACCGGGAGCCCGCCGGCGTCGTTCGCCGCCGGCCTCGCGTTCGGCCTGGTGTCGGTGCGGATCGCGGACCCCGCGCACCCGTACGCGCACGGCGACCTCTGGACGCCGCTCGTGCTGCTCTTCTGGGCACGCCTCCTCGAGCAGGGGCGCTGGCGCGACGCGATCGGATGCGGTGCGTTCCTCACGCTCCAGCTCCTCGAGAGCTTCTACTCGGTCGTCGAGTGCGCGCTCGTCGTCTCGGTGGTGGGCGCGTGGGCGGCGTGGCGCCATCGCGAGCGGCTCGGTGCGATCCTTCCGCAGATGGCGGTTGCGGCCGCCATCGTCGCTTCGGTCGCGGTCGCGCTCTTCGGGCCGTACCTCGCGACGCGCGCCACGTGGGGGCTCCTCGCCGAGCGCACGTCGTTCCTGAACTGGCCGCAAGCGTTCGGGCCCGGCGGCACGCTGTACTCGGGGACCGTCGCGGTCGCGCTCGCCGCCGTCGCCCTCGTCGACCGGGTCGTCGGCGGAGCGCGAGACGATCCGGGAGCGGCGCGTGGCGCGCGCCCCGAGTCCCCTCGCGGCGACCCGCGCTGGGCGATGGCCGCCGCCGGCGCGCTCGCGTTCTGGGTGTCGTGCGGCCCGATCGAGCTGCCGTGGCTCGGCGTCGCGCTGCCGGCGCCCGCGTTCGCGCTGCGCGGCATCGTTCCCGGTCTCGACGCGGTCCGCGCGCTCTCGCTCGTCGGCCTCGGCGCGTCGCTCGCGATCGCCTTCGTCTCCGCGTACGGCGTTCTCGCGATCGGACGGCGCGGGGGCGGCGCGGGAGTGCTCGCCGTCGGCATCGTGGCCGCCTTCGCGACCTTCGGCGAGCGCGCGCACGCCGGCGTCGCGCGCGCGACCTTCGGCCGGCCGTTCGACGTGATCGCGTCGCCGGTCCGCCCGCCGGACGACGTGGTCGCGCTCGTCGAGCGCAGCGTGAGCGGCCCGACCGTCGATCTTCCGGTCCCGCAGAAGCGGCTCGGCGTGCTCCGAGCCCTTTCCGATCAGATCCTGATCGCCGCGTACCACCGCCAGCCGACCGCGTCCTGCTACAACTCCTTCAACGGCCCGGTATCGGCGCAAGTGCAGGAGCTCGCGGCGCGCCTCCCGGATCCGGGCGCGGCCGCGGCGCTGTCCGCGCTCGGCTTCCGGAACGCGATCGCATTTCGACGTCACCTGCGGCCGGCGGAGCGCGCGGCGTTGTCGCCCCCAGCGCGCACGCCGGAAGACGGATCGGCGAGCGCGAGCCCGCCGGCGATGTCGCTCGTCGGCGAGACGGCCGACGTTGCGGTGTACGCGCTTCGGGCGGTCGACGCGTCGGACGATTGGGCGGTGCTCGGGGAAGACAGCCGAGACGAGCGATCGGGTGCGCCGCGCCACGCCGTCGCGGGCGAGCGGGTCGAGATCTCGCTCGCGGTCCGGAACGGCGGCGCGAGCCCGTTCCGCCACCCGTCGCCGATCGCGCCGACCGACCTGGTGCTCCTGTGGCGGCCGGTGTCGAGCCCGAGCGGGACCCCGGCCGCCGCGCCGCTCGAGCAAAGCGCGCGCACCTTGCTGCCGCTCGCGCTCGCGCCCGGGGAGGCCGCGTCGGTCGCGATCGCAGCGACGGCTCCGGACGAGCCGGGCGACTACGAGGTCGTCGTCTCGCGCGCGGCCGCGCGCGACCGCGTGCTCGGCCAGGCGCGAGCGGTCGTGTCGGCGCGGATCGCCCAGCCCGCCGCGACACCGTCGTCCGCGTGGCCCGCGGGGTTGCCGCGGCCACCCGGTTGATGGCTAGATAAGCGGTCGCGCGGCGGGGCCCGTCGCCGCGCGCGATCCCACCCGATGCCCGTCGATCTGAACGAGATCCTGGCGCCCGCGCACACCGCGGTCGTGACCGTCGAGTGCCAGCGCGGCGTCGTCGGCACCGCGGGCGCGCTCTCCGCGCTCGCCGCGGCGGTGCGCGAGGCCGGCATCCTGCCGCGCATCGCGCGCCTCCTCGACGCGGCGCGCGCGGCGTCCGTCCCGGTCCTCCACGGGATCGTCGTCCGCCGCCCCGACGGCGGCGGATCGACGCTCAACTGCCGGCTCTTTGCCGCGACCCGGAAAGCGGGCGGTCCCGGTCTCCTCGCGGGCGGCGAGCTCGCCGCTCTCGTCCCCGAGCTCGGCCCGCGCGACGGCGACTACGTCGTTCCGCGCCATCACGGCGTGTCGCTCTTCCACGACAGCGAGCTCGACTCGATCCTGCGGAGCCTCGGCGTCCGGACGGTCGTGCTGACCGGCGTGAGCCTCAACATCGCGCTCGTCGGCACCGCCATCGAGGCGGTGAATCGCGGCTACCAGGTGGTGCTGCCGGCAGACGGCGTCACCGGCACGCCGCGCGAGTACGCGGAGCAGGTGCTCGAGCACACCATGCGGCTGCTCGCGACGATCACCCGCTGCGACGACGTCGCGGCGGCATTCCAGCGGGGGACCCGGTGAGCGAGCTGGTCTTGACGGAGGAGCAGGAGCTGCTGCGGCGGACCGCGGCCGACTTCGTCCGCGAGCACGCACCGGTGGCGCGCATCCGCCGCCTGCGCGACGCCGACGACCCCGTCGGCTTCTCGCCCGAGCTCTGGAAGAAGATCGGCGAGCTCGGCTGGCCCGGGATCGTCCTGCCGGAGGCCTACGGCGGCCTCGCTCTCGGCTACGCCGACCTCGCGGTCGTCCTGCAGGAGCTCGGTGCGGCGCTCGCGCCCGAGCCGTTCCTCTCGACCGTGCTGCTCGCCGGCAACGCGATCCTGCTCGGCGGGACGGACGCGCAGAAGGAGTCGCTCCTGCCGCGCGTCGCAGCCGCCGACGTCGTGCTCGCGCTCGCGCACCACGAGCCGGGCGCGCGCCACCGCCCGTTTCGCGTCGCGACGCGCGCCGAGAAGGCGGGCAGCGGCTGGCGGCTCGCCGGCGTCAAGGACCTGGTCCTGGACGGGCACGTGGCCGATCGCATCGTCGTCTCGGCGCGCGTCGCCGGCGAGCGCGACGCGCGCGACGGCATCGGGCTCTTCCTGATCGACCGTCAGACGCGCGGCGTGACGGTCGAGCGGCAGCAGCTCGTCGACCACCGCAGCGCCGCCCTCGTCCGCCTGGACGGCGTCGAGGTCGGCGCGGACGCGGCGGTCGGCGCGCCCGGCGCGGCGGGCGACGTCCTCGATCGCGTTCTCGATCGCGCTCTCGTCGGGCTCTCGGCCGAGATGCTGGGCGGGATGTCGCGCGCCTTCGAGACGACGATGGCGTATCTCCGCGACCGGAAGCAGTTCGGGGTCGCGATCGGCAGCTTCCAGGCGCTCAAGCACCGCGCCGCGCGCATGTTCATCGAGGTCGAGCTCGCGCGCTCGACGGTCATGGCCGCGGCGCGCGCGCTCGACGAGGGCGCCGACGACGCGAGCCTCCTCGCCTCGGTCGCGAAGGCGCGCCTCTCCGACGGCTTCGTGCAGGTCGCGAACGAGGCGGTGCAGATGCACGGCGGCATCGGCATGACGGACGAGCACGACGTCGGCTTCTACCTGAAGCACGCGCGCGCGGCGGAGATCCTGCTCGGGGACGCGACGTTCCACCGCGACCGCTTCGCCGCGCTGCAGGGCTTCTGAAGTTTCCGACGTCCGCGAGAGCGGACGCGCGCTGGACCCTATCTCAGGCGCGCGATGGTCGCGCCCGCGCCGCCCTGCGCGGGGTCGGCGTCGTCGAAGCTCTGGACGTACGCCGAGCCCGCGAGGAAGTCGCGCACCGCGGCGCGGAGGGCGCCGGTGCCGAACCCGTGGATGATCCGGACGGCCGGGCGCTCCTCGAGGAGCGCCCGGTCGAGGAAGGTCTCGAGGCGCTCGAGCGCCGGCCGGACGCGCTCGCCGACGAGGTTCAGCTCGGCGATCGCGAAGCCGGGGACGGGACCGCGTCCGGCGTCGCGCGCGCCGCGCTCGCCCGGATCGCGACCGCCCTCCGCGTCGCGACCCTCGTCGGTCGGGTCGCCGTCGTGCACGTCGTCGCGCACGCGCCATTCGGTTCCCGCGAAGGCGCGTCCGCCGCGGCCGGATCCGCGGCGCAACGAAGCGTCGCCGGCGGGCGGGCCCGCGCCGCCGCCGCGCGACCGCTCGCCGCTCGCGCCCGGGCGTCCCGCGCCCGCGACCCGCCGGAGCTGCTTGAGCGGCACGTCGAAGCGGACGGAGCCGCGCGCGATCTGCCCGCGCTCGCCCGCGATCTGGAGGAGCGCGCCGCGAAGCCCGCTCCCGACGACCTCCACCTGGTCGCCGACCGCGAGCGCCGTCGCCGGCGCGCCCTCGGTCGCGTCCGAAGCGTCGCCCGTCGCGACCTCGCGCCCCTTGGCGGCGATCGCCTGCACCTGGTCGCTCCCGAGCTGCGAGAGCTGGCGCGCGCGCTCGCGCGCCTCGTCGCGCGCCGCCTGCTTCGCCTCCGCGAGCATGCGCCGGCCTTCGCGGCGGAGGTCGTCGGCGAAGCGCTTCGCCTCGCCGAGCTCCTCCGCCCACTTGCGATCGCGCTTCTCGCGCAGCTCGGCCGCGAGCCGCTCTTGCTCGAAGCGCGCGGCCGCGAGCGCGACGCCCTCGTCGGCGGCGCGGTCGGCGAGCTGCTCGTAGCGGCGGCGCTCCGCTTCGAGCTGGTCGACGGCGGCGAGCAGATCGGTGCCGGCGGCGCCGCGCTCCGACTCCGCGTGCGCGACGAGATCGGGCGGCAGGCCGAGGCGGCGCGCCATCGTGAGGCCGAGGCTCGGGCCGACGCTTCCGTAGATCAGACGGTAGCGCGGCGAGAAGGTCTCGGGATCGAAGTCGACGCCGGCGACGCGCGCGTGCGGCAGCGCGAGCGCGAACGCCTTGACGGTCTGGAAGTGGGTCGTCGCGAGGACGCGCGCGCCGCGCTCGGCGAGTTCGCGGAGGAGCACCTTCGCGAGCGCGGCGCCGTCCTCCGGATCCGTTCCGGTGCCGGGCTCGTCCAGCAGCACCAGCGACGATCCGGTCGCGCCCGCGACGATCGCCGCGAGGTTCCGGACGTGGCCGGAGAACGTGGAAAGATCGCCGGCGACCGTCTGCGGATCGCCGATGTCGGTCCAGACGGCGTCGAAGAGCGGCAGCGCGGCGCCGGGATCGGCGAGGACCGGGATCCCGGCCTGCGCCATGAGCGCGGCGAGGCCGAGCGTCTTGAGCGCGACGCTCTTGCCGCCGGTGTTCGGCCCGGTCACGACGAGCAGCCGCGTGCCCGCGTCGAGCTCGAGCTCGATCGGCGTCACGGGCCTGCCGGTCAGAACGAGGAGGGGGTGGCGTGCCGAGCGGAGCTCGACCGCGTCGCCGCCGACGTCCGGGCTCACCGCCGCGTGCCGCCGCGCGAAGGCGGCGCGCGCTCCCAGCGTGTCGAGCTCGACGAGCCCCGCGAAGGCCTCCTCGAGGTCGTCCGCCTGGGTGCCGATCTCGGCCGTGATCTCGGCGAGGATCCGCGCCTCCTCCTGCGCTTCCTCGCGCGCCGCGATCAGGAGGCGGTTGTTCGACTCGACCGCGAAGAGCGGCTCGACGAAGAGCGTCTCGCCCGACGCCGAGCGGTCCTGCACGATGCCCGGAAGGTCGGCCTGCGCCTGCGCGCGCACCGGTACGACGTAGCGGCCGTTCCGCACGGTGACATACTCGTCGGCGATCGCGCCGGCCGCGGTCGACTGGCGGAAGAGGCGCGCGAGGCGGGCCTCGATCTCGGCGCGGAGGCCGCGCAGCTCCCGGCGGAGGGCGCGCAGGGTCGGGCTCGCGTCGTCGCGCAGGCCGCCCTCCTCGTCGAGCGTCGTCGCGAGCAGGCGATCGAGCTCGGGAAACGAGTGCAGCCTGGAGAGGTACGCGAGGAGGAGCGGCCGGCCGGCGCCGCGCGCGCGCAGGTAGCCGCGCATGCGGCGAAGCGTCGTGATGACCTCGCCGATCGCCTGCAGCTCGACGCCCGAGAGCCGCGCGCCGGTCGTGCGCGAGAGCGCGAGGAGCGGGCGGACGTCGGGGAAGTCGCCGAGCGGAGGCGCCTCGTCGGCGGTGATCTCGACGTAGTGCGCGACGCGCGCGAGCTCGTCGCGCACCGCGGACAGCAGGGTCTTCGGCGAGAGCTCGCGGCACGCCTCGCGCCCGGGCTCGGACGCGGCGTGCGCCGCGACCGCCTCCAGGAGGCGCGGGAACTCAAGCGTGACGAGATCGCTGGCGCGCACGCGCGAAACGGCGCCTCAGCGGCCGGCGGATGACGAGCCCGTCGTGCCGGCCGCCGCCTCGCCGCCGGCCGCGGCGTCATCCGCGGCGTCGCCGCCCCGCGCGTCCGGCGCTTCTTCCCAGCGGCCGACGCGGCAAGCCTGATCGCCGATCCAGACCGCCCCGCCCTCGAAGAACTCCTTCTTCCAGATCGGCACGACTTCCTTCAGCCGGTCGATCGCGAAGCGCGCCGCGGCGAACGCGTCGGCGCGGTGCGCCGCCGACGCGGCGATCGCGACGCTCGCCGAGCCGATCGGGACGACGCCCGTCCGGTGCACGACCGCGAGGTGCGCGATCTTCCAGCGCTCGCGCGCCTCGGCCGCGATCTTCTCGATCTCGCGCTCCGCCATCCCGTGGTACGCCTCGTACTCCAGGCGCTCGACGCTCCGGCCCTCGTTGTGGTCGCGCGTCGTGCCGATGAAGAGGACGACCGCGCCCGCAGCCGGGTCCGCGACCGCCTGCAGCAGGTCGTCGATCGCGATCGGATCGGCCGTCAAGCGGATCACGCGGCTCCCGCGCCGCCGCTGACCGGCGGGATGAGCGCGACCTCGTCGCCGTCGCGCAGCGCGTGGTCGCGGTCGGTGTATTCCGAGTTGACGGCGATCGCGAACCGGCCGGCGCCGGCGAGCGCCGGGAAGTCCGAGCAGAGCGCCGCCACGAGATCGCCGGAGGTCGTGCCGTCGGCGACGGTGCGGGTGATCGTCGACGAGCCGGTCCGCTCGCGCAGCGAGGCGAAGAGCCGCACGGTCACCGTCATGGCGAGAGCAGGCCGACGATGTGGCCGAGCTGGGGCGCGATGAGCCGCTCGACGCCGAGCTCGACCGCCTTGCTCGACCCCGGGAGCGCGAACACCACGGTCTGCCCGATGACGCCGCCGATCGCGCGCGTCAGCATCGCGGCCGCGCCGATCTGCTCGTACGACAGCATGCGGAAGATCTCGCCGAAGCCGTCGAGCCGCTTCTCGAGCAGGTCCTCGACCGCCTCGTGCGTGACGTCGCGCGGCGCGATCCCGGTGCCGCCCGTCAAGATCACCGCGTCGATCTCGCGGTTCGCGACGCCGGCCCGCACCACGGCCGAGATGACGCCGCGCTCGTCGTGCACGATCTCGCGCTCGCGCACCTCGTGGCCCGCCGCCGCGAGCAGGTCGGCGACGCGCTGGCCGCTGTGGTCGTCCTCGGGCGTGCGCGTGTCGCTCACCGTGATCACGAGGCAGCGCGCGCCGCGGCGATCGCGCGCATGGTGCGAGTCGTGGCCGTGCGGCATCGCGTGCGCTCAGGAGAGCGGAGCGGCCGACGCGCCGTCGACCGGCGGCAGCGTCACGCGCTCGCTCGCGCCCGGCCGGACGAGACCGGCCAGCACGTCGGGGTGCAGCAGGCCGGCGAGGATCTCCGCCGACTCGACGAGCCGCGGCCCCGGACGGTTGAAGTACGAGCTGCCGTCGAGCGCGAACACGCGCCCGGCCCGCACGGCGGCGAGCGACTGCCAGCGCGGCTCCTCGAGCAGCGCGGCGACCTCGCGCCGCGTGCGCTCGAGCCCGAAGCCGCACGGCATCGCGCACACGACGTCGGGCGTGCTCTCCTCGAAGCGCTCCCACTCGAGCCAGGCGCTGTGCTCGCCCGGCGCGACGGCGTCGTACTCGCCGCCTGCGACGGCTGCGAGGTCGGGGATCCAGTTGCCCGCCGACATGAGCGGATCGAGCCATTCCAGGCAGGCGAGCCGCGGGTGCGGAAGGGGCGCGGTGCGCTCCGCGAGGGTGGCGACGCGCTCGCGCAGGCGCTCGGCGCAGCCGCGCCCGCGCGCCTCGATCCCGGCGGCGAGGGCGACGCGCTCGACGTCCCCCCACACGTCCTCGAGCCGGCGCGGATGGAGCGACACGATCTCGACCGGGCGCTCCGCGACCGCCCGCGTCGCGGCGACGACGTCGCGGTACGACACCGCGCACACCTCGCACTGGTCCTGCGTGACGATCAGGTCGGGCGCGAGCTCCGCGAGCTTCTCGGCGTCGACGCGGTAGACGCCGAGCCCGCCCTCGACGAGCGCGCGCAGCTCGCGGTCGATCTCGGCGCTCGACCCCGACGCGTCCATCTTCGGCGACGTCACGGCCGGCAGGCCGCGCACCGACGCGGGGAAGTCGCACTCGTGCGAGATGCCGACGAGCTGGTCGCGCAGGCCGAGCGAGCACACGATCTCGGTCGCGCTCGGGAGGAGAGAGACGATGCGCGGCTCGCTCACCGCCACACCATGCGCGCCGGAGGCGGCGGCTCCTCGAGCTTGTCGCCGCACGTGCTCCCGCAGCGCGTGCAGAGGTACTCGTACTTGTCGCCCTCCGGCAGGCACAGGAGGAGGCGCTTCCGGACCGGCTGCGCGACGCGGCAGCGCGGGCACAGGAGGAGAGAAACCTCGAGCTGGTCGAAGCTCTTTCCGGCCGCCATCCCTCCCATTAGTAGCGCCCGCGTGCGAGATCAGACAAGCCGTGCGCCGCGCACGCCCAGAGACGGCGGCCCGAGTCCGGTGTCCGCGCCGTGCGCGCACCGACACCGAACTCAAAGATGAGCTCGAGATGCGAGCGCAGCGACCTCGCAGGGAGTGGGGCCCCGTTCGGCTCTGCCGAACGGGGCGAGGGAAGCGTTTCCCTCGTTGAAATCGGAGAAGCGCACATGTCGTTGGCGATGACGAAGTCCGAGCGCGAGGAGTTCCTGGCCGGCGTCCACGTCGGCGTGCTGAGCGTCGCGCGCGCGTCGGGGACGCCCCTCACCGTGCCGATCTGGTACGCGTACGAGGCGGGCGGCGACGTGCGGATCGTGACGGGACGGTCGTCGCAGAAGTTCGCGCTGCTGGAGCGCGCGGGGCGCTTCGCGCTCTGCGCGCAGACCGAAACGCCGCCCTACAAATACGTGACGGTCGAAGGGCCGATCGTCGCGATCGAGCCGGCCCAGGTCGAGCGCGACGAGCGCCCGCTCGCGCACCGCTACCTCGGCCGCGAGTTCGGCGACCAGTACATCGCCGCGACCGGAGGCGCCGAGTCGCGCGGCAGCGTGCTGATCCGCATGCGTCCGGACCGGTGGCTGTCGGTCGACTACACGAAGCAGTTCGGCGGCTGATCGCGCGGCGCGATGGATCGATTCCGCGCCGCGTACGACGCCGAGCGCTTCCGCGCGGAGGCGCATCGGCTCGTCGACGTCCTCGCCGACTATCTCGGCGGCGCGGTCGCGGGGCGCGCTCGCGACGGCGCTGCGCTCGCCGTCCTGCCCGCGACCGACGCGCCCGCGCTCGTTCGCGAGTGGACGGCGCGGCTCGCGGACGAAGCCGCCGGAGACGTCGTCGCGACGGTGGAGCGGGTGCTGGCGCAATCGAATCACCTGCATCACCCGCGCTACGTCGGCCACCAGGTTCCGCCGCCGCTTCCCGTGGCCGCGCTCGCCGACCTCGTCGCGGCGCTGCTCAACAACGGCATGGCTGTCTACGAGATGGGGCCGGTCGCGACCGCGCTCGAGGCCGTGGTGCTGCGCTGGATGGCCGATCGGCTCGGCTACCCGGGCGCTGCGGGCGGCGTTCTGACGTCGGGCGGCTCGCTCGGCAACTTGACGGCCCTCCTCGCGGCGCGCCAGCGGCGCGCGGGCTTCGATGCGTGGCGCGGCGGAGCGCATGCCGGGCCGCCGCTCGCGATCCTCGCGAGCGAGCAGGCGCACTACAGCGTCGCGCGCGCGGCGCACGTGATGGGGTTCGGCGCGGACGGGGTCGTGGCGGTCGCGTGCGACGATCGCTTCCGGCTCGCTCCGGCGGACCTGCCGGACGCGCTCCGGCGAGCGGAGCGCGCCGGCCGGCGCGCGATCGCCGTGGTGGCGAGCTCCGGGTCGACCGCGACGGGCGCCTACGATCGGCTGCCGGAGATCGCGGACTTCTGCGAGCGCCACGGGCTCTGGCTGCACGTCGACGCCGCGCACGGCGCGGCGGCGGCACTCGCACCGCGCCATCGTGCGCTCGTCGCCGGGATCGACCGCGCCGACTCCGTCGTCTGGGACGCGCACAAGATGATGCTCGTGCCGGCGCTCGTGACAGGCGTCGTCTTTCGCGACGCCCGCAGCTCCGGAGCCGCCTTTGCGCAGGAGGCATCGTACCTCTTCGCCGAGCGCGCCGGCGAAACGGCGGCGAGCTGGGACGTCGGCGAGCGGACGGTCGAGTGCACGAAGCGCATGCTCGGTCTGATCGCGTTCGCGGCGATCGCGGGCGACGGCGAAGGGCTGCTGCGCGAGTTCGTCGAGCGCAGCTTTTCGCTCGCGCGCTGGTTCTCGGCAATGCTGCGCGCGGCGCCCGACTTCGAGGTGGCGGTCGAGCCCGACGGCAACATCGTCTGCTTCCGGCACCGGCCCCCCGGGATCGCGGGCGACGAGGCGCTCGACCGCGTGCAGGCCCGGGTGCGGTCCGCGCTCGTGGCGCGCGGTTCGTTCTATCTGGTGCAGACGCGTCTTCGGGGCCGGCTCTTCCTCCGGACCGCGCTCATGAACCCGCTCACCGGGGAGGCCGAGCTCGCGGAGCTCGCCGACGCCGTCCGCGTTGCGGCGCGCGAAGCCGCGTCGCTATAGATCCGCGGGTGACGTTCGAGCCCATCGCGTCGGCTGCCGCGCCCGCCCTACGTGCGGGAGAAGGAGCCGTCCGCGCCGGCCGCGGCGCGCGGGTCTTCCTCGAGACCTACGGCTGTCAGATGAACGTCGCCGACTCCGAGCTCGTGAGCGGGATCCTCCGCCGCCACGGCTACGACGCGGTGGACGATCCGGCCGACGCCGACGTCCTTCTCCTCAATACGTGCGCGATCCGCGAGCACGCCGAGGAGCGGGTGCTCGGTCGCCTCTCCGAGCTGCTGCGCTTCAAGCACCTGCGGCCGTCGGTTCAGCTCGGCCTCCTCGGCTGCATGGCGACCCACCAGCGCGAGCGCCTCCTGGATCGCGCGCCGTACCTCGACCTGATCGTCGGGCCGGACGGCTACCGCGACCTGCCGGCGCTGCTCGCGGCCGGCTCGGACCCGCAGGTGGAGGTCCGGCTCGACCGCGGCGAGACCTATGCCGACCTCGCACCCGACCTGGGCGCGGGGCCGCGGGCGTGGCTCAGCGTCATGCGCGGCTGCGACAAGTTCTGCACGTTCTGCATCGTGCCCTTCACGCGCGGACGGGAGCGGAGCCTCCCGCCCGAAGCGGTCGTCGCGCACGTCCGGACCGCGGTCGCCGCCGGGAAGCGCGAGGTCGTGCTCCTCGGGCAGACGGTGAACGCGTACCGGGCCGACGGGCTCGACTTCGGCGCCCTTCTTCGCCGGGTCGCGCGCGTCGACGGTCTCGAGCGCATCCGCTTCACGTCGCCGCACCCGGCCGACGTGAGCCCGTCGATGATCGCGGCGATGGCGGAGGAGCCGAAGGTGATGCCGTACCTCCACCTGCCGCTCCAGTCCGCGTCGGATGCCGTGCTCGAGCGGATGGAGCGCGGCTACTCGATTACCGATTACCGCCGGCTGCTCACGGCGCTCCGGCGCGCGATCCCGGACCTCGCGGTCTCGACCGACCTCATCGTCGGCTTCCCCGGAGAGACCGAGGCCGACTTCTCCGAGACCGAGCGCTGGCTCGACGAGGCGCGCTACGACTTCGCGTACCTCTTCAAGTACTCGGCGCGCGAGGGCACGCGCGCCCACCGGCTCGGCGAGACCGTGAGCGAGGAGGAGAAGGGCCGCCGCCTCCGCCTCCTGATCGATCGCCAGGAGGCGATCTCGCTCGAGCGGAACCGCGACTGGGTGGGACGCGCGGTCGAGGTGCTCGTCGAGGGACCGGCGAAGCGGCCGCCAGGACACGTGGTCGGAAAGACGAGGAACTTCAAGACCACCGTGCTGCCGCTGGCGGACGCCCCGGCGGGCGCGCTGGTGGGCGCGATCGTCGAGTCGGCGAGCGCGCACACCCTGCTCGCGCGAGTTCGTCCAACGAGGGAAACGCTTCCCTCGCCCCGTTCGGCAAAGCCGAACGGGGATCTGTCGCACGAGGGAAACGCTTCCCTCGCCCCGTTCGGCGAAGCCGAACGGGGCCCCACTCCCTGCGGCCCGGGCTCGCTTCGCGCGCATCTTGAGCCGCGCTCCTAGGCGCGGACGCGCCGCTTGCCGCGCCGCCTCCCGCGCGTCTCAAGTCGGCCGGCGGCGTGCCGATTCTTCGCATGTCGGCATGGCGGCGGCGCGCCGCTCCGTCGCGGCATGCGCGCGCTTCCGGCCGGCGAGGAGGCGACGTGGGCGCGATGCCGACCGTGGGAAGACCGATCGTTTACGCAGCCGCGCTCTCCCTGTCGGTCGCGCTGGCGGCCGCGCCGGCCGCGCACGCGGGCGCGGCGAAATCGCACGGCGCGAAGGCACCGGCGCCGCACGCCGGCCCGGCGCCCGCGGCTCGGTCGCCCGGGAAGGACGGGCCGCCCGCGGAAGGCGGCGCGCACGCAAAGGCGCCCGCGGCGCCGCCGGCCGAGCAGGCGCAGAGCGGCGGCGCCTCCGCGTCGCGCTCGAGCAGCGGCGAGCTCTCGACCGTGACGCTGATCGACGTGTCGCGCGTCCCCGCCGCGGTGCTCGACATGGTGCAGCCGGGAGCCGAAGACGGCCTCGTGTTCCTCTTCCTCGTCGTCCGCCAGCCGTCGGCGCGCGGGACGCCGACGATGCACGAGCTGCGCGATTTCCAGATCGATCGCCGGAGCTACCGCGAGCGCACCGAGAAGGCGCTCGGCGCGCCGATCGAGCCGGTGAGCTTCGTCGAGGACGTGAACGACTTCCTCGCGCGCGTGAGCCCGGGACCGGCGCCCGACGCGCTCGTCCCGGACGGCGAGGCGTTCGTCGTCGTGACGACGATCGGCGGAGCCAAGCTGCCTGCCGAGGGTCGCGGCGAGGTGCGGATCGACGTCGGGTGGGGCGGCAAGACGGAATCGCTGCCCTTCTCGTTCGCGCTTCCGCGGGCGGGCTCCGGCGAGGACGACGAGCTGCCCGCGACGCCGGGCGAGCCCGCGCCCGAAGGCCGCGGCCCGATTCTCTCGCTGTAGAACGCCGCGCGCCCACCTTCCGTCGCCGTCCGTGGCCTCGTAACGTCGCGACCGGGCCCGCCGCGCGCGGTGCCCGGGGAGGCGACGCGATGACGCAGCAGGAGAGGGCAGCGGAGCTCGAGCGGTTGCACCGTGGGCCGGAGCTCCTGATCCTACCGAACGCGTGGGACGCCGCGAGCGCGCGCGTGTTCGAGTCCGTCGGCGCGCGCGCCATCGCGACCACCAGCAGCGGCGTTGCGACCTCGCTCGGCCATCGCGACGGCAACCGCCTGCCGCGCGACCTCGCGATCGCGGCGATCGGCCGGATCGCCCGCGTCGTCGCGGTGCCGGTGACGGCGGACGTCGAGGAGGGCTACGGCGACACTCCGGAAGCGGTCGCGGAGACCGCCGAGCTGCTCGTCCACGCGGGCGCGGTCGGCGCGAACCTCGAGGACGCGGGCAAGCCGACGTCGCTCCTGGTCGAGAGGATCCGCGCCGTGCGAGAGCGGCTCGCGCGGATCGGCGCCGGCTTCTTCCTGAACGCGCGCATCGACGTCCTGCTGCGCGCCGTCGGCCCGGAGGAGGGCCGGCTCGACGAGGTGCTCCGGCGGGCGGAGGCGTACACGCAGGCGGGCGCGGACGGGCTGTTCGTTCCGCGGCTCTCCAAGCCCGACGAGATCGAGCGCGTGTGCCGCGCGGTGTCCCGTCCGGTGAACCTGCTCCTCGCGCCCGGGATGCCGCCGGTGGCGGAGCTCCGCAGGCTCGGGGTCGCGCGGCTCAGCGTCGGCGGTGGCCTGCAGCAGGCCGCCCTCGGCGCCGCGCGCCGCTGGGCGAAGGGCCTTCTCGAGCGCGGCGACGTCGCCTACCTGGAGGAGAGGATCCTTCCCGCGGACCTCATGGCGCTCTTCCCGGAAGCGTGAGCGCGGACGGCGCTCAGCGGGTCGCGGCTTTCGCGGCGCGCGTCCGGAAGCGCGCGTAGCGGTAGAGGTGCTCGAGCGCCGCGACCGCGCGGTGCGACGACGGATACGCGAGGCCGCCGAGCTCGCGCAGGCGCGCGGGGCCCGGGTTGTCCGGCTGCGTGTCGGCGAGCTCGGTCGCGACCAGCACCGGCTTCCCAAAGCGTCGCCGCAGCTCGACCGCGGCCTCCGCGTACCGCCGATCCTGGCGCTCGTGGTACTCGACGACGCGCTCGAGGCCGTGCCCCGGGTAGAACCGCCCGCGGCGCTCGAGGTCGGCGAGGTTCGACTGGATGCCGACGCCGAGGAGGATGACGGCGTGGACCTCCGGGTGCGCGGTCACGAGCTCGAGGCACTCGACGACCGTGTCGCGCGTCTCGCTGCCCGCGAGGTCGGCGGGATTGTTCCGGCTCCAGCGCGGCGGGAGGCGGGCGTCGAACGCGGCCTCGAGGTCGCGCGGCAGGGGCATGAGGCGCAGGACCGGCGACGCCGAGACGCGATCCGCGGTGATCACGCCCCAGCCGCCCGCGGTCGTCAGGACGAACACGTTCGGCCCGGCCGGCAGCGGCTGCGTGACGAACGTCGCGGCGGCCTCGAACGCCTCGTCGATCGTTCCGGCGCGCGTCAGGCCCGCCTGCCGGCACATGCCGTCGAAGATGCGATCGTCGCTCGCGAGGGCGCCCGTGTGCGAGGCCGCCGCGCGCTGCCCGCCGGCGGTCACGCCGCCCTTCAGGACGACGAGCGGCTTCCGCGCCGCGACCGCGCGCACCTTCTCGTAGAACGCGCGGCCGTCGCCGAGCCCCTCGACGTAGATGAGGCTCACGTCCGTCTCCGGGTCCTCGGCGAAGTACTCGAGGTAGTCGGCGACCGAGGTCGCGGCGGAGTTGCCGGCCGAGACCGCGCGGCTCACGCCGACGCCGGTCGAGCGCGCGTAGTTCAGGAAGGCCTGCACGAACCCGCCCGACTGGCTCGCGATCGCGATCCGGCCGCGCGGCGGATAGGGCGCGATGATCTGTGCGCAGAGCGACGCGGGCGTCGAGATGATGCCCTGACCGTTCGGCCCCGCGAGCAGGATCCCGAGCTCTCCCGCGAGCGCCGCGAGCTCGCGCTCCGCGCGCTTTCCCTCCGGGCTCGCCTCGCCGTAGCCGGCCGAGCTGACGAACGCGGCCTTGACGCCCTTCCTGGCGCACGTGCGGAGGAGCTCGGGAACCGCGTCTGCGGGCGTGCACACGAAGACGAGGTCGGCGGCGCCGTCCGGCACTTCGTCCGCCGAGCGCAGCGTCGCGCGGCCGAGCACCTCGCTGCCATCGCGGTTCGTCAAGAACACGGGGCCGGCATAGCCGTGCGAGAGGATGTTGTGCGCCGCGACGAAGCCGAACTTCCCGGGATGGCTCGAGACGCCCGCGACCACGATACCCGCGGGCTCGAAGAGCGGCCGGAAGCGGTCCGTCGCGGTCGGCCGCGTCATCGCTCCGCGACCTCGACGAGCGCGTCGACGGCGATCGGCACGCCGTCGCAGACGATGAGCGGGTTCACGTCGATCGCGACGATCGCCGGGTCGTCCGACGCGAGCGCCGCCAGCCCGCAGAGCACGTCCGCGAGCCGCTCGCGATCGATCGCCGGTTCGCCGCGGAAGGGGCCGAGCCAGGATGCGTGCGCGAGGTCGTCGACCATGTCGGCGGCGTCGCCGCGCGAGAGAGGGGCGAGCCGGAACGCCACGTCCCGCAGGAGCTCGGCGAAGATGCCGCCGATCCCGAGCATGACGCAGCGGCCGAAAGTCGGGTCGTCGACCATGCCGGCGATGAGCTCGCGCTTGCCGGAGACCATGCGCGAGACGAGGACCTGAACGTCGCCGTCCTCCGGCCGGGCCTGCGCGAGCAGCTCCGCCGCGGCCGCTCGTGCGCCGCCGGCATTCCCCATTCCGAGCCGCACCAGGCCGCGCTCGGTCTTGTGCGCGATCGCGCGCCCGCAGAGCTTGACGGCGACCGGGAAGCCGAGCTCCGCGGCGGCCGCCGCCGCTTGCTCGGGGTCGGCGGCGAGTCGCTCCGCGACGATCGGGATGCCGGCGGCTGCGAGCCGACGCTTCGACTCGAACTCCGAAAGCGTGGTGGTCCGCCGCGCTTCTGCGCTCATCGCGCGAGCGCTTTACTACGCGGCGCCGGCGGGCGCGACCGCGTGGCCGCGCCGCCGGCGCCCTTCGCCGCCGCTCGGGTGCGCCCCGGTTACTTCTTCCCGTCGACGAAGAAGATCTCCTGGTTGCCGACGTTCTTCTGGTTGTCGAAGGCCACGAAGCGGCCGTTGAAGCTGACGCCGAACTGCTCGATGGCGCTGTTGAAGCCGCCGCTGAACGCGGTGCTCGAGATCTGCGCCTTCGCGTTCTGGAGAAGCGCGGAAGAGCCGTCCTCGATCACCTGTCCCGGCGCGGTCTGACCGGTGGGAGCGCGCCCGTTGCTCCGGCGCAGGAGGTAGATCGTGCGGCCGTGGCTCGGATTCTGCGTCTTGTACGAGCGGTTCGACTCGAAGACGACGTACGTGCCGTTGCCCGACACGCGCGGCACCCGGTTGTAGCCGGCGTCGCTGATCGTCAGCTGCTGGATCGTCTTCTTCTTGATGTTCGCGAGGAAGACCTCGTCGTTGTTGTTGCACGCGCCGCAGCCCGACGGGTTGAGCTGCGCCTCGCACGTCGACTGGAAGCTCACGTAGCCGCCGCGGGTGGACACTTCGGCGCGCTCGTTTGCGGTCGTGCCGGTGCAGCCGCCGCCGGGCGCGGTGTTGGTCACCTGGGTCATCAGGTTGTCCTTGAGATCGACCAGCATGATCTCGCCGTTCGCGTCGGCGTTGTCGCACGCGCTCACGCCGTCGAGCTGGGTGCAGACGATGCCGCCTGCGAGCGATCCGGCGAAGCTCCGCGTCGACTGGAACGCGACGAAGCGGCCGTCGTCGCTCACGCGCGCGCGCACGTTCGCCTGGCTGGTGCCGCCGGTCGTCTTCGTCACCTGGATGAACTTGCCGGTGTCGCGCTTGTAGACCATGATCTCGGAGTTGCCGTCGGCGTTGTCGCACGGGCTCACGAGATCGGTCAGCGTGCAGCTCGGGCCGGCGAAGTCGCCGCGCGAGTCGAAGCCGAGCGTCTTGGCGTCGCTCGAGAGGCTCGCGCTCCGGTTCGCGGTATCGCCGTTGCCGGTCGTGCTCGTGATCTGGGTCGGCGTTCCGGTCGCGATCTCCATGAGGAAGATCTCGCGATTGCCGTCGCCGTTGCCGCCGGTGTGGTCGCGATCGGAATCCCAGGCGACGAACGTGCCCTTCTGGTTCAGGTCGGCCGCCTGGTTCGCCGTGAAGCCGCCGGTCGCCGAGAAGGTGAGCTGCTTGACGGAGTTCGCCGGCGAGCTGCCCTTCTTCGAGGCGCGCCAGAGGTAGAGGTTCCCGGCGGTCGCGTTGCTGGTCGAGCAGTTCGTGCAGGCCGGGTTCGGGTGCGTCGCGCCGGCCGGCGTGAACCCGTTCCCCGACGAGTCGAAGTCGAAGGTCGCCGACTCGCTGAAGATCGTGCCGCTCGTGTGCACGTGATCGACGTTCGACGTGAACAAAATCAGCTTGCCCGACTTGTCGATGGACGCGTTCTGGTTGAGGCCGCCGGTCGTGTTCGTGACGAGCCGGGCGGTGGCGAGCGTGAGGAACGCGGCCTGGATCGGGCTCGTGCAGACGACGGCCGCGATCGATGCGGCGACGGCGAACCACGCGCGACGGTTGCGAGGGCTCATGGCTACTCCAAGCTTCGGTTCGGATCGGGGCCGGAGGCCCCGAAGCAGGTCCAGGCGTCGGTCCCTCGACGCAGCGTGACGCTCCAGGCTTGGCGTGCGCGCCCGCGCTGTCAAGCGCGAATATTGCCGCGCTGGCGCCCGCTATGTCGCACGCCGACGCGAGCGCGCTGGCGCACGCGGCGGCCGCGGTCAGAACGCCTGGCGGGTGCCGAACAGGACCTGGAAGTCGGTCTGGTCGCGGTCGAACCGCGTGCCGAGCTCGAGGTAGGCGCGGCCGGGGAAGAATCCCAGGAAGTCGTACAGCGCGTTCACCCCGACCCCGCCGGCGATCGCCCAGTGCTCGGGGTCGAGCGCGCGGCCGGCGGAGTCGTCGACCTGACCGGTGTCGACGAAGAGCTTCACCTGCGGGCGCCGGTACGTCAGCAGGTCGAGCAGGTTCAGGTCGAACTCCGGGAACACGTCCTGGCGGATCTCGAAGCGCGCGAGGCCGATGTTGCGCGCGAGCCGGGCGTTCACCGAGACGCCGCGCAGCGCGCGACGGCCGCCCAGACTGTACTCCTCCTGCAGCGGGACCCCGAGGCGCGACGTCGGCTGCTCGAAGCCCGCCAACAGCTCGACGGCGCCGATCGTGCGATACGTCCAGAGCGGCGTCGTCGCGGTCGCCCGCCCGCCGAAGCGGACGAAGCCCCACTGCCCGCCCAGGTCCTTGTCCGCCCAGTCGACGAACAGGTGCGCCGTCCGCTGGTCCGTCGGGTTGTCGTACCAAAAGACGTTCGAGTAGTCGTAGCGCAGCCCGAAGCCGCCGACCTCGCCGCTCGTGCGGACGTCCGGCTCGCTGTCGTCCTTGAAGCCGCGATCGAGCTTCGCGAAGCGGTAGAACGCGAACAGGTTGTGCGGGTACGTGACCGGGTCGATCGGCTCGCCGAAGTGCACGCGCGGCCCCGCGTGCACGCCGTACGACCGCTCGGTGTAGAACGGGTTGATCGCGAAGTCCTTGGTGTAGTCGTGTCGCTTGCGCGCGACGAAGAGGGCCGCGAGGCCGAACTCGGTCGAGCTCACCTCGACGTCGGCCGTGTCGAGGACGAACTGGTAGGTCGACTGCTCGCGCGCCGGCCGGAGCGCCGGGTCGACCGTCGCGCCGCTCGACGGCGACGCCGGCGCGAGCGCGCCGGCGAGCTCGAGCCGCGTCGAGTCCGCGCCCGCGCCGCTCGCCTCCTCGAGCGCCTCGGCGAACGTCAAGCAATGCGGCGCGGCGGTCGCCGGCGCGGCGACGTAGTCGGCGATCGCGCGCGCCGTCGACTCGGTGCCCAGGCGATGGTCGAGGCGCGTGAGGACCAGGTGCGCGGGCGGCCGGTCGCCGGCCCACGTGAAGACGCTCTCGCGCACGTCGTCCGTCGTCTGCGCGTTCGGGAAGAACGACTGCACGAACGGCACCTTGGGCGCGAACTCGAAGCGGTCGACGATCGCGAACGTGTCGAACCAGTCGATCCACCAGTGCACGTCGCGGTGCGACGGATCCTCGGCGCGGACGAGCGCGTCGGCGAGCCCCCAGGCGACCGCCTGCTGCACCCAGTTCCGATCGGCGGGCGACTCGCACGCGAACACGCGCTGCCGGAGGAGCTGCGCGTAGGTCGCCTGCGCGATCTGCGCCTCGTGGAAGCCGCGCAGGAGCTCCTGGACGTGCATCGCGCGATCGGAGACGACGACGGGGCCGTCGGTCTCCGTCGCGAGGTTCCAGCGCAGCGGCACCTCGGCGACCATGAGCTCGGCGGGCGCCGGGACGCCCGCGGGACGGCGCTCCACCGCCCGGACGACGGCGGACAGCACGAGCTCCTCCGGTCGCGGGCCGCTCACGAGCCGCCGCTCGCGTCTCGGCTCGGGAGCGACCAGCGTGAAGCTCGTGCCGCCGCTCTCCCGCCGCTCGATCACCGCCGAGGCATACGCGATCGCGGCGAACGTCCGGACGCCGCGCGCCTCGGCGTCGATCGTCGCGGCGTGGCCCGCGGGGAAGACGCGATCGCCGAGGACGACGGTCGCGTCCGGCGGGGCGGTCAGGACCGCGGACACGTCGGACGGCTCGGGCGGCTCGCCGGGATGCCAGCCGCCCGCGGCGTCGAGTGCGGCGAGCGTCGGGTACCAGCCGGCGACCGCCGTCAGGGCCTCTTCCGTCGATCCGAACGGGCCGTAGCGAACCGGTACGAGCGTCCGGAACGAGAGCTCGAGCGCGACCTCGGCGCCGGGCGCGAGCGGAGACGCGAGCGCGATCTCGAACGCCGAGTCCGCCGGCATCGCGGGCGGCGAGAGGAGGCGGGCCGTCGCCGGCGCGCCCGCGACCGCTCCGGTGCCGCGTGCGGACGGGGTCTCGACGTCGATGCCGCCCGGGACGAAATCGAGCCGCGGGTAGACGTACCCGCGCGTCAGGTCGTTCACGTCGTCGGCGGTTCGAAAGCGATTGGGGTAGAGGTCGAAGACGACGCGATCGAGCGCGACCGGCGCCGGGTTCGCGAGGCGGACGGTCACGACGCCGGCGATCGTGCGGGCGTCGCGATCGAGCCAGGCGTCGATCCGGTAGCGCGCCGGCGCCGCGATCCGGGGGGCACCGGCCGGCGCCATTGGCGCCGCCGCGCCGGACGTCGCGTCCGCCCGTACCGCCGTGGGCCGAACGACCACGGCCGCGACGCCCGCGACGACCCCTACGGCGAGCGCGGCGGTCGCGACCGCGCGCCGGCGCGCACCCCGCACGGCGCCGCGTCGCTTGCCCCCCGGGATCACCGCGCCGATCCCATCACGCCGCGCGCCGATTGGAAAAGCCGGGGTGGCATGGACACGCACCCGGACCCTCGCGTACATTCGTAGACATGACCGTCTCGAGCGCCGCCGACGAGCCGCGGCGCAGGCGCACCCTGGTCCTGATGGAGCCGCCGTTCTGCTTCTGGGACCGCTCCATGGACCGCCTGCGCGAGGGCGAGGAGACGATCCCCGGCATCGGGATCCTGATCCTGGCCGCGATGGCGCGCGACCGCGGCTACGACGTGCACGTGGTCGACGCGAAGCGCGCCGGCACGACCAACGAGGACGCGGCCGACCGCATCGTCGCGCTCCGGCCCGACGTGCTCGGCATCTCGTGCACGACGATCTCGATCACGAACGGCGCCCGCATCGCGCAGCGCGTGAAGGACGCGCTCCCCGGGTGCACGACCGTCGTCGGCGGCGCGCACGTGAGCGCGATCCCGGAGCGCACGCTCGCAGCGTTCGACGCGTTCGACTTCGGCGTCGTCGGCGAGGGCGAGGACTCGCTCTTCGACCTCATGACGCGGCTCGAGGAAGGCCGCTGCGTCCGGACCGTCGCCGGGCTCGTCTACCGCGACGATCGCGGCGCCGCCGCGCTCACCGGACCGGGCCCCGCGGACGGCCCGATCCGCGCGAACCCGCGCGCCGCCTACATCGAGGATCTCGATCGCCTGCCGCTCCCGGCGTGGGACCTCGTGCCGAACTTCCCGTACGCGTTCTCGCCTTCGATGTTCAACTACCGGCGGACGCCGGTCGGGACGGTGATCACGCAGCGCGGCTGCCCGTTCTCGTGCACGTTCTGCGATCGCTCGACGTCCGGGAAGAAGGGGCGCTGGCACTCCGTCGAGTACGTCGTCGAGATGATCCGGCAGATGACCGACGCCGGCGTCAAGCACATCCTGTTCTACGACGACCTCTTCACCGTCAACAAGGCGCGCGTCCGCCAGCTCTGCGAGGCGATCCTCGACCACGACATGGACCTCTCGTGGAGCTGCAATAGCCATCCCAACCTGCTCGACCCCGCGACCATGGCGCTCATGAAGCGCGCCGGCTGCTGGCAGATCGCCTACGGGATCGAGTCGGGGTCGCAGCGCGTGCTGAACCACGTGAAGCACGAGGTGAAGATCCCGCGCCTCCTCGACACGCTCCGGATGACGCGCGCGGCGGGGCTCAAGATCAAGGGCCTCATGATGTGCGCTCACCCGACGGAGACCGTCGAGTCGCTGCAGGAGACGAACGCCTTCCTTCGCACCGCGCCGATCGACCTCATGCAGCTCACGAAGTTCACGCCCTACCCCGGCACGCCGTCCTATCCGACGATCCACGAGCACGGCGACTTCGAGGAGGACTGGGAGCGCATGAACGCGATGAACTTCGTGTTCATCCCGAAGGGCCTCGACGAGGCGACGCTCGAGCACTGGTTCGACCGCATGTACCGGACCTTCTACTCGCGTCCCGACGTGCTGCTCGGTCTCGCCCGCCTCGTGATCGAGGAGCCGCAGTTCCTGCGCCGCCTCGGCGGCTACGCGCGGCCGTACTTCGGCGAGGCGTTCCGCCGCATGCGGCGCTTCGGGTTCTCGCGTCCGGCGGCTCCCGCCGGAGACGCCGCGGCGCGCGCGGCGTGACGAGGCGCGCGCTCGACGCGGAAGCGGGAGCGAAGATCGCACGCGAGCAGCCGGTCGAGGCCGGCGCCGACGCGACCGGGCACGCGGACGTCGCGGGCTCCGCGGCCGGACCGGGCGTGCCCGATGCGCGCTCGCCGGCGGGCGACCGCTTCCGCCACGACGGGCTCTTCTGGCGCCGGCTCGCGCACTGGGGATCGACGCGGGCGCCGCGCTGGTGGAGGCGCGTCGGGCCGGCGATCGTCGGCGCGCTCGTGTTCGGCCTCCTCCGCGAGAACCGCCGGAGCGCGCTCGCGAACGTCCGGCGCGTGCGCGGCGGCGCGGGCGCCGTGCGCGACGCCGCGCGGACGCTCGCGCTCTTCGTCGAGTTCGCCTACTGCGTGAGCGAGGCGTTCGAGCTCGCAGCCCCGGACGGCGACCCGTTCGAGATCGAGGCCCCGGACGCGCCCGAGCCCGAGCTGCCGCGCGATCGCGGCCTCATCGTCCTGACCTCGCACTTCGGGAGCTGGGAGGTCGGTGCGCGCGTGATGCAGCGCTTCGCGCGGCCGGTGAACGTCGTGATGGCGCGCGAGTCGAACGCGACCGCGGAGGCGTTCCAGCAGCGCGTCCGCGAGCTGTCCGGCCTGCGCGTGATCCATTCCGACTCGTCGCTCTTCTCGTCGTTCAACATGATCCACGCGCTCCGGCGCGGCGAGGTCATCGCGATGCAGCTCGATCGCTCCGCGCCCGGGCAGGTGACGCGCGAGGTCGAGTTCTTCGGGCGGCCGGCGCCGTTCCAGCTCGGCCCGTTCGCGCTCGCGCGAATGGCCGGCGTGCCGCTCTGGCCGGTGTTCGTCGCGCGCACCGGGCGGCGGCGCTACCGCGTGCTCCTCGAGCCGATGCGGACGATCGATCGCCACGCGAGCGAGAGCGAGATGCTCGCGGTGATGGCCGAGGTCGTGCGGAGCTTCGAGCAGCGAGTGCGCGAGTACCCCGGGCAGTGGTTCCAGTTCCGGCGCTTCTGGCCACAGAGTGCGAACCGGCCATAGAATCGGTTGCCATGCAGCAGCTCAGGATCGAGCGCGGGGAATACGAGGACGACGTCGTCACGCCGGTCGGCGCGGCCGACGCGTCCGAGCTCCGCATCTGGCTGAACCGGTTTCTCTACCGCGGGATGCTGTTCTCGATGGGCTCGATCGCGGTCGGCCTCTACCAGCTGAACCGCGACGTCGCCTGGCAGTTCGCGAAGCTGTCGGCGCGGAACCTGGCGCTCGCGACCGGCGTCGAGGTGAAGCTCTTCGGCGCGGAGAACCTGCCGCGCGAGCCCGCGATCGTCACCCCGAACCACGCGAGCCACTTCGACATCGCGGCCCTCCTCGGCTGGCTTCCCGGCCAGAACCGCTTCGCGGCGAAGAAGGAGCTCTTCGCCGAGCCGATCCTCGGCATGGTCATGCGGACGCTCGGCATGGTGCCGATCGATCGCGAGAGCCCCGCCGAGTCGATCGAGGTCCTGAACCGGATGGCGCGGCTCGCGGACTCCTCGCTCATCATGTTCCCCGAGGGCACCCGGTCGCGCGACGGCCGGATGGGGCCCTTCAAGCGCGGCGCCTTCGCGCTCGCGATCCGGCTCGGGCGTCCGATCGTCCCGGTCGCGATCCACGGCAGCGCCGGCGTCATGCCTCCGGGCAAGTACCTCTCGATCCTTCCCGGGACGGTCGTCGTCGAGGTGCTGCCGCCGATCCCCACCAAGGGGCTGTCCGACGACGCGCGCCACCGCCTCGCGGAGCAGGTGCGCGACCGCATCGCCACCCGGATCGCGGCGGCGCGGGAGACCGCGGAAGCGTAGCTCGACGTGGAGGCGATCCCGCGGGCGATGGCGCCGCGGCGCATTCGCATCGCGGCGCTCGTCCCCGGCTTCGACGTCGAGGGGACGATCGCTGCGGTCGTCGACGGCGCGCGGCAGCACGTCGAGCACGTCCTCGTGGTGGACGACGGCTCGCGCGACGCGACCGCGGACGTCGCGCGCGCGGCCGGCGCGGAGGTCCTCCGCCACGGAGAGAACCGCGGCAAGGGCGCGGCGCTCCGGAGCGGGCTCATCCGGCTCCTCGCGTCCGGCTTCACGCATGCCTTCACGCTCGACGGCGACGGCCAGCACCTCGCGGACGAGATGCCGGGGCTGGTCCGCGAGGCGGCGGCACAGCCGGACGCGATCGTCCTCGGCGCGCGGCGGATCGCGGACACGCAGGAGGTCGCGCCGATCAAGCGCTTCGGGAACGGCTTCGCGAACTGGTGGGTCTCGCTCGCCGCCGGCGTCGAGCTTCGCGACACGCAGAGCGGCTTCCGCGTCTACCCGATCGCGACCGTCCTCGGCCTCGGAATTCGCGCCGAGCGCTTCGAGTTCGAGAGCGAGGTCCTGATCCTCGCGGCGCGCCGCGGGATCGGCGTCCGCACGCTCGACGTCGCCGTCCACTACCCGCCGCCGGGCGAGCGGGTGAGCCACTACGAGCCTTGGCTCGACACCTGCCGGATCATCTTCACGGTCGTGCCGTTCCTGGTCGGCCTTCGCCGCTGATCCGACGACGCGCTCCTCAGCGCGCCCCGTCCACGGGCGTGTGAGCGCTGCGGCCGGCACGCGCTGGCGGCGCCGCAACTCCTCGGGCTAACTCTCGCACGTGCGCGCTCGCCGTCGTGCGAACCGCGCCCAGGAGGCCGCCGCGATGATCCTCGAGACCGAGCGACTTCGACTCCGGCCGCTGACCGTGGACGACTTCGACGCGTACGCGCGCCTCGTCGGCGACGCGGACGTGATGCGCTACATCGGCGACGGTCGTCCGCTGACGCGGGAGGAGGCATGGCGGCACCTCGCGCTCCTCGTCGGCCACTGGCAGCTCCGCCGGATCGGGATGTGGGGCGTGGAGGAGCGCGCCTCGTGCGAGCTCGTCGGGCGGATCGGGTTCTTCGAGCCCGAGGGCTGGCCCGGCTTCGAGCTCGGCTGGCTGATCGCGCGGTCGCACCAGGGGCGCGGCCTCGCGACCGAAGGAGCGCAGGTCGCGCTCGACCTCGCGTTCCTCGCGCTCGGCCGACGCGACGTGATCAGCGTGATCCACCCGGAGAACGCGGCGTCGATCCGCGTCGCCGAGCGCCTCGGCGAGCGCTTCGAGCGCTCCGCGACCGTCGGCGGGCGTCCGGCGTCGATCTACCGGATCGATCGCGCGACGTGGCGCGCGTCTCGGCCGCCGGACGCGTCCGACGTGCCGTGGGTCGGCAGCCGCGTGCGGCGGGCTCCGGCGTCGCGGTCGGCGGCCGCCGCGACACCTGCCGGGGGCGCCGACGATGCCGAGATCCCCGTCATGGGGCTCGACCACGTGTACTTGACGGTGAGCGACCTTCCGCGCTCGATCGCCTTCTACGATCCGATCATGCGCGCACTCGGCTTCCGCAAGGGAACCGCGCCGATCGGCGGCGACCCGCACGTCCACTACTTCAACCCGCGGCTCCAGGTCTCGCTCCGGCCGGCGCGCGGGCGACCGGCGCGGCACGACCCGTATGCGCCCGGGCTCCACCACCTCTGCCTCCGGCTCGAGGGTCCGGACGAGGTCGACGCCGCCGTCCGCCGCCTCCAGGCCCTCGGCGTCGCCGCGACCGCGCCCGCCCTCTACCCCGAGTACGCGCCCGACTACTACGCGACGTTCTTCGAGGATCCCGACGGCCTTCGCCTCGAGCTCGTCGCGATGCGGTCGCGACGGCTCGCGTCGCGCGCCCGCTGGGCCGAGCTCGTCGCGTTCGAGAATCCGTTTTCGCAGCTCGACGACCCGGACCGATGATCCGCGCGCCGAAGCGAAACGGCGCGCGGCGGCGAGCGTCGTCGTCGACACCCGCCACCGCGCATGGCGCTTACGGATCTTTCAAGGCGGGAACGCAGAGCTCGCTCGGCGCCGTCACCTTGAGCAGGTCGTCGCCGAAGTCGGGGTTGTTGGTCGAGACCATCCGGCTCGTGAAGCGCGTGCCAGCCGGCAGCCGCACCTGGTAGCAGACGAGGTGGCTCGCGGGCAGGTTCACGACCGACCCGTCGGCCGCGACCGGCGTGCAGAGCTTGGTCACCCTCTTCACGTCGAACGTCTGGCCCGAGGCGTAGAACTGGTCGGTCACGATCGGCGAGACGGGCGGCGTGAACTTCGCCGATCCCTTCGCGAGCTTCGCCTTGTAGCACTTGTAGTGGTCGACGCTCGGGTCCGAGAACGGCGGGGCGCCGCCGGTGCCGTCCACCTTGCTCGACGGCACGAGGAGGTGCGAGGGTCCCGTCAACGTGAGCGTGCGACCGTCGAACGCGTCGACCGTCGTGTGGTCCGACTGGACGAACTTCGCCGAGCCCTTCGCCGCCTTGATCGAGAAGCCCTCCTGGTGGGCCATCTGGTGGACGTAGGGGCTGCCGTTCCGCTGCGCCGGGTTGCAGATCGAGATCGCCTTCTTGACGTCGAACGTCTGCGGCGAGGCGTCGAACTGGTCCTCGAGCTGCACCTGGGTCCCGAGCGGGAGCTTCGGCTGGCCGACGGCCAGCGTCGCCCTGTAGCACATGTAGTTGTCGACGTCGGTCGGCGGCGTGCCGGTCGGCACGAGCCGGCGGACCTCGCCGACGTTGATCGCGACGTAGTAGAGCGCGCCATCCGGACCGAGCGCGAAGTCGACCGGGCCGCCGGCGTTGCTCACGACCTCGACCGGCGAGCCGGCGATGTCGTCGCGCGTGCCGTTCACGTCGGCGCGGTAGACGGCGCTCCCGGTGTAGTCGCCGAAGAAGTAGTCGCCGTCGAACGGCCCGAAGAGCGATCCCGCGAACGTGCCCCCGGTGATCGACGTCCCGAGCGAGCTCGCGCCCGAGTGCGGGTACGTGAAGATCGGGGGGAGGTCGCCCGCGTGCGCGCAGCCGCCCGGCGACGTCCCCTCGCAGTACGGCCACGAGGCGTTGGCACCCGCCGGGACGATGTCGATCTCCTCGATCGTGAGGTCGCCCACGTCGGCCACCCAGAGCGCGCCCGTCGACGGGTCGAAGGCCATGCGGAACGGGTTCCGGAAGCCGCGCGCGAAGACCTCGCCGCGCGCGCCCGCGGTCGAGGCGAACGGATTGTCGCCCGGGATCGTCCCGTCGAGGTTCAGGCGGAGGATCTTGCCCTCGAGGTGGGACAGGTCCTGCGAGTACGGGTTGGTGGACGAGCCGGGACCGCCCTGGTTGTCGCCGAGGCCGGTGTCGCCGACACCGGCGTAGAGCTTGCCGTCCGGGCCGATGCGGAGCACTCCGCCGTCGTGGTTGCCATTGTCCGTCTGCGCGCCCGTCAGGAGGACGGTGAGCGACCCCGCGACGAACGTCGGCGGGCTGCCCGTGAGCTGCACTCGCACGACCTCGTTCACCCGCCCGCTCGAGCTGCACGTGCTCGGCGTGCCGGGCTTCGTCCGGTAGAGGTACACGAAGCCGTTCGTGGCGTAGTTCGGGTCGACCGCGATCCCGAGCAGCCCCATCTCGGAGTTCGCGCAGACCGGGATGGTCGTGAGCGTGACGCCGCTACCGCCGTTGCCGCGCTTCAGCGCACCGCCCTTCTCGGCGATCAGCATCGTGCCGTCGGGCAGGAACGCGATCGCGGTCGGCGACGAGAGCCCCGACGCGACGCCCGTGTCGACGAACCCGGAAGCCGGGTCGCCGGCGACCGCGATGGAAACGTGGATGACGAGGGTGCCGATGAGTGCGGCCAGGAGACCCGCTTCGAACTTCCTCGTGAGCCCCATGACGGTTTCCCCTATCAGAGCGCGCGACTCGTCGGCCAGACTGCATCTGGGAGCGACCGCGGTCGCACGCGGCGAAGACGCGTCGCGCCGACGGCGCGACGGCCGATCTTCGCGGCGACCGGGGACTGGTACGCATTGACGCCGACGAGGTCGTTTGCGTACATCGGATCGTGCCGTCGGGCGCGATGCAGGCGGACGAGCGCGCGAGGGAGGGAAGCGGCTCGCCGCGCCCGCGCCTCTCCGTCGTGCTGGCGATGCGCGATCCCTGGCCGGCGGGCAGGGCCGCGCTCGACGCGCTTCACCCGCAGATCGTCGAGACCGGCGCCCAGCTCGTCGTCGGCCTGGGCGACCCGCGCGCGCGCCCTCCCGATGCCGATCTGCGGTTCCGCGACGTCGAGTGGGCCGAAGCGCCGGGCGCGTCGGTGTTCCGGCTGCGCGCGCTCGGGCTCGAGCGCGCGCGCGGTGAGATCGTCGCGTTCACGGAAGACCACGCCGTGGTCGGGCCGGGATGGTGCAAGGCGACGCTCGCCGCGCACGCCGAGCATCCGGCGGCACTCGCGATCGGCGGCGTCGTGACGAACCTCGCGACCGCGAGCTCGCTCGACTGGGCGACGTTCCTGATCGCGAACGGCCGCTACATGCCGCCGGCGCGCCAGGAGCCGGGGGTCTCCCTGCAGGCGAACGTCTCGTACAAGCTCGATCTCCTGCGCGCGATCCTCGTGCCGTCGCCGCTCGGCCTCATGCACCACACGCTGCACGAGGACCTGCGGCGAGCCGGCGCCGAGATGAGGTCCGACGAGCGCCTGGTCGTCGCGCACGATCAATCGCTCGGGCTTCGCCGCCACTCCGCGGGGCACTTCCACAACGCGCGCTCGATCGCCGCGTTCCGGCGCGTTCGCGGGAGCGCGGGAGAGACGGCGGTGCGCGCGCTCGCGACGCCGGCCCTGCCGGCGCTCATGCTGTGGCGCACCGTGCGGGCCGCATACGGGAGGTGCCGGACCGCAACCGTCGCGCGGGCCCTTCCGGCGCTGGTCTGGTTCCTCGCGTGTCACGCGGCCGGCGAGCTCGCCGGCTACGTCGGCGGGCCGGGCGCAAGCCTGGAGCGGGTGAACTGATTCGACGAGGGGCTCGCGCGTGCCCTCTGGACGGTGGTCTCGAGTGACCCTTCCAGGCTGCGGCGCGGAGACGGATCGGTGCGGGTTCTCGTGACCGGCGCGAGCGGGTTCGTCGGCCGGCCGCTCGTCGAGCGGCTCGCGGCCGGGGGCGCCGACGTGACCGCGCTCGTCGCGCCGGACGACGACGCGGGAGCCTCGGCGCTCGCGGAGCGCGGCGTGCGCGTCGTCCGCGGCGACGTCGCGGTGCGCGGCGACCTCGACGCCGCCGTCGCGGGATCGGAGGTCGTCTATCACCTGGCCGGGCTCGTCGGCGCGCGCCGCGCCCGGCGCGACGACTACGCGCGGGTGAACGTGCAAGGGACGCGGAACGTCGCCGAGGCGGCTTCGGCGGCGCGCGCGGCTCACCTGGTCCACGTGTCGACGGTCGGCGTGCACGGCAATCCCGCACGCGCTACGGCGGACGAAACGGCGCCGTTCGCGCCGCTGAACGCGTACCAGGGGAGCAAGCTCGCGGCCGAGTCCGAGATCCGGCGCGTCGTCCGCGATCACGGCCTCTCGGCGACGATCGCGCGCCTCACGACGCTCTACGGGCCGGGAGACCGACGCGCGCTTCCGCTCTTCCGCGACGTCGCGCGCGGACGGATCGTCGTCGTCGGCGACGGCCGCTTGCCGTACCAGATGACCCACGTCGCGGACGCGGTGACGGCGCTCCTCCGCTGCGGCGAGCGGCGGCGCGACCCCGGCGAGGCGTTTTTCGTGGGAAGCGACGAGAGAACGACCGTGGGCGCGATCATCGACCTCGTCGCGCGCGCGGTCGGGACGTCGCCGCGGATCGTGCGGCTGCCCCGCCTGCCGGTCGCGCTCGCGTGGCGGGCGCAGCGACGGCTCGTGCGAGCCCTCGCGAGAGGCGATCGCGGCATCGCGTCGCTGCCGGTGCCCGGTCTCTTCGACCGCCTCGATTTCTTCCTCGCGGCGCGCACCTGGGACGTCTCGAAGGCGGAGCGGGAGCTCGGCTTCCTGGCCGCGGTCCCGCTGTCGCGGGGAATCGCGGAGACGGCGCGCTGGTATCGCGATCGCGGGTGGCTGTCGTGACCGCCGCGCCACCGAGCGCGCTCGTCGACGCGGTCCCGCTCCGATCCCGGCCGATCCGCGGGCGGGGGGAGCGTGGCGCCGCTCCCCCCGCCTCGGGCGGATCCTCCTAGCGCGGCTCGCTCCGGGTCGAGCGCGCCCGGAAGGTATCGTCGGTCGAGCGTTTCGCCGAGTCCTAGTCGGCGTCCCAGCACATGCGGTTGCGACGTACGATGGGATTCGGCGGTCAGCGAGGCGTGGCCCCACGCCCGACGCGTTTCGTGGCGCGCCCTGGCTAGGCGATCGCGCCGGCGGCGTCGATACGCTGATTGACGTATGAGCAGCGCGCCGAGCCGGCGCGCGGGCGCTCAGCCGCGCAGCCGCTCGAGGACGACGGGTGCCACGACGCCGCCGCGCGCCGCGCCGACGACGAGGATGCGCTCCGGAACCGCGGCGTCCGCCGTCGGGGCGCCCAACCCGGGCAGCAGGCCAGCGTCGAGCGAGCACGCGCCGAGAGCGACGCCGAGTGCGCCCGCGGCGCCCCATTCCCCGCACATCCGGCGGAACGGGACGTAGGCGGGGCACGAGCCCTGGCGGTCCGCGAACGCGCGTAGCACCGCCTCGTCGAGCGCGGCGCGCGCGCGCGATCCGTCGGCGCCGCCGAAGACCGCCGTGACGTCGCGCTCGCCGGACGCGAGCGCGACCATGCGACGCGCGGCGTCCGCCGGGTCGCGCGCGAAGAGATGGGGCGGCGCCGCGACCGCGGCGGTGCGCGCGCACGCGAGGAGCGCGTACACATGCGCGCCGCGCGCGCGCGCTCGCTCGAGCGGCTCGAGGAGGACCATCGCGGCGCCTTCGCCCGGCACGATGCCGTCCGCCGACCGGCGGCGCGCGCCGCGCGCGCCCCGCGCTCGGTCGGGCGGGAGCGATTCCGCGGCCAGCATGCGGCGATCGGCGAGCGCGTCGAGGTAGACCCGGCCGAGCTCGTCGAAGCCGCCGGCGCACGCGACGTCGCAGGCGCCGCTTCGCAGGAGGTCGGCGGCGGCGGCCACCGCCGTCTCGCCCGACGCCTCGTGCGCCGAGAGCGACAGGTTCGGACCTTCGATCCCGAGCTCGATCGCGGCGTACCCGCCGGCGGCATTGAGCACGAGGTTCGGGAAGAGGAACGGCTGCCCGGCGCCGAGGCCGGCCGTGAACACGCGTGAGAGATACGACTCGGTCTCGCGCTGGTTGCCGTAGCACGACCCGACGGCCAGGCCGGCGCGCGCGCGCTCGTCGAGCGGGAGCAGCCCCGCGTCGTCGAAGGCTTGGCGCGCGGCCGCGACGACCATGCGCGACCCCCAGTCCATGCGCCGGAGCTGCGGCGAGTGGACGTGCTCGCGCGGGTCGAAGCCGCGCACCCAGCCGGCGCGTCCCGCGGCCGGCACCTCGGACGCGTCGGTCGCCCGAGCGCGCCGCGGATCGTCGGCGGCGAGCACGCGCACGCCCGACTCGTCGCCCGCGCGCGCCGCTTCCCACGCGGCCGCGCGGCCCGTCCCGAGCGCGCTCACGACGCCGATTCCCGTGATCGCGATGGCTTTGGGGGGCAGGCGCGATTCAGCCATCCGGGAGCCGCCGCAGCACGAGGCTGCAGTTGTTGCCCCCGAAGCCGTAGGAGTTCGAGACCGCGACCGCGATCGGAAGCGCGCGCGGCGCGCCCGGCACGAAGTCGAGGCCGCACGCCGGGTCGGTGCGCCGGAGGCCGATGGTCGGCGGCGCGAAGCCGCCCGCCATCGCGAGCACCGTCGCGATCGCCTCGACGGCCCCCGCCGCGCCGAGCAGGTGGCCGATGAGCCCCTTCGTGGACGACACCGGAACGCGCTCGGCCGCCCCTCCGAGCACCGCGCGGATCGCGGTGCTCTCGCACGCGTCGTTCTGCGGCGTCCCGGTGCCGTGCGCGTTCACGTACGCGATCGACTCGGGCGCGACCCGCGCGTCGGCGAGCGCGCCCGCGAGCGCCTGGATCGCGCCGCGCGACTCGGGATGGGGCGCCGTCAAGTGCGAGGCGTCGCACGAGAGGCCCGCGCCCGCGACCTCCGCCGCGATCGCGGCGCCGCGCGCGCGCGCGTGCTCCTCCGATTCGAGCACGAGGATGCCCGCGCCCTCCCCGAGCGTCAGGCCGCGCCGCTCGACGTCGAATGGGCGGCACGGCTCGGGCGAGAGCGCCTGGAGCGCGTGGAACCCGGTGAGGGTCATGCGCGCGAGCGCGTCGGTGCCGCCCGCGATCGCGACGTCGGCCGCGCCGGTCCGGATCCAGCCGGCGGCGAGCGCGATCGCGATCGCGCTGCTCGAGCAGGCGGTCGAAGGCGCGAGGCGCGGTCCGAGCGCGCCGGTCGCGCCGGCGACGAGGTCGGCGGGCGCGGCGACCGCGGCCGCCGCGAGCTTCGTCCGCCACGCCCCGGTCCGTCGCCCGGCGACGCGCTCCCCGAAGTACGTCTCGGTCTCGAGCATCCCGCCGGTCGAAGTCCCGATCGCGACGCCGACGCGCTCGCGATCGAGGCCGGCGAGATCGCGCGAGAGCCCGGCGCGCTCGAGCGCCTCGGCGAGCGCGATCAGCGCGAGCCGATCGGAGCGCGAGGCGCGGACGCGCGCCGCGCGCGGCAGCCCGGGGACGTCCGCCGGCAGATCGACCTCGCCGGCGACGTGGACGCGGAGGCCGCTCGTGTCGAAGAGCCCGATCTCGCGGATGCAGGTCGCGCTTCCGCGGAGGCGCGCGTCCAGCGCCGCGACGCCGCGCCCGGCCGCCGTGATCGCGCCCATGCCGGTCACCACGACGCGCGGCCGCGCTTCCGGGAAGCCCGGCGCGATCGCGCGCGCTCCGTCAGCCGGCATGCGAGTCCCCGTCACAGCATCGTGAGGCCGCCGTCGACGACCAGCGTGGTACCGCTCACGTAGCTCGCGCGTGCCGAGGCGAGGAACGCGACGGCGTCGGCGACGTCCTCCGGCGCGCCGAAGCGGCCGAGCGGGATGCGCCGGAGCCAGTCGGCGCGCTCGGAATCCGACATGCCCGCGACGAGGTCGGTCATGACGTAGCCCGGGCAGACCGCGTTCACGGTGATCGCGTGGCGGCCGGCCTCGGCGGCGAGCGACTTGGTGAGCGCCACGAGCGCGCCCTTTGCGGCCGCGTAGTTGGACGCCCCCGGTTTGCCGAGGAATGCGGCCGGCGATATCACGTTCACGATCCTGCCGTGCCGCGCGCCGATCATCGCGCGCAGGGCATGGCGGGTACAGTGGACGGCGCCGTCGAGGTCGACGGCGAGCACCTCGCGCCACGCTTCGGGTCGCATCATCATGAGCAGGGAGTCGCGCGTGACGGCGGCGTTGTTCACCAGGATGTCGAGCCCGCCGAGCTCCGCCTTGACGCGCTGGAACATCGCCTCCACGGCCGCCGGGTCCGACACGTCGGCGAAGCACGGGACGCTTCCCGGGATCTCGGCCGCGGCCGCGTCGAGCCGCTCGTGCGAGTGCGCGGCGTTCACGGCGACGCGCGCGCCTTCCCCCGCGAGCCGGCGCGCGATCGCGAGACCGATCCCCCGGCTCGCCCCGGTGACCAGGGCGCGCTTCCCCGCGAGCTCGAGATCCATGCGGCCCTCGTTCGAGATAGTGGCGGAAGCACGACAGGGGAGCAACCGCGCGTGACGGCCGGCGGATCGCGATTCGCGGCCGCCTTCGAGCACCTGCGGCGCGCCTCCGGCGACTCGATGGCTGTACTTGACGTGGGCGCGGAGCGCGCCGCCACCCGCGACCAGCTCGCGCGGCTCGCGGAGAGCGCCGCCGAAGCGCTCGCGCGGTCGGGAGCGCCTCCGTCGCCCGCGCGGACGGCGACCGCGGTCGCGATCCGGATCCCGAACTCCGCCGAGCTCATCGCGGCGGTCTTCGGGTGCTGGGCCGCGGGCCGGGTCCCGCTGCCGCTCGATGCCGAGCTCGCCGATGCGGAGGCGGGCGGAATCTGCCGGCGGCTCGGGGTCGCACGCGTGCTGTCGGACGCGGGCGGCGCGCGCTGCGCGGAGCTGCCCGTCGACGGCGCGGCGCTCGCCCTGCCGCCCGACACGGCGCTCCTGAAGCTCACGTCGGGCACGACGGGCGAGCCGCGAGCGGTCGCGCTCACGGGCGACGCGCTCTCCGCCGGCGTCGCCCAGATCGCGTCGACGATGGGAATCGAAGCCGGCGATCGGAACCTCGTCCCGATCCCGCTCGCGCACTCCTACGGCTTCGACAACGTCGTGCTCACGCTCGGGACGCTCGGCTGCCCGGCAGTCCTGGTTCGCGACATGACGCCGCAGAGCCTCGTCGCCGCCGGCCGCGCCGCGCGCGCGACGGTGCTGCCCGCCGTTCCCTTTCTGCTCGACGTGCTGTCGCGCTCGCGCGCCGCCGCCGGGGCGCTGTGGCCGGAGCTGCGCCTCGTCATCTCGGCCGGCGCCCCGCTTCCCGCGGAGACGCGCGAGCGCTTCGCGAGCGCCTTCGGGGTGCGACCGCGGACGTTCTATGGCGCCACCGAGTGCGGCGGGATCGCGTTCGATCGCGAGGGCGCCGGCGACGCGCCCGACGGGTGCGTCGGGTCCGCGCTCGACGGCGTCGCGATCGAGCTCGACGAGGCCGACGACGGCGTCGGCCGCGTGCGCGTCCGGAGTCGCTCGACCGCGACCGCGTACGTGTCGGGCGCGCCGCCCGCCGACGCGACCGCGACCGGCGACGACGGCGACGCCGCTCGCGACGCGGATACGGCGATCGGCCCGGGCTGGTTCCTCACCGCGGACCTCGCGCGGATCGACGAGCGCGGCCGCCTGCACCTCGTCGGGCGCGCCGGCGACGTCGTGAACGTCGGCGGCCGGAAGGTCTTTCCCGCCGAGGTCGAGCGCGTGATCCGCGCGATCCCGGGCGTGCGCGACGTGGCGGTCGTCGGCGTCGCACGCTCGGCGGTCGCGGACGCGCTCCGCGCCGTGGTGGTCGCCGACGGCGAGGTCGATCGCGAGCGCGTCGTGCGCGCCTGCGAGGCCGCGCTCGCCCGCTACAAGGTCCCGCGCTCGGTCGAGTTCCGCGCCGATCTGCCGCGGAACGCGCGCGGGAAGCTCGACCGCCGCGCGCTCTGACCACGTCGGCCGCGTGCCGGGCTACGCCGCGGCGGACGTCGGCAGCACCTGGCAGCGCGGCAGCACGGGCCGCATCGGCACCCAGCGCTGCAGGCGGACGACGCTGAAGAACAGCGCGAGCCGCCAGCGGAGACCGAAGCTGTCCGACGGCGTGCCCGCGAGGACGCTCGCGACGGCGGCGCGCAGCTCGAGCGCGTCGCTCGGCTGCATGAAGATGTCGAGGAACTCCGGACGATAGAAGTAGTCGACGAAGCGCCAGAAGCGGGCGTTGGCGCGCCGGACTCGCCGCGCGTGCCGCGCCGTGATCCGCGCGGCGCGCTCCGGATGGTCGAGGCACTCGATCGCGAGCCGCGCCGCCTTCTCGCCGCCGTGCATCGCGAGCCAGACGCCGGTCGAGAAGATCGGGTCGAGAAAGGCGTACGCGTCGCCGGCGGCGACCCAGCCGTCGCCGGCCGCCGCACCGGTGAAGTACGAGTAGTTGCTCGTCGCGTACACCTCCGAGAGGCGCCGCGACGCGCCGATCCGCCGCGCGACCTCGGGGCACGCGCGCATCGCGCGCTCCAGCGCGTCCGCGGGCGCGAGCCCGCTCGCGCGATAGCGCGCGGCGTCCATCACGAGCCCGATGCTCGTCGCGCCGCGCGCGAGCGGGATCACCCAGAACCAGCCGCCCTCGACCGCGACGATCACCGTGTTGCCGGCGTCGATTCCGGGGTCGAGCTCGACGTCGGAATAGTGCGCGTAGATCGCGATCCGGCGATGGCGCTCCGCCATGCGCTTCGATCGCTCGCGCTGGGCGAGAAAGGTCTCGCGGCCGCTCGCGTCGATCACGAACGAGCAGCGCACCTCGTATTCCTCCTCGCCGGCGCCGTGCTCGACGGCGGCCGCGCGCACGCGCACGCGCCACTCGCCGTCGGAGCGCTCTGCGGACACCGCCGCGTTCCGCTGGCGCACGTCGGCGCCGCGGCGCGCGCACTCGGCGAGCAGCAGCTCGTCGAACTCCGCGCGGACGACCTGGTAGGTCATGATCGGGCTCGGGTCGAAGGTGCGGTCGAAGTAGATCGTGTTCGAGTGCGACCCGTCTCCCGTCACGAACCGCGCGCCGTACTTCTCGACGCTCCCGATGCGGGCGACCGCCTCCCGCACCCCGAGGCGGTCGAAGAGGTTCATCGCGTGCGGCAGCAGCGACTCCCCGATGTGGAAGCGCGGGAAGGCGTCCTTCTCGAGCACGACCACGCGCCGGCCCGCGCTCGCGACCAGGTTGCCTGCGGTGGATCCGGCCGGCCCGCCGCCGATGACGAGCACGTCGCAGCGCTCCGTGCGCACGGCGTCCAGTCTCGTCGAATTTTCCGGCAGTGTCACCCATGGTTTGCGCAACCTCGCGTCGGGTCGGCTGTTTCCGGAATTGCGCGAGCCGTAGGAGACTGTTTTAAAGCCCCGCGCCGGCGCCGCCGCCGTCCGCACTCGCCCCCATGACGAAGCCCGAGATCGCACAGCGCGCGAAGGAGCTCCTGGTGAGCGGCCTTCGTCTCGACATCGCGCCCGCGGACATCGTCGACTCGGAGCCGATCTTCGGGGCCGGCCTCGGGCTCGACTCGATCGACGCGCTCGAGTTCGTCGTGCTGATCGAGGAGCAGTTCGGGGTCGCGATCCCGGACGAGACGGTGGCGAAGCAGGCGTTCGCCTCGATCGACGCCCTCGCGGATTTCATCCTTGCCGAGGGCCAGGTGAGCGCCGGCAGCGACCCCTGAGGAGCGCGTGTCGGACGAGCGGCTGACGATCGCGGCGCTCGCGCTGGTCGCGAGCGTCGCCGGCGCAGCGCGCCTGGCGCAGCCGGTGGCGAACGTCGCCGCGGCGGAGAGTCCGGCCGGCGCGGGCGACTCGTCGCCGGGCGCCGCGGGCGCGTCCGGACGGGCGACGGCCGCTCGCTGCGGCAGCCCGGAAGCGTGCTTCGCGCGCATCTCGGCCATGCAGCGCGACGTGCGCGCGATCCGCGCCGACTTCCGCCAGGTGAAGCGCATCGCCCTGCTGCGCGACCCGCTCGTGTCCACCGGCACGCTCGAGTTCCGCGCGCCCGACCACGTTCGCTGGGAGGTCGTGACGCCGGAGCCGCTCGTCGTCGAGATCGACGGCGGCTCGCTGCGCGCCGGCGAGCCCGGCAACGTCGCGAAGGTCGAGCAGGAGGGAGCGCTCGCGGTGTTCCGCGACCTGGGCGAGATCTTCACGGCGACGGGAAACTACGCGAAGCGCTTCGCGATCCAGGCGGGCGCCGGAGACGCCTCGTTCGTGCTCGTGCCGCGCGATCCGCAGATCGCCCGCGTGCTGTCGGCGGTGGAGCTGACGTTCGATCCGGCGAACGGAGTTCCGCGCCGCGTGGCGCTGCGCGAGGCGAGCGGCGACCGCACCGAGATCGATCTCGACGTGCGCGAGGTCGAGCGCGGCGCGCCGGGCGGGCGAGCCGGGTGAGCGCGGGGGCGCGACGCCGCCGCGCCGCGCGTCTCTGGACGTGCGTCGCGGCGAGCGCGATCGCGGCCGCGTCGGGTTGCGCGGCGCACCGCGGCGCCCCCGTCACGCCGGTCGCCGCGCCGACGGCGGCGTGCCCGGGCGCGACGGAGCGAAGCGCCGTCGAGGCGATCTGCGCCCGCGACGGAGCGGTGCGCGCGCTCCAGGCTCGCTTCCGCTCGACCGTCCGGGCCGGCGACCGGACGCGCGAGGCGGAAGGCGTCCTTCTCCTCCAGGGGCCCGGCGCCGTCCGCGTCAAGCTCTTCACGCTCGCGGGCTTGACGGTGTACGACGCGCTCTGGGTGGGCGACGCACGAGCCGTGGAGGGCGCGGTGTCGCTTCCGCTCGAGGCCAAGAGCTTCCGGGTGCGCCTCCGCCCGGGCGAGCCCGTCCCCGACCCGACGGTCGGCGTGTCGCTCGCGCTCTGGGCGCTGTGGCAGCAGCGCTGTGCGGAGCCGCCGGCGCAGGTCGCCGACCGGCCGGGGCGCTTCGAGCTCGATCCGGCGACCGCACAGGCCGCGCGGCGCGAGGTCGCGGTGGGGAACGGCGAGGTCGTCGAGGAGCTGGTCGTGCGCCCGGCCGCGCCCGGCGCGCCGGAGGACGCGGTCGCCGCGCGCTACGCGGATCCCGACTGCACGCTCCGCTTTCCGCTGCCGCGCCGGATCGAGATGTCCGCGCCGGCGCAGGGCTGGCGGGCCGAGGTGAAGATCCTCGCCATCGACGAGGACCCGGAGCTGGATCCCCGGCTCTTCGTCCTGCCGGACGCCGGGCACGAGGATGCCGCGTCCTGAGAGCGGCGCGCCGGGTGAGCGGGCGCCGGCCGCGGCGCCGCCGCCCTGGGCGCGGCGGATGGTCGCGTGGATCGTCCGCAACGACCGCGCGATCCTGCTCTTTGCTTTGGTCTTGACGGTCGCCGCGAGCGCATCGCTCCTGCGCCTCCGGCTCGACGTCGACCTCGTTTCGATGCTGCCGACGGGGTACGATCGCTTCGCCGACTACCAGCGCTACGTTCGGCGCTTCGGCCCGCAGGACGTCGCCGTGGCCGTCATCCGGGCACGCGATGCCGCGACCGCGATCCGCTTCGCCGACCCGTACGCGAGCGCGCTCCGCGCCGACCCGGAGATCGTCGACGTGCGGAGCCGGATCGACCTCCCCGCGTTCGCGCGCGCGCTGTCGCAGGGTGCCCTGCCGCGGCTCCTCCCCGCGGACGCGTTGCCCGCGGTCGAGAAGCGGCTCTCGCCGGAGGGCGTCGCGGACGCCGTTCGCACCGTGCGGCGAGTCCTTTCCGCGCCGGGGACGGTCGGCGTGAGCGAGGTGATCGCCGGCGATCCGCTCGGCCTCACCCGCATCCTGGGCGACGCCCTCGCGCGCTCGCGACCCGACCGCGCGCTCGCGGCGGGCAGCGAGTACGTGCTGTCGCCCGACGGGACCCGGCTGCTGGTCCTGATCCGGCCGGTCGCGAGCGGATACGACGGCGAAGGCATCACGCGACTCGAGGACGCGCTCGCGCGCGCGGAAGCGTCGGCACGGGCGGCGAGCGGAATCGATGGCGAGGTGGAGGTCGTGTACACCGGCGCCTTCGCGTACGCGCGCGAGGATTCGACGGTGCTGCGCGAGGACATGGGACTCTACAGCGTGGTGGCGTTCCTCGGCGTCGTGACCCTCTTCCACCTCGGCTTTCGCACCCTGCGCGTGCTCCCTCTGGTCGCGGCGCAGCTCGTCGCGACGAGCATCGTCACGTTCGCCCTCGGGCTTCTCTTCTACGGCGTCCTGAACGCGGTGTCGCTCGCGTTCGCGGCGATCTTCTACGGCCTCTCGATCGACGCCGCGATCTATTTCTACACGCGCTTCCGGGAGGAGCTGGCGCTTCGGGGAGACCTCGAAGAGGCGATCGCGGCCTCGATCGCGGGCCTCCTCGTGCCCGCCGTGGTGGCGTCGGGGACGACGGCGGCGGTCTTCGTCGTGATCGGGTTCTCGGCGCTCGCGGGCGTCGCCCAGCTCGGGTACTTGACGGCGCTCGGCATCCTGCTGAACATCCCGGCGACCTACGTCCTGCTCCCGGCGATGCTGCTCTGGCGCGGCGCGGGCGCGCGCCACGGCGATCGCGCGCTGGCGGCGACCCATCGGCTGGCCGCTCTGCCGGCGTTCGCGGAGGATCACCGGCGCTTGGTTGCAGTCGGCGCGGCGGCGCTCTGCGCGATCGCCTGGCTCGCCGCGCGCGGCGAGGCGCTCGACACGAACCTGTTCCACCTCCGGCCGGCGCGGTCGCACGCCGCCGCCGTACAGGGGGAGATCGAGCGCACGTTCGGGGTGAGCGACCCCGACGGGGTCGTCCTCGCGGAGGCCGAGGTGGCGCCGACGCGCGACGCGGCGGGCGCGGCCGCCGCCGACGAGACGGTCCTGCGGGCGACCGAGCGCGTGCGCGACGCGCTCGAGCGCGCGCGCGCCGAAGGCCTCGTCACGGACATCGTGAGCCCCGCGCCCCTCATGCCCTCGCGCGCGACACAGGAGTCGCGTCTCGCCGCCTGGGCCGCGCTCCCGCGGGAGCGGGCCGCCGCCGAGCTCGAGCGCCGTCTCGACGAGCGCGGGTTTCGCACCGAGCCGTTCGCGCCGGCGCTCGCGTCGCTCCGTCGGGTCCCGGAGCCCGTCGACGCGACCGCGGATCCCCTCCCCGGCCTCGAGATCCTCTTCGATCGCCACGTCCGGCGCGACGCGACCGGCGTCGGGATCATCACGCCGTTCGCGCCGACGAGCCCGCAGGCGCTCGAGCAGATCGCCGACCGGCTGCCGCGCGACGTGGATGCCGGCGACGGCGTTCGCATCACCGTCACCGGGCGTCCGCTCATGGAGCGCGAGCTCGACCGCACGATGCGACGCGAGATCGTCTGGTTCCTCCTGCTCGCGATCGCGAGCAACGCGCCGATCGTGTGGATGCAGGAGCGGCGCTGGTCTTCGACGCTCGCGATCCTGAGCGTCCCGAGCGGATGCGTCCTGCTGCTGGTCGCGCTCGCGCGCCTCGCCGGGATCGCGCTCAACCCGGTGAACCTGATCATCCTGCCGCTCACGATCGGGATGGGCGTCGACTACTGCGTCTACCTGGTCCAGCGCGTGCGCGAGACCGGCGGCTACCGCTCCGCGACCGCGAGCTCCGGCCGCGCGCTCGCCCTCACGGCCGCGGCGACCGTCCTCGGGTTCGGCGTGCTCGGATTCTCGCGCTACCCCGCTCTGTCCGAGCTCGGGCAGCTCGGCGCCCTCGCGATGGCGCTCTCGTTCAGCGCGGCGATGGCCGTTCTGCCGGCGCTTCTGCCGTCGGCCGCGGCTCGGCGTGGCGCGGCCGTCGCCGGCAGCCCGGGGGGCGGACGCACCGAAGCGCCGGCCGGCGCGCTCTCGTGATGGCTGGGTCGCGCGGACGAGATCGTTTCCGACTGCTCCAGCTCGCGCTCGCGATCGGTGGAGCGGCGGTCGTGATCGCGCTCGCGCGCGCGTACGGATGGGGCGCGATCGCGGAGCGGCTGACGCGCATCCAGCCGCGCTGGATCGCCGCCTACGCGGCGATCGAGGTCGTCATCTTCGCGGGCTACGCCTACCGCTGGCGCTTCATCCTGCGCGCGCTCGACGAGCAGCTGCCGTTCGGCCGCGTCCTCGGCGCCCGGCTCGCGGGCCTCGCGGTGGGGTCCCTGACGCCGGGGGCGAAGCTCGGCGGCGAGCCGCTGCGCGCGTACATGGTCGCGCGCGACGGTGTGCGTGCCGGCCCGGCGATCGCGAGCGTGATCCTCGATCGGGGCGCGGAGCTGCTCGCCAACATCGTCTTCGGCGTCGCCTACTGCGCCCTCTTCGCGCTCCGCGATCGCGCCGCCGCAGGGCGCGTGCTCGTCGTCGTCGTGCTGAGCGCGGTCGCGTTCCTCGTCGGCGTCGCGATCACGCTGCGCCGCCTCCGGCGCGGCGGCTCCCTCGTGCCCGCGCCCTTCCTGCCCGCTCTCGCCCGGATCGGGGCGAGCCCGACCGCCATCGCCGACGCGGACGACGCGATGCGAACGCTCGTGTTCGCGCGCCGCCGCGTCGTCGCGTGGGCGCTCGCCGTCGCGCTCGCGCTGAACCTTCTCGTGTTCGCGGAATATGGGTCGCTCTTCGCGGCGTTCGACGCGCACCCGTCGCTTCCCGAGCTCGGCGGCACGTTGCTCGGCGTCGGGCTGGCGCACGCGGTCCCCGTGCCGGCCGCGATCGGCGCGCTCGAGGGCGCGCAGGCGGCTGTGATGCACGTCGCGGGCGGGGGTGCGGAGCTCGCGCTGGTCGCGGCCGCGGTCGCCCGCGTGCGCGACACCGTGTGGACGATCCCGGGGCTCGTCACCCTGGCGGCGTGGGCGTGGCGGCGACGTCGCAAGTCGGCGCGCGAGCCGCGCGTCGCGGCCTGAATCCCCGCGCGAGCGTTTCGCGGAAAGCGATCCGCCGGTCCGAAGGCGCGGCGCCGCGTCATGCCGTCGGGTTTCAAAGGCCTCCGCGCCTGTGATACCGCCGGATCTCCGCCCACCGCAGGGGGATCAATCGATGACGTTGCGACGATTGGGCTCGGCCCGTTCCGTCCGGGGCCGGGGAACCTGGCGTGTGCCCGCCTCCGCGCTGGCGGCGGTGCTGCTCGCGTCGGCCTGCGGAAAGCCGGCGCCGCCCGCACTGCCGCCGCCCGAGGTCCTGGTGTCTCCGGTCGCCCAGCGGAACGTGCCGGTCTACTCGGAGTGGGTCGGCACGATCGAGGGCTACGTCAACGCGACCATCCAGCCCAAGGTGCAGGGCTACCTCCTCACTCAGAACTACAAGAACGGCTCCGTCGTGAAGGCGGGCGACCTCCTCTTCGAGATCGATCCGCGGCAGTTCCAGGCCGCGTACGATCAGGCCGCCGCGAACCTCGCGCAGGCGCAGGCGCAGCTGAAGAAGACGCAGCTCGACGTCGCGCGCTACAAGCCGCTCGCGGCCGAGGGCGCAGTGAGCCAGCAAGAGCTCGACGACGCCGTCCAGCAGAACGACGCCAATGCAGCCGCCGTCGAGCAGGCGAAAGCCGCGCTCGAGAACGCCCGCCTCAACCTGCAGTGGACCAAGGTCCAGTCGCCCATCCCCGGCATCGCCGGCATCAACCAGGCGCAGATCGGCGACCTCGTCGGAACGACGACCGTTCTCACGACCGTGTCGACGGTCGACCCGATCAAGGTCCAGTTCCCGATCGCCGAGCAGGAGTACCTGCGGTTCGCCGCTCGCATCAACCGGGCGTCGGAGACGGGCGAGAACAACGGCGACGCTCCGAAGATCGAGCTCATCCTCGCGGACGGCAGCGTCTATCCGCAAAGCGGCGAGATCTACGCCGTCAACCGCCAGGTCGACCAGCGCACCGGCACCCTGCTCGTGCAGACGCTCTTCCCGAACCCCGACAACATCCTCCGTCCCGGCGGCTATGCGAAGACGCGCGCCGCGACGAGCGTCGCGGAGAACGCGATCGTCGTGCCGCAACGGGCCGTCTCGGACCTTCAGGGAACGTACCAGGTCTACGTTCTCGAGGGCGACAAGGTACGGGTGCGCGACGTCGAGCCCGGACCGCGCACCGGAAGTGACTGGGTGATCACCAAGGGGCTCGCTCCCGGCGACAAGATCGTCGTCGAGGGCGTGCAGAAGGTGCGTGACGGGGTGACCGTCGTCGCGAAGGAGGCGCCCCCGTCGGACGCACCGGGCATGGCGCCGGCTCCGGCACCGAAGGCGAGCGGGGCCCCGGCGACCGCCGCGAGCTGACCATGGCAGCGTTCTTCGTCCGGCGGCCGATCGTCGCGATCGTCATCGCCATCGTGATGGTCATCGTCGGCCTCGTCGCGATGGTGCAGCTGCCGATCGCGCAGTTCCCCGACATCGCTCCGCCCGAGGTCCAGCTCTCCGCCACGTACACGGGCGCGGACGCGGTCACGATCGAGCAATCGGTCGCGACCCCGATCGAGCAACAGATGAGCGGCGTCGCCGACTCGATCTACATGTACTCGATCAACGCCAACAACGGCACGATGACCCTGCGCGTCGACTTCAACGTCGGCACGAACATCAACACCGATCAGATCCTCGCGCAGATGCGCTACGGGCAGGCCCAGTCGCAGCTCCCCTTCGACGTCCAGCAGTACGGCGTCACGATCAAGCAGTCGACGACGGCGCCGCTCGCGCTCTTCTCGATCTACTCGCCCAACGGCAGCTACGACGCGCTCTTCCTGACGAACTACGCCTACATCAACATCAACGACCCGATGACCCGCGTCCCGGGCGTCGGGCAGGTGCAGATCTTCGGCGCCGGCCAGTACGCGATGCGCATGTGGGTGAACCCCGACACGCTCGCGAAGCTCGGGATCACCGTCACGCAGATCATCAACGCCATCCAGCAGCAGAACACGGTGAATCCGGCCGGGCAGGTCGGTGCGGAGCCGGTGCCGCCGGGACAGGAGTTCACCTACACGGTGCGCGCGCAGGGCCGCCTGCTGACCGCCGAGGACTTCGAGGACGTCATCGTCAGGGCCAACCCCGACGGCTCGATGATTCGCGTGGGCGACGTGGCCCGCGTCGAGCTCGGCGCCCAGCTCTACAACGTCAAGGGCCGCCTGAACGGCAAGCCGGCCGCGATCGTCGCGATCTACCAGCTCGCGGGCTCCAACGCGATCGACACGATGAAGCGGGCGCGCGCCCTGATGGAGGACGCGAAGAAGCGCTTCCCGGCCGATCTCGACTACGTCGTGTCGCTCGATACGACCGAGGCGGTCAGCGAGGGCATCGACGAGATCGTCAAGACCCTCTTCGAGGCGCTGGTCCTCGTCATCATCGTCGTCTTCATCTTCCTGCAGGGTTTCCGGACGACGCTGATCCCGCTGCTCGCGGTACCGGTGTCGTTGATCGGCACGTTCGCGGTGTTCCCGCTGCTCGGGTTCTCGATCAACACGCTGTCGCTGTTCGGGCTCGTGCTCGCGATCGGCATCGTCGTCGACGACGCGATCGTCGTCGTGGAGGCGGTCGAGCACAACATGGAGCAGGGGCTCTCGCCGCGCGACGCGACCCTGAAGGCGATGGAGCAGGTGTCGGGGCCCGTGATCGCGATCGCGCTCATCCTCGTCGCCGTCTTCGTGCCGACCGCGTTCATCCCGGGCATCACCGGCCGCCTCTACCAGCAGTTCGCGGTGACGATCGCCGTGTCGGTCGTGTTCTCGGCGTTCAACGCGCTCACGCTGAGCCCGGCGCTCTCCGCCCTGCTGCTCCGGCCGAAGCGCGAGGCGCGCGGTCCGCTGGGGGCGTTCTTCCGCGGGTTCAACCGGTGGTTCGGACGCGCGACCGAAGGCTACGTCAACTGGTGCCACCACCTCATCCGCCATCCGATCCTCGGCCTCGGAGGACTCGCGGCGCTCACGGTGCTCGCGTTGATGATCGGCTCACGGCTGCCGACGGGCTTCGTCCCGGACGAGGACCAGGGCTACTTCTACATGAACGTCCAGCTGCCTCAGGCGGCGTCGCTGCAGAGGACGGACGAGGTCTGCAAGCAGATCGAGAAGATCCTCTCCGAGACTCCGGGCGTTCAGACGTACAACACGGTCGTCGGGTACAGCCTGCTCAGCAGCACCAACACGACCTACAGCGGCTTCTACTTCGTGACGCTGAAGCCGTGGGCCGAGCGCGATCCGGACGGTCTCACCGCGGACGTGATCATGCGGCGCCTGAACGGGCGCCTCCACGAGCTTCCCGAGGCGATCGCCTTCGCGTTCCCGCCGCCCGCGATCCCGGGCGTCGGCACGTCGGGCGGCGTCTCGTTCGTGCTCGAGGATCGGTCCGGAGGCACGGTCCAGTTCCTCGCGGAGAACACGCGGAAGTTCATGGCCGCCGCGATGAAGCGCCCGGAGTTCGCGTCGATCTTCACGACCTTCGTCCCCGACGTGCCGCAGGTCTACGCCAACGTGAATCGAGAGCAGGTGATGAAGCAGGGCGTCCAGCTCTCGGACGTCTACAAGACGCTGCAGGCGTTCATGGGCGGCGTCTTCGTCAACTACTTCAACCGCTTCGGTCGCGTCTGGCAGGTCTACGTCCAGGCCGAGGGCGACTACCGGACCAACACGCGCGCGATGGGCCAGTTCTACGTCCAGAACGACAAGGGCGGCATGGTGCCGCTCGACGCCGTCGTCGACACGAAGACGATCTACGGGCCGGAGTTCACGATCCGCTTCAACGAGCATCGCGCGGCCCAGATCAACGCGTCGCTGAAGCCCGGCTACAGCTCTGGCCAGGGCATGCAGGCCCTCCAGGAGGTGTTCGCGGAGACCATGCCGTCGGAGATGGGGTACGACTACATGGGGATGTCGTTCCAGGAGCGGGTCGCATCCGAGGGCGTCTCGCCGACCGTCATCTTTGCCTTCTCGCTCCTCATGGTCTTCCTGATCCTCGCCGCCCAGTACGAGAGCTGGTCGCTGCCGTTCAGCGTGCTCCTCGGCATCCCGATCGCCGTGTTCGGCGCCTTCTTCGGCCTCTTCGTGCGCGAGATGGTGAACAACGTCTACGCGCAGATCGGCCTGGTCATGCTGATCGGCTTGACGGCGAAGAACGCGATCCTGATCGTCGAGTTCGCGAAGGACGAGTACGAGAAGGGCAGGCCGCTGATCGACGCCGCGCTCACCGGCGCGCGCCTCCGTCTCCGCCCGATCCTGATGACGGCGTTTGCGTTCATCCTGGGAGTCGTGCCGCTCGTTCGCGCGACCGGTGCCGGCGCGGTGTCGCGGCAGATCATGGGAACGGCCGTCATGGCCGGAATGCTCGCCGCGTCGGTGATCGCGATCTTCGTCATCCCGCTGTCCTTCTACGTCGTCGAGCGGCTGTCCGGCGGGTCGCACGAGGAGACCGCGACCGCGCCGACGCCCCAGCCTGCGCCCGCGCCCGGCGGCGGAGGAGGGCATTGAGCCGCGCGGCGCGCGGTCTCGTCGCGCTCTGTTTCGGCGTCCTCGCGACCGGCTGCCCCGTCGGACCGAACTACCACCGACCGGACATCCAGACGCCGCCGGAGTACCGCGGCGACATCGGTCCGGCGGAGGCGGCGTCCCTCGCCGACGCGGCCTGGTGGCAGGTCTTCGGCGACCCGGTGCTGCAGGACCTGATCCGCGAGGCGCTCCAGAACAACTACGACCTCAAGACCGCGACCGCGCGCGTGGAGCAGGCGCAGGCGCTCGTCGGGGTCGCGCGCGGACCGCTGTTTCCGCAAGTCAGCTACCAGGGCGGCGCGCAGCGCGGGAAGAACTTCGTCTTCACGGGCGACAACCGCACCTTCAACACCTTCCTCGGGACCTTCAACCTCGCGTGGGAGCTCGACGTCTGGGGACGCATCCGGCGCTCGACGGAGGCCGCGCAGGCCGAGCTCTGGGCGAGCGAGGAGATCCGCCGCGGCGTCATGCTCACCCTGGTGAGCCAGGTCGCGCAGGCTTACTTCCAGCTTCTCGAGCTGGACCTCGAGCTGGACATCGCGCACGAGACCGTGACCGCGTTCAGCGACACGCTCCAGCTCTTCACGCGCCGCTTCCAGGGAGGGGTCGGCAACAAGCTCGCGGTGGAGCGCGCGGACGCCGCGCTCGCGCAGGCGCAGGCGAGCGTACCCGAGCTCGAGCGCCAGATCGTCGCGACCGAGAATGCGATCGCCGTTCTCCTCGGGCGCGATCCGACCGACATCGCGCGCGGGGCCCCGCTCGTCGACCAGCGCGCCGCTCCGGACCTGCCACCCGGCCTTCCGTCGCAGATCCTGGAGCGCCGGCCGGACGTCCGGCAGGCGGAGGACGTGCTCATCAGCTCCAACGCGCAGGTCGGCGTCGCGGTCGCGAACTTCTTCCCCCGCATCGGGTTGACCAGCCTCTACGGCGGCCAGAGCACCGAGCTCGAGAACATCGTCAAGACGCAGGGCAACATCTGGAACGTCGCCGGATCGATCGTCGGGCCGATCTTCACGGGCGGGCAGAACATCGAGAGCTACTACGCGCAGGTCGCCGTGTTCGAGCAGTCGAAGGCGCAGTACGAGCAGTCGATCCTGCTCGCGTTCCAGGAGGTCTCGAACACGCTGACGTCGCAGACGAAGCTGATCGACATCCGTGCGGCGCGCGAGCGAGCGGTCGCCGCGCTCCAGGAGTCGGTGCGGCTCTCGCTCCTGCGGTACGATCAGGGGCTAGCGAACTACTACGAGGTCCTGGAGGCGGAGCAGCAGCTCTTCCCGGCGCAGAACCAGCTGGCGCAGGCGATGCGCGACCAGCTCCTGGTCGTGGTGCAGCTCTATCGCGCGCTCGGCGGCGGATGGAGCCTCTCGGACGAGGAGTGGATGGCGGCGCCCGCGACGCCGCCGCCTCCACCGCCGCCGCCGCCGGGCGCGCCTCCGGCAGCGACGGCCGCCCCCGCCGCCGGGGCCGGTGTGCCCGTCGTTCCGACGAGCGCGTCGAGAGCGTACGGACCGTTCGAGATCCCGCGGCTTCCGCGCGGGCACGAGCCGCCGCACGCGCCGATGCCGTGACGCGAACATACCGACGCACCGTCGAGCCGCTCGACGGCGCAATGCGGGGGGGAACGATGCGACAAAGAATCGTCGGGTGCGCCGTCGCGGCCGTGATCGCCGTCGCGACCCCGGCGCGCGCGGTGCAGAGCGAGGACTTCGTGATGAAGACCGCGGAGGACGTCCTGGACGTCTGCTCGACCCAACCGACCGATCCGCTCTACACGGCGTCCGCGAACGATGTTCTGCCCGTCGTCGCCGCCTCCCACGCGAAACGACGCCATCGCGAAGTTCGTCGCGTGGGCGAAGGCGCACCCCGAGTACGACGGCGACCACCCGGTCAACGTGGTCGTCAAGTTCCTGACGGAGACGCTGCCATGTCCGTGAGATCGAATCGACGGCGGCGGGCGACGGGGTGCGCGCTCTGTGCGCTCGCGATCGCCCTCGCCGGCTGCTCCGGGATGACGGCGACCCAGCAGCGCACCCTCAGCGGCACGGTGATCGGGGCCGCCGGCGGCGCCGCGATCGGCGCGATGGCGGGCAACGCGGGGCTCGGCGCCGGCATCGGCGCGGGAGCCGGTCTCCTCGGCGGCTACGCGTACGACCGCTACGAGAAGTCGAAGGAGTCGTCGTACCAGCAGGGCTATCAGGCGGGAGCCGCCTCGACGCGCAGCAAGTCCTCCAGCGGGAGCCAATGAGGTCCTCCTCGCGGCTCGTCCTGGCGCTCGCCGGCGCGCTCTTCGCGGCGTGCTCGGCGATGAGTCCGCCTCCGCCGCCGCCCGGCCCGCCGACGCCGACGCCGATCCCGCCGATCCGGATCGGCGTCACAGCCGACTCCCCGCCCTTCTGCTTCCGCCAGGCGGGGCGCTTGACGGGCATCGAGATCGACCTCGCGTCCTACCTCGGGCAGGACCTGGGCCGGCCCATCCGCGCCTTTCCGATGGCCTGGGACGAGCTCATCCCGGCGCTCGTGAACCACGAGATCGACATCATCATGTCGGGTTTGACGATCACGCGCCTGCGTCAGCTCCGGGTCGCCTTCAGCGAGCCGTACATGAGATCCGGCCTCGGCGCGCTGGTGCGGCGCAGCGAGGCGGAGCGCTCCCGCACGCCGGCGCAGGCGCTCCAGCGCGCGCTCAAGATCGGCGTCACCAAGGGAACGGTCGGCGAGAAGTACGTCCGCGAGAACTTCCGCGACGCGCAGGTCTTCTCGTTCGCGACCAACGAGAACGCGATCGCCGAGCTGGAGCAGCGGCGCGTCGACGCCTTCGTGAGCGATGCGCCGATCGTCGCCTGGTACGGTTCGCTCGAGGAGTCGCAGCTGCTGCCGCTCCTGAACCCTCTCCTCACCAAGGACGAGATCGGCTGGGGATTCCGGCCCGGGGAGGAGACGCTGCGCGAGAAGGCGAACGCGTCGCTCGCGCGCTGGAAGCGCGATCACACGCTCGGCGGGGTCCTGAAGCGCTGGCTGCCGACCTGGGAGCCGGCGTCGTAGCGACGGCCAGCCCGCTGGCGCCGGCGGAATCACTCGACGTACCCGAGGGCCCGAAGCTTGCGCGCGGTCGCGGGATCCGGCGAGTCGACCTGAAGCGCGCGATCCCGGGCGGCGTCGACCGGCCGGATCGCTGCCACTTCGGCGTCGAATGCGTCACGGAAGCGCCGACCGCGCTCGAGCAGCCCTGAATCTCGCACGGCGACGTGCTCGTCTCGATCGAGACGGCGATCATAGGCCACGATCCGCGGCGTCTGGCGGCCCGCGAAGATCCACGTGTGCGTGCGATCGCGGACCGCGAAAAGGTCGCCGAAGACGCTTTGCACCTCGGAGAACACGGGGCGGTCCGCGAACGCCGGCGACGACGGATCCGCGAGCAGCGGCACGAGGCTCCTGCCCGAGATGCGGTGCGGCGGCTCGATTCCGGTCAGCTCGAGGAGCGTCGGCAAGACGTCGACGAGCGATACCTGGACGGGCACGCGGAGGCCCGGAGGCGCGATGCCGGGCGCGCGCACGATCAAGGGAACGTGCGCCGATTCGCGGAAGAGCGCCTTGCCGTGCCCGGAGAGCCCGTGCTCGCCGAACTCCTCGCCGTGGTCGGCCGCCACGACGACGATCGTGCTCTCCGACACACCGAGGGCCGCGATGCCGGCGAGGAGCTTGCCGACTTCCGCGTCGGTGTAGCGGACTTCACCTGCGTAGAGGCGCTCGTCCCGGACGCCGGGAGGGGTGTCGGCGTCGATGGGCCGTTCGACGCCGCGGTCGTTCCACGTGCGAAAGCGATCGAATGCGGGTGGCGGGGTGTACGGGCTGTGCACCTGATAGGTGTGGAGGAAGAGGAAGAACCGCTCGTCGCGGTGTCGCTTGAGCCACCGCAGCCCGGTCGCGAACGTCTGCTCCGCGTGACCGGGCGCCGCATGCGGTCCCGTGCTTCGATTCTCCCGGTACGAGTCGACGCCGCGGCCGAAGCCGAGCGCACGCCGGAGGATCGCGTCCTCGGTGACGGCCGCGGTCGCGTACCCGGCTCCCGCCAGGAGCTCGGGCAGCGTCGGGATGCCGGGAGACAGCGCGCGCGTGAGCGAGATGTCGCCGTAGCCGGCCACGTAGCGCCCCGTGAAGAGGCTCATGTGCGACTGGAGCGTGCTCGTCCACGTCGCGTACGCGAGCTCGAACAGCGTCGCCTCGCCCGCGAAGCGGTCGATCTCGGGAGAAGTCTCGAGAGCGGAGCCGTACCCGCCGAGGTGATCGGCGCGCAGCGTGTCGAGGGACACGAGGATGACGTTCGGCCGGGCGCGCGACGCGGGCGCGAGAACGTTGGCGGTTCCCCAGATCGGGAATCCGTACGCGACGTCGATCTCGCCGCCGGGGGGCGCGACGACCCGGCTCCGGAATACGAGGTGCACGCGATCGCCCGCGACGGGGGCCAGGTCGATCCGTTGGTCGCGCCATCGACCCACCCCGGCGCCGCCGGGCGCGAGCAGCGTGCGGAAGAGGCGGCGCTCCGACGAGCCGCGGCGCGCCACGATCTCCATCTCGCAGGGCGCGCGCTCGACCCGCCGCGCGAGCGGGTCGACCGCCACGCCGACCTCGAGCACCGCTCCACGCGGCACGTCGATCTCTGCGCTCGCGTATTCGCGCACGGCGGGCGGCAGCGGGCGCAGTCGGTACTCGAGTCGTGCGCTTTTCTTCGGAGCGGCGGAGGGGATCGTCAGTTCGACGTCGATCGTCTCCCCGGCCGGCTCGCGGACGACGAAAGCGGGAAGGAACGTCGGCCGGCCGCCGCCCGCGAACACGAGCCTCGACTCGACGAGGATCGGCCCGCCGCGCGCGGCTTCGGGGACCGCGAGGCGCCGGCGGAGCGGGGAATCCGCGACTTCGAGCTTTGCGATGCTGCCCGGAAACTTCGGAAGGCAGCCGATCGCGGGCCGCACCTCGCTTTCGAGCTCGCACCACCCGACCGCGTCTCCCGCCGCCGGCTGCGGAGCGACGTCGAGGATCCGATGCACGACCTCGAGCTGCGGTTCGTTCGCGCGCGAGCAGGCCGACGCCAGGAGCAGGATGCCGACGGCGCACGACATCGCGCCACCGCGCGCGCGCGAAGCGCCCGCGGCCGCGTCGCCGGTGCGCGAGGGAACGAGCCGGTCGGCCGCAGTCACCGCCGCGTCGTGTGCTCGTACACCTCGAGCGAGACCAGGCGGGCGAGCAGGACGGCCGGGAAGAGCTGCCCCGTGAGCGCTTCGAGGATCGCGAGCGTGCGCGCGATCGGTTCGATCGGCGTCGCGTCGCCGTAGCCGACGGTCGTGAGCGTGATGAAGCTGAAGTAGACGAGCTGACCGCGCATCGGGTCGCCGTGCGCCGCATCGACGGGGTGCGCGAACTGGATCGCGCCGGGGTGGAAGAACTCGACCAGCCGGTACGCGAACGCCCACGTGAGACCGAGCAGCAGATAGCCCGCGATCGCTCCCTGGACGTGATGGCGCGTCACCGCCGGCCCGCTGAAGACCTGCGCGAAGACCAGCGTGGAGAGGATGCCGCAGTAGATCAGCAGGAACGCCATCAGCCACGGCAGCAGCCACATCGCCTCGGTGAGGTACCAGAGCCACTGCAGGACCAGGTTCGTCAGCGCGAAGGCGGCGATCGCGACGGTCGCCCTTCGGCGATGGACGACCACCGTCGCTCCCGAGACCAGGATGAACGTGAAGCCGAGGTCGATGAACGGCCGCGCGACCGGGAACACCTGGCCGAGCGGGATGAGGACGAAGATCGACAGGACGAGGACGACGAGAAACGCCGTCATGCCCTCGGTCCGGCCCCACAGCCAGATGCCCGCCTTCTCGGCCGGCCGGAAGTGGAGCTCGCGCCTCGCGTTCATCGCACCGCCGCGGTCATTCGACGAGCTCGAATCGAACGCCTCCGATCGCGATCGCGCCGCGCGCGTCGACGAGACCGCGCGCGCGCGCCGCCGCGAGCGCGGCGGCGGCGTCCGACGCCCGCAGACGGATCGCCACGATGCCGTCGCCGCGGTCGTCCTCGGGAGCGACGAAGCGCACGGCGCCGCGCTCGAGGGGGATCTCGAAGCCGCCCCCGCTCGCCTCGGCCGGGCGGTCGAGCAGCGCCGCCCAGCGCTCCGCGAGCCGCTCCGGGTCGTCGGCCTGGAGCACGACGCCGGCGATCTCGCGCACGCGATCGGTCCGGACGCGGGCGTTCCACTCCGGCCCGGCCCAGCGCCATGACTCCGGCGGTCGCGCCTCGTCGAGCGAGACGATCGCGCCGCCGACGTCGCGCGGGTGGAGATGGATCGTCGCGATGTCGGGGAAGGAGACCTCCCAGACGATCCGCACGCCGAGGCGCGCCATGCGAGCGCGCGCGGCGGCGAGGTCCTCGCTCTGGAAGATCGCCATGTAGCCGCCGTCGCCGCGCCGGCGCGTCAAGTAGCGCGCGGCGGTCGCGTCGTCGCGGGTCGGGGACACGACCTCGAGGAAGCTGTCGCCGACCGGGAAGACGGCGTTCCGGAGGCCGAACTCGGCGACGCCGGGATCGCGGAAGGCGACCTCGATCCCGAAGACGGCGGTCAGGTCCGAGACGACCGGGTCGAGGTCGCGGGCGACGAGCGCGAGCTGACGGAGCCGCATCCCGTCGGTCTCGCGCGGCCGCCGGGCGAGGTCAAGGGAGCGCGGCGGTCGCGGCCCGTGGCGCCTCGTGCTCGCGGCGCGCGCTCGGGGAAACGCCCAGCGGTCATGCGCCGGGCCGCGCGTCGGTGCGGACGGCCGGAGGCAAGGCGCGCAGGGCGTTCGCGATGTCCTCGCTCAGGACGGCAAGGGCCTCGCTCTGGGCCGCGACGCTGCCGTCGGTGCCGGAGCCGGACGGGTTCCGGACCGTGCTGGTCTCGCCGCCGCGGACGAGCGCGCCGGTCTCCGCTCGCTTGATCTCCCAGCGTGCGAGCAGCGTGACCGTGCCGTTCGCATCGCGCTCGAAGCGGAGCACGTGGACGACGATCTGCACGTCCGGTCGGTTGGTCGCGTACCACGGAAACAGGATGACGCGGTCGTTTCCGAGGAGGCGGCGAAGGTTCTCCTGCAGGATGCGCGGGATCGCGCCGTCCAGGCTCTCCCCCCAGCGATCGACGCTCGACGGCGTGATCTCGTTCGCCGTCGTCCGGGTGACGATGCTCGCGCGCTTCAGGTAGTCGGGGATCGAGATCGGGCCGACCCCGAACGAGCCGGCGACGGGCGAGCCCTCGCCCGTGGCGTCGGAGGTGAGCACGTAGAAGCGCGACGGGTCCGGCCGCGGCGCGAGGAAGGCGCAGCCGGCTGCCATCGCCGCGACCGCGGCGATCGTGGCGACCGCCGCGAGGGCATTCGGCGCGAGAGCCGGCCGCGGGCGCGCGCGGTGGCAAGCGAAGGGCCGGCTCACTGCTGCTCTCCTTTCACCGCGCGCCCGAACACGATCGAGTTCGGATTGCGATCGAGCTCGTCGGCGAGCGCGTGCACGGAGCGGGCGGCGTCGCGCACCTCGTCGAGGGCGCGGCGCAGGTCGACCGCGAGCGGCGCCTCGGGCGCGATCAGGCTGCGCGTCGTCCCGAGCGTCTGCTCGAACTCGCGCGCGACCGCCTCGACCTGCACCGCGGTCTTCTGCAGGTTCGCGGTGAGCGGCGCGATGCTCTTCTCGACCGACTTCGACAGATCGCGGATGCTGGCGAGCGTCTCGTCGAGCGACTGGATGCTCCGCTTCAGCTCGGGGGACGTCGTGAACTGAGAGATGCCCGAGGCGGCGTTCGTCAGCTCGTCGATGAGGCCTTTGAAGTTGATCTCGTCGAGGCGGTCGATGATCGCCTTGACGGCCGCCTGCAGCTGCTCGACCTGCGTCGGCAGCGTCGGGACCTCGGGCGTCCCGTCCCACGCACCGGCCCTCGTCTCCGGCGTGCCCGGGTAGTAGTCGAGCTCGACGTAGAGAATGCCGGTGACCAGGCTCTCGGAGCGGAGCTGGGCCCGCAGACCGGCCGCGACGCCGCGCTCCATCGCCTCCGGCGACGCGAGCTCCTCCCGCACACCGGCCTTGTCGAGCTTCTCCTTGTCGAGCGCGAAGTAGACGGGGATCCGGGCGTTCCGCTCCTCCGGGCTGATGCGGATGAAGATGTGCGTGACAGCGCCGAGGTCGACGCCCTTGAACTTGACGGGCGCGCCGACGCTGAGCCCGTTCACGCTGCCCTCGAAAAACGCGACGAACGGATAGCTCGTCTGAAAGAAGCGGCCGGAGCCGAAGATCACGATGCCCGCGATCGCGAGCGCGATCGCGCCCACGACGAAGCCGCCGATCAGCACCGGACTCGCCTTTCTACTCATGCGCCTCTCGGGTCGGGTCCATTTCGCCTCCGCGGGTGAGGAAACGATGCACGGTCGGGTTGTCGCAGTGCTCGAGCAGCTGGCGCGGGTTGCCGTGCGCGATCGCGGTGCGCGACTCGGCGTCGAGGAAGACGCTGTCGTCCCCGATCGCGAAGATGCTCGCGAGCTCGTGCGTGACGATCACGACCGTCGAGCCGAGGCTGTCGCGCAGCGCGAGGATGAGGTCGTCGAGGAGGCGGGAGCTGATCGGGTCGAGTCCGGCGCTCGGCTCGTCGAAGAACAGCACGTCGGGGTCGAGGGCGATCGCGCGCGCGAGCCCGGCGCGCTTTCGCATGCCGCCGCTGATCTGGCTCGGGTAGTAGTCCTCGAAGCCGCGCAGCCCGACGAGCGCGAGCTTCAGGCAGCAGATCTCGCGGATCTCCGCCGGCTCGAGGTCGGTGTACTCGGAGAGCGGCAGCGCCACGTTCTCGGCCAGCGTCATGGAGCTCCAGAGCGCTCCCTGCTGAAACGTGACGCCGAACCCGCGCAGCATCTCGAGGCGACGCTCGGGTGTCGCGCCCGTGAAGCTCTCGCCGTCGTACAGGACTTCGCCGCGGGCCGGCTCGAGAAGACCGATCATGTGCTTGAGGAGCGTGCTCTTTCCCGACCCGCTGCCTCCCATGATCACGAAGATCTTGCCGCGCTCCACCGTGAAGTCGAGATCGCGCATGAGGACGAAGCTGCCGTAGGCCATGGTCAGCTTCCGGACCTCGATGTGCGGCGCGTCGGAACGCTCGTGCTCGTCGCGGACCGCCATCACACGTTGAGCGCGTTGCAGATCACGGCGAAGATCCCGTCCGCCACGACGAGCAGCACGATGCTCGTCACGACCGCCGAGGTCGCCGCGTCGCCGACCGCGGATGCGCTGCTGCCGCACTGCATGCCGCGGAGACAGCCGGAGAGTGCGATCAGGATGCCGAAGACGAAGCTCTTCACGATGCCGATCACGAACTGCGTCAGCGTCGCGTAGCGGAGCGTCTGCTGGACGTACTGCGCGAAGTTCTGGTCGAGGAGGCCGACGCCGACCGCGGTGCCGCCGATGATCCCGACCACGTCCGAGTACACGCAGAGGAGGGGCATCATCACGGAGAGCGCGATGACGCGGGGGAGGACGAGGTACTCGATCGGCTTCAAGCCGAGCGTCATGAGCGCGTCGATCTCCTCGGTGACGCGCATCGTGCCGAGCTGCGCCGCGAACGCCGCGCCCGTCCGCCCCGCCATGATGACGCCCGTCATGATCGCGCCCATCTCGCGCGCCATGCCGATCTGCACGAGGTTCGCGACGTACAGCGTCGCGCCGAATTGCTGGAGCTGGACCGCGCCGACGAACGCGAGGATGAGGCCGACGAGGAAGCTGATCAGCGTGACGATCGGCAGCGCGTCCGCGCCGGTGTGCTGGACGAAGAGCCAGAGGTCCGCGAGCGGGACGCGCGCCCGGAGCCGGAGCACGTTGAAGACGGCGACCGTCACCTCGCCCACGAACGCGAGGAACTCGCCCGCCCCGCGCGCGACGTCGACCGCGGCGTCGCCCAGCCGCGCGAGCCACGGGCCGCGCCGGCCGACCGTCCGCGCGCCCTCCTTCTCCGGGACCGTCTCGGCGAGCTCGATGAGCCGGCGGATGCCGGCGGGGAGCCCCGCCAAGTCCGCTTCGACCTTCCGCTCGCGAAGATCGTCGAGAAGGGCGGCGAGGAACGTGAGGATCGTCGAATCCCACTTGTCGAGCGCGCTCGCGTCGAACGTCACGCGGCGAAGCCCGGGCTCGGCGAAATCGCGCGCGACGTCCGCGATGGTCGGGCGCGCTCCGCGGACGATCCACGTGCCCGAGAGCTCGAGCTCGATCGCATCCGGACGCTTCCGGACGACCTCGACATGCCCGGACGGAAGGCCGGCGTCGCGGCCGGTCGCCGCTCGCGCCGATGCCGACATTAGATGTCCGTTCGCGAAGGTCGCGGGAAGCGGGAGGACACTAGACCCGCGCGATCTTCACGTCTTCGTACTCGAGGCGCTCCTCGTTCCACTGGTGAGCCGAGATGCCCGTCACCGCGTGGCCGTCGACGCCGAGCACGATGTAGACCGCTTCCGGATAGATCGGCTCGTCCCACATCTTGGCGCGCGCTTCGTCTTCCTTCGAGAAGTACGCCTTGCCGTTCGGGTGGGAGTGGTAGATGCAGCGCAGCTCGAAGCGGTTGCTGTCGAGGTCTTGCTGCACCTCGAGGAGCTCGCGCTCGTCCATGACGTAGCCGTCCTTGCCGTCGCGCGGGAAGCTCTGCGGGTCCTTCTGGTGGCGTTCGGTCGCGACGTTTCGGACGCGGCGGACCACGTCGACCTCGCTCTCGGTGTCGAACAGGATGAAGCCGCAGCATTCCTCGGGGTACGCCTCGAGCGCGTGCTTCTTGAGCTCGTCGAAAAGGTCCTTGGCCAGGCGGTGCATGGCGGGAGTGTACAACAGCGAGACGGCCGTGCGGAAGCGAAGAGCGGGCTGCCCGCAAGCGCTCCGACGCGGCTCGCCGCGCGGGCGAGCCGGCTCAACGCGGTCGTGCCGTGGCCTCCGCCGCGCGCACGGCCGCGACCAGCTCGTCGGCGATCGGCGTCGCGATCCCGAGGCGGGCGCCGGCGCGCGCGATCGCTCCCGAGATCGCGTCGATCTCGGTGCGCCGTCCGGCTTCGAGATCCTGGCGCATGGACGACCGGTGCGCCGCGGTCGGCGGCAGCAACGTCGAGTAGAAATAGTCGAGGAACTCGTCGGCGTCGCGCCAGCGGAGCGAGATGCCCGCCGCGCGAGCGACGTGCCATCCTTCGCGGATGGCGGCATCGAGCTTCGCGCGCGTGCGCTCAGACGCGACCACCTCGCCGTAGGTGAGGCCGTGGAGAGCGCCGAGCGGGTTCAGCCCGCAGTTGTACAGCACCTTCTCCCAGAGCAGCGGCTCGGTCGACGCGACCGGCTCGCATGGGATGCCGGATGCGTCGATCGCGGCCGCGAGCCCGCGCGCGACGTCGGCCGCGCTCCCGTCGGGGCGAAGCGGCCCGATCGCGACCGGCCGCGCGTTGACCGTCACGTCGACGAATCCCGGAGCCTCGACGACCGCTCCGAAGATGACGCGTCCGGCGAGCACGCGGCTCCGCGGCAGCTCTTCCGCGATCGCCTCCGCGTTTCCCAGGCCGTTCTGCAGCGAGACGGCGAGGGCGGGCGCGGGCCGCCAGGTCGCGAGCCTGCGCGCGACCTCGCGCGTCGCGTGTGACTTGACGGTGATGAGGACGGCGTCGTACGCGCCCGCGGCGTCCGCGAGGTCGGTCGCGACCTTCGGCCGCGCGTGCGTGTCGCCGAAGACGCCGGAGATCCGGAGGCCGGCGCGCGCGACCTCCGCCATGTGCGGATCGCGGCCGACCAGGAGGACGTCGTGGCCTGCCGCCGCGAGCTTGCCGCCGAACACCGAGCCGACCGCGCCCGCACCCGCGACCGCGATCCGAAGCTCCCGCCGCACGCGCGTGGCCCGCGAAGCCGCAGGAGCCTAGGCCGGCGAGGCCGTCACGGCTCGATCTCTCCGTTCGAGAGCCGGACGAACGCGGCGCGCAGCTGGTCGTACGTCGTCGCGACCGGGTACTGCGGGAACTCGTCGATCACGTTCTGCGGCGGGCGGAAGAGGATGCCGCCGTCGGCGGCGCCGAGCATCGTCGTGTCGTTGTAGGAGTCCCCGGCCGCGACGATTCGGAAGTTCAGCGTCCGGAGCGCGTCGACCGCGCGGCGCTTCCCGTCCTGCAGCCGGAGCCGGTAGCCCGCGATGCGGCCGGCGCCGTCGATCTCGAGGTGGTTGCAGAACAGGCACGGGTGATCGAGCTGGCGCATGAGCGGCGCCGCGAACTCGTAGAAGGTGTCCGACAGGATGATGACCTGCGCCCGCTCGCGCAGCCAGGAGAGGAACTCGCGCGCGCCGAGCAGCGGTCCCATCGCGTCGATCGCGAGCTGGATGTCGCGTAGCTTCAAACCGTGGCGATCGAGGATCTCGATGCGCGCCCGCATGAGCTTGTCGTAGTCCGGCTCGTCCCGCGTCGTGCGCCGCAGCTCTGGAATGCCGGTTCGTTCGGCGACGTTGATCCAGATCTCGGGGACGAGCACCCCCTCGAGGTCGAGGCACGCGATCATGCCGCGACGCTAGCCGAGGGGTCGGAAGCCGACAACTCGATGGACCCGACTCTCCCTTCCTTCGGCGATGAGGTGCGCGCGAAGCTGCCCGACGATCTCCGATTGGTTCGACGGCGCCGGGTGGCGCTGGTGCTCGCGGCGCTTTTCGTCGTGGCTGCATGTGGTGGCGCGAGGCCGCCGGCCGCCCGGGTCGCTGCGCCGCCGCCGCCGGCCGCGGCTCCGCTCCGCATCGGGACCAGCGGCGACTACCCGCCGTTCTCGGTCTCGCGCGAGGACGGCGACGTCGGCGGCTTCGACGTCGACGTGCTGCGCGCGTACGCGCGCGATCGCGGGCGCGAGACGGCTCTCGTTCGTTTCGCGTGGCCCGAGCTGGAGCGCCGGCTCCTGCGCGGCGACTTCGACGTCGCGGCCGGCGGGATCACGGTGCGCGGTGATCGGCTGGCGCGAGCGCCGATGACGGCGACGGTCGCGCGCACCGACGCGGTCCTCGTCCTGCGGGGCAACGCATGCTCTGCGTTCGCGGCAAAGGGCGCACACGGGTCGACGATCGCGGTCAACGGCGGCGGCCATCTCGAGAAGGTCGCGCGCCGCACGCTTCCGGGTGCCGAGATCCGCGCGCTCGCAAGCAACGGCGACCTGCCGCGCGCCTTTCGCGCCCGCGACGTCGACGGGATCGTAACGGACACGGCCGAGCTGCACGAGCTTCGCCGCGCCGGCGATGTTTCCGGCGGTTGCGTCGCGGCCGTCCTCTCGCGCGACCGGAAGGCATACTGGGTCGATCCCCGCGACGCAGAGCTCGCCCGGGATCTCGACGCTTGGCTCGCCGAGCGCGAGGCGGACGGGCTTCTCCCCGCTGTGCGCGCCCGCTACGGCCTCGAGCCCGCAGCGGGCGGCGCGGACGCGCTTCTGTCGCCCGCGCCGGCACGCGTCGCCGACCTCGTCGGACGGCGGCTCCTCCTCATGCCGCTCGTCGCCGAGGCGAAGCGAGCGCGCGGCGCGCAGGTCGAGGACCTCGGGCGCGAGGCGGTCGTCGAGCGGCGCGCCGCCGACGCCGCCTGCGCCGCGGGCCTCGCGCCCGAGCCCTACCGCGAGCTCGCGCGCGCGCAGATCGCGGCGAGCAAGGCCGTGCAGCGCGCCGTCCTCGCGAGCGCGACCGGCACGGGCGGTCCCGCGCTCGACCTCGACCGCGACCTCCGGCCCGCGATCGACCGCGCCGACGACGAGCTGCGCGCGGAGCTCGTCCGCGCCGCTCCGCTCGACGCCGCGCCGGCCCAGCTCGCGGCGCGCCTTCGCGCCGACGCCGACGTGCCCGGGCTGGACGACGAGACCCTCGCGCACCTCGCAGCCGCGCTCGCCGACGTCCGTCAGGGGTGCGTCGCGAGCAGGTAGACCGCGAGATCGCGACGGTCGGCGTCCGTGAGCGGAAACGCCGGCATCGGCGGCTGCGGCGCGCGCAGGAACGACATCAGCGAGTCGACGCGGTACTTGGCGGCGAGCCCGGCGAGCGGACGCACGACGTCGGCGGTCTCGCGCGGCGGCTCGCCGGCGCGCGGCGTTCCACTGGCAGCTGCGCCCGCGACGTGGCAACGGGCGCAGTCGTTCTTCTCCCAGAGCGCGCGCCCGCGCTCGACCGCCGCATTCCGTTCGGCGGCGGAGATGCCGGCGAGAGGATCGGCCGCGGCCGCCGGCGCCGCGGGCGGGCTCGCGGTCGCCGCCGCCGCGCTCGCCCCGTACGCGATCCGGTAGATCGATCCCGTGAAGTCGTCCGACACGTAGAGCGCGCCGTCCGGGCCGACCGCGACGCCGACCGGCCGGCCGTACACCGTCTCGCCGGCGAGGAGCCCGGTCAGGAACGGCTGCTCGCGGATCGTCCGGTCCGGCCCGAAGAAGAGCGCGACCACCTGGTAGCCGATCTTCTTCGAGCGGTTCCAGGAGCCGTGCTGCGCGACGAATGCCGCACCCTGGTACTCCCCGGGAAACGCGCCCGCACCGGTGTGATCGTAGAACGCGATCCCGAGCGAAGCGGTGTGCGCCCCGAACGCGTGCGCCGGCGGAATCGAGCGCGCCACGTCCTCCTCGTGGCCTCTTCCGAAATCCGGGTCCGGCACGCGGTTCCCGTTCGCGAACGGCCAGCCGTAGAAGCCGGCGGGCGCGATGCGGTTCAGCTCGTCGGGCGGGAAGTCGTCGCCGAGGAGGTCGCGGCCGTTGTCGGTCGCGTAGAGCGCTCCGGTGCTCGGCTGCCAGGCGAAGCCGACCGCGTTCCGGAGCCCCGTCGCGTAGAGCTCCTCGCCCTTGCCGTCGGCGGTGTAGCGGACGATCGCGGCCCGCCGCGGGTCGTCCTCGATGCAGACGTTGCAGCTCGAGCCGATCGACACGTAGAGGTGGCCGTCGGGGCCGAACGCGATCGTTCGCGTCCAGTGGTTCCCGCCTCCCGGGAGACCGCTCACGACCGTCTCGCGCGGTCCCGAGACGGTCCGCGTCGCCGGGTCGAAGCGGACGCGCAGGATCGCGTCGCTCTCGGCGACGTAGAGCCAGCCGTCCCGGAGCGCGAGGCCGTGCGGGCGGTCGAGGCCGGCGATGAGGACGTTCTGGCCGTCCGCGTGGCCGTCGCCGTTCGCGTCGCGCTCGAGGAGCAAGACGCTGCCGGTACGCGGCGAGCTGACGAGCAGGTCGCCCGCCGGCGTGAAGAGGAGCATTCGCGCGTTGTCGACGCCGGTCGCGTACTGCCCGACCCCGAAGCCGGCGGGGACGCGCAGGCGCTGGCCGACCTCGACGCGCGGGATCGGCTCGCCGCCGAAGAGCGGGAAGTTGACGGTCCACCCGAAGGGCAGAGCGACGTAGCTGCACGCGAGCATCGCCACGATCGCGACGACCGCCGTCGCGAGGATGGGGACCATTCGGCGGCGGCGCGCCATGGGAAGCGGTCCGCGTGCCGGCGCGCGGACGACCGCTCGAAGCTGCCTGGGCGGAAGTCGTAGGTCAACGCTCACGCGCGCGCCGTGAAGCGCGAGCGAAGCGAGCGCCGCAGGGAGTGGGCGAGGGAAGCGATTCCCTCGTGCGACAAGTTCCGCTACGCCAGCCGCGTCATGATGGCGGCCCTCATCGTCGCGACCGCGCTCTTCGTCGTCGTTCTCCTCCTCGCGGAGGCGCGGGGGTCGCGCGCCGGCGTCTGGCTCGCGAAGCCGCTCGCGTCGACGGGCTTCGTCGCGGTCGCGGTCGCGGCCGGCGCGGGGCAGACGACCTACGGCCGTCTCGTCCTCGTCGCGCTCGCGCTCGGCTGGCTCGGCGACGTGCTCCTCATCCCGCGCTCGGAGGCGGTCTTTCGCGCCGGGATCGCGAGCTTCCTCCTCGGCCACCTCGCGTTCGCCGCCGCGTTCGCCGTCCGCGGTCTCGCGGCGGCGTGGACCGCGCTCGCCGCCGCCGCCCTCGGCGTGCCCGCGGTCGCGACCTGGCGCGCGCTCCGCGACCGCGTGCCGAGCGGCCTCCGGCCCGCGGTCGTCGCCTACGTCGCCGTGATCGCGGTGATGGTCGCGTGCGCGGTCGGAGCGGCCGTGCGGTCGCGCGCGATCCTCGTCCTCGTCGGAGCCGTCATGTTCTTCGTCTCCGATCTGTCGGTCGCGCGCGACCGCTTCGTCGCGCCCGGCTTCGCGAACAAGCTCTGGGGCCTGCCGCTCTACTACGGCGGACAGGTCGCCCTCGCGCTCAGCGCGATGCCGTCGCTCGTCGATTCGTGAAGCGTTCCGCTCAGTGCAGCGTGAACCCGCGGCTCGCCTGCGCCGACGACTTGCCGTCGTTGTCCGTGACCGTCAGCGTCGCGCGGTAGTCGCCCGGAGACAGCGTCACGTCGGCCGTCGCTGCCGCGCCCGTCGCCGGGCCGAACACGGTGGCGCCGTTCGCGAGGTCGACGACCGCGAACGTGTAGCTCGCGATCGTCCCGTCGGAGTCGCTCGAGCGCGAGCCGTCGAGGCGCACGAGGTTCGGCTGCCCGGTCTCGCGCGTGATCTGGTCGATCCGGATCTCGGCGAGCGGGATCCCGGGGACGGGCGTCGGGCCCGGAGGCGGCGGCGCGACGCGCAACCGCTCGCCCTGGCAGAGCCACGGCTGCGTGAAGCTCACGTGGACCGGCTGCGGGCTTCCGCCCTGGAGCGTGAACGCCGTCGTCAGATCGGTCGTCGCCGTGGTGCCGGTGCAGAGCGCCGGCCCGTTCGCGATCGTCGCGCGATTGACGCGCAGCGAGATCTGGTACGTGCCGTCGACCCGGCGCTTGACGGCAGCCCGGACGTTCGGCCGAAGGCTTCCCGCGTTCAGGAAGAGCGCGCTTCCCGACCGGCTTCCGGTGCGCGCCGTGAGGGACGCGGGAAGGAGAGCGCCGCCGCCCGTGTCGTGCACGAGCTCGCCGGCGCCGCCCGGGGCCGCCTCGTTGAGGAGCTGCTCGAGCGCGAGCGTCGACGCCGACAGGTCGACGTCGGGCGGAGCGGGGAAGCGGGCGGTCAGCGTGACGACCGAGTCGCCCTCGGCGCCCGCCGGCGGCGCATCGCCGACGCGGGTCGCCTTGCCGTTGGAAATCTGAGCGCGAGCGCTGGCCGACCCGAAGGCGATCAGGGCGGCAGCCAGGAACAAGACGGAACCCCGGAACCTCGGCGATCTCATGCAATCCCTCCTTGGTGATGGATCGGGTAGCGTGGCAGCGCGAGGCGGGGGTGTTCGGGGCTGGGGGTGATGCGCTGACCCGACGCGGTCGGGGACCGCGCCGGCACGAAGTCTTGCCTGGCGCGCGGGCGCCTTGTCAACGCTCAAAGTGAAGGCCATCGGGGAGGGGATGGCGGTCGCCAGCGGCCCGGCCAGCGGCTGCGACAGGGCCCGTCCGCGCCGCCGACGGCGATGGCCGGCCTGCCATGGCCGGCTCGGCCCACCGGACGTCAGTCGGGCGGCACGGCCACGCCCGGGTTCAGCAGGCCTGCCGGGTCGAACGCGCGCTTCAGGGACCGCAGGGCCGCGCGATCCGCCGCGCTCCTCGTGAGGGCGAGCGCTCGCACCTTCGCGACCCCGACCCCGTGCTCTGCCGCGATGCTGCCGCCGAGATCCGCGGCGAGGCGGAGGACCGCGTCGTCGACCGCCTCGTCGTCGGCCGCGAGGCCGAGGACGTTCACGTGCAGGTTGCCGTCGCCGGCGTGACCGAAGACGACGACCCGTGCCCCGGGCGCGAGGCTCGCGACCCGCTCGCGTACCGCGCGCTCGAACTCCGGGATGCGGGCGACCGGGACCGCGACGTCGAGCTTGTGCGGGACGCCTTCCGCGCGGATCGCGTCCGGAATCCCTTCCCGGAGCGCCCACAGGCGCGCGATCCCCGACGCGTCGGTCGCGACCGCGGCGTCGAGGGCGAGCGCACCGAGGGCGGTCACGGCGTCGGCGAGCTCCTCGAGCGGGCTCGTCCGGCCGGCGCACTCGGCGAGCAGAGCGGCGCCGAAGCCGGCGGAGAGCGGGCACTCGGTGCGCGCGAAGCGGCAGGCGAGATCGATCGCCTCGGCGAACGCGATCTCGAGCGCGACGAGCGAGGGCAGCCGCCGAAGAGCCGCGATCGCCTGCACCGCTTCCGCGGCGCCGGGCACCCCCACGAGCGCGACCGCGCGCTCGGGCAGCGCGGGCACGAGGCGGAGGTGCGCGCGCGTGATCACGGCGAGCGTGCCCTCGCTCCCCGCGAGGAGCGCCCCGAGGTGGTAGCCGGCGTTGTTCTTCCGCAGGTCCGGAACGCGGCCGACGACGCTTCCGTCGGCGCACACCGCCTCCACCCCGATCACCTGCTCCGCCATCATGCCGAAGCGGATCACGTGCGCGCCGCCCGCGTTGGTCGCGATCATTCCGCCGATCGTGCAGCTCGCGCGCGGCGCGATGTCGACCGCGAACTCGAGGCCGGCTGCGCGCGCGACGGACTGCACGGCGGCGAGCGTCGCCCCGGCGCCGACGACGATCTCGGCCGCCGCCGCGTCGACCGGCTCGACGGCGTCGAGGCGGCGGAGGCTCAGCACGACCTCGCCGGCGCGCGGCACGCTTCCGCCGACGAGGCCCGTGTTCCCGCCCTGCGGCACGATCGCGACGCCGTGCGCCGCACACGCGCGCACGACCGCGACGACCTCGTCGGTCGAGCGCGGGCGCACGACGCACGCCGCCCGGCCGCGCCACCGGCCGGTCCAGTCCTCCTCGAACGAGGCGACGACGTCCGGGTCGGTCGTCACGTGTCTCTGCCCGACCGCGGACGCGAGGTCCGCGAGCAGCGCGGAGGGAGGAGCGGCGCACGCCTTCGGCGGCCGCGCTCGCGACGATCGCTTCACGCCGCGAGACTGCGACGCCGCCGGAACGGATTCAATCGCGCGGCCGTCGGCTTCGCGGAGCCCGCGACTCTACGGCCTTGCGAGCGCTCCTCCGCGCCGCCAAAGTCGTGGTGTCGTACGACGCGGGGGGTGGCACATGCGACTCGAGCGGATCGGGTGGGCGGAGCACGCGTCGCCGGCGGAGCCCGAGCTCCGGCGGCGTCTGGAGGCCGAGGGCTTCAGCGTCTCCCTCTGGAGCGACCGGCCGTACGCGCACTACGCGCCGCACTCGCACGACCACGACGAGAGCTTGTGGGTGGTCGAGGGCGAGATCGCCTTCGGCGCGAACGGCGCGGAGTACCGGCTCGGTCCGGGCGACCGGCTGATGCTTCCGCGCGGCACCGTCCACACCGCGGACGCGGGCTCGGAAGGCGCGACGTACCTGATCGGCGAGCGCTGACGCGCTTCAGCAGTCGAGCGCGCTTTCAGGCGCGCGTGCGCCGGCGGGGCGCTCCTGCCGGCGCGATCGGCGCTCCCGTCCGTCGCCCGGCCGCTCGGCCCGCAGCTCGGCGACCTCGCGCCGCAGGCGGACGACCTCCGCGAACAGGCTCCGGTGGGCGTCCATCGCGCCCTGCAGGCGGCGATGGCAGTCCTCGAGCAGCGCGCGCAGCGTGGCGTTCTGCTGGTGGCTCGTCTTCAGGAGCTGCTCGAAGAGCCGCACGACGCGCGACCGCCTCGTCGAGCCGACCAGGAGCAAGCTCGCGGCGCCGAATCGACAGGCAAAGAACTTGAACGCCACCATCCGCGACCCGAGCGCGAGATACAGGTCGAAGTCGGACACGACCGCGCCGGCCGCGATCTCGGACAGCATCGCGGATGCGCACGCGCGGTCGTCCGGGCGGACCACCTCGGTGAACGGCGTGCCCGGCCGGATGAAGTGTCCGGCGCCGACGTCGTCCCACACGACCCGGCGGATCGCGCCGTCGTCGCTGCAGACGAGCGCGATCCCGCTCGTCCCGCGGGCCGGCTCGGCGTCCACCGGCTCGACGGGCGCGGACGCCGCTGCCCGGGCGAGTCCCAGCAGTCGGTCCGCGAGCGCCGATTTCGCTCCGGTGTGGTGGCCGGGAAACACGCGTCCTGCCTCGCGCATCGGGAAACCTCCGTGTCGATGTCCCATCGAATGTGGCCGCCGGCGGCCATCGCGGCGGTCGGAGTCGCAGCGCCGCCGGGCCGAACCGGCCGCGGAGCGGGTGGGCGCTGAACCAAGGTGCGTGCCACGCGCGCCTCCGGGCGTTCCCGGGAAATCCCTTCGTTTCGCGGGCTTGGCGCACATCCTCGAGGCACGCGGTCGGGGGAGTGCAAAGTTGCCGCTCCCCCGATTGCAATGAGGCGCGATTTGGGTCGGGGAGAGCGCGTTGGCGCGGTGCGTTACGCGCCTTCGTCCACGCCGCGGACGGGTCGATCCGCGGGCGACGCCGCGTAGAGCGCTCCGCCGATGAGCCCGCCCCCCGCCCCGACGGCCCACCACAGGATCCCGAGGGCGACCGCCTCGTTCGCCGGCACGCCGGCGCGCGGCAGGATGAGCGCGTAGGTCGCTTCGCGGAGCCCGAAGCCGCCGATCGTGACCGGGATCGCCGCCGCGAGCGCGACGAGCGGGTGGTAGATCGCGACGAATCCGAAGGCCGGGTGGAGCCCTAGGGCGCGCGCGAGCACGAACTGGCTCGCGATCTGGAGCAGGTGGACCGCGAGCGAGAGCGCGGTCGCGAGCGCGAGCAAGGCGCGATCGCGGAAGTAGGGTGCGAGGTCGAGCGTGAAGAGGCGCTGCAGCCGCGCGCGCCCGGGCACCGATTCCGGCAGACGCGCCACGAGGAGCGGCGTCGCGAACCAGCCGGCGACGAGCGCGCTTCCCGAGGCGGCGATCGCGAGCGTGACCGCGCTCGGGAGGCTGGCGGTCGGCCCGACGACGAGCGCGCCGACCGCGACCGCCGCCAGCGCGACGAGCCCGATCAGGCGATCGAAGAGCACGCACGAGACCGCGAGGGCCTTCCCGGGCGGCTGCCGCCCGAGCATCACGGCGCGGGTCGCGTCGGCGCCGAGCGTGCTCGGGATCGCGAGCCCGAAGAACATGCCGACGAGGTACATGCGGGCGCAGGTCGACCACCCGACGCGAAAGCCGACCCCGCGCGCGAGGCGCTGCCAGCGGAGCGCGCTCACGAGCTGGCTCGCGAGGTAGATCGCGAGCGCGCCGAGGAACGGCCCGGGCCTCGCCGCGAGGCATTGGGCGGCGATGTCGCGCGCGCCGAAGCGCCACGCGAGGACCGCGAGGACGGCGGCGCTGACCGCGATCCTGAGCGACGTCCTGACGGCCGCGCGCGGTACGGCGCGCGCCATCACCCGGCAGCCTCCGCGCTTCGCCTCAGAGGCTCGCGCGCAGCGGGCGGAAGAAGGCGCGGACGTCTTCGACGAGCGCCTCGGGCTCCTCGAGCGCGGCGAAATGCCCGCCCGCAGGGAAGCGCGTCCAGCGCTGGACGCGGTACATGCTCTCCGCCCACTTGCGGGGTGGCCGGACGATCTCCTTCGGGAAGATCGCGCAGCCGGTCGGCACGTCGACCCGGAAGCCGGTCGGCGGGAACTTTCCGGCGCGCATCGTCTCGCAGTAGAGACGGCAGGACGAGTTCGCGGTCGCGGTCGCCCAGTAGAACATGACGTTCGTCAGGAGCTCGTCCTTCGTGAAGCGCCTCTCGACGTCGCCGCCGCAGTCGCTCCAGGTGCGGAACTTCTCGACGATCCACGCCGCGAGGCCCGCCGGCGAATCGGTCAAGCCGAACGACAAGGTTTGCGGCTTGGTGCCCTGGATCTGCTGGTACCCCGTCTCGTCCTTGAAGAACTGCGCCATCTCCATGAGCGCGGGCAGCTCGTCCGGCTCCGCGCCTTCGGTCGGGTTCTGCGGGTTGGGCGGAAACGCGATCACCATGTTCAGGTGGATGCCCGCGACCGACGCCGCATGCCGGAAGCCGAGGTACGTGGTGACCATCGCGCCCCAGTCGCCGCCCTGCGCGCCGAAGCGCGGGTAGCCGAGGCCGTGCATGAGCTCGACCCAGAGGCCAGCGATCCTCTCCGGGTCCATGCCCGGCTCCTTCGCGCCCTCGGACCAGCCGTAGCCCGGCATCGACGGGCAGACGACGTCGAACGCGTCGGCCGGATCGCCGCCGTGCTTCCCGGGATCGGTGAGCGGCCCGAGGATCTTCGTGAACTCGTAAACCGACCCCGGCCAGCCGTGCGTGATCACGAGCGGGAAGGGCTTCGGACCCTTGCCGCGCTGGTGGATCGCGTGGATCTTGAGCCCGCCGACGTCGGCGCGGATCTGCGGCAGCTCGTTGAAGCGCGCCTCGTGCGCGCGCCAGTCGTAGCGATCGCGCCAGTAGGCGACGAGCTCCTTCGCGTATGCGACGTCGGTGCCGTAGCCCCAGCCCGAGCCGGGCAGCTCCGCCGGAAAGCGCGTGCGCGCGAGCCGCTCGCGCAGGTCGGCGAGGTCGGCGTCCGGGACGTGGATGCGAAACGGCTCGGTGTGCATGACTCCGCCTCGCACTTCGCCGCCGCCGACTCAAGGCGCGCGGTGCGCGCCGGCCTGGGGTCATGCCCCGGCGTCGCACCCCGGACGCGCCGCGAGAGCGTGGAAGTCAGAGCTGGACAAATACGGACACATTGAGAATGATACGGACATGAACGTCACGCTGCGGGAGGCGGCGCGCCTGCTCGACGTCTCGGAGAAGACGCTCTACCGCTGGATCCAGAAGGGCGTGCTCCCGGCCTACCGCATCCACGACGAGTACCGCTTCAACCGCGTGGAGCTCGAGGAGTGGGCGGTGACGCATCGCCGGCCGCTCCGGCCGCCACCGGCGGCGGCGGGCGCTTCTCCGCAGACTCCGCCGCCGAACCTGGGCGAGGCGATCGTCCGAGGCGGCGTTTACTACCGGGTGGGCGGCCGGACCCGCGACCAGGTGTTCGAGTCGCTGGTGACGCTGCCGGGGATCCCCCGGCACGTGAACTCGGCGCTTCTCCTCGAGATGCTGCGGACGCGCGAGGGCCTCGCGTCGACCGCCGTCGGCGGCGGCTTCGCCGTGCCGCATCCGCGCAACCCGCTCGTGCTGGGCGTCGAGGAGCCGACGGTTCTGCTGTGCTTCCTCGAGCACCCGGTGGACTTCGGCGCGCTCGACGGCGTGCGCGTCCACACGCTCTTCCTTCTCCTGAGCCCGACCGTCGAGGCGCACCTCCAGACCCTCGCGCGCATCGCCTTCGTCCTTCGCGACGCGCCGTTTCGCCGGCTCCTCGAGAAGCGCGCGACGCGCGAGGCGCTGCTCGGCCGCCTCGCCGAGCTCCGTCCCGCCTCGGAGCGCAGCCGCCCGGTGCCGCGGGGACCGCGCAAGGGAGCGGCGTGACGATCCTCGTCGGCGCGTTCTTGCTGCTGGCGGTGGGTGCGTGCGCGACGGCCGTGGTCCGGCCGGTGCGGGCGGCGCCCGCGCTCGCCGCCATCGCAGGCGGGCTCGGGTGCGCGCTCGGCGTCGTGGCCGGCGTCGCCGCGCTCGCGCGTGGCGCGCACGAGATCTGGACGGTCGCGTGGTCCGCTCCGATCGGCTCCCTCGCGTTCGGGATCGATCCGCTCTCCGCGTTCTTCCTCGTCTGCGTGTTCGCGGTGGGTGGTCTTTCGCTGCTCTACGCGGCCGGCTACTTCGCCGGCGAGCCGGATGCGCGCTCCGCCGCGCGTGCCGCCGCGTGGCTTCAGCTGCTCGTCGCCGCGATGGCGGGAGTCGTGATCGCCCGCGACGCGATCTCCTTCCTGGTCGCGTGGGAGGCGATGTTCCTCGCGTCCTACTTCCTCGTGACGTTCGACGATCGCGACGAGCGCGTGCGGAGCGCGGGCTTCGTCTACCTCGTCGCATCGCACGCGAGCGTGGTGCTGCTGCTCGTCTTCTTCGGGACGCTCGCGCGCCATGCCGACGGGCTCGCCTTCGCCGAGTTCGCGGCGGCGCCGCTGGCGGGCCGGCCCGCCATGGCCGCCTTCGCGGTGGCGCTCGCGGGCTTCGGCATCAAGGCCGGCCTGTGGCCGCTGCACGGCTGGCTGCCGGAAGCGCACCCCGCCGCGCCGAGCCCGGTCTCGGCGCTCATGTCGGGCGCGATGATCAAGATGGGCGTGTACGGCCTCCTCCGGTCGCTCGCGTTCGTCGACGCCGCGCCCGCCGCCTGCGGCATGGCGCTGCTCGCGGTCGGTGGCGTCTCGGCGATCGCCGGCATCGCGCTCGCCCTCGCGGAGACCGACGTCAAGCGCGTCCTCGCGTACTCGAGCGTCGAGAACGTGGGCATCGTCGCGCTCGGGATCGCGGTCGGGATGCTCGGGCGCGCCGCGCACGCGCCCGCCGTGGCCGTGGCCGGCTTCGCGGGTGCCCTCCTGCACGTGCTGAACCACGGGCTCTTCAAGGGCCTCCTCTTCCAGGCCGCCGGCGCGGTCGCGCACGCGACCGGCACGCGCGACCTGAACGCTCTCGGGGGTCTCCTCCGGCGCATGCCGGCGACCGGCGCGCTCTGCCTGGTGGGTGCCGTCGCGATCTCCGCGTTGCCGCCGCTGAACGGCTTCGCGAGCGAGTGGCTGATCTATTTCGGCGCCTTGTCGGCCGGTCGTCCGGCGCTCGGCGGCGGTCACGCCGCCGTGGCGATCGCCGCGGTGCCGGTCCTCGCGCTCGCCGGCGGCCTCGCCGTCGCCTGCTTCGTACGGCTCTTCGGCGTCGCGTTCCTCGGCGAGCCCCGGTCGCCCGAGGCCGCGCGCGCGCACGAGTGCCGACCGCCGATGATCGCGGCGATGGCGCTCGCCGCGGTCGCGTGCGCCGCGATCGGCGTCGCGCCGGGGCTCGCGCTCCGGATCGTCGCTGCCCCGGCGCTCGAGCTCGCGGGCTCCGATGCCACGGGCCTCGCGCCCGCCGCGGCCTCTCTGGCGGCAGTCTCTCGCGTCGTCGCGTGGCTCGTCGCCGCGGCGGCTCTGCTCTTCGCCGGGCGCGCACTCCTCCTGCGCAGGCGCGCGGTCGCGCGCGCGGTCACCTGGGATTGCGGTTACGCCGCGCCCACCCCCCGCATGCAGTACACCGCGACCTCGTTCGCCGAGCCCGCGCTCGAGCCGTTCCTTCCGCTCCTTTCCGTGCGCGTACGGCGGCGTCCCGTCACCGGCATCTTCCCGGAGCGCGCCGAGCTCGACGCCGCGGTGACGGACCCCGGCGCCGCCGCGATCGCTCGCGCGGCGCGCGCGCTGACGGCGCCCTTCGAGCGCCTGCGCGCGCTGCAGCGCGGTCCCGTCCAGCTCTACCTCCTGTACGTGCTCCTCACGCTGATCGCGCTCCTGGTCTGGCAGGTGCGGGCGTGAGGACCGCCGTCGCCTGCACGTGGGCCGCCCTGCTGCTGCTCGCGCTTCCGCCGCTGCTCCTCGGCATCGTGGTGCGCGTCAAGGCGATCGCCGCGGGGCGGGCCGGTGCTCCGCTCCTCCAGGGATACCGCGATCTCGCGCGACTTCTCCGGAAGACGCCGGTCTACAGCGGGACGACCACGTGGGTGTTCCGCGCCGGACCGATCGTCGCGCTGGCCGCGACCGCCGCGGCCGGCTGCCTGCTGCCGCTCGGGGCCGGCGCGGCGTTGCTCGCGTTCGAGGGCGATCTGGTGCTCTTCGCCTACCTCCTCGGCCTCGGGCGATTCGCCATGATGTCCGCGGCGCTCGACACCGGCAGCAGCTTCGAGGGCATGGGTGCGAGCCGCGAGGCCGCGATCGGATCGCTCGGCGAGGTGGCGGTCTTCCTCGTCCTCGTGACGCTCGTGGTCGCGACCGGCGAGCTCTCGCTGTCCGCGATCTTCGCCGGGCTCGACGCCGGCGGCGGTAACCCCGCTCTGTGGCTCGCGGCGGCCGCGCTCGCCGCCGTCCTGCTCGCCGAGAACGCGCGCATCCCGATCGACGACCCGACCACGCACCTCGAGCTCACGATGGTGCACGAGGTCATGGCGCTCGACCATTCCGGTCCCGACCTCGCCTTCGTCGAGTACGGCGCCGCGATGAAGCTCGCCGTCACGTCGGCGCTCCTGGTCGGCCTCGTCTGGCCGGCGGCGGCGCGGCAGCCGATCGCGCTCGCCGGAGGCATGATCGCGGTCGCGGTCGCGATCGGGCTCGTCGAGTCGGCGATGGCGCGGCTGCGCCTGCCGCGCGTCAAGCAATACCTCATCGGCTCGGCGGCGCTCGCCGGGGTGGCCCTCGCGGCGGAGCTCGTGCTCCGGGGTGCGGCATGAGCGGTGCCGCGGACTTCCTCCTGGCCGCGCTCACCGTGACGGCGCTCTACGCGGTCGCGACGAGCCGCCTGGCGGCGTGCGTCCGCGCGAGCGCACTCCAGGGTTTCATCCTTGCGGCGCTGCCGCTGGCGCTCGAGTGGCGAGACGGGCTCGCGCCTCCCTCGCCCCACGTGCTGGTGCTCGCGTTCGGCGCACTCGCGATCAAGGCGGTCGCCATCCCGGCCCTCCTCTTGCGCTCCATCCGCGCGGCCGGCGTGCGGCGCGAGGTGGAGCCGATGGCGAGCCTCCATATCTCGATCCTCGGCGCGGCCGCGTTGGTGGCGCTCGCCTTCTGGATCGCCGGCCAGATGGTCCCGCCGTTCCGGCTGCCCTCGCGCCTCCTCGTGCCGGTCGCGGTCGCGAACGTGCTGCTCGGCTTCCTCCTCGTGGTGGCGCGCCGGCAGGCCGTCACGCAGGTCGTCGGATACCTGGTGCTCGAGAACGGCGTCTTCGTGTTCGGGCTGGGGCTCGCCTCTCACCAGCCGATCGCCGTCGAGCTGAGCGTGCTGCTCGACGTCCTGGTCGGCGTGTTCGTGATGGGGATCGCGATCAACCACATCAGCCAGGCGTTCGACCACATCGACACGACGGCGCTCGCGAGCCTGCGCGAATGAGCGCGCCGCTCGCCGTCGTTCTCGCGCTTCCGGCCCTGGGCGCCGCGGCCGCGTGGCGGATGCGAAGCGTGCGAGTGCAGCTCGCGCTCCTGGTCGGGATCGCGGTCGCGCATCTGGGCGCGGTCGCCGTCCTGTGGCGCGCGGGCGCGGCCGGCGCCGCGGGGGCGGTGCTCGCGCTGGACGCGCTCGGCCTCCTCGTCCTCTCGCTCGTGTCCGTGCTCTTCCTCGCGGCGTCGCTCTACAGCGTTTCCTACCTGCTGCACGGGACTCACGACGAGGCGGCGGCGCGCGAGCGCTTCGTGCCGTGCCTGCTCGCGTTCCTCGCCGCGATGTCCTTCGTCGCGGCGAGCCGGAACCTGGCGCTCCTGTGGGCGGCGATCGAGGCGACCACGCTCGCGAGCGCGCCGCTCATCTACTTCTACCGCCGGCCGGGATCGCTCGAGGCCGCCTGGAAGTACCTCCTGATCTGCTCGGTCGGGATCGCGCTCGCGCTCCTCGGGACCTTCTTTCTCGGCATGGCGGCGACGACCGCGCAGGGCACCTCGCCCGGCCTCGGCTTCGACGACCTGCTCGCGATCGCGCCGTCGCTCGACGCGCGCTGGCTGCGGGCCGCGTTCGTCCTCGTGCTCGTCGGCTACGGGACGAAGATCGGGCTCGCGCCGCTCCACACGTGGCTTCCCGACGCGCACAGCCAGGCACCGTCGCCGGTGTCCGCGCTGCTCTCGGGCGCGCTCCTGAACTGCGCGCTCCTCGGCGTGCTGCGCTTCCTCGCGGTGTGCGTCGCGGCGCACGAAGCGGCGTTCGCGCAGCGGTTGCTGCTGGTCCTCGGCCTCGCGTCGCTTCTGGTCGGCGCCGCGTTCCTGCTCGGGCAGCGCGACTACAAGCGCCTCCTCGCCTACTCCTCGGTCGAGAACATGGGCGTGATCGCGGTTGGGCTCGGCGTCGCCGGCGGAGCGACCTACGGCGCGCTGCTGCACGTCGTCAACCACTCGCTCGTGAAGGCGGCGCTCTTCCTCCTCGCGGGAAACCTGCTGCGCGCCTACGGCAGCACGGTCGCCGCGGACGTGCGCGGCGCGCGCCGCCGCCTTCCCGTCACGGGTGTGCTGCTCGCGGTGGGCGCGTTCGCCATCGGCGGCTCGCCGCCGTTCGGGCCGTTCGTGAGCGAGCTTGCGATCTTCTTCGGCGCGATGCGCGGGTCCGCACCGTGGGTCGGCGTCGCGTTCGCGGTCCTGCTCGGGATCGCATTCATCGGGATCGCGGGAACGCTGCTGCCGATGCTCGCGGGCGACGGGGACGAGGCCGCCGCTGCGGCCGTCGACCACGCGCCGGAGCGCGCCGAGCCGCTCCTCACGCTCGCGTCGCCGGCGGCGCTCGCCGCGGTGGTGGTCGCGCTCGGGATCTGGGTCCCGCCCGCGCTCGACGGGCTCCTGCGCCGCGCCGCTGCGGCGCTCGGGGGATGATGGCGGTGGGCGCGCCGCCGATCGCCGGAGAAACGCGCGACAGCGCCGGCGCCGCGGGGCGCGTGGGCCGCCCGTGGCCGCTCGCCGAGCTCCCGGTGCTCGCCGCGGACCGCTGGCGCGACGCCGTGCTCGACGCCGCGCGCGACGGCGGGCGGCTGGTCGGCGTCTGGGCGTGGCCGGCGGCCTCGCAGGACCTCGAGCTCCTCGCCGTCGTCGCCTTCGACGCGGCCGGCCGGCTCGTGGCCTTCCGGTCGCGCGTCGCGCGGCACGCGTCTCATCCATGCTTGACGGCACTCCTTCCCGCGGCCCAGGCGTTCGAGCGCGAGATCTTCGAGACCTTCGGCGTGCGGCCCGAGGGCCACCCGTGGCCGAAGCCGCTCGTCCGGCACACCGACCTCGAGACGCCGGGGGCGCCCGACGCGCACCCTTTCTTCGCCGTGTCCGGCCTGGGAGTGCACGAGGTGGCGGTCGGGCCGGTTCACGCCGGGATCATCGAACCCGGACACTTCCGCTTCCAGTGCGCCGGCGAAACGGTGCTCCACCTCGAGATCCAGCTCGGCTACCAGCACCGCGGCGTCGAGCGGATGCTCCTCGACGGCACGCCGGCGCGCCGCCTCGCGATGGTGGAGTCGATCGCGGGCGACGCCGCGATCGGCCATGCGGCCGCGTACTGCCAGGCGCTGGAAGCGCTCGCCGGGTGCGACGTGCCTCCGCGGGCGCAGGCGCTGCGCGCCGTCGCGCTCGAGCTCGAGCGCATCGCGAACCACGTCGGCGACCTCGGTGCGCTGTGCGGCGACGTCGGGTATCTGCCCGGCGCCGCGTACCTCGGCCGGCTGCGCGGCGATTTCCTGAACCTCCTGCTCGAGCTGTCCGGCAACCGCTTCGGCCGCGGGCTGATCGTGCCGGGCGGCGTGCGCTTCGACGTCGCGGGCGAGCGCGCAGCCGCGTTCGCCGCGCGCGTTGCGGCGGCGGGCCGCGATCTCGACGAGGTGGCCGATCTCGTCTTCGGCGAGTCGTCCGTGATGTCGCGCTTCGAGCAGGCGGCGCCCCTCTCGCACGAACTCGCGCAGCGCCTCGGGCTCGTCGGACCGGCGGCGCGTGCGAGCGGGTGCCGGCGCGACGTCCGGGTCGATCACCCGTCCGGCTACTACTGCTTCGCGCACATCCCGATGGCGCACTTCGAAGGCGGCGACGTGCTCGCGCGCGCGATGATCCGGCGCGTCGAGGCGCGGCGCTCGATCGCGTTCGTGCGCGAGGAGATCGAGCGCCTGCCCGGCGGCCGGCTCGCGGTGGCGGTCGGCGAGCCGGCACCGGACGCGATCGTCGTCTCGCTCGTCGAGGGCTGGCGCGGCGAGATCGCTCACGTCGCGGTGACGGACGGCGGCGGCGAGCTCCGCGCGCTTCGCATCTCCGACCCCTCGCTCCACAACTGGCTCGGCCTCGCGCTCGCGATGCGCGATCGCCAGATCTCGGACTTCCCGCTCGCCAACAAGAGCTTCAACCTCTCCTACGCGGGGCACGACCGGTGACGGAGGCGCGATGGCGAGCCTGATCCGGACGCGCTGGCACCAGGGGAAGCGGACGACCCGCTTCCCCCACGCCCCCGCCGATCTCCCCGATGGCTTCCGGGGCCGGCCGGTCCTCGACCCCTCGCTGTGCGTCGATGGCTGCCGCGCGTGCGCCGATACCTGCCCGACGTCCGCGCTCGCGATCGATCCGCTCGCGCTCGATCTCGGCCGCTGCGTCTTCTGTCCGGCGTGCACCGAGGCATGTCCGACGGGCGCGCTCGCCTACACGAGCGACCATCGCCTCGCCGCCACCTCGCCCGACGCGCTCGTGGTGACGGGCGAGCGGCGCGACGAGGCACCGCTGGTCGAGGCGCTCGATCGCCGCATGCGATCGCTCTTCGGGCGATCGCTGCGGCTGCGGCAGGTGTGCGCCGGCGGGTGCAACGGCTGCGAGTCGGAGCTGAACGCGCTCGGGAACGTCGTGTTCGACCTCGCGCGCTTCGGCATCCAGTTCGTCGCGTCGCCGCGCCACGCCGACGGCCTCGTCGTCACGGGACCGGTCACGCGCAACATGGAGCTCGCCCTCCGCAAGACGTGGGAGGCCGTGCCCGCGCCGAAGCTCGTGATCGCGGTCGGAGCGTGCGCGATCTCGGGCGGCGTCTTCGCGGGCAGCCCGGAGGCGCGGGACGGCGTGCCGGGCGACATCCCCGTCGACCTGTACGTCCCGGGGTGTCCGCCGCACCCGCTCACGATCCTCGACGGCATTCTGCGGCTCCTCGGCCGCCTGTAGCGCGTGCCGGCGCGACCGCGGCGCGGCCGCCCGGGATCACCAGCCGAGGAGCGGACGCAGCCCGTCGGTGAAGGCGCGGAGGTCTCGGCGATCGAGCGACCCGAGCGCCTTCTCGACCATCGATGACTTGACGGTGCGGAGGATCGCGGTGACGAGCGACGGCTTGGGGAGGCCAGCCTCCTGCCAGCGCGCGACCGGGCAGTCGCCCGGCAGGATGCGCGCGACGTTGCTCGTGAGCGCCGCGACGATCAGGTCGCTCCGGCCCGCGTTGTACTCGTCGGTCGAGAGGACGAGGACCGGCCGGCGCTTCGCCCCGCGCTCGTCGGCGAAGGCGAAGCGCACGAGGACGACCTCACCCCGCCTACAGGCGATCGTAGACGTCATTCTCCGGATCGGACCAGAGCTCGGACAGGACCGGCTCCTCCTCGGCTCGCAGCGCGTCGCGAGCGTCCTCCTCGAGCTGCCGATCGAGCGCTCGCCGCAGGTAGTCCTGGATCGTCATGTCCCGGCGCGCGGCCGCGATCCGGGCCCGGCGCCGCGTCTCCGCGGGAAGGTCCAGGGCGATGCGGCTGCGCGGTGACGTTCGTGCCATGGCAATATGGTGCCATGGCACCCGGGCCATGAGCAACGCCGGCGCCCGGCCCGCCATGCGTCGCCGCGCCGTTTGCGAATCGCCGACGCCGGGGGGTAATCGCCATCGTCCGCCCTACGCAGCCAGTCCACCGAAGGAGCATCTCTTCATTTCATTGCAGGAGCGCCCGGCGCGCTCCCGGAGGGTTTCCATGCAGAGCTACGCGATGGTGATCGATGGACGTTCCGTCAGCACGTCCGAGCAGGATCCCGTCATCAATCCCGCCTTCGGCGAGCCGTTCGCGACCTGCGCGCGCGCCACGAAGGCGCACGTCGCCGAGGCGGTCGACGCCGCCGAGCGCGCGTTCAAGACCTGGCGCAAGGACGAGGCGCTCCGCCGCGCGAAGCTCGGCGAGTGCGCGTCGGTCCTGCAGGCGAAGGCCGCCGAGATCGCACCGGTCCTCTCGCAGGAGCAGGGCAAGCCCCTCAACCACGCGATGATGGAGATCTTCGGCGCGTCGATGTGGTTCGGGTACTTCGCCGGCCTCCAGATCGAGCGCGAGATCCTGCAGGACGACGCCGACAAGCGCATCGAGGTCGTGCGGAAGCCGCTCGGCGTCGTCGCGGCGATCACGCCGTGGAACTTCCCCGTGATCCTGCTGTCGTGGAAGCTCGCGCCGGCTCTGCTCGCGGGAAACACCGTGGTCGCGAAGCCGTCGCCGTACACCCCGCTCTCGTCGCTCATGTTCGCCGAGGCGATCCGCGAGGTCCTGCCGGCCGGCGTCGTGAACGTGCTGTCGGGCGGGAACGACCTCGGCGCCGAGCTCACGCGCCATCCCGGCGTCCGCAAGATCTCGTTCACCGGCAGCGTCGCGACCGGGAAGAAGGTCATGCTGTCCGCGGCCGAGGACCTGAAGCGCGTCACGCTCGAGCTCGGCGGCAACGATCCCGCAATCGTGCTCGACGACGTCGATCCCGATCAGGTCGCCGAGAGCCTCTTCTGGGGCGCCTTCCAGAACTCCGGCCAGGTCTGCTCGGCGATCAAGCGGCTCTACGTGCCCGAGAAGCTGCACGACCAGATCGTCGCGCGCCTCGTCGACCGCGCGAAGAAGACCAAGGTCGGAAACGGGCTCGAGGCCGACGTCGAGCTCGGGCCGATCAACAACGAGATGCAGTTCACGAAGGTCCTCGGGCTCGTCGAGGACGCGAAGAAGGCGGGCGGCCGCATCGAGGTGGGCGGCGACCGCCTCGGATCGAAGGGCTACTTCCTGCCGCCGACGATCGTGACCAACGTCGGCGAGGGCGTGAAGCTGGTCGACGAGGAGCAGTTCGGCACCGCGCTCCCGATCATCAAGTACAAGCACCTCTCGGACGCGATCGAGCAGGCGAACCGGACGCACTACGGCCTCGGCGCGTCGGTCTGGACGAAGAGCCTCGACCGCGGCGAGGAGCTGGCCCGCGAGCTCGACGCCGGGACGACCTGGGTGAACCAGCACCTCGACCTCTCGCCGACCCAGCCCTTCGGCGGGCACAAGTGGAGCGGCATCGGCGTCGAGAACGGCCCGTGGGGGTACAAGGAGTTCACCCAGATCCAGGTCGTCGACGCGAAGAAGTGACGCGGCGCGGGCACACCCGCGCATCGGTCGCCGCCCTGTCCCTCGCGCTCGCCGCGCTGCCGCTCGCCGGCTGCGCGCGCGAGCGCGAGGAGTGCCCGAGCGCGCCCGGCGTCCCGGCGACCGGCCAGCAGCGCTCGTACGCCGACCGCCTCGCCGCCGGGGCGGGCGTGCCGGCGCCGTCTCCCGGCGGAGCCGAACGCGCGGCGACGCCGGCGCCCGTGGTCCCCGGCCACCCCGTCCCCGACGACGGCGCGCTCCGCGCCGGCAGCGCGCTCCGCTTCCGGGACAACGGCGACGGGACCCTCAGCGACGAGACCACCGGCCTCGTCTGGGAGAAGAAGTCCGACGACGGCGGGCTGCACGACAAGGACACGCTCTTCACCTGGGTCGAGGGCGGGCCGCTCACGACGATCTGGGCCTGGATCGACGCGGTCAATCACGAGGGCGGGCGAGGCTTCGCGGGCCGAACCGACTGGCGCATCCCGAACGTGAAGGAGCTGGTCACGATCCTCGACTACTCGGTGCCGTCGCCGCAGGCGGCGGTGCCGCCGGCGTTCACGGCCGGCTGCAAGGACGGCTGCCGCGTCGACGCCTGCAGCTGCACCGGCGCGAGCTACTACTGGTCGTCGACGAGCGACGCGCTCAACGAGGGCAGCTCGTGGGTCGTCGGCTTCGGAAACGGAGCGGTCGGCGTCGCCGCCAAGGGGGGCGCGATGTACGTCCGCGCGGTGCGCGGCGGGACGGTGTCCGGCGCGCGCGCGCGTCCTCGAAAGGAAGAGCCATGGCGATGAACGTGAAGCCCGTTCCGGCGCTCGACGACCGGATCAACGAGATCCGGATGCTTACCGCGAAGATCGTCAATCGCGACATCCTCCCGCACGAGCGCGAGCTCTGGGCGCTCAGGGGCGACGGAACGGTCGACGAGTCGGCACGCGCGCGGGCGCGCGCGCTGCGACACCGGGTGCAGGAGAACGTGAAGCAGGCGGGCCTCTGGGCGCCGCACCTTCCTCCCGAGTACGGCGGCGCCGGGCTCTCCTTCCTCGAGCACGCCTACATGAACGAGGTCCTCGCCTACAGCATCGGCGCCGCGTCGCTGTTCGGCGTCGTCGCGCCGAACTCCGGCAACCAGAAGATCCTTCTCCGGTACGGGACGGAGGAGCAGAAGCGGAAGTGGCTCGTGCCGCTCACCGAGGGAAAGCTCGAGTCGGGATTCTCGATGACGGAGCCGGACCAGCCCGGCTCCGATCCGCGCGCGATCCGGACGACCGCCCGGCGCGACGGCGACTTCTGGGTGATCAACGGGCACAAGTGGTTCACCTCGAACGGGAAGCGCGCGGACTTCCTGATCGTGATGTGCCGCACCGAGGACCCGAACGGCCCCGCCGACCGGAACGGGAAGATGACGCAGATCATCGTCCCGACCGACACGCCCGGCGTCAAGATCATCCGCGGCGTCGAGGTCTGGGGCCGCGCGAGCGACCACTGCGAGATCGTCTACGACGACGTCCGCGTCCCGCTCGAGAACCAGCTCGGCGCCACCGGATCCGGCCACGAGGCCGCGCAGGAGCGCCTCGGCGCGGGCCGCGTGTACCACTGCATGAACTCGATCGGCCAGATGTGGCGCGCGTTCGATCTGATGGTCGAGCGCGCGAGCATGCGGCAGGTCCACGGCGGGCTGCTCGCGACGAAGCAGTTCGTGCAGGGCTTCATCGCGGACTCGTACATCGACATCCAGGCCGCGCGCCTGATGACGATCCACTGCGCCGAGAAGATGGACTCGGGCGGCGACGCTCGCGCCGACATCTCGGCGATCAAGGTGTTCGTTCCGGCCGCCTACCACCGCGTCGTCGACCGGGCGATCCAGGTGTGGGGCGCGGCCGGCGTCTCCGGCGACTTGCCGCTCGCCGCGATGTACCAGGGCGCGCGCACGCTCCGGATCGCCGACGGACCCGACGAGGTGCATCGCATCCTGATCGCGAAGAAGGTGCTCGAGCGGCATCGCGCCGGCGAGTCGTGGGACTTCGGCAACTGAGGCAGGAGCGTCAGCGGTCGGCGCCGAGCGAGAGCGCCGCGAGGCCGACGCCGACGGCAGCGAGCATCGCGCCCGGAGCGTAGAACGTCGACGCGAGCCCGACGCGCACGGCGAGCCAGCCGCCGAGCGCCGGGCCGATCACGTTGCCGACCATCATCGCGGTCGACGCCAGGCCCGCCATGCGTCCGCGCGCGCCCGCCGGCGCGCGCTGCGCGAGCCATTCGAAGGAGAGCGGGATGAACCCCGCGAGCGACAGGCCCGCGAACGCGCGCAGCGCGAGGACGGCGGGGATGCTCTCCGCGAGCAGGCCGATGCAGACGTTCGCCGTGCCGGTGCATGCCAGCGAGAGGGCGATCATCGCGACCAGCCCGCGGCGCGCGCCGAGCCGCGCCCAGACGGTCGCCGTCACGAGCGCCGGGAAGCCGGACGCGAAGATGAGGAGGCCGGTCGTCGTCGCGACGCGGCTCTCCGGAACGTCGAACTTCTGGACGAAGAGCGCGAGCGTCGGCCACGACGTCATGAGCGTCACCTGGAAGAGCACGATGAGCGCGAGCATGCCGAGGGTGCCGCCATCACCGAGCAGCGAGCGCCAGAGCGAGCCGGCTGCCGCCGCGTGCGCCGCGGGCGGCTCTTCGGGATCGCGGTCGAGAACGAGCGCGCAGAGGACCGTCGTCGCCGCCGCGATGCCGCCCACCCAGTAGAAGAGCGCGTGGATGCCGATCAGGTCGGCGACGAGCCCGCCGAGCAGCGGGCCGCACAGGCCGCCGGCCGCGCGCGCGCTCTGGAGGATCGCGAGCGCGCGCCCCACGCGCTCGGCCGGCGTGAGCGCGGAGACGAGCGCTACCGCCGCCGGGAAGACCCCGCTCACCGCACCCTGCACGCCGCGCCAGACGAGCAGCTCGACCGGGGACGACGCGAGCCCCATGCCGACCGTCGCGATCGCGATCCCGGCGACCGAGCGGACGACCATCGGCTTGTACCCGAAGCGGTCGCTGAGCGACCCCCAGATCGGGGTCGCGAACACGGCGACCGCGAACGGCGCCGATCCCAGCGCACCCGTCCAGTACTTGACGGCGTTCCGATCCGACACGCCGATCTGCGCGAGGTAGAGCGGCAAGAGCGGCAGGATCGCCGTCATCCCGGCGAGCGTCAGAAACTGTGCCGCGCTGATGACCCAGAGGTTGAGGCGCTCGCGGCGCACCGTCGTCGGCACCCGCCGACCTTACGCACGCGCGTCCCCCTCGTCGAATGCACGGTGCACCGCGCGCTTCGCGCGCGGCCGAGCGGAGCGAGCCGGGGAGTGGGACCCGCTTCGGCTTTGCCGAAACGGGCGAGGGGAGAGATCCCCTCGTTCGATAGATTGTGGCGAACTGACGACCGGGCTAGTCTTCGCATTGGGAAGGAGGCCTGGATGGGTGCCGACGGCTTGGCTCCGACGTTGCTGCTCGCGATGCCGCAGCTCGTCGACTCGAACTTCGCTCGTAGCGTCGTCCTCCTCTGCAAGCACAACGAGGAAGGGGCCCTGGGATTCGTCGTCAACCGGCCGGTCAACACGACGGCGAGCGAGCTGCTCTCGCTCGATCCGCCGCCGGCGCCCGGCTGTGCCTTGACGGTGTGGGAAGGCGGGCCGGTGAGCCCGGAGCGCGGCTGGCTCCTCTGCCGGAACGCGCCCCAGGACGGCGACGGCTTCGAGGTCTGCGACGGCATCTACATGTCGAGCTCGCAGGCCCTCCTGAAGCGGATCCTCGCGGGCGATCCGCGGGAGTGCGAGGCGGACCGGAGCCGCCTGATCCTCGGCTACGCCGGCTGGGGTCCCGGACAGCTCGACGCGGAGCTCACCGCGTCGTCGTGGCTCAACATTCCGGTCGACGTCGATCTCGTTTTCGAGACGCCGGCGACGGACCTGTGGAAGAGCGCGTTCCGCATCCTCGGCGTCGACCCGGTGAGCCTGACCCCCGCTCCGGGCATTCACTAAAGCTCCGGGCGAGGGAAGCGTTTCCCTCGCTCCGTCATCCGGGGCACAACTTCCGATCTGATGCCCGACCACGATTCGACGCCCTGGTACCTCCCGCTTCGCGACGAGGTGGAGATCTTCGAGGCTGCGTTCAGCTGCCGGCTGCCGGTCCTTCTGAAGGGCCCGACCGGCTGCGGAAAGACGCGCTTCATCGAGTACATGGCCCATCGCCTGCTCGGGCCCGCGGCGCCGCGCGAGGAGTCGCCGCGCGGCGCACGCCGCGCCGAGCGCGCTCCCGGGACGCCGCCGCTCATCACGGTGGCGTGCCACGAGGACCTGACGGGATCCGATCTGGTGGGACGCTACCTGATCCAGGGCGACGAGACGGTCTGGATCGACGGGCCTCTCACCCAGGCCGTCCGCCGCGGCTCGATCTGCTACCTCGACGAGGTGGTCGAGGCGCGCAAGGACACGATCGTCCTGATCCATCCGCTGACCGACCATCGCCGCATCCTGCCGATCGACAAGCGCGGCGAGATCGTCGAGGCGCACCCCGACTTTTTGCTCGTCATCTCGTACAACCCCGGCTACCAGAGCGTCCTCAAGGACCTGAAGCACTCGACCCGCCAGCGCTTCGTGAGCCTCGAGTTCGACTACCCGCCACGCGACCGCGAGGCGGAGATCATCCGGCACGAGAGCGGCGTCGACGCGGACGTCGCGCTCGCGCTCGCGACGCTCGGCGAGAAGGTGCGAACGCTGCGCGGCTCGGGTCTCGGCGAGGGCGTCAGCACGAGGCTCCTCGTGTACGCGGGCCAGCTCGTGTCGCGCGGCCTCGCGCCCCGGCGGGCGTGCACCGTCGCGGTCACGAACGCCCTCACCGACGACCCCGAGATGCTGCGCTCGGTCGGCGAGCTCGTGAGCGCTCTTTTTCCGGCGTAGGCACGTCGGCGAGGACGCGAGCATGACCCAGAGCCGTTCCATTCGCGGAAAGCGCGCGCTCGTGACCGGGGCCGCGAGCGGCATCGGCCGAGCGACCGCGGCGCTCTTCGCGGGCGAGGGCGCGAGCGTCGCGGCCGCGGACGTCGGCGAAGCGGGCCTGCGAAGCCTGGAAAAGGAGGCTCGCGCCGGCGGCGGCGACCTGCGCGGGTGGGTGCTCGACGTCGCGGACGACGCGGGCGTCCGCCGGGTCGTGGCCGAGATCGCCACGGCGCTCGGCTCGATCGACATCCTCGTCAACTGCGCCGGCGTCAGCATGCCGTCCGTGTTCGGCGACGAGGAGGCCTGGCGTCGCACGCTCGACGTCAACTTGACGGGCCTGATGCGGGTCATCCGCGAGGCGCTGCCGCACCTCGAGAAGTGCGGGGAGGGTCGCGTCGTCAACATCGCGAGCACCGAGGCGCTCGGCGCGACGCCGCTCATCAGCGCGTACACCGCGGCGAAGCACGGCGTGATCGGGCTCACGCGCTCGCTCGCCGTCGAGGTCGCGATGCGCGGCATCACCGCGAACGCGATCTGCCCGGGGCCGATCCGGACCGGCATGACGGCGGCGATCGCCGAGCCCGACAAGGAGAAGTTCGCGCGCCGGAAGGTGCCGCTGAAGCGCTACGGGCACCCGGAGGAGATCGCCCACGCGATCCTGAGCCTCGTTCTGCCGGCGATGTCGTACGTGACCGGCGCCGTGCTGGTCGTCGACGGCGGGATGACAGCCCTGAACGCCAAGCCGCTCTAAGACGGGCCCTCCACCCGTCCTGCAACGGTTGTGCGGCCGAGGCGCGTGTGATCTCGTCTTCGGCGCGCGCTGAATTCCTCGCCCGTCGCGCTCGGAGCACAACATGGCAAGGTTCTACGCCGGTCCTCGCCCGTTCCTTCGCGACGAGGCGGAGAAGCTCGCCGCACAGCGCTACGACCGGATCTCGGTCCGGCCGCTGTCGCCGACGATCGGGGCGGAGATCGGCGGCGTCTCGCTCGCCGAGACGATCGACGACGAGACCTTCGCCGACGTGAAGCGCGCCTTCCTCGACTGGAAGGTCGTGTTCTTCCGCGATCAGTTCGTCACCAGCGCGCAGCAGGCCGCCTTCGCGCGCCGCTTCGGCGACCTCGAGGTCCACCCGTTCCTGCCGAGCCGGAACGACGCTCCCGAGGTCATCGTGTTCGAGAAGAGCGAGGCGATCGGCGGCTACGAGAACGTCTGGCACGCCGACGTCACGTGGCGGCTCGAGCCGTCGCTCGGATCGCTGCTGCGTGCAGTCGAGGTGCCAGACGTCGGTGGCGACACGCTCTTCGCGGACATGAACGCCGCCTGGCAGGGCCTGTCCGACGACGTCAAGCAGCGCATCGACGGCATGAAGGCCGTGCACGACTTCACGCGGACCTTCGGTCGCTACCTGAGCGCGGACGAGCTCAAGAAGAAGCAGGAGGAGTACCCGCCGGCCGAGCATCCGGTCGTCCGCACGCACCCGGAGACGGGCCGGAGGACGCTCTTCGTCAACGGCGGCTTCACGAGCCATCTCGTCGGCCTCGAGCGCGCGGACGGCGAGTCGCTGCTGCGGCTCCTCTGCCAGCAGGCCGCCGTCCCGGAGTACCAGTGCCGATTCCGATGGGAGCCGGGCTCGCTCGCGCTCTGGGACAACCGCGCCGTGCAGCACTACGCCGCGTCGGACTACTGGCCGAAGCGGCGAGTGATGGAGCGCGTCACCATCATCGGCGATAGGCCGGTCTAGCGAGCTGGGGCACGACCCAGGAGCGACCGCAGCCAAAGCGTCGGCACGATCGCGGCCGCGGCGAGCGCGGCCTCGAAGGCGAAGAGGCCGGGTGGGCCGAGGCGGTCGACGAGGGATCCGGCGAGCACGAAGCCGAGGCTGCCGCCGAGGCCGAAGGAGACGAAGCCGTAGAGGGCTTGGCCGTTGGTCGTGCTGCGCTGGGGGACGAGGCGCGCCAGGAGCTGCTGCGCGGAGAGATGGAAGCCCGCGAAGCCGAGGCCGTACCCGAGCTGCAGGAGGACGGCCGCGATCTCGCTCTTCGCGCCCGCCGTCAGCACATAGCGCGACGCGGTGACGGCCAGGACGGCGAGCATCAAATCCGGCGGCGACAGCCAAGCGAGCAGCCGGCGCCCGAAGTAGAGCGTCGCCACCTCGGACGCGACCGCGAAGCCCCACGCGATGCCCGGCACGGCCTCGGAGAAGCCGCGCGCCCGGCAGTACGCCGCGAAGAAGCCGCCCCAGGCGCCCGAGCTCAGCTGGAAGAGGAACGAGCTCGCGAGGAACGCCGCGAGCGGCGCGTTCAGGAGCCGCCACGGTGCGCGGAACTCCGACGCGTGCCCGAACTGCGCGCGCGGCAGCTGGGCGACCGCGAACGGCAGCCCGATCTGAAGCGCGATCAGCAGCCACGGCACGACCCACGCCTCGAACCGGCCGAGCACCGCCGCGGCGATCAGCGAGCCGCCCACGAACCCGACCGATCCCCACGCGCGCACCCGGCCGTAGTCGCCGCCGAGGAGGTCGAGGTGGTCGACGACCGTCGCATCCGTCAGCGGGATGAGCGGCGCGGACAGGAACGCGATCACCGCGCACGCGGCGGCGACGTGCGCGAAGTCGTGCGCGATCAGCAGCGTCGCGAGCGACGCCGTGCTGCCGATCGCGGCTGCGATCAAAAGCCGGCGCCGGACCCGCCAGCGATCGGCGGCATAGGCCCACAGGATCGCGCCCGTCCATCGCACCGCCGGGTTCACTGCGAGGACGAGGCCGATCTCCGGCCCGGCGAGGCCGAGCCATGCGAGGTACAGCGGAAAGTACGGGATGAAGGCGCCGCCGCTCGCGAGGACGAAGAAGTAGGCGGCGGAGACCGCGCGGCGCGATCCTGGCGCCGCGCTCAGATGTGGTACTCGATGTCCCCCCCGAGCGGCCGCGGCGGACGGTTCCTCCGGATCCAGTGCACGAGGCGGCGGCGCGCTCGACGGCCGAAGCCGAACCTGTGCTCGACCCAGGCGAGCGCGCCGGCAGCGCCGGTCGCGATCGCGATCGGGAGCACCGCCTGGAAGCGCGCGCGCTCTTCCGAGAACAGCATCTGGAGCGCGATGAAGAAGAGCAGGACCCCGAGCCCGCGCCGGAGGGCGGTGCCCGAAAGCTGACCCGCGATCAGCGCGCCCGCGAGCGCGCCGCCGGCGAACCCGACCGCGACCCAGCCGACCACCGGCAGGCGCACGTACCCCTGCCGGTAGTACTCGAGCGCCGCGAAGATGCCGATCGGCGGCACCAGCACGGCGAGCGACGTCCCCTGCGCCTCGTGCTGCGAGAAGCGGAGCAGGTAGACGAGCGCCGGCACGAGCAGGATGCCGCCGCCGACGCCGACCATGCCGCTGATCGCCCCGACCACCAGCCCGATCGCCACCAGTGCGAGATCCATTCGTCGCTCCCTCCGCCGTCGGCGGCCGCGGTCGTGAAGATCGACCCGCGTATGTCGTCGCCCGCGGACGTATGGTTAATTGGCCGCCGGCCGGACTGCATGGCGACGGACGCCCGCGCGGCGGCCGTCCGCGCGGCGCCCGCCGTCCGAAGCGATCCCTCATGCCGAGCGACCGAACAAGCGGTGCCGCGCGCGCCGACGGCGGAAGCCTGGTGGCCCTCGCCGCCGAGCTCGGCGACCTGAGCCCCGGCTTCGCCGAGCGCCTGCGGGCGGCGGCGCAGTCGCTCGCCGGCGAGCTGCCGCCGGACGTCGTCTCCGCGTACGCCGATGCCATGCGGCGGCTCGTCCGGATCGAGGGAGCGGGGCGGGAGGCGACGCAGGCGCTCGTCGGCCTCGCGCTTCCCGACGTCGCGGCGCTTCGCCCGGCCGACCTCGCGGCCTGGTGCGAGGCCGCCGAGGCGATCGCGCAGGCGTCGGCACGCGCCGCCTCGAGCTTCGCGGCCAGCGCACTGCCCGCCCTCGTCGTCCGCGGCGACGCGCGCGGGGCACGCGACGCGCGGGACGATCTGTCCGCGCAGCTGCTCGCGGCCGCGGCGGCGATCGCCCGCCTCGCCGCTCGCCACGGCGGAGACCCGGTCGTGCAGCGATTCGCGTCGTCGAGCGGCGCGGCGCTGGCGCGCCACGGCGGGCCGGTGATCGAGGCGTGGGCCGACTACTGCGAGGCGGCCGCGTTCGGCGCCCGCCGCGCCGGCGACGCGGCAGGGCGGCTTCCGGAGGCTCCGGGACTCGCCGACTCCGATCTCGCGGCGGCGATCGCCGTCGCCGCTCGGCTCGCGGCGCGCGATCGCGAGCGGGGCGGCCGGGTGTTCGCGCGCCTCCCGGCGGAGCTCGCGCGCATGCCGCGCGCCAGCCGCGCCGCCGTCCTCGACCTCGCGCGCGCGCTCGTCGGCGCGCCCGAGGCGCTCGTCGACTGCATCGAGGTCGTCGGGCCGGTCCTGCGGCGCGTTCCGCCGCCGGTGCGGACGCGCGTCCTCGAGCTCGCGCGCCGGATCGCGCGCGACCTGCCGACCGCGACCGCGCGCTACCTGCGATCCGTGCTTCGCGTCGGCGACGCGGTCGGCTTCGGCGACAACTTGGCGGCGTTCGTCGAGAAGGGGCTCGCGCTGCGGGATCCCGAGCCGGCGGCGGCGCTCGCGTTCTTCGCGCTCGAGTCGCGCGGCGCGCGGGCGTTCCTCCGGCGGCACGACGTCGCGGTCCTGCTCGAGGACTCCGAGCCGACGCTCCGCGGCTACCTGCACCTCCTCACGAAGGCACGCCCGGCGATCGCTCCCAGCGACGCGGGCGGGCTCTTCTCGCCGATCTCGCTCGACGCGGCGAGCATTCCGGTGAGCGCGCGCACCGACGTGTTCCCGACCTGGGAAGAGAACTTCACGCTCCAGAAGCTGCAGGCGACGCTCGCGACCGTCTGGGAGGAGCTCGGCACGCGCTCGTTCGAGATCGCGTGCTGGCTCGACGAGTCGGGAGGCGCGGGCGGGCCTTCGCCGGCGGATGCGAACGTCGCGGCCGCCGCGGCGCCGGCGTCGACGGCTTGCGCGACCGACGGGCTCTCCGAGCTCTACCGGCGCTTCGCGCAGCCGGAGGTCGCTGCCGGCCTCTTCGCGCACCTCGAAGCGGTGCGCGCGATGCCGCTCCTCGCCCGGCGCTACCCGGGGCTCGTCGCCGACGTCGCGTGGCTCCGTCGGCGCGTCTTTCCGCTCGACCGGCCCGATCCGGTCGGCGGCGCACCGGCGGCGGTCCTCTACCTCGCTCTCGGCGGCGATCGCGCCCGCGTCGCCTTCGCGCCGCCGTGGGGCGAGCCGCTCGCGGCGCTCGCCGACCGCGCCGCCGGCGGCGTCGCGACCGTGTACGACAGCGCGCGCGCGCTCGAGGTCCTTTGCGATCGCCTCGCGGCGGGCGAGCTCATCCCGATCTACGGCCTCGAGAGCTTCCTCGAGGAGGACCTGATGCTGTCGTACGTGCTCGAGCACGAGGACGAGGCGAGACCCGGCGCGCCCACCTCGTCCGACCGCGATCCCGATCGCCAGGCCGACCTGCGCGACGCCGCCGGCCAGCGCAGCGAGGAGACCTCGCCCGGCAGCGCGATCGACCCGGACCTCCTCCGCGCCTACCTCGAGCAGCGCCCCGACTTGACGGTCATGCGCGCCGAGGGGCCGATCGACGCGATCGGCCTCTTCGTCGCCGGTCTCACGGGTGGCGGCGGTCCGCACGAGAAGCGCGAGCCGCGCTCGCCGAGCGCCGCGGTCGATCAGGCGATCGCGCTCGCGCGCCACGGCCGGAAGGCGCGCGGCGTGTACCTCGTCGACGAGTGGGACTACGTCATCGGCGACTATCGCCACCAGTGGTGCAAGGTGCACGAGGTGTCGCTCGACGGCGACGACGGCGGCTTCTTCGCGGGCACGCTGGCGCGCTACGTCGAGATGCTTCCGGAGGTGCGGCGGCAGTTCCAGCGCGTCAAGCCAGAGGGCTACCGCGTCATCCACGGCCTCCTCGACGGCGAGGACTTCGACCTGAACGCCGCCGTCATGGCGCGTTCCGACCGGCGCGCGCGCCGCACGCCGTCGCCGAAGCTGTACACCGCGCGCCAGCGCGAGGAGCGGGACGTCGCGACGCTCTTCCTCCTCGACATGTCCGCTTCCACCGACGAGGAGACCGAGGTCTCGCCGCCGCTCCCCGGCGACGCCGACCCCGACGTCGCGCTCGCGATCCGCGCCCGGCCGCGTGCGCGCCGCATCATCGACATCCAGAAGGAGGCGCTCGTCATCATGGCGCAGGCGCTGGAGGAGATCGGCGACCTCTACGCGATCTTCGGCTTCTCCGGCCACGGCCGCGACTGCGTGGAATTCTTCGACGTCAAGTCGTTCGACGAGCCGCTCAACCAGGCGGTGCGTGCGCGCATCGGCGCGATCGAGCCGCAGCGCTCGACGCGCATGGGCGCGGCCCTCCGGCAGGCGACCGCGAAGCTCCGCGCGGTCGCCTCGCGCGCGAAGCACCTGATCCTGCTCTCGGACGGCTTCCCGCAGGACTTCGATTACGGCGACGATCGCCGCTCGAACGTCTACGGCCTCCGCGACACGACCATGGCGCTGCGCGAGGCGATGAAGGCGGGCGTGCAGCCCTTCTGCATCACCGTCGACCGCGCCGGCCACGACTACCTGCGCGAGATGTGCGACGCGAGCCGCTACATGGTGATCGAGGACATCGCCTCGCTGCCGCACGAGCTGCCGAAGATCTACTCCGAGGCGACGCGCGGCGGCTGAGCGCGGCGAAGGGCGGCGAGCGTAGCGGCGCCGGCCGCGGCGACACACCCCCACGCGAACAGGTCGCCGTGCTCGCCGTAGAACGTGGTGTCGCGCGACGGCGATACGGTTCCGTCGAGAACCGCTTCCGCCTGAGGGCGCGTCTGCCGCACGATCCGCCCGGCCGGGTCGACGAACGCCGAGATGCCGGTCGGCGCCGCTCGCACGAGCCAGCGGTGATGCTCGATCGCGCGCAGGCGCGCCATCGCGAAGTGCTGCGCCGGGCCGGCTCCCGCCCCGAGCCAGGCGTCGTTCGAGAGATTGACCAGCACCTCCGCGCCCTCGCGCACGCGGTCGCGCACGACTCCGGGTAGGATCGCCTCGAAGCAGATCGCGACACCGAGCTTTCCGGCCGGCGTCTCGAGCGGATGCGTCTCGACGCCGGGCGTGAACTCGCGGACGTGGCCGAAGCGCCGGCGCAGGAAGTCGAGCGAAGGCCAAGGGAAGTACTCGCCGAACGGAAGCAGTCGCTCCTTGTCGTAGCGGGCGCGGACCTCGCCGTCCGGCCCGAGGTGGAAGGCGGAGTTGAAGTAGGACGCCGGCCGTCCGGCCGATTCGACGGCGTGCGGTCCGCCGGTCAAAAGGTCGCCGTCGAGGGCGGCGCGCAGCGTTTCCGCGATTGCGCTCCGGTAGGCCGGCTCGCGATCGACGAAGAAGGTGAGCGCGCTTTCGGGCCAGACCAGCAGGCGCGGGTGCCCGGATGCGGCGCCCGACAGCCGTAGGTAGCGGTCGAGATCGCGGCCATAGTCCTCGGTTCGCCAGTGCGCGGACGGATCGACGTTCGCCTGCACGACCGAAACAGCGACCGGATCGCCGTGCGGCGCATCGGCGGTCGCGAGGCGGGCGCGACCGTGGAGCGCGGCGACGGCCAGCACTGCGGCCGCGCTCGCCGTGGGCCACCACGCCGCGGTGCGTGCCGCGCCGCCCGCGGCCAGCGCACCGACGAGCTCCGCGATCGCGGCGTTCGCGAGGACGCACGCGAACGAGAGCAGGAACACGCCGCCGACGTCCGCGGCTTGCGAGAGCGCGGGGTACGGCAGCAACGCGTACCCGAAGAGAAGCCACGGATTCCCGAATGGGGCGCGCGCCCGGACGAGCTCGACGGCGACCCACATCGCAGCCGCGGCGAGGCACCGCCCTGTCGGGCTGCACCGCGGGAGCACCGCGGCCGCCCACGCGCCGTACACCGCCATCGGCAGCCCGAGCACGACGATCGCGGACAGCATCGCCAGCAAGAGCCCCGCCCAGAGCGGCTGGTCATAGTAGGCGGCGATCGCCGGCGGCACCCAGTACGCGATCGCCCAGATGGCCGCGACGCCCCACGCGAAGCCGATCGCGCACCCCCCGCGCACCGTCGCTCCCCGCAGCGCGAGGAACAGCGGAACGAGCGCCACCCAGACGAGCGGCCAGGCGTCCCAGGGCGGCAGGGCGAGCGCATGAAGTGCCGCCGAGGCGACGACGAGCACCCCGCGGCGCGCCGCCGCGACGTCCAGCGCGCTCACTCGCGGCGAGAGCGCGGCGGCGTCATTCGATCATCCCGAGCCGGCGCATCCGCTTCAGCAAGCCGTGGTACGTGAGGCCCAGCTCCTCGGCGGCCCGGGTGCGTACGCCGCGGTGCCGATCGAGCGCCGCCTGTACCTCGCTGCGTGCGAACGCCTCGGCGCGCGCACGGTGCGCGTCGGCCGTGTCGTCACGCGCGGGCTCGCCATTCCCGTCGAGGTCCTCGAACGCGTCCGAAAGCGCCGCCGCCGTGATCTCCTCCCCCGGCTCCGTCAGCAGGACGGCGCGCTCCATCTCGTTCTCGAGCTCCCGCACGTTGCCCGGAAAGGCGTGCAGACGGAGAAGCTCGATCGCGCGCGCCGAGATCCCGGCGACGCGCTTCCCGAGTCGAACTGCGTGGCGGTCCGCGAAGTGGCGGGCGAGAGCAGGGACGTCCTCGAGTCGCTCGCGGAGCGGCGGCACCTTGAGCGGGAAGACCCGCAGACGGTAGTAGAGGTCCTGCCGGAAGCGACCCGCTTGCACCTCGTCCTCGAGCTTTCGGTTGGTCGCGGCGACGACCCGGACGTCGATCTTCTTGGGACGGGTCTCACCGACGGGGAGGATCTCGCCTTCCTGCAGGACGCGCAGGAGCTTCGCCTGGAGCGCGGGTGTGGTCTCGGACACCTCGTCGAGAAACAGCGTTCCGCCGTGCGCCACCTCGAAGAGCCCCTTCTTGTCGGACAGCGCGCCGGTGAACGCACCGCGGCGGTGGCCGAAGAGCTCGCTCTCGAGCAGGTTTTCCGAAAGCGCGGCGCAGTTCACGGCGACGAAGAGCTTGTCGCGCCGGGGGCTCTGGGCGTGGATCGCGCGTGCGACGAGCTCCTTTCCCGTACCGGTCTCGCCTTCCACCAGCACGGTCGTCGGCGCGTTCGCGACCTTCGCGATCATCCGCTCGAGATCGCGCATGCGAGCGCTGCCGCCGATGATCCCGCTCGACTCGTGCTCGCGGGAATCGCGCTCGCGCCAGTACCGATTCTCCCCCGCGAGGCGCTCGTTCGCGCGCCCCAGCTCTTCGACGAGGCGCGCGTTCTCGCGTTCGAGGACGTAGGTCTCGATCGCCCGCTTCAGCGTGACCCGCAGCTCCTGGTGGTCCCACGGCTTCGTCACGTACCGGTAGATCCGGCTGGTATTGACGGCGTCGATCAGGACGTCGATGTCGGCGTAGCCGGTCAAGATGATGCGAACGAGGTCGGGACGGACGGCCATGGTGCGCTCCAGGAACTCGACCCCCGCCATCCCCGGCATCCGTTGGTCGGCGACGACGACCGCGACGTCGTTCTCCTCGAGCAAGGCGAGACCCCTCGCGCCGCCGTCGGCGCACAGGATCTGGAACTCCTCGCCGTAGCTGATCCTGATGGAGGTCAGGATGTCGGTCTCGTCGTCGACCACCAGAACGGGGTATCGAGAGTAGTCGACTTCTGGCATCGGATCTCCGTGCGGCGCCTCGCGTCGCTCAGGTGCGTGGGCCCGTCGTCGTCGGCGCTTCCGGCGCGGCCGATCGCGGCCCGTCGGCCGGCGCCGCCGGATAGCGTGCCGGGGCGCCGGAGGACAAGACCTGTCGCGCCGCGGGCACACACGGCAGAAAAACCCGGAAGGTGGAGCCGGCTCCCGGCGCGCTGTCGACCTCGACGCGGCCGCCGTGCGCGGCGACGATGCCGTGGACGATCGCGAGCCCGAGCCCGGTGCCTTCGCCCACGTCCTTGGACGTGAAGAACGGGTCGAAGATCCGCTCGAGCTGCTCGCGCGGGATGCCGCGACCGCTGTCGCGGATGGCGACGACGACCGCGGCGTCGCGCTCCGCGACGTCGACGAAGATCTCGCCCGCACCGTCGATCGCGTCGCATGCGTTGGCGATCAGGTTCATGAAGACCTGGTTGATCTGGCTCGGCTCGCACTCGACCGGAGGCACGTCCGCGTAGCTGCGCCGGATCGCGATCCGGTCCCGCCAGCGGGTCTCCAGGAGCCGGATCGTCACGTCGAGCCCTTCCCGGAGATCGACGTTCTTCCGGCGCGCTTCGTTGATGCGGGAGAAGCTCCGCAGGTCGCGCACCACTGCGATCGTCCGCTCCGCCCCCTTCGCCATGACGTCCAGCAACTCTCGCGCCTGCCCGAGGAGCCGGGGCGCGTCGTCCGGGGACGCCGCGGCCCTGTCGAGCCGCGACCGGAGGGGCTCGAGATTCGACGCGATGAAGCTCACCGGGTTGTTGATCTCGTGCGCGACGCCGGCCGCGAGCCGGCCGAGCGAGGCCATCTTGGCGCTCTGTACGAGCTGCACCTCGGCCGCCTTCAGGTCCGCATACGCGCGCTCGAGCTCGGCGTTCGAACCGGCGAGATCCGCGTTCGCGGCGCTCAGCTGCGACGTGCGCTGGGCGACGCGGTCTTCCAGCTCCGCGTTGAGCGAGACCAGCTTTTCGTAGGACGCGGCGTTCTGCAGCGCGGTCGCGGTCTGATGCGCGAGCGCGAGCAGGAACTGCGCGTCGCCTGCGGTATAGAACAGCCCGGAGCGCTTGGTTCCGATCGCCAGCACGCCGACCGTGCGATTGCGGAGCCGCATGGGCACGGCGACCGCGGCGCCGAGGCCGCGCAGCGCCTCGCGCACCGAGCGCCGCACGTCGTCGCTCGCGAAGAGCTCGGCGGGATCGTCGACGGTCAGGATCCGTCCCGGCGCGATCGCGGCCGCGAGCCCCGGATCCATCTCGATGCCGGTCGCGATCTCGCGCACGCGGCCGTCCTCGTCCGTCGTGAAGAAGAGACGCACTCCCAGGTTCGGAATCGCGTCGCCGAGCGCCGAATGCACCAGCGCCGAGATCTCGTCGTGTCGCAGCGCCGACGCCAGCTGCTCGCCGACCTCGGCCAACACCCGCGCGCCGTCGTACCGGGTCCGGAAGAAGACGCGGTCGACGAATCCCTGCAACCTGGACCGGAGCGCGTTGAAGGCGACGAGGACCGCGACGGTGAACGCGGCCAGAACGGCCGGTGTTCGCGCGAGGCCGGTCGACTGGAGCGCGAGGTTCAGCACGAGAAGCCCGCCCGCGTACAGCACGCCGACCGCACCGGTGAGCACGAGGTAGTACGCGGCGCGCTTCACCATCGCGTCGATCTCGAACAAGTCGTGCTTGACGATCGCGTAGCTGAGCGCGACCGGGAACAGGAAGAAGGTAAAGGCAATCGCGTTCATGCCGAGCCCCCGGCCGAGCGCGAGCGACACCAGAACGATGAGGCCCGGCAGCGCGAGCCCGAACACCGTCCCGAGCGTGACGACCCGGACGCGCTGGCGCGCGAGCGCGGACGTGGCGCGCCGGTACTCGAGGATCTGGCGGAGCCCGAAGAAGAGGCTCACGCCCGACAGGTAGAGAGCGCACGCGTCGAAGACCCGAAGAAACGGCGCCGGACGGTCGCGGAAGACCTCGAGCAGCGCGAACAGCAGGAGCGCGATCGGATAGCCTGCGAAGCGCCAGCGGGCGAGCCGGTGCTCGACCGGGAAGAGCAGGAGCAGCTGCAAGCCCGCCGCCGGTACCAGCGCCTCCGACAGCAGGTGAAGGTCGAAGAAGGTCCATGGACCGTAGAGGTCCATTGCGGTGAAGAGGAAGAGCGCGCAGCTCGCGCCGAAGGCGAGGAAGGCGCGCGGCAGCGGGCGGAGCGGCGACAACGACCACGCGAGGAGCCCGGCGGCGAGAAAGACGACGCCGTTCCAGAGGTAGACGCCGAACAGCATCGTCCAGTCGGCGCGCTCGAAGCGCTGCGTCGCGATCGTCACCTCGCGATCGTCGCCGTGGCGGCGGATCTCGTAGCGGACGGGCGTCCCGGGGGCCCGTCGAGCGATGTCGCGTGCGAGCTGGTCGGCGCTCGCGAGCGGCCGGCCGTCGACGGAGACGAGCTCGTGAAGGTACAGGTTCTCGACCCGCGCGCCGTTCCAGCTCGGAAGACCGATGGCCGCGATGACCCGGTTCTCGATGACCATGAACCCGGGGAAGACGCGACCCACCCAATCGAGGCTGGTCGCGGTGGTCCGGGCCGCGAGCAGCGCGGCCGCTCCGGCGATGGCGATGGCCATCGGCCAGACGCCCTTCGGCACGCGTTCCGCAAAGCGAGGACTGCTCGGCAAAGGGCCTCCCTGCGGCGACGAAATCCCATCCGCCGTCCGCGATCAACCACGCATCGGCCGGCGGTGCGCGCGTTGCCGAGCTCGGACACGCGCAGGCTCCTTCAGCGGCGGGCGCGGAGGAGGAGAAGGCGGCTCCTCCGCGCCCGCCGATCGCGTCCCGGACACGATTTTCGCTTCGCGGCCTAGAAGCGATCGAACTTCTGACCCGCCGACGCCGAGCTGCAGGCGGACACCGTGACCGGCGTTCCCGACGCCGCGCTCCCCGCGTTCAAGCACATGTTCGTGCCCGGATTGCGGAGCTGGCCGCGCACCGTCCACGCCTGGTTCGTTCCGCCCAGGCAGTCCCACATCTGGAGGGCCGTTCCGGGGCGATCGTCCCAGCCGCGCACGTCGAGGCACTTGTTGCCGTACCCGATGATCTGGCCGCTCGGACCGAACCGCCACTTCTGGTTCGCTCCCCCCTGGCACGTCGCCGCGACGACCGGCGTCCCGTTCGCGGTGCTCCAGTACATCACGTCGAGGCACCTTCCGTCCGGAGTCTTGATCTCTCCGCTCGGCGTGAACGTGAAGCTGCGCTTCGAATACTGGCCGGTGATCGCCTCGGCCACGCTCAGCCCGCACGTGCCGACCGCGGTCTTCCAATCATTCGGCGGGACGACGGCGCAGTATCCGGCCGTCGTCCGGAGCTGCACCGAGCTCAGGTCGAAGCGCTGGTTCGGTCCGTCCCAGCGGTGGAAGATCCAGACGCCCGCGCCTTCCGTCGCGTACGGCATGTCGACGACGTACGTCCCCGGGTACTGCGAGTAGACGTAGCCCTCGCGCGGGGTCCACAGCTGCTGCAGGAAGCCGTTGCACGAGTTCACGCGCATCGGAGTCCGATCCCACGGCACCCAGCCGTTGAACTCGACGCAACCCCGCCCGCCCGTCACGAGCGAGCCGCTGGCCCGCCGGTAGAGGAAGCGGACGGATGCGATGTCCTGACGCGAGAGCGCCGTGCGGTTCGCTCCGAACGTCGTCCCGTCGAGGCGGGTCATGGCCGGCTTCGACGTGTCCTTCACGAAGTTCGTGTCGGTGATGAACGACGGGTAGAGCATGATCGAGTCGAAGTCGAAGTAGTCGAGGTTCATCCCGTCGTTTCCGAGCTCGACGTAGGTCTGGAACTGCGACTTCATCGCGTCCTTGATGTTGTCCCACTTGATGATCACGTTGGCGTCCCGGTCCGAGCGCGCCTGCTCGTGCCAGAGGCCGACGGCGTGCCCGATCTCGTGGATCGCGCTTCCCGTGTTGCAGCCGGGACCGAGGTCGATGTACTGCACGCCGCCCTGCCGGCCCGGCTTGGATTGACACACGTTCGAGCTCGGCTTGCGGAAGACCACGTAGTCCGCCTCCGTCGTGCGAGCGACGAACCGGATGGGAGTGTTCGCCGTCCAGTGGTTCATCGCGTCGGTGACGCGGGCGTCGATCGCGTTGGTGCGCGGGTCGCGCAGGTTCGAGCTCACGGCGAACGGGATCGTCCCGTTCGGCCAGCGCGAGGAGAGCGCGCTGCGGGCGACCGACCTGGCGCTCTCGGTCCCGGGAGAGCCGTCGCGCGACGCCGTCACCGTGGGCACGTCACCCACGACGATGTCGCCCTCGAACACGGCCTCGCCGTCGACCACCAGGAGGTCGGCCTCGATCTCGCCGAACGGCGTGTCGAAGCGGCCGCGGACGACCGGCTGCGAGCCTGCGTCGCCGAGATCGAGCTCCTGCACTTCTTCCTTCTGACAGCGGCCGGTCCGCTCCATCGCGCCGATGGAGCGGTCGAACCGCTCGCGACAGACATCCTCGCACCCCGTGAGGTCGAAGATGGCGCGACCCTTCTGCGCGCGAGCCGAGCGCTCCGAGCAGCGCGTGCGGCAGTCGGCCTGTCGCGACTCGATGCGCGCACGCATCCGTGCACACGGGTCTTCGAGCGCGTGAGCGGCCCGCGGCACGGTGAGCGCGAACATCATGGCGGCCATGGTGCGCCGCGCCGCGATCCCTCCCGTCGAACACCATCGTCTCTTCGTCGTCATCGTCGTTCCCTTTCTGCGCCGCGCGTGGTTGCGCGAGCGCGGCGGGCGCGAGCGCAACGGGCGTGCCGGGGGCCTTCCGAAGCAAAGGCGCGAAACGGCGTGCGTTCGGGGAGGTCGCCGCAACCCGAGGAGCCACCTGGCGTCTCCGGACCTTGAACGGGAGTTGCGATCCGCCGAGGTGAGAGACCGTCCGATGGACGGCGACCCCCGAACGCACGAAGGGCGAGACCGGTGTCCCGATCTCGCCCTTCGTTGCGAGGCGTTCCGCAGGAGCGCCTCTTCGCGATGTCGCCCTGGGGCGCTAGCCGACGACGAACTGGTAGAGCCAGGCGAACCCGTCCTTGGTGCCGAACACGTATGCGGGGAAGCCGCCGCCGTCGTCGAAGCCGGCGACCGACGACGTCGGCGCGGCGATCGACGGATCGATGTTCAGCTTGCCCTCGCCGATGCCGAAGCGCGGGTTGAACCAGATCTCGTGGATCGTCCCGTCGGCGAGCTTGACGACGACGTCGCGCTCCTCGACCTGCACCGGGTTGCCGTTCGGCCAGACCCACGTCTGGTAGGAGAAGCCGCCCACCGCGGTGATGCGCGTCGGGTAGGTGTGGAGCAGCGCATTTCCGACGGAGCCGTTCCGGAAGTAGAGCTCGTGCACGGTGCGATCGCGAAGCGCGACGATCGCGTGCCCGAAGCCGTCGTCGCTGGTGTAGAACCCGCTCAGTGCGACCACGCCGCGGAGCTGGGCGATGACGACGTCGTGCACCGCCTGCCCGGGCAGGAAGTAGACGTCGTGGATCGTGCCGTCGCGGAGAGCGACGATCGTGTGCCGGTTGCGATCGGGCGTGTAGTACGCACCGATCCCGACGATGCTCTTCGAGAACGTCGCGACCTTGTAGTCGAAGGGGCCGTAGGTCGGGCTGAAGTACACTTCGTGGAGGGTGCGGTCGCGGAGTGCGACCATTGCGTGCGAGACGCCGTCGTCGGGGCTGTAGTACGCCGCCACGGCCACCGGCGGGCTCGACATCCACCGCCGGACGAAGTCGCCGCCGTAGCCGGCCTGCGGGAGGTGGTGGATCTGACCGGTGCGCTCCGCGATGACGGCGCCGTGGCCGAAGTTCGGAGCGACCAGACCGGACACGCCGGCGACGCTCGCGTAGTGCGCGATCGAGTTCAGGCGGTAACCGTCGCCCGATGCGCGGGCCGGGGTCGCGGTGATCGCGGGGGCGGCGACGCCGGCGATGGCGGCGGCGATCGCGAGCGCGCGGATGCGGCGTGCCGGGGTGGCGGTCTTCTTCGACGTGGCTTGCGTGCGGGTCGTGTTCATCGTCGTCTCCTCGCTGGTCTGGGCCGCCTCGAAGCGGCAGTTGACCCTGCGCAAGCGCAACGCCCGTGCCGCAGGCCGTCGCCGGACGTTCCTCGACGAAGAGGCGGATTTTCCGGGAGTTTCTCCGCGACGGCGGACCGCTCGACGGCCGGGACCTGAACCCCGGTCGCGAGGAGCCGTCGGCCCCCCTGGACCCGGGTTACGTGCGGGCCGCTCGCGGACCTTCCTCGACCGGCCCGGCTGCCGCCGGCGGCCTCAGCGAGGGGCGCCGCCAGCGAGTGCGGCCGGCCGAGGCTCGAGGGCTACTGCGGGCCGTACGCGGCGCGCAGGCTCTCGACCGCTCGCCGCCACTGCGAGCACTGCAGGCAGCTCGCGACGGCGGCCGGGTCGTTTCCGCACGCCGTGATCGACGGATCGGCGAGCATGCTTCCCGGGCACGCGAGCGTGACGCGCGAGAGCAGCTTTGCCCGCGCCACCTGGATCTTCACCTGCGACCCCGGATCGGTCGGCAGCACGACCATCCCGCCGACGTCGTCGCCGCGTCCCAGGCAGCCCGCCTGCACGTCGCCCGGGATGTCGCCGTCGTTCGCGCGATCGAGGCACGCGCCGACGGTCTTGACGAGATCCGACAGGTAGTCGAGCCCGGCGTCGCCGACGGTGCTCTGGCAGCGGCGCTTCTTCGCATCGGAGATGCCGCCGAGCGCTCCGTAGGCGAGCTGGCTCACCGTCCGCGCGGCGTCGCCGTAGGTACGCCCGAGGCACGAGACGAGCGAGTCCAGGGTCGGCGCCGAGGAGGGCGAAGCGCAGGTGTCGAGCAGTGCCAGGGTCGGCGTCGGACACCGCGCGGCGAGCGATTTCCGGAGCGTCGCGTCCGCCTTGGCGATCTTCGTCGCGGTCTTGGCGTCGCGAGGCAAGACGTCGGTGTCACCCACGAAGCTTCCGCGGCAGAGCGCGGTCGCGTTCCCGACGAGCTTCGACGAGGCGACGTCCTTCAGGCAGCGCGAGATCGCCTTCGCGCGCGTCTTCAGAAGGGTGCGAGCCGCCCGCCCGATCGCCTTCTGGCAAGCCGCGGCGCTCGCCGGCGCCGTCGGCGGCGCCGTCGGCGTGAACGAGCTGCAGTACGGCGAGGCATCGCACGCGTCTCCGATTCCGTCGAGATCGCTGTCGAGCTGATCGGCGTTCGAAACCTCGACGCAGGAGTCGTCCGCATTCACCGACTCGTTGAAGACGCCGTCGCGATCCTGATCGCCGACGACGAGCGTCACCACGCGGCTCGTGACGAGGCCGTCGCCGTCGAGGTCGAGACCGACCTGGGTCTCGCGCGCGGTCTGGTAGAGGATCGGGTCGTCGAGGACGTCGTCGGGGAAGGGCTGGGGCGCCTTGGGTGCCGCCGGGTCGGTGGTGAAGCTGAAGATCTGGCTGGAAAGGCTCTTCGTGTTGAACACCTGGACGACGACGTCGGCGCCGCTTCCATTCCCGTCGAGGTCGGCGCCGCCCTGATCGGACTCGCGCGTCAGGAACGCGACCGAGTCTCCCTTGATGCGGTACGCGACGCCGGGCTCGCAGCCGGCGAGCGTGCACGGGATCGCGGCCTGGCCCGTCGAGATCAGCGTCGGCGGCTCGGTCGCGAGGTCGTAGATCTGCATGACCTCGTCGAGCGCGTCGCCGTCGCCGTTCAGGTCGTGACCACCCTGGCTCGCTTCCGGCGTGCGGAACGCGACGAGGTGCCCGCTCGCAACGAAGTCGTCGACCGCCTGACCACTCTCGACCTTCTGCGGCGTACCGCTCGGCCGATAGATCCGGAGGACGCGGTCGAGCGTGTCGCCGTCACCGTTCAGGCCGCCGGGGACGCCCTCGGTCGCCTCGACCGTGGCGAGCACGACGTTCGTCCCGATCGCCGCGATCGCGTCGGCTCCGAGGCCCGTCACGGTGAACGCGCCGGGCCCGAGCACGTCGCGTACCGCGAGCACGTCGCGACCGATGCCGGGCTCCGTCACCGCCATGAGTTCGTCGGAGAGTGCGATCCGATTGGCCGGCTGCGCGAGGTCGATGGGTGGATCGTCGCCGCCCTCGTACAGCAGCGCGGCGTCGTCCGGCGTGCGGACGAGCGCGCGCCCCGCCGCGACGGCGACCTCGGCGGCCGCGACGGTCGCATTCGGATGGAGCGCGAGCGCGTTCGTATCGAACACCTGCAGGACCGTGCCGCCCGGCACGGCGGGCGCGGGACCGCGGACGAAGACGTCCGAATCTGCCGCGCACGGTCCCGTGGACATCATCATGACGACGGGGCAGTCCGGGTCGACGCTGCATGGAGTGCCCGGAAGTCCGCTGTTCGCGCAGATGCCCCCGGTCTCGGCGCTCGCGAGGAGGTTCGTCGCGGTGCTGCGGAAGGCGACTGCACGACCGTCCGCGGAGATGCGCGGCTCGACGCTCGGCCCGTCGCCTTCGAGACCGATCGCCCGGACGCTCGCGCGCTCCGTGCTGCCCGTGAGCCGATCGCGTACGAAGACGTCGGACGTGCCGTTGCCGTCGTCGGGCACCGCATCGGGCGCCTCGCTCCGGAACGCGACGAATCGGCCGTCGGCCGAGATCGCCGGCTCTTCGCTCGGCCCGTTCAGCTTCTGCCCCGCGGGCGTCATGCTCACGAGCTCGGTGAACCCGAGCAGGAAGTCGCGGACGTAGACCTCGTAGGCGTTGAACGGCGGGCCGCACGTTCCCGGAACGATGCAGCCGCTGTGCTCGAAGGCGACGAAGCGCCCGTCCGCCGACACCGTCGACCGGTAGCCCTGGCCGCCCGGATTGGCCACGCTCACGCGAGTCGTTTTCTTCGTGCAGCCGGGGACGTCCGCGCCGTTCGACCGACAGCGATCGCGGACGTAGATGTCCGTGAGCGTCGGCGGCCCCTGTCCGTCGAGATCGTTGCCGCTGGTAAAGGAGACGAACCGACCGTCGCGCGACAACGACGGAAAGTCGCTCGCGCCCCGCGTGCCGAACTGACCGGCGGGATCGATGCTGATCGGCTCGATGGCGTTGCTACCGACCTCCATGACGAAGACGTCCCGCCACCCGTTCGTCTTGCCGGGGACGATGTCGGGACGATCGTTCGAGAAGGCGACGACCTTTCCGTCGCCCGAGATGGCGGACCATTGATTGCCGCGTCCCATCCCGTCCACGCCCATCGTGGAAACGCGGATCGTGCTCGACGCGCCGCGATCGCGGATCAGCAGGTCTCCCGCCTCGCCGCCCGGAACGAGGTTGCTGCACCCGGTGAAGAAGAGAACCCGGTTCCCGTCGTCCGAGACCGAGACGCACACGTTGCGTCCGACCGTGCAGCGCTCGCCGGCGTTGCCGACGCCCACGAGCTCGGTCACGCCCGTCCGCCGGTCGTGGACGAAGACGTCCGAGTTCGCCGTCGTGCCGCCGTCGATGAGGTTCGTCGCGTAGCTCTCGAACGCGACGACGTTTCCGTCGCCGGAAAGGGCCATCGCCGAGCAGCCGCCCTCGGAGCCACTCGACCGGTTCGCCTCCGTGCCGTTCGTGTGCTGGCTCGCGCGCGTCGTCACCACCGGCGCGGCCGGTGCCTCGGGCGCGCGGTGGAAGACGAGCCCGTTCGAGATCGCGAGGGTGCGACCGTTCACGACGGCGGCGCCGTCCGCGATGAGCGAGGGGCTCGTCGGCGTGAGCTCCGCGGGAGATCCCATCCCGCTCAGGCGGAAGACGCGGAGCGCCGCGTCGAGCCGGTCGCCGTCGCCGTTGATGTCGGCGTCCTGCTCGGTCTCGGACTCGAGGTACGCCACGAGCGGGCCGGCCGACTCGATCGCGGGCACCCGGAGGCCGTGCGCGTGCACGTCGACGACCGCCTGCGTCGTGTTGGTGGACGTGACGTCGCCGGCGTCGACGAGCTGCACGATGCGATCGACCATGTCGCCGTCGCCGTTCAGGTCGGCGCCTTCGAGGGTTTCGTCGCGCGCGAAGCCGACCGCCGTCGCGGACGAGCGCAAGCCGCGCAGCGGAACGGCGGCGCCGCTCGTCCCGCTGAAGCCGTCGGCCACGCGATCGATGATGATCGGACCCTTGCCGCCGAAGAGGCGGTCGGTGAAGTCGTAGATGTCCTGGGGCTGCGGATTCTCGGCGCTGTTGCGCGCGATGCGCAGGATCCCCTGCGCTCCGTCCGCGGTCCCGAACAGCACCCGTCCGCTCGCGTCGACGCGCAGGAGCGGCGGCAGCGGCCGGCCGTCGATCGTGAACGAGCGGACGTAGTCGCTCGACGGGATGACGATCGGGGCGGGATTCGCGCTGCGGGCTCGTACGTCCGTCGAGCCGGAGAGGAAGCGTGCGATCGGCGCTCCGACGCCGGCGGGCAACACGGCCAGGTAGTCGAGCGGGACGAGCAGGTTGTCGTCGCCGTCGAGCGTCGCAAGGATGCGGGTCCCCGAGCCGTCCGCGATTCCCGCGAAGGGATTCGCAGGCGGCAGGATCGTGAACTGGTGGAACACCGTCTCGGGCAGGCGGTCGCACGTCGTCGCGGGCTGGTTCAGCGTGAAGACGTCGGCGGCGGGCTGACCGGAATTGGTGACCTCGATCCGCGCAGGGCCCGCGAGGCCGTACGGGGGGAACACGCTCGTCGTGTCCGGGATCTTGACGGCCAGGGTGAGGCACGGACCGCCGACCGCGCAGTCGAGAGGCGTCACGTCGCTCGAGGCGACCCACACCGCGGTGTTCATCCCGGTTGGCGGCATGAACGTGATCTTGACGGCGTTGTTCGACGGCGTCTCGCTGAAGCGAGCGGACGTCGCGTCGCAGGGGAGGACGTGGATCTCGACGGTCCGACCCGGAGCTGCGATCGGGCTGTCGATGCTCCCCATGGCCGACGGGAAGAGCTTCTCGGCCGGCGGGATCAGGTTGCAGATCGCGAGCGCGCGCTCCGGCGCCGCGACTGCCGGCGACGCTGCGACGAGCAGGAGAAGGAAGAAACGCGCTCGTTGGCTACGCATGATGAGAGCACCCCACACACCGGTTTTGCGACCGCACGATCCGCCGCATGCAAATGGACGGCGGGAGCCCTCGATCCGGTCGGCGCGCACCCTGTCACGCGCCAGTTGAGGCGGCAAGGAATTTCTTCGGCTCGCGCGGCGACGCGCCGGTCAATCCACGACCGCGCGCGCGCTCCCGAAGAGCCCGAAAACCGCGGCGCACGCGAGCGCGACGCCGGCGGCGAGGTAGAAGACCGACTCCCAGCTGCCGGTCGACGAGACGAGCAGCCCCGCGATCCAGGGCGAGAGGCCGCCGCCGATGTTGCCGAGAAGGCCCTGCAGGCCCGTGACGGTGCCGGCGTGGCGCGGCGCGAGGTCGAGCGAGTTGACGGTCACCATGTTCGCCCCGGCCGCGAACACCGCGTGCAGGAGGCAGAGGAGCGCCGTCAGGACGAGCGGCGGGTGGTGCGCCGCGAGCGTGAAGAGGAGCAGCGAGGAGAGCGCCATGCCGGCGGCGAGGAATGCCTTTCGCACGACGGTCGGCGACGTGCCGCGCGCGATCGCGCGATCGGCCGCCGCGCCGACCGCGTTCAGGCCGACGATCGATGCGGCGTAGGGCAGGCTCGCGTAGACGCCCATCTCCTTCAGGGAGAACCCCTGCGCCCGCACCAGGTACGTCGGCAGCCAGCTGTAGAACAGGAACGCCACCCAGTTGACGCAGAACGTGGAGAAGAGCAGCGCCCACACCGGCGGCGCCGCGAGCAGCGCGCGCCACGGCGTCTCCGGACGCGGCGGCGGAGGCGTCAAGCCCTCCAGCTCCTCCGGCGTGATCGCCGGATCGTCCTGCGGCCGGTCGTAGGCGACCCACCACCAGGCCGCGACCCACGCGAAGCCGACGACGGAGTACGCATAGAAGATCGCCGACCAGCCCCAGCGCAGCATGATCCAGGTCGAGAGCGGAAAGCCGATGATCGTCCCGAGCTGGATGCCCGAGATGTTGAACGCGACTGCGCGCGTTCGCTCCGCGGGCCGGAACCAGCGCCCGAAGAGGCTGTTCATCGCGGGCGTGTTCACGCCCTCACCGCTTCCGAGCAGCAGTCGCACCGCGAAGAGCGACGGCCAGCCGAGCGGGGTGAGGAGCGTCCAGAGCGACCACCAGGCGCAACCCGCGGCGAGGACGCGCTTTCCGCCGAAGCGATCGGCGAGCCAGCCGCCGACCGGATGCGCGATCGCGAACCCGATGAAGAAGGCCGACAGCACGGCGCCCATCTGCGCCTCGTTCAGGCCGCGCTCCTGCATGATGACCGGCGCGGCGACCGAGAGGTTGACGCGGTCGATGTAGCTGATCGCGAAGGCGGCGAACGTGAAGCCCAGGATGACGACCCGGCGCGGCAGGCGGCGCGCGCGGCTCCGCGCCGGACCGGTCGCTGCGCTCGCCATGCCGGCGGACGCCTACCGCAGCCGCTGCCGCGGCGGCAAGCGCCGCACCCGGGCGCGGAGTGCAGCTGCCTTCCGACGCCGAACCCCGCCCCCTGTCGCTGAACGCGAAGAGGGGCGGGAGCCGCCGGCTCCCGCCCCTCTCGATTCGCATCATCGCGGCGAGCGCTCGCTACTTGACGAGCCCCCACTTCTTCTTGTTCGCGTCGATCTGCTCCGCGGTGGGGTGCTCCTTCTTCTCGTGCTTCTTCACCGCGAACTCGCCGCTCATCTCCATCATCTTGTAGTTGAGCGGAGTGTCGTCCTTGAACACGTCCGGCACCGCGACCTCCTCGAAGATCGCCTGCCAGGGGCACTCGGGCTCGCACGCGCCGCAATCGATGCACTCGTCGGGATGGATGTAGAGCTGGTTGGGGAAGCTCTCGCGGTCCGAGCCCGTGTACTCGTAGATGCAGTCGACGGGGCAGACCGCGACACAGCCGGTGTCGACGCAATCGCGGCACAGCCGTGTGATGATGTACGCCATGGATCCTCCTGAATTCCCCGCGGAACCCGGGGGGTGCGGACAACCCGAGCCTTATAGCTGGGGTTCGAGTCAATGCAACGGGTTGATGCTGCGCGGACGGCGCCCGAGCCGCGCCGGAGCGGCGCGCCGGCGCGCGCGCCTGCTAGGACGCGCGCGCGAGCAGCAGGCGGAGAGCGACGTCGGTGAGCGCGAACACGAGCGCCGCGGCCGCGAGCGTGGGCGCGAGCGGCAGCGCGATCTGACGATCTGCGGGAGCGCGCGACAGCACGGTCGCGAGCGGAGCATTCACCTCGCCGCCGGTGATCTCGGCGAGCTGCGCGAGCAGCGACCAGTTCGGCTCCGCCTCGGGATCCTCGGTCGACGCCTCCTGCGGCTGTCCCGCGCTCGGCAGCCACTCGTCGCGCGTGAACACGTTCTGTCCGTTGCGCGCGAGCGAGACGACGACGCGCGGCTCGATCGTGTCGAGCGGCGGCAGCGCGAGCTCGTAGTGCCGCGGGCCGATCGCCGCGGGCGTCAAGTCGCGCACGCGTCCGTCGCGTCCGGTCAGCCGGACGCGCACCTCGCCGCCCGCGCCGGTGTCGTAGGTGTCGATCGCGAGCAGCGATCGGTCCGCCTCGCGGCGAACCGCCAGGCGCAGCTCGTCGCTCGACTCCGGTCGCGCCACCCAGCGCACGAGCTGCGACCAGAAGCGGCGCACCTGACCCCAGCCCTGCCAGTCGTGCGACGGATCCGCGGTGAACACGGCCACGCGCCCGAGCCCGTTCTGCCAGCCCGCGAGAATCGGCACGCGGTCGCCGCGGTGCTCGGTGACGAGCCATTCCTCCGCGCCCGCCTTGAGCGGGACGACGGCGTAGCCCTGGAGCGCCGGGAGGTCCTCGTCGCGGAGGCCGCCGAGCGCCTCGCTCGAGTGCCGCACGTGCGGCCGGAACGTCGCGCCCGATTCGCGCTCGTCCGGCGGGCGCTCCTCCTCGCGCCCGGCGCGCTGGCGCGTGTCCTGGATCATCAGGTTCGGAAGCGAGACCGCGTCGGTCACCAGGTAGAACGTCCCGCCGGTCTGCTCGGCGATCGTCTTCACGAGGGCGTAGCTGTCCTTGTCGTTGCCGATGCGGATCGAGGTGACCGTGACGCCCGAGCGCGCGAGAGCGGCGATCAGCGGCTCGTGCTCGCCGCTCGGCCGGATGCTCGCGCCGTCGCTCAACAGGATCACGTGCTTCGTCCGCTTGTTGCTCGCGATCAGCTGGCGCGCCGCGATCTCGAGCGCCTCCTTGAAGTCGGTCCCGCCGCTCGGCTGGAGGCGCGAGATCGTGTCGTTCAGGAGCGCGCGGTTGGTCGCGAGCGGCTGGAGCGGCGCGAGCAGCGACGTCTGCGTGTCGAAGGCGATCGCGCCCACCTGATCGCCGTCTCCGAGCTGCGCGATGAGAGCGAGCGCCGCGCGGCGCGCGTAGTCGATCCGCGTCGGCTGCGGCTGGTTCGAGTCGACGCCGTAGCTCATGCTCGAGGAGCGGTCGATCACGAGGAAGAGCGCGATCGTGTCGCGCTCCTTCTTCGGCGGCACCTGCTCCTTGATGCGCACCGGAAGGAGGCGCTCGAGCGTGGTGCCGCGCACCTGCGGATCCGACAGCAGGCCGCGGCCGGCCGCGAGCAGCAGGCCGCCGCCGTAGTCGCGCACGTAGTCGTCGAGCGCGCGCTGCGCCTCCGGCGGCAGGTCGCGGCGGTCGACGTCGCCGAGCACGACCGCGTGGTAGCGCGCGAGCTCCTCCGCGCCGACGCCGAGCCGGGTGACGCGCACGACGTCGAAGCCGGCCTCGCGCAGGAGCGGCTCGAGCGCGGCGTCGTGCGACAGGAGGAGGAGCCGCGGTCGTGCGAGCACCGTCAGGGCGGCCGTGCGATGCGCGCGCGCCGACGCGACGTTGGGCGCCGCCTCGAGGGCGACCGAGATCGCGTAGTGGCCGGGCGTTCCCGCGCGCACCTCCGCGTCGACCACCGAGCGCCCGGGCGCGACCCGCAGCGGCACGCGCCCGAGCTCGCGGTCGCCCTGGCGCGCGACCAGAGTCGCCTCGAGGTCCTCGTGCCCGCGGTTCGCGATCGCGACCGCGAGGCGGAGGTCGCGGCCCTCGCGCACGAGATCGGGCGCCGCGACGTGCTCGATCGTGAGCGGGGCCTGCGCGCGCGGCGGCACGACCGGGAAGAGCTTGAAGCCGCGACGCCGTGCGCTCTCCGCGGCCGCCGTCGCGTCGCCCACCGTCTGGTTGCCGTCGCTCAGGACGACGATGGCGCTGCCGGGCGCGGAGACCAGGCTCGCGCCCGAATCGATCGCGGCCATCAGGTTGGTCGCGCTGCGATCGACGCCGGAAGGCGCCCGCGGCGGCATCGCCGGCGGGGCCGGCCCGGACACGAGGCGAGCGTCGCGCCCGAACGTGAGCACCGAGAGATCGTCGTCGCGCCGCATGGCGCCGACCATGCGCGCGAGCCAGTCCTGCATCCAGCGCGACTCGTCGTCGCTGATGCTGGCCGACTCGTCGGCGACGGCGACCACCGCCATCCGGTCCTCGCGCTCGGTCTCGACGACGGTCGCGCCGCTCGCGGCGCCGACCGCGGCGAGGAACGCGACCGTGCGGAGCGCGCTCGCGATCCAGAGCGGAATCCCGGGGGCGACACCGCGCGGCGCGTCCGCCGGCCGCTTGCCGCGCCGGAGCAGCGTCGCGACCAGCGCCAGCAGGAGGAATGCGGGCGCTGCCCACGCCAGCATGAGGAGCCGCGGCTCGGTGAACGCGATCGCGTGGTCGCCGATGCGGAACCAGGGAGTCAGCACGTCAGGCTCCCGCCCCGCCCGCGGCCGCGCCGCCGATCGCGGCACCGCCCGACGCGTCGTGAGCCGCGGTGGGAGCCTCGTCGTCCGCATCGGGATCCGCGCTCGTGTGCCGCGGAGCGCGCGCGCTCGCGGCGACGACGGCCCACTCGAGCAGCATGAGCGCGATGAGCGCGAGCAGCGCTTCGCGCGCGTACGGGATCTCGGTGGTCGCGGGGCCGGTCGCGACCGGCTCCTCCGCGCGCTCCGCGGGCACGACCGCCGGCGCGTCGGGGGACGCCGCCGCGCGCCGGATGTCGGACTCGGTCGGGTCGACGAAGCTCACGAGCAGCGGACGCGTGCGCGCCGGCGCGACCGTCTCGTAGACGCCGGCGCGCTCGAGCGTGACCTCTTCGGTCGGCCCGAGCTCGCGTGCGCCGCCCGGGCCGACGATGCGGGTGATCGCCGGATCGCCTGCGGACCCGGCGCGCAAGCGCTCCCCCGCGGTTCGCTGCAGCGGGGCGGCGTCGCTCGTCGGCGAGAGCCAGCGCACCGCGTTCAGCGTGAACACGATCGCCGGCAGCGCATCGGGATCGGAGAGGCTTCCCGGCCGGATCGCGAACGCGGTCGCGACGACGCGGCGGCCGCCGACGTCGCCCGCGAGCGCGAGCGCGGCCTCGCGCCCTTCCGCGCGCCCGAGCAGCACGGGCTTCAGCGGCCCGCCGGCGGCGAGGCCGACGAGGTGCCCCGAGAGAAGCGTCTCGGGGTTCTGGACGCCGCGCAGCAGCTCGTGGTCGCGCTGCTCGGCGAAGCGCGCCGCGCTCGCCTCGCCGACGATCGACACGTCCGGGTTTCCCTGCTGCGGCGCGAGGTAGAGGACGTTGCCGGCGGGCGGGATGGCGGGTGCCGTGCGATCGAAGACCGTGATCTCGCCGCCGACCTCGGGGCGATAGGCCGCCGGCGCGACCGTTCGCACGACCGCGTCGCCGACCTTCTTGAGAAGCGACTCGAGCGCGCGCGCGAAGCCGGGGTCCTCCGTCACGACCGCGACCTGCAGAGGGCGGCGCGGCGGCACCCAGCCGTAGCCGACGTCATCGAGTGGGAGGTCGTCGCCGCCGAGCAGGCGAGCGGCGAACGGTCCCGACCACGGCACCGCGTCGAAGGTCAGGACCTCGCTCGCGTTCGGGGCAAGCGAGACCGGGTGCTGCAGCGCCTTCCCGGCCGCCGGATCGAGTGGCGCGATCTCGACGGTCGCGGCGCGCGGCTCGTCGGCGAAGCTGCGGACGGTCACGAGCACGCGGCTCCGCGCCCGCTCCTCGAAAGGGTTCGTCTCGACGCGCACCGCGGCGATCGCGAGGTTCGTGCCGCCTGCGCCGAAGCGGTGCACCGACGTGGCCGCGCGCGCGTCCCGGCTCATCACGAGCTGGTCGAGCGCGGTGTCGGTGAAGAGGTCGACCGACCCGTGCCCGCCGGCGCGGGTCGCGGCGAGCTCCGCCGCCGCCGTCAGGTTTCCCGCGGTGTCGACGGCGTGGAGCCGCGACAGGAGGTCCGCGGCCTCGGGGCCGCCGAGGCCGGTCCCGAGGAGCTGCGGCTGGAGGGCGGCCGCGATCACCGTGATGCGGCGGCCCTCGTCCGCGAGCGCACGGGCGCGCGCGGCGGCCGCGTCGCGCGCGGCATCGAAGCGCGTTCCGGATGCGAGCTTCGCCTGCATGCTCGCCGAGACGTCGAGGACGACGACCGCATCGCGCGGCGGTCCCGGCGGCTTCGGCTTCGAAGCGAAAGGGCCCGCGGCGGCGGTCGCGCCCGCGATCACGAGCAGCGCCTGCACGAAGAAGAGGAGCGGGAGACGCGCCTCCTTGCGCGGGACGAGACGCTTCGCGACCGTCCGCCACACGACGAGGCTCGACACGATCGCGGGCGGACGCCGCCGCCGTCGCAGGTAGAGCCACGCGAGCGGGGCGATCACCGCGAGCGCGCCGAGCCAGGCGGGCGTCTCGAAGCCGAAGCCGGTCATCGGACGAGCTTGAGACCGAGACGCCGGAGGTCGTCGCGCAGGAACGCGCGCAGCCCCGCGTCGCTGACCGTGAGCGCGCTCATCATCGCGCGGCTCCCCGCCGCGGCGGCGACGGCCTCGACGTGGCTCGCGATCGCCGCCTCGTAGCGCGCGAGCGTGTCCGGCGACGCCTCGATCCGGAACGACTCGCCGGTCTCGCGGTCGACGAGCGTGTCGCGGCCGCGCAGCCACGACGTTTCGAGGTCCTCGTGCGAGAGCACCTGGACGATCTTGCCCTCGCAGCGGCGCGTGCCGATCACGTCGAGCGCGCGCTCGATGGCGGCGCGCTCGACGAGGAAGTCGGAGATCAGGAAGACGAGGCCGCGGCGGATGTCGCGGAGCGCCGAGTCGAGGGCGCCCGCCAGGTCCGCCTGCCCGGCGGCCGGCGTGAGACCCGTCAAGAACGACCGCAGCGCCGTCAGGCTCCGGCGCGACCGGAGCGGCCCGACGCGGTCCAGGTCGGCGCGCGGCTCGGGCGGGCGCGCCGGCTCGCCGTCGCGCGCGGGCGCGCTCCCGCGTCCCGGCACCGCGCCGAGGTAGACGCGATCGCCGCCCGCGAGCGACACCGTCGCGACGATTCCCGCGATCGCGGCCGCCATGTCGAGCTTCCCGCCGGGCTCGCCCGGCCCCATCGATCCGCTCGCGTCGATCAGGAGCCAGACGGGGACCTCGCGCTCGGCGACGAAACGCCGCGTGAGGAGCTCGCCGAGCCGCGCATAGCTGTTCCAGTCGATGCGGCGGAGGTCGTCGCCCGGGGCGTACGGGGTGTGGCGCTCGATCTCGGTGCCGCTCACGTCGCTCCGACCGCGGACGCGCGTGTGGCCGGGCCGCTCGCCGGACGCGTGGCTCGCGCGCAGGCGGACGCGCTCGAGACCCGCGAGGACCGTGGGCGAGAAGACCTCGTCCACCAGGCGGGTCGCGCCCGCCGTCGCCGAGCGCGCCGACCGGGCTCCGCTCAGCGCTGCCACTTCTTGCCGGCCTCCACCAGGTGGTCGACGATCGAGCGCGCCGTCACGCCCTCGGTCTCCGCCGCGAAGTTCACCACCAGGCGATGCGCCAGCGCCGGCACCGCGATCTCCTCGACGTCCGAGAACGCGACGTTCACCCGACCGCGCAGGAGCGCGATGGCCTTCGCGCCCAGGATGAGCGCCTGCGCACCGCGCGGGCTCGAGCCGAAGCTCACGTACTGCTTGACGCGGGCGTCGGTCGTGACCTCGGGGATCGTCTCGCGCACGAGCGCGGCGACGTAGTCCTCCACCTGCGGTGCGACGATCACCTCGCGCACGAGATGGCGGAGCGCGTTGATGCGGCGGGCGGGCTCGAACTCGAAGACCGGCGAGATGCGCGCCATCTGGGCGCCCGTCGTCCCGCGCACGATCTGCCGCAGCTCCTCCACCTCGGGGTAGGAGAGCGGCACCTTGAAGAGGAAGCGATCGAGCTGCGCCTCCGGGAGCGGGTACGTGCCTTCCATCTCGATCGGGTTCAGCGTCGCGAGCACGAAGAAGGGCGTGTGCAGCGCGTGCGTCTTGCCCGCGACGGTGACCTGCAGCTCGGCCATCGCTTCGAGGAGCGCCGACTGCGTCTTCGGCGTGGCGCGGTTGATCTCGTCGGCGAGCACGATGTGCGCGAACAGCGGGCCCGGCACGAACACCATCGTCCGCCGGCCGGAATCGCCCTCCTCGAGCATGCGCGTGCCCGTGATGTCCGCGGGCATCAGGTCGATGGTGAACTGGACGCGCGAGAAGCTCAGGTTCAGCGCCTCGCCGAGCGATCGCACGATGAGCGTCTTGCCGATCCCGGGGACGCCCTCGATGAGGACGTGCCCGCCCGCGAAGAACGCGACCAGGATCCGGCGCAGCGCCTCGCGATGCCCGACGACGACCTTCCCGATCTCGCGCTCGAGCGCGGCGAAGGTGTCGGCGAACTCCTGTGGCGATGGCAGCTCGGCTGCGGCGACGGGGGCGGTCGATGTCGAAGCGGTCATGGCTCCCTCGCGAAAATGCGTTTGACGATGGCCTCGTACTCCGGGGGAATCTCTTCGTGGCGCACGGAGCGGTCGGCCGCCTGTGCGCCGCGCGCGACGTCGGCGATGTGGCTGCGGGCTTGGGTCGGAACGCCGTCCTGGTCGCCCGGCCCGACCTCGCGCGTGCCGGCGCCGATCGTGAGCGCGAAGCGCGCGGTCTGGCGCGCGCCGCCCGCGAGCGTGAGCGGCTTCGCCGCGAGCAGGGCCGCGCTCGCCTTGCCGGCGCCGGCCCCGGCGCCGCCCGTCCCGCCGTTCGCCTCGCCGTCCGCCTTCGACGCGACCGTGGGACCGTCGGGCTTGCCGCGGCCGCCCGCCATCGCCTTGTTGCCGCCGTCGGCCTGGTCGTTGCCCTTGCCGCCTTCCTTCGCCGAGCCGTCCGGGCTCCCTGCGCCGCGGGTCGGCTTCCCGGCTCCCGTTCCGCCGACGGCCTCGGGCGCGAGAACCGGCTGACCGGATCCGTCGCCCTGCTCGAGGCGTGCGAGCGAGGCATCGGGCGGCCGACCTCCGGCTTCGCCCTTCGTCTGTCCGATGCCGCCGCGCTCGGCGTTGGGCGCGCGCTTCGCGAGCTGGACGTCGTCGCTGCCGCCTTCCGGCGGCTCGCCGCCGCCCGTGCCGGCATTCAGCACCGCGGCGGCGATCGACTCGTCGAAGCGCCGCGCGAGGTCGGCGCGCATGCCCTCGATCGCCGCGACGACGGTCGCGCCTTGCGGGTGCTTGCCGTCGCCCCGGTCTCCGGTGCCCGCCTGCCCGCCGTTCAACGTCCCGCCGACGGCCGCCAGGTTCGGCTGATCGACCTCGTGCGACGGATCGGCGTCGCGGTCGGCGGTCGAGGCCATCTCCGGCGGCGGCTCGCCGGGCTCCCAGCGTGGGACGAGCGACGCCAGGGCGGCCGCCAAGGCGAGGACGGCGTACGCCGCGTTGCCCGGGACGCGCGGGATGCCGAGGCGCGAGCCGGCCCACCGCCCGAGGTGCGCCCGGTTGTCGCTCACGAGCATCGACCAGAGGTGCGATTCGCGCACCGCGGGCGATGCGGTGACGAGCGTCAAGAGGCGCTCGTCGAGAGGGACGCGCGCCTCCACCCAGCGCGCCGCGCCGACCTCCCGCGCCCAGCGCCGCCGCGCGGCCAGCCAGGCCGCGGTCGCGATCGCGACCACCGCGACGACCAGAGCGACCGCCGTCTGGCGAAAGGCCGCCGGCGAAAGACGGCCGGCGAGGCTGGCGGCTGCGGCGAGCGCGAAGAGCGCCGAACCGAGGCCCCAGAACAGCGCGCGCTCCACCGCGACGCGGTTCAACCGCGCGGCGACGCGCACGACGGCGTCTTCGATTTCCGAGCTCGTACGCGGTTCTCCCGAGGTGGCGTCTCCGTGCGATCTGATCCGGGTGACTGCCGTGGCCGGGGGCGGGCTTCGGGGACGCTACGTCACGCTCCCGGAGGGGTCAACGCGCAATGCGGCGCGCGCGCGCCGGTCCGCCTGGGCGGCCGAAAGCCGTGCGCCAAAGGCGAGGGCGTCCGCGCGTGCGGACCCGAGGAGTGCACATTCGACTCCCGGTCGGTGTAAGAACGGAGAGGAAACGACGTCCGCCGCACGCGGCATCCACGCGCAGCGTTGGCACGTGAAGTGCCTGCCCCGCCCGGGGCGAGGCGCGGGCTGCCGCGGCGGAGCGCGTGCGGGACGTCCTCGTTCGTGACCACGTGGAGCGGCGCGCGACCTATCGCCTGCAACTGCGCCCGGGCTTCGGCTTCGACGCCGCCGCCGAGGTCGCCGGCTACCTTTCCGCGCTCGGCGCGAGCCATCTCTACTCTTCGCCGTCCCTGCAGGCGGCCTCGGGGAGCACCCACGGCTACGACGTCATCGACCATGGCCGGGTGAGCGCCGAGCTCGGCGGACAGGCGGCGCACGCACGCCTCGCGCGCGAGCTCGGCCGCCACGGCCTCGGCCACGTGGTCGACGTCGTCCCGAACCACATGGCCATCCCCGGCGCGGAGAACCCGTGGTGGTGGGACGTGCTCGAGCACGGTCCCGCCAGCCGCTACGCCGCGTTCTTCGACGTCGACTGGGATCCGCCCGAGGCCCACTTCCGCAACGTCGTGCTGCTGCCGGTCCTGGGAGACCACTACGGGCGCGTGCTCGAGGCGTCGCAGATCCGCCTCGAGCGCCAGGGGACCGCCGTCCGCGTCCGCTACTACGACCACGCGTTCCCGGTGAGTCCGCGCACGCTCGATGGCATCGTGCGTCGGGCGGCGGAGATCGCGCGCGACGACGACCTGCGGAAGATCGCGGACGCGCTCGGCGAGCTTCCGGAGGCAACCGCGACCGACTTCCCGAGCGTGCACCGCCGGCAGCTCGAGTGGGAGCACCTGCGCGGCCGCCTCGGGCTGCTCCTCGACGAGAAGCCGAGCGTCGGACGCGCGCTCGACGCGGCGATCGACGAGGTGAACCGGGACGTCGAGACGCTGCACGCGCTCCTCGAGCGCCAGAACTACCGCCTCGCGTTCTGGCGCGCCGCCGCGCGCGACCTCGGGTACCGTCGTTTCTTCGACATCAACTCGCTCGTCGGCCTGCGCGTCGAGGCGGAGCCGGTGTTCGACGCGACGCACGCGCTCGTCCTGCGCTGGGTCGGCGAAGGTCTCGTCGACGGGCTGCGCATCGACCACGTCGACGGCCTGTGCGACCCGGAGGTGTACCTGCGCCGCCTCGCCGAGCGCGCGCCCGAGGCGTGGATCGTCGTCGAGAAGATCCTCGAGCCGGGAGAGGAGCTTCGGGAGACGTGGCCGGTCGCCGGAACGACCGGGTACGACTTCATCGCGCGGGCCGGCGGGCTCTTCGTCGATCCCGACGGCGAGCGGCCGCTCACGGAGTGCTACGAGCGCTTCCTCGGCGAGCCGCGCGACTGGCACGCGCTCGCGCGCGACAAGAAGCTCCTCGCGATGAGCGAGCTGCTCGGCAGCGACCTCAACCGCTTGACGGCGCTCCTCGTGCGAATCTGCGAGGGCCACCGCCGCCACCGCGACTACACCCGCCACGAGCTCCACGAGGCGCTGCGCGAGCTGCTCGCCTGCTTCCCGGTCTACCGGACGTACGTCGCGCCCGCGGCGGAACGCGTCACCGACGAGGATCGGCGCTGGATCGCGCAGGCGACCGAGGCGGCGAAGCGGCATCGTACGGACCTCGACCCCGAGCTGTTCGAGTTCCTGCGCGCGATCCTCGAGCTGCGCGAGCGCGGCGCGCTCGAGGGCGAGCTCGTGGTGCGCTTCCAGCAGCTCTCCGGCCCGGCGATGGCGAAAGGCGTCGAGGACACCGCCTTCTACGCCTACCACCGGCTCATCTCGCTGTGCGAGGTGGGCGGCGACCCGTCGCAGTTCGGGATCGACGTCGAGCAGTTCCACCGCGAGTGCGCGCGCGCCGCGCGCCGGACGCCGGAGGCGCTGCTCGCGCTCTCGACCCACGACACCAAGCGAAGCGCCGACGTGCGCGCGCGCCTTCACCTTCTCTCGGAGATCCCCGACGCCTGGCGCGACGCCGTGTTCTCGTGGGCCGAGCACAACCGCCGCTACCGCCGCGACGCCGGCCCGGACCCGAACGCCGAGTACCTGCTCTACCAGACGCTCGTCGGCGCGTGGCCCATCGAGTCCGAGCGCGTTCAGCGCTTCATGGAGAAGGCGTGCCGCGAGGCGAAGGAGCACACCTCGTGGACCCGACAGAACGCGGAGTACGAGGCGGCCGTGCGTCGTTTCGTCTCGGACATCCTCTCGGACGTCTGGTTCCGGCGCGCGCTCGCTCGGTTCGTCGCGCCGCTCGTCGAGCCCGGGCGGCGGAGCTCGCTCGCGCAGACGCTCCTCCAGCTCACCGCTCCGGGCGTGCCCGACGTCTATCAGGGGAACGAGCTCTGGGACCTGAGCCTCGTCGACCCCGACAACCGCCGGCCCGTCGACTTCGAGCTGCGCCGCCGCCTGCTCGAGGAGCTCCGGGACGCGCGCGTCGAGGACGTCCTCGCGCGCTCGGACGAGGGGCTCCCGAAGCTCTGGCTCGTGTCGCGCGCGCTCGACCTGCGCCGCCGCCGGCCGGACCTCTTCGCGCCGACCGCGGAGTATCGGCCGATCCAGGCGACCGGCGCGCGCGCCGGGCACGTCGTCGCCTTCCAGCGCGGTGGCGGAGCGATCGCGATCGCCCCGCGCCTCCTCCTCCGTCTCGGCGGCGACTGGGAGGACACGCGCGTCCGCGTGCCCCGCGGCACGTGGCGCGACGTCCTCACCGGCGACGTCGTCGAAGGCGACGCGGTCGAGATGGCGCGCCTCGTCGCGCGCTTTCCGGTCTGCCTCCTCGAGCGCGCGAGCGAAGCGCGATGAGCGGCCTCCGGGTCTGGGCGCCGAGGGCCGGTGCCGTCGAGCTCGAGTGCGCCGGCCGTCGTCGCGCCATGGTTGCGGAGCAGGACGGCTGGTGGAGCGCGGGTGCGGCCACGCCCGCGCCCGGCGTGGACTACGCCTTCCTCCTGGACGGCGAAGGGCCGCTCCCGGATCCGCGCTCGCCGTGCCAGCCCGCCGGCGTGCACGGCCCTTCGCGCGCGGTCGACCACGCGGCATTTCCCTGGGTGCACCGCGCATTCCGCGCGCCGCCGCTCGCGGGAGCGGTGATCTACGAGCTCCATGTCGGCACGTTCTCGCCGGGCGGCACGTTCGACTCCGCGATCCAGTACCTCGATCGGCTGGTCGACCTCGGCGTCACGCACGTCGAGCTCATGCCGGTCGCCGAGTTTCCCGGGACGCGCGGCTGGGGCTACGACGGCGTCGACCTGTACGCGGCCCACCACGCGTACGGCGGTCCGGACGGCTTGAAGCGCCTCGTCGACGCATGCCACGGTCGTGGCCTCGCCGTCCTGCTGGACGTCGTCTACAACCACCTCGGCCCGAGCGGGAACTACCTCGCGCGCTACGGGCCGTACTTCACGGACCGCCATCGCACCCCCTGGGGCGACGCCGTCAACTACGACGACGCCGGCAGCGACGAGGTCCGCCGCTTCGTCGTCGACAACGCGCTCATGTGGCTGCGCGACTATCGCATCGACGGCCTGCGCCTGGACGCCGTGCACGCGATCTACGACTCGTCGGCGACGCACGTCCTCGAAGAGCTGCAGATGGAGGTCGACGCGCTGTCCGCGCGCGAGCAGCGGCCGCTCGTGCTGATCGCGGAGAGCGACCTGAACGATCCGCGCCTCGTCCGCGCGCGCGAGGCCGGCGGCTACGGCCTCGCGGCGCAGTGGAGCGACGACTTCCACCACGCCGTGCACGCGCTCCTCACGGGAGAGCGCCAGGGCTACTACGAGGACTTCGGGCGCATGGCCGATTTGGCCGCTGCGCTCGAGCGCGCGTTCGTCTACGCCGGCCGGCGCTCGGCGCATCGCGGGCGGCGCCACGGGCGCACGCCGATCGGCATTCCCGCGCAGCGCTTCGTCGCGTTCGCGCACAACCACGATCAGATCGGGAATCGCGCGCAGGGCGATCGCCTCTCGCACCTCGCCGGCACGCGGCGCGCGATGATCGCCGCAGCGCTGGTCCTGACGTCGCCGTTCGTGCCGCTTCTCTTCCAGGGCGAGGAGTGGGGCGCGTCGACGCCCTTCCTGTACTTCACCGACCACGACGATCCCGACCTCGCGCGCGCCGTGAGCGAGGGGCGGCGCCGCGAGTTCGCGGCGTTCGCGTGGGCGCCGGAGGACGTGCCGGACCCGCAGGCGGAGGAGACGTTCCAGCGCTCGCGCCTCGACTGGTCGGAGCGCGAGCGCGAGCCGCACCGCGAGCTCCTCGACTGGCATCGCCGGCTGATCGCGCTCCGGCGCCGCGCGCCGTGGCCGACCGACGGCCGCTTCCCGTGCGTCCGCTTCGACGAGGCGGCGCGCTGGCTGGTCGCCGAGCGCGGCGACGTCGCGATCGCGTGCAACCTCGGAGCGGCGCGCCGGGCGATCGACGTCGCCGGGCGGTCGCGCCTTCTCCTCGCGTCGGACGAGGCCGCGGTCCTGCGCGACGGCGCCGTCGAGCTCCCGCCGGACTCGGTCGCGATCTGCGCGCCGGAGGGCGACGGGTGGCGGTGAGGGCGCCGCGCCGGCCGCGCAAGCGACAGGCGTTCGATCGCTCGCGCATGCGGATCTGGCCCGGCCAGTCCTATCCGCTCGGCGCGACCTGGGACGGCGCGGGCGTCAACTTCGCGCTCTTCTCCGAGAGCGCGACCGGCGTCGAGCTCTGCCTCTTCGACGGGCCGAACGGCAACAACGAGTGGGCGCGCATCCCGCTCGAGGAGCGCACCGACCAGGTGTGGCATTGCTATCTGCCCGAGGCGCGCCCGGGATGGCGGTACGGCTTTCGGGTCGACGGGCCGTACGACCCGGGCGCGGGGCACCGCTTCAACCGCGCGAAGCTCCTCTTCGATCCGTACGCGAAGGCGATCGACCGCGCGGTGCGCTGGGACGACGCGCTCTTCGGCTATCGCATCGGCTCCGAGGGCGCGGACCTGGAGCCGGACGATCGCGACAGCGCGCCGTTCCTGCCGAAGTCGGTCGTCGTCGATCCCGCGTTCAGCTGGGGCGACGACCGGCCGCTCCGCCGCCCACTGCACGAGACCGTGATCTACGAGATGCACGTGAAGGGCTTCACGATGCGGCACCCGGAGCTGCCCGATTCGCTGCGCGGCACCTACGCCGGTCTCGCGTCGCCGCCCGCGCTCGACTACCTGCGGACGCTCGGCGTCACCGCGATCGAGCTCATGCCGTGCCACCAGTTCGTCGCCGATCGCGTGCTCGTCGACCGCGGGCTCACGAACTACTGGGGCTACAACTCGATCGGGTTCTTCGCGCCCGAGGCGAAGTACTCGTCGGGAGGTACGCTCGGACAGCAGGTGAGCGAGTTCAAGACGATGGTGCGCTCGCTACACCAGGCGGGCATCGAGGTGATCCTCGACGTCGTCTACAACCACACCGCCGAGGGCAACCACCTCGGCCCGACGCTGTGCTTCCGCGGCATCGACAACGCCGCCTACTACCGGCTCGTCGACGGCCGCTACTACATGGACTACACGGGCTGCGGCAACACGTTGAACATGACGCACCCGCGGACGCTGCAGCTCATCATGGACAGCCTCCGCTACTGGGTGCTCGAGATGCACGTCGACGGCTTCCGCTTCGACCTCGCGGCGTCGCTCGCGCGCGAGCTGCACGACGTCGATCGGCTGGGCGCGTTCTTCGACATCATCCACCAGGATCCCGTCCTGTCGCAGGTGAAGCTCATCGCGGAGCCGTGGGACCTCGGCGAGGGCGGCTACCAGGTCGGCAACTTCCCGCCCCTCTGGTCGGAGTGGAACGGAAAGTACCGCGACTCCGTGCGCGACTACTGGCGCGGCGCCGACGCGACGCTCGCCGAGTTCGCGAATCGCTTGACGGGAAGCTCCGACCTCTACCAGACGAGCGCGCGCACGCCGTCGGCGAGCATCAACTTCGTGACCGCGCACGACGGATTCACGTTGCGCGACCTCGTCTCGTACAACGACAAGCACAACGAGGAGAACGGCGAGGAGAACCGCGACGGCGAGTCGAACAACCGGTCGTGGAACTGCGGCGCCGAAGGCCCGACCGACGACCAGGGCGTGAACGCGCTGCGAGCGCGCCAGATGCGGAACTTCCTCGCGACGCTCTTCCTCTCGCAGGGCGTACCGATGCTGCTCGGCGGCGACGAGATCGGCCGCACGCAGCAGGGGAACAACAACGCCTACTGCCAGGACGGCGAGATCAGCTGGTACGACTGGGAGTCCGCCGACGTCGGCCTGCACGAGTACACGCGCGAGCTCATCGACCTCCGCCGGAACCACCCGGTCTTCCGCCGCCGGCGCTGGTTCCAGGGCCGCGCGATCCGCGGCGTGCCCGAGCTCGAGTGGCTCAAGCCCGACGGGACCGAGATGTCGGAGGAGGACTGGAACAACGGGTTCGCCAAGTCGCTCGCCGTCTTCTTGAACGGCGAGACGATCGCGAGCCCCGGGCCGCACGGCGAGCGCGTCGTCGACGCGAGCTTCTACATCGCGTTCAACGCGCACTACGAGCCGCTGGAGTTCGTCCTTCCCGGCCCGCCGCTCGGCGAGCGCTGGCAGGTCGTCCTCGACACGGCGAAGCCGCTTCCCGAAGACGGGCCCGTCGTGCCCGGAGGCGGGAAGGTCGCGATCGCGGATCGCACGCTCGCGCTCCTGCGCCGCATCGCCTGAACCGCGCGGGGCGCAGCAACGCGCGGCCCGCGGCGCGCTCTACGGGCGTCTCGCCGTGAATGGCCGGCTCGGGGCCGCCGCTTATCGGCGGCCCCGGGCCGGCTCGCGCGCGGCTCGGCCCGCGCGCTCGAACCGTCGAGCTCGGTCAGGCGCTCGCGCTGACCGAGCTCTCGCCCGTCGACGCGATGTCCTCGGCGCCGTTCCGCTCGAAGATCTTCTGTGCCACCGAGCGCTCACTCGAGTTCTCGGTGTGGACGGAGATCAGGACGTTGCCCGACTTGATCTTGCCCTCGTACTGCTTGGCCTCGACCTCGGGCACGCCGAAGCCGACGAGCGCGCCGCCGATCCCGCCGACCGCAGCGCCCGCGGCCGAGCCGGCGAGCGCCGCCATGATCGGGCCGGCCGCGATGAAGGGGCCGAGCCCCGGGATCGCGAGCGCGCCGATGCCGGCGAGCCAGCCGAGCGCGCCGCCCAGGATGCCGCCGGTGGCGGCGCCGGTCGTCGCACCCTCGGGGGCCTTCGAGTTCATCTCGTGGCCGAGGTCGCGCGTTCCCGTCGTGTCCGGGAACAGCACGGAGATGTCGTTGGGCGCGAAGCCGGCGACGCGCAGATCCGCGACGATCGACTCCGCCTGCATCCGCGTCGATGCAATGCACAGCACGGACTTCCTCATGATCGTTCCTCCATGTCGTCGTTCGACGAGGAGCCCCCGAGCCGCGCGTCGGCGACCTCGAGCTCGTTCGTCACCCTGGTGGCGCCCGCGATGCGACGCGCCGTTTCCGCGATGCGTTCCCGCTCCGCTTCGCTCGCGACCGCACCGCGAAGCCTCACGGCCCCATCGCGAGCGAGAACCTTGATCTTGCTGGGTGGTGTCGTGAGCGTCTCGTCCGCCACGATGGCCCGCCGCACGCGGAGCGCGACCCCGAGATCGTCCGCGCCCCGTGCCGCGTCGCGCAGGACGAGGCCGCTGGCGTCGCCGGACGGCCCCTCCACGAGGGCGCCGCGACCGCAGGCGGTACAAGCCAGCGCGCACGCGAGAGCGGCGTGGCCGACGAGGCGGAATGCATTCGATGAAATCACGAGACCCCCGGCGGATGTGCAGGACGCGTGCCGGCCGGGATCGCGGCGAAGCGGCGGTCGCGCAACGATGACGCTCCGCGAGCCGGCGCGGCCGCTGTAACGGCTACAGTGGGGCCAGACGAAATTACCCGGCGCCGTTCAGGCGCTTGGTCGCCCCGCCGGATCGCGACGCCGTGCGAAACGCGCGCGTCGCGCGACCATGGCACCCCCGTTGCCATCGCGGGTCCATGGGTGGGAGGTTCGCCGGAGAACCGTCCGGAAGCGGCCTTTCCGCTGGAACGACGCCGCGATCGGGGTAGGATCGTGGAGGCGGCGAGGTGACGCGATGACGACGAGCGCGAAGAGCAGCGCGCGAAAGCGCCGGCGAGCGAGCGAGGATCCGGGCGAGCCGCGGCGAAGCCGCCGCGACCCGTCGTCGGACGACGCGCAGGCGTCGCACGCGGCCGAAGGCGCCGACGATCGGGAGCGCGGGGCAGACGCGGCGCCCGATCCGGACGAGATGATGTCGGCGCTCACGCACCCGGAGTCGGGCGCCGGGCTTCACTGTCCGGATGCGGAGGGACGGGCGCGCGAGGTCGCGCGCAAGCGGCGGCCGGCGAGCGTCGCCCCGTCGCCTGCGCGCGCGAGCCGCTAAGCCCGCGCGCCGACGAGCGACGTGACCGCCTGCGTCAAGCCGTCCACGCTCAGCGGGTACATCGTGAAGAGCTTCCGGACGACGCGGACGGTCCGGTAGTCGTCCCAGCGCGCCGCGTCCTCGGGGTTGATCCACACCGAGCGCTCGAAGTGGTCGGCGATCCGGTGCAGCCACTCGATGCCGGGCGTCGGCGTCGTGACGCGCGGATCGATTCCGCCGTAGGGCTCGACCAGCTCGGCCGGGTGCATCGCGGCGTCGCCGACGATCGCGACCTTCCACCGTTCGTCGAGGCGGCGCAGCAGGTCGGCGGTCGGGACGGCGTCGGTGCGAGACATGCGAGCGCGCGAGTAGACGTGGTCGTAGATGCAGTTGTGGAAGTAGTACGACTGGAACTCGCGCAGGCCGCGCTCGTCGTGGAGCGAGGTCAGGAGCTGGCTCACGCCGTCGGAGTACGGGTCCATCGTCCCGCCGACGTCCATCAGGAGAAGAAGGCGGACGTCGTTCTTTCGCGGCGGCCGGAACACGAGCTCGATCTCGCCGGCGTTCTTGCAGGTCTCGTCGATCGTCTCATGGAGGTCGAGCTCGGTCGCCTGGCCGGTCCGCGTGAGCTGGCGGAGGCGTCGCAGCGCGACCCGCATGTGGCGCGTGTCGAGGATCTGGTCCGTCCGGTAATCGGCGAAGCGGCGCTCCTCGGCGACCTTCATCGCCGAGCGCGACTTGCCGGGCCCGCCGACGCGGATGCCGGTCGGGTGGATTCCGCCGTGGCCGAACGGCGATCTGCCGCCGGTGCCGACCCAGCGATCGCCGCCGTCGTGGCGCTCGGTCTGCTTCTCGAGCGTCTCGAGGAAGCGCTGCATGAGCTCGTCGCCGGTGAGGCGCTCGAGCGCGGCGTACTCTTCGGACGTGAGCTCGGGGAAGTTCTCGGGGTCCTTCAGCCAGTCGAGGATCTCCTGGATCGCCTCGTCGCTGACGGCGCCCTCGACCCCTTTGAAGACGCGGAGGAAGACCTTGTCGTACGCGTCGAAGTAGGTCTCGCTCTTGATGAGGCAGGCGCGCCCCAGGTGATAGAAGCGGAGCAGGCTGCAGCCGTGCAGGCCGAGCTCGAGCGCCTCGAGGAACGAGCGCCACTCCTGCATCGAGACCGGCACGCCCTCGTCGCGAAGACCGTAGAAGAGGTCGAGGAACACGAGGGGCGACCTACAGCCCGGGCATGGCCCGAGCAAGTCGAACGCGCACTTGACTGGGGCGCGACGGCCGCCCTATCCGCGCCCGGTGGGCCGAGAGAGCCGGCGAAAGAACCGCGCCGCACAGGCGGCGCCCGGTGCCGGCGGCGGCAGGGGGGCGCGGGGCGCGGGCGCAGCGGCCGCCGGGCGGCGCTCCGAGCCGGCCGCGGCGACGCCGGCTGGCAGACCGTCGCCCGCCGCTGACGTCGAAGCCGACTCCGAGGCGCTGCCCGCGTGGCGCGACCTCTGGCGCGAGCATCGCGTCCCGCTCCTCGCGCTCTTCGCCGTCTCCTTCGCCTACCGGCTCGCGGTGCTGCTCCAGCTCATGGGGACGCCGTACGCCGAGGTCGGCAACATCGACAGCGATGCGTACCTCGCGTGGGCGACCGAGATCGCGAACGGGTCGTGGATCCCGACGAGCGGCTACTACCAGTCGCCGGTCTACGCCTGGTACCTGGCCGCGCTGCAGGAGGTGTTCGGCGCGACGACGTGGCCGCCGCGCATCGGGCAGATCCTCCTCGGGAGCCTCTCGGCGCCACTCCTGTACGCGATCGGGACCCGTCTCTACGGTCGCCGCGTCGGCATCCTGGCGGGCGCGATGCTGGCGTTCTACGGGCCGCTCATCCTCGAGGAGGTCACGCTCAGCAAGACGTCGCTCCTCGTCGTCGCGATCCTCGGCGCCTTCGCCCTGCACCTGCGCTACGCGCCGCGCGCGCTCGTCGGCGGCCTCGCGGCCGCGGGCTTCCTCTTCGGCATCGGCGTCGCGGGCGTTGCGCAGTGGATCCTCGGTCTCGTCGCGCTCGCCGTATGGACGTTCTTTTCTCCGCGCTTCGCGAGCCGAGGGCGGCGCGGCGCCGCGGCCGCCGCCTTCTTCGCCGCGGGCCTCGCGCCCGTCGTGCCGATCGCCGCCTGGAACACGTCGCAGTTCGGCGGTCTGGTCTTGACGAGCGGTGGCGCGGGCCTGAACTTCTACACCGGCAACAACGAGCGGGCGTCCGGCCTGCCCGCGAGCCCGGTCGGCCTCCGCGACGTCCCGCGCTTCGAGGAGGCGGATTCACGCCGGCTGGCGGAGAAGGCGACGGGGCGCTCGCTGCGCGAAGGCGAGGTCTCGCGCTACTGGGTGCGCCGCACGCTCGAGGTGATCGCGAGCGACCCGGCGGCGTGGATCGCGCGGCTCGGGCAGAAGGTCGCCGTCCTCTGGAACGGCTACGAGGTGCCCGACAACTACCACTACGCGTTCATGCGCCGGTACTTCGTGCCGCTCCTCGCGGTCGCGATCAGCTTCTCGCTTCTCGGACCGCTCGCGCTCGTCGGCCTCTTCCAGCCGTTCTGGCGGCGCCGGCAGCTGACGTCGCTCTACGTCGTCACGGCCGGCGCGCTGCTTCCGTCGCTCGTCTTCTACGTGCGCTCCCGCTACCGGCTCCCCGCCGTGCCGTTCCTCGCGGTGTTCGCGGCCTGGGCGGTCGATCGCCTGGTCGACGCCGTGCGGGCGCGGCGGACGCAGGAGATGGTCGCGCGCGGCGGCGCGCTCGCGGTCGCGTTGCTGCTCGTCGACCGCACGCATTGCGAGGCGCCGCACCACGGCATGCCCGCCGTCTGCCTCGCCGGCGACACCTGGTTCGACACCGAGTGGCTGAAGCTCGGCGAGTGGTACGAGGACCGCGGCGACTTCGAGCGCTCGCTCGCGCTCCGCACGCGCGCGGAGGAGTGCGAGAGCCCGCGCAACGCCGGCGCGATCCAGTTCGCGATCGGCACGGTGGCGTCGCGGAGCGCGGCTGCGCTCGCCGATCGCGGCGACACGAAGGCGGCGGTCGCGCGCGTCGACACGGCGGAAGCCGCGCTCCGAAAGAGCATCGCGCAGCGCTATCGCGTCGCCGACGCCTACAACAACATCGTCTACGCGCTCGCGATGGTCCGGCTCGACGATCGCGCGCGCGCCGTCGCCGCGGACGGCGTCCGCCAGCGCGCTCTCGATCGCGCGCGCCTCGCGAACATCGCGAGCGCGCTCGAGCGGAACGGACGCTGCACGGGCGCGGCGAAGGTGCTCGGGACGGTCGACGCGGAAGCTGCGGATCGGATCGCGGCGCGCTGCGCCGGCGGCGGGACGACGGGCGGCTGAGCGCTACTGGTTGAAGCGCGGGCCGAGGTCGCTCCACTTCGTCGGGTACTTGCCGCCGCGCTGGTCGTAGCTCGCCAGCGCGTCGACGTCCTGCTCCTTCTTGAGGAGCGCCCCGATGAAGGGGATGTGCGCCTCGAGCTGGTCGGTGCCGACGCCCGAACGGAGGAGCGCGCTGATCCAGTCGATCAGCTCCGACGTCGACGGCTTCTTCCGGAGCTCGTTCTGCTCGCGCAGCCAGTAGAACTTGATCAGCACCTGGTCGAGCAGCTTCGCGTCGAGGTTCTTGTGGTGCACGTCGACGATCTGCTTCATCAGCGCGCGATCCGGGAACTCGATGAAGTGGAAGATGCAGCGCCGGAGGAACGCGTCCGGCAGCTCCTTCTCGTTGTTCGACGTGATCATGACGACCGGCCGGTCCTTCGCGGCGATCTCGTCGCCGGTCTCCATGATGGTGAAGCGCATCTCGTCGAGCTCGCGCAGGAGGTCGTTCGGGAACTCGAGGTCGGCCTTGTCGACCTCGTCGATCAGGAGCACCATGCGCTGCTCGGCGGCGAACGCCTGCCCGAGGGGGCCGAGCTTGATGTAGCGGCGGATGTCCGAGACGTCGCCGCCGCCGAAGCGGCTGTCGTTCAGCCGCTGGACGGTGTCGTAGACGTAGAGTCCCTCGATCGCCTTGCTCGTCGACTTGATGTGCCAGGTGAGGAGCGGCATGCCGAGGCCCTCGGCGACGTGGCGTGCGAGGACGGTCTTGCCGGTTCCGGGCTCGCCCTTGATGAGCAGCGGCCGCTCGAGCGCGATCGAGCAGTTGACGGCGTCGACGAGCGGTCCGGACGCGATGTAGCCGGGCGTTCCGGTGAAGCGCTGGAAGGCGTTCTGCTTGGGCATGGGTCCTCTTTCGGCTGGGGGACGGGTCGCGCGGACGCGCGGGGGGTCGCCGGCACTTGCGCCCGCCGGCGCCGCAGAAGGGGTACCCGCCGCGCCCGGCGCGTTCAAGCCGGATCGCGCCGCCGGCCCCTCACGGTCCCGCTGGCTCGGGTGCGGGCGGACGTTCGCCGGCGGGCGGGACGACGTAGCCGAGGGCCTCGAGCCTCCGCCGCGACTCCTCGTCGAGCTCGACCGGTCGGCTCGCGAGCGGCGCCGTGGGCGCCATCGAAGAGCGCATGGCCTCGAGCCGCGATCGCATCGCGGCGAGGCGGTCGGGCTCGGCCCCGGAGCGGGTCTCGCGCTCGCCGGGGTCGGCGGAGAGGTCGAACAGCAGGTCGATCGAGCCGGCGCCGTGGCTGGCGAGTCGGATGAGCTTCCACGAGCCCTCGCGCAGCGCGAAGAGGTCGAACGCGAGGTCCGGCCGCCGCTCCTCGCAGTAGACGGCGCGCTCGCGATCGTCGTCGCCGGCGAAGAGCGGAGTGAGATCCCGGCCCTGGCTCGGCGGGCCGCCCGCGAGGCCGAACCAGCGCTCGAGCGTCGGAGCGACGTCGACGATCTGCACGGGCGACCGCACGCGGCGACCGCCGATCGCGCCCATCGCGGGAACCCGTACGACGAGCGGAACGTGGATCTGCTCCTCGAAGAGACGCGCGCCGTGCTCCCAATCGCCGCGATCGAACAGCTCCTCGCCGTGGTCGGCGACGACGATCACGATCGTGCTGCGGTCGAGGCCGAGCGCGGCGAGCCGGTCGAGCAGCACGCCGAGCATCGCGTCCTGGAAGAGGACTTCCTCGTCGTACAGATCGCGCACGAAGGCGAGGTCGTCGGGCGCGAGGTGCATCGGCCGGAGGTGCATGTGCTGCGTCTTCCGGGGCCGTACCGGGCCGCCGTATGCCGGATCGCCGAAGCGCCCGAGCCAGCCCGGCGGCGGATCGTACGGCGCGTGGGGATCGACCGCGTGCACGTAGAGGAAGAACGGCTCGTCGCCGAACGCGTCGAGCTGCGGCAGCAGCTCGGAATTGATCTCGTACGTCCTCGCCTCGGGCGCGAACCAGCCGGGGAACGCGACGAAGCGATCGAACCCCTGCTCGAAGCCGAGCCCCTTGGCGTAGATCTGGAGGCTCGCGACGAACGCCCACGTCGACCAGCCGGCGCGCCGGAAGCGCTCGGCGAGCGTGGTCGCCGCCGGCGCGAGCCCGGTCGACGTGTCGACGCCGTGCGCGGACGGGTAGAGCCCGGTCAAGAGGCTCGCGACCGCGGGCCGCGTCCAGCTCGCGACGCTGTACGCGCTGTCGAACGTCACGCCTTCGGCCGCGAGCCGCGACAGGCGCGGCGTCGTGTCGCGCGCATAGCCGTACGTCGACGTGCGATCCGCACGCAGCGTATCGATCATGTACAGCACGACGTTCGACACGCGCGCTCGACCGTCCGCGGGCGCGCGGTCCAGCGGGCGGACGAGGCGCGGCGCGGCGAGAGCGACCAGCGAGCCGGGCGGGGCGGCCGGTCCGCTCGCCGCCTCGAACGCGACGTCGACCGCTTCCGCGCCCGCGAGCGGGCCGAGGTCGATCGCGCCGTCCACCCAGCGGTCGCGCGCCTGGAGCGCGCGCCGCCACTCGCGCGTCGCTGCGCCGCCGGTGCGCACGACCATGCGCACGTCGATGCGGAGCGGTCCGTCGCCGACCACGGCGACCGCGAAGCGGAGCTCGCTGGCGTCGCCCGGCGCGACCTTCGCGCGGAGCGCGCTTCCCGGCGCGACCGCGATCGCGCGCCGGCGGTCGTTCCGGACGTCGACCACCCGACACGCCGGCGACGGTCGCCCGCACTCGCATGCGAGCGGCGCGTCCGCGATCGCGGCCGTCGTCGCGCTCGCGGTCGTCGCTCGGGTCGCGTCGGTCGTATCGCTGGCGGGCGCGAGGTCGCAGAGGAGATCGGTCGACCGGCCGGCGCGCGCGAGCTCGACCGCGCCCGGCCACGGCCCTCCCGCGGCCGTCGCGACCGCCGGTGGAACGTCGGCCGCCGCCGGCGTGGCCGCCTCGGCGGACCGCTTGGAGCCGCGGTCGTCGCAGCCCGCGGCGAGGACGACGCATGCGGCCAGAGCGGCCGCGCAGAGCGCGGTGCGAGCGAGCTTCGGTGCCATCGGACGGCGGATCCCCGGGATCGCAACCCATGGCTCGCCGTTCGGGCGGGCGCAACGCGCGTCCTCTGGCGTGCCGGCGCGTACCGGTCCGTCGGCCGCGCGCATTGCCGGGTGCCGGCGCGCGTGGTTTACGGCCGCGGATGGCGGTGGGAGCGCAAACCCGCGCGGTCCTCTTCGACTTCGGCGGCACGCTCTTCGACTACGCCGACCTCGCGCGCGGGCAGCTCGAGAGCGTGCTGGCGCTCGCGGACAGGCTCGGGATCGAGGCGACGCCGGCCGAGCTCGCGCGCGCGCAGCGCCGCGCGACCGGGGCGGTCTTCCGCGACTACCTCGCGCGCCCGTACTACCTGCACGAGGACTTCTTCGCCGATTCGCTGCGCGCGCTCGGGCGAGAGCTCGGCGTCGAGCTCTCGAACGAGGACGTCGCGTTCTACTTCCAGGTCCAGCACGCCAACCGCGCGCGCGACTTCCGGCTGCGCGAGGGCGTCCACGAGACCCTGGCGGCGCTCCGCGACGCAGGGCTCCACCTCGGCATCGTGAGCAACATCGACGAGGCCGACCTGCACCACCTGATCGACCTCGGCGAGCTCCGGCCGCGTTTCGACTCGCTCCTCTCGAGCGAGGCCGCTCGCTCGTGCAAGCCCGACCACGGGATCTTCCGGATCGCGCTCGACCGCGCCGGCTGCGAGCCCGAGGAGGCGCTCTTCGTCGGCGACACCCTCGCCCAGGACGTCCTCGGCGCGAACCAGATCGGGATGCGCTCCGTCCTCCTCTGGCACCGCGACGACAGACCGCCGCCGGCCGACGGCGCGCGGCCGCATCACGTCATCCGCCGGATCCCGGAGCTCCTCGACCTCGTGCGAGCAGCTTGACGCGCCCTCCAGCGTGCGCGCCGAGCACTCGGCGTCGGAAGGCACGGACCAGGGGGAGCCGGTCGAGCCACGGGGCGGCGTCGGCGCGGTCGGGGTCGGTCGGCGCGGCAGGGCCGGCGAAGCCGGGCGGGATCTGGCTCACGAGCACCGGCGGATCCTCGGAGCGGTCGTAGAAGTGGTACTCGAAGCCCGGACAGCAGATCTCCTCGTCGACGACGACGTCCACCGTTCGCACGCCGAAGGTCGATAGATCGGTCGTCGTCGCCTGCGGCGGGATGATCCACACCTGCCGCGGCCCGGAGAAGAACAGCCACTGGATCCTGCGGTTCACGGAAACGATGCGAAAGCGCTCGATCCGGCCGCAGTAGAGGACGCTCGTGGACTCGGCGCGCTCGAGGATCCCGCGCCGGAAATCGGGCTCGTAGCCCGGCACGATCACGAGCGAGGAAGGGTCCGCCTTGTCGCGCAGGAGCGCGACGCGGCGACCGCCGTGAATCAGGTTGCGCGGGTCGGCCGCCGCGCGCCGGCGGGGCGCCGTGAAGTCGCGGTAGGCCTGCATCCGGTCCGGCGGCGCGTTCCGCAGCACCAGGTGCAGCGCTTCCTTCTCGTCGCGCACCCGCACTGTGCGGCGCGACACGACCTCGAGCGCCGTCTGCATCTCGAGCGGCAGGTCGGTGGTGGACTCGACCGACTTCACCCACTCGTCCCTTCCGACCTTCACGGTGCGGACGTCGCCCTTCCCGACCCAGAACTCGTCGGGCGAGGACACGAGATGAGACGCCGACCGCCAGACGAGCGACCCGTCCTTGTAGACGATCCGCGGATGGATCTCGGGCGCGCGCGCGCCGGGTCGCCGCTGGACGACGTAGGCGACGAAGAAGCGGAGATCCGGCGTCTGGAAGTAGTCGCTCAGGTAGAAGCGCGTTCCGAAGAGCTCGATGAGAGCCGTCGGCAGATAACGGGTGCGGAGCAGCTTGGAAGGGTCCTTGCTCGCGCGGCCGGACGGACGCACCGGCACGCCGGCCGCTAGCAGCGCGCGGAACTCGCGCTGCACCGCGCGGGGTGCGAGCGGCGCCGGCGCGACGCTCGCCACGACCGCCGTGGCGATCTTCTCGGAAGCGGCTCGAGGAGCCGGGCGTGAGCGGCCGGCGCGCTGGGATCTCGGCATCGGAACTGCCTACGAGGTTCTCGGCATCGCCCAAAACGCGCGGCGGCGCCCTCGCGTGCCGGCTTCCGGTTCCGAGCGACCGACCGGAAAAACGGGCGGGAGGGCTCCGGAAGGGGAGCCGCGGCGCTGTGAACGCCTCGGCCGCGGGCACGGTTCTTCTCCCGCACCCCGCATAACGCCGCTTGATACCGATCACGGCGACTATCCCCCTTCCGGAGCCCTCCCTTCGCTCGCCTCCTACAGCTTTCTCAGGTCGACGATGCCGCCGCCGGTCGGAAAGAGCCGCGTGAACTCGCCGATCGTGATCCGCTGGCGGATGATCGGACAGTTGCAGCCCGGGTGCGCGCGGTCGTTGTCGAGCGCCTGCACGGTCGACGCGACGACGTAGCGGTGGTGGACGCGGCACGCCTTGCAAGCCCGGCGCTTCCGCGTCGTGAAGCGGTAGACGATCTTCTGCGTGCTCACCGGCGGGTGCACGAGCGGCAGCCGCGTCGCCGCCCTCGCAGGGCCGGCCGCGACGAGCGCGGCCGCGGCCGCGCCGCCCGTTCCGAGCGCGCGCAGCAGGCTCCGGCGCGACGCCGACGTCGCGATGCCCCGTCTCCGCTTCTCCGAGTCCGCCATCGTCCCGGAATCATCTTCGACGGGCCCGCGGCGGAACTTGAGCGAGCGCGGCCGGACGGCGACCGGCGTCGAGCTCAGCGCGCAACCGCGGCCGCGACGGCAAGCGCAAGGGCGGCGAGCGTCGTGGTGTTCAGCATGGTCGACGCCAGGTGGAGCCGCTCGAAGCCGGGGCTGGTCCGATCGGTTTCGCGAAGGCGCGGCAGGAGGAGGTCGCCGCCGATCGTCGTCAGCATCGCGATCGCGACCGGAGCCGTGAGCCGCACCAGCTCCTCCTGAGGCAGCCCGGACCGGCCGAGCAGGACCGCGGCGAGCGCGGCGATGCCGCATCCGAGCCCGAGCCGGTAGTAGCGCGGGAAGATCGGGCGCAGGAACCGGCGCGCCTCGGGCGTGGGGAACGTCCCGTGAGCCGCCGGCGTGACGATGAACGAGACGCAGACGACGCTCCCCAGCCAGACCGCCACCGCGAGCGCGAAGACGAGACGCAGCATGCGGCAAACGTGACACACGCCGCGATGCGCGCGAAAGGTGGCGTGACGGACCGGCCGTCACGCCACGCGAACGATCAACCCAGTCGCTGGCCGAGCAAGCTCGGGACGGAATCCGCCGCGGCGATCGCCGTGCGATCGCACCTGCCGCCGAATCCGATCGGACGCGGCAGCGCCGGACGCGACGGGTCCACGGTCCAGTCGATGCGCCGGCCGTCGTCGGTCAGCGACATCGGGACGGTGCGTCCCAGGACGCCATTTTCGCCCGGAACGAGACGCACGCCGTACGATCCCGTCTCGACGCACCGGATCTTGTACCGGCCGCGGTCGCCGGAAACGGCGTGTGCGACCGTACGCCCCGTCTGGTCCAGGATCTGGATCTCCACACCCACCACCGGTCGACCCACCGAGTCGATCACGGTCCCCAACAAGTTGACCCGCTCCGCTCGGGCGATCCCCGGGGCCGCGAGCAACGCTCCGGCCGCGATCAGGGTGCGCATCGCCCGCGCACGGGTCCTCCGAGCCTCCGACTTCACCGACATCCCCCAAGACTCCTTCGCGATGGTTCCTCCCGTCGCGGGTGTCCGCGACGCGCTCGTCTGCCTGCCAGATTCGGACGCCTCCGCGCAATCCCTTAAGTGCGAGCGGGATTCTACGTGGCGCATTTTGCGCATTTCGACGGGCGACGCGCCGCGCTCGGCGAGCCCGAAGCGCAGTGCCGGTTGAAAAGCGACGGGCTTCGCGGCAATGGATCGCGATGCGACCGGATGCCGCGGAGCGGGGAGCGTCGCGGAGCGCCTCGCCGGGCCGCCCGCACGTCGCGGGCGTCGTGCCCGCCCCGCATCGGAGCGATGAGCGAGTCGTTGACGCGCTGCGCGGGGCGGAAGATCCGAACGAGGGCGATCTCCTCTATTGGAAGTCGCGCGCGCAGGAGCTCGAGGCGCAGCTCGCGGCCGCGCGTGCGCGCCTGCTCGCGCTCGCCGACCACCTGCCGCCGGCGCTGGTCGCGGTCCTCGGCCGGGACCCGGACGCCCTCGCGGGCGTGGGGTGCCAGCTCGACGTGCTCGAGGACTGGGACGAGACGACGCTCTTGAAGCCCGCGACCGTCGCCGTCGAGCTGCCGCGCCTGTGGCAGCGGCTCCGGCGCACCGCCGCCACATGACGCCGAGCCGCCGCGTCACGATCGTCGTCCTCGCCTGGAACCGCTGGAGCCTGACCGAACGCTGCCTGACGTCCATCCGGCGCTTCACCGAGCTGAGCGACGTCGACGTCCTCGTCGTCGACAACGGCAGCACCGACGAGACGCCCGGCCGCCTGCGCGAGATCGACTGGGTCCGGACGATCCGGAACCCCGAGAACCTCGGGTTCGTCCGCGGCAACAACGCGGGCATCGCCGCGGCCGACCCGGCGAGCGACGTCCTCCTCCTGAACAACGACATCGAGGTCCGGCACGTCGGCTGGCTCGAGGCGCTTCGGCGGACGGCGCACTCCGCGCCCGAGGTCGGCGTCGTCGGCTGTCGGCTCGTGCTGCCCGACGGTCGCCTGCTGCACGCGGGTACGGTGATCCTTCCCGACACCTGCTGGGGCCAGCAGATCGGCTCGCTCGAGCCCGACGTCAATCAATACGCGAGCGACCGCGACGTGCAGGGCATCGTCTTCGCGTGCGCGTACCTGAAGCGGGAGGTTCTCGACGCGATCGGCGGCCTGGCGCTCGACTACGAGTCGTACTTCGAGGACACCGACTACTGCCTGCGCGCGCGCCGCGCGGGGTTCCGGGTCGTGTGCTGCGGCTCCGCGACGCTCGTCCACCACGAGCACGGCTCGACGAGCGACGATCCCGCGCTCTTCGAGCGCCTCTTCCATCGCAGCCGCAAGACCTTCAGCCGGAAGTGGGTGCGCGCGCTCCACGCCGGCTACACGCACGACGTCTCGTGGCAGTCGATCATGAACTTCCCGACCGGCTACGCGATGAGCTGCCGCGGGCTCCTCCGGGGCCTGGATCGCGAAGGGGTGCGCGTCCGCTACTCGTACGTCTACGGGAAGGGCACGCCGTTTCCGGTCGCCGAGCCGCCCGACACCGGCGACTACGTGCTGAACGTGATCGCCGGCCGAACCGCGCGCTGGCGCGCGCCGGTCTCGGTCGTCTACGGCCAGGGCGACGTCTTCCGGCGCAACCGCGGGCGCTACCGGATCGGCTACACGATGCTCGAGGTCGACGGCTTCCCGCGCCCGTGGGTCGAGCAGGCGAACCAGATGGACGAGGTGTGGGTGCCATCGACCTTCAACCGCGACGGCTTCGTCCGCTGCGGCCTGAAGCGCCCGATCTACGTCATGCCGCTCGGCGTCGACGCCGACTACTTCCACCCGGGCATCCGCGCGCACCGCAATCCCGGCGACGAGTTCGTGTTCCTCGCGAACTTCGAGTGGGGCGAGCGGAAGGCGCCCGATCTGCTGCTGACCACGTTCAACGAGACCTTCCGGCGGAACGAGCCGGTCGTGCTCGTGTGCAAGGTGATCAATCGCGACCCGTCGCTGAACGTCCGGAATCGCATCCGCGCGCTCCGCCTGCGGGAATCCGGCGGGAGGATCCTCTTCCTCCACAACCGCGTCTTCCCGTACCACGAGCTCGGATCGCTCTATCGCTCGGCGGACTGCTACGTCTCGGTGTCGCGCGGAGAAGGCTGGGACATGCCGCTCATGGAGGCGATGGCGTGCGGCCTCCCGTCCATCGCGACCGACTGGGGCGCGCACCGCGACTTCGCGCACGAGAGCCTCTGCTACCTGCTGCGCGTGCGCGGGACGGTCGCCGCCGACAACACGCGCTGCCCGTACTACGACGGCTTCTCGTGGTCCGACCCCGACCCCGAGCACCTCTCGGAGCTCCTTCGCCACGTGTTCGAGAACCGCGAGGAGGCCGCGGCGAAGGGTGCGCGTGCGGCCGCCGCGATGGCGAGCCGCTGGACGTGGTCGCACGCGGCCATGCGCGTCAAGCAGCGGATCGCCGAGATCGACTGAGTCCCGCGGCCGTCGCGACCCGCTCCCGTGCGAAGGGATGACGGTGCTCGCGCCTGCGGACGGTGGTATGGAGGGCGAACTCGCCGCTCCCGAGCCGCTCGTGCTCACGCCGGCCGAGTTCGCCGACTCGACGCCGTGGCGGGCGCGGTGCCGGCGGACGTGACCCGGGAGCCATAGGAACCGGCGGCACCGGCCTGGTGCGGTCGACGTCGCTCGCGTAGACCTTCGCGGTCGCCGTGCTCCGACGCCTCGCGCGCATCGCCCTCGTCGCGCTCGTCACGTTCGCCGCGCTCGAGGTCGCGGCGCGCGCGGCATGGCGGTGGCTGCCCGTCGGCGACGGCGGCGGGTGGCAGGCCGCCGGCGCGCGACGCGACGCGATCGCTCGCGGCGATCCCTCGGCGGACCAGGCGGCGCGTGCGCTCACCCGCGACGCCCTTCCGCACCCGTTCCTCGGCTACGTCCAGGTGCCGGGCCGGCGCGACGACGCGTGGCTCGCGCGGCACCGCCTCCCGGTCGACGAGCTCGGCTTCATCGACGACGGCGATCCGCTGCCCCGGCGTTCGCCGGACACCGTCATCGTCGGCGTCACGGGCGGATCGGTCGCGTTCTACTTCTCGATCGAGGGCGCGGCCGCTCTCGAGCGCGAGATGCGCCGCATCCCGGAGCTCGCGCACAAGCGCTTCGAGATCCGCCGGCTCGCGCTCGGGGGCTGGAAGCAGCCGCAGCAGCTCTTCGCGGTCCAGTATCTGCTCGCCCTCGGCGGTGAGCTCGACGTTCTCATCGAGCTCGACGGCTACAACGAGATCGCGATCTATCCGACCGAGCTCGCGGCGACCGGGCAGCCGGAAGCGTTCCCGCGCGCCTGGGCGGAGCTCGTCGGGAACGACTTCTCGCCGCGCCGGCGCGCGACGCTCGGGGCGCTGGCCGCGGCGGGCGAGCGTCGCGCGGGCTGGGCGCGTGCGCTGGGAACGCCGCCGCTCGGGCGCTCGGCGCTCGCGACGTCGCTCTGGTGGCTCGGCGATCGCCGCCTCGAGCGCTCCGCCGCCGACGCGCTCGAGGAATTCCGCCGCGTCGCGGGCGAGGAGCTCGAGGTCCCCGGGCCCCGCCGCCGCTTCGCGAGCGACGACGAGATGATCGCGGCGCTCGCCGATCTCTGGGCGCGCTCGTCGCGCCTCCTCGCGGGCCTCGCGGCGGCGGAGGGCATCCGGTACTTCCAGTTCCTCCAGCCGAGCCAGTACGTCGCCGGATCGAAGGCGATGTCGGACGCCGAGCGGCGGGTCGCGATCGACGATGCGCCCGCGGGCCGGTACGTGGCCGCGGGCTTGCCCGTCTTCGCGAAGCGCGGCCACGAGCTCCGCGCGCACGGCGTCGCCTTCACCGACTTGACGCTCGTCTTTCGCGACGTCCCGGAGCCGCTCTACGTCGACACGTGCTGCCACGTGAGCGCGCGCGGCAACGAGCTCCTCGGCGAGGCGATCGGCCGGGCGATCGCGGCCGGCTGGGACGAAGCGCGCTAGCGCGAGTCCGGCGCGGCGGCGAGCGCGTCAGCCGCCGAAGCGGGCGGTGTAGTCCGGCGACACCAGGAACGCCTGCGCGAGGCCGATCTTCGCGAGGCCGGCGTTCAGGCGCTGCCGGCAATCGTTGCGCTCCGCGGTCGTCGGCATCCGGCCGAGCGCTCCGAGGTAGGCGAGCACGATGAACGCGTCGCGATCGAAGAACGCGACGGACTCGCCGCTCTCGGCGATCGCGCGCGCGGCCTGTGCGCGCGTCAGGCGGCCCGCGAGGATCTCGCCGGCCCACAGGTCGAGGTCGCTCCCGCTCGGCGTGCGACCGAGAAGGTTCTGGAACAGCTTCGTCACGAACGTCTGCGCCGAGGGATTGGCACCGCCGAAGCGGCTCTGGAACTCCGGCGTGCCCGCCATGCTGTCGACGATCGCCTGCCGGCGCGCGTCGAGACAGGTCGCGTTGCAGGCCCCCGCGATCAGGTAGCTCATCCAGGACGTGAGCCCGGCGAGGTCGGGCGCGCGCCCGAGCAGGCCGAGGTAGAAGCGCGTCACGGCGGCGACCGTCCGGTTCGCCGCATCCGACGCGGCGAGGTCGACCAGCAGCTTCGGCCGCGGCACGGTCCCGTCGGCGATCGCTGCGACGGCGGCGCTCGACTCGCTCGCCGTCGGCTCGCGTCGCAGGAGGTCGAGGTAGAGCTGGCGGACGAACTGATCGCGCGCGGCCGGGACGTACCACGGTGCGCGCGGAGCGTCGCCGATCTCGGCGACGAAGTCGCCGAGCGCGTAGCCGTTCAGCGTGTCGGTGAAATGCGGCCACGGCGTGAACGCCATCATGTGCGCGCCGGCGGCGTAGGCGCGGTGCCACTGGGCCTTGATGCGGTTCAGATCGAGATCAGGGCCGACGTCGATGTGCCAGGACGGCGAGTACTCGGGGATGCCCCAGTTCGGCAGGTGCTTCGCCTCCATCGCGTCGAGGAGGAACTGGGACGTCCGGTTGTATCCGCCGGGCGGACCGAAGCTTCCGAGCTCGTAGCGATCGAGGATCGTGAGTCCCGGGCTGGCGACGCTCGCCGGAACGATCGCCGTCGTCATCGAGCTCCCGGACGTGCGGAGGCGCGTGAGCGGCGGCAGCGGGCCCTCCGGACGGCGTCCGGAGAGATAGTCCCCGGGGATCTGGTGCGTGTACCACTGGTTCGGCGCGAGCGCGGGCCCGCCGTCGCCGGGCTGGGTGATCCACGACGCGACGTCCCGGCCGAAGTTCCGCACCATCTGCTGGCGGAACTTGAGCCAGATCTTCCACCACTTCTTGGACGGGTCGACCTTCGCGCGCGGCGCATCGAACCCTCCGGCGACGAAGCTGGCGCCGCTCGCCGGAAGCGGGTTGAACGTCGCCTTCTTGTACTTCCGGAACTTGAGCGCCCTCGGGTCGCCGTCGATCGGGTCGGAGAGCGACCAGTCGAAGTACTCGAGGCTCCAGCTCGTGAAGGCGGTGCCGAAGACGGCGTTGAAGCGGGCCAGGTTCTCCGGGGTGAGCGCGTCCGCGCCCTGTGTGAAGTCCTCGCTCTTCGGCTTCTTGTAGCCCTGGCCGCCGTACGGGCCGCCGTCGGCGTAGAGCCCGGCGTGCAGCAGCCAGTCGCGGAACTCGAGGATCGCGAACGGGCTGTAGTCGGCGATGATCTGCGAGTCTGCCGGCAGCGACTCGTTCGCGCGCGCGTCACTGAGCTCCGCCTCGGCGTCGCCGCTCGCGCTCACGAGCGTGTCCGGATGCGCCGCCGCGAGCTCGACGAACTCCTGTGCGAACGCGCGCATCTTGGCCTGCATGTGCCGCCGGAGCTTCCGCGCGTAGCGGGATGGAGTCGTCCAAGCGCGGGTCGCCGCCTGCCCGGCGCCGACGCCCGGTGCCTCGATGAGGTTGTCGAGGAACCACTGCGCGTTGCGGCGGTCCTCGCGCTTCGCCGCCTCGTACATCGATGGAAAGCGGCTCATCCCGAGCATCGCCGAGAGGTGGTAGACGAGGCCGTCGCTCTCGAGACGAGCGAGCAGGTTGTCGAGGCCGACGGACGACGGCGACGTTAGCACCGGGTTCGTCAGATCCGCGTTCCACGGAAGGTCGATCTGATAGTACGTCGTGAACCCCACTCGGGTGTACCGTCGCGGCGACACGCGGGACAGGAGCGCGGCCTTCGAGGCGGCGTAGTCCTGGTCGGTCGACACGGGAGCGTCGTACACGAAAACGTAGAGCGTGTTGTCGTACGTCGGCGACGGCATCGCCGGCGCGGCCGGTGCCTCGGGCGCGGCGAGGGCGACGAGCCATCCCGCGAGCGCGGCCGCGAGCGCCGCGCGTCGAAGCCGCTCCATGACCGCACACGCCCGCGTCGCAGCCGACCGGCGACGTGCTTCGCCGCCGCCGGGCGCTCCTCCACCCCTCATGCTCCGTCCCCCCCGCCCACGGTATCGGACGGATGCTCAGGCGGAATAACCCGATACGAGCACGATCACGTCGAGCGGCTGGGTGGGAGAGCGGCTCTCGACGGAGATCGTCCCGTCGCCCGCGAGGGCGATGGGGAGCCTGCGCGAGACGGTTCTGCGCGCGGTGAACGGGATTTCGATCGGGAGCCGCGACACGGCGTCGCCCGGCTCGAGCACGGCGGAGCCGTCCTCGGCGGGCGCGAGCACGAGGATGGTCGCCATGATGGCGGTTGCGCCCGCCGGCACGCCGCAGCGTTCGACCGCGCTGAAGGTGCGGCGTTCAAAGGGTGCGAGCGCGGGATCTCCACCGTAGCGCGTGTCCGCGAGCTTGCAGGACGGGATTCCTCGCATCCGCGGTCCACCGCCGCCGCCGGGACCGGGGGTGGGCGTCGCGACGGGTCCGGGAGTCGGCGTCGGCCCGCCCGGCGGGTTCGCCGGCCCGGAGCCCGCGGGATCGAGCACCCAGGCATCCGAGAGCGCGCCGCGCCGTCCCTCCCGGCTCGCCGCGAGGACCTTGTAGAACTTCCGGGACGGATCGAGCGCGATCGACGTCGCGCCGGGCGTCGTCGAGAGCTTCACGAGGCGGCCGTCGCTCGTCCCGAACCCGGCATGCGAGCCGCGCCACACCTCGAAGCGGAAGAAGCTGGGCCACTCCGACCAAGCGAAGTCCGCGACGCCGGGGAAGACGTCGCCCGACCACGCGAGCGAGCCCGAGCGCTCCGTCGCCGAGCCGCTCACGCCGTGGACCTGCGGCGGCAGCCAGGACGTCGCCGACGAGCCGCGCGGGCGATACTTGACGCGATCGACGAAGTCGCCGAGCGCGCGTCCGTTCGCGGTCGAGACGAAGTGCGGCCAGGGCGTGAAGGCGAGCATGTGCACGCCCGCCGCGGCGGCGCGCAGGTACTGCACGAGGATCACCGCCGAGAGCGGCTCGGGTGCGACGTCGATGTGCCACGACGGCGAGTACTCCGGCATTCCCCAGTTCGGGAATTCGAGACCGGCGATCGCGTCGAAGAGGTACTGGCTCGTCCTGCGATACGTCGGCCGGCCGAACGCGCCCGCCTCGAGCCGGTCGAGAACGGTGACGCCGGGGCTGCCGACGTCGTCTCCCACGATGCTCGTCCAGAACGCGCTCGCCGACGTGAGGAGCCGGCGCTCGGGGTTCGGCGCGCCGGGGCGCGTCCCGTTCAGGTAGTCGCCCGGGATCTGGTGGGAGTACCAGCGCTCGGGTTCGAGCGTCGCGCCGTCCGCCCCCGGCGTCGTCGTCATCCAGGTCGCGAAGTCGCGCGCGTAGCTCGCGAGCATGTGCGATCGGAACTCGAGCCAGATGTCCCAGAGCCGCGGGTCGTACTGCGTGCGATGGCGGGGGGCGTCGAACCCGCCGGCGATGAAGTCCGGACCCGCGGTCGGGCTTCCCGACCAGCCCGGCGCCGAAGTCCGCGCCGGACCCAGAGCGTGCGGGTCTCCGTCGATCGGATCCGAGAGCGACCAGTTGAAGTACTCGAGGTTCCACGTCGCGAACGGGGTCCCGAACTCCGCGTTGAACTTCGCGAGGTTCGCGCTCGTGAGGGCGTTCGCGCCCTGATCGAAGGCGTCTTCTCCGCGCTTCTCGTAGCCCTCGCCGGCGAAGGGGCCGCCGTCGGCGTAGAGGCCCGTGTGGAGGAGCCAGTCGCGGAACTCGAGGACCGCGAACGGGCTGTAGTCCGCGATCGGCTGCTCGTCGTAGGGGAGACCGGGGTCCTCGCCCTCGGAGTCGAGCTCCGCCTCGGCGTCGCCGCTCGCGCTGATCAGGGTATCCGGATGCGCGGCACGCAGCGCGAGAAAGCGCTTGGCGAACGCGCGCACCTTCGCCTCGAGATGGCGGCGCAGCTTCCGGGCGTAGCGCGACGGCGTCACGTACGCGGTCGCGACGGCGTCGTCAGCGGAGCCCGCGAATGAAGGCGGCCGGATCGCGCCGCTCGCGAACCACTGGGCATTCCGGCGGTCCTCGCGCTTCGCGTCGGTGTACACCGCAACGGCCCGGCTCACTCCCGCGATCGCGGAGAAATGGAACGTCAGGCCATGTGACGCCGCGCGGGCCAGCAGATCACCGAGCACCGCCTCGCTCGGCGCCGTGAGGGGCACGCTTCCCGGATTACCTGCCCACGGCATTTCGAGCACGAAGTAATCGGCGAATCCGACCTTCGCGTAGGGGCCGGGTCGGACGCGCTCGCGGATCGCCGCCGCGCCAGCGTCGAACCCGGCCGGATCGCCCAGATTCTGGCCGTAGACGAACGCGTAGAGTGTGGTGTCGTACGTCGGGCCTGGCAGTACAGGCTGTGCGTCCGAGCGCGAGGCCATCGCGAAGAACGCGGAGGCGATGAACAGTTCGATCGTTCGTGCTCGTCCGAAACCGCTCATCGGCGGCGCTCCTTATCACCGCTTCGCGGTGATGACCATGTCGCCAATAGTCGCACGGGCGCCGGGTCGGAGTCGGGGCTGAGAAGCGGCGTGCCGGCTCGGTGGTGTCCAGCGAGCGGTGCGCACGGGATGCCCGTCTCGAGAAGGACGTGGCGGTCGCACGAAACTTTACATCTCTCTCCGAACGCGATACGGGCCCGCGATCGGCGTTCGCGCGGAAGCGACGCCGGTGTGCGGAGGAGTCGAGGATCGACCGGCGCGATCACGCGTCGCGCTCGATCGCTCGCGGGTAGAAGGGAGCAGAGCGGTTCGTGTCGGCGCGCGTCTTCGACGACCGGATCCGGGTGCTGCGCGTCATCGCGCGCCTCAACGTCGGCGGCCCTGCGCTCCACACGGTCCTCCTCACGCGCCACCTCCCCGCCGAGCGATACGACTCGCGCCTGGTCGCCGGATCCCCCGGGCCGGCGGAAGGCGACTATCTCGCACTGCGAGGCATTTCGCTAGACCGTCTCGTCCGCCTGCCCGAACTCGGGCGCGAGCTGCACGGGGCACGCGACCTGACTGCGCTCGTGGGGCTCGTGCGGCTCATGCGAGAGCTGCGTCCGCACCTCGTGCACACTCACACGGCCAAGGCGGGTGCGCTCGGGCGGCTCGCGGCAATCGCGGCGCGCGTACCGATCGTCGTGCACACCTTTCACGGGCATGTCTTCGAAGGGTACTTCTCCCGCCGGCGGACACGGGTGTTTCTCGCAATCGAGCGTATCCTCGCGCGCCGCACGGATCGCATCCTTACCGTGAGCGAGAGCGTGCGGCGGCAGCTCCTCGCGCTCGGGATCGGCCGGCCCGAGCAGGTTCGCGTCGTGCCCCTGGGCCTGGAGCTCGACCGCTTCGGCGCGGCCGCCCGCTATCGCGGCGAGCTCCGCCGGGAGTTGGCCATTCCCGATGACGCGCCCCTGGTCGGTATCGTGGCGCGCCTCGCGCCGATCAAGGCGCACGAGGTCTTCATCGCCGCAGCCGCGCGCATCGCGCAACGCTTGCCGTCGTGCCGCTTCGCGATCGTCGGCGACGGTGAGCGGCGTGGCGAGCTCGAGTGCCTGGTCGCGGCCCGCGGCCTGAGAGACCGGGTCGCGTTCCTAGGCTGGCGCGCCGACCTCGAGCGCATCCACGGCGCCCTCGATGTCGCCGTGCTCACGTCGCGCAACGAGGGCTCGCCCGTCGCCCTGATCGAGGCGATGGCGGCCGGCGTCGCGGTCGTTGCGACGTCGGTGGGCGGGGTTCCCGACCTCATCGAGGATGGCGCGAACGGCCTGCTCGTGGAGGCCGGCGACGATGCCGCAGTCGCCGCGGCGGTGGTGCAGCTCCTCGGGGACAGCGCGCGCCGGCAAGCGCTCGCAAGCGCCGGCCGCGCATCCGTCCTCGAACGTCACAGCGCCGATCGCCTCGTCGAGGACGTCGACGCCCTATACGGCGAGCTCCTGAACGAGGCCCTTCCGCGCAGTCACGCTCGCCGGACGCGTGCGGTTTGTGTTCCCGCGGGGGCGGGGTCGCAGTGCGCGCTGTCGCCCCTCGCCTTGCGAGAGGACGTGTAGGCCGGCGCCATGCCGTCGATCGTGCTCTGGGCTGCAGTCGCCTTCGCACTGTCGACTTCGCTCACGACCGTCTGCATTCGGCTCGCGCCTCGCCTGGGGGCGGTCGCCCGTCCGCGTCAGGATCGCTGGAACCGGCGGGAAATCCCGTTGCTCGGCGGCGTTGCGATCGCGATCGGAGTCGCAGCCCCGCTCGTCGCCTCGGCGCGCAGCGATGCCAAGGTCACGGCGCTCCTCGCCGGCTCGATGCTCATCTTCGCGGTGGGCTTCGTCGACGATCTACGGACCATCCGGCCACAGACGAAACTCCTCGGCCAACTTCTCGCTGCAACGCTCTTGGTCGGGCTCGGTCTCCGTCTGTCGCTCACGCCGTCGCCGGTCCTTGACATGGTGCTGACGCTCATTTGGATCGTCGGCCTCACGAACGCCTTCAACCTGCTCGACAACATGGACGGGCTGGCGGCGGGAATCGCCGCGATCGCGGCCTCGTTCCGGCTCGTCTTCTTCCAACTCGACGGCAACTTCGATGGTGCGGCCAGCGCAGCGGTCCTGCTTGGTGCGACGCTCGGCTTCCTCGTCCACAACCGTCACCCCGCACGCATCTTCATGGGTGACACCGGCTCGATGTTCTTGGGCTTCTTCGTGAGCGGCCTTTCGCTGGTGGGCGGATATCCCTACTCGCGTGGCGTCGTGTCGATCCTCCTCCTACCGATGCTGGTCCTCCTCGTGCCGATCTTCGACACGGCCTTCGTGACGGCGACTCGCATCCTGGCCGGCCGGCCGGTCTCCGTAGGGGGGCGCGATCACACGTCGCACAGGCTCGTCGCGCTCGGGCTCACCGACAAGGAAGCGGTGTACCTTCTCTACGGGCTCGCTGCCGCGTCTGGTGTGATCGCGTACGTGACCTACCGTGTCGGCTTCTCGCGGAGTGCGGTCCTGGTCCTCTTCCTCGTCCTGTCGGTCGCGATGCTCGCGCTGCACCTTTCGCGCGCGCAGGCGCAGCACCCCGTGCCCGAACGGGAGCGATCCGCGGTGGCGCGCCTGCGCGTCGTGCGGGACGTGTCGGGCGCCCAGCAGGTCGCGAACGTGCTCCTCGATTTCGTGCTGATCATCGCCGCCTATCACGCCGCGTACGTGCTACGCTTCGAGAGCGACTTGGATCTCGTTCAGGGTGTCTTCCTCGAGTCTCTTCCGATCGTGCTCGGGTGCCAGCTCGTCGCGCTGACGGCGCATCGCACGTACCAAGGCCTCTGGCGCTACACGAGTCTCGTGGACCTCATTCGCCTGGTACGGGCGACATCCGTCGGGACGCTGCTGGCGGTGGCGGTCGTGGTGCTCGCGTTCCGCTTCGAGGGCTACTCGCGCTCGGTGTTCGTCCTCGACTGGGTCCTCGTCACGGCCTTCCTGTGCGGCAGTCGCCTGGCGTTCCGCGCACTCGGGGAATTCCTCCGACCGCCGCACGTCGATGCGCGCCGCACGTTGATCTACGGCGCTGGCGACTGCGGAGAGCTGGCGGTGCGGGAAATGCTGCGTAATCGATCGCTCGGCCGCACGCCGATCGGCTTCGTGGACGACGATCCGGCGAAGCAGCGCCGGCGCATCCAGGGTGTACCTGTGCTCGGCGACAGCGATTCCGTGAAACACTTGCTCGTGACGCGAGAGATCGATGAGGTCGTCGTCGCTTCTTCCCGAATTCCCGAAGAACGCGTACGACGCGTATCGTCCGTTTGCGAAGCGTTGGGAGTCCGAGTGATGCGCCTCGCGATGCAGCTCGAGGGCGCGGAGTCGCTGACGCGCGCACAGCCAGCCGCCGTAGCGGCCGAGCGTGTCGCTTGAGATCCCGACGTCGAATTCGAATCGCGCACGTGATCACCGACCTCCACCTCGGCGGTTCGGAAATCGCGCTCGTGAGGCTGATCGAGCGTCTGGATCGAGGCGAGTTCGAATCGCTGGTCGTAAGCCTCATGTCCGGCGGCATACTCGCGGAACGGGCGAGGGCGGCAGGCGCCGAGGTCGTGTCGCTCGGTGTGCGGCCGCGTGGGGGCTGGGTCGTCGCCGTTGCCCGGATCGCCGAAGTGCTTCGGCGATTCGACCCCGACTTGGTCCAGGGATGGATGTATCACGGCAACCTGGTCGCATATCTCGGAGCCCGCTTCACGGATCGTCGGCCCGCGGTGGTCTGGAACATCCGGCAGTCCCTCGCAAGTCTCGGGCGCGAGAAGCCGTTGACGAGAATCGTCATCCGCCTGAACGCGTGGCTTTCTCGTCGAGTAGTCGCGATCATCAACAACTCGGAGACGAGCGTGACGCAACACGCGTCGATCGGCTTCGACACCGAACGCGTGCGCATCATTCCGAACGGCTTCGATTTGGACAAATTCCGTCCGAGTCCGGAAGCCCGTGCAGCGATCCGCCGAGAAATCGGTGTGCCGCCGGATGCGTCGCTGGTCGGCATGCTGTCCCGTTACCATCCCGTCAAGGGCCACGACGTGTTTCTGCGAGCTGCGATGCAAATCCGCAGAGCCCTCCCGAGGACGCAGTTCGTCCTTGCAGGTCCCGGTGTGAGCTGGGCTAATCGTGACTTGAGGGCGCGGATTACGGCATCGGGACTGGAGTCCAGCGTTCATCTCCTGGGTACGCGCACCGATTCCGAGGCTCTCCTCGCCTCGCTCGACGTGCTGGTGTCCGCGTCCGGATGGGCAGAGGGATTTCCGAACGTGGTGGGCGAGGCGATGGCCACCGGGGTGCCGTGCGTGGTGACGGATACGGGCGGGAGCGCAGCGGTCGTCGGCCAGTGCGGCACGGTCGTCGCGCCAAACGATGGCGATGCGCTTGCCGCCGCGGTCGAGGAGATTCTCTCGCTGTCGGACGCGGAGCGGACGGCACTCGGAGCTCGAGCGCGCGAACGCATCGCGTCTCATTTCGAGATGGGACGCGTCGTCGCGCTCTATCGTGACCTCTATCAGAGCGTGGCGTTTGATGACGCGGCAACGTCAGCGAGCGATGGGCCGGTTCGTGTCTCCGCGTGAATCAATGACTCGCCGAAAAACGTATTCGTCGTTGCCCGAACCGAGCAAACCGAGGCCCCCGGGTCTCGCATACTCGCGATCGAGAGCGAAGCCGAGCTCGCCGAGAAACGAATGGACCTCCTCGGGCCGCGCCGACTCATACGGCCAGCCGCCGAGCCAGTCATGAACGTCACGGTAGAAGTCCATCCCGCGCCGCAGCCGGTATTCGTCGACGTAGGTGCTGAAGGTCTCTCCTCGAAGCGCCAAAGCCGCTCGAAGCCACCCGATGTACGCGGTGCGCAGAAGAGGTTGCGATCGTGGCAACGCGTTGTACAGGCGCTTCTCCGCCCTCCACGCCGCGCAGAGAGCGGTCTTTCGATAGAGCGCGATGGCGAGGGACCCACCGTCGTCCACCATCGATGCCGCGCAACGAACGGCGTCCCACATCCGGCCGGTGTGATGGAGAACACCCCAGGAGTAGACCACGTCATATCGGCCGAGCTTGTCAGGGTCGAGATCGAGGGCGCTTGCGACGCTGACGTCCCAAGGTCCGGATGGTGCGTGCGTCGTCAGCGTGTTGCGCGTCGTCGCGACGGATCGAGGATCCAAGTCGATCGCGGACACGCACTTCACCCCGAGGCGAAGCGCAGCGACCGCGTGGATGCCCGATCCACACCCGACGTCGAGGAACCGCGCTCCACGCAGCGTGTCTCCCAACAGTCGGCGAAGCGCACGTGCGGCTTCTGCGATTCGCGATTCGTCGATGTTCTCGGCGAAACGCGCCCAGTTCTCCCCGAACGGAAAGTGAGTTGCGGGGCGACTCACCGATCGCGCCATGAAAGAGTCCCTCTGCGCGCGCGCTTATCCGGTTTTGCCTCGCGAAACCAGCCTCGGGATCTCTCCGAAGCGAAGCGACGCGACGCGATACGGCCGACCGCGGCCTTGGCAGCGCAGGTTCGCCGTGATAGCCGGCGCGCCGCCGAGGTAGGGCAGATTCGAGGGCGGCAATCAGCGGCGAAGCGTCTCGGGGAGAGGCGGATGAATCATCAACCGAAGGTGCCATGCGTATGAGCCCTGCAGAGTCTCGCGCTGCGCTAGTCGAGGTCCGCCCGACGTCGACCGTCGACGAAGACGGACCGATCACCTTGGAACCCGTGTTTCGTCTCTTGCGTCGCTATGGCGCGGTCATCGCGCTCGCCGTCGGGCTCTCGATCGCCGGCTATGGGGGATGTGTGCTGCTCCTGCGCTTCTTCACCACCGTCGACGTGGGTACGGTCGGCATACGGTTCTTCTTCGCGGGCGTCGACGATGGGAAGTACCCGAACGGGACCCCCTTCAGTCCGCAAGACGTGCTGGCCACCCCGATCATCGAGGAAGCTTTCGTTACCAACGATCTCCAGCGATTCATTTCGTTCTCTCGCTTTCAACGAAACCTCTACATGGCACCATCGAACCTTCAGCTCGCGATGGTGGAGGCGGAGTACGCCGCGAAGTTGCGCGATCCAAAGCTCTCGGTGGCCGAGCGTCGCAGCCTGGAAGAGGAGTTTGGCGCACGCGCCGCTTCCCTCCGTACCGCAAGCTATCGCCTGGTCTACGAAGGACTCGCCGGCAGCTCGCTGCCGCCCGCACTCATCGAAAAGGTCCTTCTCGACGTGCCCGCCATTTGGGCGCGTTTCTCGGTCGGGCGACGTCACGTGCTGGCATACGACATCCCTCTGATCACCGCGCCGTCAGCGGAAGGCGGAGGTGCCGACGTCTACGGCTACTTGCTCGCGGCCGAGAACCTTCACACGACGGTGCAGGCGCTGCTGGGGGCCGTCGAGCAGATAGCGAAGCTGCCCGGAGCGAACCTGGTCCGCGACAGCCGTGGTGGAACGGTCCAAGATCTAGCTTCACAGCTCATCGGCTACGATCACGTGGCGGCGAACCCCATCTACCATCAGGTGTTGGCCTTGGCCTACCGTCAGGACGAACCCGCGACCGAGACCGTCTTCGGCATGCGTCTCACGGACTACAAGCGGCACACAGACCTGGAGAAATTCCGCGCTGGCAAGCTCGACGAGGCGTTCGAGCGCTACGTGCGCATGCGCGATGGCGGCCGTGCCCCCGCCAAACCGGCACGAGACGACAGCGGGCCCGCAGATGAAGCAATGCCGGGAAGCAAGGTTGGTGGCAGCGCGGTCGTAGCGCAGATCGGTGATGATATCTTGACGAAGCTCATGCGAAGCACGGAAGCCGCTGAAGATCTGAAATACCGTCAACGACTGAACGACGAGGCAATGCAGGGTCAGCTCGACGGTATCCGGGCTGAGCAGGAATTCCGCTTCGCGAGCGACGCGTTCGAGCGAGTGCGCGCGCTCGCGACGACTGCGCCGCACGAGTCGGCGGATGCGACGATGCAGCGGTTGCGGGAAGCGATGGCGGCCCTTGACGCCTTTTCCAAGCGCCTCGCTGATTTTTACCGGATGATCTCGGAGCAAAACCTGAACCCGGAGTCGCAGCTCTACAGGCTCGATGCACCTTTCGTGCTGACCAAGCACACGGCCGTCGGCGCTCAAGCCGCCACACTCGGCGGGCTCGGCGTTGCAATCCTTGCATTTCTCGTCGCGCTCGCTGCATGCGCGCTACACCAGGCGCGTCGCAATGCGACGACACGCAGAGAAGGCTGACGGACGACTCGCACATCTGGTATTTGGACGGAACCGGGGCCGATGACCGTCAGCCACGCCACTAGCCGTCAACGGACGCTGTTCGATCTCGCGACGTTCGGTCCGCCTGCCATGATGGCTGCTTTCGCGTTCACCGCAGCCAACGTCGTCGGCCAGGCATGGAGACTCGTCTACGCCGGCCTCTTGCTCTGGCTGGCGCCGGGATGCTTGCGCGCGATCGCCAATCTGAGCGAAACGCCGCTCGGCATCGGGGTCGTCGTACTGTTCGCGACGATGATCACTGCGCCCGTCGATTCCCTCCTGCACGGAGACGGAGTGCTGGCGGTGAACGGCTTTCGTGAGGCCCTGTACGTGGCGATCTGGTGTAGCTCGTTCTGGCTCGCGCTGACGCTCGTTCGCACGCCGTCGGAGATGTCATGGGCGATACGTCGAATCGATGCGCTCGGTCTCCTGATCGCCGGGAGCGTGTACCTTTCGTTCGCGGCGCAGGCGGTCGGCTTGAGCTTCGGCGAGGTAATCCAGAGCCGTGGCGAGACACGGATATTCGGGCTGCTCGGGGACGCGACCCCTTTCCTCCTGCTGTTCTTCTTGTTTCGGGAAATGATTCGCGGTGCGCGCGCCCGAGCCGCTCTCTTCGCGGCGCCGTTTCTGCTCGGTCTCCCGCGGGGGGCGATCCTCGCGTTCGCGATCGGCCTGGCTTATCTCGCCACCGGGGACGCCATTCGCTTCGCCCGGCGGAACGCCGGCAGACCCGCCGTACGGCTGCTCGGGACCCTGTTGCTAGTTGGGGCTTCGCTTGTCGCGCTCCTCCGGTTCACTGGCGTCGGCGAAATGATCCGATGGCGGTTCGAGCTCATGGCGCACTCGGGGATCTCGGTTGCGCTGGGCGACCGTCTGCCGTCCATGCGACGCGCTTGGGGTGTATTCCGCGAAAACCCCGTCGTCGGGCTCGGGCCAGGCGGATACCCGCGCCACGTGGCGGAACTCGGACTTGCCGACGAGGGCCCGGTGTCTCGGCGCATCGATCCATCGGCGGAAGACACGGCTCGCCCTCGGGAGGTGCCCTACGCGCAGAACCAGATCCTCCAAATCGCCGCAGAAGGTGGCGCAATCGGGCTCTTCGGGTACGGCACATTCGCCGTCCTCGCGCTTCGCACGGTACGAAGCGCGAGGCGGTCGCGAATGCGAGACGAAGCACTTTTCTTTCGTGCCGTGGACGTGTTCTGGATCGCCGTCCTGTTCGGCGTGCAAACGACGGTGTGGCTTCTCGACAAGGCGACGCTTGGGTTCTTCGTCTTCTTGTTGCTCGGTCTCGCATCCCGACAAGCCTCAATGCAGTGGAGGAGACATCCAATTTACGAGCGTCAAGCTGCGTACGGCGCGAGTCGCACGTCCCATGGTGAGGTCATTGCCTCTTGAATGAGATGCGCGGGCTTCCCTGGCTCACCGCGAGCAGCGTGGTGAGCAGCGCGATCGGGTTGGTGCAGAACGCCGTCGTCGCTCGCGTCCTGGGTGTCGAGCGGTTCGGGATACTCGGTATCTTGGTGGCAATCGGATCGATCTTTGCCGGTGCGACCGACATCCGGCTTGGCGACGTGATGACGAGGCTATACTACGCGCGGAGCGCTCGCATCGGAGGCGAGCATCGTGGCGACGTCTTGCTGGGGGGCATCGTCCTGCAGGCCGGCGTCGGCATTCTCGTCGCTCTTCTCTCCGCTCTGACGGCCGCCGCCTATCTCGCTGGTTCGGATTACCATCCGGGCCTCGTGTGGATCGCGTCGTTCTTCGTCGGCCAGGCGTTTGTCGTCCCGATCGCCAACATGTTTGCGTTTGCCCAGCGTTTCTCCGAACGCCCGCCGGCGATGGCGGCCCTGCAAGTCGCGACGGCGGTCGCGCGCACGGCGGTCATCGTCGCGTTCGCGTTGCACGATCCGGGATTGGCCGGCGTGATTCGAGGTCTCGTTGTGGCCGCCATCCTCGGACTGGCCCTGAACGGCGTGGGTGCGGTGAAGCTGCTTCGGACGACTGGCGTCCCAAGCCTACGCGACGCCGATGCGCGGTCGGGTCTGAGGCTTCTCTGGGGAGAGCGGCGGCACGCCATCAGCTTCCATCTAGTCGGGTACCAAAACCTCCTCCTTCGCAGTGGTGATGTCCTGCTGGCCGCAGCCATCGGTGGACAGAGCGCCGCAGGGCTCTACCGCTTCGCTCGGATGTGCACCGACGCAGTCGTGAGTGTCTTCTTCGACTCATTCAACCGGTTCTTTCAGCCCCAGCTCTTTCGTGCATTGCAATGCGGAGACATGGTGAGTGCGCGGCGGGCGGCCCGTAGGATCTTTCTCTTGAGCTCGGCGATCGGAGTCGCGTTGCTCGCCGGCGAATATGTCTTTCTCGAGCCCACCATCGCGACCATCTTCGGTGCGCAATACGTCGACGCGGTGCCCGCGGTGCTCATCCTGACGACGCAGATCTTCTTCGTCTGCGGCGTCGGGCTGTGGGCTTGGCCCGTGATCGTGTACCGCGGGCTGGTGGGCAGGTTCGTGCAGGTCGCCGTCGTGTCCACGGCAGTCGGTCAGTACCTGATCCCGTGGCTCGGAACCTGGGTCACTCGCGAATGGGCGCCGGCATGGCTCGCGGCCGGGCATTGCGCACACTACGTGCTGCTCTACGCGGTGCTCCAGAGGTGGTTGCGCTTCGATCGGCGCGAGTTGGACGCGGCCACGCCCGATGTCGCGACCGGAACGTACACCACGTCACCTCGAGTCGCGGGATGAGACTGCTCGTCGTCACGTTTGCGATGGACGACGCTTCACCCGTGCTGGCATGGCAGCAACGGCTGGTCTCTCGGCTCGCCGATCGCAGCGACCAAATCGTCGTGCTGACCGAGCAGCTCGGTGGGTTCGAGCAGAGAGCGAATCTCGAGGTCGTCGGCGTACCTCGCGCTTTCTGTCGGGCACCACTTCGCTTCTTGCGCGCCAAGTGGCTCATGCTGCCGTACCTTCTCGCCATGGTGCGGAATCGCCGGTTCGACGTTTGCTTGGTCCACATGAACATCGCGTGGGCGTATCGTCTGCGTCCCATTCTGACGATGCTCAACGTTCCGATCGTCATGTGGTACGCGCACGGGGCGGTAAGCTGGCGATTACGGCTGGCGCTCTCATGCGCGGATCGCGTGGTGACCTCGACCCCCGAGGGTTTTCGGATTCCGTCTGCGAAGGTTCGTGTCATCGGGCAAGCCGTCGATACGGACGTGTTCGTCCCTCGGCCAAACACACGTGGTGGGCACGACGTGCTGTACGTCGGTCGAATCAGCCCGAGAAAGCGCGTGGACTTGGTCCTGGAGGCGTTTGCTGCTCTCGGGAAAATCGATCCGACGACGCCATACCGCCTGCGGTTGATCGGCCCGTGCGTGACACGCGAGGACCGGCGTTATGCCGAAGCCGTACGCCGTCGCGCTCACGGTCTCGGTTGTGCCGAGCGAATCGAGTGGCTGGGTCCCATTCCCATGTCGGAGATCGCGGAGCTCTACGGGACCGCATTCGTGCATCTCAACCTGAGCGCGACGGGCAGCATGGATAAGACGGTGATGGAGGCGCTTGCGTGCGGGTGCCCGGTGCTGACGAGCAACGAAGCATTTCGCAATACGCTCGCGGAGCTGCCGGCCATGCTGGTCTACGATGAGTCGCCGGAGGCCATCGCGCGCCAGCTCCAAATACTACATGCGACGCACTCGCAGTTTGTGCCCGAGCGGCTACGTGCGCTAGTCGCGCATCGGCACGACTTGGGCGGTCACGTCGACCGGATCTACGCGGTGTTGGAGGAGGCGGCGGCGTCCCGATTCGGGGGACGGCGGCGGCGTCCTCTACAGGCGGCGATGTGAAGATGGTTGCTCTTCAACGAGGAGTGTCGGCACGCGGACGACTTCGGATCGCGGCGGACATGCTCGCGGGCTGTTATGGGACCATCCTCGATGTTGGTGCACGCGACCGACAGCTGGCAGCACACCTCGACCCATCGTGCTTGTCCTATCGCTCCGCCGACCTGTTCGGTCCTCACGATCACCTCATCGACTTGGAACAGCCGCTGCCGTTCGCGGACCGCTCCGTTGATTATGTCGTGGCTCTCGACGTGCTCGAACACGTGGAGGCCATTCATCACGCGACCATGGAGCTTCTACGAGTCGCTTCTCTCGGAGCATTGCTGGCATTGCCGAACCTCGCGAGTTGGGTGCATCGACTCAGTTTCGCAATCCGCGGGCGGCTCGCGACCGACAAGTACGATCTTCGACCGGAGCCGAGCGCCGATCGTCACCGGTGGCTCACGAGCTACCCGCAGATGGACGCATTCGTGGCGCATGTCGCGCGCGAAGGAGGCTTTCGCGTAGCGCGAGTCGTCGACGAGGTCGAAGGACGTGGTGCAGGTCGACTTTTTGCACTGGCCCTTCTGCGCGCGGGCATGCCGGTCCGACCGTTGCTGACGACGCGGACGATGTTTCTGCTGCTGCGCGTTCGTGATGCGACCGCTCGCTCGATGTCGGAAGCATGTTGCGGTTGACGCACGTCTTTCAGCTGACCGAAAAGGCGGGCCACCATGCGTGGGGCGGAGCCGAGCGCCACCTGCGCGTGCTGCTGCCCGCATTGGCGCGAGCCGGCCACGACGTGGAGGCCGTGGTGATGTGTACCAACCCCGGTCTGCGGATCTTCGAAGGACTCGACGAGATGCGGCGGGGCGGTGTGCGGATCGTTCAGCTCGACCGGCATTCCTCCGGCCACCGGATTCGAAAGCTCCCGGGCGTCGCCTCGTGGTACCTGCGTCTCTTCGCGGTTCTTCGCGGCAGACGGGACCGGATCATCCATCTCCATCTCGACCTGATCGGAATGCCGGCGGTGGCAGCCATCGCCCGCTGCAGAGCGGTGTGTACCACGATTCACGTGGACCACCCCGCCTGGGCTCGTTTCTTTTGGCGCTGGTGGCTTCGCAGGACGGATGGCGTCTTTGGCCGATATGCGGCGATTTCCCGGCGGGTGCGGAGCCACTGGGCCGTCGTGTCTGGCGCACCGCTCGAGAAGATCGATGTGATCGAATACGGGTTGCCGGAGCCGGAGGACGATCATGTCGATCGTCGAGAGCTCGGGCTGCCGGCCGATGCGTTCGTCATCGGGTTCGTCGGCAGGCTCGTCGAGCAGAAAAACGTGCCAGTGCTGCTTCGAGCGCTCGCCCAGATGCCCGACGCGCATGGGTGCATCGTGGGCGACGGTCCATTGCGGTCTTCCCTGGAGCAGTTCTCCGGAGATCTTGGACTCCGCCACGTCCACTTCGTGGACGGGCGTGAGAACGCGGCTCGGCTCATGCGCGCATTCGACGTCCTGTGTCTGCCTTCGTGGTTCGAAGGACTCGGGCTAGTTCTGATCGAGGCGATGCTGCGCGGCGTCCCGTGCATCGGCAGCCGCGCCGGTGCGATCCCGGACATCCTAGAGGACGGACGATCGGGCTTGTTGTTCGATCCAGCGAATCCGGATGAGCTGGCTCAATGCATTTCGCTCGTGCGCTCGAACGCGAGTGCTATCCGGGAGCTCGTAGACCGGGCTCGGCAGCGGGTGCGAGAACGTTTCTCGGTCGAGCAAATGGTCCAGCGGACCGGTGGGTTCTACGCTCGCATTCAGATGTAGGACGCGACCGTGGGCATGCCCGCTGAGCAACCGGAGGAGCCGTCCGTCGCGAGGACGGCGCCGGACCCGGCCACGTCTGGGCGCTCCGAAGAGCGGCGCGCGCGATCACTGTTGCGGCGTCTGCAACACGCGCTCGTGCTCGCAGCCCCCCTGATGGTCGTCTGCGCCGCGCTCGTGGCGCTGGCCGCACGCGGCGCCACCGGCGAGCGAATCGTTGCAACGAACCTCGATACTCCGCTGAACTCGTCAGGCTCACGCATCGTCGACCTCGTCTACCCCGGGTACGCTCCTCAGCGTATTCACGAAGTCGCGGTGCTGCCGTTGTCGGGTGGCTCACGGCGGGGTGACGATTCCGTTCGGGTTCAGATGCTGTCGCGTGGAAGAACGCAAATCTTGGCCGTGCGGACGGGGGGCCAGGACGGATCTCGTCTCGCGGCCCTGCGCGATGTCGTATCTGGCCAAGCGAGCCTCCAAGTCGTTGGCGACCGAGATTGGGTGGATCTGGGCCGACTGCCCGCGGTCGGCCACGTGCGTCGGGTTCAGATCGTCGGTCTCCTCCCCTCGGCCTTCGCGTTCGCCCGACTGCTCCCCGGCGTGAGAGCGGAGGAGCCCGCCCTCGTCGAAATCCAGGGTGCCGACCCTCCGACGTTGCCTCCCCCCGGCTCTCCGGTGCGCTATCGCGTGTATCGCGGCTCGCCCGCCGCGCCCGCAGAGGTGCTCGCGCGTCTCTTCTTCTTCGTGAGCCGCAGTTCCGTGCTCACCTTGGGGCTTGTCGTCGCCGTGACGGCCTTCGCGGTCGGGTGGCGAGACCTCGTCGCCGGTTGCAGCACACGTGCCGTTTCTCTTCTCGTTGCGGGGGCTGCGCTGCTCCATGCTTCCCTGCTTCCTCCGCTCCAAGGCGCCGACGAAACGTCGACTCTTGCAACCGTCGAAGTGCGAACCCTTGCTCCGGGCCTCGACGAGACTCGTGTGTACCCGTCGTCCCTGGTGGCGCTCGCTCGAGCGCTCGACCTCGATCGCGTGCAGTACCATCGCGACCAACCCCTTCCACTCGCCAACGAGAGCGAAAGGCTGCGCCTGTCCGAGCTACTTCGCCACCGGATGCACCAAGGCGTGACGGAGGCCGCCCCACCGCCGGCTGGGGCGTTCTCCCAGTCGGCCGGAGACCGCGCTCCACTCTTCTTTGCGCTCATGACGGCCAGCGGTCCGCTCGTGCGCGGGATGAGCGTTCTCGACCGCATCGCGGTCTACCGACTTCTGGCCACGCTGTCGGCGGTCGTGTTGATCGCCGCGGGTGCGGTCTTGTTGGGCAATTGCGAGGACGCGGAAACATTGGCGCTTCCGTATGGCGTCATCTGTCTGGTCCCCTCGATGGTCATCGTCGTCGCGAGCGGCTCGAACTACGCCACCGCAATAGGCGTGGGATCTTTGTTGGCTGGGCTTTCAATCGTGGCGATCCTCGGAAGGCGTAGAACCACACGCGCGATCTGCTGCATCGCCGTACCCGTGATTGCGCTGGCCGGTGGAGATGTGTGGCCGGATTTCTTCATGCTCGGAGGCTCGTTTGTCGCGGGAGTCGTGTTGTCGCTTCTCGCATCGTTGCGTCGGCGTCCGAGGGCGGCGGCGATAGCGGCCCCTTTGCGTCGGCGCCGCGTCCCGCCGATGGTGGGCGGCATCGCCTTCCTGACGCTCGTGACGGGTGTCGCGCTCTTCGAAGTGCAGAGACGGATCGGTTCGATGAACGGTCCCTTGTGGAGCCAATACTACCGGCTTCGCGAGCGTCCAGGTGACTTCACGGCACTCGCGGCCGCTCTGATCCCACTCGCGACCGCGCTATTCGCCGCAAGCTGTACGGTTGCCTTCCGGCGCAGGTCGGCGGAGTGGCACGCAAAGGTCGCGATCGCTCGCTCTGCGCTCATCTTCTCCTTCTTCGCCGTAGCGTTCGCTGCGTTGACGTATGTCCCCGTACCCTACGAGCGGGTTTTCTTGCCGTTTGGTGAATTGATGGTTGCCCACATTCGAGCTCACCTCGCGTCGACGTTCGCTTGGGATCAGGATCCCCTGGGCTGGAAGATCTCCTTTGGAATCGGCGGGTGGCACGACGTCCCCTTCTCCAATGGAGTGTATGCCGTTGCTCGCTGGCTAACGGTCGCCGGCATCATCGCACTACCGATTGCCAGCGTCCGGCTGCACGTCGCGCGACCGCGTCAATCAGTGATGCTGCTCCTAATCTCGGGGACCGCGGCAACCGTCGGAATGGTTGGGCTCGTGCTCCGACACCACAATCTTCAACACCCGCAGGCGAGATACCTCTTGCCCCTTCTGCCGCTCATTCTCCTACCCCTTCTCGTGCGTGCGCGACATGGCTTTCCGCGGTCGCTCGCGCGGTCTTTCGTCGGGGCTCTGGCGCTTCTCCAGATCTGGTTCTCGATCGAGGTCGTGGGAGCCCGGTATGTGCTTTCGCCGCCCCGATCTCGCGCGCCCGCCCAAGGGGCGATGTCCTCTCTTCTAAGCTCCGAGATCCCCGGCGCGATCTGTCCTCTGAACGATCCGCTCCCAAATGCGGACCTGTAGCGATAGATCGCGAAGCGGTTCGATCTCGCCGCGGATGAAAATCCGCGCACGTCGTCCCATCTCGTTAGCGAGGTCGGGGCACTGAACCAGCCGCGTGATCGCGGCGACAAACGCCGATCGATCTCCGATCGGGCACACGAACCCGGTAGTTCCGTGCACCACCGCTTCGTCCGCGCCGCTGACCGAGCTGCAGACGATGGGCCGCCCTGCCGCGGCCGCTTCCACGAGCACTCGTGCGAACCCTTCGTAGATCGATGGAAGTACGATGACGTCGGATCCCGCCATGAGGGGTCCGATGTTCGCATGCGGCTGCTCACCGAGCCAGAGGACTCGATCACCGACATCCAAGTCGCGCGCGCGCGAGCGGAGCTCGGACTCGATGGAGCCTGACCCTACGATGACGAGTCGCACCGCAAGGCCGCGTTTCTTCAGATCGCTCAAAACGTCGAGCAAGAAAGAGAGGTTCTTTTGCCGCGCCAGTCGGCCAACGAACAACGCGACTGTCGGCCAGCGGCCGTTCTCGGTCAGGACGCCGCGCAAGGCGGAATCCGACCGGAGTTCGAACAGCCGGTCGATGATCGAAGGAATCATCGGTTTACGAGCGATCCGATCGGCTGCAATGCCGTGTTGGAGAAGGGACGCCTCGGTGGTCTTGCCGTCGACCTGAATGCCAGCGGCGCGATGTAATACGGACCTGGCGATCCGCGCCTGGAGCAGACGGCGGGGGCGTTCGCTGAGCCATCCGGCGTCCCACGGATTCGCGCCGTACACGCACACGTTCACCGGAATGCGGTATCGACTTCCCAGAATGCTTGCTGCGACGCCGGTGAGAACAGGGTCCTGGGCCTGGATGAGGTCGATCTTCTTCCTCCGCAGGATGCCATTCGCAATCCGGAGAGCCGACGCGAAAGCCCCCACCCACGACCGGCCACACGCGGCATGAGCAGTGAAGTTTCGGCCGAGCTCGAGGCGGCTTGGCGAGATCCGTCTTCGGCCGAGCGCGACGACATCGTAGGAGGCGAGGTAGCGCGAGTATTCGTCGAGCCGGGTTCGGGTGTCATCCGTCGCTTCGGAAATCGGCCGCCAGAGATCGACCGTGAAGCCGAGGCTCAGAACATGAAGGATTGTGGAGGCACGAACGTTCGTCGGGAGTCCAGCGGCGGCGCCATAGCCGGTCTCGTCCAGTAGGCCGCCGAGTTGTCGCCGCTCGACTACGGACGGTCGACCCTCGGGTCGAAGCGGCAATTCCCAATGCACTTGAAGAGTCCCCCGGCCCTGCGGTTACGCGTCCGATGGTTTGAGGTCAAACGTGTGCACGCTCGGTCCGCGATGCGCGGCTGGCATGATGCCGAACTCCGTCATGCCTTGCCGGGTATCGCACGCGTCGCCGTCGGCGCGAGCGTCGTCCGCGTCCAGCACCACTGCACCATCGCGACGCCGTGCCAGTTGATGCGGCGCGGCGTGGCGGACAGGGATCTCGAGCTCGGCCTGTGTTCGAGAAAACGCTACAGGAGCTGGCCAGGCTTGCCGATGTCCAAGGCGATGAGGGGGATTGCTCGGATTTCTTCCACGGCATGTGGCGCCGCTGTCTTTGTCGCCATGGTTGCGCAGGCCGGCGCAAGCTTCTCCGCCTCAAACGGCGTCGACAGATTGCGCGATCCGGTCGCGGCATGCCGCGGAGCCGGCGGCTCTGCGGGGACTCTTGGAGCTGCGGTCGCGCTTCGCAAGTCGGACGGGACCATCGTCGTGAAGAACGTTTCGAGTGGCTGCATCAGCCAAGTGCTGCTGACGGACGGCGACCAGCGATACCGAATCGGCCGTCTGACCCCCGAGCAGCTCGTCAGTGACATTCTCGAAGGATCGGCCACTGGCCAGATTTCGCAGATCGAGACGATCTGGCGCTGGACCTCGAATGCATTCTTGCATTATTGCTCGCAGGGTTCGCCCTTCAGGGCCTGGTGGCATCGGTCAGGCTCGTTGCTGAGCAGGATCTACTCCAACTCGTTCGGGTGTTGTTCGGACGTGAACGATCCCATCCTCGGCTCCCTGCTCGAGGTGGCAGGATTCCCGGCGTGGATCTTCTATTCTCCTGTGCACGTCGCCATCCAGGCGGGGGACGAGGAAAACGGAGCTGCCTATGTTGACGCCGACCACAAGGTGCTTATTCCGGGATCTCTCTTCACCCAAGACCATTCGGCGTACCCGGCGTCGTATTTCATGGACTATTTGCACTACAGCGACGTCTATACCGACGAAGAGGTTGCCGCAGATCCAGGCCTGGTGCTCCGTCGGAGCGGCGTCGTAGATCCGCAGCCAATGACTCTCATCCTCGCAAATGGCGACAGCTTGTGGTTTACTAATGAACCCCTGGGCAGTCTGACCGTCGCTTTCCCACCGGTTAGTCCGGACGACTCGATCGGTCTAGAACGAACGCGCGACACGAAATTCGGGATCGCTGATCTCGACCTCCGCAGCTTCTTCCACGGGATCGATGAGAGTACGCCCGAGCGTTGCGCTCAATTTGACATCGAATTTCCGTACGCGCTGATCGACAGCGGGTTGGTCAATGTGCCGCGTCGCGCGTCCGTGTTTCTCGTAGACGACGGGGGGATGATACGGGCCGTCGAAGACGCTCCCTTGAATCCGCGGCTAAACAGGCCCGGCCGAGCCGCAAGCTCGCGGACTCTAGCGACGACCGACTACGATACGTGGGGCGACTTCCAGCTGCACGTACGAGTATGCAATGTTCCTGTAAGAAGCCTGAGACGGACTCGGCTGCGGCTCTTGTTTCAGTACAATGGTCGCATCTTTCCCAGCGAGAGAGACGCCGTGACGATAGAGGCAGTGAGCGTGCCCTCTCCCGGGTGAGTCGGCTTCAGTGACCGGCTCCGTCGTACCGTCCGGCCGCTCGGTACGCGTCGTGCGGCGAAGACGGGGCGTGTCCGGCGTCACCGCTCGCTGAGGTGAGCTGGGCGCATGGGTTGTGATACGACGCACGGCGGGGGCAGCGCGCATGTGCGGGATCGCAGGCATCGTCCATTTCGAGCGGGAGCATGCCGTATCGCCGGCGACGGTCGCGGCGATGGCCGACCTCCTTCACCACCGCGGCCCGAATGACCACGGACTTTGGGTTCGTGGCAGCGTGGGGCTCGGGCACCGTCGACTGTCCATCCTCGACCTGTCACCGCGGGGCCGCCAGCCCGTGGCGAACGAGGATGGGTCGGTGCGGGTCGTTTTCAACGGCGAGATCTACAATTTCAAGGAGCTGCACGACGAACTGTCGGCGCGAGGTCACCGCTTCTCCTCGGACACCGACACCGAAGTCCTCGTACATCTGTGGGAGGACATGCGGGAAGGGCTGGTCGCCCGGCTGAGAGGCATGTTCGCCTTCGCGATCTGGGACGACAACGATCGCACGCTATTCCTCGCGCGCGACCGGCTTGGCAAGAAGCCGCTCTACTACTGCATCGACGCCCAAGGCGTTGCATTCGCGTCAGAGCCGAAAGCGCTCCTCGTCGTGCCCGGAGTCCGTCGCGAGCCGAATCCGCTCGCGATCCACGAGTACCTGAAGCTCGGGTACGTCCCCTCACCCCAATCGGCCTTCTCGGGGGTACGACGGCTCGCCCCGGCGCACTGGTCCCTTTTTCGGGACGGGCGTCAGCATACGCAACGCTACTGGAACATTCGGTACGAGCCGAAGGTGCGCGCTTCCGAAGGCGAACTCCTGGAAGAGCTCGAGGAGAAGCTGGCGGAGGCGGTACGCCTCCGCATGCGCGCAGATGTCCCTTTGGGAGCGCTACTTTCCGGCGGAGTCGATTCGAGTGCCGTGGTCGCGCTCATGCGACGCGTGACGACGGGGCCGTTGAAGACCTTCTCGATCGGATTCGAGGACGAGAAGTGGAACGAGTTGCCGTTCGCGCGCCGAGTTGCGCGGCATTTCTCCACGGACCACGAGGATCTCATCATCCGACCCGAGGCGACATCGGTCCTGCCGAAGCTCTCATGGCACTACGACGAGCCTTTCGCGGACTCGTCTGCCCTTCCCTCATTCTGGCTGTGTGAGATGGCACGGCGGACGGTCACCGTAGCTCTCGGTGGCGATGGTGGCGACGAATGCTTCGCGGGATACGATCGATATCTGGCTGGTGTCCTCGCGCGTCCGTTCGATGCCGTACCGGCTCCGGCACGCTCGGCTTTCGCTCGCGCATTCGGTCGCGTGGTCCCTTCGGGATCCCCGAAATCACTAGCGCATCGTGCTCAGCGCTTTTTCGCCGCGGCTGGGCTCGGCCCGAGAGAGCGATACGCAAGCTGGACGACGGTCTTCGACGGCGAAGGGCGGGCGGGCCTTTACACCTCGGACTTCGCTGCAACGATTGCCACGCAGAAGCCCGGCTGCACCTTCGAGCGCGCTTGGGAGCTGGCGGATGCGCCGTCGTTCGTCGAGCGGATTCTCCAAGTGGACGTCGTGACGTACCTGCCTGACGATTTGCTCGTCAAGATGGATATTGCGAGCATGGCGCACGGGTTGGAAGTGCGTTCCCCGCTGCTCGACCAGCAAGTGGTCGAATTTGCGGCACGCATGCCCGTGAAGATGAAGCTGCGTGGACTCACTCAGAAGTGGGCGCTCAAAGAGCTGATGAAAGACCGCCTCCCCGCCGGGATTGTCTTCAGAAAAAAGAGCGGCTTCGGCGTTCCGATCGATCGGTGGTTTCGCAATGACCTGCAGGCCTTTGCGCGAGATGCTCTCCTTTCCACCCGCGCACTCTCACGCGGTTACTTCCGGCGCACTTCGATCGAGGCCCTACTCGATGAGCACGCGTCGGGTGGCGCTCATCATCACCATCGGTTGTGGGCGCTCTTGATGCTCGAACTCTGGCATCAGAGTTTCATCGACGCTCCAAGCGTTGGCTCCGCCGCGGTCACATCGAGCGTCGCGGGGGAACGACGCGTCAGCGGTGCGTGACGGAGGCCGATTCGAGCAGACCCGCCGATGGCTGCTCGGCTTCAACGGGATGGGTCGCGATGTACTCGGCAAGCGTTTCGCCGACCATCCGATGTGCGCGTTCATTCCAGTGGCCATCGGTCGCAAAGGCGAATTCGGTGTAGCCGTCGCGTCGGTGGCGATCGAAAACGGCACGAAGATCGACGAACTCGAGCCGATGCTTCCTTGCGAGCCGCGCGGCGAGCTCGTTCAGCGCATTGCTTCCACTGTTTCCGACGTCATTGTCTGCGGCCGTTCGTGGGGCGTCCATGACCAAGATGAGGCGGAAATTAGCCGATCGCGACATGTCGGCGAGCCGGCCAAACAGATAGTCGGTAGCGATCGTGATCTGGCGGCCGGCCTGCTGAACTTCATTCATGTCGACGTTCGCCTCGATGCGTTGAGCGCCCGGTTCTCCGAAGAGGCGTTGCTTGATCGCCTGTACGAGTGGCGATGCCGTCAACTGCTGGCGATAGAGAAAGTATCGCGAGATGGCAAGACGTCGGATTCGGTCCGCCCATCCTCCGTCATACGGTCGAGGCGCGGGCTCCCGGATGCGATCTCCGGCGAGATCGAGCACCATGAAGCTCTTTGCGTATCTGCCTGCCACACGTCGAAACGATTCCAGGAAGTCATTGTGAACCAGAACGACGATCACGACGTCGGGCCGATACGCGAGCACCTCGTGTTCGAGGACGTAGACGTACTGAGCCAAAGGGCTGCCATCGACACCGAACCGGAAGACTTCGGTGTGATCCGCTCCAAGTCGGTCTTCCAAAACTTCCGCGAAGCTCCGATTCCATGGAACTTGGAAGGCGGCGACGTAGCTGTCGCCGATCACGGCGATTCTCCGGCGAGTCGGATCTCGGTCCCTCATGTAGACGGAATGTCGGGAGTTGTATCCTTGGGCATTGATCCGAAACATGGCGTGCACGTCGTCTCCGACGCGCCAAGTTCCGGTCTGGTTTGGCCGATACTTCAAAATCTCGCCGTCGAACGTCACGTCGGGAAC
>DASRFA010000059.1:0-8442 GCA_035651755.1 Binatia bacterium | reverse complement strand
CCCGCTCGGCGACCTCCTTGACGAGCGGCGCCTGGTGCTCCTTCACGTAGTCGAAGAGCTGGCGAACCTCGGCCGTCTTCATTCCCCGCTCGAAGTCGTCGAGCACGATGTCGTACGGCTCGTCTCCGGGGTCGAAGCACTCGATGTAGCGCTTGCGCAGGTCGAGGTTCTTGCGCAGCACCGGCAGGAAGCTCGCGAAGTCGTTGTTCTTGCGTGCGTCGATCCAGACCGGGTTCGCGAGCGCGGCGGAACGCGAGATCTCCGCGCGGAGGTCGGACGGGACACGCCGCGCCTTCTCCCAGTCGCGCGAAACGACGCGGATCAGGCTGGCCTCGTACGAGTCGTACTCGTGCTGCTCGCCGAAGTCGCGCAGCTCGTCGAGCAGCCGGCCCACCTCCGCCGACGTGAACTTGTCGTGCGCGATGCGGCCGAGCGTTGCGAACTGCTCGGCACGAAGCGCCGCGCCGCCGCGGGGCATCATCACCTGCTGGTCCCAGCCGAGCAGCGACATCGCCTTGCCGATGTCGCTGATCTCCTGCAGCCGCCGCTGGAGGTCATCGAAGGCTGACCGACTCACCGACAGACGATCGTATATCGCCGCACGCGGGCGTGCGGCGGGGCCGGAGGGGAAGCTCCGAGGACGACCTCCCCCTCCGGTTTTGAACCACGCTCCGAACGACGACGGTGGACGGGGTCTGAATCCACCACCGGACGAACGCGGGCCCGCCGCCAGATGAGTATGGGGATGGCCGCCCCGCTTCCGCTAGAGCACTTGCAAATCGGAAACCTACGTCAGGTTTTCGCGGTCTCGCCGAGGTCGACGATCGCCCGCAACCGGCGGTGCGCAGCGGCCTTCGTGAGCGTCGGCTGCGCCTTCGCCGCGAGCTCGCGCACCGACGCCTCCGGATGCCGGAGCCGCAGCTCCGCGATCTCGACGAGGTGCGGCGGCAGCGCGTCGACGCCCACCCAGCGGATCGCCTCGAGCTGGCGGTGCGCGGCCGCGGCTGTGCGGACGAGATTCGCCTCGTCGGCGTTCGCAAGGCGGTTCGCGTGCGCGCGCGTGGCGGCGACGACCGCATGCTCCTCGAGTCGCAACGCGACACGTCCCGCGCCGGCCTCGGCGAGCAAATCCCGGATCGCGTCGTGGCTCTTCGCATACGCGATCGCATGCGTCCGCCGCCCTGCGACTTTCAGCCGGATGTCGTCCTGCTCCGCGGTCGCTGCGAGGAACTCGGCTGCGGCGAGGCTCGCGGTCCGCAGCTCGAGGTGCGTGTCGCGCGGGCCGGACAGCGATCCGCCGCCGAGGAGGGCTCCGCGCAGGTAGGCGGCGCGACAGCAGGACCGTCCGACCACGCGCTTCGGCGGACGCTCGAGCGGCGCGCCGTTCCACGACAGCACGCCGGCCTCGCGCAGCGCCTCCCCCGCGGCCCCGTCGACGTCCACGCGCAGCTGGTAGCGCGTCGCACCGTCGAACGCGCGGCGCGGGTACGTCCGGATCTCCGAACGGGCGCCGTGCGCGCGCAGGAGCGAGAACGCGCGGCGCGCCGTGGCGGGGCTCGAGAGGTCGAGCTCGACCGTGATCTGACCGTCGTGGAGGTGCCACGAGCCCGAGGCGTGGAAGAGGGCCGACAGCTCGGCCAGCGTGCAGCAGCGCCGTGCAGGTGCGATCGCGGCGAGCTCGTCGCGCAGGTCCTGCGACAGCGTCACAGGTCGACGCCCTCGAGCGCGAGCAGCCGCCGCTTGTAGTCGACGCCGAGGTCGCCGTAGCGGCCGATCCCGCCCGCCGACACGACGCGGTGCGTCGGCACGAACGGCGAGAGGTCGCAGCACGCGCAGAACGTCCCGGCGGCGCGAGCCGCGCGCGGCCGTCCTGCCAGCGCGGCGAGCTCGCCGTACGTCACCACCTCGCCGCGCGGAACCGCCCGCAACGCCTCGGCGCAGGCCCCGAGGAACCCGTCGGGAAGCGACAGCCGCACGTCCGCGAAGTCCTCCTCCTCGCCCGCGAAGAAGCGTTCGAGCCGTGTGACGACGGCCAGACGGGTGTCTGACACACGGACGTGTGACGGCCGGCCGCGGCGCGGGCGCGGGAGCTCCGAGTGGATCACCGTGTCGCCGTCGAGCCACACCTCGCCGAGCCCGAAGCCGGGGGCGTCGTACTGGAGAAGCGTTGGCCTCATCCGCCGATGTTGTAGCGTCGCCGCGTGACCCGGGTACGGATCGCGGCGTTCGGATATGCCTACGTCGGGCTTGCCGTTCCGGCGTTCGCGCTCGGCGACGATCACGAGAACGCCCAATCGGCGCTGTTCGCCGGCGCCGCGTTCGCGTTCATGTGGTTCCTCGCGAGCCTCCGCGCCAAGCTGGTGCGCTACGACCCGGACGGGTTCTTCGCAGGAGTCGTCGCGATGGGGGGCGCGTCCGCGATCGCGCTCCAGGCCGCGACGCTGCTGCTGCGCCAGCCGCAGTTCGCCGCGCCCGCCGCAGCGTGTGCAGCCGTCGTGATCATCGGATCGTCGCTCGCCGCCATGCGCGCGCGCAAGGTCGACCGCTGGTTCGGCCGCGCGGGCCTCGCGGGCGGAATCGCGGTGCTCGGGGTCGGGATGGGCGAAGGTGCGGCCGGCTGGGCGCTCGCAGGCACGGAGATCTACGCCTCGGTGCTCGGCTTCATGATCTGGGTCGTCGTGACGTCGGCCTATCTGCTCCGGCCCTGAGGCAGTCGGCCGTAATGTACGGCGCATGAGCAGCCACGCGATCTTCCGCCCCCCGCACCCGCACAACGAGCCGATCCACGAGTACACACCGGCAAGCCCCGAGCGCGACCGCCTGAAGCGACGACTCGACCAGATGCGCGGCGAGCGCATTGAGATCCCGCTCGTCATCGGCGGCAAGGACGTCACGACCGGCGATCTCAAGCAGGCCGTGATGCCGCACGACAAGGAGCACGTGCTCGCCGACGTCCACCAGGGCGGCCCCGAGCACGTCGAGCAGGCGATCGACGCGGCGGCGAAAGCGTGGGAAGACTGGTCGCGCTGGTCGTGGGAGGATCGCGCCGCGGTCGTCTTGCGCGCGGCGGAGCTGCTCTCCGGGCCGTGGCGCGACACGCTCAACGCGGCCACGATGCTCGGCCAGTCGAAGACGGCGCACCAGGCGGAGATCGACGCGGCATGCGAGTCGATCGACTTCTTCCGCTTCAACGTCGAGTTCATGTGCCGCGTCTACGCCGAGCAGCCGATCTCGTCGCCCGGCGTGTGGAACCGGCTCGAGTACCGGCCGCTCGAGGGCTTCGTGTTCGCCGTCTCGCCGTTCAACTTCACGGCGATCGCCGCGAACCTGACGAGCTCGCCGGCGCTGATGGGCAACACCGTCGTGTGGAAGCCCGCCGGCACCGCGATGCTCTCTGCGTACTACCTGATGCGGCTGTTCCAGGAGGCCGGCCTGCCGGACGGCGTGATCAACCTCGTCTACGGCTCGGGCGCCACGATCGGCGACGCCGCGCTCGCGAGCAAGGACCTCGCCGGCATCCATTTCACCGGCTCGACTCCCGTGTTCAACGGCATGTGGCGCACCGTCGCGTCGTCGATGGAGCGCTACCGCAACTACCCGCGCATCGTCGGCGAGACGGGCGGCAAGGACTTCATCGTCGCGCATCCGTCGGCGAACGTCGACTCGCTCGCGACGGCGATCGTCCGCGGCTCGTTCGAGTACCAGGGGCAGAAGTGCTCGGCCGCGTCGCGCGTCTACGCGCCTTCGAACCTGTGGCCCGCGTTGCGCGAGCGTCTGCAGGAGGAGATCGCGACGATCAAGGTCGGCGACGTATCCGACTTCGGGAACTTCATGGGCGCGGTCATCGACGGCGCCGCGTTCTCGACGCAGAAGCAGGCGATCGAGGAGGCGAAGAAGCACGCCGGCACGACGATCGTCGTCGGGGGCGGCTACGACGACTCGCAGGGCTACTTCGTGGATCCGACCGTCGTCGAGACGAGCGATCCCGACTTCCGGCTGCTGCGCGAGGAGCTGTTCGGCCCGGTCGTCACGACGTACGTGTATGACGAGAAGCGCTGGGACGACACGCTCGACCTGATCGACCGCACGGCGCCGTACGGGCTCACCGGATCGGTGTTCTCCGAGGAGCGCGCGCCGATCGAGGACGCGGCGACGAAGCTGCGCTACGCGGCGGGGAACTTCTACGTCAACGACAAGCCGACCGGCGCGGTCGTCGGCCAGCAGCCGTTCGGTGGCTCACGCGCCTCGGGCACGAACGACAAGGCCGGCTCGCTGTGGAACCTGATCCGCTGGGTCAGCCCGCGCTCGATCAAGGAGACCTTCACTCCCCCGCAGGACTACCGCTACCCGTTCCTCAGCGAGTCCTGAAGACCCAGGCACGGGCGGTCCCCGAGCGGTCGGTCCGACCGTACGCGACGGCGATGTGTCGGCCACGGCGGAGGTCGTGCGCCGGCGCGCCGTAGATCGTCGCGAGCGTCGGCGAGCCCCCGCCCTTGACGAGCAGCTCCTTGCCGTCGACCCAGAGGCCGGACTCGACGAGCGCCGACTGCGCCGACAGCTCGGCGGCGACCTGCGGGAGCGACGGCGCCGTCCCGCCCGGCTTCGGCCCGAGGATCTGGAGCCGCACCTCCCCGCTCCGGTCGATCCGCCAGCGCCTGCCGGCCCGGTGCGCGACGACGGCACGCGCCCGCTTCTGCAACACCGCCCAGGCCCCGGAGTAGTAGAGGACACGCGAGCCGGGCAGCGCCGAGAGCGGCGACGAGACGGGGGCCGTCGTCGTCGGAGCAGGCGCGCCCTTCGACGAGCCGCACCCCGCGACGACCAGCAGCGCCGCCAGGACGAGAAGCTTCCGCACGGCGCAAGCGTAGAGATCGTAGGCTGCGCGCATGTCGAACTCGCTGTCGACGTCGTGGCTCGGCGCACTCACCGGCATGGACCCCGGGCGCCTCGAGACGCTGCGACGGCGCGGCGAGCTGCTCGGGGTCCCGGTCGGCGACCACTACGAGTTCCCGTCGTGGCAATTCGGCCCGGACGGCAAGCCGCTGCCCGCGCTGCAACGCGTCGTATCGGCCGCTCGGTCGGTCGGCATCTCCGACGAGCGGCTCGTCCAGCTGCTGAACGCCCGCGCCGGCCTCCGCTCGGACCGATGTCTCGGCGACGCGCTCCGCGACGGGAACGTCGAGCACGTCGTGTCGGTCGTCTTGTCCGCACGGACCTGACGCGACCCGCGAACGTAGAACGAGAAACGGCCAAGGAGGCCCCTCGTGCGTCGCATGCTGCTCGTCGCCGTCGCTGCGCTCGTCCTCGTTCCAGCCGCACTCGCCGACGGAGGGCCGGACCCCGGCGTCCTCGCAGCGGGTGGCGGGATCGCGAACAGTTCGGGCTCGGTGCGCTATGTCACGGTCCCGGTCGGCGTGCTCACGCTCGTGGAGTCGATCGACACCCGCGGGGGCCGAATCCTGCGCTCGCGATTGATCCCGGGCGGCTGGGGCGTCCCGCTCGTCGACTTCACGGGGACGACCGGCGGCCTCTCGGCGAACGGACGGCGGCTCGTGCTCGCATCAAGCGGCGCCGGCACGTGCACCGCGAGCGGATGCACGCTCCTACGGCGCACGACGAGCTTCCTCGTCCTCGACCCGAACACGCTCCGCACGCAGTCGACGGTGACGCTGCGAGGCGACTTCGCCTTCGACGCACTCTCACCGGACGGACGGCGCCTCTACTTGATCCACCACGTCTCGGAAGCGAACGCGGACAAGTACGTCGTCCGCGCGTACGACCTCGAGCGCCGCGTCTTGCTTCCGGGCACGATCGCCGACCGGACCCAGCGCGGCTGGCTGATGGAGGGAATGCCGATGGCGCGGGCGACCGGCGCCGGCGGGCGCTTCGTCTACACCCTCTACGCGAACCCGGGCGGGTACCCGTTCGTGCACGCGCTCGACACGGTCGCCGGCCGCGCTCACTGCATCGGCATTCCCTGGACAGACGAGCTCACACAAGGCGACCTCGACACGCTCGCGCTCAGCGCCGACGGCCGCCGGCTCAGCGTCGGGGCGAACACCGGTCCCGCAATCGACCGGAGGGTCTACTTCACGGTGGACACGCACACCTATCGCGTCGCGGCGATCCGGCCGGCGACGCGCCACGGCTTCCCGTGGCTCTGGACGCTCGCGCCGATCGGTCTGGTTCTTGCCGGGTTGCTCGCTCTCGGTCAGATACGCCGGCGGCGGAGCGCCACAGCCGCGCCGAGCGCGGCCGGCACCGCGAGCACGACACCCGCGACGCGCACGCCGAGCGCGCCCGCGATCGCCCCGTCGGTGAGGCTCGCGACCGGACGCAACCCGAGGAACGCGATCCCCCACAGCGCCATGATCCGGCCGCGCTGCGACGGGGGGACACCGAGCTGAAGGCGCGTCGTCGCCGCCGTGTTCGAGCTGAGGTAGCCGAAGCCCGCGAGCGCGAGGAAGACGAAGCCGAGCGGCAGCCAGGGCGACACCGCGAAGAGCGCGATACCGGCGCCGAGCGCCCCGAGCGTCAGCCCCATCCGCCGGCGCGAGCCCACGACGCGGCCCGCGACGAGCAGCGCCGCGCAGACCGCGCCGGCGCCGAAGAACGCGACGATCGCCCCTGCCCACGTCTCCGAGTAGCCGAAGGCATGGGCGAACGCCGGCCCCTCCGTGTTCACGGGATCGGAGCCGAAGCCGGCAGTCATCACGACGAGCAGCGCGATCGTCAGCCGCCGGTCGGCGCGCAGCAGCGCGAAGCTCTCGCGTAGCGACGGACGCTCGGCGCGCTCCTCCTCGCGCGGCCGGACGGCGAGCAGCCCGGCAACGAGCGCGAGGTACGACCCGGAGTTGAGCGCGAAGGCCCACGGGATCCCGAGCCCCGCGATCACGCCGGCGGCGCTCGCAGGCCCGATCGCCCGCGCGAGGTTGAACGTCATCGAGTTGAGCGCGACCGCCTGCGGCACGTCGTCGGGCTGGACCAGCGCGGCGATCAACGACTGCTGCGACGGCACGGCAAACGCGCTCGCGACGCCGAGGCCGGCCGAGCAGGCGATTACGTTCCACACGCGTGCGAGCCCGGCCCAGCCGAGCACCGCAAGCCCGCCCGAGAGCAGCACAGACGCGACCTGCGTCACGAGCAAGAGCCGCCGCCGGTCGTGACGGTCCGCGAACGCGCCGGCCCACGGCGACAACGCCAGTACCGGGGCGAACTGGCAGAAGTTGAGGACGCCGAGCAGGAACGGCGAGTGCGTCGCCCGGTACACGAAGATCGACGCGGCGAGGTTCTGGAACCACGTTCCGCTCGCCGACGCGGCGTTCCCGGCGAAGTACGGACCGAAGTTGCGCGAGCGGATGACCCGCCACGCAGCCGCCGGCCCGACCGCGGCGGCTACGCGCGACCCGCTTTGTGCAGCTGCGAGTAGATCCGCCGCGCGGTCTTCGCAGGGACGCCGGGCACGCCCTCGAGCTCCTCCGCGGTCGCGTCGAGCACGCGCTCGGCGGAGCCGAAGTGCCGGAGCAGCGCCCGGCGCCGCGCCGGGCCGACGCCCTCGATCTGGTCGAACATCGACTCGCGCGCAGCGGCGCCGCGACGCTGCCGGTGGAAGGTGATCGCGAACCGGTGTGCCTCGTCGCGGATCCGCCGGAGGAGCTGGAGGCCCGGCGAGTGCTCCGGCAGCAGGATCGGATCGGGGTGACCGGGCACGAACACCTCCTCGATCCGCTTCGCGAGCGCGATCACGGCGACGCGCGGCAGGTCGAGCTCCTCCATCGCGCCGAGCGCGGCGGACAGCTGGCCCTTGCCGCCGTCGATCACGACGAGGTTCGGCGGCTGCGCGAACGATTCGTTCCATTCCGCGGATGCGGGATCGGCGGAGAGCCGCGAGAACCGCCGGAGGATCACCTCGCGCATCGCCGCGAAGTCGTCCTGGCCCTCCTGCCTGCGCACCTGGAACTTCCGGTAGTGCGCCTTCTTCGCGACCGCGTCCTCGAAGACGACCATCGAGCCGACGATCTCCTGTCCCTGGATGTTCGAGATGTCGAAGCACTCGATGCGGATCGGCAGCGACTCGAGGTTGAGGGCCTCGCGCAGCTCCTCGAGCGCCTCGACGCGGCGCGCGCGCTTCGTCTCGGCGACGAACGTCTCCGAATCGAGGGCGAGCTGCGCGTTCTGCTGCGCGAGCTCCTGCAGCCGGCGCTTCTCACCGCGCTCGGGCGCGCGCACGTCGACGCGCGAGCCGCGGCGCTCGGAGAGGAAGGCCGCGAGCGCGGTCGTGTCACCGCTGCCGCGCGGCACGAGGATCTGCGGCGGGATCGACGGCGCCGCGCCGTAGTACTCGAGGCAGAACCCCTCGAGCACCTCACCGAGATCGCCGCCGCCGGCGTTTTCCAGATGGAAGGAGTAACGGTCGACCATCCGCCCGTCGCGCAGCGGAAA
>DASRFA010000058.1:0-29552 GCA_035651755.1 Binatia bacterium | reverse complement strand
CGGGAACATCGGGCGCTGGCAGAAACACTCGGAACACCACGAACTCCAAGAACAGTAGCGTGCAGATCAGCGAAACGAGCGCGACGCCGAGCAGCGCAGGCAGCCGTGGCCGGCTCAGGTGCGACGCGGCGCTGCGATCTGCCCGACGCGAGCGAGCTGTTCGCTTCCGAACCACAGAATGCGAGCCCAAGGCCACGATTCACCATACCTCGCCGAGCCGCGCCACGATCTTGTCCACCGTGTTCGTGAAAGCGTACCGCCGGCTCGTTCGTCGAGCCCCTTCCGCCAAGGCTTGACGGAGGTTCTCGTCTCGTTCGAGGCGGGAGAGCGCCGCAGCGACCGACGGGGGATGAAGCGGCGGCACGAGTAGACCATTCTGCTCATGCACGAGTACCTCGGAGTTCCCGCCGCAACCAGTTGCAATACATGGCAGGCCGACCGCCATCGCCTCGAGGAGCGTATGCGACAGGCCTTCGTACAAGGACGGAAGGACCAGCACATGCGCCCGTTTCATCGCCGCGAGCACCTCCGAGCGCGCAAGCCGGCCGGTGAAGGAAACGCGATGCGCAAGGCCGAGCTGGGTCGCCAGACCCGTGAGTTGCGCGTATTCGGGACCCTCGCCCGCAACGGTTACGTGGACGTTCGGCACTCGGGGGAGCGCGAGCAGCAGGGTATCCACGCCCTTCCAGTTCGTGAGACGACCGACGAAGAGTGCGTGCAGGCACCCGCCATCGCGGGGCGACTCGGCGCGGGCTTGAAAGAACTCTTCGTCGACACCGTTGGGAACGACCGCGACGCGCTCGGCTGGCACGCCCCAACCGCAAACGATCCTGGCGAGGTATTGGCTCGGCGTGATGACGAGCTCGGCGCCACGCACCCAGCTTGCTCGCTCGCGGATCGCGTCGGCCCATATCTCGCGTTGGTGGGCGTCAGTTTGGAATGCATCGACGTCGAGATCTGTGGCCCCGCGATTGCGGGCGGTCTCCCACACGCGATCGCCGACGACCTTCAGCACGAAGCGCCGCCGAAAGATGCGGTTCACTTGGCTGACATACTCCTCAAGCAGGTTCACGAAGATCCGCTGATGCCGAAGCATCTCGCGCGCGAGTACCATCCTGACCCGTATCTCGTAGAGGTATCGATTCGCGACTGGGACGCGGCAGACGCGAAACGGTCGAGCCAGATCAGAAGCGTCGCTGGCGCATTCGCTCGAACAGACGACCGTGACTCGCCAGCCGCGATGCGACAGCTCGTGGCCGAGTCGATCGATGAACGTGGCCGGCCCGCCGATCATGGGCGGAAAGATGTTCGTGATCAGCAGTACCCGCCGCCCGGACGGCGGCTCAGCGGAGACCGCTGATGTACCATCCGAGCGCATAATCGATCAGCCGGCGGTGCGGTCCCGCGTCGCGAAGGCGTTCGTTCCGACGGAACGCGTCATGGACGACGGCGGGAAATGCGAGCATGGCACGCAGGCTTCGCCCCGACACGCTATTGCCGAAGAACGAATAGGCAGTCACGAGACGACTCCAGACGAGCGGCTCGATACGGAGTGCGGCAGAATCGACGCCGAGCCCGAGGAGCTCTTGCTCCCACCATTCATGCGTCCGACGAGTAAAGTCGCCGGGAGAGGCGTGCACCCGGTAGAGAAACGGAACGACGAAGTGGAAGCTACCGCCCGCTCGCAAGACGCGGATGCTCTCGGAAATGGCGAGTCGATCGTCGCGGATGTGCTCGAAGGTATTGAGACTGATGACATGATCGAAGCTGGCGTCGGAGAACGGCAGAGGCCGATTCAAATCGTGGAGGTGTGTCGGGCGCACTCGCTCGTCGACGTTGACGCTCTTCAGCTCACCGTCGATCCTGAGGAGCGGATAGTAGCTGCTCCGCGCCCCGCCCCCGACGTCGAGAACACGCCCATGAAGGGAGAGGCCCGCGATCGCCTCGTGTTCCAAGAACCGAAGGCTGGTGTAAGGGGAGGTTGCTAGCCCGAGCCATCGCCACAAGCTTCGGCGTGCTGGAAGCAAGGTCGATCCCAACGACGGCCGCGCCGCGTCGATGATCATGCGGGCCCACTTCTTAGCTCCATCGTCTTGAACCCAGACTTCCATGGCGGGCGCGAACCTGCGGAGCCAGGGATCCGCAGCGAGGCGTTCATCGGCGGTCCTCACGTGTGCGCAGTACCGGAGCGCCCGCGCCATTAGACGACGGGCGATGTCGGGCCAGAACGCGCTCGCGGAGATGCCGCTGTGCCGGGATTTCAGACGGATGCCCGTGAGGCGAACGACGACGCGCGCGCCACTGCGACGCGCGAAGAGAAGGGCGGGCCACATGACCGAGCCGACCGCGTCGCACGCGACGATATCCACGGGCCGCTTGCGATGCGCGGCAGACAGCGCAGACCAGACGCGAAACGGGAGGAGCGTCCTAGAAAGCGCAACCCGTAGCCGAGAAGGGCTCGCGTGGCAGGAACCGTTCTCCGGCTCATCGAGCACGAGCCGCGTGACGGTGCTCCCGGGCCGAAGCTCATCGAGTGCCGCAGCGCGCTCCGCTCCGCGTGTGGGCTCCGATGCGATTCGAGGCCGAAGCTCCGTACGAGATCGGTCGAGCTCCACGACGTGTACTCGTCTCGGCCGAGTGTCGTAGGCGGCACGCCCAGGGCGTCGCTCATCGGAACTCGACGGGTTGCAGGCCGGTTCTCGATCGAAGCGAGCCTCCGAGACGAGGCGGTCGAGGGCGTACCCCAACGGTCAGTGCTCCACAAAGGTGACGCACCCGTAGCGCACCTTGGAAACTGGACTAAGCCGGTAGACGGCCACAAGGCGCTTGGGATCGGTGGAGGTGGTGTACCAGTCGGCCTTCTTCGTGCACGAAAGACCGCTCCCGACGAAGATCTGGTCCGTGCTGAGCAAGGGTTCCGATGAATGTCTATTCGTTGGCGGAATGGGAAGGTTCACCTGCGTGTAGGCCTTCTCGCTCGTTGGGTCCTTTTCTGCGAATTTAGGCAGATGCTTCTCGAAAGAAACCCCTCCATCGATCGAGAGGCGGTTCGACCCCGCGCTGCCTTTCGCCTGCGAGCAGCTCATGCCGGATCGCGAAATCTCGGGGAGGCAACCGTTTTTCTGCGCCCAAAGCGTGATTTCAGAGAGCAGCGTTTTTGCCGCTGCCTTGCGCCTTTGATTTGCTTCGATATCCGACAGCGCTGCGCCGACCGATGTCGCGGAGGCGAGCGCTGCGATCAGAGCAAGAGCGCCGAGCACGCGCATGCGGCGTCGAGTTCGTCCGGATGGAGCGAGATGTGGCATGACTTCTCCAAAATGCATCTTGCAGTGTTCGCGACGAGACGTCCCCAAATGGGCGACATCACGGCGGGCGATCGGGCGCGTGCGCTCGTCCATGGTGACGCGCACGTCGATTTCGTCGCGAACCAGAAGGCCGCGCGTCTCCAGTCGAACGGCTGGCCGTTGAGGATTCGTTCGTCGCAGATTCGACGGAGCGGAAGCCCGTCGACGATCCATGACGCCGACCTCGCGTGTGGCGCGGATCGCGGTTGTCGGCCGGATCACACCCGATGAAGCCCGCGCACTCCGTGATCAACGCTCACATCCCGACGCTCGGCGTCCGGAAGTCGACCGAACGCACACCACCCGTACCGCGCGCGCCATTTCATAATATGGCGGACATTGCAAGAAATCTCACGCGTCGCGTTCGAGAATGCAATGATCAGGCGTCCCCATCGCTTCACCCGATCGCCTGCCGAACCCACGCGCGTTCCCGAGGGGTGGACAGCCAGCGCATCGCCGCAAGCGGCATCCCGAGGACCGCGACGATCGAGGCGATGATCTTCATCGCGTCTGAAAGCAGGAGCGGAATCGCGCAGAGCGCGGAGAGGCCGGCGGCGAACGAGATGAAGAGCCGCTTCCGGGCATCCCTCGGTACCGGCTCCGCGGCGTTGGCGGCCAACACCAGCAGTGCGGCATCCACCGCGACGCGCATCGACCACGCCGACGCCGCCCCCACGACGCCGTAGCGCGCCGTCAGCCACGCGAGGAGCGGCACGTACCCGGCGAACTCCACGAGGTGGAACTTCGCCGGCAGATCGGGACGTCCCGACGCCTGCAGGAAGAAGATCGGTCCGGCGGCGACCGCATTGAACAGGAGTCCGATCGCGACGCAGCGTACGACCGCCGTGCCGTGCGACGCGAACTCGGGTCCGAGCCACAGGCGAAGGAGCTCCGGAGTCCACGCCGACAGCAAGAACAGCAGCGGGAAGGCGGCAATCGGACCGAGCCGAAGGCCGGCCGCCAGCAGCTCGCGGCGGCGCTCGTCGTCGCTGGCAGCGGTCGCCGCGATCGCCGGGAAGAGCACCATGCCGACCGCCGTCGGCACCACGCCCACGCGCTGCACGACCTCGAGCGGCGTCGCGTAGTACGCGACCGCCTCGACGGAGACGATGGCCCCGATCATGAAGCGATCGAGGAGAACGAGGAGCGGGCTCACGACGTTCGAGACGGTGAGCCAGCCTCCGTAGCGGACCAGCTCGGGCAGGAGGCGCCAGTCGAGCGCGGCGCCGTGCAGGACGTCGCGACAGAACGCGAGGTGCGCAAAGAGCGCGATCACGCGCGCGACCGCGAGGACGACCATGACGGGCACGAGGCTCGAGGTGAACGGGAGGGTCGAGAGGGGTCCGAGGAAGGACGCGAGGCCGAGGCCGATCCGGATCCCCGCCAGCGCCCCGAAGCGCTGTCGCGCCTCGAGCACGCCGCGCAGCGCGGCGGTGACGACGACGACGGGAACGGTCGCGCCGAGGACGTAGAGCGCGACGCGCGCCTCGTCTCGCAGCTCGCTGGGGACGCGGAACGCATGATCGACGAGCCATGGTGTGAGGGCCGTGAGGATCGCCGCGCTGGCCACGCCGAGCGCGAAGAGAGCTGCGACGGTGCTGACGACGAGCGGCGGGATCTCGGCGCTCCGGCCGTGGGCGCTTCGCACCGCAACCATGCGGGTGGTCGCGCGGCCGAGGCCGAGGTCGAAGAGCGCGAAGTAGCCGATCAGCACCCACGCGAGCTGCAACAGGCCGAGGCGCTCGGCGCCGAACCCGCGCACGATCGCCGGCATCGCGACGAGCGCGGCGACCATCGGCGCGAGCTCGCCGGCGACGACGAGCGGCGCGCTCCGCGCGACCAGCGAGAGACCGCGCGCGTGCCGCAGTCGGTGGCCGTGAGCGTCTCGGTTGCCCGGGATGCCGTCGTCCTCGGCGGCCGGATCGTCCGCCCCCGGGTCGTCGAGCCGTGGATCACGCGCGCTCACGCGGACCGCATCATTCCGCTTTGCGGCGGGCGCGTCGATGGAGGCGGCCGTGGAGCGGAGTCGGCGACCGGCGACGCGCCGGCGGCCGAACGGCTCATCTCCCGGTCACCGGGTCGACGTGGCGACGGCGGCGAGGCGGCTCTCGAGCTCCCGCACGAACGCGGTCGGCGCAAGCGCGCTCGGAAGCGACCCGGCGCCGATGCGGGCGGCGCGCTGATGCAGCGCCGCGTAGGTGGCGCGCGCCTCGCGGATCACGGCGGCGAGCATCTCGTCGAGCCGCCCCCGCGGTTCGTAGCCGATGAGCGCGCGGATCCTTCCGATGTCGGGCACCCGCCGCGGCATGTCCTCGAAGCCCGCCTGGTAAGCCACGTCGTAGGGCACGAACGCGATCGGCGACGGGCTGTCGGCCATCGCGCGCACCTTCTCGGCGAGCGCCAGGATCGTGATCTCCTCGCCGTTCCCGATGTTGAACACCTTGCCGACGGCGCGCGGCTCCTCGGCGAGCGCGATGAGCGCGCGCACGACGTCGCCGACCCAGGTGAAGCTCCGCGACTGGCTGCCGTCGCCGTAGACGGTGATCGGCTCGCCGGCGAGCGCCTGCGCGACGAAGCGCGGGACGACCATGCCGTAGCGGCCGGTCTGGCGAGGGCCGATCGTGTTGAAGAGCCGGACGATCACGACCGGCACCTTCTTCTCGGCGTGGTACGCGAGCGCGAGGAACTCGTCGAGCGCCTTGCTGCACGCGTACGCCCAGCGGTGCTTCGAGGTCGGCCCGAGGACGAGGTCCGCGTCCTCGCGGAAGGGCACGTCGGCGTTCTTGCCGTAGACCTCGGACGTCGATGCGACGACCACGAGCTTCCGCTTCTTCGCCGCGTGCTTCAGCACGACCTCGGTGCCGCGCACGTTGGTCTCGATCGTGTGCGTGGGCGCGTCGACGATGAGCCGCACGCCGACCGCGGCGGCGAGGTGGAAGACGACGTCGCTCGCGTCGATGAGCTCGGCGAGGAGGGGCTCGTTCATCACCGTGTCGATGACGTAGCGGAACCCGGCGCGTCGCTTCAGGTGCTCGACGTTGTCGATCGAACCGGTCGAGAGGTCGTCGATGATCGCGACGTCGTGGCCGGCCCCGAGCAGAGCCTCGGCGAGGTGCGACCCGATGAACCCCGCGCCTCCCGTGATCAACGCACGCATCCACACCCCCTCGGCGTGCCGGAAGTTGGTCGGAAGCACGCCGTCCGTCCGGGCGCGCCATCCCACGATCGGCCGCGAATTGCAAGGATCAGCGCGTTCCGATCCGCGGTGCGGTCGCAGGGCGCGCAGGGCGCTGGCGCGGCGCGACGTCAGACGTACACGATGGGGATCTTCAAGCGCCGCTCGAACGACTTCCGAACGTCCGAAAGCGCCTCGTGGTGCAGCCCGCCTTCCCAGTGGCCGACGTAGACGTCCGTGTCGATGATCGCCCAGCGCAAGTCAGCGATCGTCGAAGCTGCCGGGCTTCACGCGTCGGCGCGAGCGCTCCATGAAGCGCCAGAAGGCATCCATGTCCGCGACCTGCGACAGCGAGAGGCGGATCGCCTCCGCGTCCGATGCGGCGCCGAGCGCCTTCCGCGCTCTCCGCAGCGCGCGCTCGTCGACGAAGAACGCCTTCCGCTTCAAATTCGACCGGGCGGCCATTCGCGACTCGTAGGCTACATTCTAGCGTGCACAGACATACTTGACAACGGGGCGCTGCTTCGGACGATCCTAGAGATCGACGAGCCCGACGCTGATCATCAGCGCGGCGTCGACACGGGCCATCGTCTCCCGTCGCATGGCTCCGAGACGACGAATCAGGCGCCTTCGGTCGACCGTCCGGATCTGATCGAGAAGGACGACGGAACGGCTCCCGAGCCCGCCGTCACGCGCCTCCACGATCACTTCGAGCCGCGCGCCTCGAGCGGTCGGCGCGCTACGGCGCGAAGCGCGCTAGGTACGCGTCCGACGTGATCAGCTCCTGCACGAGGCTCACGCGCGGGTAGTCGAGGGCGAGCGCCGCGACCCAGTCGGCGAGCTCGGCCGCCGGCGGCTTCGCGTGCAGGAAGCCCGCCCACGCGAGCACGACGAACACCGGCCAGCGCGAGCGATCGACGACGTACTCCGTCGATTCCGTGATCATGCGCGCCGCTTCCGAGCGCGGCATGCCGCCCTCGTCGATCGCCTGCGACCAGACGTCGAGGTCGTCCGCCGACGGCGAGCGCATCAGGATCTTCTCGTACAGCGCCTGCACGTACTGCCGGGTGGTGAGCGTCGCGGGGAAGCGCGCCAGGAACGGCGCCTTGGCGGCGAAGCTCGCCGCGATCTGGCGCCGCGTCGCCTCGTCGCAGTCGAGCCCGGTGCAGCCGGCGGCGAGCAGCTTGTTCGTCCAGCGCTTCAGGAACTTCCACGACATCGGCTTCCCGAAGAACGCGAGCGTGTAGCGGGCGATCGTCTCCCTCGCCTGCTGGTATTGCTCGGTCTCGAGGAACGCGAGGCCGGCCCCGGCTCGCGTCGTCGACTGCGACTCGATCGCGTCGATCCAGGGCTGCATCTCGCCCGGCCCGGGCTCGCGCCGCAGGAAGTCGAGGAAGAGCTGGTGCACGTAGAGGTCGAGCGCGCCGTAGCGGGCTCCGTTGCCGACCGCCGTCGCCGGCGCGACGCCGCGCCGCTCGGGACCGGCACGGAACGCGCCCCAGGGCGGCGCCGCAGCGGTGCGCGACAGAGGGTTCCACACGTGGACGACCGTGTCGGTCGCGGACGGGAAGGGCGCCGCGGAGACGGCGATCACCTCGGGAACGCCGTCGCCCTCGAGGTCGTCGACCACCGCGTCCGCGAGCCCGGTCGCCGTGTACATCGAGAACGAGCCGTCGTGCGATCCGTCGTCGGTGAGCTGATCGCCCGTGCTCGAGACGACGCACACCTCGGTGTTGGTCGGGAAGAGGATCTCGCGCGCCGCGTCGCCGCGCACGTCGGCGATCACGGGCTCGCCCGCTCCCAGCATCGCGCCCGAGAAGCTCTTCGGCACGACGCTCGGGAAGAGGCGCTCGCCGTCGCCGTCGAAAGCGTCGACGTGGAACTCGTGGCTCGGGCCGGTGTCGTCGCTCGTGACGACGACGTCGAGCGCGCCGTCGCCGTCGAGGTCGGCGAGCGCGGGCGACGTCGACACTTGCCCGTCGACCGCGACCGGCCACCCGAGGAGCGGCGAGCCGTCGCGCGCGAACGCGTAGACCGCGTGCGTCCGGTTGGGCCAGTAGGTGCCGGTGCCGATCACGATGTCCGGCAGGCCGTCGCCGTCGATGTCGCCGACCGAGGACGAGCTCACCATCACCTGGTCGACGCACACCGGGAAGCCGTTCAGCTCCGTGCCGTCGTAGCGGAAGGCGTGCAGGCAGCCGCCGTCCGGCGTGTTGGTCGGGATGCCTTCGAGGTGCGCGTCGACGCCGACGATCACCTCGAGCTTGCCGTCGCCGTCGAGGTCGTGGAGCGCGGGCGACGACCAGACCGTGTCGCGCACGAAGCGCGGCCACTGCGGCACGTTCGTCCCGTCCGCGCCGCGCACGAGATAGACGCGTCCGTCCCACGATGCGTACGCGACCTCCGGCTTCCCGTCGCCGTCGACGTCGCCGATGGCGGGCGTCGAGAACACGGCGTCGCGCCAGCCGTCGCCGTCGAAGTCGCGCGTCGAGCGCTTCCAGAGGAGCGTTCCGTTCCTTCCGAACGCGCGGATGCCGCCGTGGTGCTGGACGTCGAAGCTCGATCCGAAGCCGACGACGACGTCGGGCGCCCGGTCCCCGTCCAGGTCGGCGACCGCCGGGCTCGAGTTGATCGGCGCCGGGACGTGCTTCGGGAAGCCGGGCGCGATCTGGCCGGTCGCGAGGACGACGTAGAGGTTGCCCGCCTGCGTCCCGAACACGATCGACTTCCGGCCGCCGTCGAGCCCGAGATCGGCGACCGCCGGCTGCGAGTAGAACGAAGGGCCGCCGCCCGCGATCGTCAACGGAAAGCCGGCGTGCTGCGGCGGGTTCTGCGGCTGCTGCGCGAGCGCCGCGCGCGGAGCGAGCGCGAGCAGGACCGCGCATGCGACCGCCGTGATCGCGGCCGGGAAGGGGGCTCGGGCTCTCGCGGAGCCGGTGGTCCGTGCACTCATCGCCGTCGGGCAAGCGCCGCTCGGCGCTCGGCGCTTCTCCGGTTCCCCCTCTAGCCGACGGTTCGGCGGTCCGCGCGACCTGCTTGAGCCGGCGATGACGCGGAGCGCCTCGGGCCGACGCCGGCGTGGCCGATCGCGCAGCGGCGCACGTGGCGACCGCCGCGTGCAAACGCAAGCGAAAAGAACGTCAGGCCGGCTCGAACACGGCGGACCACACGTCGTCGGCCGGGACGTCGTGCCCGATCGCCGGACCGAGGCCGCCATCCGCGAGGCGGTGGCAGCGATAGCCGTACGCCGCCATCTCGCGGACGAAATCCGCGGCGCTCGTTCCCGCGACGCGCGGCAGCTGGATCGCGTTCACCTCCGAGAGGATCTTCGGGCGATCGCGATCGAGCAGGCGGCGCGCGCCGCGGAATGCGAGCGGCTCCGCGCCCTCGACGTCGATCTTGACGAAAGCGACCCGCGCCGGGAGCTCGACGGCGTCGAGCGCGACGATCGGCACGTCGAGCACGACGTGCTCGCGCGGCACGTCGCCCGACGCGGGGCGGAGGTACGCCCCGCCGGAATTGCGCGCTCCCTTCGCGAGCTCGAGCGCGATCATCTCGGTGCGTCCGGCGCGATCGCCGACGGCCGCTCGATGCACCGTCACGCGCTCGCCGAAGCGGTTCTCGGCGATCGAGCGCTCGAGGAGCGCCACGTTCTGCTCGAACGGCTCGAAGGCGTGCACGTGGCCCGAAGGGCCGACGACGTCCGCGAGGTGGACCGTGAAGAACCCGATGTTCGCGCCGACGTCGAGCGCGACGTCACCCGGCCGCACCGCGCTCCGCGCGTAGGCGAGCTCGCGCGTCTCGTAGAGGCCGCGCGCGACGTTGAGCCCGATCGCGACGTCGCTCAGGTCGAGGAACAGGCGCAGCGACGGCGCGATCTCCTTCAGCACGACGCAGGACTCGATCGTCTGCGCGGGATCGAGCTCGCTCCTCGTCCGGAACTCCTCGGAGCTCATGATCGCGTCGCGCAGGTCGCGCGCGTGGCGGCAGCTCGCGACGTACGAGCGAACGACGTCCTCGGACTCCGGCTCGCGGTCGAGCAGCAGGCGGTACGCCCACACGACGTGCTCGCGCGTGATCCCGCCGTCGGTCGCCGCGGTGGGACTCCCCGGATCCTAGCGGCGCCCGAGGCTCCGGCGGAGCGCCTGCGTCCAGCGCCAGCTCCGCGAGCGGAAGATCTGCGTCAGGAGCCGGTCGCGGTGATTCACCTGCTCGAGCAGCTCGAGGCGCTCGGCCTCGGCGTCCGCGAGCCGCTGCTCGAGCCGCTCGATCTCCTTCAGGAGCCGTTCCTGGACGCGGTTCGAGAGGTCGAGATCGAAGCGGGCCTGCTCGAGCCACACCGTCGAGCGCGCGAGCGTCGCCGGGAGCGGCTCCGTCGCTTCGAACGAGTCCCCGTTCCTGCCCGGCTCGAGGGGCGTGAGATCCGTCGCTACCTCGGGCTGTGCCATCCGCCTCCCCACTGCCCTGTCACGGTTCTCGTCCCCGTTGTCAAGTGCGCGATCGCCGGCGAAGTGCATGGAGGGTCATCGGTCGCCCGCCTCCAAAACTTCGGCGGTGACTTCAGCGGGTGCGATCGATCTCGACCTCGGGCCCGCCGGCCGTTCCGAGGAGGCCGCGATAGCGCAGCACGACGTGCGGGGAGGCCGCCGCGACCCAGTACGTCACCTCGCCCGAGAACCACACCTCTCCGCCCGCCTCCGCGAAGTGCCGCCAGACCTCGGGGACGTCGATCGACTTCGCGCTCTCGCGCACGTCGAGCCCGAGCTTGACGCGGCGCGCGCGCTCGGGTCGGCCGCGGACGTCGATCGTTTCCTCGCCGTCGACGTAGGCGTAGAGCGGCACGGCCATCTTGTTGTCGCCCCAAAGATAGAAGCGGACGACCCGCGCCTCGGCGAAGGGGAAGCCCGAGATCGCGACCGACAGGCACGACGCCGCGACGGTGTTCAAGGGGAAGCTCCGAAGACGCGCCGACCACTTGTCGTGGTACTGCTGGTCCTCGAAGTCGACCCAGGTCTCGCTCGTGCGCTCGCCGGTCGGCGAGAGCTCGACCTCGCCGTACGCGATGTTGCGGAGCGTGCCGCCGTCGATCCGGAACTGGCAGCGCACGGCGAGCTGGCGGCCGTCGTCGGCGCGGTTGACGGCGCGGGACTCGATGAAGCGCTTGCCGTCGTCGCCCGTCACGTACGCGAGCGCGCTCATGCCCGGGTGGAGGAACTCGGGACGGCGGCCGGCCGCGATCACGCGCGTCCGGTAGAGCGGATCCTCGGTCTCCCAGCCCTCGAGGCGCGGGTCGACGAACGACGCCGCTGCGGCGACCCGAACGATCACGTCGCCCTCGCGAACCTCGGACGGAGGCGCCGGCGTCTTGACGAGCGCGTCGGGCGCGACCGCGATCGCCTGCCGCCCGTCGGCGAGCCCGACCGGCCGATCGAGGCGGGCGATGACCTCCCACTCCTTCGCGCGGTCGAGGCGGGACGGATCCTCGAGAACCCCGGGCATCCGGAGGACGACGCGCGCGTCGCCGTCGGTCACGACGACGACCTGCTGCCCGTCCGCCGTCGCGGAGACCTCCGCCACCTTGCCGACGAAGCGCACGCGCTTCCCCGCGAGCGACATCGCCGGGCTCGCGATGCGGAGGTCCTCGCCGCTCGCGCCCGCGACCTGCGCGAGCTCGAGCGGCACGATCCCCGCCTTCGGCCGCGGCGGCTCGTCCGAAGCGAGCGCGACGCCGAGCCCGCCCGCGCTCGCCGTCCACCAGGCCGCGATCGCGAACGCGACCGCGAGCCCACGTGACGCCGCGCGCATCACGTCGGGATCTCCGCGAGCTCGCGCAGCACGATCCGGTCGAGGCGGACGTTCGCCGGGCTCGCGAGCGCCCACACGATCGCGTCGACGACGTCGTCGACGCGCATCATCTCGGGCGCGCCCGTCCAGCGCATGATCTGGCGCGCCATGTCGGCGGTGGTCTCGCGCCACACCTGTCCGCCGCCCTCGGTGCCGGCGGTGTTTCCGATCTGGATCTCGGTGAAGCGGACGCCGCTCGTCCCGTACTCGCCGCGGAGCGCCGCGAGGAACTGCGCGAGCCCGGCCTTCGTCGCCGAGTAGACCGCGAGGTAGGGGATCGCGAGGTTGCCGGCCGTCGACGTCAGGTGCACGACGTGCCCGGACTTCCGCGGCAGCATGCGGGCGAGCGCCTGCTGCGTGACGCGGATCGCGCCGCCGAGGTTGGTCGCGAGCATCGCCTCCCAGCTCTCCTCGCTCTGCCCGTGGAACGGCTCGAGCCAGAGCGTGGCGGCGGTGTTCACGACGGCGTCGATCGACCCGTGCTCGCGCTCGATCGCCGCGAAGACGCTGGCGACGCTGTCGCCGCTCGTGATGTCGCAGCCGTGCGCGGTCGCGATGCCGCCGCCCGCGCGGATCGCGTCGACGTGCTCGTCGAGCTTCTCCGCGCGGCGGGCGGCGAGGTGGACGCGCGCGCCGTCGGCGGCGAGCCGGCGGGCGAGGGCGGCGCCGATGCCGGCGGATGCGCCGGTGACGAGGATCGTACGGCCGGCGCAAGACCTCTCCGACGGCTCGCGATCGTCGTTCATTCGAACGTCCTCACGGCCCACCCTACGCGCCGCTCGATGATGCGTTCAAGCGCACCTTTCCCGGCGCGTCGCTCCCGCGGAGTCCCGACGTGCCGAGCGGGCGCATTGACGGCTCGAACGGGCGCGGTGTACGGCCATTCGAGGCGACCCGCGGTGCGCCGTCGTCGCTCTCGGAGCGGACGGCACGATCCTCGAGAGCCGCAGTCGCACCGACGGGACGATGGAGGAAGCGCGAAACACCAGCGCGCCGGCGGAAGTGCCGATCGCGCACCGTGCGCGTCGACGCTGGACGGCTCGGGTGACCGGCGTCGCGGCCGCGTTGATCTTGACGGCGGTCGGATGCGAGCTCGCGGCGCGGCTCGTTCTCGAGGGCGGTACGGACGCGGCGATGCGTGAGCGTGCGGACTTTCTCGGGAGCTTGCCGGGCGGAGCTGGCGCACCGGCGGGGAACGACGGCGAGGCGCGCGGTTCGGACGCCGCGACCACGGGAGATCCGCAAGCCGCCGGTGCGACGGGCGGCACCGTGCACGCGTTTGGCACGTCGTTCCAGGTGCATCCGTTCTACGGGTACACGGCCGAGCGCGGTGTCGCGGGCGCGAACAACCAGGGCTTTTTCAGCGGCGGCCGGAGCTTCCCGTACTCCAAACGCGAAGGCGAGTTCGTCGTCGGCCTCTTCGGCGGTTCGGTTGCGATGCAGGTCGCAGCGTCGCCTTCCCCGCTTCTCGACGCGCTGCTGCCCGAAGTGCGCGCCCGCGGATACGATCGCGTCACGCTTCTGTGCTTCGCGCTGCCCGGCTGGCGGCAGCCGCAGAGCTTCTTCGCGCTCGTATCCAACCTGCCCGCGCTCGACCTGATCCTGAACCTCGATGGGTTCAACGAGGTGATTCACACGGGAGACGCCGAGCTGCTGACGTATCCTGCGAGCTACCCGTGGTCGCTCGTCTACGCGGCGCTCGCGCGCAGCGTGCCCACGAGCGACGATATCCTGCGACGAGCCGATCTCATTCGCGAGAATCGCCGTGCGGCGCGCGTCACCCGGCTCGTACAAGATTCCGCGCTCCGTCGCAGCGCCTTCGCGCACCTCGTGTGGCGTGCGTATGCCGCCGGCTACGCACGGCGGACGTCCGAGCTGCGCGAGGCGACGCTCCGGGACGTGAGTACCGAATTTTCTGCGGTCGAGCCCATCGAGAACGGCGGCATCCAAGCCAAGCGCGACGCGTACCTCGACCTGTACGTGGATCTCGTCCGATTCTCGAGCGCGATTGCCGCAGAGAAGGGAAAGCCGTTCTTCCATTTCGTCCAGCCGAACCAGTACCTGCGCGACTCGAAGCCGCTCAGCGACGAGGAGCGAGCGCTGCGGATCTCGAACACCGCTTGGTTCGATCTCGTGACGCCGCAGTACCGGGCGCTGGAAGAGCGCACGCGCGCCTTGCGAGCGGACGGAGTGGAATCCTATTTCTTCGGGCATCTATTCGATGCGATGCCCGAGACGATCTACAGCGACGACTGCTGTCATCTGAACGATCGCGGGATCGCCGTGCTGGGACGCGCCATGGGCGACGCGATCGTGCGGTCCGGCCGTCTCGCCGGCGCTCCGCTCGGAAGGGCGGGCTCGTGAAGTCCGGACGGCGCGACGTGCGGAGCCGACTGCGAACGATCCTCTCCCGAACTCGAGGCGGAGCCCTTCTTTCGGCAGCGGCACGGCGCAGCGACGAAGCGGAGCGAGCTCGCGAGCCCGAAGGTGATGCCGTTCGCGAGGGCGCGTCGATCGTCGGGGACGATCGGGCACGCGACTTCTGGAACCGCAAGCACGCCGACGACGTGGCGAACCGCGCTCGCGAGGTGCCGGACCGAGATCCCATCGACTACACGCAGCATTGGTTCCTCTACAATTTCGCCGTCTCGCGACCGCTCACCGGCGATTGCGCCCGCTACTGGCTGGATGACGTCGGCGAGCGTCATCTCCGTCCGCCTCCAGAGCGCCTGCTCGCCCTCGGCTGCGGACCCGCATTCATCGAGCAGCAGATCCTGGAACGGGACTTCGCGGGCACGATCGTCGCCTACGACACCTCGCGCGTGGCGATCGAAGCGGCGCGCAGGAGGATCGCGTCGACGCCGTGGGCCGACCGCATGGACCTCCGGGTCGGCGATCCGCTCGAAGCCGGTCTCGCCGACCGCTCGTTCGATGCGGTGTTCGTCGAGGCGGCTCTGCATCACTTCGATCGCCTCGAGGAGACGTTCGCTCTCATGCATCGCGTGCTTCGGCCGGACGGGCTGCTCCTCTTCGACGAGTACGTCGGGCCGGATCTCCAGCAGTATCCGCCGGAGCTCGAAGACCTTCTCACGCGCGTGAATGCGTGCCTGGCGCCCGAGCTGCGCCGCGACTACGAGACCGGCGCCGTTCGCGAGCGGGTCGAAGCCACGCCGGTCGAGGTGCAACGCGAGCGCGACCCGACGGAAGGAGTCCACGCCTCGCAAATCCTCCCGCTCACATATCGCTACTTCGAGGTCATCGACCGTCGCGATTACGGCGGTACGATCGTGCGCCCGCTCTTCAACCGCATCCTCCTCAACTGGAACTTCGAAAGCGATCCGAAGGACCAGACGATTGCGCAGCTCGTCGTGCTCCTCGAGCAGGAGCTGCTCCGCCACGCGGCGATCCCGACCCACAACACGATCGTCGTCGCGCGGCCGCGACCGGAGCCGCTGGCCCCGCTTGCGCCGTCGGACGTCGAGAGGATGCCTTACGCCGACTGGCGCGCAGGGAGGCATCCGCGGCGACCGTAGGGCTCCGTCCACTCCCGTGGGTCGCCGTTATGGTGGTCGTCGCGGCGCTCGGTGGCGCCGCCATCGGCGAGCGCGGAGCAGCCAACGCCGGAGCGAGCATTCCGTGCCCGGCCGAATGGCTCTGCATCGCGAGCCGGGTACCATCGGCCGCCGACCTCGCGACCGCGTCCACGGCGTGCGCGGACGACCTCGCCGCCAGCTGGCGGGACGCCGCGCGAGCCGGAGCTCGGGCGGTCGCCGTCTCGGCCGGGTTCGGCGTGGTCGGCGAGCGCGCGTCGGACGAGACCCGCGCCGCGGTACGGGGCGTTCTCACCGCGGCGGAGATCGCGGCGCGCACGGATCTCGAGCTCGTCGTGACGATCGATGCCAGCGGGCTTTCCCGCGGCTGCGACGCGAGCGCGGTCCGCCGGTTCGTGCGTCTGGTCGCGGCCGGCCTCGAGGAGGGCGAGCGGGCGGGAGCCCGGCTCTTCTGCTCCGCGGGAGCCGACGGCGAGTCTTCCGAGCTCCCTGCCGGGGGGGCGGGCATCCGCCGGTTCGACGAGATGGCGGTCGCGCCGCTCGGGCGCTCGCGATCCGGCGGCCGCGGTGCTTCCGGCGCCTCGCGCGAGCGCCGGACGCTCGCGGTCGTGAACCGGCGCTTCTGCGGAGACGCGGCGACGCAGATCGCACGGATGGCCCGCGCGCAGACCGGCCTCGTGGGCTACGTCGTCCCCTCGCCAGAGGCGGGCGGTCTCGCGGGGAACGGCGATTTCGCCGACGGCTGGAACGCCTGGGAGACCGACGGTCCTCTGGCGCTCACCGTTCCGCGCGGAAGCCGCCCTGACCGCTGCGCACCGCTCGTCGCCTCCCTGGGCCCCGGGTCGTCGATCCGCCAGCGCATTCGACTTCCGGAAGCTTTCGGGCGCCGGCTGTCGTTCGAGCTCAGGACCGATCCCGGATCGCAGGGCGCCGTGGTCTTCCGTGTGGCGGGCGGGGCGCGGCGGATCGAGATCGGACCCGGCGATACGAGGGCGCGCGGCGAGATCGAGGTGCGTCCCGGCCGGCGAACGGTCGTGCTGGCGGTGGAGCGGCCGGCGGACGAAGTTCGTCCGATCGCGCTTCGCAGGGTCGCACTCGGTCGCGACGAGCTGCGCGACGCGGGCGCGTGCGCGTCGGTTCCCGAGCGAGTCGTGCGGCTCACGGGCGACACGGATCGAGCGCAGCCCAATGCCGGCAGCGGGGTGTCTCTCGTTTCCCTTCTGCCGGCGGCGCACGTCTCGGCAGGAGGGGCGGACACGGTGTGGGTGGAGCGGTTCCCGGAGCACGGCGAGTCCGTCGGCATCCTCGCGCATCCCGGCGCCGCAACGGACACCCAGATCACGGTCGACGTCCCACCGATGGGCTGCGCGCGCGAGCTGCGAGCCGTCGCCGCGATCGCGCCCGCGTGCCGAGCACGGAGCGACGGCGCGACGTTCGTTGCCGGCGTCCGGGGCCGACGGAGCATCGCTGCGATCGGCGGACCGCCGGCCAAACGCGGCGCCACCATGCGCTTGAGCATCGACGCAGCGGGCGACGGCGCGAGCTCCGCCTCCCGGTCCGTCGCGCTTTCGCTCACCACCGGCTCGGGCGCCGCGCGCAACGCGGACTGCGACTGGGCCGTCTGGCTGCGCCCGACGATCGCCTGCGTCGGGTCGGCGACGCCGCCCTCGGTCGAACGCGAGCGACGTGCGTTCGGCGCGCCGACGAGCGCGCGGCGCTCTCGCCGGCGAACGATCGACCTCTCCGCTCCCGCGGGACCGGAGATCGCGACGCGCTGGGACGAGGTGAACGGCTGGAAGCTGTACGTGCTCTTCGGGCCTCGTCGGCTCGTCGCGCCCGCGACCGCGGGGCGTCCGGGTTGGCTACGCGAGCTCGTCCCGTGGGCGACGCACCTCCGGGTCATGGCGGCGACCGGAGGCAACACCTGCAAGCACATCCGCGACGACTGCGAGCACGGCATCGAGTCGCTCGACCATCCATTTTCGCCGGGCCACTGGGAGTGCCGCGATCGGCGAGCGGGCTCGCTCGAAATCCTGCAGGACGAAGAGCCGACGACGCGCCTCGACTTCACCGCGTGGCGCGGCGCCCTCGACGAGCTCGCCGAGAGCGGGCTCCGTCCGCACGTCAACTTCTCGGCGGTTCCGTGCGCGCTCGCCGGCGGACACCAGTACCGGATGTACCATTGGAACCAGAAGCCGGTCGCGGACCGCGAGGGATGGCGCGCTTTCGTAGACGCCGTCGCAGCGGAGATCGCCCGGCGTCCCGATTGGAGCGCCTGGCGCTTCTCGATCTTGAACGAGCCGAACTGCCTCTGGATCCAAGCCCCGTCCGATCCGACGGGCGAGGCGCCACCGATCGTCTACCGCCTGGGATTCGACGGGACGAGCGCGCAGTATGCGGAGCATTTCGCGGCGACGTCGACCGCGCTTCGAGCGCGGCTCCCCGGTCTCGAGCCGCAGCTCGGAAACTACACCGTCGGCGGCCAGTACCCGATGGAGGACACGCTGCCGGAGTACCTCGGCGCGCTGACGCCGGCGATTTCCAGGTCGGGCCTTTCGTCCACGGATTTCGCGGCCCTCTCCTTCAGCCTGTACGAGACGCCCCAGCACCGGCTCGACGACATCGCCACCTACAAGTTCGCTCGGCTCGAGCGCGCCGTCGGGCGTCGATCGCGGTTCCATGGGCTTCCCGTGAAGCTCGACGAGGTCGAGATCCATCCGTTCGTCGTCGATCGGTTTCGCGAGCGCACCGGAGAGGAGTTGGACGCGACGCGCTGGGGTGGTGCGTGGCACGCGGACTTCCTGGCGCTCGCGATCGATCGCAACGTGGCGTCGTTGGCGCCGTGGCTCGGGCGGCTCTTCGCCGACCCGCAGCTCGCCGTACCCGATCCCAAATACTGGACGTATGCGCTCGCGTCGCTGGCGGCGGGCGACGTGGTCCCGGATCGCATGCCGGTGGCAGAGGCGACCGCGCTTCGCCCGGCGCCGCACTCGGCGCGCAGGGCCCGGCTCGTCTCCGTCCGCCGTTCCGCGGACGATCCGGACCGCCTCGGGTGGATCGCCACCGAGGACGGCCACGGCGATCGCTGGCTTCTTCTCTGGCGGCATCTCGAGCGGCCGCATACCGACGCGGAGGCGGACGACGAGCCCGGCTCTTTCGTTCGGGTCGGTCTCGGAACGACATGCGGCGCAGCCGCAACGGCCGAGGTCTTGACGATAGGGCCAACACCGGAGGGCGCGACTCCGTGGCACATCGCGCCCTTTACGAAGAGCGGCGTCTGGACGTCCGTCGCACCGGTGCGCGACGGCGTCGTTCACCTTCGGGCGGCGACCGAGACCGTGCAGCTCCTGCGCGTGAAGTGCGGCCGGTGACGCCTTCCGCGCCGCGCGGTACATCTGTACCGGCAGGCGGACTTCAGCTTCCAGAGGACGTCGTTGGAAAGTAGTTCTTCAGCTCCATTGTCAGAGGAAACCCTCGACCTTCGACGCCTACCACGTAGTTGTAGACGATCGTCGACCAGTCGGCCGGACTTTCGCTGAACATCCGCTGGGTACAGCCGCCGTCGGAGCAGGACGAGGTACAGCTGGTTCCGCAGACGGCCGTCCCGTTGCAAGCCCCAGTATAACCGGTGCCGCCCTCGCTGATCGGCCCGCCGCAACCATACTTGTTGAATACCTGGATCGTCTTTGCCCAGAACAGGGCGGCCGAAAAATCGAACTTGTACGGCGCGAAGGTCTCCGTGAGGGCGGGGTAGTTGAACGGCGCATCCGCGCCGCGGATGATGATGATCTCGCCGTCGAATCGCTCGCGCGCGTAGACGAGAACTGTCGGGTTCGGATGCTGGCCGAAAAAATAGGTCTGATAGGCGCCGGGCTCGAGAGCGATCTGAATGCTGCGGGGAACGTTCCCGCTGGGGTTCCCAGGATCGCACCATGCGCATCCAGGAGGAATCACACTACCGGGCGAACAGGCCGGCTGGCCCCCGCACTCAGGAGCAAAGCTCGCCGGCAGTGTCGGATAGAAAAGCTGGGCCGTGACGAACGGACTCGTCGCTTGGAACTGCTGAGCTCCGAATTGAACGCCCGGCCTCACCCGAAGGTCCATCTTGAGCGCCGCGTCGCTCAACGGTGGCACAGGCGTCGTCGCGCTTGTGCCGCCATTGCTCATCGCGGCGTAGGTGATGTAGGCGGTCTGTGCGCCGCCAGCCCAGCATGCGTTGCCCGACGTCGCCGGGAAGCCGCCCGCAGCGGGACAGCAGGGGTGACCTGGAAGGCCGTCGGCGCCGTACGACCCATGAAATCGAGGCCGATCGCAACGGTGTAACGGCCACCTTCGCCGGATCGCTGCAGCCATTCTAGCTTCACTGGACTCGCGTTCCCCTGTGATCCGCCGTTCGACGCCACAAAATCGGGTAAGAAGGACTTACCAAATTGAGTTCCTTGATCTCCGCATGAGCTCGTAATCCCGTTTTGATGCTTTTCGGAATTGACGAAGAAGAACCAGTTCTTGCCCGAGTCCGGGCAGTAGAAGAGATCCTTCCAGAATGATTGGTCTGCAAAACGCTGACATCGCCGATAGATTCCTGCATCCCACCCGCTATTGGACGGAAAGAGCCCAAACTTCATGTTCGCGCCCGTGTCGTCGGCGGGGGCCGCAGCACACGCGCCTGTAGTACTCGTGTAGGTGGTATACGGAAAGACGACCTTCGATCGGACGGTCTGAAAGCCGCTAGCCGCGACCTCGAACTCCGACGTGTAGGTGACGTTCGGTTGGTTCCCGCCGGGCTGCGGACTGTATCCCGCAGCCTGCTCGCAAGCCAAAAGCGAATTGTCGTTGGGAGCTGGCAGTCGCTGAATCGTCGTCCATGCTCCCGATAGGGGCGTATTTCGCCAGCGAACGGTCGACGTCAAGACGTGGTCCCCATTTGGATCCACCGTCGTCACGAGCAGGCAGGACGAAGCCAGGGAGACGTAGAATCCGACTACGATCGCGCCGGCAGTGTACCGGGCCCATCGAACGCGAGAGGTGTTGCCGACCCCGGTCATCGTAGCCCCCTATGTAAGCCGAGCTCACCCCAGCGGCTCAAGATCATCTTGGGCGTCAGCTCTTGCGAGTCGTCCAGGCGCAGCGTCAGGGTCACCAGCGCATTCGTCTTCCCACCCGTCACCGGGCTGACGACGCCGAAGACGTCCTTTTCAGAGACGCGTCCGGGCGAACGTAGCGACCATCGCGTCGGCGACGAAGATGTCGCCCGCGATCGAGCCTTCCTCTGCCGACACGATCAGATCGGCATCGAGTGCCGTGGTCCCTGAGCTAACGTTCAGAACCAAGTGATTCGCGCGCTTGAACGCAGTTCCCTTCCACGCGATTCCGTGCGTCGAATCCGAGAGGTAAACGCGTCCGCGAATCGCGTACTGGGTGTCCTGCGCCGATGGACTCAGCATCTGCGACGCGTGCACCGAGGCCGTGCTCGCCATGCAGAGCAGAGCGGCGCCGACGGCCCGATCGCGCAGTCGCCCGTGTCCGAACATCTCACCGACCTTTCAGGCGCTCGTGGCAGGACGCCACGGGCTGCGTCTATCGCAATGCGGGCCGTCTGGTCAACTTTTGCCTGATGAAAAAGTCCGGTCGCTGCCAGCGGTTCGAGGACGGAGGTCCGCGCTCCTCCGATCCGCTCAGCGTGCCGCGTTCGCGAAGGACGCCGCCTGGCTCGGCCGCCGTGGGATCGCAGCGAACGACCGCGAGGCGGCGATGCGATCGCCCATCGCGGCGGCGAGCAGCGCGACGCCCCGCTCGTTCAGGTGGCAGCAGGCGTCCGCGTAGAGCGTGTCCGGGACGTCGGCGAAGACCCGGGCGAGGGAGTGCGACTCGATGCCGGCTGCGCGGAGGCGCGACGTCGTGATCTCGAGGCGCTCGTACGCCGGGGTCACCACGTCGAACCAGCCTTCCTTCGCGGTGAACGCCGTCTGCTCTTCCTCGCTGAGGGGCTTCGCGCCGCGCACGTACTGGTTCGGCTGGAGGAACTGGAAGAAGGGTCGTCCGGAAGACCGGCAGACGACGTCGGAGAGCCGCCAGGTCTGCCCGAGCTCGGCGAGATACGCGTCGCGCTTCGCCCCGACGCCGCCGGCGGGCAGAGGGTCGAGCCCCCGATACGTCTTATCCAGCGTGTGGTGGCGATCACGACGAAGCCGTGCGGTGATCCGCGAATGAGCCGACGCCGCAGAGCGCCACGCGAGATGAGCGAGCGCGCTCGACCGAAGAACGGGCGCGTCGGCCGCCGTCGTGAGCGACGCGGCGATGCGGTTCGCGAGCACGAGCTTCGCGCGCCGGATCACCTCGTCGGGCGAGGAAGCCTCGTCCGCGAGCGTCCCGTACACCTCGCTCCAGGGATAGCTCGCCGGATATGCCATGAGCACGTCGTCGGTGAGCTGGACGACCTCGTTGAAGCCGTCGAGGTTCACGGCCATGTCGATGGTGGGAAGATACGCGACCAGGGCGGCGAACGTCTGCGGCTCGCGCCAGCCACCGACGGAGAACGGCAGCACGACGATGCGATCGTAGCCCTTCTCCAAGAGCGCCGGCCGCAGACGCTCGACGAGCGGTCCCGGCGCGCTCGCGACCTGCATCGCGACCGACCCGCCGAAGATGCCGATCACGAACTCGTCGGGCGCCTTCACGTAGGGATAGGTGCGACCGCTCGCGAAGAAGCCGCGATTGTTTGCGCCGGACGTGTCGTGCCGGAAGGTGTAGCCGAAGAACGGGTGCAGCTCGTACCCCGCGCCATAGGCGCGGTGCACGGGCTCCGCGGGATCGTCGTCATCGGTGAGGTTGCGCGCGTGTCCGGGAAGGTGGGACAGAAAGAGGGCGCGCTCCGACGCGGCGCTGGCAGAATCGAAGTTCGTCAGCCGGCGCGCGATCCCGTCGGAGACGATCAGCGCGACGACGATGGCGAGCACCGCAACGCTCGCGCGACCGCGCGCTGCCTTCTCTCGCCGAGGACGCCTCACACCCCAACCGACGCGGACGAGCGTCGAGGCTTGCGCCGGAGCGCGCGCGTCTCAGGGCGCTGGTGCGGGCTGCGGCGTCTCCGGCGCCGGCCCGAGCGTCAGCACGACGATGAGGAGCACCGCGGCCTGCGCGAGGAACCCGACGGCGCACACCGCGATCGCGCGTCCATTGCCCTCGTAGTCGAGCGCCGATCGCACCGCGACGACCATTGCGGCGAGCATCCACACGCCGGCCGCGAGGAAGACGATCCCGCGCAGCGCTTCGATCATGCCGACGACGCGGAGGAGGCCCGGCGCCGCGGAGAAGCCGGTGGTCCGGAGGAGCTGGCCGATGTCGGCCTCCGTGTTGGGTCCGGGGAGGAGCTTCGTGCCGATCAGCCACGCGAGGACCGCCCAGAGCACCCAGCCGACGAGCGCCGCGAGCGTCGCGATGATGACCGGGACGAGCCCGCCGCCGCCGCCCGTCCCGATGCCGGCCGCGAGGCTCGCCGCGACGACGACCGCCATCGCCTGTCCGAGCGCCTCCTCGTCGCTCTCGACCTCCTCGTAGACGGCGGGATCGAGCTGCACCGCTCGCAGCAGGCGCTCGTGGAACGGCATCATGCGCGCCGTCTAGCGCCACCGGGCCGGCGCGCGCAAACGGCCTTTGACTGTGAAAGGCGAACCGCATAGCCACCAGCCATGAAGTTCGGAATCCAGCTGGCGGCGATCCCGGCGCCCGACATCATCGAGATGGCCCGCAAGGCGGAGACGTGGGGCTTCTCCGACGTCTACGTCCCCGACCACTGGGCCTACGAGCGCCAGGTGGGCGGCGGCCTCGACGAGGCGGCGAACGCCTGGGAGGCGACGACGATCCTCGGCGCGATCGCCGCCACCACGACGCGCGTGCGCGTCGGCGCGCTCGTCCTCTGCAACCTCTTCCGCCATCCCGCGACGACGGCCCAGTCGACGACGACGATCGACCACCTGAGCCACGGCCGCGCGATCCTCGGCATCGGCTCGGGCTGGACGCGCGCCGAGTTCGAGATGACCGGCGTCGCGTTCCCCGACGTCAAGCCGCGCCTCCGGATGCTCGACGAGGCGCTCGAGGTCATCAAGCGCCTCTGGACGCTCGATCGCACGACGTTCGAGGGCGAGTTCTACAAGCTCGTCGACGCGATCAGCGTTCCGAAGCCCGTGCAGAAGCCGCACCCGCCGATCCTGCTCGGCGGAAGCGGAAAGGGGCTGCTGCGGATCGCCGCACGCCACGCCGACATCGTGAACGTCATCTCGGACGCGGGCCGCGCCGGCACGATCCTCCAGAGCGAGGTCGCGAAGGTGACCGAGGAGAACTTCCTCCGGAAGCTCGACTTCGTCCGCCAGGAGGCGCGCGCGGCTGGCCGCAATCCCGACGCGATCACGCTCGGCTCGACGGCGTTCGTCACGATGTTCACCGATTCGCCCGAGGCGTCGCGCCAGACGGCGGCAGGCATCGGCGGGATGTTCGGCATCCCCGGCGACCAGGTGCTGCGGATGCCGCTCGCGCTCATCGGCACGCCGGACGAGGTGGTCGCGGAGCTCAAGCGCCGCGAGCGCGAGTGGGGCGTCAAGCACTACATCGTGTCGGGATTCGGCGGGCCGGCCTACCAGGAGCGCTTCGCGCGCGAGGTCATGCCGCGCGTCTGACGCGAGCCTCAGCGGCCCACGACGGCGCCGAGCTGCATCCCCATCACGGCCGAATCGGGCGCGGTCGGCGTCGGGGTGGGCTCGTTCAGGTCGCCGCACGAGGCGCAGGCGAAGAGCCCGCAGCTCGGTCCGTCGACGGTGAACCGGCCGCATCCGAAGCGCGCGGCGAGCGCCTCGCACTCGGCAGGGCTCGTGTTGACGGTGATGAGCCCCGAGCAGTCGTCGCCGCCGCCGCAGCCGGCGACGAGAAGCGGGGCCGCGACGGCGGTCGCGATCGTGAACGCGCGCAAAGAGCTGCGTGCGCGCCGACCTAGCCGGGGACGGGGGTCGCTGTGCTTCGTCATCCGCGCCGGCACCGCGACGATCCTTGGCAGAGCGCCTCGTTGCGGACAAGTAAGCGTGACTCGAGGCGCGAGCGAAGCGAGCCCGCGGGGAGTGGGGCCCCGGCGGGCTTTGCCCGACGGGGCGAGGGGAGCGATCCCCTCGTGCGACAACTTGGGGCCCCGGCGGGCTTTGCCCGACGGGGCGAGGGGAGCGATCCCCCGTCGGATGGTTTGCCGCGTTTGCGCGAACGTTGGTAGACGGGCGCGGCGGCCGGCGCGACGCGGCGGGTCGGCGGAGGTGGTGGCGATGGGGATGGGGCTGGGGAGCACGAATCGAACGACGGCGCATGCCGTCGCGCGCGGCGCGCTCGCGGCGGTCGCATGCGCGAGCGCTTCGTGGCTCGCCGCCTGCAGCGACGCCCCGGCGTCGCTCACCGAGCGCGCGTGGGTCGAGCTCGGGCCGGGCGGCGAGGCGATCGCGCGCGTCATCACGTCGGCCGACTCGTGTCCGTCGATCGAGGTCGACGGACGCGCGCTCGCGATGAGCGTCCGCGCCGAGCCGGATCCGCCGCTCTTCCCGGTCCTCACGTGCGAGCTGACGCTTCCCGCGGGCGCGCGCGCCGCCGCGCTCGGACCTCGGCCGCTCCCGCTGCCGCCGAGCGGCGAGCCCGCGCGCGTCGCGGTGGTCGGCGACACCGGCTGCCGCCTCGAGACCGGCGACCCGCCGCAGTCGTGCAACGACCCCGTCGCCTGGCCGTTCGCTCGTGTCGCGACCGCGATCGCCGACCTCGCGCCGGACGTGATCCTCCACGTCGGCGACTACCTCTATCGCGAGTCGCCGTGCCCGGAAGGCGACGGCGGCTGCGCGGGCAGCCCGTTCGGCTACGACTGGGAGACGATCGACGCCGACTTCTTCGCGCCCGCCGAGCCGCTCTTCCGCGCCGCGCCGCTCGCGCTCACGCGCGGCAACCACGAGTCGTGCAGCCGCGCCGGCGCCGTCTGGTTCCGCTTCCTCGACCCACGGCCGTACGACGGGGCCTGCGTCGACTACACCGAGCCGTACGCCATCGAGCTCGGGTCGCTCCAGCTCCTCATGTTCGACTCGAGCGCCGCGAACGATCGATCGGTGGCGCCCGCACAGCTCGCGCTCTACCGCCCGCAGTTCGACCAGGTCGCGCGCCTCGCCGGTCCGCGCGCGCTCTTCGCGACGCACCGGCCGATGTGGGTCTTCGGCCACGCCGGCGAGCAGGACGGCATGGAGGTCCTCTTCACGGGGAACCCGACGCTCGAGGCGGCGTCGGAGAACCAGCTCCCGGCGGGGGTCGAGATCGCGCTCTCGGGCCACGTGCACCTCCAGGAGCTGCTCGCGTTCGACGCCGCGCGATCCCCGCAATTCGTGATCGGGAACGGCGGCACCTCGCTCGATCCGCCGATCCAGACGCCGCTCGCGGGCCTCGAGATCGGCGGGGCCGTCGTCGCCGACGCCTTCGTGCGCGACGATTTCGGCTTCGCCACGCTCGAGCCGAAGGACGTCGGCTGGCGCGCCACGATGTACGACGTCGCGGGCGGAGCGGTTCTGGGCTGCGACGTCGCCGGAAGCGTCTTGACGTGCGCGCCGCCGGCTCGGTGACCGAGCCGGCGCGCGGGCGCGCCGGCTTCCGGACAGTTCGCCGCTCGACCGCCCGTACCTGAGATTGACGCGACCGACCACGGCGCCGCGTGTCCCATCCAACACGCCGCGCCGGCGGAGGTTGCGCAGGCTCGGCCCGCCCGCGGCCGTCGATCGCAAGAACGCCCGGCAAATCCGACAAACGCCGGAAGGATTGACACGCGCGCGACGCTGCGCGGCAACCGAGTCGCGGCGGATGGCGCGCGTCCCGCGTGCGGCGCCACCCCATGCCCCGTGCGCGTGTTTCATCGTCCGTGGCCCGACGGTTGCACTTTCGCCCCCGCATCCTCGGCCGACCACGGAGAACAAGATGAAAACATGTCGAACCGGCCGCTCGCGCGGCCTTGCGGCGTCGCGCTGGTGCGCGGGCGCGCTCGCGACGGTGGTCGCGCTGTCGCTCGCGCTCGTCGCGACGGTAGCCCGTGCTCGCGAATCCGGCGCGCCCGACCCGACGGTCGCGCGCGTCGCCTACGTCGACGGCGAGGTGTCCTACATGAACGCCGACGCCGACCGGTGGACGCCGGTCGACGTGAACGCCCCGCTCGTGACCGGCGATCGCTTCTATGCCGGACAGGACGGAAAGGCGGAGATCCAGCTCGCCGGCGGCATCTACGCGCGCCTCGCCAACGACACCGAGCTCGACGTGCTGGAGCTCTCGACGGAGGCGCTGCAGGTGCAGGTCGGCGTCGGCACGGCGCTCTTCCGCGTGCGCCGGATGCCGGGCGATCGGTACTTCGAGATCTCCACGCCCGCGACCGCGGTCATGCCGCACCAGAACGGCCTCTACCGGATCGACGTCGCCGAGGACGGGCACACGACGGTCGTCGTCCGCGACGGCGACGCCGACGCCTATCAGGGCGACACGCGCTATCGCCTCGCGAAGGCGCGCGGCGCCGAGTTCGATCCGGCGCTGGAGGACGGGACGTACTCCACCGAGCCGATCCAGGTCTTCGACGCGTCGGCCGTGCAGCCCGATACCTGGGACGAGTGGGACTCGAGCCGCGATGCGCGCATCGCGTCGTCCGCGAGCTACCGCTACGTGAGCCCGGAAATCTACGGCGCCGAGGACCTCGACCAGTACGGCGACTGGAATCAGACCCCGGACTACGGGCCGGTCTGGCGGCCGCGCCAGGTGGCGGCGGGCTGGGCGCCGTTCACCGACGGGCGCTGGGTTTGGCAGGACCCTTGGGGCTGGACGTGGGTCGACTACCAGCCGTGGGGCTGGGCGCCCTCGCACTACGGCCGCTGGGTGTACGTCGACGACGCGTGGGGATGGGCGCCGGGACCGGTCGTCGCCGCGCCCGTCTACACGCCGGCGGTCGTCGGATTCCTCGGCGTGAACGTCAGCACGCCCGGCTTCTCCCTTTCGGTCGGCGTCGGTCCGTCCGTCGGGTGGGTTCCGCTCGGCTGGGGTGAGCCGTGCCTCCCGTGGTGGGGCGGCTTCGGCGGCGCCGTCGTCGGACGGCCGTACTGGGGCGGCTGGGGCGGGCCCCGCATCGTCAACAACAGCGTCGTCCGCAACACGAACATCACCAACATCAACGTGAACAACATCAACTACGCGAACATCGGCCGTCCGGGCGCCTTCACGGCGGTCAGCCGCGACGACTTCGTCGCCGGCAACATCCGGCGGATCGACATCCCGCGCGACCGGCTGCGCGACGTCGTGCGGCCGATCGCCGGCAACCCGGGGATCATCCCGAGGTCCGAGTCCTTGATTGCGGCGCGGCCGGAGCAGATCCGGCGGGGTAACGCCGTCGCGCCGCCGCGCCAGGTGCTCCAGCGCGCCGCCGTGACGACGCGCCAGCCGCGCATGGAGCGGCCGAAGTTCGACGACAAGATCCGCACGATCGAAGCGAACCGCGGCGCGCCGGTTCCGCCGGCGCAGCTCCGGCGGCTCGCGTCGGCGGAAGGCCGGAAGCCGGTCCAGATGGTCCAGGCGCGTGGCCAGCGCACGGTCGTCCCGCAGGTGACGGCTGCGGCGCCGGAGCGGCTCCGCGGCAACCGCGGGCGCGCTCCGGTCGAGCGCGCGCGTGCCGAGCGGCCCGAGGCGCAAGCGGGCGGCGGGACGCAGGAGGCGCAGCAGGGGCGCGGCCAGCCGCCGCCGGGCGACGCCGGAGCGCGTGCCGGCCTCGCGTCGCCCGACCGCGGGGCCGAGCGGCGCGGTCCGAATGCGCACGGCGCCGAGCAGCCCGGACAGCCGGGCACGCCGGATCGGCCGCAAGGTCGCGCAGCGCTCGAGCGCGGCGCGCCCGGCGGCGCGCTCGACGCCGCTCGCCAGCGCGAGAGCGTGCGCGAGTTGCGCGAGCAGGTGCAGCGCGACCGGCAGGGCGGCGGCGCGGGCGTGGCGGCGGCTCCGGACCAGCAGCGCGGCGAGCGCGAGCAGCGCGCGGCCGCGATGCGGGCGCAGCAGGAGGAGGCGGTGCGCCGGCGCGAGCAGGCGCTCGGTCGCCAGCCGGGCGTGACCACCCAGGGCGGCGCTGCCGCGAACCAGGCGCGTACCCAGGGCGACCGGCGCGCGCTGCAGGCGCAGCAGCGCGAGCAGGCGGCGAGCGAGCGCCAGAATCGCCAGGAGGCGCAGCGCGCGGAGCGCGACTCGGCGCTGCGGGCGCAGCAGGAGGAAGCGGCGCGACGCCGCGAGCAGGCTATCGGTGCGCGCGAGCCGGCCGAGCGCCAGCAGCGCGAGTCGGCGACGCGGCAGCAGCAGGAGTCGCAGCGCCAGCAGCGCGACGCGGCGACGCGGCAGCAGCAGGAGTCGCAGCGCCAGCAGCGCGACGCGGTGACGCGGCAGCAGCAGGAATCGCAGCGCCAGCAGCGCGAGGCGGCGACGCGGCAGCAGCAGGAGTCGCAGCGCCAGCAGCGCGAGGCGGTGACGCGGCAGCAGCAGGAGTCGCAGCGCCAGCAGCGCGAGGCGGTGACGCGGCAGCAGCAGGAGTCGCAGCGCCAGCAGCGCGAGGCGGCGACGCGGCAGCAG
>DASRFA010000057.1:0-125493 GCA_035651755.1 Binatia bacterium | reverse complement strand
GCACGCGAGCAGCAAGTTCTGCACGGCCGGAAAGGCCGTGCCGTAGAAGATCGCGTCCCAGAACGCCGGGAACGGAAGGCGGAAGCCGCTGACGATGGGCCCGTAGCGTACGACGCGCAGGCACACGACGATGAGGACGGGGGCCTCATCATAGTGGGCAGCCGCGTAATCGACGGACTTCATGGCCCGCAGCGTCTTTCCGTCGCCGGCCGCGAAGAAGCGCCAGACGCTGCCGTACAGGCTCCAGGCCGTGCGGTTGAGCCTGGCGAGCCGGGCCTTCGCGGCCGGGTCCTTCAGCACGAGGAACTCGACGTTCTGCCGGTTGCCGCCGTTCGGTGCGCGGAGCGCGAGGTCGAGCACGTGCAGCAGCAGCTCGTCGTCGATCGGGTCGGGACGGAGGCGACGAAGAGCCCGCTGCGACCGCATCGCCTCTTCCAGCGGGATGTCGAAGTGCTTCCACCGCCGCAGCCCTGCCGTGTCCTCCACGGCGACGGGCCTCGGGTCCGTGGACGTCACCGCCTTCCCCTCCGGATCGTTCTTCATCGTTGGTCCTCCGCGTCTTCTCGGCTTCGGCCGCGAACGCGCTCTACCTCGACGACAGCCGAGTGCTCACCTTCGAGACCGCCTGATGCACTGACCCGGCCCGACCTCGCAGCGCGGCGCTCCTGAGCAAGCCGCCCACCCGAGATCGGATCACCAGGAGAGCCGTGGCAGCAGTCCGGTGAAGCGCGCGAGGATCGGGTGGGGCGTCTCGGCGGCGAGTCGATCGAGGCAGCTCTGCATGAGACCGACGACCTCCGCGTTGCACGCCTGCACCACCCCGGGATCGGTCGCGGCACGTCGCCCGAGTCGCGACCAGTCGAGCGGCGGCAGAAACTCGATCGTGACCTTGGACGGCAGCTGCACCGAAGGCACGAATGCCGGCGTCAAGCCGAACGGCAAGTTCCAGATCAGCGGGAAGACGTTCACCCGGATCCGGTCGGTGCCGAGCAGGTGAGCCAGGAAACGACCGCGAGTGAGCACGAACGTCGACTGGTGCGCACCGTAGATCACCACCGGCACGACGCGGACGCGACACTGGAGAGCGATCTCCACGTACCCGGTGTGCCGGCCGAAGTCGACGCGGTTGCGCTCGCTCCACGGCCGGAAGACCTCGTAGTCGCCGCCCGGGAAAACCAGCACGGCGGCGCCGCGTTCGAGAGCGCCGCGTGCGTTCGCCGGGCTCGCGGGCACCACCCCGAGTCGCCGGAGCGTCCAGGAGAGGGCGGGGACGGCGAGCAGCAAATCGTAGGCGAGCGCGTACAGCGGAGAGTCGGCGCCGCGCTCCGCGATCCACTTGCCGAGGAGGAACCAGAAGTCATTCGTCTCGGCGCCGCCGGAGTGGTTTCCGATGAGCAGGAAGGGGCCACGCGCCGGCACCTTCTCGAAGCCGCGAAACTCGGTTGAAAAATACCGGTTGGCGAGGGCCACGAGCGGCGCGAGACGCGCGACGACGCGGGGATCGCGCACGAACGGGTCGACGTCCCGGGCACTCCCGATCGCGCCTTCGAGGACGTCGACGAGCGGTCGCAGGAGCCCGTAGCCTGGTGCGCTCGATGCGCGCCGGACCCCGTCGGCCGCGCGCGTCGCAAGAGGCGGGCGTTGCGAAACTCCGCGCTGGCCGCGTTTTCCGTCCGCGCTCTGCATCGTCAACCGGCGACGGATGCCGCGTCCAGTCGGCTCGCGATCGAACGGATCGCCTCCACCTCACGAGCAAACGCATGCTGGAGCTCGGGGTTGTCGGTGCGAACGAGCTCGTGATCGAGATGATCGATGTGCCGGCCGAGATGGCTCACGAGAAGTCGCAGCTCGTCGAGAGAAAGCTCGATCGTCACGTTCATCGTCGCGTCCCTCCCATGGACTTCCTGCTCGTCCTCAAGCAGCGGGGGTGCCAGCCGATCGGCCCTTCGCGCCATGGGCGGTCGTTCACCCGAGCACGTCGTAGAGTCCAGCCACCGGGGGTCCGATCGTCGCGCGATCTCCGGCCAGCCGTTCGCATGTCGCCTCGGCTGCGACGGTCGTTCTCATTCGTGGGAATGCGACCCTGACCCTGGCGTCGCTGCCCGGCGGCCGGATCGGCACGTGCGTTGCTCGCCCCCCGGGGCGAGATCGCCGGACCACTGACATCGAAGCGACGATCGAGGCGACGAGGGCCGTTCCGGTGAGCTACCCGTCGAGGCCGCGCCCGATCGCTACCAGGAGCCGCCCTCGTCGGCGTTTCGGTCGGGAGTGAATTCCGCGTCGATCCGCAGCGGAGGCGGCTCGGCGTCGATGAGGCCTTCGAATTCTTGGCGGAACTCGTGCAGTGAGATGCCCGCCGTCGCGGCGTATTTTGCGAGCTCGTGAGGGTCCTCGAAGTCGTCGCGGCGCAGACGGATCATGTAGCGGCGCGCGATCGCGTAGCGCGTCGAATGGATGTCCACCAGACGCACGCGGGCCCGCCCGCTCTGCGGGTCCACCAGTCGTTCGAACGGGATCGGGACGAAATGCCCGCCCTGCATGGAGATCATCGCCCCGTTGCCGCCGGCGAGCAGGAACTTCGCGGCGCAGTAGCCCAGGTCCCGGGTATATTCCATGTCGAACGGGATCGGGTCGGCGCAGCGCAGCTCGTAGCCGATGTTCTTGGCGACGATCGTCGTCTTGATGCCGAATCGCTTGAGCCGTTCCTGGACGGCGCGCTTCAAGATCTCGCCGATATCGACCTCGGCGATGCGCAGGTTGCCGTGCGCGTCGCGCTCGACGTCGTTGAGCTGCGCGAGGTCATCGGGCCCGAGCCCGAGCACGACGCCCTCCGCCACCACCGCTACGCCGTCGCGGCGCCCGCCGCTCAGGCGCTTGATGATCGCCCCGACGAGGGTGTCGACGATCGTCTTGAAGCGGACGCCTTCCGTGCCGAACTCCTCGGGGATCAACGTCAGCGTGGCCCCCGCGGCCTTGCCGATGCCGAGCGCAAGGTGTCCCGTCTTGCGGCCCATCGCGATGACGAAGTACCAGCGCGACGTCGTCTCGGCGTCGACCATCAGGTTCTCGACGATCTCCACCCCGAGGTGCCGCGCCGTCTGGAACCCGAACGTGTCGATCGCGGGCGGTAGATCGAGGTCGTTGTCGATGGTCTTCGGAACGTGCACGACGCGGATCCTGCCCGCCGACCGCTCTTCGAGCTTGAGGGCCGAGAACGCGGTGTCATCGCCTCCGATCGTGATGAGCTGCGACACGTTCAACCGAAGCAGTGAGATGACGGTATTCTCGAGGTGCTGGGGATCGAGCGTCGGATTGGCGCGCGAGATGCCGATGTAGGACCCGCCCGTGAAGTGGATGCGGCTCACGTCCTCGATCTCGAGCGGCACCACGTGGTCGACGTTGCCGTGCATGATCCATTCGAACCCGTCGCGGATGCCCAGGACGTCGACGCCCTCCAGGACGGTTCGGATCGTCGCCGATCCGATCACGCTGTTGATTCCAGGGGCCGGACCGCCGCCGACCAGGATGGCGAGCTTCTTTCGTTGGGTCATCTCCCGCGCCTTTCCGGCCAGCCCTCGGATTCGGTTTCGCATCGGCAGAGCAGGCTTCGCAAGGGGTTCTGAACGCGTCTCGCCGGCCTCGAACCAGCGTCGCCGTTCATCTGGGCGAGCACGACGGCCGGGTCCGGATCGGATTCGCCGCGCGCGTGAAGCGGACCTTGCCATCCGCTCGCCACGTCGTGCTCGACTGCGGCCGCGTGCCTCAGATCGAGCGACCCGCGGAGACCCACGAAACGATCAGAGCATTCTTGACGGCAGCGTCGACTCGCGAAGAGGCACGGCTGGCGCTCGCCGACCCCGTCGGCGAGAGTCGGGGCTGGTCCCGCGAGGGATTCTTTCAGGGCGGTACGATCGTGATCGCGACCGCGCCGTAGTGCACCGTTGCGCCCACCACGACGAGCGCGTGGAAGACCTCGTGGTAGCCGAACGACGCCGGCGTCGGGTCTGGTCGGCGAAGCGCGTAGACGACGGCCCCGGTGGAATAGAGTACCCCTCCGAGGAGGAGAAGACCCGCGACCGTCCACCCGGCGTGGGACACGACTTGAGGCATGGCGACGATGCCCACCCACCCGAGCGAGACGTAGACGGCAGCGCTGAGCGCTTTGGGGGCATCGAACCACAGAACATGCAGCAGGATTGCCGCCCCGGCGCCGCCCCAGAGGGCTGCGAGCAAAATGGAGCCAAACCGTCCGGGGATGGAGATCATGGCGAAGGGCGTGAAGGTGCCGGCGATCAGCACGCTGATCATGGAGTGGTCGAGCATGCCCATCCGTCGGCGCGCGGAAACGGACCACGTCACGCGGTGATAGAGCGCGCTCGTCCCGAGAAGTGCCGACAAACTGGCGGCGTAGATGCCGGCGGCCAGCGAGGCCCGCGGTGTCGGCGCGCGAACGAGCAAGAACGCGCCGGCGACCAAGGAAGCGAGGAATGCGTAGTGGTGCAGCACCCCGCGGAGTTGCGGCCTCGTGGAAGGCTCGGCCATGGGGTTGTCGCGCTCCGTCTCCGGCACGGGTGGCAATGGGGGATCGACGATCCCCGGCGAGCACTCGCTCGCCGAAGGCACGGCGGGACACCCCGAGGTGAACGCGTCGTCGCTCACGGTGGCGTCATGAGCAGATACTCGAGGCGTAGGAGTACCCTGAAGATCGTGGCCCGGAGAATCGTCGGCAACTTCTCGTTTCTCGTGCGCGACAGAAGCGACCGCACGTGTGCGATCCGGTCGATCGCCTGGGCCTTGTCGCAACTCAGTCGCCAGAGGGCCTGAACGGCTTCCTCGATGGCGGCGAGCTCCCCGTCGATGTCCTCTTCCGGGTCGTCATCGGGCAAGCGACGGGATCCAGCCCCCGGCGCAGCGCGATCGCCGACTCCGGCCACGGTCGCCCGAGGGTTGCGTGTAGGCGCGCCCTGGCGCGTCACCTGAAGGAATTGCCGGACTGTCGCCCTCTTCATCGGCGATGAAACCCCCCTGGCGAGAAGCGCGCTGGCGACAGACGGTTCCGCCCGCGGCTCGCCGCCGAACCGTCAACCCGAGTTGTAGAGCCGGAGACGACCGGCACTCGCCTCGCGCGTGAAACGGAAGAAGTGCCAGTGCGTGACACAGCGGTTCGCGAATTGCGCGAACCCCACGACGTCCCGGCGGTAGCGCCAGTTCACTTTGAAGAAGTAGCGAAGATAGACGCGGCCGACCGTACCCAACGATCCGTCGCGCACCAGCGCCCAAGACAGAGTCCACAGCAGCGCGAGGCCGTAGAGCAGCGTCGGAACGAACCTGCCCTCGTTCGCCTTGCGGGCGATCTCCGCACGCCGGCGATGGTACTCCGGCAGGCGATAGGCGCGGAAGTAGCGATCGAGGAAGGCCTCGGGCTCGTACAGGCGCGTCACCAGGTTCCAGTAGCCCGCGCGCAGCTCTTCGCGCGTCATCCCGGCCGGCTGGACGTTGCAGTTGTCGTCCTCGACGAGCCGGTTCTCGGCCTTCAGGCGGTCGTACAGCGGCGTGGTCGGAATCGCCTGAAGCATTCCCACCATGGCGAGCAGGATGCCGTTGTCCTGGATGAAGCGATACTGCTCCTCGAAGACGCTCCGGTCATCGCTGTCGAAGCCGACGATGAAGCCCCCATGGACGTCGATCCCCTTCTGCTGGATCCGCTCGAGCTTGGCGGCCAGGGAATCGCCACGGACGTTCTGGAACTTCCTCGTCTCGCGGAGCGAGCTCTCTCGCGGCGTCTCGATTCCGATGAACACGTGACGGAAGTTCGCGTGATACATGAGATCGAGGAGCTCGGAATCATCGGCCAGGTTGATGCTCGCCTCTGTCGACAGCCGAAGCGGATAGCCGTGCGACTCCTGCCAGGGAATGATCAGCCGGAGCAGAGCCTTCGCCGCCTTCTTGTTCCCGATGAAGTTGTCGTCGACGATGAACACGGAATGGAAGCCGGCGCGCCACATGTCCTCGATCTCTTCGATGACGTGTTCCGGGCGCCGGTGGCGCGGCTTGCGGCCGAACGTGACGATGATGTCGCAGAACTCGCACTGGAACGGACAGCCGCGCGAGAACTGGAGCGCTCCGGAAGCGTAGCGCTCGACCTTGAGGAGATCGTATCGCGGCTTGAGTACCGCGCCCATGTCGGTCGGCTCCGTCTGACGATAGACCCTCTGCACCGGCTCGCCCGCGGCTAGGCTCGCGAGAAAGACCGGCCAGGTCGTTTCCGCTTCGCCGCGGAAGACGACGTCGCAGAGGCCCGCGACGCAGTCTTGATCGACCGTCACATAGGCGCCGCCGACGACCACGAGCCCCTCGCGATCGCGCAGGCGAGCGAGGATCTCGAGCAGGCGCTTCTTCTGGACGTTCATGCCGGTCACACCCACGACGTCGAACCGGCGGAGCGAGTCGAAGTCGATCGGCTCGACGTTCTCGTCGAGAAGAACGACCTCGTGCCCCCGAGGCACGAGTCCCGCGAGCGTGGGCAGCGCGCCCGTGATCATCGTGCAGCGCTTGTCGCCGGGGTAGAGAGGTAGAGCATAGTCGAAGCCCCAGTACGACGGATCGAATTTCGGGTTGATGAGGCAGATCGAGAGGCGGCGCCCAGGCGCAGCCTCCTCGGGTGGGGCAGCGAGACTCTCGACGACCATCAATCCGCCACGCTGGGGCGCCGCGTGGGCGCCTGCGAGCCGTTCACCGGAGGATGGTCATCGACGGGAGTCGGCACGGTCTGGCGGTCGCGAGTCCGGCGCGGAGCACCCGCCAGACCGGCCACCGACTGATGCCTACCGCAGCTGCGACGGAAGGTATGGCAGCGTGCCACCGATGCGGCATCGCGCTCCGCGGTTTCGATTGCGGCCAGTGCCGAGCGTACGGCCTTCGGCTCGAGATCGAGTGCCGTGCAGACGTTGACGAACGTGAAGATCCCCGCGGCGCTCTCCGACGCGAACCACCGCTTCGCCTCGTCAACCTCCCGCTGCCGCTTGGCGACCGGCCGCCTGATGTGTCGGACGGAGACCCAAAGCGCGTCCGCGATGACCGCCACCATCAGCCCGGTCTCCGGGCTGCGCGCAAAGGAATGCAGGAGGTCCGCGTACTGCTCCGGCGTGATCGACAGGGGGGTGATCGTCAAGTACCGCCGGTCCGTGTCGAGCTCCACGAAGGGTGCGGACGAAAATGGGTGTCTCGGCGCACCGGTGCTCGCCGCTTCCGTCAAGCCGACGCCCGCACGCGGGGGCGCGCAATGAGACGCGCGCGCAGTCACCCCTCGCCCCATGGCGTAACGGCCCCTTCTTTCGCCGCGCGCCCCGAGATCATCCGCGAGAGAAAGACCGTTCGCCGTCTCCTCCTGGAGCACGGCCACGCGGCCTTTTACCAGCACGCAGCCGTCGCGTAAGCTCGGAGTTCCACCCGCGTAGTTCTACGCGGAAGTTTCGTAATTGACGGAGTGCGCAGGATGCGCTCGCGTCGGCAGCCCGTTGCGCGGCATGCAATGAGCGAGGCGTTTACGGTGGCGAATCGGCTTCGCGCGCGCTCAACACGACGCGAACGAGCTGCGACGCGGACGAGACGCCCATCTTCAGGAACACCATGCGTCGGTGACCTTCGACGGTGCGCGGACTCAAGCGCAGTGTTGCCGCAATCTCCCGGGAAGTCTTGCCGATGATCATCAGCTCCATGACTTCGTGCTCGCGCCGCGTGAGCCGTGCGAGCCTCGCGGCGACGGCGGAGCGCTCTGCTGCCCTCGCGCGCGCCTTCTTGTCGCTCTCGATCGCCGCGCGGATGCGCTCCAGCAGCAACTTCGGAGGAACCGGCTTTTGCAGGAAGTCGAGGGCCCCCGCCTTCAGCGCACGCACGGAGGTCGGCACGCTTCCATGACCGGTCACGATGATGACCGGCAGCATCGACCTTCGCCGACGGAGCTCGTCCTGCAGGTCCAGACCGCTCGACGCGTGCAGACGGATGTCCAGCAAAAGGCATCCGGTCCGCGCCGGATCGTAGCGCTCGAGGAACTCCTCGCCTGAGGCATAGGTCTCGACCGGCAGCCCCGCGGACTTCATGAGCGCGCTCAACGACCTGCGCATCCCAACGTTGTCGTCGACTACGAAGACCGTCGGCTCGGCTGCCATTTTACTGCCTCTTCGCGGCCACCCTCGACGACCTCAGCGGTAGGGTGAAGCGCGCGACCGTGCCGTTCGTGCCGTCGGCGGCAACTTCGACCGAGATGCGGCCGCGATGCGCCTCGATGATGGAGCGACCGATCGCGAGACCGAGCCCCAGGCCGTTCGGCTTCGTCGTGAAGAACGGCTCCCAGAGGTGCTCGCTTGCCGCCGCGGGAAGGCCCGCGCCGGTGTCGCGGACCACGAGCTCCGCTCGCCCGTTTCTCGTACGCACCTTGAGCGTGATCTCCTTGTGATCGCCGTGCGCGCGTACGGCCTCGATCGCGTTCTGCATGAAGTTCACGATCACCTGCTCGATCTGGATCCGGTCCGCGAAGATCGGGATCGGTTCGGCTTGGACCTCCAGCCGCAGCGCGACGTCCTCGCGGTCGAGCTCGTGCCCGAACAAGCGAACGACTTGGCGGGCGATCTCCCTCAGATCCGTGCGCTCGGGCTTGGGCGCGCCCTTCTGGATGAATTCTCGAAGGTGGGCAACGATCTCTCCCGCGCGCAGCGACTCGGACGATACCTCTTCGAGCAACTCCAGCAGAGTGTGGGCCTCGACCTTGCCTGAGGCCACATACCGGAGAGATGCTTCGAGCTGGTTGGCGATGGCCGAGAGCGGCTGGCTGAGCTCATGGGCCAAGCCGCTCGCCAGCACGCCGACGGTGCTGATGCGCAGCGCGTGCTCGAGCTGCGCGTAGCGCTGCCGCGCCTGGTCGGCCGCGTCCTTGCGAGCTTCACTCTCGCGGAGGGACTCCTCCGCTCTCCTGCGCTCGGTGATGTCTTCGATGCCCAGGAGGATCAAGTTCGCACGCGCGCTTCCGCGATCGATCGCCCGAGCGTTCAGCAGCATGATCCGGTGGCCCCGCGTTCCGAACTCTCGGACGACCTCGAAGTCGTTCAGGACGCGCTTCGCCGAAAGGACATCCCGCAGCCGCGTCCGCAGCTTCGGGATGTCCCACTGGCGGCTGCCGAGCTCGTAGAGCAGCCGTCCGACGGTCTCCTCCGAATGCGTGCGGAAGGTGGCATAGAAGGATTGGTTCGCCGATCGCACGCGCAAGTCTTCGTCGAGTACGAGCAGCGGCTCCCGCACCGTATCGACGATCGACTCGGCGTAGCGTCGCGCCTCGTGTAGGGCTTCCGCCGCTACGTCGGAGAACGTCACCACGACCCCTTCGGTGCGACCCTCGCGCGTCCGATAGGGAAGAGCCTGGCGAACGTACCATCGCCCGTCGTGCCCCTTCACCTCCGTTTTCGGCGACGTCAGCTTCTCGAGGACCGCAGCAGCGTCGGAAAGCAAGGCGGGGTCGAAGACCTTCGGCGCGATGTCGCTCAGCCGGCGCCCGACATCCGAGGAGATGAGGCTGAAGAGCCGCGTCGCCGCTGGCGTGAATCCCCGAATGAAGAGGCCTGTGTCCAAAAAGAGCGTGGCGATGTTCGTGCTCGTGAGCAGGTTGTCCAGGTCATTGTTGGCCGCTTCGAGCTCTCCGATCTTGCTCTCGAGCTGAGCATTGGCAGTAGTCAACTCCTCGTTCACCGACTGCAGCTCCTCCTTCGACGTTTCGAGCTCTTCGTTGCTCGATTGCATCTCCTCGGTCACCGACATCAGTTCTTCGTTGGCCGAGCTGAGGTCTTCGATCGTCTGCTGCAGATCGTCCTTCGTTGTCCGGAGCTCGCTTTCGAGCTGGTTTACCACCGCCTCGTCGTCCCCGGCCGGTTTGCCGTCGGCTGCCACTGGTTGCGGGATCGCCTCCGCCTCGCGTTCGAACGACACCAGCCAAAGGCTCGGCACGCCCTCGCCGACGTCGAGTGGCTCGACCGCGATCTTCAGGCGCATCGATGCGGCTCCGCGACGCAGGTGCACCCCCGTGACGACGACTCGCTGATTTCTCTTCATCGCCTCCCGAACGGCTCCCCGAAGCTTGCTTCGGACTGCTCCCCGCGCCTGTGCGATCAGGTCGCGTGTCGGGACACCCCCCGGCTGTGCGATATAGTCCTCCGTCTGGCCGTGGAAATAGAGCACCTGGCCGGTTCGATCGATGATCACGCACGCCGGTGCGTAGCGATCGACGAGAAGTCTCTGTGCCAGCGATGCCAGCCGGCCCCCGTTCGGCTCCCTGCCTGGACGAGCCGCGCCGAACCATGGTCCGGTGGCGAGCGAACGATGGATCCTGTCGTGGCGCGTCGGTCCGATCCGCTTGTAGATCCGCCACTTTCTGGAGACCACCTCGAACAGGTCGCCCAGCGTCCCGATGCTCTCGGCGCTGCCCAAGAAAAGGCATCCGCCCTCCATCAGGGCGAAATGGAAGAGCGTAAGGATCGTCTCCTGCAGCCCGGCCTCGAGATAGATGAGGAAGTTGCGGCAGCTGATGACGTCGAGCCTGGAAAACGGCGGATCTCCCACTAGGCTCTGCTGCGCAAAGACGATCGCGTCGCGAAGCTCTTTTTTCACTTTGAAGCCGTGCTCGGCTTCTTCGAAGAACTTGGACAACCTCTCTGGTGTGATCCGAGCGGCGATTCCTTCCGGGTAGACGCCGGCGCGAGCGATCTCCAGTGCTTGTACATCCACATCGGAGGCGAACACCTGCAGGCGCTGTCCCTTCCCGGACGCTTCGATTTCCTCGATCAACACCATCGCGATCGAGTAAGCTTCTTCGCCCGTCGCACAGGCCGGCACCCAGACGCGTATTGGAGCGTCCCGCGGCTTGTCGACGACGATCCGCCGGATCGTTTGCTCTTGCAGCGTCTGCCAGGCCGCAGGGTCGCGGAAGAAGCTCGTCACGCTGATGAGCAAGTCGTGGAACAGCGCGGTGACTTCGGCAGGATCCCGCTCGAGCAGATCCACGTAATCCGACATGGCAGCGACGTGCTTCAGGCTCATTCGGCGGTGGATGCGGCGCTGCAGGGTAGCCCTGCGGTAGCCGTTGAAGTCGAAATTCATTCGCGTGTGCAACGCCGCCACGACGCTGGCCAAGGGATCGGTCGATTTTCCGGGTTTCGTCTCCATCCGCGCCGAGCTGACCGCGGCATGCCCGACGTAGGCGAGCAGCGCCTCCGCCATCCGCTCCGGCGGCAAAACATAGTCCGCGCTGCCGGCGGCGATCGCGCTGCGAGGCATGCCGTCGTGCTGCGCGGTCTCGACAGCCTGCGCCATCGTCATGCCGCCCGCGGCCTTGATCTCCTTCATCCCGAGCGTGCCGTCCGTCCCGGTTCCGGACAGGACGATTCCGATCGCGTTCTCGTGCTGAGCCTCCGCGAGCGAATGGAAGAAGTGGTCGACGGCCATGCGCGTGCTGCGCGGTGCCGAGGGAGAGGTGAGCCGCAAGACCCGATCGCGAATCGTCAAGTATTTATTCGGCGGGATCACGTAGATGCGGTTCGGCTCGACGCTCACACCGTCTTCGGCCTCCGTCACGCGCATGGGCGTGTATGTGCCCACGAGCTCGGCAGTGAGGCTCGGGCGCGTCGGGTCGAGGTGCTGAATGAGCACGAAAGCCGACCCGCAGTTTGCCGGCATCGTGGTGAAGAGTTTCTTGAAGGCTTCGAGGCCACCCGCCGAGGCGCCGACACCGACGATCGGGAACCGCGCTCGGCCCCTGGTCTGCTCGGTTGCGACGCCGAGTTTCGCGCCGGAGCAACGTTTCGCTCCGCGCGCTCTCGGGAACCCGGCTTTGCCGTCCTTCATCGCCGCGGCCCCGCCAGCACCCCTCGACTGTGGTGCCCCGGGTGCGCGAAGTCAATCTTGATGCATGCCCTCGTGGTTCAGGATTCACCCATGAGACATCCGCTCGGCCCTGCACGACCGTTCCATCGTCGATTCACTCGCCGACATCGCGGGGCGTCCTCTGTGACTCGAGGAGCACGGTCCGGAGCCGCACCTCCGACTGAGCTGCCGTCGGCGCCGCCCGCTGCGTCCATGGGAGCCCGCTCCCGAGGGCGCTGCGCAGCGTCAGCGCGCCTCCACGCCGACGGACGAACCGCAGATCTCGGCGGACGTCTCGGGTCCATCCTTCTCTGCCGCGGACAGCCCCACGCCGAAGGCGGCGGCGAGCTCGTCGAACGAATCGTGGACCATCTGGACGAACGCCCGAAGGTCGGGAACGAGCTCGTAGCTTCCGGTGAAGCCCCAGCACAGGGATCCGTCGTAGCTAAAGAGCGCGATTCCGAGGCCGTTCTGCTCCAGCAGCGGTACGAACGGGTAGATCGCCTCCAATCGCGCGCCGAGCATGTACAACGGTAGCCGCGGCCCCGGGATGTTCGTGACGATCATGTTCATCGGGCCGGACGCGAGCCCCACGCCGAGCGACAGCAGGCGCGGAGGTAACCACTCGGCGGCCTCCAACATCATCTCCACACCCAGTGCGCTCCGCGACTCCTTGAGGGTCCGGGTCGCGTCGTGGATCGTCGCCAGGCGGGACTTCGCATCGGCGTCCTCGAGAGGTAGCCGCAGGATCCAAGCGGAAACGCGGTTCGCCGACGAATCCGGGTCTCCTGGGCGGCGGACGTTCACGGGCGCCGAGATCCTGAAGTCGAGCGCGGGCGCGTCTCCTCGGTGTATGAGGAAACGCCGCAGCGCGCCCGCAACGACCGCGAGCACGACGTCGTTCAATGAGCAACCCGCAGCGCTCCGGACGGCACGGACGTCGCTCAAAGAGAGGCGCAACCAGTCGAAGCGGCGATGCGACGTCAGGATGCCGTTGAGCGGGCTGTCCGACGCCGACTCCATCGCCCACCCGACGAGCCGGCCCAGCGCGACGAGCCGCATCGCAAGATCGTGCCGGATGTCGATGGTGTCCATCGCGAACCGCGCGACGTCATGGGCGAACTTGAACGGAAGGTCGCCGAGCCGGCTCATCGAGTCGCGAAGAAGGTTCCAGGAGGATGGCAGTGGTCTGGGAACGTAAGGCCGCGGTTCCGGCGTCTGGGGATCGCGAGTCGGCGACAGAAGAACGCTCATGAGATCCGCACCGCCGGCACCGTCGATCATGCAATGGTGGAACTTGCAAAGGATGGCGAATCGGTCCCGAGCGAGACCTTCGATCAACCAGATCTCCCATAGAGGACGGCCGCGATCGAGTTGTGTCTCCAGGATGCTCGCGCAGAGCAGCTTCAGCTGTGCGTCCGTCCCCGGCCGCGGTAGACTTGCGATCTGAACGTGATCGTCGAGGTCGAAGCCGTCGTGGTCGACCCACACCGGATGGTGTTCCACGGGGGTCCACCGGAGTCGTTGGCGACAACGGGGAAAGAGATGAATCACGGCGCGCACACGACGCTTGAACTCTTCGGCGTGGATGCCGCCATCCACGTTCGGGACGCCTCCTGCCTCGAAGATCTGAATGGCGGCGACGTGCATATGCACCGAGGGCGTCTCGGCGAGCAGGAAGACGTTGTCGAGTACGGAGAGGCGCTCGTATCCCGAGGGTGTTCTCACGACCGTGCCGGTGCGACGACGGATGCCGCTGCACCGCGTCGAGCGCCCCAATGTAGCCCATGAAGGAACGCATGAACGGCACAGACTGAGAATAGGAGCGCCGACAGGAGAACCTTCGGATCGAGACCGTCGAACGAGAACGGAACCGCGAGCGAGCTCGGGGGTCCGCCCGGGAGAAGTGTGAACCACATCCTCATACCTTCCTTCTGGGTCCGTGCTCCGCGATCGCGCCCTGGCATCCTCGAATCCGAGCGCGAGCGGGCGGTCCGCGAGCGAGGTCGAGCGCCGACTGCAGCCGCCCGGCCTTTCGCGCAGGTGGTGCAGACGGCCGCGCAGCGCGGGTCCGTCCCGTAGAGCGTGCGGCCGTCGACTCGGACGGGTCGGCGCGCGAACGGCATGGCGAGCTTCGGTCGGATTGCCGCGGCTCGCAATACGAGCTCGCGGCGCGGAATCGGCATCAAGCGTTCAGCGTGCTGCCGCCGGCAGTAGCTCCCGAATGAAAAAACGTCTCGCAGCGAGTCCCGGTCACGCGCGATCTCCTATCGGAGTCCGCGCCGAAGCGCGCGCATACGGAATCGCCGCGCGAGCAGGCTGCAAGTCGAACTCAGATGAGTGTTACCTCGAATGGTCACGTAAAGCAATGCCTAGCGGTCCGCGGAGCTCGGCGTCGTGCGCGAACGTCTACGAACGTCGGCGTTCGGCTTCGATCTCCCGTCAAGTAGGCGACCGCCGCTCTCGACAAGGACGCTTGGGAGCTCGCTTCGGCCTCCTAGGCGAGCGGCACGACGGACGCGTGCTGGATGAAAGCCGCCGCCGGAAGCTCGGGAAGGCCGATTCCGTCGGCGCGCGTCGAATGCTCGGGGCGGCGTGCGACCGTCGATCGTCCGTTCGAGATTCTCGCGACGGCGAGCGGGACTCGTCTCGCTGGAGAGCGTATCTTGACGCCGTCAGCGCTCGGTTGCGCGGATCGATTGCGCGGGATATGCTCACCTTCGAGTTCGTTGCGAGCCCCGCAGCGCGAGTCGTGTAGGGGCCTCGTCCTACCCACGTGTGCTCGGCGCGGACTCCGAAAGGAGACCGTCCATGTCCGGGACCAGGACCGATCACTTCGCCGTCGTCCGCCACGCAGGATTCGTCAAGGCACATATTCGCGCGACGGTCGTCGCCTCTCGTGGCCGCTAGAGGCAGCGCGCTTCGCACCGAAGGCAACCTCACACTGCGCGTCGACTGCGCGAGCTGCGGCAAGTCGATCTCGACCTCGACGGAAGTCTCGCTCCCGAGCTCCCCGAACGACGGTCCGGGAGGAGAGACACGCGGGCTCATCGGCTATCGCGGACAGGTCCGGGCCGTCTTTCCGACCTGTCGCCCGTGCTACGACGCCGGCTGGCGACCGCCGTCGTCGAGGCAGATTCGATGAGCGCCGGCATTTCGGAGAGCACCATCGGCGGAGATCCGATGAGAAGCCGACCGGCGGCTTCGCGACTCCGATCCGTCGACACCACCAGCTCCGAGAATGTCAGCGGCTCCCTTCGTGCGCTCGGCATGATCGGCAATCACCTGCCTCGTCAATGCGGTATCGCGACGTTCACGACCGATCTCGCCGCGGCGCTCACACGATCGTTTCCCGAGATCGATTGCCTCGTGCTCGCGATGAACGATCCGGGAAAGCGCTACGCGTACCCTTCGAGCGTCCGGTTCGAGATCGCCGCAAGCGATCTCACGTCGTATCGGCGCGCGGCAGACTTCTTGAACCTCAACGCGATCGACGTCGTGTGCGTGCAGCACGAGTACGGCATCTTCGGCGGAAAGTCCGGCAGCCATCTCGTCGCGTTGCTGCGAGACCTGCGAATGCCGATCGTCTCGACGCTGCACACGGTGCTGGGCGAGCCCAACTCCCTCCAGCGCGAGGTGCTCGGAGAGATCGCCGGGCTATCGGAGCGAGTGGTGGTCATGAGCCACCATGGGGCTCGCCGCCTCTCCGAGATCTACGCCGTTCCCGATCACAAGATCGACCTGATCCCGCACGGCATCCCGTCCATTCCGTTCGACGGGGGCAACAAGAGCCTGCTCGGGGTCGAGGGCAAGTCGGTGATCCTGACGTTCGGGCTGCTGTCTCCCGACAAAGGGATCGAATACGCGATCGCGGCCATGCCGGACATCCTCGCGCGGCACCCCGACACGGTCTACATCGTGCTCGGCGCCACCCACCCGCACGTAAAGGAGCGCCAGGGCGAGACGTATCGGCTCGCGCTCGAGAGTCAGGCCGAGCGGCTGGGCGTGGCGGGCAACATGATCTTCCACGACCGCTTCGTGAGCCAGGGGGAGCTCACCGAGTTCCTCGCGGCAGCCGACGTTTACGTGACGCCGTACCTCAACCCCGAGCAGATCACCTCGGGCACCCTCGCCTACGCGGTCGGGTCGGGCAAGGCCGTCGTCTCGACGCCGTACTCGTATGCGCGCGAGCTGCTCGCCGACGGTCGCGGCATCCTCGTGCCGTGGCGAGATCCGCAGGCCATCGCGCGAGAGATCATCGGTTTACTTGACGACCAGGGCCGGCATCTCGCGCTTCGTCGTCGGGCGGCCGCACACGGCGACGAGATGCTGTGGCCGGCAGTGGCGCGCAGCTACCATCACTCTCTCGAGCGGGCGCGCGTCGAGCACGCGGCGCGGATGCGGACGAGCTTCGAGGCACGCACGCTCGCCGCGCGTCCTCTCGAGCTTCCCGATCTCAACCTCGAGCACCTCCGGCTGCTCACCGACGAGACCGGGGTGCTGCAGCATGCCGCCTTCGACGTGCCGCGCTACGAGGACGGGTACTGCCTGGACGACAACGCACGCGCGCTGCTGGCGATGGCGTTGATCGACGACAGCGAGACGGAAGATGTTCGTTCGGTCCGTGCTCTGGCATCACGCTACCTCGCCTTCGTGCGCCACGCCTACAACTCGAAGTGCGGGCGATTCAGAAACTTCATGTCGTATGAACGATCCTGGACCGAGGAAGTCGGCTCCGAGGACAGCCATGGACGCGCGGTGTGGGCGCTCGGAACGGTCGTCGGACGGGGTGCGGATCCTGGCAGGCAGACCCTAGCCGGCGAGCTGTTCCACGCCGCCCTGCCGGCGGTGTCGAGCTTCACGAGCCCGCGTGCCTGGGCCTCGTCGCTGCTGGGAATCGACGAGTACCTCCACGCCTTCCAGGGCGACAGGACGGTGCAGCTCGTTCGGACGCGTCTCGCCGAACGCCTCCTCGAGCTGTTCCGCACGGTGAGCAGGCCCGATTGGCCGTGGTTCGAAGACCGGGTCACCTATGACAATCCGCGCCTGTCGCAAGCGCTACTCGTCTCGGGCTCGCGGATGGAAGACGAGGAGATGAAGCTCGCCGGGCTGCGCTCGCTCGAATGGCTCGTGTCGATTCAGCGATCGGAGGTCGGCGAGTTCGCACCGATCGGCTCGAACGGGTTCTATCGGCGAGCAGGGGACAAGGCGGCATTCGATCAGCAGCCGCTCGAAGCGTACGCCGTCGTCGCTGCGTGTCTCGCGGCTCGGCGCACGAGCGGAGACGCCGTCTGGACGGAGCATGCGCGCCGCGCCTTTCGCTGGTTCCTCGGTCAGAACCAGCTCCAGACTCCGCTCTACGACGCGTCGACCGGCGGTTGTCGCGACGGGCTCCACGCCGATCGCGTCAACCGAAACCAGGGCGCAGAGTCGACGCTGTCGTTCATGCTCGCGCTCTTGGAGATGCGCTCGGCCGCTCGACACGGCCTCGGCGAGCCGAGCGCGCACGGGGCCGGCGCATGACTTCGCCGCGTCCGTACGAGACCCTCTTCCGCCGCGAGCCCGCCAATCCCATCCTGACGGCGGCAGATTGGCCCTATCCGGCACACACCGTTTTCAACCCCGGCGCAACGCGCCTCGCGGACGGCACGACGCTTCTGCTCTGCCGCGTCGAGGATCGCCGAGGACACTCGCACTTGTGCGCGGCGCGTTCGGTGAACGGCGTCAACGGTTGGGTGATCGACCCGGAGCCGACCCTCCGACCCGACCCCGAGCATCACGCGGACGAGCTATGGGGGATCGAGGATCCGCGCATCACGTTCGTCGAGGAGCTCGGACAGTACGCCGTCGCGTACACCGCGTTCGGTCGCGGCGGCCCGGCCGTCGCACTGGCTCTGACCACGGACTTCCGGCAGTTCGAGCGCGTCGGCTTGGTGATGCAGCCCGACGACAAGGACGCTGCCGTCCTTCCGCGGCGGGTCGAGGGAAGCTTCGCGCTCCTGCACCGTCCGATGACCGACTCCGGTGCGCACATCTGGATCTCCTACTCACCGGACCTCCGCAACTGGGGAAACCACAAGCTCGTCCTGCCGGCACGCAAGGGCGCCTGGTGGGATGCGAACAAGGTTGGTCTCTCGCCGCCGCTGATCGAGACGCCGGCCGGTTGGCTGATGATCTATCACGGCGTCCGGCACACGGCCGCGGGATGTCTGTACCGCCTGGGCGTAGCGCTTCTGGACCTCGAGCGGCCCGAGCACTGCCTTCGGCGAGGCGACTGCTGGATCTTCGGACCCGAAGCTCCTTACGAGTGTCAAGGAGACGTCGCCAACGTGACCTTCCCTTGCGGCTACACGCTCAGCGAGGACGGCGACACGATTCGTCTCTACTACGGCGCAGCAGACACCAGCATCGCCATGGCTTCCGGGAGCGTGCACGAGGTCCTCCAATGGCTCGGCGAACACGACAGCGCGTAGCTTCGGTCCACCCGCCCCGGGGTCGTCGTCGCCAAGGACGTGCCGCGCTCGAGCTGCGGCCGCGCCTTCTTCCTCGAAGCGTCACGGGCAGCCTGGCCGGACTGCGGCCAAGTACTTGACACCACTCGATGCTCGCGGGATCGGCGGTGAGCGCGACGGTGCGCGGTGCGAACGGGATGCCGGGCTCGAAGCGGATCGTCTCGCTGACGAGCAAGGGGAGCAAGGCGGGATCGGAGCGAAGCTCCGCGAGCTCGTCCGGCCTGGCGAGCAGGGTCACGAGGGTGCAGCCGATCTGGCTCGCGGTGGTATCGTGACCGCCGACCAGCAGGTTCGCCCGCCGCGGCGGGGACGCCGATCAGCGCGCACATCACGTCCATCGGCACGTGGGCGAGGGCGGGCACGAGGTCGCCGCCGCCCGCTCGGCGCAGCACCGCCAGCCGCTCGGCGACGTGTGCTGCCGCGGTCGGCCTGAGGCGTGCTGCCGCGCGCGGCGTGAACGCCTTGCTGACCAGACGGCGCAGCCGGTCGTGCTTGGCGCCGTCGTTGGTGAACATCAGCGACCCGTACCAATCGCGCAAAGGACCGCGGGTGATCCCCATCGCGTCGAAGAGCGACAGCCCGACGCCGTTCAGCCGCGGCTCGTTCAGAAGGCGCTCGATGTCGCGACGGCGCAGCATGTGGACTGCCCCCGGTGGCTTCGTCGATGACCGTCGGCCCTCGCGACGCGGCGTCGAGCATCAAGCGCTTCCATTCGCGCGGGTTGGTTTCCGTCGTAGCGGCGATCTTCGGTTCGACCATTGGTTCGCTCCGCGAGACGAGTGGTGATTGGAGGCACGGTGGCGCACCAACTCGCGTTGGTGCGCCACCGTCTCGTGCCTCCCGCACGACGAGGCGCTCGACGCCTACGACGTGGCGACCGACCGGACCGGGCAGCGCCTACTGGCGTCCGACAGTCGGGTCACCCGAGAGCAAGGCCAACGTGTCGGTGATCTGACCCGTCGCCTGTTGATCTTGCGCGCCGTGTAGCACGGCGTGTTCAGGTAGATTCCCTTCACCTTCAGGCATGCCGGTACGGGAACGCCGGCGCCGCCATTCTTGGACAGGTACAGCGGGCTGTCCGGCTGGGCGAGCGCCCCCCCCCCGAACCACGACACGGTGAGCAGGGCACCCGCGTCGCCATCGACGCCGGGAACAGAACTCCCGGTCAACGCTCCTCGCAGGCGATCTTGCGGGCCCACACCCGGCAGCTCGCGTTCGTGCCAACCCGATCGATGTCGCCGTGCTTGATCGTGACGGCGAGCGGGCCCGACTGCTCGCGCGCGATGTCGAGCTTGCGCAGCCGGACCTGGAAGTCGTAGCCGGGCCCGCCGTCGCGCCGCGGGGAGAACGTCGCCTGCACGGTGCCCGCCGCGTTCCGGCAGCGCGCGTGACCGGCCTTCTCGACGCATTCGCCCGCGAGCAGGTCGCCCGTCTGCGTGACGTTCCGGCCGTCCAGGATCGTCAGGTGAAGGCCGGCCGACACGTCGAGCACGTCTGCCGGGCCGTAGACGCCCGTCGGCAGCGTGCCCTTGAAGCTCAGGCGCCCGCGCTTGCTCGCGTTGCGCCAGACGGTCGCCTCGCGCAGCACGAGCTGCGCGTCCTCGGCGTCGCACACGTCGCCGGCGCCATCCCCGTCGAGGTCGGCCTGTTCGGGGTTCGCGTCGAACGGGCAGTTGTCGTTCAGGTTGGGCACGCCGTCGCCGTCGAGGTCGAGGCAGTCGCGCGGCACGTACGTCCCCTCGGCGCGCGCCCAGGTGTCGACGTAGGCCGACGCCGAGTTGAAGAGCGGATCGAGATCGTCGTCGTCGAGGCCGACCTGCTTCAGGTCCGCGACGAGGTCGGGCAGGAGGCCGACGTGCGCGAGGCCGTCGACGTTGAAGTCGAACTGCTTCTCCCCGGTGACCTGCTCGTCGAAGGTTCCGAAGGCGTCGACCGAGAACGGGTAGGCGAGCCGCTCGCTGTCGCGCTCCTGCGCGCTGCGCTCGCGGTCGCTGCCGCCGCACGCTTGGCTTCCGAAACGCGGCCCGACGTGCCCGGCGATGCCGTTGAAGTCGCTCCCCATCGCGACCGGGCCGCCCATCGTGTCGACCGCGTACTCGTAGGCCTGCGCCCACGTGCGCGACGAGTGCCGGCAGGTGTCGTCGACCTTGTCGCCGTAGGCGATCGTCTTCTTCTCGCCCTTCTTTTCGGTGTCCTGAACGTCGTCCTTCAGCATCGCGCCGATCATGCCGCCCGAGTCGCGGATGCGCGCGAGCTGATCGGGCGTGCGCATGCGCTCGTGGCGGATGTCCGGGTCATTCAGGTCGAAGAACTGCACGTGGCTCGCGACCACCGGGTAGCCGCGCGCCTCGGTCAGATCGAGCGTGTCCGACAGCGCCTTCCGCGACATGTGGTCGACGTCGATGATCATGCCCTTGTCCATGAGCGCCGCGATCAGCACCTTGCCCAGCGGCAGCAGGCCGAAGGAGTTGCAGCTCGCCGTTCCCGGGTGACCCGGCGGCGAGTCCAGATCGTCGAAGCTAAAGAGATTCAGGACGATCTGCGTCAAGCTGCCGAGCTCGAAGCCGTACCCGTCGGCCGAGCAGTCCTCGGTCTTCCACCAGTGGCCCTCGACCGCGCGATTGCCGACGTCGATCGCGTCCTGCCAGGTTGCCGCCCCGCCGAACGCGTTGTCGAAGTCGTGTACCGGGAAGACGTGGCGCACGCCCTTCTCGTAGTACTTGTCGACCGCCGCGCGCACCGAGTCGGCGGTGCACTCGCCGGTGTCGTCCGCGAAGCTGCACGACTCGATCGCGCCGCCGTTCTTCATGCATTGCGACTCGGGGAAGCGGCAGTTGAACAGGTTGTCGACCTCGATTCCGAGGACGACCGCGAGCTTGCCGTGCAAGATCGCCTGGCGCGCCTCGTCGGAGCTCTTCACGATGCGGAACCAGCCTTGGCCCTCGCCGCCCGCTTCGTCGTCGATCGCGGTCTGCAGCGAGTAGGCCGCGTCGAGCTGATCGTCGATGGCCGCCATCGAATCGTAGCAATCGACGCCGGCGAGGCGCTTCTGCGAGCGGCAGAGCGACTCGTTCGTCACGGCGAGCATCGTCACGAGCCTGAGCCCGCCGCGCCAGGCGCGCTCGAGCCACCGGTAGTAGGCCTGCTGGTGCGTCGTCGACGTCCACTGCGGCCAGCCGTTGAAGATCGGGGCGCCGAGCGGCGAGTGCGAGCCGTCCCGCGTTCCGAAGTCCGAGCCGATCGGGTCGTCGATGAGCAGGTGGTCGCCGTGGAAGAGGTGGCTGCCGCAATCGAGACCCATGTAGAGCGGGCACAAGATCGGCGGCGGCGCGTCCATCCCGTTGCGTAGGACCAGCGGCCGGTCCGTGCCGTAGTCCTGTGCCAAGGCGGCGTTGACGCCGTCCTCGTCCCATGCGGCGCCCGAGATCACTGCGCCGCCGTGGCCCATCTGGCCGAAGAGGTGCAGGTGGATGTCGGCGTAGCCGCGAAGCGGACACTCGGGCCCGGACGACGGCGCCGTCCAGCCGGTCGTGGGCTCGTCGATGCGCTCCATCCGGGCGCACGCGCCGAGCGACTCGACTCCGCCGACCGCGGCTCCACCGCACGTGCAGTCGCCGCTGCAGCCCGGGACCTCCCACAGGCCGGAGTCGCAGCTCAATCCACCGCTCGCGAACTCGAGCGCGCCGATGCAGCAGGCGCGCTGTCCCTCGCCGCCGCACGGCTTCGGCTGGACGCACGTGCCGAGCGAGTCGAAGCCGAGCCCTGCCCCGCCGCACAGGCAGTTGCCGCTGCAGCCCGGGACCTCGATCTTTCCCGGCTCGCACGCCACGCCGCCGTCGGCGTACTCGGCGACGCCCCAGCAGCAGGCCCGCTCACCGGCGCCGCCGCAGGAGGTGATCGTCCGACAGGTGCCGAGCGAGTTGAAGACGCCGTCGCTGCACCCGCAGTCGCCGCTGCAGCCGGGCACCTCGACCCGCCCGTCGCGGCACGACGGGACGCGCTCGTCGACGCAGCAGGCGCGCTCGCCCTCGCCGCCACAGTGGCTGGCGCGCGCGGCGGGAGAGAGAAGGACGATCGCTGCGAGCGACGTCAGGGCGAAGAGAGTCGTCCGGGTCTTCATGGCTCGCCTCACGCCCCTCCGCGCACCGCTCGGACGTGGTGCGAGGCGCTCTTGTCGTCGTAGTAGTGGTAGCCGTACCCGTAGTAGAGGCCCCAGGCGTTCTCCGCGTATCCGCCGCTCGCGATCGCGAGCGTGGTCGAGGACCAGTAGAGGTCGATGCCGGTGCAGCTGCACGTCGTCACGGTGCAGCCCGGGTTGCCGTACGAGTGCGGGCCGCAGTCGGTGTTGAACTCCGCCGTGAGCGCCGGATCGGGGAAGCCGGTGGAGTAGTCGGAGAGACTCGCCAGCTCGCGTAGGTTCGGGATGCGCCAGTCGTCGTGGCCCGCGAAATGCGCCGCGTTCAGCTCGTCGATCCACTCGAAGATCGTCGTCCCGGTGCAGGTGCCGCCGAAGACCACGCAATCGCCGTCGCGCTGGCACCAACCCTCCCCGAACTGATGGTCGCTGCAGGTGCCGATCCAGGGGTAGGAGTTGTCCTTGTCGTGCAGGCTGTCGTCGTCGGACTTCTTCTCCCACTGGAGACCGGTGTTCTCGTCGGTGATCGTGCCGTCGCCGTTGTCGACGAAGGCGAGAGCGGCGCCCTTCCGGAGCTCTCCGTCCTGACCGGTGCCGGCGCACACGGTCGGGAGCGGTGAGGACGACGAGTTGCCGCCCGTCCAGCAGGTGGTCTGACCGCTCGCCGCGAGGCGCTCGAACACGAGCGGCGACGCGAGCCGCGCGCCCGTCCAGTCGCGCGCCTTCTCGGAGCACGACTGGAGGAACCGCTCGACCGCGTGTTGATCGTGGGTCGTCGGGCAGACGCCGGGATACTTCTCCTCGACCTTCCCGTAGGCGGCAGCGAGCTTCTGCGAGCACTTGATGTAGGCGATGTCGCGCTTGACGGCGTCGCCGCGCGCCGCATAGCCGGCATCGGCGACGAGTCGGCAGCCGGCGTACTTCGCCTCCGCGCGGAGCTTCTGCTCCTCGCAGAGCTGGGCGCCGCTCGGCGCAGCGCGGCCCTGCGCGGCGAGGACGAGTGCGAGGACCTGTGCCAACCCAACGATTTTCAGCGTCTCCATGTCGGTCTCCTCGTGGAGCCGGCCTGCCGAGCCGCCGAGGCGGAGCAGCGACCGGATCGATGCGCGCTTCGTAGTCGGGTTCCGGGGCCGTGTATGTCGGACGGACGCGGATTCGCGTGTAGGACAGATCGCCCGGCCGCCGTCCGGTCGTCTCCTACGTGCTCGCTCCGGTGGGCCGAGCTCGCGGGCTGCACTATTCTTTTGGATGACGACGTGCGGCGGCCACAGACGACGTGGCGGCTGGCATGGCGCTATCGATGCCTATAGCAGACGTCGGTAGTGCCTCAGTTTGATTCGCCGGCCGCCGCCGCCTTCGGCTTCCGTCCCGGCTTCTGACGCGGCCGTGCGGCGTCGTGCTCGTCCACCAGGGCGACCAGATCGTCCATGGACCAGAGCCGGTCGGTCACGTTCGCGGCGAGGGCGGGCGTCATCCGAACCGCCTTGTGCATCTTCACGAAGTTGTACCAGACCGTGTAGAGCGCGATCATGTGGCAGTGGTTAGCCAGCTTCTTCGAGAAGGCGTTGGTGAGCCTCGTGAAGCGTCGATTCGCCATCCTGAGCGTCAGGTTGCTCCGCTCGACGTAGCTCGTGCTGATGTGCTCGGGGTCGGGATGGCCGATCACCCGGTGCTTCTCGGCTCCGAGGCACTGAGCCGGTGAGTAGCGGCGCTGGTCCTCGCGGGGATCGGGGCCGTAGACCTTCACGAGTTGCGCGAAGTCGACGTCGAAGCCGAAGGCGTCGGGGACCGTCGCGAGGTACGCACCGTGCCCGTCCGTCGTGAGCTGGACGCGGTTCGCGAGCCGACCCGCGACGTCGAGCATGAACTCGTAGGCGTATCCGGCATCGCGCCCGCCGACGAGCCACGCGATGATGAGCTTGTGGTCGGCGTCGATCGCGGTCCATGTCCAGACGTCGCCGACGCCCTCCGGGCGCTCGCTGCCCTTCGCCTTCGCGGCCTTCTCCTTCATCCCGCAGAAGGACCAAATCTCGTCGCACTGGACGCGCTGGGCGCGGACGTTCCGCACGGTGCGGTCGTGGAACGCAGCGCACGCCTCGCCGGCCAGGATCAGGTAGCGGTCGACGGTGTTGATCGAGACGTCGACCACGCGGGAGATTGAGCGCATGGAGGACCCCTCGACCAGCATCGAGAGGATCTGAGCGCGCTTCCCGGCGGGCAGCTTGTTCACGCAGGAATAATATGAAACTGCTGCTTGAGTGTCAAGGATTTTGTTCATCCTATTTCCGCCCGGCCCCCCCCCCCGCCCGCAATTTGCACGCATCGATGCCGCCGCTGCTTGCATTCCACGACCAGAAATGCAAGCAACGGGTCTCGGAGGATGCAGGCATGGATGACGCGGCGACTGACGGGTTTGATGAGGCGGGCAAGGACGCGAGCAAGGCGGTCGGCGGTTATGCGCGGGCTCAGGCGCTTTCCCCAGAGGAGCGGACGGCGATTGCCCGTAAGGCGGCTACCTCGCGATGGGCGGGGCCGATCCAAACTGCCACGCACGGATCGCCGGACGACCCGCTACGCATCGGGGACATCGAGATTGGCTGCTACGTGCTTGCGGACGGCCGGCGCGTTCTATCGCAACGTGGCCTGCAAAGCGGCATCGGGCTGTCTGAGGGTGGTCGAAAAGGCGGCGCGCGCAAAATCGCCGATTTGATGGCCAAACTCGCCGGAAAAGGCATAGATATCAAGGACTTAATCGCGCGCGCGAATTCTCCGATTCGGTTCATCCCGCCGCACGGCGGCAACCCGGCCGATGGCTACGAGGCCACGATTCTTCCCGACATTTGTGCCGTTCTCATTGAGGCCGGTCGGCTCGGAATGCTGGGTAAGCGGCTCGAAGGGCTTGCCGAGCGCTGTGCCATCCTCCAGCACGGTTTCGCCACCGTCGGGATCATCGCGCTTGTCGACGAGGCTACCGGCTACCAGCGGGACCGGGCGCGAGACGCCCTGGCGAAGATCCTCGAAGCGTTCATCGCCAAGGAGTTGCAACCCTACGTGCGAACCTTCCCCGGCGACTACTACGAGGAGATGTTCCGCCTCCGCGGCCTGACCTACCCGACCGGCAGCGTAAGGCGCCCGCAGTACTTCGGCGTCCTGACGAACAACATCGTGTACAAGCGGCTCGCCCCGGGCGTCTTAGAGGAGCTGAAGCGAGTGACCCCGAAGCTCGAATCGGGGCGCCACAAGGACAAGCTGTTTCAGCGGCTGACCTCGAACGTTGGATACCCCAAGCTGCGTGAGCACCTCGGGTCGGTCGTGACGATGATGAAGCTGAGCCAGTCCTGGCACGACTTCATGGACAAGCTGGATCGCATCCATCCGCCGCGAAATTACCAGTTGTCGTTCGACTACCAGAAGGACGAGGACGACGGGCGGGGACTCTAGCGGGCCCAGCGCGCCCGCGCGGCTTTCTTGGCAATAGCCGTTCGCTTGGCCTTCGAGAGCTTCTGCGCGCGCGCTTTCCCGCCAGCGAGCCCGCCCCGCCGCATGTGCTCCTTCGCGGGATCGTTCTTCACGTCCTCGACCTCGCCGGTCGCGATCCGCATGACATGGACCGCGTTCCCGATCACGTCGGCGGGTCGGCGCTCGCCCTTCGGGCCTCGTGGCATGGACGGAGGATAGCACGGCCGCTCAACGGTCGTGCGACCGGCGCGCGGGGCGCGCGGAATCAAACTGAGGCACTACCCAGACGTCTTTTCCTCTTGACCACGGAGGAGCCGCTGGCACGATGGTGTCCGGGCCATCCTCGATGTCTCCAGCGGCTCTTTGGTCTCGCGGAAAGTCCAGTCTCGCCGCCCTGTGGGGCGAAGCCGATACGTTGCCGATCCGCGCGGACTTCCGGACACCCGGCGGCGTCGGCGACGCCGTCATGCGGCGTCGCCGAGAGCAGGACTTGATCGACCTCCGGCGGCGCGCGCGCATCGGAGTGGTGCTCGTCCTGCTGGTGCTCTTCGGCCTGGCGGCGGTGGTCGACCCGGCGATCCATCCGGACGTCCTCTGGCAGCTCTATTCCGTCAAGATCGTCCTCGTCGCGGTGGGTGTGTGGCTGTGGCGGCTGACGGACACCTCTTCGCAGCGCCGGCTCATCTGCGCCATGGTCGCCGCCGCCATCACGATGGCGGCCGTGATCGCCGTCTCGTCGCTCCTGGTCCATGAGGACTGGAGCGCCGCGATTCTGTGCGGGCTGCTCATGACGAGCGTTGCCGGCCTCGTGCCGTGGGGCCGGAAGGCGCAGCTCATCGCGGCTTCCGGAATCGTGCTGTTCGGCGCGATTCCCGGCATGGTCTACGGCTCGGCCGACAAGGCGGTCTTCTTGCCGACCATCCTGGTGGTGATGCTCTTCACCTCGGCGCTGATCGCCTTCGAGCACGAGCGCCACCGCCGCGAGTCGTGGCACAGCCTGATGTTCTTTCGCGAGAACATGGAGCGGCTCCGGCAGGTCGCCGAGCACATCAATGGCGTGCTGTGGCTGAACGAGGTGGGCGATTGGGGGGAGTCGTTCCTGTACGTGAGCCCGCGCTACGACGCGGTTTGGGCGCGCGACCGGGGCGAGCTGCAGGACCGCCCGGACGCCTGGCTCGATGCGCTCCACCCAGACGACCGACCCGCGGTCGAGGCGCGCTTTCGCGCCGGCATTGCGCGCGGCGACTTCGACTGCGAGTACCGGCTCGTTCATCCCGACGGCGGAACCCGCTGGATCCACGACTACGTCTTTCCGATCCGCGACGTCGAGGGCCGCACCAAGCGCGTCGCGCGGCTGTCCCAGGACGTGACGGCGGAGAAGGAGTTCGCGGCGGCCGCCCGCATGCGCGAGCTCGCCCGCAGCATCCAGGCGGCGCGCGAGGAAGAGCGCCGGCGCATCGCGCGCGAGCTCCACGACGAGCTCGGCCAGGCGCTCACCGGCATCAAGCTCCGCCTGGTCGGCCTGATCTGGAGCCCCGACACCTCGCGCGACGACGCAACCGGAACGATGCGCACCTGCGTCCGCGAGATCGAGGAGGCGATGAAGTCGGTCCACGGGATGATCCACCGGCTCCACCCGCCGATCCTCGACGACCTCGGCCTGCTCGCGGCGCTGCGCGTGCAGGCCGACTCGTTCGTCAGCCGGACGGGAATTCGCTGCGAGCTCGACGTCCCGGAGATCGAGCCGGAGCTGTCGCCGGAAGAGGTCACCGCGGTCTTCCGGATCGCCCAGGAGTCGCTGACCAACGTCGCGCGCCATGCGCACGCGACCGAGGTGGTCGTGCGGCTGTCGACCGGCGACGACTCGGTCGAGCTCTCGGTCGCGGACGACGGCCGCGGCATCGGCGACGCCAAGGAATCGTTCGGCCTGCGCGGGATGGGCGAGCGCGCGGCGCTCCTCAACGGTACCCTCCGCGTCGGGTCGCTTCCCGAGCGTGGGACGATCGTGCGGCTCGCGATCCCGCGACACGCGGGCGGAGGTTGGACATGAAGCTGCGCGTCCTGTTGATCGACGATCACGCCGTCGTGCGTGACGGTCTGCGCACCGTGCTGATCGCCTCCAAGCGGTTCCAGGTCGAGGACGAGGCGTCCACCGCACGCGAGGGGATTCGCAAGGCGATCGAGCAGCCGTTCGACGCGGTCGTCCTCGACCTCTCGCTGCCCGACATGAGCGGCATCGAGGCGGTGAAGCAGATCCGCGAGCACCGGCCGCGCCTGCCGGTGATCATCTTCAGCATGCACGCCGACCGCGAATCGTGTCTACGCGCGCTCCGCGCCGGCGCGCTCGGCTACGTCACCAAGCAGAGCGCCGCCGAGGAAATCGTCCAGGCGATCCAGACGGTCGCGGTGGGCCGGCGCTACGTCTCGCCCTCGATCGCCGACCACCTGTTCGGAGCGGCGATCGGCGGCAACGCCGACGGCGCGGCGCCGCACGAGGCGCTTTCGGACCGCGAGTTCGAGGTGCTCTGCCTGATCGGCTCCGGGGCCACGGTGACCCAGATCGCCGAGCGCCTGTGTCTCAGCGTGAAGACGGTCAGCACGTATCGCGCGCGCCTGCTCGAGAAGCTCCGCCTCGAGAACAACTCGCAGGCGATCAAGTACGTCGTCGAGCACTCGCTCGTTCGCTGAAGCGCCGCGCGTCCGTCTGCTCTGCGTAGGACGAACCCCGACGACAAAATCGGAGTTCGTCCGATGGGCGCTTGGGACGGGTGGGGGTATTGAGCCGGTAGGTCGAGCCACGCGGCGACCGGCGCGGAGGGCCGGGAGTCGCCCATACACCACCGTGAGCCACCCCCGTCCATGAGCCTCCGGGTCCTCTTGATCGACGACCACGCCGTCGTACGCGACGGGCTCAGAACCGTTCTGACCGCGTCGAGGCGCGCGGTCGTCGTGGCGGAGGCCGCGACCGCGCGCGAAGGCGTCCGCAAGGCGCTCGAGCAGCCGCTCGACGCCGTCGTCATGGACCTCTCGCTGCCCGACATGAGCGGCATCGAGGCGCTCAAGCTCATCCGGGGCGAGCGCCCGCGCCTGCCGGTCGTCGTGTTCAGCATGTACGACGATCGCGAGTATTGCCTCCGTGCACTGCGCGCCGGCGCGCTCGGCTACGTCACCAAGCAGAGCGCCGCCGAAGAGATCGTCCAGGCCATCGAATCGGTCGCTGCGGGCCGGCGCTACGTCTCGCGTTCGATCGCGGATCACGTGTTCGGGGCGGCGATCGTCGCGGACAAAGCGGCGCGGCACGAGGCGCTGTCCGATCGCGAGTTCGAGGTGCTGTGCCTGATCGGGTCGGGCGCGACGGTGACGCAGATCGCCGAGCGGCTCTGCCTGAGCGTCAAGACGGTCAGCACCTACCGCGCCCGCATGCTCGAGAAGCTCGGCCTCGAGAACAACTCGCAGGCCATCAAGTACGTCGTCGCGCACCGACTCCTCCCCTGAGGCGAGCGACCGGCTCCATCGCGAGCGCGATGGGCTCCGGGGTAGGACGGAGTCCGACATCAGATTCGGAATTCGTCTGATGGAGGGTGCTCCCGCGAGCCGGCTATCGGGTCGAGCAGCCGAGGCGTTCCCCGGCGCTGCTCCCAGGAGGAAGCCATGAACCCGATACGACGTTTTTCTGCTTGTCTGGGCATGCTCACGGGCATGCTGCTCGGTTCTCTGGTGCTCGTCGGCCGTGCCGATGCGTCCTGCGGCCCGTGCGAGAAGTTGACGGGATGCACGGTCAACTGCGGGGTCAATCCACCGCCGCCGGTCTGCCTCCCCGATCCGGCGAAGGACGGGACCGTCTGTCGCGCGGGCTCGGGCGATCTCTGCGACCCCGATGATACGTGCTCGGACGGCATCTGCGGTTCCCTCGACGAACGGACCGCGCCTTCCACCACCGTCTGCCGTCCGAAGGCCGGAGCCTGTGACGTCGCCGCCGAGAAGTGTACCGGCGTCGCCGGGGAGCCCTGCCCGGCCGATACCCTGCTGGCGGCCGGAACCGTGTGCCGCGCCGCATCCGGCACTTGCGACGTCGCGGAGACCTGCAACGGAACGTCGGGTGCGTGCCCGGCGAACGCTTTCCAGCCGGCCGGCACCTTGTGCCGCAGCGGGAGTGGCGCGTGTGACGTCGCCGAAACGTGCAGCGGAACCTCGGGCTCGTGCCCGAGCGACGGTGTCGCGGCTGCCGGCACCCAGTGCCGCGCGGCGGCTGGCGTCTGCGACGTCGCCGAGACCTGCGACGGCGGCTCCAAGTCGTGCCCGAGCGACGTCGTCAAGAGCGCCGGAACCGAGTGCCGCGCCGCGTCCGGCGTGTGCGACGTCGCGGAGACGTGCGACGGCAGCTCGACCTCGTGCCCGAGCGACGTCGTCAAGAGTGCGGGCACCGAATGCCGGGCTGCGGCGGGCGCCTGCGACGTCGCGGAGACTTGCAACGGCAGCTCGAAGGCGTGCCCGAGCGACCTCGTCAAGAGTGCGGGCACCGAATGCCGGGCTGCGGCGGGCGCCTGCGACGTCGCGGAGACCTGCAACGGCAGCTCGACCTCCTGCCCGAGCGACTCGTTCAAAGGGCCGTCGACGGTGTGTCGCAGCTCGGCCGGCGTGTGTGACGTGGCCGAGACCTGCACCGGCGGCTCGGCGGCGTGCCCGAGCGACGGCTTCGTGAGCGCTCGAACCGAGTGCCGAGCCGCGGCCGGCGCGTGCGACGTGCCGGAGAGCTGTACGGGCAGCTCGCCAGCGTGCCCGAGCGACGGCTTCGCGAGCGCTGGAACCGAGTGCCGCGCGGCCGCAGGCGAGTGCGATCAGGCGGAAAGCTGCAGCGGCAGCTCGGCCGAATGCCCGAGCGACGCGCTCAAGAGCTCGACCACGGTCTGCCGCCTCGCAGCCGGCGCATGCGACGTAGCGGAGACCTGCACCGGCTCGTCGACGACGTGCCCGCCGGACGCGTTCGCGAGCGCGGCGACGGTCTGCAGGGCAGCCGGCGGCGAGTGCGACCCGGCCGAGACGTGCAGCGGCGATTCGGCGACCTGCGCGGCGAACGCGTTCTCCGCCAGCTCGACGCCGTGCACGGCCGACTCGGATGCCTGCACGCTCGACGTGTGCAACGGCAGCGGGCTGTGCGTGCACGAACCGGCGACGGACAGCGACGGCGACGGCGACTGCGACGCGCGCGACGATTGCACGAACCCCGGTGGCGCGCAGAACTTCGTGAGCTCGGAGACGTCGATGCTGAAGCTCGTCAAGATCAACACGAACGCGACGCCGGGCGACGACGGGCTCGCGCTCCCCGGCGACTTCCTGCTCCCCGCCGGGTCGAGCTTCTCCGGGCTCGATCCGATCGGCAACGGCGCGCGGCTCGTACTGCGCGGCGCCGGCGCGACGATCCGCGTCGATCAGGCGCTGCCGGGCGGCGCCTACGAGGGCGGCGGGTCGCGCGGCTGGAAGATCAACCGGCCAGGCACCGTGTGGACCTATCAGGACACGACCGGAACGCCGCTCGACGGCATCACCCGGATGACGATCGCCGATCGCAGCAAGAAGGCGACCGGCCAGGTGAAGGTCACCGTCAAGGGAGTGAAGGGAACCTATCCCGTGCTCGCCGCCGATGTCCCGGTCGAGGCGATCGTCGTCCTCGGTGGCCAGGCGGCATCGGTCGCCGGCGAGTGCGGCGAGAGCGCGTTCGCGCCGGAAGACTGCAAGCTGAGCAAGCAGGGAGACGCGCTGGCGTGCAAGCGGTAGCGCTCGCGGGCCGGCGCGCGCGGACGACCGGCCGGGAGCTCGGTCCGCTCCCGGCCGGACCGCGCGTCGGCTCTCGAGCGCTCGGGGAAACGGAGCCTGTGCCTCCACGTCCTCGGCTGCGGCTGTCGTCGGCACGGGAGCGGCGGAACAAGGCGAGAAGAGTCGCGCCGAGCACGCCGGCGGCGTAGCGAGCGGGCCAGTTCCACATGCGCTCGATTCGCCGTCGTACGACCGAGTCACCTCGTCCTTCCAGCCTACGCCTGCTTGCGGCGGCGGCACGAATCCATCCCGCCGATCGCGCGTCTGTGGGTGGGCACGGGTGCAACGAGCTTGTCAGCTTCGCCATCCCCGAGAAACCTTGTCTGCCCATACGACGTGCCTCGTCCCATGCCCGGGAAATCAGCCTGGATCGGTTTGCCAGTCGTGAGAAGTCCACTCGAAGAGAGCACGAAGATCGTCCGGGGCCCGATCGACGCGGGACCCCTGCGCTACGAGTCGACGTCACCCAGGCGGCAACGGCACATGAGGCGGCCGACCAGGTCTCACCCGCGCTGGTCCTGCACCAGCACCGGCGCTGCTCAGGTCGCGCTCCCAGCCGCACGGTCCGCCCGCTGCTCGCGCCGATCCGCCCCGCTGGTGCGGGCGAATTCTGCGGGCCGTTCCGCATGGTCGCCGACGGCCAATCGACGACCGATCGGTCGGTCGGTCTCGGACCAGATTTTGCTGTTCCTGCCACGGCGGGTCCGGGGCTCGGAGTCAGGAGGGCGAGCCATGTTGGACTTCCGGTTGCGAAGTCGTCCTTTCGGAAGGGCGTCTCGACGGCTTCTCGCGCGTGCGGGCGCTCGGCAGCGTCCGTAGCTGCCCGGTCTTGCTTACGGGGTCCACCGGCCCGCGCCATGATCGGCGAGGTGATCGGGTCGGACGGTCTCCACACGTGCGCAGTCGCCGCTGCTCGAATCTGCAACCGGGACTCACCGCGACAGCGATTGCCGCGGGCCACGATTCCTCGTGCGTCGGAACGAGCGCCCGGGGAGCCCAATGTTGGGGCGGCAACAGCGCTGGCCAGCTTGGCGACGGTACGACCACCGAGCGGCTGACGCCGGTCGTGTGACCGGCCTCTCCTCCGGGGTCGCCTCGATCACGGCTGGCGGCGGGCACGCTTGCGCGCTCACGACGGGGGTGGCCGTCAAGTACTGGGCGGACAAAGCTTTCGGCGAGATCGGCGACGGCAGCAGCGCGAACCGGCTGACACCCGTCGACGTCACCGATCTCTCGTCCGGGGTCCGGGCGATCCCGCGGGCGGGTTCCTCGGGAACCAGACCTGCGCGCTCATGGCCGATGGCGGCGTCACGTCCTGGGGCAGCAACGCTGCTGGCCAGCTCGGTGACGACACGACGACGGATCGCTCGACACCGACGGACGTGGCCGGTTTCGACGTCGGCTGTGTCGCCGTCGCCAAGCCCAAGCTCGAGGTGACCAATCTGAACGATCTACCGATCCACCCGGATAGAGCTGAAGCTGGACACGCGGACCTTGAGCTTGGTGAAGTTCTCCGTTCAGGGGAAGCGTTTTGGTGAAAGCTTCGTCCCATCGTGACCCAGGTTGCCGCCGCGGTGACGATGCTCTTCAGCCTCGGGTGCCCGCTCGCCACCAAGGGGCAGTGCTCCGTCGAGCGATTCGCGGCGAAGTTCCCAGCGAAGCCGTCGTGCTTCTTCAACCGCTCCTTCGACACGTTGATCCGTCGCTAGCTCGAGGAGCAAACGCCGCTGTGCTGACGGCTCTGCCCGTCGAATCCACCGAGGACCGGAGGTCTGGTGCCACCGAGGAGTGCACTCTGCACCCTGCAACCAATGAGACAGCCATCATCGACCATAGGACCGCGCCGTGAGCAACCAGGCGGGGCCGAGCGAACGTCCCTTCTCGGCGGAGGACTCGGCCATGCCTACGAATCGTAACCGACAAGACCTCCGTCACGACCGGTGAGCCGAGACATCTGCGGACGTCGGTCTGGTACCCGGCGCTCGCCGGGACGGGCGATCCGCAGCACTTCGGCCTCCGCGAGAGAAGAGGACGAGCGGCCGGTCACTCGATCCTGCCGCCGACGAGTACCTCGGCCAGCTCCTCGGCCGCGCGCCCATCTACACTCCGACGATGATCCTCTGGAGCGACTGGGAGCAGCCGCGTTCTACGGTCGGGAAGAGCTCGAGGACTTGACGTACGATCTTCTCGAAGGCCCGCGCTACTTCGTCGAGCTTCTGAATGCGGGGCACGCAGCGTATGCCGACGAGTGTCCGCTCGCGCAACCGCCGGAGATTCGCAATTGCGAGACACCGGACACGATCTCGCAGGACGAAGCTCATCGGCTCATCCTTAGTTTCGCCGTGCCTTTCCTGAAGCACTACGTCGCTCGCGACCGACGCTTCGACCGTTTCCTCCGCTCGGGGGTACCGGCACGATCCTGCGGAGCCAGATTCCCGGGCAGCGCGCCTTCTCATGGGTGGGAAGGCTTCGAAATTGAAATGCAGCGCGCAGAAGCTTGTCGTTCCGGCATGAGCGTTGCTCGGCGGAACAGCTATCGCGAACCATTTTTGAGGTTTCATCGCGTAAAGGAGGACTCCGCCATGAGAAAAGCCATCCGAGCCGCACGATGGAGTTCGATTGCGGCTGTAGCGATGCTCATCGCGCCACTCTGCGCGCAGGCCTTCGATCCCCAGCCCGAGCCGCCGCTGAAGGAGCAGGCCAGCAAGCTGAAGGCAGTGGGCAACCTCGCGAAGTGCCAAACCGGTGTCTTGGCGAGGCACGTCCTCGGCGCCTTCGATCCGCAACCGGAGCCGCCGCGGGCAGATCTCCTCGCGAAATGCCAGAGCAAATTCGAAAAGGCCTTCCTGCTGGCCGAGGTGAAGTGCGCGGCGACCGGATCGATCTGTCCGCAGGGCGATGCCAGCGTCGTCGGACCCAGGGTCGACGCGCTCTCCTACGGTGTCGAGGCGTTCGTCTCGGAGGAAGTGGGAGCCGTACCGCGGTTCGCGGACAACGGCGACGGAACGGTGACCGACAATCGAACGGGCCTCCAGTGGGAGCAGAAGACCGGTACGCCCGCTTCGCAGATCGACTGCACTGCTAATCCCTGTCCGGATCCGCACGACGTGAACAACGCGTACGACTGGACCGCGACGATCAATGGGACGGTTCCCAATGGATCCGTCTACTCCAGCTTCCTGAACAAGCTGAACGCGTGCACCAGCACGGACGGGAGCAGCATGGCAGGAGGGTTTGCGGGTCGTTGCGACTGGCGGCTACCGACGATCGTCGAGCTGCAGACCATCATTGACCTCGACACCACGGGGTGTGGGACCGGTAGTCCTTGCATCGATCCCATCCTCGGAGCATCGCTCGCGCCGTTCTGGTCGTCGACCACTGCCGGTGACGGGCGCAATGCGTGGAGCGTGTTCTTCTTCAATGGACTCGTGTTCAACGGCTACAAGTACAACCTCTACTCGGCTCGCGCGGTCCGAGGCGGCTCGTAGTTCGATCGCGCCATGTCTCTGCGCACCGGTTGCGACGAAACCGGTGCGGCGCGCGTGGCATGTGTGGTGCTTCAAGGAGAGAGCCAATAACGAGCGCAAGTCCGCCCGCAGCGAAAGGAGACGGCGATGATCGGCCTCAAGATCGCAAGCCCTGGCAGCAGCGTGACCAGGACAGCTGCCCGGCTGCGGGGCGCCCGCCGTGTCTCGACCACCGGGTCGCCCGGCCATCGAGGGTTCGGGCTCGTGCCGGCGATGCTCGCGGCCCTTGCGCTCGTCTTCTCCTTCGCGGTCGTACGCTCGGCCTCCGCCGATCAGTACGTGTCGCCGAGCAAGTCCGTTGCGGCGTCGAGTGCCACAAATCTGAATCTCGGCGGCGCGGGGCAGACCACCAGCGTGGATCTCACGACGAGCCGCAGGAGCCGGATCCTCGTCGTGCATGCGAGCGCGCAGCAGAATAGCGGCACCAACCCACAGACTGTCTCTTTGATCGTCACGGCGAATGGCGTGAGGCTCGAGCCCAATTCCGTGTCGCAATCGTGTCCGAACAACATATGCGCCGTGAGCGCAACGTTCTTCCTCGATATGGCTCAAGCCGAAGCGGCGCACCCGGGCGTGTTCTACAACAACAAGCTTCCGATGACCGTTGAGTCTCAGGGTATCTCGAACGCGGCGGGCAACTCCGGCAGGCTCGTTCTCGTGGCGGAGCTGTTGAGGAAGTAGCGACACGACACCCGTGGGCCTCGACGTCCGCGAGTGGCGCGGCGTGACGAGTCACTGGCAGAGGAGGGAGGGCGCACGTTTATCGTCGGAATCGACCTACGGCGCCGACCGCTGGCGGTCGCCGTCGAGGACGCGCGAACGACGCAGTGATGAGCGCGACGATTCGATTGTCCGCGCTCGCCCGTAACGGAGGGACCTCGTCGAGAGGTCCGTTCAAGCTCGAGCCCAAGGCTTGCCGCGACGCGAGGGGGCGGCCGCTTCGCGGCATCCGTTTCTATGGCGGCGATGCCGATCGCGGGAATCGGGGTCAAGGCCTCCACGGGCTGAGAACCCGCCCGACGTCGATGCCTCCCAGGGGCGCCCGCCCCTTGGGCGGCGCGATGCATCCGAAACCGGACTACCCAGAACGAAGAATCGAGTCAACTCAACCAATGGTCGAATGATCGATCACAATCCACCCCGCACGGCCCGGACGTGATTCGAGCTGATCTTTTGGTCGTAGCCCACGGTCCCATCGTCGAAGCGGACGAACCACGCGTAGTTCGAGTTGTCCGCGAGCGTCGTGGACGTCCAGTAGTAGCTCGCGACCGAAGTGCCGAAGATCGTAGCGGTACACGGGCTCGTCGTGCACGCGAAGGGCTCTAACAGAATCGTTTGCAGCTCCGCCCGCGTCGGCAATCGCCAGTTACACTCGTTGTCCACGAAGCAGATGTAGTTCGAATCAAATTTATTGAGCCCATGAAAAGGATCGTTGCCCGTGAGAAAATACTCGTTCGCAGTCAACCAAGTGTACATGTCGTCTTTGTCATGCACCATCCCATCGCCGGTCTTCTTCTCCCACTCCAGACCCGTGAGACGGTCCGTGACCGTTCCGCCGTTGTCGGCGAAGCGGGGGTTGTCACATGTTGACCCCGTGCCGAGCGCCTTCAACTGTAGCCTCAACCAGGTGCCCGTGTACTTCACACGGCATTTCGAGAGCGCCGGTTGCAACGTCGTCAGGTCGTTGCTGGCGAAGAGCTTCCCGATCGCCTTGTCTTCGCATTGGGCGTACTTGGCCGCGGCATCATAACGGCCCTTCTGGCATAGCTGTTCCGGGGTCAAGGCGTGCGCGACGCTCACCCCGAGAACGAGAGCGACGGCCGTCGCAGCGAGTAACATGAGAGGCTTCGGCATGGCAGGTCCTCCTGTGCCATTCGCAGGCGTTTGCTCCCCATACCACGCTGTTACCTTGGGAAGCCATTCGTCTGAACAAAGGGATCTGAAAGCGGACCGCGACAACCGGTTGGACGACCCGCGCTACCGGGCGGCCGCTTCGCGATACCGCTTGGCACCAATTCGCACGCGCTGCGATCGGGCTCGGCGAACCGCGACCCGCTGATTGCCTATCTACAGCCCCGCGAAAAGGGCGGTTCGCCAACATGCTGCCGGCGTGAAGCCGTGCGGGGAAGCCCGGCCGCAGCGGGCCCCCCGGCAATCAGAACGCCCGGACGCATGGTCTGCACGCGCTCGAGGGCGCGGCTCGCGACAGTCCGCCAACGGCGTGACGGTACGTCCCTCGAGGGACCGATCCGGCTCGCTCTCCGCGAGTGGCGGGCTGCGATTCGCGGCTGACCTTGGGCGAGGGCATACCGAAGCGGAAGGTTGAGCTCTTGCTCTTACTGGTGAAGGGAGATGACGAGGATTGTGCGCCTTGGCCGGTAGCTCGCCCGACGACCCGATTGTCGTCCTGGGTGCCGGCGCGTCCGTCGACGCGGGCATTCCGAGCACCGAAATGCTGACGCCACGACTCGTCGAACGCCTTCGGTCCGAGATCGACGAGTTCGGCGATGTATACGACCGCCTTGCTTGGTTGGAACCGACAGTCACGACGAACTTCGAGCGCCTGTTCTTCTGGATGGAGGAGTTTCGTCGGACGCGGAATTTTCGCGCTCTTCTTGGTTGGTACGACGACCGTCGGCTCAGCACGCTCTACGGCGAGTACTAGAGCCACACCGTGCACCGCGCCGTCGTCGAAATCGTCAACGAGACTGAGCCGCAACCCGGCTACTTCGCGGCGCTGCTCAGACTCCTACCGGGCGAGCGTCTCAAGGTGTTCACGCTGAACTACGACCTCTGCGTCGAGCGGGCGTGCGAGTTGGCGGATGCCCCCTGTTGTCACGGGATTTGATCGCCGCACCGGTAGGTGGGATCCTGCAACGTTCGATACGCCACAGCGGGGGATCAGCCTCTACAAGCTGCACGGCAGTTTCAGCTGGACCACGCTCGATGGTGAGATCTTCGAGGATCGAAGAAACACGAAGAAGAAGCTCGGCCAGATGGTCCTCGGCCCTGGCCCGAAGACGCAGAACGGGCAGGTACTTCCGTCAGACGAGTTCATCGCTCACGTGCGAGATTCTCTGGAACATCTTCGCTCTCATCCTGACGACGAGGACGACGACTGATGCGTGCACGCCGACACGGTAGGACGATCGCTGCTTGCCGTGGTCGCTACAGGTCCGTCAAGCTCGATGCAGGGAAGAGGCAATTGGTGTCGGCGGTCCACCTCCACGCGAATCAGACAGACTTGGGTCGCGGAACATGAGCCATCGCCCGCTGGTCGTTCTTGCTGGTCAGGGTCTGTCCCAGGCCGACGACTGCCATCTGGTACAGCGCCTTCGCAAGGCATTGCCGCTCTGCCTCAACGTGGACGTTCAAGGCACGAATGACCTTGACCAGGTGGTCGCTGTCCTGCGTGAGCTCGAGCGGACGGATCCGAAGGAGAGGCAGAACAGTCGGCATCATCAACTCCACAAGGAGATCGACCTTCTCTGCTCGCCTGACCCCCGTCATTCGTCACAGTCTCACGACGACGGCCGAGCTGTGCCGACAACTTGCTCAAATCTCGATGAACGGCGCGGTTGTGCTCTTCACCTCGAACGTGGATATGGCATGTCGGTATGCGAGCCTGATTCATGGGGCTACGTGGCTCTTCGGAACGGGACATCACTCTCGCCGAGTACGCGCCTCGCTGGATCGAGGACGAGCGTGCGCACCTCCGCGCCGAACCGTCCGCAGCTACGAGCAGATCCTCAAGCTCTACATCGTCCCCGCGTTCGGTGGCGCCGGGTTGCGAGCCATCCACGCCGCTCACGTGAAGGCGTTCCTGACAGCGCTGCGGCGCAAGGGGCTCGGCAAGAATACGGTTCGCCTCGCCCGCGCCACGTTGTCGGTTCTCTTCAGTTCCACCGTCGACAACGCGATCCTCGGAACGAACCCGACGCGCGCCCTTGAGCACGGCCGGAAGCGACGCCGGGCCGCGAAGCACGCTCGAGCCGAGCGCCTGCGCGGCATGCGCCCGTTCAGCGCAGGCGAACTCGCTGCATTCACGAGCGCACTGAGATCGGGGCTCCGAAGCGTCCCGAGCATGTGTCTGGGAGCGACGAGCCCAACCTCGCGATGTACCTCGCCGAAGGCCGAGGAGTGGGAGCAGATGTCGTGATCTTGCACCGTCTGTCCCCGCGGGCACCCTCAGAAGCGCACGGCATGGCTAATCGACGACGGCCGTGTGATCTCGATTCCCACATCCCCTCGGGCGCGCTTGTAAAGACCGTTGGCGACGCGATATCGGAGGCCGAGAGCGCGGATGGGCCGCGTTCATTTGAAACGCCGTTAACCGATCACTTCGCGGCGTAGAGTCACCTGCCAATGAAGCCGCAGCCGACAGATGTAAACTATGCGTTGTTGATCACGGTGGTAGTGCAGCTAGTGATTTTTCCGGGCTGCGGGGACAGCAAGACTGCCACTGACCTCTACGTCGCGGCATCGGGCAGTCCGTACGCCAGCGGCAGCGCCGCGAACCCCTATCGACGGATCACCGACGCGGTCGCCCGGGCGCGCGCTGAGCGTGCGACGGCCGCGATTGCTCCTGATGATGAGATACGGATTCACGTCGCCCCTGGAATGTATGTCGGCTCATTCGATGCCGCGGAAGTGCAAGAGCATCGAGAGTACGAGGTGCTGCCGATCATCCTCAACATACCAAGACTTACGCTGCTCGGTAGCACCGTCTTGACCCGCGACGAGCGTGGGCTTGCAACCGAAACGTTGCCGGGCAGCGAAAGCATCGTTGCACCGGATGTAGCGCTGCGACCGAACCAGTATCTCGTCCTCGTCACGCGAACTGCCGATGGGTCACGAGGAGATGGCGTGACGTTGGATGGATTCGTCTTCGATGGAAAGTTGGGCGATCTTCCGGGTGCTGCCGTCTTCATCGACCGAGTGTCGGAGTTCCGATTCACGAATAACGTCGTCGAGCGTTCTGCGTTTGGCGTGATGACGCGATTGGCCTCCGGCACCATCGAGCGAAATCTCCTGGCGGACAACCTGGAACTAGGAAGCATCCTCACCGGTGGCAGCCGTGCGCAACCCGCGACAGTCTTGGTTCGCGCCAACAGGATAACGCGAAACGCCGCGCACGGAATTTCAGGTGCCGTAGGCGGATGGGTCAGGTTGGTCACGGACGCCGGTGGGAACTCCATTCCCCTTCTCGAGCCGTTGCAGACGACGTTCGACCGGAACAATCCCGCCGATGCGGACAATATCCCAGACACGCTCAACGTGACGCTGGACGGAAACGACGTGAGCGACAACGGTGACCCCAATAGTCGGTTTGGTGGAACTGGAATCCGGTTGGTGGGAATATGGCCCGACCTCACCTACACGACCACGGATTCCAGCCAGCCCGTGACCTCTTCTCTGGTGGCCAACGTCGTCGGCAACACGTGCGACAGAAACGGAGCGTACGGTGTTGCGATTGAAGCGGGAGATACTCAAAGATCTGCGCCGCGCCGATTCATCCAAAGTCTCGCGGTGAATTTTGAACGGAACATCTTCATCGGAAACGACAGAGCGCCGGCGCTGTTCACGTTCACCTATTGGCTCGTCTCATTCGGCACGACGCCTCAAATTTCCAAGAAGTTTGCTGAGGCATCGACCTTTGCGGTCAGCGACACCGACGGTGAGTTGGTGATGTTCGATTACGACAATCCTGTGACCGATCCTGTCAGCGGAGCCGTGCTCAACAACACGCTCACGCTCAACGGCGTGGAGGCGCCACAAGGCAAGAGTATTACCCCATGACGAGAGGCCGGATCGCGTGGGGAGCTACCGGCTCGACATGCGGCTCGCGACCCCTCGAAGCCACCGAGTGCTCAAGCGCGCTGGTCTTCCGCGCCGTACGACCACCGCGCAGGGGCGACGCTGCTCCTCTCGGGTGATGCGCAAGGTTTCTGTCTATGGGCCGCCCCGGGATCGAACCCCGCTGATTGAGAGGCCGCCCAGGGCCCGTTCCAGGCGAGTGTGATCGCCGTCAACGGGACGAAACTGCGACTGACGGGCCTCCGTGCCTGGCGTACTCGGGTTCGTCCGGCCAAAACGGAAACAGAGTGGAAACATCCAAAGGCGTCGAGCGTGTCATCGCGCGGGCGAAGTCGTTTCTCCGGGTAGCGTCCACGGAGACTTGAAGACGAGACCTCGCCCGGCGCGTGCCGTTCGTGGGGCCTCAGAAGCGGCCCACCGGCGCCCGCCGCGGCGACTCGCCGCCCGCGGCGTTGAAACGCGGGCGCCGTACCCCGAGCGCGTGGGCCGAGGAGGAGAAGCGCTGGAAGCTCCGATGAGGCAGGTCCTCGTTCCCTGCCGTCAATCCGCGAGCCAAGCGCGGATCCGACGCCACACACCCGGATGATCGAGCAGGTCGAAGTGGCCCGTCCGGCACGCGATCCACTGGTGCGATTCCGGAAACGCGAGCGCCAAGCGCGGGTCGCGGTGGCGGCCGAGGGCGCTCGCGAGAGGCACGAGGCCGTCGCCGAGGAGCCGACCTCGAAGGTCATTCGCGGTCGATCCCGTCGTGGCAGCGACGGCGTAGCAGGCCGCACGCTCCGGCAACGGCAAGGGCCGCCGCGCATCCTCTCCGTCCGCAAAGCGATCGCGGCCGTGCCAGTCCTCGTCGAGAAGGTTGCCGTGGCGCAGATCGGTGATGCCCGCGCTGCGAATCTTCCCGAGACGAGCGAATGGTGCCGTGAACGGAGTCTGCTCGAAGAGCCGCTGCAGCCGGTGGCCGCCGCGCTCGAGAGCGGCACCGTGGTGCGGCGTTCCCAGGAACACGAGCCGGCGGAGGCGGCTTCGCCACTGGTGGCCGGCGACGCCGGCGTAGTGATGCGCGCTCCGCGCGACGAGCCCGCCCATGCTGTGGGCCACGATCGCGAGCTCGTCGACCCGCACCGGCCATGCGGCCACGAGCGCCTCGAGCATCCCCGCCAGCCCACGCCCGTTCGTCGAGACGTGCCGACCGCTGTTGTAGTGGAAGTGGACGGGCGTGTAGCCGAGGTCGCGGGCGAGCGCTGTCCCGTGGTTGTGCCCCCGCCGCGTCCATTGCACGTCGCTCATGCAGAGCCCGTGCACGAGCACGACGACCTTCGCGCTCGGGGCAGGGAAGGCCGCGGCCAGACCCTCCCGCGTGAGCTCGATCGGCACGCCGCCGGACCGGAGCCGCGCGGCGATTGCCAGCGGGTTGCCGGTCTCGGCGAGATGGTCGCCCAGCACGCCGTTCAGGGCGGCGATCGCGGCCTCGCGTGCCGGGGACGACTCCACGTGACGCAGCATCGGGACGAGCTGCGCGAGCAGCAGGTCGACGCCGCCGCCGACGGCGCTCGTGGCGCCGTGGATGCTCCGGTAGACGAGCCACGTCACGCCGTTCACGGCGGCTTCTCCGATCGGCCCGCCCAGCTTGGTCGGCAGGCGCGCGATCTCCACGTGGAGCGCCTCGACGAGCGCGGTCACGCCGGCGGTCGCGTCGAATGCGAGCCGGGTGACGCCGCGCAGATCCGAGGCGTGATTGCGAATGACGGAAGCCGCGGAAACCTCGCCCTGCCAGCCGGTCACGCGTTCCATCTTCGTCGCCTCCCTCTGGATGATCGCCCGAGTACGGGGCCGGAGTCCAGCGACGGTTCCGTGATCAGCGCTTCGTCGCCGACCCACCGGCCGCGAACGGAGCAGCGTCCATGAGGTCGAGGACTGGAGCGGCGAGCGCATGTCCCGTCGGCACGGCGGCGTGTGCGCTGCGTTGCGATCCGGCGTACGACCCGACCGTGAGGAGAGGCCGTTCTCGCGTTTCAGTCGAGTACCATGGTTCAATGCTCGACCATCAATGATGGTCTGCCTTCGCCCGCAGGCGCTCACGGAGGACCTCTTCCGCCAACTCTCGCGCCCATTGCTCGCACGATTCGTCGACTTGCTGCATGAGCTCCTCGATTGCGGCCTGACCGCCCTTTCCTGCGTTCATCTGTTCGTCGATGAACGAGCGCGCCCTGACTTTGAACTCCTCCGGGGAAAGCGGGCCGGACTTCGTCGCGATCGTGTCCATGGCGGCCGCGTAGCACTTGCACGGCCCGGGACAATTCGTCTCGGCTTCTCCTCGAGGTGCCGGAAGCCCGCTTCGGGGAATCGATTCGAGCCGCGCGCCGACGCCCTCGCGCGTCGCGTTCCTGGCGAAAGCCGTGGACCAGAGCGGCGAGCCGCTCGACGAGAGCCAGCGGGGTGCCGAGGGCGCCCTCCAACGATTGGGAACCGGGATCGCTGCCGGTTCCCATCGATTAGAAGGTGGACGGCTCACCACAACTCCAGCGCTGCCATCGCCCGAGCCGGCGGAGGAGACCCGTCCCGCGAAGAGGTACGCTCCTTGCGACGCGACCGGGGCGGAGATCCGTCCGTTGACCGAGGAGACGCGCACCGCGCTGCAACCGCCCATCGAAGGGCGAATCCGTCTCCGCTGCGGCCGATCGATCGGCTTCGCCGAGTACGGGGCAGGCGCCGGAAGAGCGATCCTCTGGTTCCATGGCACGCCGGGCGGCCGGCGCCAGATTCCGCCGGCGGCACGCGCCTATGCGGCGCAGCGGGGCGTCCGCTTGATCGCCCTCGAGCGCCCCGGAGTCGGCGGCTCGACCGCACACCTGTACCCTTCGATCGTCGAGTGGGCTTGCGACGTCGAGGAGGTCGCCGATCGGCTCGCGGTCGATCGCTTCGGCCTGATCGGGCTCTCCGGTGGAGGACCCTACGTGCTCGCCTGCGCACAACGGCTCGCGCCGCGCGTCGTCGCCGGCGCAGTTCTGGGCGGCGTCGCTCCATCGCGCGGCGACGAGGCGAACGAGGGCGGGCTCGTGGCGCTCGCGGTGCGATTCGCGCCGCTCCTCGAGCTCGCAAGCGAGCCACTGGGCGGCGCGCTCTGGGGAATCGTCCGCTCGCTCACGCCGGTCTCCTCGCTCATCTTCGACGGCTTCATCAGGCTCATGCCGGAGGGCGACCAGGTGGTCTTCCGCCGCCCCGAGATGAAATCGATGTTCATCGACGACCTCGAGCGCGTCAGCCGCGGCCAGCTCCTCGGGCCGGTCTACGACATCGTGCAGTTCACCCGCCCGTGGGGCTTCGCGCTGCGCGACATCTCGGTGCCGATCCGCTTCTGGCACGGCGACGCCGACAACATCGTCCCGCTCGAGCATGCACGCCGCATGTCGGTTCTCGTCCCCGATGCGGAGCTGCACGTGCGCCCGGGCGAGGGTCACATCGGCAACCTGGCGGCGGCCGACGAGGTGATCGCCGCGATCCTTTCCCTCTGGCCGCCCGCAGGACCGAGCTCTCGCCGCCGCGCCGGAGCCGACGTCCCGGACAACGGCCTGGGCGATACGTCGGCAATCGAGCCATGAGCTCAGTTGCCGGGCTGCTCCCGACCGAGCTGGTGCTGCCGGTGCGCGGCGCCCTGAGCCGGCGAATCCGCCACACGGCGTAAGGGGAGATGGCCGTGCCTGCCGCGCCCCGAGCCGCTCTCGAGAGCCTTCGCGTCGTGGACTTGACCGACCTGCGCGGCGCGCTCGCGGGCCGCATGCTCGCCGAACTCGGGGCGGACGTGATCAAGGTCGAGCCGCCCGACGGCGACCCCGGGCGTCTCCGCCCACCGTTCGCCGGCGGCGTTCCTGCGCCCGACCGCTCGCTGTCGTTCCTGTCGCGCAACGCCGGCAAGCGCGGCGCGGTGATCGACCTGGAAGACGAAGCCGGGCGCCGACGCTTTGGGGACCTGTGCAGCGCCGCCGATGTGCTGATCGAGAACCTCGGCGCGCGCGAGCAGGCTCGATTGCAGCTCACGCCGCTCGAGGTGCGAGCCCGGCATCCTCACCTGATCCACTTGACGATCGCGGATCTCGGGCTCTCCGGCCCGCGCGCCGGCTGGCGGCTCGAGCCGCTGACCGCGTTCGCCGCGAGCGGCGCGCTGCACGCTTCGGGCTTTCCCGATCGCCCGCCGTCGTGGCTGCCGGGCTATCTCGCGCACGACTGCGCGTCGATCTACGGCGTCGTCGGGGTCCTCGCCGCGCTGATCGATCTTGCCGTTCACGGCGCGGGCCAGACCGTCGAAGTTTCCGTGCAGGAAGCGGCGCTCAACGGCCTCGACCCCTGGTCGATCCCGCTCGCCGACTATGCCCGGCTGTTCCCGATGTTTCCCGCGTCGGTGCCGCGCGACGCGGACGGCGTCTATTTCGTGCTGCCGACGCGCGACGGCTTCGTCCGGGCGGTCGTCGGCACGCCGCGGCAGGCGGCGGCCTTGGGCCGGCTTCTCTGGGGCGACCCCGGCGCGCCGTCCGGACGGAACAGCGAACCGCTCGATCGCGCGCGCCCCGCGGAGTCGAGCGACGACGTGCCCTTCGCGGCGCACGCCGCGATGTGGCTCGACTCCTTGCCGTGGCGCGTGCTCGCCCTGGCGAGCGGCGTTGCGATCGGCGTCTCGCGGCTCCTGCCGCTCCCCGGATTGACGCTGTCGCTCACGCAGTCGCTGGTCGGCACGGCGCGATCGCTGCTCGCACACGCGCTGCGCGCGCGCCCGCGCGACGAGGTACTGGCCGCCGCACTTCGCCTCGGCGTGCCGATGGCTCCGGTCAACACGCCGGAGGAGTTCGTCGCGGCCGAGCAGACGCGGGCGCGCGGCTACTTCCGCAAGACCGGCTTCCCGCACCTCGGCGACGCTCCGTTTGCCGCGGCTCCCTGGCGGCTCTCCGTCACGCCGGCCGGGATCCGCCGCCCCGCCCCCGCACCCGGCGAGGACGACGGCACGTGGCTCGAGTCGCGCCGCGAGCACGTCGTCACGGCGGCCGGAGCGGCGAGCGCCGATCGAGCCGCGTTGCGCCCGGCGCTCGCCGGCTTGCGCGTCATCAACCTCGGCATCGCCGCCGTCGGTCCCGAGATGTGCTGGCTCCTCGGAGAACTCGGCGCCGAGGTGATCAAGATCGAGTCCGGTCAGCACGTCGATCTGCTGCGCAGCTTGACCCCGGATCTCGCCAATCCGAACACCTCGTTTCCGTTCAACGACGATGGTCGCGGGCAGAAGAGCGTCTGCCTCGATCTGCACACGCCGCTCGGGCGCGAGCTCGCGCTCGGACTGTGCGCGAACGCCGACATCGTGGTCGAGAACCACCGCGGTGGAACCGTCCGCGCTTGGGGTCTCGACTACCCCGAGGTGAAGGCCCTGCGTCCGGACGTGATCTACGTCTCGTCGCAGGGCTACGGCTGCGACGGCCCGCTCGGCGAGGCACCCTCCTTCGGCCCGGTGAACAACGCGTTCGCCGGGGCGACCTGGCTATGGAGCGACGCGGAAGCGCCCTATCCCGCCGGCTCGTCGCTCAACCACCCCGACCACATCGCGAGCAAGCTCGGCGTGGTCGCCGTCCTGGCCGCGCTCGAGCACCGCCGCAGGACTGGCGAGGGGCAGCTCGTCGAGATGGCGCAGACCGAAGCGACCGCCTACCTCATGGCCGAGTTCTACCTCGAGCACGCGCTCACCGGCCGCCCGACGCGCCAACCGGGCAACGACGCCGACTACGCCTGCCCACACGGCGTCTACCCCTGCACCGGCGACGATCGGTGGTGCGCGATCGCCGTCGTGGGCGAGGCGGCGTGGGAGCGCTTCGAGCGCGCCGTCGGCTGGAGCCGAGAGCCGGCGCTCGCGACGCTCGAGGCGCGGCGCGCCGCGCGCCGTTGGCTCGATGCGCGGGTCGCGGAGTGGACACGCGAGCGCACGCCGGAGGAGGTCGCCGGCATCCTGCAGGCGGCCGGAGTCTCCGCCATGCCGGTGCAAGGTCCCGAGGAGCACCGCAGCGATCCCCACCTCGCGGCACGCCACGCTCTCGTCACCGTCGTCCACCCCGACGTGGGTGGTGCGCGCTACACCGCGAACCCGCTGCGCATGAGCCGCACGCCCATGTCGCCGGTCGCACGCGCCCCGCGGCTCGGCGAGCACACCGCCGACGTGCTGACTCGCGTCCTTGGCTTGACGGAGAGCGAGGTCGAGAGCCTGGTCGCGCGCGGCGTTTGTCGCTGACACGGCGGCCCCGGGAGGTCGCGTGGGGCACGCTCAGCTCTTCGCGCGCGCGGGCGACCCCCGCCCTTCCGGTGAGATGCGGTAGAGCATGCTCAGCACGCGATCCGAGACCTCCGGAGCAAGCACGTGCAGGATGACCGCGAGCGTGCCGAACGCGCTCGACACCGTCGCCGGCTGGGAGAAGAGCGCGTCGACGACCTGCGCCGCGGCGTGCTCCGGGCTCATCGCGGGCAGGTTGCGGTAGACGCGCGTCGGCTCGATCATCGGCGTCCGGACGAGGCCCATGTAGACCGTCGTGACGTGGATCCCGTCGGCCATCACCTCGGTCGCGAGCGAGCGCGAGAAGGCGTCGAGGGCCGCCTTGCTGGCAACGTAGGCCGCAAAGCGCGGCGCGCCGAACTGCACGCCGGCCGTCGACACGTTCACGACGTGGCCGTGCCGCCGCGCCCGCATGCCCGGGAGGAACGCCAGGATGAGACGCACGGCGGCGAAGTAGTTGAGCTGCATCGTGCGCTGGAAGTCGTGGAAGCGGTGCAGCGAGAGCTCGACCGAGCGGCGAATCGAGTGCCCGGCATTGTTGATCAGGACGTCGACGGCCTCGTGATCGGCGAAGATGCGCTCGACCGCTCGGTCGCACGCGTCGAAGTCGGTGAGGTCGACGGGGTAGTGCCACGCATCGCCGCCGGAGGCGCGGATCTCGTCCGCGACCTCGGCGAGCACGTCGTCTCGCCGGGCCAGCAGGAGGGCGCGAGCGCCGAGCGCAGCGACCTGCCGCGCCACCTCGCGGCCGATTCCGCTCGAGGCGCCGGTGACGACGATGACCTTGCCGTCGAGCCTTCCCTTTGGCGGGCGGGACACCGCTCGCTCCGGATCGAGATCCTTCTCCCAGTAGCTCCAGATCCGCTCCGCGTAGCTCTCGAGCGGAGGGCAGCAGATCCCCGATCCGGCGAGAGCCGCGTCGGCCTCGCCGGCATCGAAGGTGGTGGGCGAGTCGATCAGGGAAGAGACCGACGGGGGTATGCCCAGCTCGCCGAGCATTCCCTCGGTCAGCAGCTCCGCCCCGTCGGCCAGCCGGTCGCCCAGGAAGGCGGGCACGATCGAACCCAGGTCGGGAAACCCCAGACGAAGCGCGAAGCCGGGCGCGCGCGCGGCCTCGGACAGGATGTTGAACGCCTCGCCCGCGCTGTGCGCCGCGGGGTCCAGGAGGTGGAAGGTCTTGCCGTCGAGCCCCGGAGCATGCGCCAGGTAGTCGATCGCGGCGGCGACGTAGTCGACCGGAACGATCTGCAGGAGGCCGCCCTCGGGCCCGACGAGCGGCACCCAGTGCGGAAGCAGATCGCGTAGCCCGCGCAGCAAGCGAAAGAAATGGTAGGGCCCACCGGCAGCGTCGGCGGCGCCGGTCTGCGAGTCGCCGACCAGGATGCCGGCGCGGTACACCCGAAAGGGCAGCTCGCGCAGCTCGCGCACCAGGAGCTCGGCGCGCAGCCTGCACTCGCCGGGCGGATGGAGGAACGTCTGCCCTTCGTCGAGCATTCGCTCTTCGAACCGCCCGGCGTAGCGGCCCGCGACCAGGATCGAGCTCACGTGGTGGAAGCAGCTTCGGACGTCGAGCGAGCGCGCGAGCTCGATCGCGTGGCGCGTGCCTTCGACGTCGACGGCCTCCGCGGCCTCCTCGTCCGCGCTCCAGTCGCAGGCGGCGGCGGCGTGCACGACGTGATCGACGTGGCCGCGCAGCGCCGACACGTCCTCGCGCGACAGCCCGAGATCGGGCAGCGTCACGTCGCCGACCAGAGGATGGATGCGCTCCTCGGCGCCGCAGTCTCTCGCCAGCCGCACGAGGCGCTCGCGCGAGCGGGCACGGACGACGACGTGCAGGATTCCGCCCCGGCGCGTGAGCGCCCGGAGCACGTGGCTGCCGATGAAACCGGTCCCTCCGGTGACGAGATAGCGGCTCATCGGCGACCTCTTCTCCGCCGAAACGTCGAGCGCTCGATCGTTCGAGCGCAGCAGACCGCACAGGACGAGCCCCGTCTCCGCCGTCCGAGGAATGAGCTCGCAACCACGGACCCCGTCATATCCCAGCCGTTGGGCCGGGCTCCATCCCGAGGCGCATGAGCAGACGGACATCCGGCTTGATCGCCCGCACCGCGAGCGGCGAGCGGCCGGTGCCTTGCACAAGACCGTAAATCCCGACGTCGAAGCCGCGGAGGGAAGCCGGTGCGTGCGGCATTGCGGTTGATCCGGCGGAAGGCGCCGTACGAACAACGAAGGCACTCCGAGACGGAGGTCTCTCGTGCCACTCGTCCACAAGCACTCACTGTTCGGACTCGAGTTCTTGCGCCACCTCGTACGTCTCACCCGGCTCTACTGGGCATCCGACGACGCACCGAAGGGAGGTGGTCTGCTCGCGGTCACCGTCGCCCTCGAGGTCGCATCCGTCTACGGCGTGGTGCTCCTTTCCGACGCACAGCGCCAGATCTTCGACGCGTTCGGCGGGAAGGACATGGTCGCCTTCTCGGCTGCCGTCGGCTTGTTCCTCGTCGTCGCGCTCGGGTACGTCGTGGTCTCGACGTATCGCATCTACGTGCGCGGGCGGCTCGAGATCCGCTGGCGCCGCTGGCTGACGGACCACTTCCTCGGCCTATGGATGGACCCGCAGACGTCCTGCGAGATGGAGCTGCACCGCAGGATGATCGACAACCCCGACCAGCGGATCGCCGAGGACCTCCGGGAGTTCGTGGCGAGCGCGCTCGGTCTCCCCCTTTCCCTGCTCTCCGCGTTCGTCACGCTTCTCTCGTTCGCCACGATCCTGTGGACGCTTTCCGGGAGCTGGACGCCGTCCCTCGCGGAGGGCACGCACCTGCGGATCCCCGGAATCATGATGTGGGTGGCGATCGGGTACGCCCTCCCGGCGAGCTGGATCACCCACCGCGTCGGGCGGCGCCTGGTGCCGGTCCAGTTCGACCGGCAGCGCTTCGAGGCCGACGTCCGCTACAAGCTCGTTCGCTTTCGCGAGAACGTCGAGCCGATTGCGCTCGCCGCCGGCGCACCCGCCGAACGGCGCCTCGCGCTGCAGCGCTTCGCCAACGTCGTGACGAACTGGTGGGAGCTGATCCGTGCACAGCGGAACCTGGCAATGCTCACGACCGGGATCGGCCAGGCCAATTCGCTCGTTCCGTTGTTGGTCGCGGCGCCGGCCTACTTCAGCGGCACATGACGCTCGGCGCGGTGATCCAGACGCGCATCGCCTATGGGGAGGTGTCGGGAGCGCTCATCTGGTTCGTGAACGCATATCAGGAGATCGCCCGCTGGCGAGCCAACGTCGAGCGCCTGGTCACGCTACAGATGAGCTCGACGCGGTTCGTGCCGACACGACGAATGGTGCGGGCGTCCGCATGCACGTCGCGCCCGATGATGCGCTCGTCTCGAGCACGTCCAGCTGAGTCGGCCCGACGGCCGGCCGCTGATCGACGACGCCAACGCGGAGATCCGAAGAGGCGATCGCATCGCTCTCTTCGGCCCCAGCGGAGCCGGCAAGCGGACGCTGTTGCGGACGATCGCGGGCATCTGGCGCTTCGCTTCGGGTCGGATCGAGCTACCCGTGGGTGCCAAGATCGCATTCCTGCCGCAGCGACCGCACCTTCCGATCGGCACGCTTCGCGACGCCGTCACCTACCCGGATCCCGCCGGGACGTTCTCCGACGATCGCATTCGCGAGATCCTGCGCTTTCTCGACCTCGGAGCGCTGGCGGATCGGCTGGACGACTCCCGGCACCGGCAGCACTACCTGTCCGGCGGCTCGCAGCAGCGCCTCGCGCTGCTGCGAGCCCTACTTCACGAGCCCGATTGGATCTTTCTCGACGAGGCGACGTCGGGCCTCGACGAACAGTCGGAGCGCCGAGCCTATGCGCTGTTGCGCGAGAAGCTGCCGCGCGCGGCGCTCGTGTCGATCGCCGATCGCCTGGATCGCAGCCCCTCCACGAGCGGCACTGGCGGCTCCGCCCTCACGATGGCGGGTCGGTTCTCGAAGCGGCGCAACGTCGTTTCGCACGGGTTCGTTCGCGGTGAATCGAAGCGGTGGATCGCCTCGACGACCCGGACCTCGCGGAGGTTTCTCGCGCCGCACGGTCGACCGCGCAACTCGAGCGCCCGACACGCTCGGCGCTGGCTCACGCCGAGCCCGCCTCTCACCCGGCCCGTCGGCGGCCGCCGTGGCGATCGCGGTGGAACTCGAAATCGTACAGCTTTTCGCCGGCCCGTCCCGCGCCGCAGGCGTAGCCCAGGAGCTGCCCAAGCGTGTCGAGACAGAGGCCCACGATGAGCGCTGGAGCGACGCGGGGCCAGAGATGGGCGGGCCGGCCGGGCCGCCGAATCTCGTCGCGAACGCGCAGGAGGCGCACCAGCGGGATGAGCGGTGCGCCGCCGACGTAGATGAGTCGACGACGCCACGACCACTGGCGAGCCCGCGCCGCGGCAAAGACCCGCCCGGCGTGGACGAGATAGGGAACCCAGGGCGAGAACCGACCGAAGTTCACGTGCGCGGTCCGCGCGGCCGGCTCGAGGTAGAGCCGATGGCCACGCGCGCGCAGCGCCTCGTGCAGATGGAACTCCGCCTCGAGCGCGACCTCCAGCTCGTCATCGAGGGCGAGCAAGACGGCACGCTTGTAGCTGCTGTTGTGTCCCGGCAGGTAATCGACCTCTCCCGCCGGGGCCGGGTCCATCCACGCTCCATACCCCAGCAGGAAGTCGGCCCAGCTGAGCAGCCGGTCCGGGTTCGCGTTGCGCACCACGGGTCCCACGACCGCCCACTGTTCCACGTGCCGCCGGATCAACGCCTCGGCCCAGCCGGCCTCGGGGAACGAGTGGTCTTCGGCCAAGACCACGACCGGTGCGGTCGCGCGACGGATCCCCGCCGCGTGCGCGCGCGCGATGGATTGGGTCGGGCCGACGTCGACCACTCGGGCCTGGCAGAACGCACTCAGCTCACCGGGATCGAGCTCGAGCCGCTCTGCCGACGGGGCCACGATCACCAGCTCGAGGCGGTCGCTGACGGTCTGCACGCGCAGGTGGTGGACCGTCTTTCGGATCGTCTCGAAGCCGTCCGGCGTGGCGATCACGACCGACAGCTGCGGCGATCGATCGGGCATCCTCGTCTCCTCTGAGCTCCCGGCGATGCGCTCTTCCCTCTCACGAGCAGCGGAGTTCGCCGGTCGCGATTGTCGCTGGCGGACCAGGGGACCGTCAATCTGATGGTCGAGGCGAGCGCGGTCATCGGCGCAAGCTTCGGTAGAGGTCGTGCAGCTCGCCACCGACGAGCTGCGGCGAGAACCGCTCGGTCGCGTACCGTGAAATCCGTGCCGGCGAGTAGAGACGCAGGTGGTCGAGCATGTCGTCGAGGGCGTCGCACAGCCCAGCGACGTCTTCTGGGACGATCAGCCTGCCGACGTCGTCGGCGACGAGCTCCTCGGGTCCACCACACCGCGTTGCCAGGACGGGTGTTCCCGTGGCGAGCGCTTCGGCGACCGGAACCGAAAAGGTTTCGCACAGACTGGGAAGCACGAAGAGGTCGGCCCGCCGCATCCACTCCGCTACCTCGGCTTTCGACTTGCGACCGTGGAACGTCACTCGATCGTGGATGCCCAGCTCCTCCGTGAGGCGTTCGCAGGCGATCCTCTCGCGCCCCTCGCCGACGATGTCCAAGTGCCAGTCATGGCGCCGCTCGGCCAGGTGGGAGAGAGCGCGCAGCAGGCAGGGGACGGCCTTGACCGGCTCGAGCTGTCCCACGAAGAGGAGCCGCTTGGGATCTCGCGGCTGCCGCGGAGTACGCGGTGGGAAGAACAGCACCATGTCGACGACGTTCGGGATCACATGAAAGCGCGCGCGAATGCCGTAGTCCTCGATCGCTCGCTGGAGGGCGTGGCTGACCGGAAGGACCCGATCTGCCCACCGGAATGCGAGCCACGCCTTGAGGACATCGATCCGGCCGAGCGATTTCCTCGGAAACGAGGAGAAGTGCTCGCTGATCAGGACCGGAAGCCCGTGCCACCTCCCGATCAGGAGCGCCGGGACGCCGCTGTCGTAGACGTGAGCATGAATGACATCCGGCCGAAATCCGTCCTCGACGACGCGGCGATACGCTCGCCAGAGGACCGAGACGTAAGTGAGATAGGAGACCCCGGGAATGGCCGACGACCGATACGAGACGCGATAGGTAGGGATTCGTCCTTCCGGTGCTTCGTCAACCCGAAGCTCCATCTGATAGGGTCGCCCCAGCTCGGAGCCGGCCTCGCCACAATGCAGCACGGCGACATCGTCATAGAGCCGTACGGCGCGTGCGTGCTCGCGAACCCACGGCGCGCGCAGCGGCTGCTCGTTCGTCGGGTACCAGTTGGTGACGAAGAGGACCTTGCCCCGCCCCATGCCCGGCGCAACTGCTCCCGCATCCGCGCCGGATTCACAAGGGCTCATCCGTCTTCCGCCGCTGGCGTCCAGGCGACGAGCGGCTGCCGGCCGCGATCGATCTCGAGGGCGGCGGATGGCGCATTCCGGGCCGCGGGCATCCACTGACCACCGGGCGCGCGCAGTGGAATCGATGCGAAGGAAACGCCCGCCTCTACGTCTCGGAATCGTCGGCTGCGGCTATGCGTGCGAGCGCCTTCACCTGCCTGCAATCGCGTCGCTCTCAGACCTCCGGGCCGTAGCGATCGCCGACATCGATCCGGAACGGCTCGGCTCGGTCGGCCGGCGGTTCGCGATCGATCGACGCTACCGCGACCACGAGATGCTGCTTCGCGATCCCGAGGTCGATGCCGTGGCCGTGTGCGTGCCGCCCGCCGCGCACGCGCCGATCGTCCTGGCCGCGCTCGATGCGCGGAAGCACGTTTTCGTCGAAAAACCACTCTGCCTAGACCTCGACGAGGCCGACCGTCTCGTCGGGCGCGCGCGGACCAGCTCGGCGACCACGATGGTCGGGTTCAATCTCCGCTACCACCGCCACGTACGGAACGCGCGACGGGCCATCGCGCAGGAGCTCATCGGCCAGGTCGAGCTGGTTCGCAGCGTATGGAGCAGTCGATCCACACAGTATACGGGCATCCCCGAGTGGCGCCGTCGGGGCGATCTCGGAGGTGGCGTGCTGAGCGATCTCGCCGTACATCATGTCGACCTGTGGCGATTCGTCGTCGCGAGCGAGATCGACGAGGTCTTCGCGTGGCAACGGAGCGAAGCCGGCGCCGAAGGCCGAACGGCAACGATTACCGGCCGCCTCCGAAGCGGCGCACTCGCCGTCTCGGCGTTCTCGCAATGCGCCGCCGAGGCGCACGAGATGGAGGTCTACGGTCAGCACGGGCGCCTCTCCGTTTCGCCCTATCGCTTCGACGGGTACGCGCTGAGCGTGGGGACGAGCTTCTCCGGAGACCTCGGACGTCGCGCCGGCGACCTGGTGCGAGCCGTTCGGGCGCTGCCCGGCGCGCTCGCGAGCGCCGAACGGCGCGGCTCGTTTCTCGCCTCTTATCGCGCGACGTGGCGGCACTTCGCGGACCGTGCTCGCGAGGGGATCCCCACCGAGAGCACGTTCGACGACGGCAGGAGGGCGCTCGAGATCGTGGTCGCGGCCACCGAGTCCATCCGAACCGGCCGTCCCGTGAACGTCGGAGGTCTCGAACGCCGCGATGGAAACGGGAGCCGTCGATGATCGTCGGTTCCCCCGCCTTCTCGATCATCATCCCCACCTACGACCGCCCGGTCGAGCTCGCTCGCTGCCTCGCGTCCCTGGCGACGCTCGTTTGCCCGCGCCGCGGGTTCGAGGTCATCGTCGTCGATGACGGCGGATCCATGGCCGCGGCCGACGTCGCAGCGCCGTTTCGCTCGGCCCTCGACCTCACCGTGCTTCGCGTTGCTCACTCGGGGGCGGCCCGCGCGCGCAACGTGGGAGCCGAGCACGCCCGGGGCGGGTATCTCGCGTTCACCGACGACGATTGCATGACTGACGTCGGCTGGCTCCTCGCGCTCGAATCGCGTGCGAAGGAGGCCCCAGGGAGCCTCATCGGCGGCCGCACGCTCAACGCCCTCCCCGCCAACGCCTGCTCCGCGCTGAGCCACCTCGTGCTCGAGAACGTCTATGCGCACTACAATCGCGATCCCGACGATGCGCGGTTCTTCGCGTCGAACAACCTCGCCGCCCCTACCGAGGATTTTCGTGATCTCGGCGGGTTCGATCCGGCATTCAGGACGGCGGAGGATCGCGATCTCTGCGATCGCTGGCGCGAGAGGGGGCGCCGCCTCGTCTACGCGGCCGACGCGGTCGTGCACCACGCTCACGATCTGACGATCGCGGGTCTCTGGCGGCAGCACTTCGGCTATGGACGAGGTGCCTACCGCTTTCACAGCGTCCGCGGGCGTTGGGCGCGATTCCGCATCGACCGCCGCTTCTATCGCGACCTGCTGCTGCGTCCCTACGCGAGGGAGCGAGGCCGACGAGCGACTCTCCTCGTGCTGCTGCTCGTCCTGCAACAGGCGGCAAACGCGGCAGGTTTCGTGGCTGAGATGCTCTAGCAGGCCATGGAAGAATCGGCGGTTTCTGGTCGAATGAGGCGCACCCTGGTCAGCTTAGGGGACATGAGCGCGGACCGACCGATCCCCTGCAGCTCGCGGCGGTCTGCGCGACCCGCTTCGCTCTCCGCGCCGCCTCACGGCGTCGCCACCTGCGGCATGAGCCGGGTCATCCGGACGAGGTTGTACGCGGCGCCCACGATGTAGGTCCCCAGAAGGCCGTCCGCGCGACTCCGCGGAAACTCGTTCGCCGCAATCCACCGACCGTCTTTGCCCAGCCGAAGATCTCCTCGACTCGCTTTCGGACTCTCTGGCTCACCGCGTAGCCGGCGTGGCGAGTCGTTCGGCCATCGATGTTCGATCTCCGGCCGCTCGTATTCTGAGCTACGTGCAGCGTCACTCCGGCCGCCTGCACCGGTCCTTCACGCGCTCGACGGCTTCGGTTCCCCGCTCGCTGACCACATCGGTGGCGCCAAAGTCGCGCGCGAGCGCAATCCGATCGGGGTGCCGGCCCATGATAATGATTCTCTCAGCGCCGAGACGTTTGGCAGCGATCACGCCGCAGAGGCCCACTGCGCCGTCACCGATAGCCGCGACGCTCTTCCCGGGCGCCACCCTTGCCACAACGGCTGCATGGTGACCGGTGCCCATCACGTCCGAGAGCGTGAGGAGAGATGGCATCAGTGCGGTCTCTTCCGCTACGTCCAGCCGGTAGAGGGTTCCGCCGGCGTAGGGAATGCGCAGGGCCTCGGCTTGGGCGCCGTTCACGCCGTCGTTGCCGAAGGAGGTCCCGTGCACGCAGGCCGTGGTCAGGCCTTCGTGGCAGAAGTGGCAGGTGCCGTCCGAGCTCGCGAAGGGCATGACCACGACGTCACCATGCTTGACGGTGCGGACGTCGCGGCCCCGTAGAGCACGGTTGCCCTCACGATGCGGCTCCTTCCTTGAGCTGGTATTGCTCGTCGGAGACCTTCTCCATCCATTCCACGTCGGCCGGTTCGGTCCTCGTCCGGAACGCGTTGCGCGCGAGGTGCAGCGCCGTGCACCGGGGAGCCGCCCTCCGCCGCCTAAGCGCGCTCTTGCTCTGTGCCGTCCTCGCCGGGTGCGGCGACGCCGACCGCGGCTCGGTCGCGACCGCATCGGTGAGCGGCGACGCAATTCCGTTCAACGGCGGCAACCGCCGCATCGAAGGCGCTACGGTCCACATTCTCGAGATCCCGGAGAAGCGCATGGTCACCGGCGGCGACGGGCACTTCGCTTTCGACGGCATCCCGGTCGGCTCCGAGGTATCGCTGGTCCTCGAGCATCCCGACTACCACCTGATCCAGACCGGCACGCACGTCGTGCCACCCGAGGGGCTCGAGCGCATCACCTTCCAGGCCGTGCCGCACGACGTCTACGCGGGGCTCGCCGCCCTGCTCGGCATCGTCCCCGACGAGGAGCACGCCTGCCAGATGCCGACCACCGTGACGCGTGTCGGCAAGTCGCTGTACGATCCCGGCGCCCATGGCGAAGCGGGTGCGACGGTGACGATCGAGCCGCCCCTGCCGCGGGAGCACGGCCCGATCTACTTCAACGAGAGCGTCCTCCCGGACCCGACCCGCACCGAAACCAGCGAGGACGGCGGCGTGCTCTACATCCAGGTTCCGCCTGGGGAATACGTGCTGACCGCGCACAAGCCGGGAGTCGAGTTCGTCCAGCTCAAGATGAAGTGCCGCCCCGGTGTGCTGGTGAATGCTTCTCCACCCTGGGGTTTGCAGGCGCTCGCGCCGCAATCCTGAGGCGCACCATATCTTCGCGCGATCGGCACGTCGCCGACGTGGCGGTACGCAGAAGGGGAGACGTCATGGATCCTCAGCAGGACCCCTACGCAGGGATGTCGGAGCGCAAGCGGCGCGCGCTCGAGCGTGCGCGCGAGTACGGGATGCCGGGCCGCGTAGAGACCTGGCTCCGTCTCGGCACACCGCTCGTGATCGGCCGGCGCGAGGGCTACCGGATCTGGGATCTCGATGGGCGCGAGCTCCTCGACCTCCACTTGAACGGCGGCACGTTCAACCTCGGACACCGAAATCCGGAGTTGCAGGCCGCGCTCGTCGAAGCCCTCGCGGAGCTCGACATCGGGAACCACCACTTCCCCGCCGAGGCGCGCGGAGAGCTGGCCGAGAAGCTCGCGCGCTCGACGCCCGGTGACCTCCACTACAGCGTCTTCACACCATCGGGCAGCGAGGCGAACGATCTCGCGATCCGCGCGGCGCGCTGGGCGACCGGGCGGCGTCGGATCGTGGCGCTCGAAGCGGGCTTCCACGGAGCGACCGGCCTATCGGGCGCTGCCGGTCGCGATGCGAGCGCGCGCCTCTTCCGGAGCGACTACCCCGACGAGTTCGCGACCGTTCCCTTCGACGACCTCCGCGCCATGGAGCGTGCCCTCGCGCCCGGCGACGTCGCTGCGGTCCTGCTCGAGACCATCCCGGCGACTTACGGCTTCCCGGTGCCCTCTCCCGGCTATCTTCCCGGCGTGAAGGCGCTCTGCGAGAGGTACGGTGCGATCCTCGTCGCCGACGAAGTGCAGACGGGACTCGGTCGCACGGGAAGGCTTTGGGCGATCGACGGCTTCGGCGTCGAGCCCGACGTGCTGGTCACCGGCAAGGGGCTTTCCGGCGGACTGTACCCGATCTCCGCCGTGGTCATGACGCGCGCCGTGGGAGGGTTCCTCCGCGAGCAGGGCTGGGCCTACGTGTCCACTTTCGGGGGAGCCGAGATCGGCTGCCGCGTCGCCGCACGCGTTCTCGAGATCTGCGGCCACCCCGAAACGCTCGCTCACGTCCAGCGGATCGCCGCGCGCCTCGCGTCGGACCTCGCCGGTCTGCGCGCGCGCCACCCGATCCTGCGCGGTATTCGCCAGCAGGGCCTCGTGATCGGGCTCGAGGTCGACGACCCGATCGGCGGAGTGCGGCTCTCGCGCGCGCTCTACGAGCGGGGCGTGTGGGCGATGTTCGCTGCCTTCGAGATGTCCGTGCTCCAGTTCAAGCCGGGGCTCCTCGTCGACGACGCCTACTGCGACACCCTGCTCGAGCGCCTCGATACCGCGCTCGGCGACCTCGAGCGCGAACGGGTCTGATCGCATGGGGTTCGTCGAGCTTTCGGAAGCCGAGCAGACGGCTCTCCTCGCCGGCCTCGCGCACCGTGCGCTGCGCGCCTGGCGGTTCGAGGAGGCGGAGCTCGGCCTCATCAAGTACCGCGAGAACGCCGTCTTCCGCGTGACCCCGGCCGGGGGTGACCGGAACGTCCTGCGGGTGCACCGGCCCGCGTATCGCACCGATGACGAGATCCGCTCGGAGGCGGCTTGGATTCGCGCTCTCGGCGCGTCGGGGGTCGAAACGCCCGCCATGCTGCCGGCGGAGAACGGCGACGTTCTGTCGATTGCTTCCCACGAGGGCGTGCCCGAACCCCGGCAGTGCGATTTGCTCGCCTGGGTGGACGGCGCCCCGGTCGGTACGCTCGAAGGCGGTGTCGCGCTCGACGACTGCGGGCTCCGCGAGCTCTACGCGACCATCGGCACGATCGCCGCACGGATCCACGCGCACGGTCTCGAGTGGCAGCGCCCGGCCGGCTTCGCGCGCCCCTCGTGGAGCGCCGAGACGCTCGTCGGCGATTCGCCGACGTTCGGCCGTTTCTGGGAGCTCGCCGACCTCGATCCCGACCTGCGCGCCCTCCTGCTCGCAGCCCGCGATCGAGCTAGGGAACGGCTGGACGCGCTCGGGCCCGCGAACGAGCTCATCCACGGCGATCTCGTTCCCGACAACGTGCTCACCGCCGACGCTGCCATCCGGGTGATCGACTTCGACGACTGCGGCTGGAGCTGGTTCGGCTTCGAGCTCGCCACGTCGCTCTTCCCGCTGAGGCTCCTCGGCGGCTTCGAGCCGGCGCTCGCGGGCTACCTCGAGGGCTATCGCGCCGTGCGAGCCTTCCCCCAACACCAGCTCGAGGAGCTTCCGACCCTTCTCGTCGCGCGCGGGCTGAGCTACCTCGGCTGGACGGTCGGTCGACCCGAGATCGCCGCGCAGCGCCCCCTCGTTCCGTTCCTCGCCCACGCCATGGGCGAGATGGCGCGCGACTACGTGGCCGGCGCGCGAGCGGGATGAAGCGATCTGCTCGACGCGGCCGACCCTGGTCGATCTTCCTTTCTCATCGCGATCCCGCTTTCCCGCTTTCGGCGTTCGCGCCGGGATTTCCGGACGCGAACGCGAGGTTGTCCCAACGGTCGACGTGCACGACGGATTCGACCGCGGGCCGCGAAGTCGGGCCGTAGCGGCCCATCGGCCAGCCGATCGGCACGACAGCTACCGGCGTCACCCACAGCGGAAGGCCTAGCGTCGCGCGCGCGAGTGTCAGATTCCACAGCGGCATCACGTTGAGCGCGGCGCCGAGGCCGGCGGCCCGGCACGCGAGCAGCAAGTTCTGCACGGCCGGAAAGGCCGTGCCGTAGAAGATCGCGTCCCAGAACGCCGGGAACGGAAGGCGGAAGCCGCTGACGATGGGCCCGTAGCGCACGACGCGCAGGCAGACGACGACGAGGGCGGGGGCCTCATCGTAGTGGGCGGCCGCGTAATCGACGGACTTCATGGCCCGCAGCGTCTTGTCGTCCCCGGCCGCGAAGCAGCGCCAGACGCTGCCGTACAGGCTCCAGGCCGTGCGGTTGAGCCTGGCGAGCCGGGCCTTGGCGGCCGAGATCGGTCGCGGCACGTCGCCCGAGTCGCGACCAGTCGAGCGGCGGCAGAAACTCGATCGTGACCCTGGACTGCAGTTGCACCGAAGGCACGAATGCCGGCGTCAAGCCGAAACGGCAAGTTCCAGATGGACTACTCGATCCAGATCACGGTCGACACGTGCGGCCACCTGGCTCCCGGCGGAAACACGGCCGCCGTCGACCGCCTTGACGACCCGGAACTCGAGAGTGGAAACAAGTGGAAACATCCCGAGGGTTTCGTGCATACGATTCCCTCAGCGAAGAGCGCGAAAGCCCCCGATCTCTCGGAGGCTTTCGGCAGTGGGCCGCCCCGGGATCGAACCGAGGACCCGCTGATTAAGAGTCAGCTGCTCTACCAACTGAGCTAGCGGCCCACCGGGTTCTTACCGACCTGCTTCCGGGCGCGCAATGCCGACGAGCCGCTCGTGCCGGCGGCCCAACCGCGGCCGCGCGCCATCGCACCGGCGCCGACCACCGCGTCCGAATCCCGCGAGTCCGCGGTCGTATCCTCTTATACGGATACGTCCACGCGGCACGTCGCCGCGCGACGCGGATCCCGATCCATGACAGGATCCGCACACGCCCGCACCAGCGGGAAGGAGGTTCCACGATGACCCCGACGATCGCCGAGATCGCGACCCCGATCGGCGCGCTGGACGTCGTCCTCGACGGCGACAGCCTGCTGGCGCTCCTCTTCGCCGACCGCGGCGACCGCACCCTCGCCCGCCTCGAGCGCCAGCTCGGCTCGACCCGCTCCGCATGGCGGCCCGCGCCGAGGACGTCGGCGACCCTGCGCCGCATCCGCGACTACTTCGCCGGCGACCTGTCCGTCCTCGACGAGATCGAGATCGCGCCGCACGGCACTCCGTTCCAGCTCGCGGTGTGGAAACGCGTCCGGCAGATCCCGGTCGGCGAAACCGCCTCCTACTCGGACGTCGCGCGCGACATCCGCGCCCCCGCCGCCGTCCGCGCCGTCGGCGCGGCCAACGGCGCCAACCCGATCTGCATCGTCGTCCCCTGCCACCGCGTCATCGGCGCTACCGGCGACCTCACCGGCTACGGCGGCGGCCTCGACCGCAAACGTTGGCTCCTCTCCCACGAATCCCGCCAACCCGCCCTCGCCGCCGCCGCCCGCTAGAGCCTCCGACAAACGTCGCGAGAAGGCTCGCGCGCGAAGCGCGCGGCCAAGCACCCGCCGCGCGAGCGCACCCTCAACACCCCGCGCCGCCACCGGCACCATCGCGCGCGAAGCGCGCGCGGAGCGAAGCGACCGCGGGAGTGGGGCCCCGTCGGGCTTTGCCCGACGGGGCGAGGGCCGCGAGGCCCTCGCCTTAAAGGTGAGTGAAGGGGATTGAACCCTCGACCCCCGGAGCCACAATCCGGTGCTCTGCCAGCTGAGCTACACTCACCAGGACGGCAAGACCGCGCGATACCTGCCCGCACCGCACATCGCAACGCTCGCCGCGTGCGGAGAACGAATCACCGCGCCAGAAGGGACTCGAACCCCTGACCCACGGCTTAGAAGGCCGTTGCTCTATCCACCTGAGCTACTGGCGCCCGGCGCGTCGCCGCGGCAAGTCGGCCAATCGGGGCGAGAGGATTTGAACCTCCGACCCCCTGCACCCAAGGCAGGTGCGCTACCAGGCTGCGCCACGCCCCGCGATCCGGCCGCCGTCGGCAAGCGCCGAAAGCAAAGGCTTAAGGTTCCCCGCGGGGCATTGTCAATGCGAACGCGGGCCCGACGACGGCTCGGCGCTCGTCACCCCGAGCTTCGCGACGAGCGCGCGCATCGCCCGGGCGCGGTGCGAGACGCGATTCTTCTCGTCGCGCGAGAGCTCGGCCATCGTGCGGCCGCCGAAGCCGTCCACCACGAAGATGGGATCGTAGCCGAAGCCGCCGTCGCCGCGCGGCGCGTCGCCGATCGAGCCCTCGACCACGCCCTCCGCCGAGACGTGGTCGTCGCCGTCGGCCAGGACGACGGCACAGCGAAAGCGCGCCCGGCGATTGCTCACGCCGGCGAGCTCGGAAAGGAGCCGGCGGTAGCGGCCGGCGTCGTCGAGGCCGAGACCGCCGTAGCGCGCGGATCGCACGCCGGGCGTGCCGCCGAGAGCGTCGACCTCGAGCCCCGAGTCGTCGGCGAGCGCGGGGCGTCCCGTGAAGCGCGCGATGGCGACCGCCTTCTTGGTCGCGTTTCCGAGATACGTCGGCTGGTCCTCGGCGACCTCGGGCGGCGGCGGATCGTCGGGCAGGGGCACGAGCTCGAGCGCGCCCGACGCGAGGTCGAGCAGCTCGCGCAGCTTTCCGCGGTTGCGCGAGGCGAGGACGATCGGACCGCGGACGCGCAACGGATCTCCCGGGCAGGCTGAAACGCGGGCGCGCGCCTTCAGGCGCCCGCCGCTCGCTTCGCCACCTTGCGCGGTGCGTTCCCGCGCGGTGCGTTCCCGCGCGCGCGTCCACGCGTGGGCGCTCCACCCGCGCGGCCCGTCGCGCGCCGGCGGTGAGCGGCGAGGACGTCCTCCTGCAGCTTGTGGATCCGCTCGATCGCACCCCAAGCGGCGTCGAGCATCGCGCCGAGCTGCTCGCGCGCGAACGTCCGGCCCTCGGCGGTGCCCTGGACCTCCACGAGCCCGCCGCTCCCCGTCATCACGAAGTTCGCATCGACCTCGGCGCGGCTGTCCTCGTCGTAGGCGAGGTCGACGAGAACGTCGCCGCCGACGATCCCGACGCTGATCGCCGCGACGGGCTCGCGGAGCGGGCTCTCGGCGAGCGAGCCCTCCTGCACGAGGCGGTCGAGCGCCTGCGCCACCGCGACGTACGCGCCGTTGATCGCGGCGGTGCGGGTGCCGCCGTCGGCCTGGAGGACGTCGCAGTCGACGAAGAGCGTGCGCTCGCCGAGCCGCGACAGGTCGACCACCGCGCGCAGGCTCCGACCGATCAGCCGCTGGATCTCGTGCGTACGCCCGGACACCCGCCCGCGGCTCGCCTCGCGCTGGCTCCGCGTGTGGGTCGCGCGCGGCAGCATCGAGTACTCGGCCGTGAGCCATCCCCGTCCCGACCCGCGCAGAAAGTCCGGCACCGTGTCCTCGATGCTGACGGCGCAGAGGACCTGCGTGCTCCCCGCGGTGACGAGCGCCGAGCCCTCGGCGTGCCGAAGATATCCCGGCGCGATGCGAAGGCGACGCGGCGCGAACGGCCGCCGCCCGTCGCTCCGAGCAGCAGGCGTGGAGCGCTCGGCGGAACGCGGCGCGGAAGCGGCCTCGGCTTTCGCCGCGCCGGCGCTGCTCGCGTCGCCGCTGCGCTCGGTTGAAGCGGCCTTGCGCGGCGCCGAGCGTACGGGTTTCGCCTCGGACGTTCGCGCGGCGCGACGCCCTCCCCTTCGAGACCGATGCGATGGCATCCCACCGCGATATCAGCGGCCGGACACGCCGGCAAAGCGAGCGTCGCGCTGCGCTCAGCTCATGCCGGGGAATTTCTCGGGATCCAGCGTGTTGATCGTCGTGCCGTCGTCGGCGAGCGCGAGGCCGCCCGGGCCCTCGGGACGACGGACCCAGTCGCCGTTCTCGTCCTGCTTCCACCAGCGCGGGCCCTGCTTGTCCAGCAGCGGATCGTGGATGACGCGCGCGTTCGGGTCGAAGTCGGGCGGCAGCTCGGCGCGCCATTCGCTGTAGATGTGCTGACCCTCGAAGCGCGGGGTCGGCACCCAGTTCCCGTTCTCGTCCTGGCGATCGAAGACCGGCGAGTACGAGTTCCCGTGGTAGAAGTCCGGCGGCACGTACATGCCGGCGGTGTGCGGGTCCTCGCTCAGAGTGCCGACGCTCGTGACCGCGCCGTCGCCGTCGGTTGCCGCCGGCGCGCCGGGCGAGCCGGGCGCGGCCACCGGCGCCTCCTCCGACCCCGACGCTTGACGACCGCCGATCGCGCGCCGTCCCGATGACGCCTGCACGGACGCCGACGCGCTCGCGGTCGACGCCGTCGTCGCCGGCGCGTGGCGCGCGGCGGCCACGCCCGTCAGCTCGTCGAGGAAGCGGCGGTCGATGTCGCCGATCTTCGCCTGCGACGGCGATCGCACCGGGCTCAGGTGTGCGTTCAGCGGCAGCAGCGCGTGGATGTTGTTCGCCATGCCGCTCGCGAGCAGCAACCGCGGTGCCACCGCATCCTCGCGCAACGACGGCCACATCGCTCCGCCACCCGGACGCCTTTGCCGACCGCCCGGCAGGCATTGCCCACCGTCCGTGCCCGCTCGTCGCGGGCGCGTCGGGCACGCGCGGCGGAGCTGCGTCGGCCGCGCTGGCATCCGGCTTGCCAGCCGTCGCCCAGGCCCATGATCGCACCGATCTTCAACGCGACGATCGTTCGCCGCGAAGCCGGGGCGCGCTTCCGCGCTGCCACCGCGTCGCTGCCGACGGCGTTCGCCCAGATCCTGGCGCACGAGCGCGCGACCGCGGCCGCGACGCGCGCGACCGCATCGTCCGCGCTCGCATCCGTCCGCGGCACGGCGGGCAGCCGTTCGGCGACCACCACCGCATCCGGCACCGCGCGCGCCTTCCCGGACGCGGCGGCGCCCTGGCTCGGCACCGCGGCGCGACGCGCGCTCGCTTCGGCGATCCACCGCTCCGCTGCGAGCGCTGGCGTCGCGCCCGAGCTCGCGCTCGGGGTCGCGATCGCGGAGTCGAGCCTCGAGCCGACCGCGCGCAGCTCCGACGGCGTCAGCACCGGCACGTTCCAGGTCACGCGCGTGACCGCTTCGCAGATGCGGCAGCACTTCCGGAACGGCGCGGTCGAGCGGCCGGCGGGAAGCGACGACGTCGCGCTCGGCGTCGGATACCTGCGCTACCTCGATCAGGTCTTCCGCCGCGGCGATCGGCTCGGCGGCGGCCTCCGCGCGACGCCCGTCCCGGACGGCGAAGAGCGCGCGCGCTTCGCGGTCGCGGCGTTCAACGCGGGCGAGGGCCGCGTCGCCTCGGCGCAGCGGCTCGCGCAAGCGCGCGGGCTCGACCCCGCGAGCTTCGACGACGTCGAGCCGTTCCTGCCGACGCTCACGCGCCGCTACGTCGAGCGCGTCGTCGCGTACGCCGGCGGCGAAGCCGGACCCAGGACGCAGGAGGCATAGCTCCGGGCGCGCGACGATCGCGACCGGTGCACGCGGGAGACGGGGGAGGAGCCATGGGAGAGGGGATCGATTCGAAGCGGCGGATGCAGGTCATCGTCGAGCGCATCGCGCTCGCGGCGATCGCGACCGCAGCGATCGTCGCGCTGTCGCTCGAAGCAGCGCGCGGGCTCACGACCGAGGAGGTCCTGAAGCTCCGCGAGGCGGGCGTGAGCGACGAGACCATCCAGAAGATGATCGACCAGGAGGCGGCGAACCCGAGCGGCGTGCCGCAGCAAATGGTCGATCAGGAGTATGCGTCGCGCCACATCGGCTCGTGGAACCTCCCCGACGGGAGCGTCGTTCTCTCGACGGGAAAGAGCCGCGAGCCCGGCTTCGACCCGACGCTGCCGCAGAACAACCAGTACCCGATCAGCGTCTACCCGTACGTCTTCCCGGGCGGCGGCATGCCGGGCCCGCCGGGTCCGATGGGCCCCATGGGTGGCGGTGCGCCGGTGATCGCGCCGCGCTGAGAGGGCGCTCGTCGATCGTCGCGCGTCACTCGTCGCGTTGGACGACGTCCGAGCGCGGCGGGCGCGGCGCGTGAGCGAGCCCGGCGCTCCTGTCGGAGGCGCCCTTTTGTTGTCTCATGGATGAGGAAGGGCGCCTCCTCCGACGTCGCCGCCGGTGCTCGCTCACTCGCCGCTCCCGCCGCAGCCACCGCGTGCCGATCGGACGCGCGCTTCGACCGTACGTTCGCGGTCGTGGCCGCGCGCGCGGCTCGCCGCGCGACGCTTCGGCTGCACATTGTGATCGCGACCGTTCTGCGACCGCGGACGGCCGCCGGCGGCGGCCGGGAGCGGGCGCGCGGGCGGACGCGCGCCGATGAACGGCGACGTTGAAGCGGGCGGGCCGGTGCGTGTGCGAGCACGGCAGCGACGTTGGAGGAGGTGCCCTTCCTCGATCCATGAGACAATCGAGGGGCACCTCCGACAGGAGTCGCCGGGCTCGCACACGCGCCGGCTCGCCCGCGCACCGACTTGTCCTTCCGCGCACGCGCGCACGATGTAGGCGACCGCCTCACCGCTGCACGATCCGCGGCCGCCTGCGTCACGCAAAAACCGGCGCGGATTCGCACGTGCGGCGGCATCGCCCTTGCTCCACGAGGGGCGCATGGTCGTGACCATTCACCTCGTTGCCGCCAGCGGCACGGCCGACGACATCGCGGTCTCCAGCGATCTCGATCTCGCCGTGGAAACGATCGGATCCGCGCGCGTCGGCGACGTTGCCGATGCCGTCGCCGAGCGCGCCCGTCACGCGGCGCTTTGCCTCCTCGAGCAGGTCCCGACGCCGGCCCTCGCGCTCGCGGCTCCCGCCGACGAGTCGTTCGTACCGCTCGCGCGCCTCCTGCCGCTGATCCGCATCTGAGGTCCGAGCATCGCGGCACGGCGACCCGCGCCGCCGGCTGCCGCGCTCGTGCGTCCGCGCGCGCACACGCCATGGCGCGCGCCCGAGGCGATCGCTCTGCCGACCGCCTCAACTTTCGTCGACCCGGGCACGAGTAACGTCCGGAGTATGTTCACCGTCATCGGTCTCGTCGTCGTCTTCGCTTCGGTTCTCGGGGGGTTCGCGCTCGCGGGCGGCAGCTTCCACATCCTGATCCAGCCGAGCGAGCTGGTCGTCATCGGGGGAGCCGCGCTCGGCGGGCTGATCGTGTCCGCACCCGGCTCGATCCGCGGCCAGGTGTTCGGGTCCTTCCGCGAAGCCTTCTCGGGGAAGATGCCCGCCAAGGCCGACTACATCGAGCTGCTGAAGCTCCAGTACGAGGTCTACACGTTCATCCGGAAGAACGGCGCGGTCGCGCTCGACGAGCACGTGATGGACCTCGAGAAGAGCAGCATCTTCTCGAAGTACCCCGGCTTCCTCGCGAACCACGAGGCGACCGAGTTCTTCCGCGACGCGCTCAAGCAGATCGTGAACGGCACCGCGTCGCCCGAGGAGCTCGACGTCCTCCTCGACAACGAGCTCGAGACCCACCACGAGGAGGCGCACGTCCCGATCGCCCTCATCCGCACGACGAGCGATGCGCTCCCCGGCCTCGGCATCGTCGCCGCGGTGCTCGGCATCATCATCACGATGGGCCACCTCGACCAGGGACCGGAGGCGATCGGCCACCACGTCGCGGCGGCGCTCGTCGGCACGTTCCTCGGGATCCTCATGTCGTACGGGCTGCTCTCGCCGCTCGCGACGACCGTCGAGGTGCAGGCGAACGTCCGCACCCGCTACCTGCGCTGCATCAAGGACGGCCTCCTCGCGAACCTGCGCGGCGCGTCGCCGATCGTCGCGGTCGAGTTCGCGCGGAAGTCCATCTTCTCGTCGACGCGGCCGACGAGCGAAGAGACCGACGCGGCGTGCCGCGAGGTCAAGTCCACGGGCGCCTGATGGCGAAGCCCAAGGACACGACGCGTATCGTCGTCAAGAAGAAGAAGGAGAAGCACGCGGCGCACCACGGCGGCGCGTGGAAGGTCGCCTACGCCGACTTCGTGACCGCGATGATGGCGCTCTTCATGGTGCTGTGGCTGCTCACGCAGGCCGACGTGAAGCTCCGGTCGCAGATCGCGCAGTACTTCCGCGACCCCGGCGTCCTTCCCGGCGGATCGGTCCTCAGCCAGGACACGAGCCCCGCCCACAGCCGCGATCCGGCGGTCGTCGAGCGGGACGTGGTCGTGATGCACTCGAACAAGGTGAAGACGAAGCACGACCGCGAGCAGGAGCAGCAGCAGAAGCAGGAGGAGCAGAAGAAGCTCGAGCAGCAGGCCGCCGCGGTCGAGCAGGCGATCCACCGCGCCGCGACCGAGGAGGGGCTTCCCGCGGAGCTGAGCGAGCACGTCGTCGTCGAGGTGACGCCCGCCGGCCTCACCATCCAGGTGCTCGACAAGAACGACAGCCAGAGCCTCCTCTTCGACCTGTCGTCGGCGGACCTGAAGCCCGCGCTCGTCGGACTGCTCGCGAAGATCGCTCAGGTGCTCGGCAAGATCCCGAACCCGGTTCAGGTGGGCGGCCACACCGACAGCCGGCCGTACGCGCAAGGCTCCGCGAAGAGCAACTGGGAGCTCTCCTTCGAGCGCGCGAACAACGCCCGCCGCGTGCTCGAGACGAAGGGCCTGCGGGCAGGTCAGGTGAATCGCGTCGTGGCCTACGCCGACAGCCGGCCGTTCGTCCCCTCCGACCCGCTCGCCGCCGAGAATCGCCGTCTCTCGATCCTCGCCGAGCGCCAGCGGCCGAACGGCGACGACGAGGCCGGCGGCCAAGGTCCCGTCACGCTGCCCCCGGACGTCGTTCCCGAGCGGACGGCTCTGCTCGACGCGCCGAATCGCCGGTGAGCACGCCGACCGCAGAAGCGCCCGGGCTCGCGCCTGCCTGCGAGCCCGCCACCGTCGTTCGCCCGAGCGGCCCCGCCGACGGCTCGGAAGCCGCGACCGGCATCCGCACGACCCTCGCGGAGCGGCTCCAGAGCGGCGACGTCGACCTGCCGCAGCTGCCGGAGGCGGCAGCCGAGGTGCTGGCCGCCACGCAGGACGTCGACGCGGACGCGCGGCGGCTCGTCGCGCTCCTCGACCGCGACCCGGCGCTCGCGAGCCATCTCCTCCGGGTGGCGAACGCGCCCGCGTACGCGCCGCGGAGCGCGATCGTGTCGCTTCGCCAGGCGGTCACGCACCTCGGCGTACGGACCGTGGGCGAGCTCGCGCTCGCCGCGTCGCTGCGCTCGGGCCTCGTGGTCGACGCGCGCCACGCGGGCGATCTGCGCGCCATCTGGGCACACGCGGCGGCTTCGGGCGGATTCGCGCGCGAGGCCGCACGCCTCCTGCGCGCGCCCGTCGAGGCGGCTTTCCTCTGCGGACTGCTCCACACGATCGGAAAGCCGGTCGTCCTCCGCGCGAGCCTCGAGCTCGCGAAAGAAGCGGGCGTCGCGCTCCCGCCGGACGACCTGCGCGCGCTCGTCGACGAGCTGCACGCGCCGGCGGGCCGCCTGCTCGCGACGTCGTGGAAGCTCCCGGCGGCGGTCGTGGCGGCGATCGCGACCTGTGCCGCGTACCAGCGGACCGACGAGCCCGAGCCGATGATCACCGCGCTCGCCGCTCGCCTCGCGACGTTCCTCCTCGGCCCCGGACTCGAGGCGGACGGCCTCCTCGATCATCCGGTGTTCGCGGACCTGAACCTCTACCCCGAGGACGTCGCCGGCCTCGTCGCAAAGGCGGACGCCGTGCGCGGCCTCGCCGACGCGTGCGCCGGATGAGCGCGGCCGGCGGCGGCGAGCACTTCGACCTCGCGGTGATCGGAAGCGGGCCGGCGGGCCAGAAGGCCGCCGTCCAGGGCGCGAAAGCGGGACGGCGCGTGGCCGTCGTCGAGCGCGACGCCGCCGTCGGCGGCGCGTGCGTCCGGCGCGGCACGATCCCGAGCAAGGCGCTCCGCGAAGCGGCCGTTCGCCGCGTCGACCGCCGCTTCTGGCCGGGCGCGACCGACGGGATCGCGCCCGAGGACGTCGAGATCGGCCGCCTGATGCGCCAGCTCGATCGCGTGGTCGACGCCCACAGCCTCTACATGCAGCGCCAGCTCGACCGGAACGAGGTCGTGCGCCTGCACGGCAAGGCGCGCTTCGCGTCGCCGCACGAGCTCATCGTGCGGGCGCGCGACGGCAGCGAGCGTCGGCTGCGCGCCGACGTGATCGTGATCGCGACCGGCTCGCGCCCGCGCGCTCCCTCGCACGTCGCGATCGACCACGAGAACGTGCTCGACAGCGACTCCATCCTCTCGCTCACCTACCTGCCGCGCTCCCTCACGGTGCTCGGCGGCGGCGTGATCGCGTCGGAGTACGCTTCGGTCCTCGCGAAGCTCGGCGTCGCGGTGACGATGGTCGACGAGAGCGACCGGCCGCTGCGCTTCCTCGATCGCGAGGTGACGGAGCGCTTCCTCGCCGACTTCGAGGCGAGCGGCGGCCGCTACCTGGGCTCGCGGCGCGCGCATCGCGTGAGCTTCGACGGCGTCGGGACCGTCCACGCGGAGCTGACGGACGGCGATACCCTGGCGAGCGACAAGCTCCTGGTCGCGCTCGGCCGCGTCGCGAACGTCGAGGGCCTCGACCTCGCGGCGGCCGGCCTCGCGCTGAACGAGCGCGGCGTCATCCCGGTCGACGCGAGCTGCCGCACGATCCAGCCGCACATCTACGCCGCCGGCGACGTCATCGGGCCGCCCGCGCTCGCCGCCACCTCGATGGAGCAGGGCCGGCGGGCGGTGTGTCACGCGTTCGGGATTCCGCCCGGACACCCGCCCGAGCTATCGCCGATCGGGATCTACACGATCCCGGAGATCGCGAGCGTCGGCATCGACCAGTCCGAGGCCGTGCGCCGGCACGGCGGCGCGCTCGTCGGCCGCGCGCGCTTCGACGAGGTCGCGCGCGGGCAGATCTCGGGCGCCACGTCCGGGTTCCTGAAGCTCGTCGCCGACGCGCGCGGCGAGCGACTGCTCGGCGCGCACGTCGTGGGCGAGGGCGCGACCGAGCTGATCCACGTCGCGCAGATGGCGCTCGTCGCCCACCTCCCGGTCGACGCGTTCATCGAGAACATCTTCAACTTTCCCACCTTCGCCGAGGCGTATCGCGTCGCCGCCCTCGACATCGCCGGCCGGCGCGCGCGCCGCGACGAGCCGGATCTCGACGCGGCGGTTGAGCGAGCGCCCGCGCGCGTCGGCGTTCGGGGCTGCGGGACGGCGCTCGGCGAACCCTGACGCGACGATGCGCCCGGCGAGACGAGCGTCGTTCGCGCCGATCGCTCGCGCGACCGCCCGTGCGCGCGCCAGAGAGAGCTCGAGGTTCGACTCGTAGGCCGCGGTGTGGATGGGTCGGTCGTCGGTGTGGCCGGACACCTGCACCTCGAGCTCCGGCATGTCGGTCACGATCTCACGGACGCCCGCGAGCGCGCCCCGCATCGTGGGCGCGATGTCCGCGCGCCCGGGTGCGAAGCCGGCGAGCGCGTCGAGCACGACGACGACGTCCCCCGCGTCGACGCGGACGCGCGCGCCGCCCGGCGGAGCCGACGCCGACACGAGCTCGTCGAGGTACGAGCCGAGCGCGGCGGCCCGCGCGTGCGTCCGTGCGTCGTCCGCGCCCGCGGCGCGCGCGATGCCGTCGTGCGCCGCAGCATCCGCCGTCGCAGACCCGGCCGGCGCGGCGGCGATCGCGTCGTCGCGCGGCACCGGCGCCGTCGGCATCGTCGCGTCCGCGTCGCGCGCCGGGGCCTCGCCCGCGGCGGGAAACACCGTCCCCGACGCCACGCGCGTCGCGAACGTCGTCTCGGCCTCGCGCGGCGGCGCCGCCGGCGTGAGGCGATGGAGAGCCGCCGCCGAGCCCGCCGCCGACACGATCACGAACGCGAAGAGCTGCAGGACGATGTCGCTGAAGGTGACGAGCCAGCCGAAGGAGGAGGCGTCGTCGCCGGAGGCCTGCGCCGACGGCCCGAAGCGGCGCTCAGGCCGCGCGCTCATGGAGCAGCACGATGCGACCCGGCTCGCGCGGGGCGGTGCCGACGTACGCGCGCATCGCGCGCTCGACCTGCGTCGGATAGGCGCGGCGGTGGACGAGCTCGACGCCCGTCGCGACGAGTCCCCTCACGAGCAGCCGGCGTGCGATCGACGCCTGCAGCTTCGTCGCGAGCGGCAGCACGACCGCGTTCGCGAGGAGCGCGCCGTAGAGCGTCGTCAGCACCGCGACCCCGAGCCCGGGACCGATCGTCGTGACGTCGCCGCTTCCGAGTCGCGGCAGCATGTGCGCGAGCCCGATGAGCGTTCCGATGAGCCCGAACGCCGGGAAGAGCTTTCCGAGCGTGGTGAGCACCTGGCACGCGGCCTCGCCGTCGCTCGCCTCGCGCCTCGCCTCGCCGTCGAGCAGCGCGGCGAGCTCGTCGGAATCGGCGGCGTCGAGGGCGTGGCGGCCGGCGCGCTCGAGCGCGGCGATCGGCTCCCCGGCGAGCGCTCGCTCCAGGCCGGGCGCGCCCTCGAGGCGATGCACGCGCGCGAGCTGCTTGACGGTCGCGATGAGCGACTCGATCTCCTCGTCGGCGGCCTCCGCTCCGGGCTCGGCGAGCGCCTCCCACACGCGCGCCCAGGTCGCGCGGATGCGCTCGCCCGAGAAGGTCGCGCGCGCGACGGCGAGCGCGCCGCCGACGCTGATCGCGAGCGAGATCGGCTCGAGCAGACCGGCGGCGAAGGCGCCGGCGGTCGCGACGGCGAGCGTCGCGAGCGCGACGCCCGGCACGCCGGGGCGGATGCGGGCGAGCGGTGCGGGCATTCTCATGGCCGGCGCTGCGATGCAGCTCCGGTGCCAGCTGTCCGCGTCGCTGCGCGCGGTGTCCCGAGGCCCGACCGCGGCGCAGGCGGCAAGCGTTGCCGGCCGCCCCGGCAAGGCGTTCCGTCGCGCCGATCGTGGCGGCGGCGCTTCGGTGTGGCGACGCCTCCGCCACGACGACGCGACCGTGCCGTCGAAGCGGTACGTCAGGCCGGCGGGCGGATGCGATGCGCGGTGTCGAGGTCGGCGCCTTCGACGACGAGCTGGACGCCGACCCGCCGTGCCGCGTCGACGGCGATCGGCGCGAGCAGGTTCACGCTCACGTCGCGGGGATCCGCGGGGATCGTGACGAGCACCATCGTCACCAGGTCCTCGACCGCGCAGCCGAGAGCCGATGCCGCCTGCTCGAGCGGCGGCTGGTAGGCCGCGACGACCGTGGCCGGGTCGGCGACGACGAACGCGAGCTCGGGATCGTCGACGCAGAGGAGCCAGCGGAAGAGCGATCCCGGGCGATGGTCGACGAGCACGAAGCGGCGCGCGGCCGGCAGGCCGATCAGGCCGCGCGCGATCGTGAAGACCTTGTCGCGCGGCACGTCGAGGACGCCGACGCGGCGCGACTCGACGCGGATCGTGTCGGGCGCCGGCGACGCCGGTCCGGGACGCGGCTCGTCGAGCTGCTCAGCGGTCGATTCCATCGTCCTCCCCCACCCTCTTCGTCAAGAGCCACATGCCCGTTTTCATCTCCGATGCCGGCACGCGGCCCGACATCCTAGAGCTGGATGCTGTCGAGCAGGCTCGCCTGCAGCGTTCGACCGGCCTCGAGCGTCGCCTGGAGGGCCGTCTGGAGCTGCACGAGCCGGCTGATCGATTCCGTCAGGTCGGCGCCCTGCACCGTGCCGAGGCGCTTCTCGAGGTTCAGCTCGACCGCGTTCAGGTCGCCGTCGCGCTCGCTCAGCCGGCGCGCGCGGCCGCCGACGATCGTCCGCTCGGCGCGCAGCACGGTGGCGGCATCGTCGAGCTCGTCGATGCTCGCGGTCGGCGCCTGTCCCGCGGCGAGCGCGACGCGGAGCCCGTCGATGGCGGCGATCGCCGGCTCGAACACCTGGTCGCCGGGCGTGGTGATGGCGACGGTCTGATCCGGGCCGCTCCGCACGAGGAACGGGGTGGCCGGGCCGGAGTACGGGTTGAGCGGATCGAAGCCGCTGTCGTCGAGCGACGCGAACGGCGCCGCGCCGCTCGTGAGGCCGGCGAAGACGTAGCGGCCGGAGAGCTCCGTGTTCGCCTGCGCGAGCAGGCCCCGCTCGAGCTCCGCCACCTCGACCGCCGCCTGCTGCCGGCTCTCGACCGTCGCCGTGCCGTTCGCGGTGAGCGTCGCGATCTCGCGCGCGCGGGCGAGGATCCGGTCCGACTGGTCGAGAGCCAGGTCCTGGCGCGCCACGACCTGGGTCGCGAAGCCGAGGGCGCTCCGGACCGCGCCGACGTCCGCCTTCTCGCCCTGCAGGCGCGCCGCGAGCGCCGCGCCCGAGGGATCGTTCGACGCTTCGCGCAGGCGGCGCTGCGAGCTGACCTCGTCGTTCGCGGCGGCGAGCCGCGTCTGGAGACGTCCGACGCGGGTCACGAGCTCGCGGTAGAGGAGCGACGTCGTCACGCGCGACACCATCAGCGCACCAGCCCCATGAGGTCGTCGAGCAGCCGGTTGCTGACCGCGACGAGCTGGCCCGCCGCCTGGAAGCCGTGCTGGAAGCGGATCAGGTCGGTGAACTCCTCCTCGAGGCTCACCCCAGAGACCGACTCGCGCTGCGCCGACAGCGACGCCGCGAGGTTCTCCGCGACCGTCAAGCGGTCTGCGGCGTCGCGCGCGCGGCCGCCCACCTGCGCCAGCAGGTCGCCGTGGAAGTCCCCCAGGCGCGCCCCCGACAGGCTCGGGAACTCCGTCGTGCGGAGCGCGACGAGGGCGAGCGCGTTCGCGTTGTCGCCCGGCGTCGCGCTCAGAGCGGCTGCGATCCCGCGCGGGTCCGCGAGCGCGACGGCGAGGTCCGCGGCGCCGGTTCCCGAGAAGAGCGGCTGGCCGACGAGACCGTCGAGGTCCCGCCCCGAGGCCGCCGTCTGCACGCCGTTCACCGCGTCGCGGAGCGTCGTCGCGAACGCGTCGAGGGCGCCGGCGTCGTCGGGAAGCGTCGTGTCGCGCAGCTCCTGCAGCGCGCCCAGCTCGCCTCCGAGCGGCCCGGCGAGCGGGATGACGCCACCGCCCGCGTCGCGCACGCCGAGCGCGTGGAGCGCCGAGCCGTCGAGCCCGAGGTCGCTCGTGGGCTCGGCCGCGAGCTCCGCCGCCTGGTCGCCGAGGACGAGCGCCGCCCCGGAGGCGGCGAAGACGTCGGCGGTCCCGTTCGGCCGCTCGACGACCCGCACGTCGAGGCGCGTCGCGAGCTCGGCGATCGCCTGGCGGCGCTGGTCGGCGAGCTCGTTCGCGCCGCTCGACGGGTCGGCCGCCGGGATCGACCGGTTGAGACGCGCGATCTGGGCGAGGATCGGGTTGACGTCGCGAGCGCTGTCCACGATGCGGCCGTCCGCGTCGCGCTGCAGATCGGCGAGGCCCTGCGCGGTGCTGCGGATGCGGGTCGCGAGCGCGTCCGCGCGCGCGAGCAGATCGCTCCGGACGGCGACCTCCTCGGGGTGCGTCGAGAGCTCGCTCGCCGCGCTGAAGAAGTCGTCGAGCGCGGTCCCGATGTTCGAGCCGTCGACCGGGAAGAGAGCCTGCACGCGGTCCGCGAAGTCACGCTCGACCCCGGCGCTGCCGAGCGCCGACGCGCTCCGGAGCTCGCGCGCGTCGAGCAGCCGGTCGACGACCCGCTCGATCGTGCTGACGCGCACGCCGCCCGCTTCGCCCTCGCCGACCGGGCTCAGCACGGCGCGCTGGCGCGTGTAGCCCGGCGTGTTCACGTTCGCGATGTTCGCGCCCGTGACCGACAGCGCGCGCTGTTGCGCGACGAGCGCGCTGCGCGCGATCGAGAGCGGCGTGAAGATCGACACGAGCGGCTACGCCCGCCAGCCGGCGTGCGACCCCTCCGGCGTCGCGGCCGTCATGCCGGCGCGGCGGTCGTAGCGCGCGCCGGGAAGATGGCGGCGGATCGCCGCCAGGAGATCGTTGACCGAGTCGAGCGATTGCCGGAGCACCGCCTCGTTGATCGACTGCTCGCGCCGCACGCTGTGCGCCTCCTCGGCGAGACCCGCGCGGAGCGCGCCGAGCTCCGGATCGGACGCGGATGCGCCGGCGAAGTCGCCACCGATCGCCGCGAGCAGCTCGCCGCGCCGTCGCGCGACCGCCTCCCACCGCGCCTGGATCGCCTCCCGCTCGCGCAGCGCGGCGACCAGCGCCTGGAGATCGTGTCCGGCCGCCGCCGTCCGCTCGGCGCGCAGGACGTCGACGAGCGCGGCGCAGCACTCGCGCTCGCGCCGGAGCCAGTCGCGCAGGGTCGCGATCTCGCTGTCGTTCGGCTCGCGCACGGCTCAGCTCCCGGCGAGCTCCGCGAATTCGCGCAGCATCGATTCCGCGATCGCGCGCGGCGTCGGCGCGAAGCGGCCGTCGGCGATCGCCGAGCGGAGGTCGGCGACACGCTGCTGGTCGATCTCGAGCGGATCGCCCACGGCGGTCTTCAGCTCGGCGAGCCAGCGCGCGGTGTCCGAGACCTCGACGCGACCCGATTCGCCCGCGTGTGCGGTCGCGGCCGGGCGCGCGGAGCCCTTCTCCGATGCGGGGCGCGCCCCGACGTCCGCGACGTTGTTGGACGATGGTCCGATGATCTTCATGAGGAGCCCTCCTGCGACGGTCGGACCTCGGCCCGCGGCCGCGACCGCGCATTCAATATGGACTCGGCCGATCCGCCGTAAACTTGAGCCGCCCGGCCCGCCTCCTTCTTCGCGAGGCCGGCCGCGACCTGGCGGGCGATCCCGAGGTCCGCCTTCTCGGCCAGGCTCCGGGCGACCTCCTGGTCGAACATGCCGTCGAAGACGCGCCGCTCGGCGGACGGCGTGAGGAGGCCGTTCTCCGAGCCCGAGATCTCGGCCGTCTTGCGCATGGCCCCGATCATCTGCGCGAGCAGCAGCACCTCGAACTCCCGAGCAACCTCCTCGGCACTCCGCCCGCGCAGGCGCTCCAGGTCGGCGTCCCCGAGCGGGCCGGTCGCGAGCGAGGCGACCGCCAGGGCGCCGTCCACCGTTCCCGTGGTCACGCGATCACCTGCGATTCGGTCGTCACATCATCTCCAGCTCGGCCTCGAGCGCACCCGCCGACTGGATCGCCTCGAGGACGGCGATCAGGTCCTGCGGGGTCACGCCAAGCGCGTTCAGGTTGCCGACGAGCTGCCCGAGGCTCACCCCGCCGCGCGAGATGATCGCGAGGCTGCTCTTCTGGCCCTCCTGCGTCACGATCTGGCTGTCCGGAACGATGACCGTCTGCCCCCCCGAGAAGGGCGCCGGCTGCGAGACGCCGTAGTCGGTCTTGACCTCGACCTGGAGCGACCCGTGCGCGACCGCGACCGGCTTGACGCGCACGTCCTGTCCGATGATCACCGTGCCGGTCCGCTCGTTCACGATGATCCGCGCCGCGGTGTCGGCCACCACGTCGATGGTCTCGATGCGCGTCAAGAGCTGCATCGCCTCGAGCGCGCCGCCGCCCTCGAGCTGGACCTCGATGGTCTTCGGGTTCACCGCTTCGGCCGGCGCGCGCGTCGACGCCGCGATCGCGCTCGCGACGCGCGTCGCGGTCGTGATGTCCGGGCGATGCAGGCTGAGCCGCAGGCGCCCGTCGGCCGCGAAGTCGGCCGGCACCGCGCGCTCGACGATCGCGCCGCTCGGGATGACCCCCGCCGTCACCTGGCCGCTGCTGACCGACGCGCCGGGCGCCGACGTCGAGAACCCGCCGCCGAGCGAGACCGGCCCCTGCGCGACCGCGTAGACCTGCTGGTCGCCGCCGGCGAGCGGCGTCGAGATCAGCGTCCCGCCGCGCAGCGACTTCGCGTCGCCGAGCGACGACACCTGCACGTCGATCCGGTCGCCGGAGCGCGCGAACGGCGGCAGCGACGCGGTCACGAGCACCGCCGCCGCGTTCTTGACGCGGATCTGCCGCGGATCGACCGTGATGAGCACGCCCTGGCGCCGCAGCATGTTCAGGATGCTCTGGATCGTGAAGAGCGCCTGCTGGCCGTCGCCCGTCCCCTGGAGGCCGACGACGACGCCGTAGCCCGTGAGCTGGTTCGGGCGGATGCCCTCGACGAACGCGATGTCCTTGATGCGCGACGCGAGCGCCGGTCGTCGCGCCGGAAGCGCGACGATGCTCGTGCCGACCAGCGACGCGAGCGCGACCACGGACGCGCGCTGGCGCGCGCAGCGGCTCAGAACGGCCATACCCAGTCCAGGATGAACATGCCCCAGCCCGCCTTCTGCTGCCGGCCGACCGGGCCCATGCCGTAGTAGTCGATGCGCGCGGACGAGAGGCGGTGCGAGTCGACCTCGTTGCGCGAGTTGACGTCGATCGGCCGGACCCAGCCCGACAGCACGACGTGCCGGTCCTCGTTGTTGATCGCGATGATCTTGTCGCCCTGCACCCACATGTTTCCGGCCGGCGAGACCGCCTTCACCTCGACCGTCATGCGCGCGGTCAGGGTGCCCTGCCGGTTGGTCGCTCCCGAGCCCTCCCACTGGCGCTTCGCCTCGGCCTCGAGGAGCGCGTCCGGATCGAAGTCCGGGTTGCGGCGCTGGATGTACTGCGGGAGGCCGAAGAACTGCGGCAGGTTGCCGAAGACCTTGGCGTCGCTCTTGGTGTCGGTGTCGGCGGTGCTGCTCCCCGAGTCGGCCTCGGAGATGACGATGGTGAGGAGATCGCCCGGGAGCTTCGCGGTCGCGTCGCTGAAGGGGTGGTTCGCGCTCACGTTGTCGCGCCAGAGCGAGCCGTCGCGGCGCGCCGCGGCGGTCGCGGGCGGGATGAGAGCCTCGCCGCCGATGGGCGGCACGACCTCGCTCCGGAAGAGCGGGCAGCCCGCGAGCGCGAGCGCCGCCGCGACCGTGGCCAGCGCACGCACCGCTGGGTCCGTCGCGAGCGCGCGGCTGGCCGCGCGACGTCGCTCTTCAGCGCGGCGCGACCAGCACCACGCCATGGGCCACCACCTCCGCCGTCAGCTCCTTCCCGGAGCTCGCGTTCCTGACGCGAACCGGGTCTCCCTCCCCGCCGTCCTGCAGCGCCTCGCCCGGCACGCTCAGGCGAAGCGCCGGCGTGTCGATGATGACCCGCACGGGATCGCCCTTTCGCACCGCGGCGCGCGCGACCAGCGACTGCGCGACGATCGGCCGGCCGCCGGCGAGCGCGACGCGCGTCTGCTTCCCGATCGCGTCGGAGACCTCGCGCAGCGCGCTCGGCGGCGCTCCGGCGAGGCTTCGCTCCGCGACGTCGACGTCTTCGGCGCGCAGCACCGCTCCGCGCTCGATCGCGTGGCGTGCGACGACGACCGGCGCGCTCGCCGCGACGCCGATCCGCGCCGTCACGCGCGCCACCACCTCGCCCTCCTGCTCGATCCGCACGTCGACCTTGCGCCGGCGATCGCCCGCGCCCGCGGCGCGCAGATCCTCGACCGCGATCGCGTACGCCCCGAGAGGCGCGCGCACGGTCGCAGGGAGCGCGATCTCGTCGATCGACTCGCCCGCGGCGAGCACCGGCTCGACGCGCTCGCGGATCGCCTCGCGCAGCTCGTGATCGGGAATGTCCTGCCAGGCGCGCGTGACCCGGACCCAGGCGGGGATCGTGTACACGGTCGCGTCGTCGAGCCCCGCGGCGCGGAGGCACCGCAGGATCGACTCGCCGCTGAGACGCAGGCTCTCGCCGGGCGCGGGCGCGCGCCCGAGCGCCGTCGCCGCGAGCGCCTGCGCGTCGCCGGACAGCTCGGCGACGTCGCCGAGCCGCATCTCCTCGCCGGCGACCGTCACCTGGCGCGCGATCTCGATCCGGCCGGCCGCCCCGCGCGCCGGCCCGGGGACCGCCGCGAGCGCGGCGGCGAGCGCCGCCGCGAGGACGAGCGCGAGCATCGCGCGCGAAGGGACGATCGTCGTCATCGCGTCACCGCACGACCGCGACCGCGGCCCGCAGCATGTCGTCCGCCGCGGACACGGCGCGCGAGTTGATCTCGTAGGCGCGCTGGCCGCTGATCATCGCGACCAGCTCCTCGACGACGCTCACGTTGGAGCCCTCGAGGAATCCCTGGGTGAGCTCGCCGAAGCCGTCCTGCCCGGGCGTGCCGAGCTGCGGCGTGCCGGAGGTCTCGGTCTCCGTGAAGAGGTTCCGGCCGAGCGCGCGGAGGCCGCCCGGGTTCGCGAAGCGGACCGTCTGGATCTGGCCGATCTGGCTCGCCGTCGGCTGGCCGGGGAGCTTGACGGTCACGGTACCGTCGTTGCCGATCGTGATCGACTCCGCGCCCTGCGGGATCGTGACCTGCGGCGTCAGCGAGTCGCCGTCCGACGTCACGAGCGAGCCGGTCGAGTCGAGCTTGAACGCGCCGGCGCGGCTGTACGCGAGCGAGCCGTCGGGCAACGTGATCTGGAAGAGCCCGTCGCCCCGGATCGCGACGTCGAGTGGGTTCGCGGTTTGCGTGAAGTCGCCCTGCAGGTGCACCCGCTGGACGGCGGCGGGCTTGACCCCGAGCCCGACCTGGATGCCGGTCGAGATCTGCGTCGTTCCGGTCGCGAGCGCGCCCGGCTCCTTGAGCGTCTGGTAGAGGAGGTCCTGGAAGTCGGCGCGGCTTCGCTTGAAGCCGGTCGTGTTCACGTTCGCGAGGTTGTTCGCGATCACGTCGATGTTGAGCTGCTGCGCCTCCATGCCGGTCGCAGCGGTGTAGAGCGCGCGAATCATCCCCTCGTCCTCCTCACACCCGTGCGATGTCGTTGACCGCGCGCGCGGTCGCGTCGTCGAGACGGCTCGCCGCGTTCATGTAGGCCTCGAAGCCGCGCGTCGCCTCGACCAGAGCGACCAGGTTCTGCATCGGCGACACGTTGGCGCGCTCGAGCGCGCCCGCCTTCACCTCGACCGTTCCCGGAGGCGCCTCGGCCGGCGTCTCGCCGCGCGCGACGAAGCCGGTCTGGCCGTCGCGCTCGAGCGCCTGCGGATCGGGGACCGTCACGATCTTCAGCCGGTCGACGCGGTTGCCGCCGACGCGGATCGTGCCGTCGTTCGAGATCTCGATCGCGCCGCCGCCGCGCAGAGCCGCCTGCAGCGAGACGTCGCCGTGCTCGCCCTGCACGTGCTGCCCCTGGCTCGCGACCAGCGTTCCCTCGCCGTCGAGGGAGAAGGCGCCGCGCCGGGTGAGGCGGTCGCCGTTCGGGCCGGACACGACGAAGAACCCGGTCCCCGCGAGCGCGACGTTCAGCGGGTCGCCCGTGCTCTCGATCTCGCCCTGGGTGAAGTCCGTCTGGAGATGGCTGTGGTTGATCGGGGTCCCGACCGTCGGCGACTGCGGCGCACGCGACGTCTGCGCCGCGTTCTGCACCACGAGCTGCGCCTTGAACCCGGGCGTGCTCGCGTTCGCGAGGTTGTTCGCGATCGCATCGAGGCGCCGGAGCGCGGAGAGCGCGCCGGACGCCGTGGAATAGATGCCCTGTTGCACTGTGCGTTCCTTTCAGACCCGCCGACCGACGGAGGCGGCGCAAGCGTCGTGCCAGACGCTGCCGGAATGCCGGCGGGCGCTCTCCGGCGCCGCACCGGATCGCGCGTTCCGCCGGTCGGCAAGAATTTCCGCCTGCCCGCTCAACCGGCCGCCTTGACGCCGGCGCCCGCAGCGGCCGTCCGGACGCCGCGGCGGAACTCCGCGTCTCCGGCGCCGCCCGCGCGCGCCGCCGCCACCCAGCCCGCGAGCAGGCGCGCCTCGGCGAGCGGCAGCCCGAGCCGACGCGCGATCTCCTCCAGCGGCACGCCGGCCTCGCACAGGGCGCGCACGCGCGCCGCGCGATCGTCAGGGTCGCCCTCGGTACGCGCCGCGACGGCGGTCGTGCCGGCGGCTGCTTCCGCGACGAAGCGGCCCGAGCCGTCCGCCCGGCCGGCATCCGCGACCTGCCGGCGCGGGCGCCCGCCCGCGGCCGCGTACGCGACTCGTCCGTGCGGCGCGGGGCGTCGCACCGCGGCCAGCATCTCGGCGGAGCGCACCAGGTCCTCGAGCGACGCGGCGCGCGCTGCGAGCCGCTCGTCGAGCTCGCGCGCGCGCGTCTCGGCCTGCTCGGCGAGGTCGCGCAGCTCGACCAGGATCGCGCGCAGGCGCGCCTCCTGCTCCTCCCAGCCGCGCGCCGGATCGCGCCGGAGGCGCCACAGCACGCACGCGAGCAGCACGCCCACGAGCGCGTGCAGGCCCGGCTGGATCCACGGGGTCAGATCAGCGGTCGCCATCGGTCCGTCTCCTCTCCGCCCTCTCCCTCTTCGTTCGCTTCCTGCCTTCGTCGTCCTTCGGGCCGCCGAAGTGCTCGCCGAGCATGCCGCCCAGGCGGAGCAGCGCCTGCGAGTGGAGCTGCGACACGCGCGACTCCGTCACGTCGAGGATCGCGCCCACCTCCCGCATCGTGATGCCCTCGTGGTAGTAGAGGGCGATCACCGTGCGCTCCTTCTCGGGCAGGCGCGCGATCGCCTTCGCCACGAGGTCGACGCGCTCGCGCGACAGCAGCGCCTGCACGGGGTCGGAGGTCATGCCGTCGATCACGTCCTCGACCGCCATCGTCGCGGCCTCGGGGTCGATCTTCAGGTCCTCGAGCGCGGACATCGTCCCGCGGCCCACGTCGGCGAGCAGCGCGTGCAGCTCGGCGAGCGGGATCTCGAGAGAGCGCGCGACCTCCTCCTCGGTCGCCGGGCGACCGAGCTCGCGCTCGAGCTGGCGGTAGGTCCGCTCGAGCTCGCTCGCCTTCTGCCGCACGCCGCGCGACATCCACGAGAGCTCGCGCAGGCGGTCGAGGATCGCGCCCCGGATGCGCACCTGCGCGTAGGCCTCGAAGGAAGGCTGGCGGCGCGCGTCGAAGCGCCGGATCGCGTCGAGCAGGCCTTCGAGGCCCCAGCTCACGAGCTCGTCGACCTCCACCTGCGGCGGCTTCATCGCGACCAGCCGGCGGACGACGCGCCGGACGAGCGGAAGATGCGTCCGGACCGCCTCGTCGAGGTCCGCCGGAAGGGTGTCGGGCTTGCGATCGGCGGGCGCGTAGCTTTGCGCGGCCGATTTCATGAGGCACCTCCTTCGACGAGCCCTCGAAAGAGCGGGAGCGCCGGCGGCAGCGTGTCCGCCGCCGGCACGCGCAGGATCTCGGCGGCGAACGCGTCGAGCGCGCGCGCCGCCGGCGACGCAGGCGCGAACTCGAGCAGAGCGCGCTGCCGTCGCACCGCCTCTCCGACCTCGGCGTCCCACGGCACCCAGCCGCGCCAGCGGAGGTCGACGCCGAGGAAGCGCTCCGCGACGCGCGCGACCTGGCCGAACGTCCGCTCCGCCTCCGCGCGGTCGCGCGCGAGGTTCACGAGCACGTCGAGGCGGCGCGCCGCGTAGCGCGTCGCGAGCACCTTGACGAGCGCGTACGCGTCGGTGAGCGAGGTCGGCTCGGGCGTCAGCACGACGAGCGCCTCGTGCGCCGCGGCCGCGAAGAAGAGCACGTTCGCGGAGATGCCGGCGGCCGTGTCGACGAGCACGAAGTCGCTCGCCGCCTCGAGCTCCTCGAACTCCTCGAGGAGGCGCATCGCGTGCTCCGGCGTGATGCGCGTCATCTCCTCGTAGCCGCTCGCGGCGGGCACGAAGCGGACGCCCGCCGGCCCCTCGACGATCGTGTCCGCGACCCGGCACGACCCGGCGAGGACCTCGCGCAGCGTCGCCCGGACTTCCAGGCCGAGAAGCGCGTCGATGTTCGCGAGCCCGAGGTCCGCGTCGAGCACGACCACGCGCTGGCCGCGGCGCGCGAGCGCGATCGCGACGTTCGCGACGACGTTCGACTTTCCGACGCCGCCCTTCCCGCTCGCCACCGCGATCGTCCGCGCGGCGCGCCGCGCGTGCGTCCCGAGCGCCGCCGCGCGCGGAAGACCTCGATGCAAGGCCTCGCCGTGCGCACGCGCCGGCGGCTCGCGCCGCTCGTGCGCACGCTGCGAAAGGCGCGTCACCTTGGCTCCGTTCACGGCCCGGCCGGCAGTCGTTCGGTGTCCGATCATCGTCGTCCTCAAGCGGCCACCAGGCGGCGCACGAGCGCGTCGCTGCTCGCGGGGACGAGCCCTCCCGGGACGTCCGGACCGTTCGCGAGCCAGCGGAGCGCCACGCCGGCCTCGCAGAGCCACGTGCAGGCCTCGCCCGGCTCGTCGCACTCGTCGATCTTGGTGAGCGCACAGCTCTCCGGGCCCAGCATGCGGATCGCTTCCCAGGCGCGCGCGAGGGCGCGCGTCGAGGTGGTCGCGCTGACGACGGCCGTGACCTCGACCGGCTCGCCGGCGCTCGCGATCAGCGCTTCGGCCTCGCGCCGGCGCACGTCGTCGGCGGCGAATGCGGCGGTGTCGACGAGCACCGGGCTGCACCCGGCGAGCTCGTCGAGCGCGCCGCGGAGCTCGCCTGCGGAGCTCACCGCGCGGAGCGGAACGCCGAGGACGCGCGCGAACGCGCCGAGCTGCTCGGCCGCGCCCACGCGATGCGTGTCCGCGAGCACGAGCCCGGGTCGATCGCCCGACATCGCGTGCAGGGCGGCGATCTTCGCGATCGTGGTGGTCTTGCCGGAGCCGGACGGGCCGACGAAGACGGAGACCCGGCGGGCGGGCCCGGACGCGAGTGGAACGTGGCGCGCGAGGCTCCGCGCGAGCGCCGCGCCGCGCGTTTCGCCTTCCGCGACCTCGCGCTCGAAGTCCGCCGCGATCGGGCTCGCGAGCCGGCGCGCGACGCCGCTCGACTCGAGCGCCCGCGCGATCTCGCTGCCGCGAGCTCCGAGCTCGACGAGCGGCGCGCCACCGTCGCCGAGGAGCGCGTCGATGGCGGCGACCCGTGCGCTGAGCTGCCGGAGCTCGCGATGCACGAGCGCGAGATCCGCGGGATCCCCGCTCGTCGCGCGCGCGACGAGCGCGACGGGGTCGGCGATCGCCGCGCCGCGGCGCGCCGCCGCTCGGCGCGGATCCGCGTCGGCCGCGTCCGGTCCCGCGGGACCGCGGCCCGTCGGGTCGGGATCGACCGCCGCGGTGATCTCCACAGCGCCTTCCGGCGTCGCGCGCGTCGACAGCACGAGCGCGTCGTCGCCGAGCGCGTCCTTGACGCGGCGAAGCGCCTCGGTGGCGGTCGCGGCGGTGAACCGGCGAAGCCGCATCAGGCCGCCTGCTCCTGCCGGACGCCGAACACGGCCGCCGGCACGGGCGCGGCATCGTCGTCGACGGCGACCGCGCCCAGAGACTGGATCTTGACCGTGCTCGGGATCTCCGCGGGCGAGAGGACCGCGAGGCCGGAGAGGAAGCGCTCCAGGAGCCGCCGGAGGTGCGGGCGGAGCGCGGCCGAGCAGAGCAGGACGGGCTGGAGCCCGCGCGCCGCGAACTGCTCCATCGTCCCGCCGAGCCCGGCGACCAGGCGCTGCGCGAGGCCGGGCTCGACCGCGAGCACGGTCCCATCCTCGCCGCGCTGCAGCGAGTCGGCGAGGCGGCGCTCGACGGGCGGCGCGAGGGTCACCAGGTGGAGCGTCCGGCTCTCGCCCACGAAGCGGCGGACGATCGAGCGCGCGAGCGCCTGCCGCACGTGCTCGGTCAAGACCACCGGGTCCTTCGTCGCCGACGCGTGATCCGCGAGGGTCTCGACGATCGTCAGGAGGTCGCGCACGCCGACCGACTCGCGCAGCAGGCTCTGGAGCACCTTCTGCACGCCGCCCAGCGTCAAGAGCTGCGGGACGAGCTCCTCGACCGCCTTCGGGTGCGTCTTCGCGAGGCCGTCGAGAAGCGTCTGGACGTCCTGGCGGCCGAGCAGCTCGTGCGCGTGCCGGCGCACGACCTCCGTCAGGTGCGTCACGACCACGGTCGAGCCGTCGACGACGGTGTAGCCCGCGACCTCCGCGCGCTCGCGATCGCCGCTCGCGACCCAGAGCGCGTCCAGGCCGAAGGCGGGCTCGCGCGTCGGGATGCCGGGGATCGAAGGGTCCGCGTTGCCGGGGCTGATCGCGAGCAGGGAGCCGGTCCGGAGCTCGGCGCGTGCGATCTCGACCCCGCGCAGGAGGATCGCATACTCGTTCGGCCGGAGCTGCAGGTTGTCGCGGATGTGGACGGGCGGGATCGCGATCCCGAGCTCGCGCCCGAGCTGCACGCGCAGGTTGCGGATGCGCTCGACGAGCTCCCCGCCCGGCCCTTCGACCATCGGGACGAGCTCGAAGCCGACCTCGAGCTCGAGCGGGTCGAGCGGCGCCGGCGCGAGCGAGCGCGCGGGATCGGCGCTCGGCGCCTTGTCCGCCCGATCGCCTGCGGCTTCCGCGCCCGCCGCGGCGCCCGGCTTCGCGGCGTCGCGCGTCGCGTACGCGACCGCGCCGATGGCCGCCGCGAGCGCCAGGAACGGGAGGAACGGCAGGCCGGGCACGAGCGCGAACGCGATCAGCAGCGCCGCCACCGTCCCGAGGACGCGCGGGTTCAGCATGAGCTGCGACGTCACCTCGCTCCCGAGGTCGGTGCCCGAGGCGGCGCGCGTCACGATGATGCCGGCCGCCGTCGACACCAGGAGCGCGGGCAGCTGCGACACGAGCCCGTCGCCGATCGTGAGCGTCGTGTAGATCTCGACCGCCTCGCGCAGGCCGAGCCCGCTCTGCACCACCCCGATGAAGAGCCCGCCGACGATGTTGATCCCGGCGATCATGAGGCCCGCGATCGCGTCGCCGCGGACGAACTTGCTGGCGCCGTCCATGGCGCCGTAGAAGTCGGCCTCGGCCTCGATCGCGCGCCGGCGCTCGCGCGCCTCGCGCTCCGAGAGAAGCCCGGAGTTGAGCTCGGCGTCGACCGCGAGCTGCTTCCCGGGCATCGCGTCGAGGGTGAAGCGCGCCGCGACCTCGGCGATGCGCCCCGCGCCCTTGGTGATGACGACGAAATTGATCGTCACCAGGATCAGGAAGATGACGATCCCGACGACGTAGCTGCCGCCGACGACGAAGTTGCCGAATGCCTCGATCACGTGCCCGGCGGCCGACGATCCCTCCGCGCCGTGGCCGAGGATGAGGCGCGTCGACGCGACGTTCAGCGCCAGGCGGAAGAGCGTCAGGACGAGCAGCACCGACGGGAACGTCGAGAACTCGAGCGGCCGCTGCGTGTAGATCGCGAGCAGCAGCACGATCAGCGAGAGCGAGATGTTGAGCGCGAGGAAGAGGTCGAGGAGCGCCGTCGGGATGGGGATGACCATCAGCACGACGACCGTCACGAAGGCGATCGGGATGAGCGCCTCGCCGCCGGACATCATCCGGCGGACCCCTGCGACGAAGCCCTGCGGCACGGGCTAGGCCCCCCTCTGCGCCTGCAGCGAGTAGATGTAGGCGAGGATCTCGGCGACCGCGCGGTAGAGCGCCGCCGGGATCTCGCCGCCGACCTTGACGCTCCGGAAGAGAGAGCGGGCGAGCGCGCGGCGTTCGACGATCGGCACGCCGTTCTGTCGGGCGATCTGCTTGATGCGCTCCGCGCGCGACTCCGCGCCCTTGGCGACGACGCGCGGCGCCGCCATCTCGTCCGGGTCGTAGCGGAGCGCGACCGCGAGGTGGACGGGGTTCGTCACGACGACGCTCGCGCGCGCGACCTCTGCGAGCATGCGGTTGCCCGTCAGGTCGCGGTAGGCGCGGCGCAGGCGCTGACGGATCTTGGGATCGCCCTCCGCGTGCCGCATCTCCTCGCGCACCTCCTGCTTCGTCATGCGGAGGCTCTGGCGATGCATGCGGCGCTGCATGGCGTAGTCCGCGAGCGCGATCGCGCCCAGGGCGGCGCAGATCCAGAGGAGGAGCCGGATCGCGTCGGACCCGGCGCTCTCGGCGATGTCGCGCGGCGAGCTGAGCGCGAGCCCGGGCAGCCGGCCCTGCACCCCGGCGACGAAGCGCCACGTCATCCAGGCGACGAGCGCGATCTTGAGGACCGACTTGACGAGCTCGACCGCCGCCCGGGCGGAAAAGATGCGGGCGAGGCCCTGCGACGGCGAGAGGCGCTCGAAGTCGGGCAGGAGCCGCTTCGGGTAGACGCCGAAGCCGATCTGCGCGACCGTCGCGACGAGCCCGGCGGCTGCGACCGCGATCAGGATCGGCCCCGCCACGCCGGCGACGACCGCGCCGACGCCCGCGACCGCACTCACGGCCTGCGCCGGCGTCAGGTCGTCGGTCGCGAGCGCGCCGAGCGCGGACGTCATGCTCGCGCGCAGCTTCGTCATCGCGCCCGGTCCCGAGGACGACGCGACGAGCGCGCCGACCAGGAGCACCGCGCACGATCCGAGCTCGACCGAGCGCGCGACGCGGCCTTCCTCGCGCGCCTTCTCCTCGCGGCGTGGGGTCGGCTCTTCGGTCCGGCTCTCGCGATCGATCTCGGCCATCGCTCACCCGAGCGCGCCGACGACGCCGGACAGAACCCCGGCGAGGCCGTTGAAGCCGGACGCGAAGATCCGGACGACGGTGGGCTGCGCGATCCCGAGCGCGAAGAGCCCGGCCCCGACGCTCACCGGAAAGCCGACGGCCATCACGTTCATCTGCGGAATGAGCCGCGCGAGGGACCCCATCGCGAGGTTCGCGAGGACGACCAGGAGGAGGACCGGCGACGCGATCTTGAGCGCGACGACGAAGATCTCGCCCGCGAGCCGGATCGCGAGCGCGAGCCCGGCGCCGGACGGCTCCGCGCCGCCGAGCGGCAGGCGGTGGAAGCTGTCGGCGACCGCGCGCAGCACCACGTGATGGCCGTCGACCGACAGGAACACGAGGAGCGCCATGAGCTGCTGCCACTCGGCGATCGGCGTCGTGCGCACCTGCGACTGCGGATCGATCAGACCCGAGAGCCCGAGGCCCATCTCGACGCCCGCCAGCTCGCCGGCGAGGAGAGCGCCCGCGAACAGGAACTGCCCGACGAGGCCGATCGCGAAGCCGATCACGCTCTCGCAGGCGATCGCGAGCAGGAGGGCGCCGTTCGTGGCGGGCAGGGCGACGTCGCGCGCAAGCGGCGCGACGACCGGCGTCACGACCACCGCCACGAAGAACGCGAACGCGGCGCGGATCCGGAGCGCGACCGCGTGCGAGCCGAAGACGGGCGCGAGCACCATCATTCCCGCGATGCGAGCGAGGACCAGCACGAGCGCGGCGAGCGCGCCGGGCGCAGCCGTCGCGAGGTCGTGCAGGCCGCTCACCGCGTGACTCCGGGAATCGCCTCGAAGAGGGCGGTCGTGTAGTTGATGAGCTTCTGCAGCATCCACGGCCCGAAGAGCGCGAGCGCGAGCACCGCCGACGCGATCTTCGGGATGAAGACGAGCGTCATCTCGTTGATCTGGGTCAGCGCCTGGAACACCGCGACGACGAGCCCCGCGACCAGGCCGAAGAGCAGCACCGGCCCCGCGAGGAGGAGAGTCATCTCGAGCGCGTTCCGCCCGAGCTGGAGGACGAATTCGGGGCTCATGTGCGCCTCAGTGGAAGCTCTTGACGAGCGCGCTCACGAGCAGGTTCCAGCCGTCGACGAGCACGAAGATCATGAGCTTGAACGGGAGGGAGATGAGGACCGGCGGTAGCGTGATCATGCCCATCGAGGTCAGGATCGCGGCCACGACCATGTCCAGGACGAGGAACGGGATGTAGACCATGAAGCTGATCTGGAACGCGCTCTTCAGCTCCGAGATCATGAACGCCGGGATCACGACCTCGGCCGGCACGTCGTCGATGGTCTGCGGCCGATCCTGGCCGCCGATGCCGAGGAAGAGCGCGAGGTCCTTCTGGCGGGTCTGCCGCAGCATGAACGCGCGCAGCGGGACGAAGCCCTTCGCGATCGCCTCGGTCGCGGTCGCCTTCTCCTCGAGGTAGGGCTCGACCGCCGACTCGTGGATCTGCCGGAACGTCGGCGTCATCACGAAGAACGTGAGGAAGAGGGCGAGCGCGACGACCACCTGGTTGGGCGGCATCTGCTGCGTCCCGACCGCCTGGCGGAGGAACGCGAGCACGATCGCGATCCGGACGAAGGCCGACAGGCCGATCAGGAGCGCGGGCGCGAACGAGAGCAGCGTGAACAGGATCACGAGCTCGATGCCGGTCCCGAGCCGGCTGCTCTCGCCGCCGAGGTCGACCGAAAGGAGCGGGCCGCCCGCTGCGGCCGCGTGGGCCGCGCACGGCGGCAGCGTCGCCCAGACCGCGAAGGCCGCGAGGATGGCGACCGGGAATGCGGGGAAGCGCCTCACGTCGCCTCCGCGCGCGCGACCGAGCGGAGCGCCGGCGCCGGCTCGCGCGCGGGCGCGAGCCGCCCGAGGCACGCGATGCGATCGTCGGTCATGCCGAGCAGGAACCGCTCGTCCTCGACCTCGACGAGCGCGAGCAGCCGCTTCCCGCCGAGCGAGCGCACGGAGACGAGGCGGATGCCGCCATCGTCCTTCCCGGCGACGCGCCCGCGCAGCCAGCGCACGGCCGCGAGGGCGGCGAGGAGCAGGAGGCCGATCGCCGCGATCGCCGCGATCACGCCGTCGCTCGTCGGGTCCGCGATCATCCGAGGCCCGCGACCCGCTCGTGGGGGCTCACCACCTCGGTGAGCCGGATCCCGAACTTGTCGTTCACCATGACCGCTTCGCCGCGCGCGACCGGCTTCCCGTTGATGAGCACGTCGAGCGGCTCGCCGGCGAGCTTCGTGAGCTCCACCACCGAACCGGCGGCGAGCGAGAGGAGCTGGCGCACCGGGATGCGCGCGTGCCCGAGCTCGACGGTCACCGACAGCGGGACGTCGAGCAGGAGGTCCAGGTTCGTGCGCTCGTCGCCGGCGGGCGCGGGTTGCGGCTGCTGTTCCACCATCGGCTCACTCCCCTCCTTCGAATCCCAGGATGCGGATGGCGTTCTGCCCGCGGCTCACGCCGGCGAGCCCGCGCAGGAGCCCGCGGCCCTCGACGCGCACGACCAGCGGATCGTCGCCGCGAGTCGGAAGCGCGATCACGTCGCCGACCCGCAGGCGAAGGACCTCCTGCGCGCGCAGGTCGCGCCGGCCGAGCTCCGCGCTGATCGAAACCTCGGCGCGGTAGACGGCGGCGCGCATGGCGCGCGCCCAGTCCGCCGGCGCGCCGGCGGCCGCCGGCGGCGCGCCGTCGTCGGCGCCGCAGAGCGACGCGATCGCGACGCGCGGCAGCGCGAACCGGATCGGGCTCGCGCCGCTGCCGAGATCGCAGGTCGCCTCGAGCACGAGCATGGGCTCCTCCGAGTCGGCGAGCGCGAGGAGCGCGGCCGTGTCTCCGGTGCGGAGGAGGCTCGGGTCGAGGCTCGCGACGGGCGCGCACGCGGCGGTCAGCGCCTCGAGGGCGCGCGCGGCGAAGCGGCGCAGCGTGTGGGTCTCGATCGGCGAGTACGTGCGGTCGGCGGCGTTCGGCGGGACGCGTCCGGGGCCGCCGAACACGCGGTCCACGAGCTCGAACGAGAGCTCGGCCGGGAGGACGAGCAGCCCCCGCCCCTCCCCCGTCGACAGCACGAACCAGCACAGGCACGCGCCGCGCGGGATCCGGTTCCGCACGGTCCCGAACGGGAGCACGGCGCGCTCTCCACACTCGACGGTCGGCGAGGCGCCGACGATCGTCTCCAGGCGCTTCGCGAGCTCCTTCGCGAGGCGATCGTGCACGAGGCCGAGCGTCGCGGCGTCGGCGTCCGCCAGGCGGCGCTCGCGCACGAGCTCGTACGGCACGACCCGGCCCGACGGAGCGGCGGGGGCCGCGACGGCGACCTCGCCCTCCTCCATTCCCTTGAGGAGGGCGTCGACCTCGTCGCGCGAGAGGCGATCGCTCACCGCATGACTCCGCTACTGGACGACGAACTCGGTGAAGTAGACGGCCTTCACCGCGGACGACTGGAGGACCTGGTTCAGGCGGTCGATGACGTCGTCGCGCAGGCTCTCCTTGCCGGCGGGCGTGCGGATGTCGGCGAAGGTGCGGCTCGTGAGGAGCGTCAGGACCGCGTCGCGGATCTGCGGCATCCGGAGGTCGAACGCCTGCGGCGCCTCGGCCGCGACGAACTCGACCTGGATGGTGGTCTTCAGGTAGCGACCCCCGCCCTCGTCGGCGAGGTTCGCGAGAAACGGATCGAGCGGGCGGATCGCTCCCGGCTGGCCGTGCTGGTCGGCGCCCTCGCCGTGCGCCTCGGCACCCGCCTCGCCGGCGCCCGCGCCCGCGCGCGGGATCGGCAAGACACCGAAGAACCACGCGGCGCCGGCGCCGCCGGCCACCAGCACCAGCAGCAGCACGGCGACGAGCGTCAACGAGCTCTTCTTCTTGCCTTCGGCGTTGTTCCCTTCGACCGCTTTCCCCGCCTCGGCGGTGGTCGCCATTCACCCCCCTTCGAGCCCGGCCGGACACGGACGCGACGCGGCCGAAAGAATCGCATCGCAATCGCCGTGCCTCGGCGAAAGCTGCCGACAAGAGCAAGAACTGCTCTGCGGATGGCTCGTTTGGCGGAGCGCCGGCGGTGGGCCGCGTCCGCTTTCATGGCGTCCGACCCGGTGCGGTCAGAATTCCGTCCGTTGCCGCCGCCACGGCCGGCGCCGCGAGGGCGTTACCGGACGATGTTGATCAGCTCGTTCAGGACGGCGTCTCCGGTCGTGATGACGCGCGCGTTCGCCTGGAAGCTCCGCTGGAGCGAGATCAGGTCCACGAACTCCTGCGCCAGGTCGACGTTCGAGCGCTCGATCGACTCGCCGACGATGCGTCCCGGGCCGCCCGCGCCGGCGGTCGAGATGGCCGCGCTGCCGGACTCGCTGGTCGCCTGGAAGAGCCCGTCGCCGAGCTGCACGAGGCCCTGCGTGGACGGGAAGTCGGCCAGCGCGACGCGATAGAGCTGCCGCGTCTGGCCGTTGTCGAACACGCCCGTCACGACCCCGTCGCCGTCGACCGCGATCGTCGCGAGCTGGCCGGCGGCGAAGCCGTCCGCCGTCGCGGACGCGTTCGACGGGCTCCCGAACTGCGTCAGGCCGTCGAGCCCGGCACCGGGGGTCGCGTCGGTATTGGGCGTTCCGAAGTCGACGGTGATCGTCTGCTCGTCCGCCCCGTTGAAGGTCACCGTGAGGTCCGTCGGGTCGGGGCCGGCGAGCGAGCCGTCGGGGTTGAACGTCAGCGAAGCCGTGCCGATGCTCTGGATCTCGCCGGCCGTGCCGCCGGCCTCGCCCGCGTCGACCGCGACGTTCACGTCCCAGGCGTTCGCGTCGGTGCGCGTGAAGAAGAAGGTCACCGTGTGGCCGACGCCGAGCGAGTCGTACACGCGCGCCGGCACCGAGAAGTTCGATGTCGCGTACGCCGTGTCGAAGGTCGTGCCGTCGAAGCCGCCGTCGATCAGCGGGGCGGACGCGTCGAGGTTGCTCGCGAGCTGAACGTTGGCGGTCGGCTGCGGCTGGCTCGTCGCGCCGCCGAAGTCGATGTCGACCGGCGCGCCGATCGGCTGGCCGCTCGCGTCGAGCTCGAAGCCCTGCACGGCGTCGCCGCGCCCCGTGACGAGCGTCTGCGAGGCGTCGAGGTGGAAGTTGCCGGCGCGCGTGTAGAGGAAATCCTCGCCGTTCCGCACGACGAAGAAGCCGTCGCCCTGGATCGCGAGATCGGTCGCGCGCCCGGTGCTTTCGATGCCGCCCTGCGCGAACGACGTGCTGACGTCCGCGAGGCGCGTGCCGATGCCCTCCGAGCCGCGAGAGCCGTGCGCCGCGACCAGGTCCGCGAACTCCGACCGGCCGCCCTTGAACGCGGTCGTGTTCACGTTCGCGATGTTGTTGCTCGTCACGCCGAGCGCCTCGCCGGTCGCGACGAGGCCGCTGCGCGCGATGGAGAGCGATCCCAGAATCGCCATCGTTTCCCTTCCTCTCCGGTCGCCCGGGCGACCGCTCATGCCGTTTCGGGTGCCAGCACCTGTCGGATGTCGGTGAGGGCGACCCGGCGCGTACCGACCAGCAAGACCGGCGGATCCGAGCTCAGGTCGACCCCGGTCACGCGCCCGAACACGTCGGCCTCGACGTCGTGCGCGTCGCCCGCTCCCGAGCGGACGCTCACGTGCACGGTGTACTGTCCGTCCGCGAGCTGCGGCGCATTCGCCAGCGAGGCGAGGTCGACGGTGTGCTCTCCCGCCGCCTGCTCGCCGAGATCGATGCTGCCGACCGACTGGCCCGACCCGTCGAGGATCTCGAGCGTCACGGTTCCCGCTCGATCGAGCGCGTAGCCGACGCGGTCGGCCTTTCCGCCCGTCACCGACAGCGCGCCGCCGGCCATCGCGACGTCGCGGCCGAGGAACGCGACCGGGTCGGTCGTCGCCTTGCCTTCGGTGAGCTGCCCGAGGCGGTCGTCGATCGACACCAGCTTCTCGAGGCTCGAGAACTGCGCGAGCTGGGCCGTGAAGTTCGCGCTGTCCATCGGGTTCAGCGGGTCCTGCGCCTGGAGCTGCGCGACGAGCAGCGTCAGGAAGTCGTTCCGGTCGAGCTGGTCGTTCTTCTTGCCCGTGACGGACTGGGCGATCGACGAGAGCGCTCCGATTGCGGTCGAGGCCGCGGTCGCGGCGAGCACCGGTGGGATCATCGCGTCAAACCCTCACGCTGAGCCGTCCGCCGGGATGCGGATCGGCGCCGGCCGACGGTGCGGCTGCGGGTTCGCCGGCGAGCGCGCGCCGGCGAACGGCCGGCGCGACGATGAGATCGTCGTCCTCCTCCGGCGCCGCCGGCTCGGAGTCGTCGCCGGTTCCGACGTCGACCGAGAAGCTCGCGAGCCGGAGGTCGCTCCGCTCGAGCGCGTCGCTCAGCGCACGCTGCTGGTGCGCGAGAAGCGCTCGCGTGCCCTCGTGCTCCGCGAGCAGCACGGCGCGCACGCCGTCGCCCTGAACGCGGAGGTGAATCTCGATCGCGCCGAGGCCCTGCGGCTCGAGGCTGACGCGCATCTCCGCGCCGTCGCGGCGCTGGCCGAGCTTGACGGCGTCGAGCACGCGCTCGACCCAGGGCGGGAGGACGCGCGGCTCGAGGGGAGGCGCGAGCGGGCGCGCGTCCGGCGCGCTCGCCGTCGCCACGGCGCTCGCCGCGGGCGGCGCGGCCGCGTTCGCCGCCGGCGCGGCGCCCCCGGCGCCGGCCGGTCCGCCCGGTCGCGGCGCCGTCGTGCTTCCGGAAGCCGCTTCGGTGCCGCGATCGGCGCGCGCGAGAGCAGTCGCGAGCGCGCGCGTGGCATCGCCTGCGGCGGCGCTCGCCGGATCAGCGCTCGCGCGGCCGGCGGCGTTCGGGTCCGGGCCGACGGTCGGATCGACGGCCGCGTCCGCTTCCGCGACGACGTGCGGCACGAGCTGCCGCGCGGAAGCGCCGTGCGTGCTCGCAGCGTCGGGCGTCGCAGCGTCGTCGGCAATCGACGACGGGTCCGCGGCGCGCGCGACCGGCGTCCCCTCGCCGCCCGCGCGCGCGCCCGCGTCCGGCACAGCCGCCGGGACGTCCGTGGCTCCGGCGGCCTGCCGCGCTGCTGCCGGCGCCGGCGACGACGTCGCCGCGCCGACCACATCCGATCTTCCGCGAGCCCCTGCGGCCGGCGTGCCGTTCGCCGTCCGCGCCGGTGGCGGCATGCCCTCCGGCGCTCGCACGCGCGGCGCCAGCGTCGCGTCCGCGCTCTCCTGCCGCGTACCCGCTGTATCGTCGGCCTGCATGCCCGGCGCAGCGCTCGCCGGCGCTGGGCGCGCAGGCTCGACCGGGGCGGCGATCGACGGTGAAATGGACGCGCTCGTGACGACCGCATCCGCGATCGGCGCCTCTCCGGACGTCGCGGCCAGGCGAGCGATCGTCGCTCGCACGCCTTCATGCGCCGGCGGCGATCCCTGCGAGATCCCGTCCACGGCGGTCGCACCGGCAGCCGTTGCCTCGCCGGCTTCGGGACCGCCGGCCACATGGGCGGCAATCGGCTCCTCCGACGCGCGCGTCTCCGCGCGCTCGGCCGCTTGCGACGGCTGCGGAGCGCCGGCGGCGTCGCGATCCGCGCGCTGCCCGCTCTCCCTTCCAGCGTCCGCGGGCGCGGTTTCGGAGCGCGGCGCGGCCGCGCTCGGGGCCTCGGGCGAACCATCCGCTCGCGCGCGCCGCGGAAGCGCACCGCGACCTCGGCCGGCTGGCGCGTCCGCGCGCCGTTCGACCGTACCGGCGGCGTCGCGCCCGCGCCGCATCGCGCCACCCTCCGGCCGGGTGGCGACGTCGCGGCTCGCGCGCGCGCGATCGCCCGCTGCGCGGGCGTCGGCCCGGATTCCGCGCGCCGCGCGCGGCGCGCGCGCGGAAGCGGCGAACCGCTCCCGCTCCGGCGGACGCGCGATGCCCGCGCCCGCGAGAACGCGCTCGAACGACGGGCCGCGGTCTCCCGCGGCCGCCACATCGTCGACCTGCGGCGCCGCGCTGGCGCGCGCGCGCAGGCCGACCGGCTCGGCTTCCACTCGCATCGGCGTCGGCCTGGAGGAGCAACGCCGGTGCCACGAGAGCGCGACCGCGGGAGCGCGGCCGGCGTGCGCGCGCGCCCCGCGCCGGAGCGCAGCCGCGGCAGGATCGCCGCACGCGCGGCAGATCCTGCCGGTCCGCTCCTAGTGGCGGCTCACGAGCGAGCGCGTGAGGACGATCGCCCGATCGCGCCCCATCAGCGGCAGGATCTGGCCGATCTGCTTCTCCTTCATCTCGCCCAGGATGCGGAGAACGGTCGCGTCGTCCATCTGCTCCAGGATCGGCGCCGCCTCGGCGGGCCGCATCGCGGCGTACACCTTGGCGAGCGACACGGCGACCTTGTCGTTGGGGCCCGCGGCGGCGCCCGCCTTGAGCCGCTTCTCGATGTCCTCGAGCTGCTGGAGCTTCTGCGTGACGTCGCGCTCGTAGCCCTGCAGGCGCTCCTCGCGCGCGACGAGCTCCTTCTCGCGCTCCGCGAGCTCGGCCTGGCGCCGCGTGATCGAGCTCAGGAGCGATCGGACGTCGCTCGCGGCCGGTCGCTCGCGCGCATCCACCGCGACGCTCGCCACCGCGGTGGTCGCGACCGGTCCGTTGCCGCTCGCACCGCCCACGGGCGCCGCGCCGGCGGTTTTCGGCGCGCCCGCCGCGTGCGGCGCGGGCTGGGCCGTGGTCGCCCGCTCGTTCGCGGCACGCGCGTTCCGGACGCCCCAGGCGACGACCGCGCCCTCGGCCGCGATCGCGATCGCGACCGCCCAGCGAAACCCGGCGCCGACCGCGGCGCTTCTCCGGCGCTCGCGGCGCGCGTCGCGCCCCGTCTCTTCAGATCGATCCGTCCGGGCCACGTTTCCCCTCCTGCGCGCTCTCCCGGCGATGGCGCGCGAGCGCCAGCTCGTCGAGCTCGCGATCCGCCCGCCAGCGCTCCTCGAGCTCGAGGCGCGCGCGATGCCGCTCCGCCAACGTCAAGAGCTTTCGCTCCTCGCGGCGCTCGCCGATCAGCTCCTCGCGCCCGCGCGCGACCAGGCGATCGAGCTCGGCCGCGGCCTCCGCGAGGTGGCTCTCCGTCGCCGCGAGCGCGGCCTCGAACTGACGCGACAGGCTCAAGAACGCCGGGTCGAGCACCATGTGCGCCGCCGCCTCGGCCTCGCCCTCGAGCACGCGCGCGCGCTCGCTCACGACGCGGCGCCGCTCGCCCTCGACGCCGGCGCGTCGCACGACGAGCCGCGCGACGTCGTCCTGGCGCGTTCGCCGGAGCGTCTCGCGGAGCCGCAGCACCCGACCGAGCCGGAACGCGACCGCCATCTCATCCCTCCCGTGCGAGCGCGGCGAGCCGCGCCGTGCCCTCCGCCATCGTCGCGCGCTCGGCGAGCCCTTGCCGCAGGAACGACTGGATCGCCGCGCGGCGCGCGATCGCCTGGTCGATGCGCGGGCTCGAGCCCGCGGCGTAGGCGCCGATGTGGATCAGGTCCTCCGCGTCGCGGTACGCGGCGAGCCAGCCGCGGACGCGCGCCGCGTCCGCCACCTGCTCCGCCGGCGCGACGTCGGGCATGAGGCGCGAGACGCTCTTCAGCACGTCGATCGCCGGGAAGTGCCCTTCCTCGGCGAGCGCGCGCGACAGCACGACGTGACCGTCGAGGAGACCGCGCGCCGTGTCGGCGACCGGCTCGTTCAGGTCGTCGCCCTCGACCAGCACGGTATAGAGGCCGGTGATGCTGCCGGCACGGGTCGCGCCCGCGCGCTCGAGCACCCGCGGCAGAAGCGCGAACACCGACGGCGTGTAGCCGCGCGCCGACGGCGGCTCGCCGATCGACAGCCCGACCTCGCGCTGCGCCATCGCGAGGCGCGTGAGCGAGTCCATCATGACGAGCACGTCGAGGCCTTCGTCGCGGAACGACTCCGCGATCGCCATCGCGAGGAGCGCGCCGCGCACCCGGACGAGCGGCGGCTCGTCCGACGTCACCGCCACGACGACGGAGCGCGCTCGCCCCTCCTCTCCCAGGTCGCGCTCGAGAAACTCGCGCACCTCGCGCCCGCGCTCGCCGATCAGGGCGACGACGTTGGCCTGCGCGCGCGTCGAGCGCGCGATCATGCCGAGGAGCGAGCTCTTGCCGACACCGGATCCCGCGAAGATGCCGACGCGCTGGCCGCGCCCGCAGGTGAGGAGCGCGTCGATCGCGCGGATGCCGAGCTCGAGCGGCGCGCGGATCGGCTCGCGCTCGAGCGGGTTGATGGCGCGGCCCTGCAGCGCGACTTGACGCTCGACCTCGAGCGGCCCGGCGCCGTCGATCGGCTGCCCGAGCCCGTCGAGCACGCGCCCGAGGAGGCCGCGCCCCGTCCGCACGACCGGCCGGAGACGCCGTACGACGATCCGGTTGCCGGGCTCGATCCCCGAGACGTCGCCGAGCGGCATGAGGAGCACCCGGTCCTTCCGGAAGCCGACGACCTCGGCGACGACCGATTCGCGGCCGTTCCGGCGCTCGATCGCGCACACGCCGCCGATCGGGATGCCCGGGCCGTTGCCCTCGATCACGAGGCCGATCACGTCGGTCACGCGCCCGCTCCGGCGGACCGGGTCGGCGTGCTCGAGCGTCCGGTGCCAGGACGCGAAGTCGATCCCGGTCACGCGGGCTCCTCGAGCTCGCTCTTGAGCGTCGCGATCTGCGAGTCGATCGCGAGCTCGACGTCGCCCATCGACGTCTCGACGACGCAGGCGTCGGGCGCGAACGACGGGTCCTCCACGATCTCGAGCTCCTTCACCTCCTCGAGGCGCGCGCGCAGCTCGGCCGAGCGCGACGCGAGGAACGCGTGGAGCTCGGAGCCCGCGCGCACGCGGATGCGCTCGCGGTCGAGCGACTTGTGCACGCCCGCGCGGATCAGCTCGAGCCACTGATCGCGGTCGACCTCGACCTCGCGCTCGAGGATGCGGCGCGCGACGTGGAGCGCCAGATCGAGGATCTCTCCCTGCACCCGGTCGCGAAGCGCCGCGCGGAAGCGCTCGATCTCGGCGATCGCATCGGCGACCGCCGCGACGCGATCGCGCAGGCCGGCCTCGGCCCCGGCGCGGCCGTCCGCGACGCCGCGCTCGTATGCTTCGACGAGCTCCGCCGCGCGCGCCACCACCGCCGGATCCGCCGGCGGCTCGGCCGCTCCGCTCGGCGGCGCCGCGCTCCGGCGCGCCGCCAGGTCCGGGAAGATGCCGGGGCGCGGCGGGTCGCCGTCCGCGGCGCGCCGCTCCACGGCGAGCGGACCGAAACCGTCGTCGCCGGGCGGGAGCGCCGCACACAGCGGCTGGAAGCGCGAAGTCGTCTCAAACGAGGACATCGCCCTTGCCCTTCGATGCGATCACGACCTTGCCGTCCGCCTCCAGCTCCCGCAGCACGGCGATGATGCGCGCCTGCGCCGCCTCGACGTCGGACACGCGGACGGCGCCCATCGCGGCGAGGTCCTCGCGCAGGATCTCCGCGGCGCGGCTCGAGACGTTCGCGAGGATCTTCTCGAGGAGCGCCGGGGTCGCGGTCTTGAGCGCGAGCAGAAGGTCCTCGCGCGAGACCTCCTTCAGAAGGGTCTGCAGGCTGCGCTGCTCGAGCTTGATGCAGTCCTCGAAGGTGAACATCAGCGTCCGGATCGTCTGCCCGAGGTCGCCGTCGGACTCGTCGAAGCGGCCGAGGAGGCGCTCCTCGACCGGCTTGTCGACGCAGTTCAGGATCTCCGCGACCGTGCGCGGGCCGCCGACGGCCGCGCCCTCCGGCCGGACCGCGTCCTGGATCTCGCCCTTCAGGACGAGGCCGAGCTCGCTCTGGAGCTCGCTCGGGATGCGATCGAGGCGCGCGACGCGATCGAGCAGGTCCGCCTGCTGCTCGTCGGTGAGCCCGACGAGCGCTTCCGCCGCGCGCCCCGCGTCGAGGTGCGCGAGGATGACCGCGGCCACCTGCGGATGCTCGCGCGCGAGCAAGGTCGACAGACCCGCGCCGGCGATCGACTCGAGCACGCGCCCGAGGTCGCCGTCGCCGTCGGCCTCGCGCTCGAGCGCGGCGAGCAGCTCGCCGCCCTTCCGGCCCTCGTCGCCGAGCGCGTGCTCGACGACGGTGCGCGCGAAGTGCCGGCCGTCGATCCGGAGCCCCTTCGCCGCGTCGAGCGACTCGGCGAGCTCCTTCCCGACCTTCTCCACCTGCTCGGGATCCACGGTCCGGACGCGCGACAGCGCCTGCACGACCTTCAGGCGATCGCCCTCGTCCAGGTGGCGCATCACCTCGCCCGCGACCTCGGGCCCGAGCGAGACGAGCAGCACCGCGGCCTTGCCGGCGCCGGTCGCCGTGATCAAGCGTCACCTCCCCTGACCCAGCGCTGGATGACGAGCGCCGTCTGCTCCGGATTGCGGCGCGCCATCTCGAGCACGTTCCCCGTCACGTCCGTCCCGGGCAGGACGGCCGCGTGGACCGGCGCCTCCGGTCTTGCGACCGGGGCGCGATTCACCATCGCGAGCAGGAACGGCCGCACGACGGCGAGGCCGAACACCAGGACGAGCACCATGCCGGCCGCGCGCCAGATCCCGTCCGACCAGCCCGCGAGCCGATCCAGGACGCCGGGTGCCGGCAGCGGCTCGCCGCCGCCCGCGTTGAACGGCGCGCTCACGACCTCGATGTCGTCGCCGCGCTCCTCGTTGAAGCCGACGACGCGCTTGACGAGCTCCTTGTAGCGCTCGATCTCGTCGGCCGGGCGCGGGACGATCGTCCGCTGAGCTCCCTCGCCCTGCGGGACGCCGTCGATCAGGACCGCGACCGACAGCTTCCGGAGGGCGCCGCGCGGCTCGACCCGCCGGCTCGTGATGCGGCTCACCTCGTAGCTGAGCACGTTGTCCTGATGCTCGGTGTGGTTGCCGTCGCCGGCGCCGCCGCTGGCGGCGGGGTCGTTCGTGAGCGTTCCGTTCACGCCCGGGACGCCGCCCGCGGCGGCCGTGCGGTTCGTCTCGGCGTTCCGGCGCTCGGTCTTGACGGCGACGCGGTCGGGATCGACGATCTCCTCGGTCTTCTCGACCTCCGCGAGGTCGAGCGTCGCGGTCACGCGTGCGACCGCCTGCCCGGGGCCGAGCGCGCGCTCGAGCATGCTCTCGATCTGCTCGACGTAGGCGTGCTCGATGTCGCGCTGGTAGGCGCGCAGAGTCTCCGCCGGGCTCTTGTGCTCGGCGTCGGGCTGGCGCCTGCTCAGCACCTCGCCGGCGCCGTCGACGACGGTCACGTCGGCCGGGCGGAGCCCTTCGACGCTCGACGCGACGAGGTTCACGATTCCGTTCACCTGGTCGGCTCCGAGCTTCCGGCCGGGTCGCACGCGCAGCACGACCGACGCGGACGGCCGGCGCTCCTCGGCGACGAAGAGCGACCGCTCCGGCAGCGCCAGGTGCACGCGCGCCGCTTCCACGGCCGAGAGGCTCGCGATCGAGCGCGCGAGCTCGCCTTGGAGGGCGCGCTGATAGCCCAGGCGCTGGACGAAGTCCGTCATGCCGAGGGTCTGGCGATCGAACAGCTCGAAGCCGACACCGCCGCCCTGCGGAACGCCGCGGCCGGCGAGGAGCATGCGGGTCTCGGGCACGCGATCGGAGGGCACCTCGATTGCCGAGCCGTTCTCGCCGACGCGGTAGGGGATGCGCTCGGCCTTCAAGAACTCGACGACCGACCCGGCGTCGCTCGCGTCGAGGTTCGCGATCAGGACGGCGTAGCGCGGCGACTGAACCCAGACGACCAGCGCCAGGCTCGCGACCACGATCGCGAGCGAGCCGGCGATGAAGGTGATGCGCCGCGCCGGCGGCAGCGCGAGCAGGAATTGTCGCACCTGGAGCGCGAACGCCCGGGCTCGTTCCATCGTGCAAAGCCTCGATCTCGTTCCACCCTGGCCGCAGCCCCGTGACGGAAACGGCCGGGTGGTTCAGCCGCCGTCTGCGTCGTCGTTTGCGAGTCGATGCCGTCCGAGCCCGACGGCCGTCACGTCAAACCTGGATTCTCATGACCTCCTGATAGGCCTCGACGATCTTGTTCCGGACCTGCATCATCAGGCGGAACGAGACCGAGGCCTGCTCCATCGCGATCATCGTGTCGTGGAGGCTCGCCTTCTCCCCGGAGGCGAGCGCGGTGATGGCGGCGTCCGCCTTCTGCTGCAGGCGGTTCACCTCGTCGAGCGACTGCTTGAGGACGCTCCCGAAGCCGGCCGACTTGGACGCGCCGTCGGGGCGCGCCGTCGCGCCGGTCGCGACCTCCTGCGGCGGCGCGATCGCGAGATCCTGGATCTTCATCGCGCTACGCCTGTCCGATCTCGAGCGCGGTCTCGAGCACCCGCTTGGTCGCGTTGATGGCGGCGACGTTCGCCTCGTACGCGCGCGTCGCGGACATGAGGTCGACCATCTCCGTCACGACGTCGACGTTCGGCATGGCGACGTAGCCGTCCCCGTTCGCGTGCGGGTGCCCCGGGTCGTAGGTCATGCGCGGGGGACGCGAGTCGGATACGACGCGGTCGACGCGCACCGCCATCCCGGGCGACGCAGCGTCGCTCAGCATCTCGTCGAACGCGTCCGAGCTCGGCTCGGCGCGCAGGACGACGTCGCGCCGGCGATACGGCCCGCCCTCGGGCGTCGCGCTGCTGTGGGCGTTCGCGAGGTTGGCCGCGATGACGTCCATCCGAAGGCGGTGCGCGGCGAGCCCGCTCGCGCTCACCGCGAAGGCGTTCGCGTTCATCAGCGCATCTCCGTGAGCATTTGCTTGATGCCGGCGTACTTGCGGGCGACGATCCGCGACAGCGCGACGATCCGGAACGCGTTGTCGGCGAGGCGTGCGGTCTCGAGGTCGACGTCGACGGAGTTGCCGTCCGCCTTGACGCGCGCGTTGTGGTCCTCCGTCGGCTCGGGGATGCGCACCTCGTCGCCCGCCTCGCCCTCGTCGAACGCGCGCCGGAGCGCGTCGGCGAAGTCGATGTCGCGGGCGCGGTAGCCGGGGGTCTCGACGTTGGCGAGGTTCTCGGCGATGACCCGGTGGCGGGCTTCGTGAAGGCTCAGCGCCTCACGAAGCCCGCGAAGCACCGGTCCGAAGATGTCCATCCCCGATTTGCCCCCTCTCGCGACGCGGCCGCACCCGAGCCCTTCGCGCGGTCCCCTCGCGCCCGTCCTCGGTTCGGACGGAGCCGAAGTCAGCAATCGGCGTTCCACGGCACATGCGGCGGTTTGCGCGCGCAGCACGCGTGCCGAGCCGCACGGCCGCAGGGTTCTTCGGAGCGACCGGCGCCGCGACCCGGCGGTCGCGTCATTCCTCTGACAGCAGAAATTGCCCATGCCAGAGACCACGACGGGCCAACTCGACGAGGGGCTCGCGCCCCTCGCCCCGTTTCGGCGAAGCCGGCGGGCTCGCTTCGCTCGCCGCGCGGTGGAACGTGCCATCATGGAGCGGACGGTGCCCTCTGGACGTTCGTCTCGAATCACGCTGCTAGGCCCCCGCCTCGAGGAGGCCCGCGCCGCGATACTCGGCGAGCTTGTTGCGGAGGGTCCGCACGCTGATGCCGAGCATGCGCGCCGCGTGGCTGCGATTGTTGTTCGTCCGCTTGAGGGTCGCGAAGATGAGCTCGCGCTCCACCTCGTGGACCGTGCGGCCGGCGAGCCCCGACACCGCCGCCGCCGGCGCGGGCCGCTCCGGCTCGTCGTCGATCTGCAGCTCGTCGCCGTCGATCGCGTTGCCGCGCGCGAGCAGCACGGCGCGCTCCACGACGTGCTCGAGCTCGCGGATGTTGCCCGGCCAGGCGTGCTCCCGCAGGCGCGCGAGGGCGGACGCTTCGAACGACGGCTTCCGGGCTCCGGCGAAGCGCGCGGCGAAGTGCGAGACCAGCAGCTCGATGTCCTCGGGCCGCTCGCGGAGCGCCGGCAGCGCGATCGGCACGACGTGGAGCCGGTAGTAGAGGTCGCGCCGGAAGGCGCCGGTCGCGACCATCGCGCGCAGGTCGCGATTCGTGGTCGCGACGACGCGCGCCGCCATCGGAATCGGCCGGCTGCCGCCGACGCGGTCGATCTCGCGCTCCTGCAGGACCCGGAGGAGCTTCGCCTGCAGCGCCGGCTCCATCTCGCTGATCTCGTCGAGGAGGATCGTGCCGTGCTGGGCCAGCTCGAACTTGCCGAGCTTCCGCGCGACGGCGCCCGTGAATGCGCCCCGCTCGTGCCCGAAGAGCTCGCTCTCGAGCAGCTCGCGCGGCAGCGCCGCGCAGTTGACCGCGACGAAGGGCTGCGCGCGCCACGGCCCGCGCTCGTGGAGGTAGCGCGCGAGCAGCTCCTTGCCGGTGCCGCTCTCGCCCTGGACGAGCACGGGAGCCCGGCTCGCCGCGACCGCGTCCGCGATCTCGAGCACGCGCGCCATCGCCGGCGATCGGCTGACGATGCGGCGATCGATCGCGGCCGGCGGCGCGCCCGCGGTCGCCGCGTCGTCGCCGTGAGCGTCGCGCGCGTCGGCGTCGAGCGGGGACGGCGGCGCGGGATCGCGCAGGATGTCCTCGACGACGTGCAGCAGGTCGCGCGGCGAGAACGGCTTCGTCAGGAACTCGCGCGCGCCCGCTTTCATCGCGGCGACGGCATCCTCGACGGTCCCGTACGCGGTCATCATGACGACCGGAAGGCCCGGATGGCGGCTCCGCACCTCGCGCAGGAGCTCGCGGCCGCTCGTCCCCGGCATGCGCATGTCGGAGACGAGGAGCGCGTGCGGGGCGTCGGAGAGCTCGCGCAAAGCGCCGTCCGCGCCGTCCGCGGTCGTCGCCTCGAACCCGCCCTTCCGCAGGACCTCGGCGAGCGCGAGCCGCATGCTCGCGTCGTCGTCGACGATCAGGATCCGTGCCATGCTTCCTCCACGTCGGGGCCGGCGGCGCGCGGCATCACCGTCGCCGCCGGAAGCCTCAGGACGAACCGCGCACCCGATGGCGAGGGCGCGAGCGCGAGCGCGCCGCCATGGGCGGCGACCGCCGCGCGCGCGACGGCGAGGCCGAGCCCCGTGCCGCGCACCTTGGTCGTGAAGAACGGGTCGAAGATGCTGTCGGCCTGCTCCGGCGGGATGCCCGGGCCGCTGTCCGCGACGCTGATCACGAGCTCGCGCGCGTCGCGCTCGACCTCGACCGCGAGCGTTCCGACCTCGCCCATCGCCTCGCAGGCGTTCCGCAGCAGGTTGACGAGCGCCTGCGTGACGAGCGCTCGGTCGAGGATCCACGAGCCCGAGCTCGGAATCCGCCGCTCGACGCGGATTCCGTCCGCGATCGACGGCCGCGCGAGCGCGAGCGCCTCGTCGATCACGCTCGGCACGCTCGCCACCGTCAGGTCGGGCGCCGGCATGCGGGCGTACTCGAGGAGGTTCGTGACCAGGTGGTTCACGTCGCCGATGCAGCGCGCGACCTGCTCGCCGAGGCGCGTCGCCTCGGGGAGGTGTCGCACCTCGTCCAGCAGCATGCGGGTGAAGAGCTCCATCGCGCCGAGCGGGTTTCGCACCTCGTGGGCGAGCGTCGCCGCCATCTCGCCCATCGCGGCGAGCCGGCCGTGCCGGAGCGCCTGCACCTCGAGCTCGCGCTGGCGCTCGAGGCTCGCCATGAGCGCGCGCTGCTTCTCCTCGAGCTGGTCGCGCAGCTCGCGCGCGTGCTCCTGCAGCGCGCGGTATTCGCGCTCCAGCGTCGCGGTCGCGCTCGTGAAGACCTGGAACGCCGTCTGAAGCTCGGCGATCTCGGTTTCGCGGATCGTCTGCGCGTTCATCGCCCATCCCCCGTCGCCGCGTTCGCGCCGTAGCGCGCCGCGACCTCGCCATAGAGCTTCGTCGCCTCGGCCATGCGGCGCGCGAGCCGATCGCGCTCCGGTGCCCGCGCCGTCGCCGCCGTCCCGATGCGCGCCGGGTCGAGGCGGGCGAGGCGATAGGCCGCATCTGCCGCGTAGGCGCTGCCGGCGTGGTCGCGCGCGATCGCCTGCAGCGCGGCGACGGCGCGGCCGCGATCGCCGCTCGCCTCGGCGACGCCCGCGAGCTGGCTCAGCACGGCAGCGGCCCGGTCGTCGGCGAGCGGCGGCGCACCCGGCTCGAGCGCGCTCGCGAGAAGCGTTGCGGCGAGTGCCGGATCGGAGGCGCGGGCGACTCCCGCGACCTCGATCGCCAGATCGCGCGCGAGCGCCGGATCCGACGTCCGCACCGCCGCGATCGCCGCAGTTGCCGCCGGAAGATCGCCGGCCGCGGCGAGCGCCCGCACCCGGGGCGCAAGGGCGGCGGCGACGCCGTCGCCCGCGACCCGCTGCCACGCGTCGGACGCCGCGAGCGCGCCGTCGACGTCGCCGCGCGCCAGCGCCTGCTCGGCGCGCTCCGCGTAGAACTCCTGCGGCAGCTCGGGCGACGCGGCCGCGACGCGGTCCAGGACGCGCGCCGCCTCCTCGAGCAGGCCGGCGCGCCGGAGGCTCCCGGCGACGAGCACGCCGTCCGACGGCGCGAGCCGCTCGAGCGAAACGCCGGGCTCGTAGAGCAGCGCGATCGCCTCGGCGTCGCGCCCGCTCCGCACCAGCCGCGGCGCGGTCGCGAGCTTCAGCTCGGCCGCGAGCGCCGTCGACTCCTCCGGCGACAGCGCGCTCAGACGCGCCAGCGCGCCGTCGAGGTTTCCGTCCTCGATGTCGAGGCGCGCGAACTCGCGCACGGCGTGGCGCCAGAGCGCGTGTCCGAAGAGACGCGTCGCGAGCCGCTGGTAGTTCCGGCGCGCGATCGCGTCGTCGCCGACGGCTTCCGACCAGCGCGCGACCTCCGCGACCACGCGTCCCCGTTCGTGCGGGGGCAGCGACAGCTCGAGCCCGGTCGCGGCCGCGATCGCGCCGCCGAGATCGCCCTCGGCGGCGAGCACCTGAGCCGATCGCCACGCGGCGAGGGCATCGCTCGCGATCGCGGGACAGTCGCTCGCGAAGCGGTCGAGATGCGCGCGCGCCGCCTCGGGCAGTCCGCCGTCGAGCGCGAGCCGGGCCTCGACGAGCAGCGCGAGGCAGCGCTCCACGCCGGATTCGGGCGTGACTCGCTCGAGGACCGCGCGCGCGCGCGCGCCGTCGCCGGCCGAGGCGAGCAGGTCCGCCAGAGTGACGAGCGCGATCGCGGGCACCGGCACGTCCGTCCGGGTCGCGATCGCGCGGACCTCGGGCGCGAACCCGATCGCGGCATAGATCTGCGCGAGGTTCGCGCGCGCGCGATCCGCGTCGGGAAATTCGGGATGGAAGCGGAGCGCCTCGGCGTACGCCATCGCGCTCGCGAGGAGCCATCCGCCGGGTGCCTGCTCGAGGAAGAGCGCGTCGGCCGCGAGATAGGCGTTCGCCGCCGACGCGCGGTCGGGCTTCTCTGCGCTCGCCGCGGCGCCCCCCGGGCCGGCCTTCGATTTCGCCGGCCGCGGCGCCGCGAGCGCGGGCACCCGCTTCGAGGACCGCCCGCCCTTCTTGGCCGGCGCCGACGAGGCTGCGTCGATCGCCGCGGCCAGACGCGCGGTGTCCGGATCACCCGCGTACGCGGGCGACGCGGGATCGGGCGCGCAGAAGCCGACGCCGGCGACGCGACGCCAGCGGCACGGCGCGGGGCGAACGCGCTCGCCGCGATGCGCGGTCGCGCTCGCGTCGGCGGCCGGCGCGAGCGCCCCGGAGATCGCCGTCACGGTCGGCGTCGGCGTCGGGGCGGGCGCGACGGTCGCGGTGGCCGTCGGGGCCGGCGCCGCCGACGTGGCCGGCGCCGCCGTCGCAACCGGGGGCGCGACGGAGGTCGCGGTCGCAACCGGCGTGGCGGTCACGACCGGCGGCGCAACCGGCGTGGCGGTTGCAACCGGCGGCGCGACGGGCGTCGCGGTCGCCACCGGCGGCGCGATGGGCGTCGCGGTCGCCACCGGCGGCGCGGCCGGCGTCCCGCTGGCGGCCGGCGTCGCGACGGCACTCGCGCGCTTGGCCGGCTTCGCGCCCTGCGGCGGCACCGCGCGCACCTCGACGACGAGGCGCGGCGGCTCGCCGGTCGTGAACGCGTCGACGCGCTCGATCCCGCGGCGGTCCGCGATCCGGAGACGGCCGTTCCAATCGGCGCTCGAGAGGTACACGGACGTGTCGCCGAGCCCGCCGGCGCCGCCGTCGTCGAACGTCTGATCCGCGAGGTCGGGCGCGAACACGGCGCCGGCGACCTCGACGACGAAGCTGCCGTCGTCGTGCCGCATGACCGTCGGCTTCTCGGTGAGCGCGCCCTTCGCGAAGAGGACGATCCGCTCGCGCTCGCCGAGCGCGAGGAAGTGCGGCGGGGTCGCGAACTCGGCGGCTCGTGCCGCGGGCGCCGCCAGCACGAGCGCCAGAATCTGGGCTTGCGCCCATCGTGTCGAGGATCGCTTCGTCATCGCGGCTGCCGCCGGGCGGCAATTTCTGCCGGCGAAGCAACCGGGATGCCATGCGGAAGCCGCGCGACGGCGCGCCGAGACGGCGAGCGTTTCCGCCCGTCGCACACGGCGACGGCGCGCTCGTTGCCAGACCTCTGGCCGGCGATCGAGTCAGCGGCTTGACGGCGAGCTAGCCCGCTGCATCGCGCCAGGAGCGGACGAGCGGCGCGAGCCCCGACTCGAGGAGCCGCACGGTCTCGCCGACGTCGGCGCGATGCTGCGCCGCGATGAGCTCCTCGCCGACGCGCTCCAGCCGCGGCGCATCCGCGACCGCCGGCCGCCCGTCGACCAGCGACACCTCGCGGTCGAGCACGAGGACGAGCCGCAGCTCCTCGAGCAGCTGCGCGAGGAGCTGCCCGGCGCGGTGGCGCTCGCCGCGCCCGAGACCTTCGATGGCGAGGTCGAGCTTGCCGGCGATGAGCTCGAGCGCGATGCGGACGTCGTGCCGGAGATCGCGCGCGAGCTCCGCCGGGCTCGACGTGATCAGGCGCAGCGTCCCGACCGTCGGCGCACGCCGCGCGAGCCACGGTCCGTCGCTCGCCGCGTGGAACTGGTCCCCGTCGAGCTCGACCGCGACCACGATGCGGCCCGCCTCCACCTGCATGCCGAGCGCCTCGACCACCTCGCCCACCGTCGTCGCGACGTCCGCGGTGAGCGGCCCGATCTGCCTCTCGTCAACGAAGAGCTGCATTGCCTCTCGCCTTTCCCTCCGCCGCGCCGCCGAGGAGCGCGCGCAGCGTCGCCGCGGTGCGGGCCAGGTCGCGGTAGAGCTCCTCCGTCCGCGCGAGCAGGCCGGCGACCGCGTCGTCCTCCAGGTTCTCCTTGCCGAATTGAAACACCTGCGCGATCGGAGCCGCGTCGGGGTGGACCGTGCCGACGCGCGCGATCCGACGGTCGACGCCCTCGAGCTCCTCCCCGAGGCTGGCGAGCGCGGCCACGTCGTCGCGCGCGAGCGCTCCGCGCATGCGAGAGCACGTCTCGAGACCGACCAACGCGAGCTCGACGAAGGCCGCGAAGGGCCCCGTGTCGATCCCCGCCGGAAACGGCTCGGGCAGCGCGGCGCCGCGCAGGCACGCGAGCCAGGTCGCGCGATACGCCCAGCGCAGCACGTCGCTCGCGCTCGGCGCGCCTCCGGCGACGTCCTCGCACAGGTGGTAGCCGCTCGCGTCGAAGCGCCCGCGATAGATCCGGACCGGCGCGGCGGCGCGCGCGGCACGGGCGAGGTCGTCCCAGTCGCCGCCGAGGCGCGCGAGCGCGGCGCGCGCGACGAGCTCGGGCGTGAGCCAGTCGCGGCAGAACGGGTTCAGGCAGGTGACGCTGTGGTCGCAGGGCGCGCACGGCGCCGCGGCGTGCAGCATCACGTGGTCTCGCCCGTACGGGCCCGTGTCGAAGGGCAGGGCGGGTCCGAAGAAGAGCGCGACGACCGGCGTGCCGACCGCGGCCGCCATGTGCATGGGACCCGTGTCGCCGGTCACCAGCAGGTCGACGCGCTCGAGCACCGCGCCGAGGCCGGGGATGTCGGTCCGCCCGCAGGCGTCGATCGGCGGGCGCGCGAGGTCGCGCGCCACCTCGAGGGCGAGCGCGCGCTCGGACGATCCCCCGACGAGCACGACCTGCAGACCCGCCTCCTGGAGCACGCGCGCGAGCGCGGCGAAGGAGGCGGTCGGCCAGCGCCGCGTGTCGCGACTCGCGCCCAGCTGGAGTGCCACGAGGCGCTCTCCGGCACGCGCTCCGCCGCTCGCCAGGAGCTCGCTCGCGAAGGTGCGAGCGGCGTCGGGCACGGCGTACAGCAGGCGGTCGGGACCGGTCGGAGCGTCGGCCATCGAGCGGTACGAGTCGACGAGGTTGAAGGGAGCGAGCCGCCGGTTGAGGCAGTTCGCGGCGAAGAGGCGCGCCCAGGGATGGCGGATCGCGCGGAAGCCGTCGCTGGTCATGGTCCAGCCGCGGACGTCCGGGATGCCGAGGAGCCCCATGAGCACGGCGCTCATGCGCGAGCTCGAGAAGTTGAGCGCCACGTCGAAGCGCATCGCGCGCAGCTCGTCGACGACGTCGCGGACGAAGCGGTGCGCGTCGAGGAGCCGCTCGCCGCCCTCGAGCACGAGCGTGCCGAGCCGGTCGAGGTCGACGCGGTACAGACGGTCGATGCCGGGGATGCCCTCGCAGACGGCGGCGAAGTTTCGCTCGGCCGCGACGGTGATGCGCGCTCCGGGATGGAGCTCCGCGAGCGCCGCGATCGTCGGCGACGTCTGCAGGAGGTCGCCGAATCGCGTCAGGTTCAGGACGAGGATGCGCTCGACGCTCACGCGCGCTGCTCCGCGAGGTAGAGCTCGTCGAACTGGTGCAGGAAGAGGACGATCGCCTCGCTCTCGGCGAGCGCGCCCGGGCGCTTGCAGATGTCGCGCGAAAGGTCGTCGAGCGCGAACGGCGTGTCGGGGTCGAGCCGCGCGAGCCAGGCATCGAGCTCGCCGGGCCGGCGACTTCGCACGTCGGCGACCGTGAGCCGCCGCGCGCGGCGGCGCAGGCGGTCGCCGTGCGAGGCCGCAATGGCCGCGACCAGCGATCGCATGCGATGCGCGTAGCGGTGCTCGGCGAGGGCGCGCGCGCGGCCTCGGTCCGCGATCGCGCGCCGGGCATCGGGATCGGCGAGGAAGTCGAGCGCCATCGCCTTCATCTCGGCGACGCTGTCCGCGACCGCGATCTCGCGGCCCGCCTCGAAGAGCGTCGGCAGGAGGCGGCGGCGGTCGACGATCTGGAAGGCGCCGGAGCCCGCGAGCTCGAACGTCCGCGGGTTCACGAAGTCGCCGGCCGGGTCGACGCCGTCGTGCCAGGTCGAGGAGTGGAGGTTCAGGTTGACGGCGGATGCGTTGAAGACGCGGACGGCGTCGTCCGTCGACACGCGCTCGCCGTCGCGCTGGACGGCGTCGGCGAGGTCGTCGGCTCCGTCCCAGTCGCTGCCCCAGATGCGGAGGCCGCAGTCGAGAAACGTGCGGAGCGCGCGCCGGCGGTTGCGATAGCCGGCGCCGACGAACGACACCGGGCTGCCGAACGCCGCGCGCTCGCTCGCGTCGAGCGCGAGCGGCCGATGCACCGTCGCATCGAACGCGCACGGCAGGTACGCGACCGCGGCGTCGGTCGCGCGCGCGACCTCCTCCAGGCAGTCGTCGTCCTGGATCGTGAAGATCCAATCGTAGTGGCGCGCGACGTCGCGCCAGTAGCCGAAGCGGCGGACGTCCTCGACGAACCAGAGCGCGCGCGGGACGCCGAGCTTCCCGATCTCCGACAGCGCCTCGGCGGCGAGCGGAGCCTGCGCGAGCGCGAGCACGATGTCGGGCTGCACGCGCTCGACGGCGCCGACCACGGCCTCCCCGAGCGCGTCGCAGAAGCGCGACTCCATGCGTGCTTGACGTGCTTTCGACGCGCCCCACGCCTCGAGTCGGCGCAGCGACTCGTGGAACGGCGAGAGGTCGAGCAGGCGGGCGTCGTGGCCGAGCTCCGCGAGGGCGCGCGCGGCGTAGCCGGCGATCGGCCACGAGCCGCCGTAGATCGGCGACACGACGAGCACCCGGAGGCGGAGGCCGGCGAGCGCCGCGACCGACTGCCAGCGCTCGGCCGCGCGGCGGTAGCGGCCGCCCGCGACGAGAAGCGCGGGCGCGTACGTGAGGACCGCGGTCGGGACCGCGGACTCGCCCGGCGCGGCCGGCGCGCGCGCTCCGGCGTCGGTCGCCGCCGCCTCGGCGTTCGCCGCGGGCGGCGCGACGGTCCCTCCCCCGGGCTCCTCGTCCGCGAACGGCTCGGCGCGCGCGAGGACCGCCGCGAGGTCGCGGTGGGCGAGCGCGAGGCGCCAGACCGCGAGGTCGGGCTCCACGATCGCGATCCGGCCGGTCCAGCGCGCCGCCAGCGCCTCGACGTGGTGTCCGAGCGCGAGCCCGACGACGGCGACGCGTTCCGCGTCCGCTCCTTCCAGCCGCTCGAGCGCGCGGATCGCCCAGCGGCGTCCGTCCGCGACCGGGTCGGTGAAGCTCTGCAGCGGAACGCCCGCGATCGCGAGGCAGGGCTCGCCGGTCTCGGCCGCCCGCACGACGTGCGTCGCGGGCACCTCGGCGCCCGCGATGCGAGCGAGCAGCTCGGGCGCGCGCTCCCGCAGCACGGCGGCGTTCGCCTCGCGGATTCCGGGCAGGGACACGCGGAGGGCGGGAGCAAGCCTGGTGCCACGCGCCGTCGCGAGCGCCGTGGCGACGCACCGCCCGCCGTGGCGCGCGCCCTCCGGTCGAGCGCTTCCCGGCATGCGGCAGAAATTTCCGCACGCGTCGGACGGCGCGTCCGGCGCGTCTCGCCTCGCGCACGGGCCTCGATGCCCGCAGCGCATGGCGCCGCGCGGAGCGGCACGCGCGCGTGGCGTCAGGCGACCGCGGAAGCGAAGCGCTGCGGTGCGCGCCCGCCGATGCGCGCGTACTCGGCGCGCGTCGCGCGCGCCTGCTGCAGGTGCGCGAGGCGCGCGGCGCAGTCATCGCGCGCGCGCTCGCCGATCGCGACGAGCTCGCGATTGCGCTCCAGGAGCGCAATCGCTCCCTCGTCGACCTCTGCGATCGCGCGCCGCAGGTCGTCGTCGGCGGCGGCCGGGCCGCCGCGCAGCTCCGCGACGCGGGCGAGGAGCGGCGCCAGCTCGTGCTCGACGGCGCTCGCACGAACGGCGAGCTCGGCGATCCCGTCTCCGCCCTCCGCCAGCCCCCGCGCGATCTCCTCGTACAGCGAGCCGAGCCGCCGCCAGCCGGCCACGACGCGCCGGCAGAGCACGACCGGTGCCTCTTCAGCCGGCAAGCTGCACCTGCTCGGCGCTCGCGGGCGCGAGGATCTCGCGGTACGCGCCCGCGACGATCTCGAAGACCCGCCGCACCTCGGCGACGTGCGTGACGCTCTTGCGGAGATTGGCCTCGACGAGGTGCTCGAGCATGAAGCGGTAGAGCCGATCGAGATCGGCGGCGATCGTACCGCCCGCCTTGTGGTCGAGAGTGTGGAGCAGCTCGGCGATGATCGCCTGCGCGCGGCTCAGCTGGTGCGCGAAGCGCTCGACGTCCTGCGCTCCGAGCGCGTCCTCCGCCCCGCGCAGGAAACGCACGCCTCCATCGAACATGAGGACCAGAAGGCGGCCACGATCGGCGGTCGCGAACTGCGCCTCCCGATAGCTCGCGGCCGGATTGCGTGGGTGGCTCATCGTCACTGGCTCCTCCCGAGTGCGCTCAGCAGGAAGTTGCCCTGCGAGCGCAGCTGGCTCACCACCACCTCGAGGTTCGTGAAGGTCGCACGCAGGTTCTCCTCGAACTGCGAAAGCTGCTCCTGCGCGGCGTCGATGCGAGTCTGGAGCGACGACAGCTCGTCGCCGATGCCGTCGGTCTTGACCTGCAGCAGACCGCCCGCGCCCGTGACCCCGCTCACGTAGTCGTGGACGCGGTCGAAGACTCCGGTCGCGCCGGCCGACCCGCCGAAGAGCTCGGCGACGCCGATCTCGTCGTTCGCGAGCGCGGACTCGAGCTTCGCGTCGTCGATCGTGAGCGTGCCGTCGCGCGTCGACTCGACGCCGACCTCGGCGAGCAGGGAGAAGCTGCCCGAGAGGCCCGCGATCGGCGCGCTCACGCTGTCGTGCAGGGCGGACAGGATCCCCTGGACGGTGCCGTCGAATGCGAGCGGCCCGCTGCTCACGGTCCGGTCCTGCGACGACGTGTCCTGCTCCACCGTGCTCGATTCCTGCACGAACGAGACGAGGTCGTTGTAGGCGTCGACGAACGCCTGCAGGTCGGTCTTCACGGCGTCGACGTCGGTGCTGACGCCGACCGAGACCGGCCCGCCCTCCTTCGAGAGCGTCAGCGTGACGCCCGAGATCAGGTCTCCGATCGTGTTGCTCTCGCGCGCGATCGGGGTCGCGAATCCGCTCACGGTGAGCGCGGCATTGCTCGCGGTCTGCGTCACCGCGACCCCGAGGTCGGTGCCGTCCGCGACGATCGTGAGCTCGTGCGACGTGCCGGTATCGGTCGAGGTCAGCCGGAGCCGGTAGTCCGGCGCCGCGTCCGTGCCGATGTTGACGACCGATGCGCTCGCGCCCGCGTTCAGGTCGTTGATGGCGGAGGCGAGGTCCTCGAGCGTCGTGCTCGCGGTGAGCGACACCGTCTGCACGTCGCCGCTCCCGACCTGGAAGGAGAAGCTGCCGGCGCCCGCGGCGACGGTGGCCGTCGCGCTCGACTTGGCGTTGGCCGACGTCGCGATCGACGCCCGCGCGAGCGCCGTGACCGTCACCTCGGTCGTGCCGCGCGTCGCGCCCGTGCCGGCGACGGCGCTCAGGACCGTCGCGTCGCTCGACGTCGCCTTGCGGGCGACCGCACGCGAGCTGTCGCGCAGCTTGTCGATCGCGCCGAGGACCGCGGCGAGCTTGGTTCCGAACGTCTGGAAGGCGGTCTGGCGCGCGGTCGCATCGCTCTGCTGCGCCGTCAGCACGTCGACCGAGCGGCGCTGCTCGAGCCGGACGAGCTGGTCGACGATCGAGTTCGTGTCGAGGCCGGTCGCGAGGCCGCCGATGTTGATCGTGGCCATTTATTTCAACGAGGGGATCGGTCCCCTCGCCCCGTTTGGCGAAGCCAAACGGGGCCCCACTCCCCGCGGGCTCGCTTCGCTCGCATCTCGAGTCATTTAAGCCTTCCGCTCGATCAGGGCGCCGCGCCGGATCACCAGGTCGCCGTCGAGGCGCGCCAGCTCGTCGGGCGGGATCTCGCGGATCACCTCGCCGGTGTCGGCGTCGAGGACCTTGATGAGAACTTTTTTTGTCTCTGGATCCATGTGGACGGACAGGGTTCGGAGTGAGTTGCTGAGGGACACGGGGGGTGATGCGGGAGCCGGCGCCTGGCCCGGCAGCTCGCTCTCGCGCGGTCGCTCGAGGGGCACGGACGCTCGCGGTCGTGCGATCGCGTCGAGCGCGGCGACGGCAGCCGCCGCCGCATCCGCTGGCTTCACCGTCATGTCGTCCTCCGGTCGTCACGCCGGAGCGCGGGCACGCGCCCGCGCCCCGACGTGAGCGAGCGTCGAGCGCCGCTTACCGAAGCAGCTGCAGGGCCAGCGAGGGCTGCTGGTTGGCCTGCGCGAGGACCGCGACGCCGGTCTGCTGGAGGATGGTCGTGCGGGTCAGGTTCGCGGTCTCCTCGGCGACGTCGGCATCGCGGATGCGCGACTCGGCGGCCGAGAAGTTCTCACGGGCGACCCGGAGGTTCTGGATCGTGGTGTTGAGCCGGCTCTCGATCGAGCCCAGCGTGCCGCGGCGGGTCGCGATCGTCGCGATCGCCGAGCTGATCTGCCCGAGGGCCGACTGAGCCGCCGCCGCCGTCGACACCGACACGTTGGAGAGGCCGACGCCGCTCGAGCTGCCGTCGATCGTGGAGAACGAGATCCGGCTGTTCGTCGTGCCGTCGAGGCCGACCTGGAGCTCGACCGTCGTGCCCGCCGACAGCAGGTTCACGCCGTTGAAGGTCGTCGTGGTCGAGATCCGGTCGATCTCGGACACGAGCGCCGTGAACTCCTCCTGGATGGCGCTGCGCTGGGTCGCGTTCACCAGGCCCGACGACGACTGCGAGGACAGCTCCGAAAGGCGCGTCAAGATGTCGCCGACCTTTCCGAGCGCCTTCTCACCGATCGAGATCGCGCTGATGCCGTCGTTCGCGTTGCGGATCGCCTGGCTCGCGACCCGGACGTCGGCGCGCAGCCGGTCGGCGATCGCGAGGCCGGCGGCGTCGTCCGCCGCCGAGTTGATCCGCAGACCCGATGCGAGTCGCTCGAGCGATCGGTTGAGGGCGCTGGAGCTCACCTCCAACTGCCGCTGCGTGTTGAGCGACGCCACGTTCGTGTAGATGTTCAGAGCCATTTCGTTTCCTCCCTGCTCCTTGTGCGGGCTCCGACTTCCGTGTCGTCCCCGTGCTGTTTCCGGAACCGGCTCGCCCCCTCGGCTCGCCTCGTGTTCCGCCGTCGTGCGGAACTCGTGCCGCGACTTCGGAAACTTGAGAGCCGCGAGCATCTGCCTGCCCGTCGCGCTCGAGCGCCGTACGCATCGGAGCAGGACACAAGGCGTGTGACGCAGCGACCGGCGGCTCGCCGGCGGTTCGCGCGCCCGCCGCGGCGCGCTCGCCGGACACAATCTGCCGGCCGCGCGGCGCTTCTTGCCGCGACGGCGAACGGGCGCGGCGAGCGGGCGCCAGGAAAAGCGAGCGGTTTCGCGCACACGCTCCGGCAGCGCCGACGGCACGCGCGTTGATTGCGCGACCCGGGGCCGGAGTGCCCGCCCGCTCGGCGAGCGGGCGGCGCGAGAGGAGACGCGGTGGGGGGAAGGACGATCGCACGAGCACACGTCGTGGTGACGGGCGGCGCCGGGTTCATCGGGTTCCGCCTGTGCCGCGCTCTGCTGTCCTCGGGCGCGCGCGTCAGCGTCGTCACGCGCCACGTCGCGCGACCGAGCGCACGCGCGCTCGCCGCGCAGGGCGCGACGGTCGTCGCGGGCGACGTCGCGGACGAGGGGTTCGCTTCCGCGATCGCCAACCTGTCGCCGGCGGCGGTCCTGTGTCATCTCGCCGCCGACGTCTCGGTCGCCGGCGAGCGGCTGATCGCGACCAACCTCGAAGGCACCCGGCGCGCGCTCGACGCCGCCGAGAAGCTCGGCGTCGAGTACGTCGTCCACGCGAGCAGCATCGAGGCGCAAGGGCCGGCGGCCCTCGCGGCGATCCCGCTCGGCGACGACGACGCCTGCGATCCCGTGACGCCGTACGGCGCGAGCAAGCTCGCGAGCGAGGAGATCGCGCGCGCCTGGTCGCGTTCGACCGGGCGAGGCGTCGCGGTGCTTCGCATCGGAAACACCTACGGGCCGGGGAGCCCGTGGCTGGTTCGCGCGGCCGTCCTGGGCCTCGTCGGCGCCGCGCCCCTCGCGCCAATTCTCCCCGACATCCGGCGATCTCGGCTGCAGCCGCTCTACGTCGACGACCTCGTGCGCGCGCTCCTGCGCGTCCTCGAGGCGCGCCCGTCCGGGACGTACGCCGTCCCGGGCGACCAGGCGGTGACGATCGCGGATCTCCTGCGCGAGCTCGCGACGCTCATCGGCTGCGAGCCGGAGCTCGCGGCGATCGAGAGGGGCGCGACGGTGGCGCCGGACGCGCGCACGATCGATCCCGACCTCGCCTACTTCCGCCTGGCGGGGCCCGAGCGGCTGCACCGCGTCCACGACGCGAGCCGCCTCCGCGGCGAGATCGGACCGTGGGCGCGCGTCCCGCTCGCGCGCGGGCTCGCGGCGACGCTCGCGTGGCTCTGCGAGAGCGGCGCGCTCGCACCAGTCGTCCCACCGGCGCGCCCGCAAGGAGTCATCGCATGCACGTGACCTTGATCTTCCCGGGCATCGCGCTTCCCGGATTCGACAGCTTCCGGAAGAAGGCGACGGTCGACGCGAACTTCATCGACCACGGCCTCGCCTCCATCAGCGCTTCCGCGAAGGCGCGCGGCCACACGACCGACCTGATCGACCTGCGCGCGCTCCGCGGCTGGGACCATTTCCGCGACGAGGTCCGAGCGCGGCCGGCGCGCGTCTTCGGCATCACCAGCTGGAGCCTCCACTACCCCGACGCCGCCCGCGCGATCCGCATCCTGAAGGAGGAGCGCGAGGACGCGATCGTCGTCCTGGGCGGCGTGCACGCGACGCTCCAGACGCCGCAGGTCCTCGCGAACCGCCTGATCGACCACGTCGTCACGCGCGAAGCCGAGATCAGCTTCCCGAAGCTCCTCGACGACCTCGCCGCCGGCCGGCCGGCGGAGCGGCTGATCGCAGGCGAAGGTCCGGACCTCGACCGGATCCCGTGGGTCGACCGCGATCTCTTCGATCCCGCGGGCGAGCTGGCGGTGCCGATGGCGCCGGGCCTGCCGACGCCGTTCGTCACCACCAACGCGGGCCGCGGCTGCCCGTTCAAGTGCAACTTCTGCCAGCCCGCGGAGCGGACCGTCTTCGGCAACAAGATCAAGCTGCGAAGCCCGGAGAACGTCGTCGACGAGCTGTGCGCGCTGAAGGCGCGCTTCGGCTTTCGCAGCTGGATGGCGCACGACGACCTCTTCTTCATCAACCACCGCTGGAACCGCGAGTTCTGCGCGCGCTACCGCGATGCCGGCCTCAGCGAGCCCTACATCTGCCAGATGCGCGCGGACCTCATCTGCAAGTATCCCGACGTCGTCGGGCTCATGGCGGAGAGCGGCCTCGCCTGGGCGATGATCGGCTTCGAGAGCGGAAGCCAGCGCATCCTCGATCTCTTCCAGAAGGAGACGACGGTCGAGGAGAACGTGCGGGCAGCCGACATCTGCCGCCGCCACGGCGTCCGCATCTGGGCGAACGTCATGTTCGGCGCGCCGACCGAGACGCGCGCCGAGGTGATCGACACGGTGCGGATGGTTTGGCGCATCCAGCCCGACCACCTGAGCGCGAGCTACTTCACGCCGACGCCGGGCAGCGACATCGCCGGCGAGGTCGAGCGCATGGGGCTCGCGATCGTCGATCCCTACGAGGGATCGTGCCGGACGCCCAACCAGGGGAAGATCGCCGGCGTCGACTACGGCTGGCTCGCGGCCGCGATCGCGCTCGCGCAGAGCGGCGGCTCGGAGAGCGATCTCGCCGCGCTCGCGGCCGCGCCCGGGCGCGGACGGGCGCCGGCGCCGCCGGAGGGAGATCTCGCGTGCGCGTCGCACTGATCAACACGCCGTCCCTCGCGGGGCATGCCGTCAGCCGGTCGATGGCGGGCGGCCTCGGCTTCGACGGCGGCCCCGACATGCTGCTCATGCCGCTCGACCTCGCCACCATGGCGGCGAGCCTGCGCGCCGCCGGCGTCGAGGTCGCTATCGTGGACGCCGATCCGCTCGCGCTCGACGAGGGCGCGACGTGCGACCGGCTCGCCGCGACCGCCTGGGACGTGGTCGTCGCGACCGTGTCGCTGCCGACGCTCGAGCGCGACGCGGCGTTCCTCGCAGAGCTCCGGCGCCGCCTTCCGGGTGCGCGCGTCTTCGCAAAGACGCTGCTGCGCGATCGCGCGCTCCTTCGGACGCTCCTCGAGCGGAGCGGCGCCGATCTCGTCGTGCACGGCGAGGCCGACCTCTCGATCGTCGAGCTCGTGCGCGGACGCCATCGCTCCGGCTGCGCGTGGCTCGATCCGGCCGCCGCGCCGGGCGAGCCGCCGTCCCTCGGGTTCGACGCCGGCGAGCCGGTCGCCGACGTCGACGCGCTCCCGATCGCGGCGCGCGACCTGCTCCCGGTCGACCGCTACCGCTACCCGCTCCTCGGCGGCCCGGTTGCGACCCTGCAGACGAGCCGCGGATGCCCGTATCCGTGCGGCTACTACTGCCCCTACCCGCTCGTCGAGGGGGTCAAGTGGCGTGCGCAGAGCGCGCCCCGCGTGCTCGCGGAGCTGCGATCGATCGTCGAAGGGCTCGGCGTCCGCAAGGTCTACTTCCGCGACGCGACCTTCACGCTGAGCGAGGAGCGCACCACCGAGATCTGCGACGGGATCGTCGCGGCGGGCTGGTCGATCGACTGGGCGTGCGAGACTCGCGTCGACTGCCTCTCCGAGCCGCTCCTCGCGAGGATGCGCGCGGCCGGCTGCAGCCACATCCTGGTCGGCATCGAGACCGGCGACGAGGACACGATGCGCCTGCGCGAAGGGAAGCGCGGCCTCACGACGTCCAGGCTCTCCGCGGTGCGCGAGGCGACGCGCCGGCTCGGCATCCGCCTCCACTTCCTCCTCATCGCCGGCCTGCCGACCGACACGCGCCAGTCGATCGTCGACACCTACGACCTCATCGTGCGCCACGACCCCGACACGATCGGCGTGACGACGATCACGCCGTACCCCGGGACGCCGCTCCACGAGCAGGCCGTCGCCGAGGGCTGGATCGACGCGCACGACTGGAAGGCATGGGGCGGTCACCAGGTCCCGATGCACACGCCGAACCTGTCGCGCGAGGAGCTGGCGATCGGAAGGCGGATGCTGGAGGAGGCGTTCGAGATCGCGCGCGAGCGGCGCGCGGGCCAGATCCCGCGTCCCGCGCTCGACGACATCGCCGAGCGCCACTACCGGGCGGCGATCCAGTGGGCGTATCGGCTCGACGAGCCGATCGCGCGGCTGCGCGCCGTCGCGGACGCGCTCGCTCGCGAGCGCGAGGCGCGGATCGCGGACGCGAGGGACGAAGACGACGGCCCGCGACCGGAGCTGAGCGTCGTCATTCCGACGCACGACCGGCGCGACATCCTCCGGAAGACGCTGCTCGCGTTCGCGTCCCAGACGGTCGACCCCGATCGCTTCGAGGTCATCGTCGTCGACGACGGCTCGAGCGACGACACGGCGGCGATGGTCGAGGCCTGGCGCGGCGGCGCCGTTCGCCTCCTCCGCCAGCCGCACCTCGGCGCCAACGCCGCGCGGAACGTCGGGATCCGCTCGGCGCGTGCTCCGATCGTCCTCTTGACGGGCGACGACATGATCCCCGGCCCCGGGCTCGTCGAGACCCACCTGCGGTTCCACGAGCGGAACCCCGACGAGCTCGCCGCGGTCCTCGGGCACATCGACTGGTCGCCGGAGCTGGAGGTGACGCCCTTCATGGAGCTGATCGTCTCGCCCGCGGGCGGGCAGCAGTTCTCGTTCCACACGATCGCGGACGGCGTCGCGTCGCATCGCGTCTTCTACTCGAGCAACGTGTCGCTGAAGCGCTCGCTGCTCCTCCGGCAGGCGGTCATCTTCGACGAGGACTTCGTCGAGGCGGCCTACGACGACACCGAGCTCGGCTATCGCCTCGAGAAGCAGGGCCTCCGCCTCCGCTACGAGCCGAGCGCGCTGACCTACCATCACCACCCCGTCGACGTCGCGCGCTTCGCGCGCCGGCAGCGCTCGGCCGGAAGGATGGCGGTCGTGTATGCGCGGAAGCACCCGGAGCACACCCACGCCCTCCGCGTGTCGGAAGCGGAGCGGCTCGGCCCGGGGCTCGCTCCGGAGCTCCTCGATCGCGCGCTGGCGGCGGCCGAGGAAGCGGAACGCCCCGACCGGAGCAAGCTCGCGACGCTCTACCTCGGCGCCCAGGAGACGTTCGAGACGTACTACGTCCGAACGATCCTCCACCCCCTCTACCGCCACGTCCTCGACCTCGCGTACCTGTGCGGCATCCGCGAGGCGCTCGATGCCGAGCGCGCCGCCGCGCGGCGCGCCCCGGCGGCTCATGCTTCGGAGGAGCGGTTCGACGCGTCGATCGTCATCCCGCTCTTCAACAAGGCGGAATTGACGCGGCAGTGCCTCGAGCACCTCGCACAGGTGACCGACGGCGCGACGTTCGAGGTGATCCTCGTCGACAACGGCTCGACCGACGGGACGCGCGAGGTGCTCGATGCGCTCGGCGGCGACGTGCGCATCCTCCGCAATCCGGAGAACCTGGGCTTCGCGCGCGCCTGCAACCAGGGAGCGCAGGTCGCGACCGGGCGATACGTCGTGTTCCTGAACAACGACACGATCCCGCGTCCGGGCTGGCTGTCCGCGCTGGTGCGCGACGCCGACGAGCATCCCGAGGTCGCGGTCGTCGGCAGCAAGCTGCTCTATCCCGACGGGACGATCCAGCACGCCGGTGTCGCCTTCAGCCGCGCCGTCATGATGCCGTACCACATCTATCGCTGCTTCCCGGCGGACGCCCCGTGCGTCAGCAGGCGTCGCGAGTTCCAGGTCGTGACCGGGGCGTGCATGCTGGTGCGACCCGACTGCTTCGAAGCGGTCGGCGGCTTCTACGAGGGCTACCGGAACGGCTTCGAGGACGTCGACCTGTGCTTGAAGATCCGCGAGCGCGGCGGCGTCGTCGTCTATCAACCGGAGAGCGTCCTGATCCACCTCGAGAGCCAGTCGCCGGGGAGGAAGGACCACGATGCGGACAACGCGCGCCGGCTCCGCGAGCGCTGGGGATCGTACTGGTGGCTCGCGGACGACGACGCGATCTACGTCCGGGACGGCTTCGCCTGCCTGGGGTCAGCGTCGCCGACCGGGATCCAGCTCGTCCTGCGCACGCTCGACGACCCCGTGGAGCGCGGGCGCTGGCAGATCGTGGCGAGCGCCCAGGAAGCCGCTCAGCGCCACGAACTGGCCGCGCTGCGCGCGCTCCTGGAGGCGCCCGAAGCGTGGCCGCGCGACGTCGTCGTCCTCCACTGGGCGAGCAAGATCTGCGACAAGGCGGGCGTCCCCCATCTCTCGCCCCGCTTCGTGCGCGAGCTCGTCGCTCTCCACGGCGACGCCGCTCGCCTCGCCGGGGGCGTGGCGACCGAAGCGCGCATCGCTTAGGACCGAAACGCCGGGCGCGCCGCGCCGCCGCTAGCGCACTTGCGAGGTCGCGGAGAGCGCGCCGCGGCCATCGCCGATTTCTTGGCGCGCCAAGTTTTTGGCGCTTCGTCCTAAAGATCCGCAGAGCGCCGTTCGACACTCCATAGAGAACGAACGGGTGGCATCCCGAACCGGCGACGGGGTTTGCACGTATGGCGCTTTTCCGGGAGTTCGTGTCATATTCCGGCACCGGGACGAAACCTGAAAACATCGCGGGGGCCGAGGCGAGAGAGGCCTTGATGCAAGGCAATGGACCAGCGGTACAGCTGATCGGCCAGCACCCGCTCATCCAGCGCATCCACGACCTCCTCCGCCGCGTCGGTCCGACCGATGCGACGGTCCTGATCCTCGGCGAGAGCGGTACTGGCAAAGAGGTGGCGGCGCGCTCGCTGCACGCGGCGAGCCAGCGTCGCGACCGCCCGTTCATCCCGGTCAACTGCGGCGCCATCCCGGCGGACCTCCTCGAGTCCGAGATGTTCGGCCACGAGAAGGGCGCGTTCACGGGCGCGGTCGGCTCGCGCGCCGGCATGTTCCAGCTCGCGAACGGCGGCAGCATCTTCCTCGACGAGATCTCGGAGATGAGCCCCGTCCTGCAGGTGAAGCTCCTCCGGGTGCTGCAGGACAAGGAGATCCGGCCCGTCGGATCCGACCGCGCGAGCCGCGTCGACGTGCGCGTCGTCGCCGCGACGAACAAGGACCTCGCGGCGCAGGTCGAGCGCGGGCTCTTTCGCGAGGACCTCTTCTATCGGCTCGAGGTCATCCCGATCGCGCTCCCGCCGCTGCGCGAGCGGCGCTCGGACATCCCGCTGCTCGTGCGCCACTTCCTCGACCGCCACAACGCCAAGCGCTCCGGAATGAAGGTCACCATCACCGAAGAGGCGATGGTCCACCTCTGGGAGTACGACTGGCCCGGGAACGTGCGCGAGCTCGAGAACCTGATCGAGCGCCTGGTCATCCTGTCCGAGGACGGCGTCGTCCGCACGGAGAACCTCCCGTCCAACATTCGTTCCTTCATCTCCGAGAAGAAGATCCCGCGACCCGTGATGACCGACGAAGGCCTCGACCTCACGAACGCGGTCGAGGAGTTCGAGAACCGGCTCATCGAGGAGGCCCTTCGGCGCACGAAGGGCAACAAGCAGGCCGCAGCACGTCTGCTCGGCCTGAAGAGGACGACGCTGGTCGCGAAGCTGCGCCGGCGACGTGGGGGAATTGCCGCGGCCGACGGGGCCGAGGCGTAAGGTTGGTGCCATGATGGCGGAGAACAGCGGAGCTGCGAGCGCCCAAGGACGGGTTCTCGTCGTCGACGACGACGAGGATTCCCGGCGGCTGCTGAGCCACCTCCTCGAGCGCAAGGGATACAACGTCGTCCTCGCCGACGGCGGGCAAGCCGCGCTCGACCGACTGCGGTCGCACGAGGTCGACGTCATCCTGCTCGACGTGATGATGCCGAACATGGACGGCTTCGCCGTGTGCCGCGAGCTGAAGAAGTCCTCCAGCACCGCGTCGCTCCCCGTGATCCTGCTGACGGCGCGCGACGACATGGAGACGCGCGCGACCGGCATGAACCTCGGCGTGAGCGAGTTCCTCGCGAAACCGGTGAACAAGGAGGAGCTGTACCTGCGCCTGAAGACGCAGGTCGACGCGCGGCGGCGCGCGCAGCTCCTCGAGCAGGTGCAGAAGCGCGCCGAGACCATGGACTGAGGGGACGCCCGCGATCGCGCTTTCGCGAGTCGCGTGCGCTCGTCGCGTTCGTCGGTGCCGGTACACGCCGGAGCGGTGCATGCGGCCGCTCCACTCGCTGCCTGTCGTCGCCGGAGCCGTGTGTGCGGGCGCTCGCTCCGGGTCTCGCTCGCGGGTCGCCGAGCGCGCCGAATTGTCTCATGAATCAATGTGGGCGCGATTGATTGTCCCGCTCGTTCGACAGTCGCTCGCTTGCCCGCAAACACGGCT
>DASRFA010000056.1:0-623176 GCA_035651755.1 Binatia bacterium | reverse complement strand
GGTGACGCGGCAGCAGCAGGAGTCGCAGCGCCAGCAGCGCGAGGCGGCGACGCGGCAGCAGCAGGAGTCGCAGCGCCAGCAGCGCGAGGCGGCGACGCGGCAGCAGCAGGAGTCGCAGCGCCAGCAGCGCGAGGCGGCGATGCGCGCCCAGCAGCAGGAGCGCCAGGCGGCGCAGCGCCAACAGGCGGAGGCGCAGCGCGCGCAGCAGCAGGAGCGCCAGGCGGCGCAGCGCCAGCAGGCGGAGGCGCAGCGCGCGCAGCAGCAGGAGCGCCAGGCGGCGCGGCGCCAGCAGGCGGAGGCGCAGCGCGCGCAGCAGCAGGAGCGCCAGGCGGCGCAGCGCCAGCAGGCGGAGGCGCAGCGCGCCCAGCAGCAGCAGCGCCAGGCGGCGCAGCGCCAGCAGGCGGAGGCGCAGCGCGCCCAGCAGCAGCAGCGCCATCAACGGCCCAACGTGGCGCGCGGCGACCAGCCGAGAGACCCCAACCACGAGTAGGTTCGCGACGCACGACGCGGCGACCGCAGCCGGCCTCCGGTAGACACCGGAGGCCGCCGTGCGGCGCCGCGTCGTCGCCCCTTACCCCGACCACGGGGGCGCGATATAGACGGGAATCCCCCGCGCGGAGGTTCCCGATGTCAGACCCCTCGAGCCAGTTGAACGGACGCTACGGCACGCACGGCCGCGTGCTCGTGGTCGACCTCACGACCCGGACGTCGCGCGTCGAGACGGTGGACGAGTCCTTCTACAAGCAGTTCCTCGGAGGCTACGGGCTCGGCGCCTACCTCATGTGGAAGCACTACCCGGCCGGCACCGACGCGCTCGCACCCGAGGCGTGCTTCGCGATCGTGTCGGGGCTCTTGACGGGCGTGCGCACGCCCTTCTCCGGGCGGATCCAGATCGTCGGGAAGTCGCCGCTGACCGGCACGTGGGCCGACTCGAACTCGGGCGGCAGCGTCGCGAGCCAGCTCCGGCACGCGGGTTACGACGCGCTCGTCGTGAGCGGCCGCGCGAGCGAGCCGACGGTGCTCGTGGTGCGCGACGGCGAGGTTCGCTTCGATCCGGCGGGAACGCTCTGGGGCCAGGAGATCCCGCCCGTCTTCGACGAGCTTCGCACGCGCTACGGCGGGAAGTCCGAGGTCGGCGTGAGCGCGATCGGGCCGGCGGGCGAGAAGCAGTCGCGCATCGCGAGCGTGATGAACGATCGCTACCACGCGTTCGGCCGCCAGGGCTTCGGCGCGATCTACGGCTCGAAGAACCTGAAGGCCGTCGTCGTGGCGGGATCCGGCGAGGTTCCGATCGCGAACCCGTCGCGCTTCCGCGAGCTCTGCCAGGCGGTCACCGCCGAGTACAAGAGCGACCTCTCGCTCCGCATGCGCTTCATGGTCTTCATGACCAAGCCGAAGCGCTGGCTCGGCTGGATGTACCGCCTGATGAGCCGCCTCGGCCTCAAGGTGGAGGCTCCGCAGCAGGCCATGCGGCAGCTCTGGAGCGACCGCGGCACGACCGGCGCCGTCGCGATCTCGATCGAGAACGGCGACACGCCGATCAAGAACTGGAAGGGCGTCGGCTCGACGGAATTTCCCCTCGCCTCGAAGGGCTGGAAGCTCGACGGCAAGGAAGTCGACAAGCTCATCACGAAGAAGCTCTCCTGCGGCGACTGCCCGATGCCGTGCAAGGGCATCGTCGCCGTCAAGCATCGCGGCCTCTCCGACGTGCGGCGTCCCGACTACGAGACGATCGTCGGCTTCGGCGCCGTGCTCCTGAACGACGACCTCGAGATCGTCACCGCGTGCCACGACGCGTGCAATCGCTACGGCATGGATGCCGTCAGCTCGAGCGCGACGCTCGCGTGGGTCTGCGAGGCGGTCGAGCGCGGCGTGCTGACGGCCGCCGACCTCGACGGGGTCGACATGCGCTGGGGGAACGGCGAGGGTGCCCTCGCGCTCACGATCAAGATGGGGAAGGGAGAAGGCTGCGGCGAGTGGCTGCGCCACGGCTCGGCGTCCGCGTCGCGGCACGTCGGGAAGGGGAGCGAGAGCTTCGCCGTGCACATCCACGGGCAGGAGCCGGCGTACCACGACACGCGCTTCACGTCGCTCATGGGCGTGACCTACACGGCCGACCCGACGCCCGGCCGGCACACCGCGGGCACGGCGTCGTGGAACGAGACGTTCAACGCGAAGTTCCCGATCCCGAACGTCGTCGACCCGAAGGAGGTGACGGTCGGCTGGAAGACGACCGAGGGAAAGGGCGTCGCGCAGGCGCACTTCTCGAACGCCCACCAGGTGATGAACGGCCTCGGCCTCTGCATGTTCACGAACCTGACCGGCGGCCTTCCGTGGCTCGACCTCGTGAACGCGGTGACCGGGTGGGGGATGAACGAGCGCGAGCTGCTGACCGCCGGCGAGCGCATCCAGAACCTGCGGAACGCGTTCAACGTGCGCGAGGGCCTGAAGCCGTCCGAGTTCCAGCCGCACCCGCGCATGCTCGGCGAAGGCGACGGCAACTTGACGACCGGGCCGCTGAAGGGCGTCAAGGTCCCGATCGTCGAGCTCAAGAACGACTACTATCGCGCGATGGGCTGGAACCCCGAGAGCGGAAGGCTCGCGAAGTCGCGGGCGGACGCGCTCGGCATGACGGATCTGCTCGGCACCTGGGTCGACGCTTGACGGGGCGGAGCGCGCTGCGCTCGCCGTCGCGGCCCGCGGATCGAAGATGGGCGTCCTCGCCACCCTGCGCCGCCTCGTGGGCGGCGAGCCGTCGGGCGCGATCCGCGTCCGCGTGCTCCTGAAGGGCCGCACGGAGGCGGGCTGGGTCGACGTCGATCAGCAGGTCGCGCTGTCCGCCGGCGCGACGCTCGGCGCCCTCATCGAGGAAGCCGAGCGTCGCGGAATCCGCCTGCGCGCCGCGATCGAGAACAGCCCGCACCTCCGCCACACGCTGATGCTGAACGGCGAGCGCTGCCCGGTCGACGACAACCTCGATCGCCCGCTTTCGGACGGCGACGAGGTGTACCTCCTCGCGCCCTTCGCCGGCGGGTGAGGGCCGGCGAAGGGCGGCGGTGGCCGGAGAAGCGGGCTCCGGCGGCCCTCCGCCGCCTCGAATGCGTCAGAAAAGGGCGATCGGGTTGACCGGCGACGCGGTCCCGCGCTGGAGCACGAGCGGGGCGACCGTCAGGAGGAACGCCCAGCGCCGCTCTTCGGCACAGGCGCGCGCGAGCGGTCCGAGGTCGAGGTTGTCGAGCAGGTGGAGGCCCATGGTCGCGATCGCGACCGTGTGGATCGGGAGCCACATCCCTTCGATCCGCGAGGGAAGAACGTCCGACACGCCGTCGGAGCCGAGCGCCGCGACGCCGCGCTCGCGGAGCCACGGAAGGCACGAGGCGTCGAGGCCCGCGAGACGGGTGCGCGCGTCCCAGCCGCCGCGCAGGTCGCGGTACGCCCAACGGCCGGTGTGGACGAGCAGCACGTCGCCCTCCTCGACGCGCACGCTCGCCTCCGCTTCCGCGCGCTCGAGGTCGTCGACGAAGATCGGCTCCCCCGGCTCGAGGTGGGCGACGCCGCGCGCCCGCGGCACGTCGAGCAGCACGCCGCGCGACACGATGCCGTCCTTCAGCTCGTGGATGGCGAGCTCGAGCGCGCCGTGCGCCGTCACTCGATCGGTCGCGTAGCCGTTGTAGAGCTTCCCGTCGTTGAAGATGTGGCAGAGCGCGTCGATGTGCGACGTCGCGAAGCCGTGCGGGGCCATCGCGAAGTAGTCGCCGCCGAAGCCCTCGGTCGCAGTCGCGGTCATGAGGTGCACGACGGGGCTCGGGTTCTCCGGCATCGGCTCGGTCGGGAGCGGGCGCGCGCACGACACCGTGCGGCCGCTCCGGACGAGCGCCGCGGCGGCGACGCGCTTCGCGGGCGTGATCAGGTTCAGCGCGCCGAGCTGGTCGCGCTCGCCCCAGCGGCCCCAGTTCGACAGGTCGCGCTGAAAGGCCTGGATCTCGGCGGCGGACAGCGGAGCGCGCGTTTCCGGCATCTTTTCGTCTCCTTCCGTCGTTTCTGTGGCGCGTGTGCCGTCCCGCCGGCGGCTACGGCGGCGTCGTGCGCCGCAACGTCGGCAGGCGAGGCCGTCGCGGGCGCGTCCCGTCGGGTCGCTCGCACGCGAGCCGGACCCAGGTCGCGGACTGGTCGGCGAGCGCGAGGTCGAGCGTGCCCGATGCGACGGCCCGCGTCTCGCCGTCCGCGAAGCTCGGCGACGCGGCGTCGATGGTCGCGACCTCGGCGCTCGCCGCATCGCAGCCCGCGACGTCGAGCTGCACGGTCGTCGCGGACCCGCCGGTCGCGACGAACGTCGCGAGCAGCACTTCGACGTGGCCGGATCCCGCGACGGCGCGCGCCCAGAGCCCGGTCGCGGGATCGTCGCCTTCGACGGCGATGCGGCGTCCCGCCATGCGCGACCAGAGGTCGAGGACCCACCACGTCGGCTTTCGCCCGCCGCTCGGGGTGACGAGGCCCCAGTCGCCGACGTGGGCGCTGCCGCTCACCGAGCGGTAGTACGCGGCGCCGTCGAGGCCGGCGCGCTCGAGCTCGATCAGGACGCCGAGCGCGAACGCGGCGCCTTCGTTCGTGTCGTGGCGACGGTCGTAGCCGCCCGACGAGAGGTTCCACTCGTCGAGGAGCAGGATCGGTTCGTCGCCGCTCCCCGTGCCGGTCGCTCCGTCGGGGCGCGCGGCCGCGAGCGCGTCCGCGACGACCTGCTGCACCTCGCCGACCTCGCGCCCGTAGTCGCGCGGCGTCGTGTTGGGATTGACGCCGGCGAGGAGCCTGTAGAGGTCCTCGTCGATCAGGCCTTCGTTCCCGTCGGGCCCGAGATTGGGGATGTTGCCGTAGCGGTGCCAGGAGACGAAGTCGAGCGGCAGGCCGGCCGCGGCGACCGCCTCGGCGTACGGGCCGATCAGCCCGGCCGCCGCCGCGCTACCCGGTCCGCCGACCTCGATCGCGATGCCGGTCTCATCGACGACGTCGCTGATCGCGCGGTGGGTCGCGAGGGCGGTCGCCAGGAACTCGTCACGCGTGCCCTGCCAGAAGACGGGGATGTCGGGCTCGTTCCACACCTCGAAGCGACGCGCCGGAGGGTCGGCGGTCGCGAGCTCGCGCACGACGTCGCGGATGAGCGCTTCCCAGGCGTCGAAGTCGGACGGCGGAAGCTTGGTCGCGTCGCAGGTCGGCGCCAGCGGGCTCGGGACGCAGCTCGCGAGCGACCCCTCGCCGAGCCACCGCGGCATCGGAAAAAGGATGACGAGCGGCGCGCCGCCCGCGTCGTGCACCTCGGTGACGTGCTCGAGGACGTCGGCGAGGTCGATCGCGCCGGGCCGCAGGCTCACGCGATCGAGGTGCCCGTCGACGCGGACGATCGGCGGCGCAAAGGGGCGGATCGCGGACAGGGAGCCGGTGTTCCACCCGGCGCCGGCGAGGTTCCGGTTGGCGGAGCCGAGGATGCGGGTCGCGTCGACGCGAACGACGTGGTCGGCGGCGCCCGCCACATTCGGTGGGCGGGTCGAGAGCACGACGCCCACCGCCATCGCTGCGAACAGCCGACGACGGGCGCCCGCCGCAAGCGTCGCGCGGAGGAGTGCCCTTTCGGCCTTGAGCGGGTTGTTGGTTGGTGCGTCCAAGATGGTTCCATCGCCCGCGATAGCAGATCGGCCACGGACGACAGAAGTCATCCGCCGCCGAGCGGCCGAACGACGATCAAGGGCTACGCTTGCGGCCGAAACGTCGCTCGCCGCGCGCCGCCTTCTCCCGCGGTCCGGCGGCGAAGCCCTCCACCAGCGCGCTCACTCCCCGCGTCGTGTCGCGGACGACTTCGGCGCGGGTCAGCGAGCCGGCGGACCAGAGCTCGATGGCGGCGCGTCCGGCGGCGACGATCATGCGGGCGAGGGTCATCGACTCGCGCGGGCTGATCTCGATCGCTTCCACGAGGCGGGCCCGCCAGGGCGCCATGAGCTCGTCGACCAGCTTCTGGCCGATGCGCGCGATCTCGGGATCGGGGCCCTTCGAATCGAGGAGATGCCACGGGCCGGCGCCGCGCTCGTCGATCAGGTCGCAGAGCGCTTCGACGAAGACGCGCGCGACCTCCACGTTACTGCCCGGGATGCTTCGCATGAAGCCGTGACCGAAGCGGGAGGTGAGCTCGGCCGTGAAGTCCTCCAGCACCGCGATGATGAGCGCCTGGCGGTTCGGAAAGAACCGATACACGAGCGGCCGCGTCACGCCGGCCGCCGCGGCGACCTCCGCGAACTGCACGCCGTCGACGCCGCGGCTCGTCATCAGGTCGGCCGCGACGCGCACGAGCTCGCGCCGGCGCTCGGATGCCGGCAGCCGCCGGCCCGCCCGGCGCGCCACCCGGACCGCTTTCCGCGCCACGGCCCCTCGCGACGCCGTTGACATGGTGTTGCGAACTTCTTTACACATCGTAACCGCGGAGTACAGACTTTTCCCGCCGCTCCGCGCGACGCGCCCCGCCGGACGAAAACGGCAACGCGCGAAGGAGATCCCGTGCACACGCAGATCTGCGACATGTTCGGCATCGAGTTCCCGATCTTCGCCTTCAGCCACTGTCGCGACGTCGTCGCGGCGGTCAGCAAGGCGGGCGGCTTCGGGGTGCTCGGCGCCGTGGGCTTTCCCCCGGAGCAGCTCGAGATCGAGCTCAAGTGGATCGACGAGCACATCGGCGACAAGCCCTACGGCGTCGACATCGTCATCCCCGGCAAATACGAGGGCATGGGCGAGGTCGACCCGAAGAAGCTCGAGGAGATGCTGCGCGCCGCGATCCCGCAGCAGCACCGCGACTTCGTGAAGAAGGTCCTCGCCGACCACGGCGTGCCGGACCTCCCCGAGGGCGAGCGCCCGAACGAGCTTCTCGGCTGGACCGCCGCGACCGCCCAGCCGCAGATCGACGTCGCGCTCGCGCACCCGAAGGTGCGCCTTCTCGCGAACGCGCTCGGCACGCCGCCGTCCGACGTCATCGAGCAGATCCACGCCTCGGGTCGCAAGGTCGCCGCGCTCTGCGGCGCCGCGAAGCAGGCGCGCGCGCACAAGGCCGCCGGGGTCGACATCATCATCGCGCAGGGCACCGAGGGCGGCGGCCATACCGGCGACGTCGGGAGCGTCGTGCTGTGGCCCGAGGTCATCGACGCGGTCTCTCCGACCCCCGTGCTCGCCGCCGGCGGCATCGGCACCGGACGCCAGATCGCGGCGGCGCTCGCGATGGGCGCGCAGGGCGTGTGGAGCGGTTCGCTCTGGCTCGACGTCGTCGAGGCGGACGCGCCGCCGGCGCAGCGCGCGGCGTACCACGCGGCCACGAGCCGCGACACCGTGCGATCGCGCTCCTTCACCGGAAAGCCGTGCCGCATGCTCAAGAACGACTGGACGGAAGCGTGGGAAGCGCCCGACAACCCGAAGCCGCTCGGGATGCCGCTCCAGTTCATGGTGACGTCCGAGGCCGTGTCGCGCGGCCACCGCTACGCCGACAAGGCCGTCAAGGTGATGTTCAATCCGGTCGGCCAGATCGTCGGCCGGATGAACGAGTCGCGTCCCGTCAAGGACGTCATGTACGGCCTCGTCCAGGAGTACCTGGAGGCGGTCGAGCGACTGCAAGCTCTGACGGCCGGCGAGTAGGGCGTCGATGCGCCCGAACCTGACCGACGCGTCGCTCTACGCCGGCGATCCGCACCCCACGTACCGCTGGCTCCGGGCGAACGCCCCCGTCTACCGCGACGAGGCGAGCGACCTGTGGGTGCTCTCGCGCTACGAGGACGTCTTCCAGGTCTCGAAGACGCCCGAGATCTTCTCCGCGGCGCAGGGTGTGCTGCCCGATTCCGAAGCTCTGGTCTCGATCGTCTCCATGGACGACCCGCGCCACGCGCGGCTCCGGAAGCTCGTGAACAAGGGTTTCACGCCGCGCATGGTCGGCCTCCTCGTCGAGCGGATCCGCGAGCTCGCGCGCGAGATCGCCGACGACATCGCCGAGCGCGGCCGCTGCGACCTCGTGCGCGACGTCGCCGTGCCCCTGCCGCTCTACATCATCGCCGAGATGCTCGGGATCCGGCGCGAGGACTTCGACCGCTTCCACTCGTGGTCGGATCGCCTCATCGGGATCAGCGGCAACTACCACGACCCCGTCAAGGTGAACGAGTCGGTCACCGCATTCATGGAGTACGGCAACTACCTGCAGGACGTCTTCGAGGAGCGCCGGCGCGAGCCGCGCGAGGATCTCGTCACGATCCTCCTCCAGGCGCAGCAGGACGGCGTGCTCGCCGAGGACGAAGAGTCGATGGAGAACGACGAGATCGTCATGTTCATGACGCTCCTCCTCGTCGCGGGCAACGAGACGACCCGGAACGCGATCTCGGGCGGGATGCTCGCGCTCATGCAGAACCGCGAGCAGCTCGAGCTCCTGCGGAGCCGCCCGGACCTCCTCGACTGCGCCGCCGAGGAGATCCTCCGCTACGTCTCGCCGATCATCTGCTTTCGCCGCACGACCACGCGCGACACCGAGGTCCGCGGCCAGGCGATCCGCGCCGGCGAGCGCGTCGCGATGCTCTACCAGAGCGCGAACCGCGACGACGACGTGTACGCCGAGCCGGACCGCTTCGACGTCACGCGGCAGCCGAACCCGCACCTCGCGTTCGGGATCGGGCCGCACTTCTGCCTCGGCGCGAACCTCGCGCGCATGGAGCTCAAGGTGATGGTGCAGGAGCTCGTGCAGCGCTTCCCCGACATCCGGCCGATGCCGGGGACGGAGGTGAAGCGCGCGGCGTCGACGCTCGTCGCGGGGATCGATGAGCTGCACGTCGAGCTGACGTCGGCGGGCTGACCGCCGGCGGGCCGAGCGCCGGGCCGAACGCCGAGGCGGGCGAGCCCGGATGGAGGCGCGCCGAGCGGTGTAGTATCCCTCGCCGGTCGCGATGGGTCTCCTCTCCCGACTGAAGTCCTTCCGGCGCGATCGCGCGATCGCGCCGCCGCCGTATGCGCCGCCGCGCGCGCTTCGCTTCGAGGACCTGACCGAGCCGCTCGACGAGCTGCGGGTCCCGTGGCTCGACCGGAGCGACGTCGACGAGCGCGACCTGAACGACGACCAGCGCCACTGGCGCCGTCACGGCTACGTGATCAAGAGCGGCTTCGTGCCGCCCGAGCTCGTCGACGCCTACTGCGCGGTGCGTGAGCCGCTCGGACGGCCGGAGGGCTGGCACACGCCCGTTCCGTACGTGCACGTGCCGGAGATCCGCGACCTCTGCCTCCATCCCCCGCTCATGGCGCTCCTCCGCGAGCTCATCGGCGGCGAGATGGGCATGCACCTGAACTTGACGGGCTGGGTCAGCACCGAGCGCAACTGGCACCAGGACGACTACCTGAACCCCGACTTCGTCCAGGCCTGGTACTGCGCCGTCTGGTTCGCGCTCGACGACATCGACCCCGACTGCGGCCCGTTCGAGTTCGTGCCCGGATCGCACAAGTGGGACCCGATGAGCGGCGCCAAGGTGCGGACCCATCTGCCGCCGGACGAGGCGCGCCAGATCGGCCATCGCCACAGCGGCGACGTCGGCCACTGGGCGCAATACGCCGAGCGCTTCGTCAACGGGGCGTTCGACGACAAGATCGCCCGCTCGGGCATCGAGCCGAAGCGCTTCCTCGGGCGGAAGGGCGACGTGCTGGTCTGGCACTCGCGCCTCGCGCACCGGGGGTCGGAGCCGCGGCAGCGCGGCAGCCAGAGGAAGGCGATCATCACGCACTACAGCGCGCTCGACCACCGGCCCGACATGGTCTTCCGCCGGCACGCGGGCGGCGGAGCGTACGCGCACTTCGACATCCCACTTTATTGATCGAGGGGCTCGGGTTGTCGCACGAGGGAAACGCTTCCCTCGCCCCGTTTGGCAAAGCCCAACGGGGCCCCACTCCCTGCGGGGCTCGCTTCGCTCCGCGCTCGCTTCGCTCGCGATCCTGCCGGCGGTGGCGTCCAGCGGTGGTATCGATGCTGCCTGCGGCTCCCGGCGGTCGCCCGCCCCCGGCGCTCGCTTCACTCGGATCTCGAGTCAGGCTCCTCCGCCTCGCTGGGAGCTGTGCGACGCGCGGGCGGCTCGCCGACGCGGCGCCGCGACGAGCGCGAGGGCGGCGACGAGACCCGCGACGCTCATCGCCGTACCGGGCACGAGCCAGGCCGGCCGGTAGCGGAAGACGACTTCGTGCGAGCCGGCGGAGATCGGCACCGCGCGGAACGCGTGATTGACGCGCGCGATCGGGGCTGGCGCGCCGTCCACGGTGGCGCGCCAGCCCTGGTGCCAGGTGTCGTTCAGGACGAGGAGTCCCGCGCTCGCGGCGCGCGCCCGGATCGCGACGCGCTCCGGCTCGTCGGCGACGACGGTCGCCTCGTCGGCGGGCGCGCCGGGCGGCGGCGCGGCCATGTCGTCGCCGGCGTCGGCGACGTCCCCGCCCGGCTCGACGGCGACGATGGAGCGCGCTTCGCCGGCGTGCGCGAGCACCCAGGCGAGGCTGGCCGCCTCGTCGGCGACGGGCGCGACCGCGTGCACGACGTACGCGCGCGGGAGCGCCGGCCGGTGGAGCGCGACCTCGCCCGCGAGGCGGCCGATCGGCTCGAACCCCGCCTTCTCGAGCACGCTCGCGTTTCCCTCCGGGGCGACGACGATCCCGACCCCGAGCAGCGCGGCGACGTCCGGGTGCGCAACCAGGTCGCGCACCCGCGTCCGGCGCATCTCCACCCCGAGCGGGTCCAGCAGATGGTCGATCCGCCGCGGCACGAGCGGGTCGTATCCGGCCGCGTTCCGGAGCCCGTGCTCGAGCGTGCCGGCGAGCTCGCGGACGCCGAGGAGCCGCGTGCCGGGCGGCGCCTCGTCCTGCAGGCGGCGGAGCTCGCGGGCGCGCCGGCCGACCGCGTCGCGATCGGGGGCGGGCTGCGGCAGCGCTTCCGGCACGCGCCACAGCGTGCGCGCCGCGTCGCCGACGGCGAGCAGCGCGAGCGCCGCGACCGCGTACGCCGCGAGGCGCCCCCGGCGCACGCCGAAGGCGCCGACTCCCGCGGCCGTCAAGTACCCCAGCAGAACGCACGCCATGTGCCACCAGCCGACCGGCAGCCGCGAGCTCGCGAAGGGCGGCAGCAGGTAGAGGAGCGAGAGCGGCGGCGTGACGGCGAAGACCGCCCACGCGAGCGCGATCGCCCAGGCGACGGTCGTGCGGGTCGGTCGCAGCAACGACGCGATCGCGACCGCGACCGCGGCCGGCCCCAGCGCCGCCACGCGCTGCCAGAGCCGCGCGGCGGAGTTGACCGCGAACCCGCGCCGGATGCCCGGGTAGTAGGGCAAGCGGTCGACGCGCACGCTCTCGCGTACCGCTTCCGCGAGGCCGAGGAGCTGCACCGCCGCGATGGCGGCGCCGATCGCGAGGCCGATCGCCGGCACGAGCAGGCGACGCGACGGCGGCAGGCGCCCGTCGCAGAGCGCCAGGATCGCGAGCAGGACCGCGGCGTCCATCGCGAAATCGGGGTAGCCGGAGAACCACTGCCCGGCCGCGGCGAGCGCGAGGAGGCCCATCCAGCGCGTGCCGCCGCGCGCGCCGCCCGCAGCGACCGCGCGATCCCAGCAGAGGACGAGCACCGCGAACCACGCCGTCCCGCCGACGAACCCGGGCGCATCCATCCCGCCGCCTGCGCCCGGCGCCCACGGAATCCCGCCGAGCGCCACCGCGACGCCGGCCGCGCGCGCCCACGGCGACGGCACGTACGCCGACAGGTACGCGACCATGGCCCACGACAGCACGAAGACGTGGAATACCCACAGCAGCTGGAACGCGGTGCGCGGGTCGAAGAGCGAGAAGAGCGCGAGCGTCGGCGCGTAGAGGACGCCGACCTGCGGCGACGCGAAGTAGGGCTCCCCGCAGAACTCGAGCGGGTTCCAGAGCGGCACCCGACCGGAGCGCAGGGCTGCAACCGTCTCGACGAAGCGCGGCACGAAGTACACGTGGAGATCGCCGCCGCCGGCATGCTCCCAGATCCCGCCGTTGCCCTGCACGAGAAGCGCGGCGATCGCGGTGCAGCCGACGGCGAGCGCCAGATCGGCGAGCCCCGACCCGCGGCGCGGCGCGCGGCTCATTCGCCGGCGCTCCGGTTGCGACGGCGGCGGGCGCGCGCGTCGCCGCGGCCCGCGTCGTGCCCCCGTTGGCCCCCGCGCGGCGGCCGATCCGGATCGGCGAGCCACCGCAGCACGGGCTCGAGGCGGATCTCGGCGGCCGCGCGATCGAGGATCGCGACCTCGCCCGTATCCTCGTGGACCGCGAGAAACAGCGGGTCGCAGGCGAGGATCGTCCGAAGGATGCGTCGCGGACGGCGAGCGCGCGGTCCGGCCCACCACCCGCACGACGGCGGCAGGCCTGCGGCGGCGCGCGCCTCCTGCTCGCGACGCCAAGACTGCGCTGCGAGCTGCACACCGAGCTCCGGCGGGAAGCGCGTCAAGTAATGGCCCGGGATCGCGGTCGCGCGCACGCCCGGCTCGAAGCGCCGGAGCGCCGACTCGAAGAAGTTGTGGAGCATCATTCCGCGGCCATGCATGAGCGGGGGATCGAGGACGACGATCACGCCGTCCCGCGCGACGCCCCGCGCTGCGGCGGCAGCGGCGACGTTCGCGAGGGTCGCACGGGAGAGCGCGCCGGCCTCGCGCCATTCGCGCGCAACCATCGCGGCGCCGGCCCACTCGGAGCGGAGAAGCGAGAAGAGGAGAACCGCCGCCGCCGGCTTGCCGAGCCAGGGGACGCGCGTCAGGGCCATCACCGCGGCCGCGAGCGCGACCGCGAGCCCGGCTCCGCTGGCGTAGAGGTAGCGGAGGCCGAAGTTGTCGACGGCGGCGAACGGCGCGAAGGCGAGGAGCCCGCCCGCGATCCCGGCGCACCCCGCCCAGAACGTCCGCCGCACGACCAGCGCGCCGGCGGCGAGCGCCGCGACGAAGATCCCGGGTGACGGCTGCACCTGCGTGAGGAACCACTCGGCGATCGCCTCCAGCGCTCCGTAGTGCGCCGCCGGTCGCGCGGCGTAGAGGACGCGGGTGCCGATCGCGAACGCGCGCAGCGCGAGGTACGCCGCTGCGACGACCGCGATGCCGAGGAGCGACGCCGCGACCGATCGCCGCGCCGCGCCCGTGTGCCAGCGGAATGCGGCGAGCGCGGTCGCGAGCGGCACGACGACAGCGCAGCCCTCGTGCACGAGCAGCGCCGCGAGCGCGAGCGCCAGCGCCGCGGCCAGGCGCGCCCGCGACGGGGTCTCCACGAACGAGTCGAGCGCGATCAGCGCGCCGAGCACCAGCACGAGCCCGAGCGAGTAGATCCGCCCCGAGATCCACACGACGACCTCGTCGCCGAGCGGGAGCAGCGCGAAGACGAGAGCGGACGCGGCCGCGAGAGGCGCATCGTCCGAAAGCCGGAGGACCAGCACGCCGAGGAGCGTCGCGGCCGCGACGTGGAGCGCGAGGTTCGTCGCGTGCCAGGCGGCCGCGTGCTGCCCGAAGACGAGCGCGTCGACCAGGAAGCTCACGCGCGCCATCGGCCGGTATGCTGCGCCGAAGCCCCAGGGCTCGACGAACGAGGCCGCGACGTCGCTCGGGCGGCTCCTGTCGAGCCACAGGAAGTCGTCGTTCGCGAACCAGGCCGAGAGCGCGTCGCGCTCCGCATGGGAGACGAAAAGCGCCAGCGCGACCGCCAGCAGGGCGGTGAACGCGAGCGGTCGCGTCGCGGGTCGCATCCCCGGGGCGGTCTACGGAGTTGCGGCGCGACCGGCAACGCCGCGCGCCGCGATGTCCGCCGGGACGTCAGTCGCCGCATTCGCGGTCGGAAAGGGGGCCGATCGAACCGTTTCCCGCTCGGCGCGGCGATCCGTAGAATGAGGCGTGGGCGCAGAACGCGACCGGGGCTCGTCGGCCGGCGAAGAGGAGGGTACCGCGCCCGAGGACCGGCGCGCGGGCGCCGCCGGGAGATCCCTCCGGGCGGCGCTCCGCTTCGACGGCGCGCTCTGGCGCCGTTTCGCCGAGCTCGGCTGCGTCTATGGGCCGGAGTGGTGGAAGCGCGGCTCGCCGCCCGCGATCGCGGCGATCGTCTACGCGATCGCGCGCCAGCAGCGTGCCGCGGTCCTCGCGAACCAGCGACAGGTGCGGGGCCCGCGCGGCTGGCTTCGCGAGCGCTGGGACGCGTACGAGGTCTTCGCGGAGTTCGCGCGCTCGGTCACCGAGTCGATGGAGCAGTGGGGGCCGCGGGCGCGCCCGCTCGACGTGCGCGTCGTCGGCGACGCCCTCTTCCAGAAGGCGCTGGCGGAAGGGCGCGGGCTCGTCGTCGCGACCGGGCACTTCGGCTCGTGGGCGGTCGCGGCGCGCGTGCTCGGTACGCTCGGCCGGCGCGTCCACATGGTCACGGCGCGGGAGATGAACGAGAGCGTGCGCGATCTCGTCCACGAGCAGCGGACCCGCCACGGCTTCAACGTGATCTACTCCGACGGCACCGCCTTCGCCGGCCTGCCGATCCTCCAGGCGCTCAAGCAGGGCGACGTCGTCGGCATGCAGATCGAGCCGTGGGGACCCGTCCCCGGGAGCCACACCGTCGAGTTCTGCGGTCGCCCGACGCGCTTTCAGCTCGGGCCGTTCACGGTCGCGCGGCTCGCGCGCGCGCCGATCGTCGCGGTCTTCGGCATGCGCCTCGGGATCCGCCGCCACGAGCTGCGCGTCGTCCAGCGCTTCGACCCGCGCACGCCGTCACAGAGCATCGCCGCGCTGGAGGCGACGGTGAAGGCGTACGAGGACGTGATCCGCGAGCAGCCGAGCCAGTGGCTCGTCTTCCACCCGATGTGGACCGACGAGGGCGCGGCCGGTCAGCGGCGACCGAAGACGGCCGCCGCGTAGAACGCCGGGTAGATCTCGACGAGGCGCTCGACGTCCGGAGCGACGCCGACGGCCTCGAAGCCCGCGCGCTCGAGCGCGGCGCGCCATTCGGTGTGCGCGAGAAAGCCGGGCGTCGGCCGGCGGACGGGGTCGACTTCGACGTCGACGAACCCGTCGAGGAGCTGGAAGGGAAACTCGGCAGCGACGACGGCGCCGGGGCGCGGTCGCATCCCTTCCCCGACGACGAGCCAGCCTCCCGGCGCCAGCGCTCGCCGCGCTTCGCCCAGCACCGCGTCCAGGCGGCGCGCGAGGTGGAACACGTTCACGCCCCAGACGAGATCGTACGAGCCGGGCGCGATCCCTTGTGGTTGCCACGGCTCGTTGACGTCGAGCGCGGAGAACTCGATCGGAATGCCGACGTACGTGGGCGAAAGCGTCCGCTCGGCGCGGCGGCGGAAGAACGCGACCGGCTCGGTCGCGCGGTACGACGTCACGGCCCGCTCGCGCGTCGCGAGCCGATCGAGGAAGGCAGCGGTCGCGCTACCGAGGCCGGCGCCGACTTCCAGCACCCCTCCGCCTTCGGCGGGAAGGTGCTCGGCGGCGACGGCGGCCGCGACCCGGTTGTTGAGCGCGTAGTACGCGTTCGCGTTGCTGAAGTAGCCGGCCCAGAGCGAGATCTTCTGGAAGAGCGCGCGCTCGCCGGTCGCCTCGCCGGAGGCGACCTTGCGATAGGCGACGGCGGCCTCGTCGAGCATCGCGTACGTCGGCTCGTAGGACGGATCGCTCGCGATTCCCTCGGCGCGCGCCTCCGCGACCGCGGAACGCGGCAGCTCTCCGGAGAGGCGGTAGCGCGGCTCCGCGCCGTTCGCCTCCCGCTCGAGCAACCCGCCCTGCGCGAGCCACGCGAGGAGCCAGCGCAACGGCGACCGGAACGCGGGCGGGAGCCCGGACTCCTCCTCGAGCTCGCTCGCGGTCCGGCCCGCTGCCAGCGGCCCCGCGAGCCCGAGGTCGCGAGCGAGGTCGATCGCGAGCCGCAGCACGTAGCGGTCGACCAGCTCGCAGCTCCGGTGCTGGCGCGCGTGGAAGGCGTCACCGAAGCCGGCCTCCGAGAGGAGCGCGAGCATGCGCGGGTCTGCGGGGGTGGGCTCGAGGGTGCGCATCTCAGGCTCGCGCGTCCGGGGCGAGCGTCACGAGCCCTTCGAGCAGCAGCTCGCCCCCGTCGCTCGTCACCTCGAAGCGGCAGCGCCAGAAGTGGAGGAGTCGGCGATCGAGACGAGCGACGAAGCGGAGCGCCCCGGTCGCGACCGGCGCGTGCACGACGACGTCCCGGTATTGCGCGACGACGCCGTTCGCCGGGCCGCCCGGCTGAAATCCCGCGAGCAGCCCGGCCGTCTGCGCCGCGCCTTCCAGCATGCGCGGCCAAGGCCACGTCCCGCGATCCGAAGCCGTGCACGCGAGCGACGAGGCCTCGCGCCGCTCGATCTCGTCCACGAGGAGCGCGGGGCCGCGATGGCGCATCAGGTCGCCGGGCGAGAGCTCCGTCACGCGGGCTCTCCGAAGCGGAGCCGCCCGCGCGCGGCGCAAGCGCCGCGGCTCCACACCTCGACGTCGATGCGTCCGCGGTCGGAAGCGCCGTCCGCGAGCCGGGCCTCGATCGCGATCGCCGCGTGCGGGACGACCGGCTGGACGAAGACGCAGTCCTCGATGCGCGCGAGGCGCGGCGTCGGCATGAGGTGCACCGCGACGTCGGCCATCAGGCCGGCGAGGTACGCGCCCGGGACGATCGGGTCGCCCGGAAAGTGGCCCTCGCAGAGGGACTCCGCGTGCGCGCGCCGGACGATCGCGCGGGCGCGGCCCGCGTCCACGATCAGCTCCTCGAAGGGCTCGTGTCGCTCTCCGGCGTCGTTCATGGCGCGTCGTCGACGCTATCGAGCCGATCCCGGAGTCACAATCGGTGGCGTCGAGGCGCGATTCACGGTCGAACGACGTGCGGGCGCGCGCGGGCGCCTGCTAAGACGCGCCGGTGCGCGACTTCCGGGTGGGGCAGAGGTGGGTGAGCGAGGCGGAGCCGGAGCTCGGGCTCGGGACGGTCGCGGAGGTGGGCGATCGCCACGTCGAGATCGAGTTCCCGGCGAGCGAGACCCGGCGCCGCTACGCGCGATCCGGGGCGCCGATCCGGCGCGCGCGCTTCCACGGTGGCGACGTCGTCACTGCCCGCGACGGGCGCCGCCTGGTCGTGCAGGAGGTCGCGGAGCAGGACGGGCTTCTCGTCTATGCGACCGAGTCGGGGCGGATCCCGGAAGACCACCTGAGCGCGCTGCTCGGCGTAGAGGGGCCGCTCGAGCGCCTGCGGCGGGGCGCCTTCGACCCCGTCCGCCTCTTCGAGCTCCGCCAGGAGGCGTTTCGGCGGCTGCACGAGTGGCGGACGTCGCCGGTGCGGGGCCTCGCTGGGGCGCGCATCGCGCTCCTGCCGCACCAGCTCTTCATCGCGGGCGAGGTGTCGGGGCGCGAGGCGCCGCGCGTCCTTCTCGCCGACGAGGTCGGCCTCGGAAAGACGATCGAGGCGTGCCTCGTGCTGCACACGCTCCTCCTCTCCGGGCGCGCCGAGCGCGTCCTCGTGCTGGTCCCGGAGCACCTCGTCTACCAGTGGTTCGTCGAGCTGCTGCGCCGCTTCAACCTGCACTTCCGCATCTTCGACGAGGAGCGCTGCGCGGCGATCGAGGTCGAGGATCGTCCCGCGGAAGAGGAGACCGACGGCGCCCAGCCCGAGCGCGCCGTCCCGAGCGGCGAGGCGCGGAATCCTTTTCTCGACGAGCATCTCGTGCTGGCCGGGCTGCCGCTCCTCGTCGGCGACGAGCGCCGGAGGGCGCAGGCGGCCGAGGCCGGCTGGGACGTGCTCGTCGTCGACGAGGCCCACCACCTCACCTGGCGGGCGGGAGCGCCGAGCCCCGAGTACGAGGCCGTGGCCGCGGTCGCGGCGCGCTCCGACGCGGTCCTGCTCCTCACCGGGACGCCGTCGCAGCTCGGCGAGGAAGGTCACTTCGCGCGCCTCCATCTGCTCGATCCGGCGCGCCACGCCGACATCGAGCGCCACCACGCGGAGGCGGCGGCGTACGTGGAAGTCGCGCGCGAGATCGCGGCGCTCGCGTCCGCGGCGAGCGCGGTGCCCGACGATGGCTCGATCGTGGTCGACGCGGCGGATCCGGCCGGAGTCGACGACATCCTCGATCGCTACGGGCCGGGGCGCGTGATGTTCCGCAACACGCGCGCCTCGATCGGCGGCTTCCCGCGCCGGATCCCGCACCCGGCGCCGCTCGCGGGCGGCATGCCTGCGGATGCGCTCTCGGCGATCGCCGAGGAGGTCGATCTCCGCGGACGTCGCGCGCGCGGCGAGGCCGTGGTCGCGCCCCGGAGCTACGCCGGCGACCCGCGCATCCCGTGGCTCGCGGGCCTCCTGCGCGCGCTCGCGCCCGAGAAGGTGCTCCTCCTCGTGCAGACGCCGGAGCAGGTCGGCGCGATCGCGGACGCGCTCGCACGCGAGGTCACCGTCAAGCGCGCCGTCTTCCACGAGGGACTCTCGCTCGTGCAGCGAGATCGCAACGCCGCCTACTTCGCGGAGAAGGACGGCGCGCGCGTCCTCCTGTGCTCGGAGATCGGCAGCGAGGGCCGGAACTTCCAGTTCGTCCACCACCTCGTGCTCTACGACCTGCCGCTCGACCCCGAGCTTCTCGAGCAGCGCATCGGCCGGCTCGATCGGATCGGCCAGCGGCACGACATCGCGATCCACGTCCCCCTCGTGGCGGGCAGCGCACAGGAGGTCCTCTTCCGCTGGTACGACGCGCTCGACGCGTTCGCCCACCCGCTCCCCGACGGCAACGCGCTGCACGAGCGGTTCGGCGAGCGCCTCGCCGCGCTCGCGCGCGGGGGCGCGACCGCTGGCGGCGCGCGCGACGACGGCGAGCTCGCGGCGCTGATCGACGAGAGCCGGGCCGTCCGCGACGAGCTCGCGGAGAGGCTCGCCCGCGGCCGCGACCGGCTGCTCGAGCGGTCGTCGTTCCGTCCGGCGCGCGCCAGTCGGCTGGTCGCCGCGGTCGCGGAGCGCGACGCCGACCCGACGCTCGCCGAGTTCATGCGCCGCGTCCTCGATCATCACGGGGTCGAGGCGGACGACCTCGGCGACGGCACGCTCCGTCTCGACACCGGCGGCATGTTCGTCGACGCCTTCCCCGGGCTTCCGGCGCAGGGCGCGACCGTGACGTTCTCGCGCGCGCTCGCGCTCGAGCGCGAGGACGTCGTCTTCCTGACCTGGGATCATCCCATGGTCCTCGGCGCGATCGACCTGCTGGTGGGATCGCCGGCCGGCACGTGCGCGTTCGCGACGCTCGAGGGCGGTCCGGCCCGGGTCGCGCTCTTCGAGGCGACGTTCGCGCTCGAGAGCCCGGCTCCGGCGCGCATCGGGCTCGATCGCTTCTTCCCGTCGCTCGCGCTCCGGGTCGTCGTCGACGATCGCCTCGCGGACCGGACGCGCGACGTCGATCCGCGGGAGCTCGCCGGTGCGCGCGACGCCGCGAGCGCCCTCCGCGAGGACGCGGTGCCGCTCCTGCGCGAGATCCTCCCCGCCGCTCTGGCGCGGGCGCGCGAGCTCGCGGAGTCGGACGCGGAGGCCTCCGTCGAGCGCGCCGTCGCGGGCGCGCGCGCCGCCTTCGCGCGCGACGTCGAGCGGCTGGAGGCCCTGCGCGCGGTGAACGCCGAGGTCCGGCCCGAGGAGATCGAGCGCCTGCGCGCCCGGTCGGAGCGGGTCGAGGACCGGCTCCGTGCGGCGCGCCCGCGGCTCGACGCCCTCCGCATCCTGTGGTGCGCCGGCGCGGGGGCGGCCGGCCCGCTGCACGCGCCGCGGGGTTGACATCGTCGAGTCTTGGACTTAGTCTAAAGCCGTGGATCGAGGAACCGCCGACCTGCTGGAGCGCCACGGCATCCAGCCCTCCGCGCAGCGCGTCGCGGTGGCCGACTACGTCCTCCGGACCGCCGAGCACCCCTCGGCGGATCTCGTCTGGGCGCGCGTCCGGTCCGGCTTCCCCTTCGTCTCGCGGGCGACCGTGTACAACACCCTGAACCTGCTCGTGGAGCGGAAGCTGCTCCGCGCCCTCGTCTTGGCGGAGGGAAAGGTCGTCTTCGATCCCAACGTCGACCAGCACCACCACTTCATCGACGAGACGACCGGCCGGATCCACGACGTGCCGTGGGACGCCGTCGAGATCTCGCGCCTCGCGCCGCCGCGCGGGTTCGACGTGCACGAGTACCAGGTCGTGATGCGCGGCACGTGCGGCGCGCCGAAAGGGGCACGCCCGGCCGGCACGGCGGCGCGCCGAGCGCGCGAGGTCGCGCGCTCGAAGTAATGCTTCGTCGGTTTTTTGGCACTTGATATTAGACATGGTCCAGGTCTGGACCGCTTCTGTCCGAGCGGCTCGGCTCGGGCGGAAGACCGAAAAGGAAAGAAAGGAAAGGTAATGTTGACGGTTGGTGATCGGCTTCCCGAGTTCCGCGTGAACGCGGTCGTGAGCCGAGAGAAGGGCAAGGAGTTCCAGGAGGTCGCAAGCGAGGACCTGCGCGGAAAGTGGCTCGTCCTCTTCTTCTGGCCGAAGGACTTCACGTTCGTCTGCCCGACGGAGATCGCCGAGTTCGGCCGCCGGGCGCGCGACTTCGCGGATCGCGACGCGGTCATCGTCGGCGGGAGCACCGACAACGAGTACTCCCACCTGGCGTGGCGGAACGCGCACCCCGACCTGAAGGACCTCCCGTATCCCATGATCCATCTGACCCCCGACCTCGCGCACAAGCTCGGCGTCGTCCACCGCGAGGCGGGCGTGGCGCTCAGGGCGACGTTCATCGTCGACCCCGACGGCGTGATCCGCTTCGTGTCGGTGAACGACCTGTCGGTCGGCCGCAACGTGAACGAGATCCTTCGGACGCTCGACGCGCTGCAGACCGACGAGCTGTGCCCGTGCAACTGGCAGGTCGGCGAGCCGACGCTCGCCGCGTGACGGAAGGGGCGATGTCGTCTCTCGAGACCCTGCGCGAGTCGCTCCCGGACTCGGCTCGCGACCTGAAGATCAACCTCCAGTCCGTGCTGGGGGCGGAGTCGCTGACTCCGCCCCAGCGCTGGGGGGTCGCGATCGCGAGCGCATTCGCGGCGCGCGACCCGGCGCTGCGCGACGCGATCGTCGAGGCGGCGCGCGCCGACGGCGTCGACGAGGGCGTGATCGAGGACGCGTACGCCGCGGCGTCGCTGATGGCGATGAACAATGTGTTCTATCGCACGCGTCACGCGCTCGGCGAGGCGTACGCGAAGCTCCCGGCGCGGCTCCGCATGCAGCGCATCGGCCAGCCGCGCGGCAGCAAGGCCGACTTCGAGCTCATGGCGCTCGCCGTGAGCGCGATCAATGGCTGCGAGACCTGCCTCCGCGCGCACGAGAAGGCGGTGTCGGAAGGCGGTCTCGCGCCCGAGGCGATCGTCGACGCCGTCCGGATCGCGGCGGTCGTGAGCGGCGTCGCGAGCGCGCTGCAAGCGGCTTGACGGTCGCACGGCCGCCGGGCCTTGCGGCACGAGCGACGCGGCGGAGACTGGGACCATGCGCGTAGGTGACACGCTCTCGAAGGTGACAGGCGGAGTGCCCGCGCCGCGCGACGTCGTGCGCGCGGCTCGCGATGCGGCGGCATGGTTCGAAGAGCGGCTTCCGTGGCCGCTCGACCTCGGACCTGCCCTGTGGCGCTGGTCGCTCGACGCCGTGCTGGGCGGCGGCAACGGCGCGGCCGAGCCCGAAGCGCGCCCCCGCGATTCCGGTCGGCGCGCTGCCGGAACGGGGATGCGCTCGCATCTCGATCGCTCCGACCCGGAGCACCGGAGCACGAGCGGCGGCGCCGAGCGCGCGCGGACGGGCGGCGCGGCGCGCGTCGCGAGCGAGCGCGCTGCGCACGCGCCCGATCGATCGCAGGAGGCACGCGCGTCCGCCGCGAGACCGGGACCCGCGGCGCCGCCGACGTCCCGGCGCGCGCCGTCGGGCGCGCCGGCGCCGCCGCCGCGGGTCGACATCGCGACCGCCGGCAGCCACGCGCGCGAGGCGACGGCGCGCGGGCCGCTCTACACGCGCGACGGCGGGCAGGGTCCCGCGATCGTGCTCCTGCACGCGTTTCCGCTGAACGGGCGCATGTGGGAGCCGCAGCTCGAGGCGCTCCGCGATCGCTACCGGATCGTCGCTCCCGATCTTCCCGGCTTCGGGCTCTCGTGGACGGACGAGGACTCGACGACGATCGCGAGCTACGCGGAGCAGGTGCACCTCGCGCTCGATCACCTCGGGGTGCGCGAGATGGTCCTCGTCGGCGCGTCGATGGGCGGCTACGTCGCCTTCGAGCTGGTTCCGCGGCTCGGCGATCGCATCCGCGGTCTCGTCCTCGCCGACACGCGAGCCACGCCTGACGACGAGGCCGGCGCGACCGCGCGCCACGAGCTCGCCGCCGAGATCGAGGCGAACGGGCTCGAGGTGCTGTTCGACGCTCTCGTCCCGCGTCTCCTCGGCCCGACGACGCTCGCCCTCCAGCCGGAGCTCGGCGAGCGCGTGCGGGCGCTCATTCTCGAGAACAAGGTTCCCGGCGCGATGGCCGCACTCCGCGCCATGGCCTCCAGGCGGGATGCGACGCCGCTTCTGGAGAAGATCGCCTGCCCGGTCATGTGCATCGTGGGCGACGAGGACCAGGTGACGCCTCCCGAGGCGGCGTTGGCGATGGCGAGCCGGCTCCGCGACGCGTCGGTCGAGGTGGTGGCGCGGGTCGGCCACCTTCCGAGCCTCGAGGCACCGGAGGAATTCGATCGGCTCTTGAGCTCGTTCGCGGCGCGCGTATTCGGCGCCTGACGCGGCTTTTCCACAGGACGTCCACAGCCTGTGGAAACGCCGGAGATCGGTGAACCGTCGGGCAGTGCGCGCTGGCGGATCGGCCGGCGCCGTGAAACGATCGCCGCGTGAATTGCGCGACCCGGTTGCTCGCGGCGCTCGCGGTGATCGCGGCGGTCGCGGCTCTCTCGTGCAAGGCGGGTCCCGAGGCGCCGCGGCTCGACGCCTCGAGCGTCGAAGCGTTCGACAAGTCGATGGCGGACGTCCAGGCGCCGCTCTCGCCCGAGGAGCGCGAGCGCTTCTCGGCTGCCTTCACCGCGGTCGTGCGTCACGCCATCGGCGGGGGTGCTCGCGACGTCGAAAACTCTCCTGACGTGCGCGCCAAGGTGGCCAAGGCAGTCGACGGGAAGACCGCGGCCGACGTGATCGCGGAAGGCGAGCGCCTGCGCGGCGAGCCGCCCCGCCACGATCGCCAGAGCTGATTTCCGCCCGGCGGGCCGGCGGCGCCGGGGTTGACAACTCCGCGCCTCCGGAGGACCGTCGGCGGCGCGTGCCCGAGCTCGGATCGCTGATCGTCGCAGCGTTGCTTCTCCTCGCGATCGCATTCGCCGGATCGTGGATCATCGCGTACGTCACGCCGGGCGTGAATCCGTGGTCGCTCCTGCCGTGGTTCGGCGCGGCCGCGCTCGCGATCCTGGTCGCGGGGTTGGTGCGGGGCCTGATCGCGCGCAGGCGCGGCGGGCGCGCGCCGTGAGCTGGGTGGACGCCGGCTGATGCCGGCCGAAGCGCCGACGCCGGGCGGCCCGCGGCCCGGGAACGGGGCGCTCGGGCTCGACGTCCTGGTCGTCGACGACGAGCGCAACATCCGCTCCACGATCGCCGTGTGCCTCGAGAGCCTGGGCTGTCGCGTCACGGCGGCGGACTCGGGCGCTGCGGCGCTCGCTGCGCTCGAGCGCGCGCCCTGCGACGTCGCGTTCCTCGACCTGCGACTCGGCGAGGAAAGCGGGCTCGACCTCCTTCCGCGGCTGGTCGCGGCCTGCCCCGGGCTCGCGGTCGTGATGATCACCGCATACGCGACCGTCGACACGGCGGTCGAGGCGATCCGCCGCGGCGCCGTCGACTACCTTCCGAAGCCCTTCACCCCGGCGCAGATCCGCGTCTGCGTCGAGCAGGTCGCGGAGCATCGCCGGCTGTCGCGGCGCGTGAGCGACCTCGAGCAGCGGCTCGCGGAGGTGTCGCCCGAGATCGACCTCGACACCGCGTCGCCGCGCATGCGCGCGGTCATCGACGTCGTCGAGCGCGCGGCGCGCTCGGACGCGCCGGTGCTCTTGACGGGAGAGAGCGGCACGGGAAAGGGCGTGCTCGCGCACGCGCTGCACGCCGGGAGCCCGCGCGCCGCGCAACGCTTCGTCGTGGTGAACTGCCCCACGCTGTCGGAGGAGCTCCTCGCGAGCGAGCTCTTCGGGCACGCGCGCGGCGCCTTCACGGGCGCGGTGCGCGACCAGGCGGGTCGCGTCGAGGCGGCGCAGGGCGGCACGCTCTTCCTCGACGAGATCGCCGAGGTGTCTCCGGGCCTGCAGGCGAAGCTCCTGCGCTTCCTCCAGGACAAGACGTTCGAGCGGGTCGGCGAGACCCGCACGCGGAGCGCGGACGTGCGCGTCCTCGCGGCCACGAACCGCGACCTCGAGCGCGACGTCGCGTCCGGACGATTCCGCGAGGACCTCCTCTATCGCCTGAACGTCATCGAGATCACGGTGCCGGCGCTGCGCGAGCGGCGGGAGGACATCCTGCCGCTCGCCCGGCGCTTCCTCGGCTTCTTCGCGAAGGAGGCGGGCCGGCCGCCGCTCGCGCTCTCGAAGGCGGCCGAGGATGCGCTCCTCGCGTACGACTGGCCCGGCAACATCCGCGAGCTCCGAAACGCGATCGAGCGCGCGGTGATCCTCTGGCCGGCGGACGTCATCGAGCCGGACGCGTTCACCGCCCGCATCGCGACGTCGTTCGCGAGCGCGCGTCCCGCGGCCGGCGGACCGACCGACCGCGGCGACGATGACCGGACGCTCGAGGAGGTCGAGGCGGACCACATCCGGCGCGTCCTCGGGCGGGCGGCGACGCTCGAGGAGGCGGCGCGCATCCTCGGCATCGAGTCGTCGACGCTCTGGCGCAAGCGGAAGAAGCTCGGCCTCTGAGCGCTGCCGCCGCCAGCGCGAAGCGGCCCGAGCGTAGCTCGAGACGCGAGCGAAGCGCCCCCGCGGGGCCGCAGGGAGTGGGGCCCCGTTCGGCTTTGCCGAACGGGGCGAGGGAAGCGTTTCCCTCGTGCGACAACTTGGGGCCCCGTTCGGCTTTGCCGATCGGGGCGAGGGGAGCGATCCCCTCATATGACGATCGGCAGCCTGCAAATTGCATGGCGGCACTGCGATTTGCAGCGCCTCGCGCACGGCTCGTGCCGCGCCAGCGAAGGAAACGAGCGCCCGTACGCGGCATGGGGCCTGCATCGTCCCGGACCACCCGTCGTCGCGGGCGCGCACGAAGGCCGCGCGACGCGGGCTCGTCCCGTGGCCGAACCCGCACGATCGCACGAGCCGGCTCCAGCCGGCCCCCAGCCTGTGCTGCAGCATGGACCGGCTTCGGGCCAGGCGCCGGAGCCGGCCGTCTTCGGACCCGGAGAGGGCCCCGCCGCGGAGCCGCATCCGTCGGCGCTCGAGCGGCTTCGCAGGCGGTTCATCGGACGCGCGCGCGACCCGCTCGATCCCCACGTCTTCCACCAGATCTCGCTCGTCGCCTTCCTCGCGTGGGTCGGGCTCGGCGCCGACGGGCTCTCGTCGTCCTGCTACGGCCCGGAAGCCGCGTACCTCGCGCTCGGGGACCACCACTTCCTGGCGCTCGTCCTCGCCGGGCTGATGGCGATCACCGTGTTCGTGATCTCCGCGAGCTACTCGCAGATCATCGAGCTCTTCCCGACCGGCGGCGGCGGCTACCTCGTCGCGACGAGCCTCCTCGGCTCGGGCGCGGGGCTCGTCTCGGGATGCGCACTCGTCATCGACTACATCCTGACGATCTCGGTCTCGATCGCGAGCGGCGCGGACGCCGTCTTCAGCCTCTTCCCGCCCGGCGCGCATCGCTGGGAGCTCACCGCAGCGGCAGGGGTCATCGTGCTCCTCATCGTGATGAACCTGCGCGGGGTGCGCGAGTCGGTCACGTTGCTGGTTCCGATCTTCCTCCTGTTCGTCTTGACGCACGCGATCACGATCGCGGCGGCGATCCTGACGAACGCCGGCGACGCGCCCCGCATCGTCGCCGACGCGTACGCCGAGAGCCGGCAGGCGAGCGCCACGCTCGGGTTCGGCGCTCTCGCGATCATGCTGATGCGCGCGTACAGCCTCGGCGGCGGCACGTACACCGGCATCGAGGCGGTCTCGAACGGCCTCCAGATCCTGCGCGAGCCGCGCGTCGCGACCGCGCGTCGCACGATGATGTACATGGCGATCTCGCTCGCGGTCGTCGCGAGCGGGATCCTGGTGTCGTACCTGCTGATCGGGGTGAAGGCGCATCCGGACAAGACGCTGAACGCCGTCCTCATCGAGCAGGTGGCGGCGAGCTGGCCGGGCGGGCGCGCGTTCCTCTTCGTCACGTTGCTGTCCGAGGGCGCGCTTCTGTTCGTCGCCGCGCAGGCGGGCTTCCTCGACGGGCCGCGCGTCCTCGCCAACATGGCGATCGACTCCTGGGTCCCGCGCCGCTTCTACGAGCTCAGCGAGCGCCTCGTCACCGAGAACGGCATCGTGCTGATGGGCGGTTCGGCGCTCGCGATCCTGCTCTATACGCACGGCGACGTCGGGATGCTGGTCGTCATGTACAGCATCAACGTCTTCCTCACGTTCTCGCTCTCCCAGCTCGGGATGTGCGTCCACTGGTGGCAGGTGCGCGCGACCGAGCCGCGCTGGCGCCGGAAGCTGGCCGTGAACGGCCTCGGCCTGGTGCTGACGAGCAGCATCCTGTGCGCGACGGTCACGCTGAAGTTCGCGGCGGGCGGCTGGCTCACGGTCGCGATGACGACCGGCTTCGTCGCGGTCTGTCTCTGGATCCGGCGCCACTACGACAGCGCACGGCGGGCCGTCGGCCGCCTGGACGAGATCCTCACCGCGATCCCGATGGACCCGAACGGGATGCCGCGCCCGGCACGCGATCCCGGAGCGCCGACCGCCGTGTTCCTCGTGAACGGCTACAACGGCCTCGGCCTCCATGCAGTGCTGAGCGTCCCGCGCCTCTTCGGCGGCCACTTCAAGAACTTCGTCTTCGTCTCGGTCGGGGTGATCGACTCGAGCCGCTTCAAGGGCGCGAGCGAGGTCGAGAACCTCCGGAAGTCGACCGAGGAGGGGCTCGAGCGCTACGTCAAGTTCACGCGCGGACTCGGCGGCGTGCACGCCGAGTACGCGTACGCGCTCGGGACGGACACGATCGAGGAGATCCAGAAGCTCTGCCGATCGGTCGCGCAGCGCTTCCCGCGCGCGGTCTTCTTCGCCGGCAAGCTCGTCTTCGCGCAGGAGAACCTGATGCACCGGCTCCTGCACAACCAGGCCGCGGTGACGATCCAGCGGCGCCTCCAGTTCGACGGCCTGCCGATGGTCGTGCTGCCGGTGCGCGCGCTGTAAAGCGCAGCGCGTGCGCGGCGTGCGTCAAGCGTTCCCGGCGACCGGGAGCGTGAACCAGAACACCGATCCCGGCCCGCCGTCATTCGCGTCCACGCCGATCTCTCCGCCGTGCGCGAGCACGATCTCGCGCGCGATCGAGAGGCCGAGACCCGCTCCGCCCGCGAGAGCGCCCGGCACGCGATAGAAGCGCTCGAAGACGTGGGCGCGGTGCTCGGCGGGCACGCCGGGGCCGCGGTCGCGCACCTCGACGCGCACCGTGCCGTCGGTGCGATGCGCCGCCACGACGACCTCGCCGCCGCCCGGCGAGTAGCGCAGAGCGTTCTCCACGAGGTTCGTCAGGGCGACCTCGAGGCGGTCCGGATCGCCGTCGATCGCGGGCAGGAGCGGTGCGACCTCGACCGCGATCGCGCTGCCGCGCTCGGTCGCGAGCGCGCGCAGGCGCTCCGCGACGGACGACACGATCGCCCCCGGGTCGAGGCGGGACTTCCGGATTTCGCCGCGGCCCGACTGCAGGCGCGCCAGGTCGAGCAGCTCGTCGACCGTGTCCTGCAGCCGCTCGCAGTCTTCGCGCGCGGTGTAGAGCAGCTCGGCCTGCTTCGGCGTGAGCGCGCCGGCGGTCTCCTCGAGGCAGAGGTGGATCGCCATTCGGAGCGACGTGAGCGGCGTTCGCAGCTCGTGCGCGGCGGTCGCGACCAGGTCGCTCTTCAGCTCGCCGAAGCGATGGAGCCGCGTGACGTCCTGCAGGATGACGGTCGTCGCCGAGACGGCGCCGTCGGAAGAGTACACGGGCGTGGCGCGCGGCAGGAAGAACCACTCGCCCTCGGCGGTCTGGAGGCGCACCGCCTCCTCGAGGCCGCGCGGCGAATACGCTCCGCGGGCCGCGAGCACGTGCGCGCGCGCGTTGTCGATCGCGGCGCGGAGCGGCGGATCGAGGCGCGCGAGCGGCGAGCCCGCGCGTGCCGAATCCGCGAGGCCGAGGAGCCGCTCGGCGCTCTGGTTCGCGCCGATCAGGACGCCTTCGTTCCCGAACACGAGCACCGGATCGGGGATGCTCTCGATCGCCGCTTGCGACGCCTGCTGCGCCTGCAGCAGCTCTCCGAGCGAGCTCCGGCGATACTCCTCGAGCCGCGCCGCCATGCGGTTGAAGTTGCCGGCGAGGCGCGCGAGCTCGTCGTTGCCCGCGACCGCGACGCGCGTCTGGAAGTCTCGCTCGCCGACGCGCTCGACCGCGTTCGTGAGCTGCTCGAGGCGCCGCAGAACGCGGCCGACCAGCGACAGAGAGATGATGAGGCCGACGGCGAAGGCGGCGATCGCGGAGCCCACCATCACCGTGTTCATCTGGCGGACCGCGCGCTGGGTGCGGTTGCCCTTCAGCACCATCGCGTCCTGGTTCAGGGCGAGGATCTTGTTCGCGGCCTCGCGCAGGGATTGGTACGCCGGCCGCATCTCGTCGAGGAAGATCCGCCGGCGCTCGCCCGGGTCGGCCGCGCTCGACTGCGCCCCGAGCGCGCGATCGTACGCGTCCCACGAGGAGCGGAGGTGCTTGGTGATGTCGGCTTCACCGGGCTCGGTGACGTTTCCCTCCTGGACGCGCAGCGCGTCCACGAGGCGCTGGCGCTCGCGCGCGACCACTGCCGTGTCGACGCTCGGCTGGCCGAGGGCGAGCGCGGTCGCCGCCGAGTCGAGGTTCTCGATCGCGTCGAGAAGGCGCTGCAGCGCGAGCGTGCTGAGGTAGTTCTCCTGCAGGATGCGCTCGGAGCTGTGGCCGAGCGTCTGGATCGTCACGACCGACAGGATGCCGAGCGCGACGAGCGCGATCCCGAGGGGCGCGAGCGCGAGGAGGAGCTTGGCGCGGACGCTCATGCGGCATCCTTCGGATCGTAGGCGACGACGTGGACGTCGACGTCGGCGGCGGCGCGGACGAGCCGATCGACGACGGAGCCGCGCAGCCGCTCGGCCCATCCGCCGCGTGCGCTCCGGCCGGTGATGAGAAGGCCGACTCCGTGCGTGCGCGCGAACTCCATCAGGGCCGGCACGGGATCCTGCGCCTTCAGCCGAACGAACTCCGCTCCGAGCTCGCGCGCGAGCTCGATGCTCTCCTGCAGGCGCCGGTGCGCCTCCGCCGCGATGTGCGCGGGAGCCTCGCCCGCGGTCTCGACGTAGACCGCGTACCAGTCGCTCGAGAGACGCCCGGCCATGCGCGAGCCGCGGCGCAACAGCAGGGTCGCATTCGGCGAGCCCGACGCGAGGCAGACCATCACCTTGCCGTCGACGGCGCCGTGGCGAGCGGTCCCGTCGTCGTGACGTGCGCGCGCGCTCGCGTTTCGCTCCACGCTCTCCGCGACCTCTCGCAGCGCCAGCTCGCGCAGGACGCGCAGCCGGCTCTCGCGGAAGAACGTGTCGAGCGCGCGCGCCGCCTCGTCGGCGGGATAGATCTTGCCGGTGCGCAATCGCTCGAGCAGATCGTCCACCGCGAGGTCGAGGTTCACGACCTCGTCCGCCTGCTGCAGGAAGCGGTCGGGAACGGTCTCGTGGATGCGAACGCCGATCTCGCGCTCGACGACGTCCTTCAGGCTCTCGACGTGCTGCACGTTGAACGCGCACACGACGTGGATTCCCGCGGCGACGACGTCCTGCACGTCCTGGTAGCGCCGGCGGTTCTTCGATCCGGGCGCGTTCGTGTGCGCGACCTCGTCGATCAGGGCGACCTGCGGCGCGCGCGCGATCACGGCGTCCACGTCGAGCTCGTCGACGGCGAGGCCGCGGTATTCGACGCGACGGCTCGGGACGACCTCCAGCCCCGCCAGCAGGGCGGCCGTCGCGGGGCGGCCGTGCGTCTCGACGAGGCCGACGACGGCGTCCACGCCGCGCTCGACCAGCTCGTGGGCCTCCTGCAGCATCCGATAGGTCTTGCCCACGCCGGCGGCGAATCCGATGTAGACCTTGAGCCGGTCCCGATGATCTCGCTCCGGGAGCTCGAAACGAGGATTCGCGGGGGTGGCGACCTCGCGCATGCGCTTCTTGAGCTCGCCGCGTGGCGAGCTTTCCGCCCGACACCTAGCCGAGCCGTGCGACGAGGGCCAGAAGGGGAGATCGGACGTTCGCTCCTCGCCGCCCGCGAGGGCGGCGAGGAGCGGAACGGGTTCAGGCTGCTTGCGTATCGATCGCGACGTCCTCCGGGTACCCCGGGAGGCCGAACTCGGGGACGTCCAGGCCCTCCAGCTCGACATCGGGCTGGACGCGCAGCGACTTGACGGCATTCACCACCGAAAAGACCGCATACGTGAAGCCGAACGCGTACAGGACGCAGAGCGTGGCTCCGAGAAGCTGCGTGACGAATTGGCTGGCGTCGCCGTACAGCAGGCCCGTTACTCCCAGGCCCGCCTTCCCGAGGTAGGACGACGCGCCGACGCCGTTCCAGCCCGCTCCGTAGGTGCCGTCGGCGAAGATGCCGACGGCGACTGCTCCGAACCAGCCGCAGTAGCCGTGCACGGAGACGGCGCCGCAGGGGTCGTCCACCTTGATCACGCGCTCGTTGAAGAGGACGCCGGCGCAAACGATGACGCCCGCGATGATGCCGATGATCACGGCCGAGCTGGGGCCGACGAACGCACACGGCGCCGTGATGGCGACGAGCCCAGCCAGCATCCCGTTGCACGCCATCGTGATGTCCGGCTTGCCGAACAGCCAGTACCAGAAGACCAGCGCGCTCGCCGATCCCGCCACCGCAGCGAGATTCGTATTGATGGCGATCACGGAGATCCGAAGATCGGTCGCGGCGAGCGTCGAGCCCGGGTTGAAGCCCATCCAGCCAAACAGGAGGATGAACGTTCCGATGACGACGAACGGAATGTTGTGCGCCGGGAACGCGCGCGGCTTGCCGTCCGGCCCGTACTTGCCGATGCGGGGCCCGAGGATCGCGGCGAGGGCCATCGCGCAGAAGCCGCCGACCGCGTGGACGACCGTCGAGCCCGCGAAGTCGACGTACCCGTGGCCCATGCCCATCGTCGAACCGAGCTGCGACAGCCACCCGCCGCCCCATACCCAGCAGCCGAAGATCGGATAGAGCAGGGCGCCCACGAAGAGCTCGCACAGGAGGAACCCGCCGAACGTGATGCGCTCGCAGATGGAGCCGACGATGATGTAGCCGGCCGTCTCCATGAAGACGACCTCGAACAGCATCAGCGTGTTCGCGCTCGCGTCGTAGGCCGGTCCGGTCAGGAAAAAGCCCTTGCCCCCGAGGAAGCCCCACTGGCCGCTGCCGACGAGGTACTCGTTCAACGTCGGCGTTCCGCCGATCGCCGCCGGAGCGGCATTGATTGCGACGCCGCCCCATTGCAGCCCGAACCCGATCGCGTAGTACGCGAGGAACGCGAAGACGTACGCGGCGAAGTTCAGCATCATGAGATGCGCGGCGTTCTTCTTGCGGACGAGACCGCAGGTGAGAAGCGCGAATCCCGCCTGCATGAAGAGGACGAGGTATCCCGTGCTCAACGTCCACGACGTGTTCGCAGCGATGCGAAGGTGCCCGACCGCGTCCGCGAGCTTGACGGCGAGCGGCTCCTTCTCGGCGCTCGCCTTGAAGGCGTCGTAGTCGGACGACTTCTGCGCGTAGTCCTCGGCCGACTTGTCGGTCGGCTCGGCGACGACGAATGCCGTGCCGCCCGCGTCCACGACGCTGGCGCGGTCGCCGGTCGCGATCCCGGCCGGATCGGGGCTCGGCTCTCCGTCCCCCCACGCGGCGGTCGCCGCCGCGCTCAACGGCACCAGGACCGCCAGCAAGATGCCCGCGGCCCGAAGCCGGCGCGGACACGCTCTCCACGGCGAAACGGCTGCTCGCATGTCAGATCCTCTTCATTCGGGGAGCCTGGGCGATCGGACAGCCCCCGGGGTTGAAATCTCTCGCGGTGTCGCGAGGCGATGACTCGCGCACCGGCGGGGTCGACCGGCGAGCGACAGCACCCTTCGTGCCACGAAAGGGGGGGTCGAGATTGACCCGATCGAGGGGTGACACGGCTCGGCCGAGGGGTCCCTTTCGAAGGTGCGAAGGCGCGCCCGAAGGGCTGCCGACCACAGAAAACGTCTGGGTTTCGGCGCCCCGGCGCGCGTCTCGGCCGCGCTGAAAGCGCCGCCGCGCGCGAAAGCGGCGCCGCACGCTCGGATCTGGCGCGGGCGCCTCAGCGCCCGACTTCTGGGCAGCTCACGGCCGGAATCTCGCCCAACCTTTGATCACGTGCCCATCCGTTGGTCAGGTCCACGCGGCGCGTGCGCGGGATGCCCGCTCAGGCGAGGCCGGTTCGCGCGGCGTAGCGGACGAGCTCCACGCGATCTCGCACCCCGACCTTCCGGAAGATCCGCTTCAGGTGGCCCTTCACGGTCTCTTCGCTGATCGAGAGCTGTCGGGCGACCTCGGCGTTCCGGAGGCCCATCGCGACGTAGCGGACGACCTCCGCCTCGCGCAGCGAGAGCTGGTTCGCCGCCGGCTCGCGGAGGTGCGCCGCGACGTGGGTCTGGAGGTCGGGGGGGAGCCAGACGTTTCCCGCGGCGACCGTCCGGATGGCATCCATGAGGGTCTCGACCGCGAAGCGCTTGAACACGACCGCCATCGCCCCGTTCCGGATCGCCGCGACGGCGTCGGACGGAAGCTCGCTCGCCGTCAGCACGACGACCGGAACCTTCGCCGCGAGCGACTCGATGTCGATCAACGTGCTGTGCTCCATCTGGAGGTCGAGCAGGAGCTCGTCGCACGGGGTCCGGGCGAGGAGGTCCGGCAGGTCCGCGACTCGGTGCACCTCTCCGACGATCGCCACGTCGGGCTCGAGCCCGAGCAGGAAGCTCAGCCCCTGGCGGAAGAGAGCGTGATCGTCGGCGACGACGAGGCGAATGGGATTCGGCATCGCGGTCATTGTCGCGGAAGGGTGATGAACAGGTGCGCCCCGCTCTCGGAATCGCCGACGACCTCGACCCGGCCGCCCATCTGCTTGACTCTGGAGGAGATGGACCACGGCGCGGCGTCGTTCTGGAACCCGACGCCGTCGTCCCGGATGTCGATCGATACCCGAGACGAGTCCGTCTGAACGTCGATGCGAGCCGTCTTCGCGCGTGCGTGACGCCGGACGTTGATCATGCCCTCGCGCGCGATTCCGATCACGTCGTCGACGAATCCGACCGAGCCCGAGATGTCGACCTTCAGCGAAAGGGAAGTCGCGGCCGGCTCGTCGTCCGAGCCGGGCGTCACCTCGACGCCGGCGAGCGAGCGCGCATACGCTCTCAGGTGGTCGAATTCACGCTTCGAGCTGTCCTGGACTTCCCTGAGCGTGGACAGGACCCTCGGGACCTCGTTCGCCTGGAGCAATCGCCGACACCCTTCGAGCTGGAGGTTCATCGCGGCCAGCGTCTGCACGCAGCCATCGTGCAGGTCGATCGCGATCCGGTTGCGCTGCTCCATCATGTCGTAGCGCCGCATCTGGTCCTGCAGCTCGAGCCGCTGCTGCCCGAGAACCGCGACCACGTAGCCGCCGATCGCGAGGTACGCCGGCCGCATGATCATCGCCGACACGTCGGCGTGACCGTGCGCCGACACGAGGATCAAGCCGAGGTAGAAGGCGAGGCTGGCGGCCGTCACCGAGAGCGCGCTCCGGACGCCGCTTCGGAGGCCGGTCGTGATGACGGCGAATGCGAGGAAGGGCCCGAGCGGTCCGGTCATGCTCTCGGTCATCGCGCCGATCAGGAACCCGAACGCGACGTCGATCCACGTCGTCATCGCCGCCACGCGCGGAGTCACGAACCGGTCGAATCCGAGATGGATCGTGAGGCTGTACGCGAGGTGTGCGGCCATCGCGGCCATGAGCCGTGGGTCCATCGTGAACGGGCCGCTCGCGAACGGAATGAGACGAGCCAGCATCGGCTCCTGGGGATCCACGTAGACCACGGCGATCGCCACGAGCGACAGGACCACCCGGCAGCGAGCGATGGTCCGTTCCATGTGCCGACGCCCGTTCATCATCGCGGCTCTCGTGTCGAATCATCCATCATCGGCCTCGCGGCGCTCGCTTTCGTACCGATCCACGCGAGCGAAGCGAGCCCGCAGGGACTGGGGCCCCGTTCGGCTTGGCGGAACGGGGCGAGGGAAGCGTTTCCGTCGTTCAATCGATCCCGTAGCGCTTTCGCTTGCGCCAGAGCGTCGTGACGCCGATGCCGAGGCGTGCGGCCGCCTGCTCGAGGGTGGCCGACTCCGCGAGGACCTGCTGGATGCGCACGCGCTCCAGGTCCTCGAGCGATCCGCCGTCTTCCGCACCCGGGACGGCGGGCGGCTTCGCGGGTGCGAGCACGGCGTCGGGCAGGCTCTCGGCCTCGATGAGGTCGCCGCGCGATAGGACGAGGGCGCGCTCGAGCGCGTTCACGAGCTCGCGAACGTTCCCCGGCCAGCGGTAGCCCGCGATGGCGTTGCGCGCCGACGCGGTCGCCTGCGGCGTCCGGCTGCGGCCGTGTTTCGCTGCGAGCATCGCGAGCAGATGGTCCACCAGCCGGGGGAGGTCGGCGCGCCGCTCTCGGAGCGGAGGAAGGCGGATCCCGATCACGTTCAAGCGGAAGTAGAGATCGGACCGGAATCCCGCCGCGGCGACCTCCGCCTCGAGGTCGCGGTTGGTCGCGGCGATCAGCCGCGCGTCGACCTCGATCGTCGTGCGCCCGCCCACGCGCTCGAAGCGCCTCTCCTCGAGAAAGCGCAGGAGCTTCGCCTGCAGCTCGGGCGGGAGCTCGCCGACCTCGTCGAGGAAGACGGTCCCGTGCGCGGCCGCCTCCAGCCGTCCGGGGTTGTCCTTCCACGCCCCCGTGAAGGCGCCCTTCACGTGTCCGAAGAGCTCGCTCTCGAGGAGATGCTCGGAGAGCGTCGTGCACGCGATCGTGACGAACGGCCCAGTTCGTCGCGCGCTCCAGTCGTGGATCTGCCGCGCGAGCACGGTCTTTCCCGTCCCGCTCTCGCCGGTCAGAAGGATGGTCGCGTCCGAAGCGGCAACTTGGCGCGCGATCTCGAGCGCGCGTTGCATCGCGGGGCTTTCGGACTCGAGCAGGACCGGCTCCTCGGCCGCGAGCCGCAAACGGCGGTTCTCGCGCCGGAGCGTCTGCACCTCGAGGGCGCGCGCGAGCACCATTCCGATCTCATCGAGGGAGAACGGCTTGACGAGGTAGTCGTACGCGCCCGCTCGCATCGCCTCGACGGCCTGCCCGACGGTCGCGTACGCGGTCATGAGGACGACGAGCGCGTCGGGCTGTCGCTTCCGGATCTCTCGCAGGAGGGCGAGCCCGTCCATTCCCGCCATGCGGACGTCGGACAGGATGAGGTCGAAGCCGCGCTGCCCGAGAAGCTCCAGAGCCTCGCTGCCGCTGGCCGCCGTCTCCGCCGTGTGCCCGAGGCTTCGAAGGTACGCCGCGAGATGCGAGCGGATGTGCTTCTCGTCGTCGGCGATGAGGACGTTTGCCATGCGGGCGGGCCGCCGGCCGCGAGACTAGCAGCGCGGCAGCTCGAGCGTGAAGCGCGTGCCTTCGCCGGGCTTGCTGGCGAGCAGGATGCGCCCGCCGTGCGCCTGCACGATGTCCCGCACGATCGCGAGACCGAGACCCGCCGCACCGACGTCGCCCGCTTTCGCCATCTGCGCGAAGCGCTCGAAGACGCGCTCCTGCTGGTCGGCCGGAATCCCGGGGCCGGTATCGGTCACGGAGAGGAGGACGTGTCCGTCCTCGGCCGTGGCATCGATCGCGATGCGACCGCCGATCGGGGTGTAGCGAAGCGCGTTCGCGAGCAGGTTCGAGAGCGCCCACGTCAGCTTCACCTCGTCGCCGAAAACCTTGCCGACGCCCACCGGCGGGGTGTCGATCGCGATCTGCTTGTCCTTCGCCTGCGCCGCGAAGATCCGGACGACACGCTCGACGACGGAGCTCACGTCGATCTCGCTGCGCTCGAGGGCGATCGCAGTCGCCGGGCTGCGCGAGATGTCGAGCAGCTGGCGCGAGACGTCCTGCAGCCGAACCACGTCCTCGTGCGCCGACGCGACGATCTCTCGCTGCTCGGGGCTCAGCCCGTCCTGCGAGCGGCCGAGCAGCTCGCACGCCATGCGAAGCGAGGTGATCGGCGTGCCGAGCTCGTGCGAGAGCGTCGCGACGAGATGCTCCTTGCGCGCCTCCTGATCGCGGAAGTACGTGACGTCCTGCAACGCCAGGATGAGCCCGGCCGGCTGGCCCTCTCGAGTGCGATACGAGGTCGGTCGCAGGACGAAGTAGTGGTCGCGCCCGCGGAGGAAGAGAGCGATCTCGACCCGGTCGCGCTCGCGCTCGGGATGGCGCTCGAATTCGCGGACGGCCTCGCGGACGCGGAGGTAGTGCGGGTGGCGGCTCGCGAGGTCCTCGAAGCGCCGGCCGAGGACCTGCTCGCGCTGCACCTCGAGGATCGCGCAGGCGACCTCGTTCACGTGCACGACGACGCCCTCGGGGTCGAGGACGATCAGCCCGTCCTCGATGGCCTCCATCACCGCCTCGGTCTTCGCCTTCTCGTCGAGCACGACGTCGATCCGGGTGCGCTCGATCGCGATTGCGGCCTGGCGCGCGATCGCCTCGAGGAGCTGGCGGCGCTCGAGCGAAAGCGACTTGTCGGGGCCCTCGCGGACGCGCACGGCGATCACCCCGACCGCGCCGCGCGCCGTATCGAGGGGCTCGAAGATCCAGTCGCTGCCGGGCAGCGTGTCCGTGCCGGGCCCGGCGGCTTCCTGGTGCTCGCATACCCACGAGACGGCGCCCATCTCCGCCTGGGTGAGCTCCAGGCCGGGAGGATGGCTGATGCGCTGCACGAGCCGGTCGCGATCGGGAAGGAGGATCACGACGTCGGCGTCCAAGTGCTCGCTGATCTGGCTGGCGACCACCGGCAGCAGGTCGTCGAGCCCGACGGCGCCGGCGATCTGGCGGCTGAAACGGTAGAGCGCCGCAGTTCGCGCCTCGCGCTGGCGCGCCGCGTCGGCCTGGTCGCGCGCGCGCGCCGTGAGCTGGCTCACGAGGACCGCGACGATGAGGAAGACGACCATGAGCACGAGGTCGTGCGGCTTCGTCACGGTGAGGGTGAAGATCGGGTCGACGAAGAAGAAGTCGTAGACGAAGAGGCTCACCACCGACGCTGCGAGCGAAGGCCCGAGCCCGCCCCAGACGGCGGCGAAGAGGACGCCCGTCAAGAAGATCATCGAGACGTCGGGAAGGTGGAAGAGCGCCTTCATGAGCCAGGCGACGGCGGCCGCGGCCGCGACGAGGCCACAGGCGACGAGGTATCGCGAGGGCTGGGTGCTGCGGGTCGCGGCGAGCTTTCTCGGCGCGGCGGTCGTCTCGCGCTCGCCGGCGATGACGCGGATCTCGATGTCGCCGCTCGTCCGGATGACGTCGTCGATCGGAGAGCGACGCCAGAGCTCGCGCCACCACGACGAGATCGGCTTCCCGACGATGAGCTCCGTGACGTTGCGCTGGCGCGCGTATTCCACGATCGCGCGCGCGACGTCGCTCCCCGGAATCGTGACGGTCTCCGCCCCGAGGCGCTGGGCGAGGCGGAGCGCCCGCGCGACGCGCTCGCGCTCGGCCGGCGGCCGGCGCTGGAAGCCCGCGGGCTCGACGAAGACCGCGAGCCACTCCGCGCGTCGGCGCGCCGCCATCCGGCGCCCGGCGCGCACGAGGCGCTCCCCGAACGGTCCTTCGCTCACGCACACCATGAGGCGCTCGCTCACGGCCCACGGGCCCGGAATGGCGTGCGCCTGCATGTAGCGCTGGACTTCGTCGTCGACGCGCTCGGCGGCGTGGCGCAGCGCGAGCTCGCGCAGCGCCGTCAGGTTTCCGGGCTTGAAGTAGTTCTCGATCGCGCGCTGTGCCGCAGCCGGGACGTAGACCTTTCCCTCGTGCAGGCGCTTGATCAGGTCGTCGGGCGGGAGGTCGATCAGCTTGATCTCGTCCGCGCGCTCGAACACGACGTCGGGGACCGTCTCCCGCACGCGCACTCCGGTGATCTGCGCGACGACGTCGTTCAGGCTCTCGAGGTGCTGGATGTTGACGGTCGTGTAGACCTCGATGCCCGCCTCGAGCAGCTCCTCGACGTCCGAGTACCGCTTCGGATGGCGGCTGCCGGCCGCGTTCGTGTGAGCGAGCTCGTCGACGATCGCGATCTCCGGCCGGCGGGCGAGGATCGCATCGAGGTCCATCTCCTGGAGGACCTGGCCGCGATACTCGATCTGTCGGCGCGGGACGATCTCGAGCCCGTGGAGCAGCGCCTCCGTCTCGGCGCGGCCGTGCGTCTCGACGATGCCCACGACGACGTCCACGCCCTCGCGCATGCGCTCGCGCGCCGCCTCGAGCATCGCGTAGGTCTTCCCGACGCCGGGCGCGGCTCCGACGAAGATCCTGAGCCGGGTGCGCTCGGCCCGCTCGGCCTCGCCGAGCAGCGCCTCCGGCGTCGGACGATTCGCTTCCGCGGCGTCGCGCATCGTCACCTGGGCAAGGCGTCGAGCGCCAGGTTGAGCTGGAGCACGTTCACGCGCGCCTCGCCCAGGAACCCGAGCTGGCGCCCTTCCGTGTGCTCGTCCACGAGCCGCTGGACGACCTTCGGATCGAGGCCGCGCGCCCGCGCGACGCGGGCGACCTGGTAGCGGGCGCCCGCCGGCGTCACGTGCGGGTCGAGGCCGCTCCCGGACGCCGTCGCCAGGTCGATGGGCACGGGCTTCCGGTGCTCGGGATCCGCGTCGACGAGCGCCTTGACCCTGCCGGACACGGCTTCGTCCAGCGACGGATTGAGGGGCCCCGCGTTCGAGCCCAACGATGCCGCCGCGTCGTAGCGCACGCGGCTCGTCGCGGATCCGCGGCTCCAGAAGTACTTCGGGTCGGTGAACCCCTGACCGACGAGCGAGGACCCGACGATCTCGTCACCGCGCGTGATGAGGCTGCCGTTCGCCTGGCTCGGGAACGCGAGCTGCGCGATCGCCGTCACGACGAGCGGGTACGCGACGCCGGTGATGAGCGTCATGACGGCGAGCATCAGGACCGCCGTTTTGATCTCCTTCATGGCCAACGCCTCGCGCTCGGATCGGTCATGCGAGCCCGAGCGCCACGAGCATCATGTCGATCAGCTTGATCCCGATGAAGGGCGCGACGATACCGCCGACGCCGTACACGAGCATGTTGTCGCGCAGCAGCCGAGCGGCCGAGACGGCGCGATAGCGCACCCCGCGCAGCGCGAGCGGGATGAGCGCGATGATGACGAGCGCGTTGAAGATCACGGCCGAGAGGATCGCGCTCTGTGGCGTCGCGAGCCGCATGACGTTCAGCGCACCGAGGACCGGATAGGTCCCCGCGAAGGCGGCGGGGATGATCGCGAAGTACTTGGCGACGTCGTTTGCGATGCTGAACGTGGTGAGCGCCCCGCGCGTCATCAGAAGCTGCTTCCCGATCTCGACGATCTCGATGAGCTTCGTCGGGTTCGAGTCGAGATCGACCATGTTGCCCGCTTCCTTCGCCGCTTGCGTGCCCGTGTTCATGGCGACCGCGACGTCGGCTTGGGCGAGCGCGGGCGCGTCGTTCGTGCCGTCGCCCGTCATCGCGACGAGCCGGCCGCCGCTCTGGTAGTTCCGGATGAGCTCGAGCTTCGCCTCGGGCGTCGCCTCGGCGAGGAAATCGTCGACGCCCGCCTCGGCCGCGATCGCCGCGGCCGTGAGCGGGTTGTCCCCCGTGATCATCACGGTCTTGATGCCCATCTCCCGCATCTCGGAGAAGCGCTCCTTGATGCCGCCTTTCACGATGTCCTTGAGCTCGATGACGCCGAGGACGTCGCAGTTGTCCGCGACGACGAGGGGCGTGCCGCCCTCGCGCGCGATGCGCTCCACGTTGCCGCGCACGTCGGGGCTCAGCCGGCCTCCGAGCCGGCGCACGTGCTGCTCGATCGCGTCCGCGGCGCCCTTCCGAACCTTGCGGCCGTCGTAGTCGACGCCGCTCATGCGCGTCTGCGCGCTGAACGGCACGAAGTGCGCGCCGAGCGAATGGATGTCGCGCTCGCGGAGGCCGTGCTGCTGCTTCGCGAGCACGACGATGCTGCGACCCTCGGGCGTCTCGTCGGCGAGCGACGCGAGCTGCGCCGCATCGGCCAGCTCGTCGACCGGGATGCCGTCGGCCGGAAGGAACGCGGTCGCCTGGCGATTGCCGAGCGTGATCGTGCCGGTCTTGTCGAGGAGGAGGACGTCGACGTCGCCTGCGGCCTCGACCGACCGGCCGGACATCGCGATGACGTTCGCCTGGATCATCCGGTCCATTCCCGCGATGCCGATCGCGGACAGGAGGCCGCCGATCGTCGTCGGGATGAGGCATACGAGAAGCGCGGTCAGGGTGGTCATCGTCACGGGAAGGCCTTGTCCGGCTTCCTTCACCGCGAAGATGGAGAACGGCAGGAGCGTGACGGTCGCGAGGAGGAAGACGATCGTCAGCGCCGCCAGCAGGATGTTGAGGGCGATCTCGTTCGGGGTCTTCTGGCGCCTCGCGCCCTCGACCATCGAGATCATGCGGTCGAGGAAGGTCTCGCCGGGATCGCTCGAGATGCGAACGACCAGCCAGTCGGAAAGCACGCGGGTCCCCCCGGTGACGGCGCTGCGGTCGCCGCCGGCCTCGCGGATGACGGGGGCGCTCTCGCCGGTGATCGCGCTCTCGTCGACGGACGCGACGCCGACCATGATCTCGCCGTCGCTCGGGATGAATTCGCCGGCTTCGACGAGCACGAGGTCGCCCTTGCGGAGGTCTGCGCTGGTCGCGCGGACGTAGTGCGCCTTCGTCGGGTCGAAGCCGCCATTGCTGGGTACGCGGTCGAGGATCTTCGCGACGACGTCGCGCCGGGCGCGCCGGAGCGCGTCGGCCTGCGCCTTGCCGCGCCCCTCCGCCATCGCCTCGGCGAAGTTCGCGAAGAGCACGGTGAACCACAGCCACACCGAGACGGCGAGGATGAATCCAGGCGCCGCCTCGCCCTTTCCAACCAGCGCCTGCAAGAAGAGCAGGGTCGTCAGGATGCTGCCGACCAGCACCACGAACATCACCGGGTTCCTCACCTGGTGGCGCGGATCCAGCTTCGTGACGGACGCCACGAGCGCTCCGCGCACGATCTCGGGGTCGAAGAGCGGACGCGCCTTCGCGTGCGTTCCGAGCGTGTGTTCGTTCGAGCTCATCCGTCGGACCTTTTCAGCGCTCACGAGATCATCATGAGGTGCTCGACGATCGGCCCGAGCGCGAGCGCCGGAACGAATGTCAGCACGCCGACGATCAGGACGACGCCGCAGAGCGTGAAGACGAAGAGCGGCGTGTAGGTCGGCAGGGTGCCGGCGCTCGGGGGCACGATCTTCTTCTCCGCGAGCGATCCGGCGATGGCGAGAATCGGAATCGCGAGCCAGTACCTCGCGATGAACATCACCGCGGCGCCGAGAACGTTGTAGAAGGGGACGTTCGCGCTCAGCCCCGCGAACGCGCTGCCGTTGTTGTTGCCCATCGAGCTGAAGGCGTAGAGGATCTCGCTGAACCCGTGGGGTCCGTGGTTCCCCAGGCTCGAGACGCCCGCGTCGGTGACGACGGCGATCGCCGTCGCGCCGAGCACGACCATCGGCGGGATGAGGATCACGAGCGACGCCATCTTGATCTCGTACGCCTCGATCTTCTTCCCGAGGTACTCCGGCGTGCGGCCGACCATCAGGCCGGCGACGAAGACGGTGATGATCGCAAAGGCGAGCATCCCGTAGAGCCCTGAGCCGACGCCGCCGTAGACGATCTCGCCCATCTGGATCAGGAAGAGCGGCACGAGCCCGCCGAGCGGCGTGAACGAGTCGTGCATCGCGTTCACCGAGCCGTTGGACGCGGCCGTCGTCGCCGACGCCCAGAGCGCGGAGTTCGCGATGCCGAAGCGCACCTCCTTTCCCTCCATGTTGCCGCCCGGCTGGACGGCGCTCGCCACCTGGTCCGCGCCGAGCGCGGTGAGTCGCGGATTGCCGCTCTGCTCGGCGCCGAGGCAGAGGACGAGAAGCGGCACGAAGAGGATGGTCATCGCCGCCAGGATGGCCCACCCTTGGCGGGTGTCGCCGACCATCAGCCCGAACGTGTAGCAGAGCGCGGCTCCGATCAGCAGGATCGCGAGCGCCTCGAAGAAGTTCGAGACGGGTGTCGGATTCTCGTACGGATGGGCGGAGTTGGCGTTGAAAAACCCGCCACCATTCGTGCCGAGCTGCTTGATCGCCACCTGCGACGCGGCGGGCCCCATCGGAAGCACCTGCTCGATCACGGGCTTCTGATCGACGTCGGTCGTCGCCTCGAGGAGCTGCGCGGTCTGGTACGGGCGGAAGTTCTGGATCACGCCCTGCGAGACGAGGACCAGCGCGAGCACGAGCGAGAGCGGCAGCATGACGTAGAGCGTGCCGCGCGTCATGTCGACCCAGAAGTTGCCGAGCAGACCGGAAGATCGCTGCCGGAACCCGCGGATCAACGCCACGAGCACGGCCATGCCGGTCGTGGCGGAGACGAAGTTCTGCACGGTGAGCCCGAGCATCTGCGTCAAGTAGCTCATCGTGGTCTCGCCGCCGTAGCCCTGCCAGTTGGTGTTCGTCGCGAAGCTGACCGCCGTGTTGAGCGACGAGTCGCCGCTCACCGCGCCGAATTCCTGCGGGTTCAACGGAAGGGCCCCCTGCACGCGCTGGAGCAGATAGACGGCGACGAGCCCGGCGACGTTGAAGGACAGCATCGCGAGCGCGTACGTCTTCCAGCTCATCCCTTCGTCCGCGTCGACGCCGCAGAGGCGATAGGCCAGGCGCTCCAACGGCCCGAGCAAGGGATCGAGCGGCGTTCGCTGCCGCTCGTAGACGCGCGCCATCCACGTCCCGAGCGGCTTCGCGAGCCCGATCAGGACGACCATGTAGAGCGCGCACTGGAAGATCCCGCTCGCGGTCATCAGAACGCCTCCGGCTTGAGGAGAGCCACGAGCAGGTAGGCGAAGAGCGCGAGCGACACGATGCTTCCGATCAAGTAAAAAAGCGACATCCTCGACCTCCTCAGAGCCGCTCGCAGAGAGCGATCAGCCCGAGCGACGACGCGACCAGCACGACCACGAGGAGGAGAGAGACGAGATCCATGCGGAATGTCCTTTCCAAAACGCCCCCAGGGCTGCAGTCCGCATGCCAGACTGGAACCGTGACGACCGACGGTACTGCCCTCGCGATTCCCAGCTGACGAAAGCTCAATCCCGCCGGGGCTCTCGCGGCCCCGGCCGGTGATCCAACATCGGTCCCGGGCTGACGAGGTGCTCCCGATCCCGTTCGAATCGCGGTCGATCTGAACGACGGCATTTCAGGATGAACGGCGAGCTGGAAGACGCGGGCCGGGGGCCGAACGACCGGTCGTCGGTCGCCCGGCGTGCTCGGCCCGTCCGCGACCGGCTTGCAGCGGTGCGATCGGCCGCGCCGGGGAATTCCGACGAATCGGAAGGCGCATTCTGCCGCCCCCGGCTCGTCTCCGGGCGCGATCATCGCCGGTCGTGCGATGCTGATGCTCTACGGCTTCTTCGTGAACGGAGACCGCTCCGTCGACTTCGGCCGGCTGCTCGGCGTCTACGTCGCCGTCTTCTTCGTCGTGACCCAGCTCGTGAGCGTCGCGGTTTTTCGCGGGGCCCTCTCGCCCGCGACGATCGCGGGTGGCCTCCTGATCGTGCTCGGCGGTTTCGTCATTCCAGCCCGGACGATGACGGCTCGCGGTCCGCGAGCCTGCAACTTGCAGGAGGCGTGCATTTGGCAGTGCTGGCCGTTCGGCCCGGCGTCGCGAGCGCCGGCTCGGACCACGACGGATGCCCGTCCCTCAACGGGTTTTCCGCGCTTGCCGCACACCCGGACCTGGCGCGCGACGTGCATTCTCGCCTTGGCAGAGATCGCGGCAATGGCGCGCGAACGAATCGACCCGCTCATCGACGGCTCCAGCGAGCAGCGGCGACGCCCCATCGCAGACCTGCGAGAGATCCCGAAACGGCCGCGTTCGAACGCCGGGCCGGATCAGGCTCGTCCGCGCGTCGGACGGGTCCGGACGATCGTCCCGCTGCGCTCGGTCGACGTGCTCCGCGTTCCGCCCAGCGAGGATCCACGGCGCGACCGGCGCGAGCGCGTGCTCATCTGGCTGGTGACGCTCGTGAGCCTGATCGCCCTCGTCGGGTGGATCGCGTGGAGCGTCTCCGAGGAAAGGCGCGCGATCGCCCACATGCCGCCCGAGCAGAGGCGCGTGATCTACGACCACACGATGGACACGATCCGCAGCATGTGCGCCGACCGGTCCGACGCGGCGATCCGTCAGCGTTGCCGCGAGCAGGCGCAGTTCCTGCTCGCGTTCCCGGAGTGCGACGCGGACTGCGAGCAGGCGCTCGAGCCGCTCTTCCAGCATCCCACCCGCTGAGCCGTAGCCGAGAGCCCACGACCGAAGCTGCGCCGCGTCCAGCACGGCGATCACGTCGCCGTAGCGTTCCGCTTCGGCACCGCAGGCGCGGCGGCTGAACCCGCCCACGACGCCGTCTCGCGCTCGACTCCCCGTGACGGATGAAATACGACGTCACGGCTCGAGGGGCGGATCCTGATGCCATCGGACGTGTCCGGTGCCGACCGGCCGACTCGCGGCGCTCCGCACGGCACTGCGGAAGGCGTCGGGCGCCGGCGGCTGCTCAACTGGTTCCTCGGGACGTCGTTCGGCGCCCTGCTGGCGGCGATGCTCTATCCCGTCGCCCGCTTTCTCAATCCCCCCGAGGTCGAGACGGCCGCCACGAACGAGGCCGATGCCGGCGCCGCCAACGACCCCGAGTTCGTCGAGAAGGGCTACAAGATCGTCCGCTTCGGGAGCGAGCCCGTGATCGTCGTCCGGGTGTCGGAAACGAGCTTCCGCGCGTTCACCGCCGTCTGCACGCACCTCGCGTGCATCGTCGAGTACAGCAAGAGCAAGCAGCGTATCGAGTGCAACTGCCACAACGGCCAGTTCAATCTCCAGGGTCAGGTGATCGGCGGCCCGCCCCCGCGGCCCTTGACGCCGTTCGACGTCCACCTCGTATCGCAGAGCGGCGCGGACGCGCCGCACGTGATCGTCTCGCGGGCGTGAGCGATGACGCCCATGCGCCACAGGGTCTACGCGTGGTTGGACGAGCGGCTCTCGATCGCTGCGCTGCAGGAGTTCGCCCGGCACAAGACCGTCCCCGTCCATCGCTTTGGCGCGATCTACTACCTCGGCGGGATGACCCTGTTCTTCTTCGTCGTGCAGGTGCTCACCGGGATCCTGCTGATGATCTACTACCGCCCGTCGGCAGCCGAGGCGTACGAGTCGGTCGAGTTCGTGATGACGACGGTGTCCTTCGGCTGGCTCGTTCGCTCCATTCATTCCTGGTCGGCGAATCTGATGATCTTCTTCGCGTTCCTCCACCTCGCCACCGTGTACTTCGCGAAGGCGTACCGGGCGCCGCGCGAGCTCACCTGGGTGACGGGCTGCCTCGCGTTCTTTCTGGCGCTCGGCTTCGGGTTCTCGGGCTACCTCCTGCCATGGGACGAGCTCGCGTTCTTCGCGACGCGGGTCGGGACGCAGATCCCTTCGACCATTCCGGTCGTGGGCGAATTCATCACCCGGTTCCTCCGCGGAGGCGATCGGATCACGAGCGCGACGATCTCTCGCTTCTTCGGCTGGCACGTCGCGATCCTTCCGGCGCTCATGACCGCCGTACTCGGGCTCCACCTCGTGCTCGTCCAGCTCCTCGGCATGAGCGTGCCGCCGGTCGCGGAGGAAGAAGCGCGCCGTCGCCGGCCCATGAGATTCTTTCCGCATTACGCGCTTCACGATCTCTTCGGCTGGCTTCTCGCCCTCGGCGTGCTCGCCGCGCTCGCCGCGCTGTTTCCGTGGGAGCTCGGCGAGAAGGCCGACGCCTTCGCGCCCGCCCCGAAGGACATCCGGCCCGAGTGGTACTTCATGTTCATGTTCGAGACCCTGAAGTTCGTCCCGGGCGGTTCGATCTGGGGGCTCGAGTACGAGGCGATCCCGATCCTCGGCTTCGGCCTCGCGGCGCTCGTTCTCGTGCTCGTTCCCTTTCTCGATCGACGGGTCGCTCGCACCGGTCGGAGCCCGGCATTCACCGCTGCCGGCATCATCGCGGCCGTCTACATGGTCGCACTCACTGCATGGGGGTACCGCTCGCTCGCTCCCGTGTACGCGGTGCTCGGCGCCGCGGTGCTGATCTGGCTCCTCGGCATCGCGACCGAGCCGCGCCAGGGCGGCGCCGCCAGGTGAAGCGCACCGCCTTCGTCGTCCTCCTGCTTCTGGGGTGCGGCGCCCGCGCCCTCGCCGAGCAACGTGCCACCTCGTGCACGATCTGCCACGCCAAGCCGGAGATCGGCGAGATCGTGAAGGACTCCGCCGCGATCGTCGAGCACGAGCAGAACGGCGCCCACGCGGCCGCCGGTCTCTCCTGCCACGATTGCCACGGGGGGAATCCGGATCCGGCGCTCGCCGCAGATCTCAGCGCCATGGACTCGCATGACTCGGCCGCACCCTACGTTGGCGCGCCCAAGCGAGCCGACATCCCCGCCTTCTGCGGTCGCTGCCACTCCGATCCGACCCGGATGAAGCGCTTCAAGCCCGACATGCGCGTCGATCAGGAGCGAGAGTACTGGACGAGCCGTCACGGCGAGCTCCTGAAGACCGGGGACGCAAACGTCGCCACGTGCGTCGACTGTCACGGTACGCACGGCATCCTGGCCCCGTCCGACACGCAGTCCCCCGTCCACCCGCAGCGCGTCGCGGACACGTGCTCGCGCTGTCACTCCGACGCGGCGCGGATGGCTTCCTACCGGCTGCCCGACGGCCGTTCTCTGCCCGTCGATCAATACGCGCGGTGGCGCCACAGCGTGCACGCCCAGTCCCTGCTCGAGCGCGAGGACCTGTCGGCGCCGACGTGCAACGACTGCCACGGCAACCACGGCGCCACGCCGCCCGGGATCGAGTCCGTGGCTCTCGTCTGCGGCCAGTGCCACGGGCGCGAGGCCGAGCTCTTCCGCGCGAGCCCGAAGGCCGCCGGCTTCGAGGATCACCGCCAGTACATGAAGGAGGCCGGGAAGGCGGGCTGCGTGAGCTGTCACCCGCCGCCCTCGCCCGCCGCGACGCTCGGGACCTCGGTGACCTTCGCGCAGTGCGAGACGTGCCACGGCAACCACGGCATCGTTCGCCCCACGGTGGCGATGCTCGCGCCTTTGCCGCCGGCTCCGTGCGACTTCTGCCACGAGGCCGCCGGCAAGGGGAGCGCGCCCGTCGAGGCGACGGCGAGCGTGCAGCGGCACTACGAGGAGACGCGGGCGGCGCTGTTGCGGGAGGCGACCGCGAAGGGGCTCGACGGCGCGGCGCGCTTCGATTGGCTCGTGGACCGGGCGCTCGAGATTCCGGCGCACAGGGCGCGGGGCGCGGAGAGCGGCGGCGGAGGAGCGCTCGGCCCGGAGTTCGAGCGGCTCTTCACCAAGTTTCGCATCGGCAAGTCGCGGTACGCGTACGAGCACGGCGGAGAGACGGTCGGCGTGGAGGTCGTACGCTGCAGCGACTGTCACGCCGCCGGAGGCACGACCGACACCGTCGGCCCGGAGACCGCGACGCTGTTCATCGACGACATGCGGCGGCTGACGAGCGCGACCGCGCGCGCCGAGCGCATGCTTCTCGCCGCCCGGCGTGGCGGCGTCGAGCTCCGCAAGGTGACGCCGCACATCGACGCCGCCGTGACGGCACAGATCGAGCTCGAGGTGCTGGTGCACACCTTCTCGAGCGCCGCCGACGGCAAGTTCGCGATTCGTTACCGGGACGGGATGGCTCGAGCCGAGAGCGCGCTTGCCGGCGCTCGCGAGGCGCTCGACGAGCTGGCAAGCCGGCGCCGGGGTCTGGTCGTCTTCCTCGGCTTCCTCGTCCTCGTGCTGGTCGCCATGGTGCTGAAGATCCGCGACCTGTCACGCGAGGAGTGAGCGACGCCGCGCGGACGCAGCTACTCGATCGTGACCGGCGTGCCGTCCAGCTTGACGAGCGAGTAGCCCGCGTAGGGCTCGTTGTATGCGGGCTTCATGTCGGACATCACGCTGATCGACACCGCCTCGCCGAGCTTGTTGCCCTCGACGACGTCGCTCCGCCAGTGGATCCCGCCGACGACCCGCGCGATCCCGATGTTGAACGCGAGCTTGTTCAGCTCGCCGCCGACGGTGAGCGGAGGTCCGACGTACGGCTCGAGGTGGAGCCCGTCGGCGCTCGGCTGCACCGGGTCCGGAATCACGAAGCTCTCGTCGAAGATCGCCTTCAGCACCGTGACGGTCGAGCCTGCACCGACCGAGTGACCGGACGGATACGCGGTGTGCGTCGGGGCTCCGTCGGGATACGCCTGCGAGCAGAGGTACGTCCCGTGGCGCGCGAACGTCTGCTGCACCGCATCCGAGTCGAGCACGTCGGAATGGAGCGGGTAGTCGAACGCGCCGACGACGTGGTTGTGGACGCGGCCGCCGAACTCCTCTGGCCGCAGGCTCCGGTGCACGCGCCACTTCTGGAACCACACCGCCTCGTGGGCGGGGCGCGGAACGCGACCGACCATGTCGAACCACTCGACGGGTCCGAAGGTCGTGAACGCGTCCTGGTTCGAGATCTGGGCGACGTAGGGGTTCGCCGGATCGAGCGCGGCGTGCATCTGCAGGAGGATGGACAGCGCGTGATAGCCCGCCTGGAGCGGAGGATCGGCGTCGACCCAGCTCGCGAGGTCGCGCAGGCTGCGCATGTAGCGGAAGGTCGGGTCGTAGACGCGCGGACGCCACGGCTGGCCGTTCTGGCGCGCGAGCCACTCGTCGTAGTCGGTGAGGAAGTCGGTGCCGGGCGCGAAGACACGGACCTGCTGCGAGTTGATCTGGGAGCCGAACGCGATGTCCTTCAGCAGGAACTGCGAGATGAACGGGCCGGTCGTACAGCCGGCGTACGGGCCGCGGAAGATCGTGTCCGGCGTCACCGCGCCGCCCTGCTTCGGGCCGCGATAGTCGCTCAGCGCCGAAAGGTCGGCGCACGCCTGCGCGACGAGCGCGTTGGAGCCGTAGTCGTCGAACGCGATGTCGCGCAGCAGCGACGCCCAGTAGACCTCGACCATCTCGCCCGCGCGCCACGCGCTCGCGAACGCGGGCGCGGGCGGAACGATCGTCTGGTTCGAGTCGTAGCCGGCGAACTCGAACGAGAAGCCGCCCTGCGGGTTCCGGAGCGGCTGCACGCCGCCGAGCGGGATGGCGGCGAAGTCGGCGGGGTCGCCCGTCTCGCACGCGCGACGCAGCGCCCTGCAGGCGGCGGGATCGGGGTGGCCGAGACCGTCGTGCGGGAGCGACTTGCTGAAGTTCGCCCAGCCCTCGGTGATCTCGATCTCGTCGTCGTTCGCGAGCGGCAGGCGGAGCGGCAGCTCCTGCCAATGGTTCGCCCGCTCGATGCGGAGCGCCGTGGACCCCGCTCGCCGCGACACCATCGCGCCCTCGCTGAGCGGCGCGTAGGTGCCGACAGGTGGCCGCGGGGGCTTGAAGCCGGGCAAGCCAGTGCCCGTCGGCAGCGGACCGACGGCCTCGGCGAGCGCGCGGTCGCGACCGAGCAACGGTTCGATCCCGATCGCCGCGGCCGCGGCGGTCGCGGTCGCGATCCCGCCGGCGCGCTTCAGGAACCTGCGCCGGCCGACCTGCGTCGCCCGCTCGCCGGCCGCCCTCGAAAGATCGCTCTCGTCACTGCCGCTCTTCGACTTCATGTCACTCTCCGACTGCGGCCGACCGTGCTCCTCGATGCGACCGGAACGGTGTCGTGGCGCGAGGACCCGAGGGTTCGCGTCTGTTCGTCCGGGATCGGGATCGGCGCCCCACCGATGCAAATGGACTGAGCCGATCACGATCGCCTTTCGCGATCGTGATCGGCTCCCGGCAGGTGGTCCTGACACGGTGGAAGGAGGCGGGCAAGAAGAGAAGAGAGGGCGTTGGGGGAAGGATCCGTGTACGTGCGCCGGATCTCTCGTTGCACCGGACGTGCCACCCCAGCGCGCCGCCCAACGGGCAATTTCCGGGACGGCGAGGCTTGCACGCATGCAACGCGACGCGCGCTCGCGCCCGCGGATGGCGATCTGCTGTGCCGGTCCTTCCAGGACGTGCCGGAGGACGTGCGATACGCGGTCGATCTCCGGGAGCGATCAAGCTTCGATGCCGTTCTGCCGGATCGCGTCCGCAAAGAACCGCGCGCTCGCCTTCGGGATGCGGCGCTGCGTCTCGTAGTCGACCCAGACGATGCCGAAGCGCTTCGTATAGCCGAACGCCCACTCGAAGTTGTCGAGCAGCGACCAGACGAAGTAGCCGCGTACGTCGACGCCGTCGGCGATCGCGCGGGCGAGGCCGCCGAGGAAGCCGCGCAGGAGGTCGACCCGGAAGCGGTCGTCGACCACGTCGCCCCTCGGCGGCGTGTCGTCGCACACGCCGTTCTCGGTCACGTAGATCGGCGGGCCGCCGTACTCCGCGCTCACGAAGCGGACGAAGTCGCCGAGGGCGTGCGGGGCCGCCTCGTAGCCCATCGCCGTAACGGGCAGGGTGAGCGGAGCGGCTCGCCACCCGACGCCGCGATCGGGGTCGGGCAGCACGCGCGTGCGCGTGTAGAGATTGACGCCGAGGAAGTCCGTCGGCGCGGCGATCGTGGCGAGGTCGTCGCCCTGGATCGGGAAGGGCGCGTTCCGCGCCTCGTAGAAGCGCACGACGCTCGCGGGATAGCCGCGGCCGTAGACCGGGCCGTGGTAGAGCCGCGTGTCGAAGTCGCGCGCCAGCTCGACGGCCGCGGCCGTCTCGGGGCGACCGTCCGCCGGCTCGTAGCTCTGGTTCGCGTTGGTGATGCCGATCTCGCCGCGGCCCCCGCTCGCGCGGAACGCCTGTACCGCGAGCCCGTGCGAGAGCAGCAGGTGGTGGACGACGCGCGCCGCGATCCGCAGGTCGCGGATACCGGGCGCGAGCAGCCCGACGCGATGCCCGAGGTCCGCGGTCACGATCGGCTCGTTGTGCGTGATCCACAGGTCGACGCGATCCCCGAGGCGCTCGAAGGCGACCCTCGCGTAGTCGGCGAAATGCCGCGCGACGTCGCGATTCGCCCAGCCCCCGAGGTCCTGCAGCGACTGCGGCAGATCCCAATGGTACAGGGTGACGCAGGGTCGGATGCCGGCGGCGAGCAGCTGGTCGACGAGGCGGTCGTAGAAGGCGAGGCCGCGCTCGTTGCGCTCGCCGAAGCCGCGGGGGAGCACGCGCGGCCACGACACCGAGAAGCGGTAGCTTCCGAGGCCGAGCGACCTCATGAGCGCGACGTCGTCGCGGTAGCGATGGTAGTGATCGCACGCGACGGCGCCCGACTGACCGTCCTGCACGCGCCCCGGCTGCAGGCAGAAGACGTCCCAGATCGAAACGCCCTTGCCGTCCTCGTGTGCCGCGCCCTCGATCTGGTACGCCGCCGTCGCGGCGCCCCAGAGGAAGTCCTTCGGAAACGAGATCCTCGCCATGGGCGGGAGTCTCGTGGATCGCGCTCGCCAGTCAACCGCCGGCGGTCCGACCTCTTTGCGCCGCCGCTCAACGGCGCCGCCAGGATGATGTAGGGTCCCGCGATGGCGAAGATCAAACCTGCGAGCGGACCGCGGACGCTCGCGATCGACGTCGGCGGAACGGGTCTCAAGATGCTGGTGCTCGACGCGCGCGGCCGTCCCATCGACGAGCGCGGCCGCGTCGACACGCCCCGGCCCGCGACACCGGACGCGGTGCTGCGCGCGCTCGCGGACCTCGTGCGGAGCCAGCCCGGGTTCGATCGGGTCTCCGTCGGGTTTCCCGGCGTCGTGCACGGAGGCGTGATCGAGACCGCGCCGAACCTCGACCCGAAGTTCCACGGCGTCGATCTGGCGCGCGCTCTCACCAAGATCACGGGCAAGCCGACCCGCGTCGCGAACGACGCCGACGTGCAGGGCTACGCGGTGATCCGGGGCCGGGGCGTCGAGATGGTCTTGACGCTCGGGACGGGCCTCGGATCGGCGCTCTACGTCGACGGACTCCTGGTGCCGAACCTCGAGCTCGGGCACCACTTCTACCGCCACAGCCAGACCTACGAGGACTCCGTGGGTCGGGCCGCCCTCGACAAGGTGGGCCGCAAGCGGTGGCGCCGCCGCGTGCGCAAGGTGATCGACCACCTCGCACCCGTCTTCAACTACCGGATGCTGTTCCTCGGCGGCGGCAACGCGAAGCACCTGCATCGCGCCGATCTGCCGGCGAACGTTCGCATCGTCTCGAACGAGGCCGGGATGCTGGGCGGGATCGCACTCTGGCGGTGAGCGCCCGGCGCGCTCAGGCGGAGCGGTCGGACGGCGGCGCGAGCGGCTCGATCCAGCCGCCGTGGGTGGCGACCAGCACGTCGGCTTCGGCCGGCCCCCGCGAGCCCTTGTCGTACGGGAGGACGGGGCCGGGCTGGCGCAGGATGGGCTCGAGAAGCGCCCAGGTGCCCTCGACCGCCATCTCGCTCTGGAAGAGCGTCGCGTCGCCCTCGACCGCGTCGCGCAGCAGACGCTCGTAGGGAAGCGGCGACTCGCCGAGCGCTGTCGCGAAGTCGACGCCGAGGTCGACGGGCTCGGTGTGCATGGTGGCGCCGGGCTGCTTCGCCTGCACGGTGATCGTCACGCCGGGGTCCTGCCCGAGGCGGAAGCGGATGCGATTGGTCGCGGGCGGCGGCGTGTCGGGCTCCGCGAACAGCAGGCGGGGCGGCTGGTTGAACTCGACGACCACTTCCGTCGCCTTGTGCGCGAGCGCCTTGCCCGCGCGGATGAAGAACGGCACGCCGGCCCAGCGCCACGAGTCGATGTCGAGCCGGAGCGCGCAGAACGTCTCGGTCTGCGATCCCGGCTTGACGCCGGGCACGCTCTGGTAGCCGCGATACTGGCCGCGCACGTAGCTCTTCGGATCCACCGGGCGGATCGCGCGAAAGACGCGGTGCTGCTCGAGGTGGAGCGCCTCGGCGCCGATCGAGAGCGGCGGCTCCATCGCGACCAGCGCGAGGACCTGCATGAGGTGATTCTGGACGACGTCGCGCAGCGTGCCGACCGAGTCGTAGAACGCGCCGCGATCCTCGACGCCGAACGACTCGGCCATCGTGATCTGAACGTTCGAGACGTAGCGGCGGTTCCAGATCGGCTCGAACATGTCGTTCGCGAACCGCCACACGAGCACGTCCTGCACCGGGTCCTTCCCGAGGTAGTGGTCGATGCGGAAGATCTGGTCCTCCCGCAGCATCGACTGCAGGTGCTCGTTCAGGGCGCGCGCCGAGGCGAGATCGCGCCCGAAGGGCTTCTCGATCACGACCCGGGCGTTCGCGGTGAGCCCGGCGGAATGGAGCTGCACGACGACCGGCTCGAACAGCGACGGCGGGATCTCGAGGTAGAAGAGCGGCCGCTGCAATCCCAGCTCGCGGAGGAGATTCTTGACGGCGACGAACGTTTCCTGCTTCCCGTAGTCGCCCGAGACGAACCGCATGCGCTTCGCGAAGCGCTCGAACGTCGCGTCGTCGACGGAGACGCCCGCCGCGGCGATCGCCTGCCGCGCGTGCTCGCGCATCGCGCGATCGTCCCAGTCGGTGAGCGCGACGCCGACGACCGGCAGGTCCACCAGCCCGCGCGCGAAGAGCTTGTAGAGCGACGGGAACGTCATCTTCTTCGCGAGGTCCCCCGACGCTCCGAAGAGGACGATCGCGTCCGAACGTTCCGTAGCCATCACGGTCCCCCCGCCGTGCCCGCCGTCACCATCATCGGATCGGCACGACGCTATACCAACTGCAGCGCCGATCCGAGCCGCGCCTAATTCAGCTCGTCGCGCGTATACCCGAGGATCGTCCGGGCGATGATGAGGCGCTGGATCTGGCCGGTGCCCTCGTAGATGTCGGTGATGCGGACGTCTCGGAACCACTTCTCGAGCAGGTGCTCGCGCGAGACGCCGATCGGTCCGAGGATCTCGATGCAGCCCTGGGTGATCGTGCGCACGGCGGCGCCCGCCTTCGCCTTGCAGATCGACGACTCGAGGTTGTTCGCCTTCCGCTGGTCGGCGAGCCAGGCCGCGCGCAGGACCGTCAGCATCGCCGCCTCCTGCAGCGCCTCGAGCTCGAGGAAGCGCTGCGCGAGCGCGGGCTGCGAAGCGGCGCCGGCCCCGTACTGGACCGCGACGCCCGCGCGCGCGAGCTCGTCGCGCGTGAAGTCGAGCGCGGCCTGCGACATGCCCAGGCCGAGCGCGGCGACCGCGGGGCGCGTCATGTTGAAGGTCTTCATGACCTCGCGGAAGCCGCCCGACGATTCCTTCGGGATCGACTCGTCGAGGCCGAGCAGGTTCTCCCGCGGGATGCGGCAGTCCTCGAACGCGTACGCCGCGGTGTCGTCGGAGCGGATGCCGAGCTTCTTCTCCTTCCGGACCACGACGAAGCCGGGCGTGCCCTTCTCGATCAGGAACGACTTGATGCCCGCGCGCCCCGCGGACGGGTCGATCGTCGCCCACACGACGACGCCCTGCGCGCGGCAGCCGGTCGTGACGAAGATCTTCTCGCCGTTCAGGACCCAGTGGTCGCCGTCCTTGACGGCGGTCGTGCGGACGCGCGACGGGTCCGATCCGCAGCCGGGCTCGGTGATCGCCATCGCGAGGAGGAGGTGTCCCCAGCGCGCTTGCTGCTCCGGCGTGCCGGCCGCGCGCAGCGCGGCGTTGCCGAGGCCGCCGCCCGACGGCCGCCGCAGGCGCACCGAATAGTCGCCCCACGTCTGTCCGGCGGCGACGAGCATCGAAAGGACCGCCATGCCGTCGTCCGCGTCGGTACGCGCGCCGAAGAGCCGGGCGTGCGACCGCATCGTCCCCGCTTCCGGCAGGTGGTCGGGAGGGAACTCCTCCTCGTGCTCGTCGTAGTGTCGCGCGTAGCGGCGCGCGACGAGTCCTTCCTCGCGTACCGCCGCGAGGATCTTCGCATCCGTGAGCGTCGGCTCGAAGTCGATCATCTCGGGTCTCCGTTCTCGTCAGACGCCAACGACGCCCTCGAGCACGCCGAGGGTGCGCGCGTGGCGGTACCACAGCTCGACCGGGTGCTCGCGGATGAAGCCGTGGCCGCCGAGGACCTGGAGGCCGTCGTCGGCGATCTTCATCGTCTGCGACGCGACGTAGCTACGCGCGTGATGCGAAGACCGAAGCGCGTCGCGCCCGTGCTCGAGGTCGCTGGCGGCCTTCCAGACGAGCCAGCGCATCGCGTCGACCTCGATCGCCATGTCGGCGAGGAGGAACGCGATCGCCTGCTTGCGCGCGATCGGCTCGCCGAACGCGACGCGGTCCTTCGCGTACGGGATCGCGTACTCCATGACCGCGCGCGCGAGGCCGACCTGGGCCGCGGCGAGGCCGACGCGCGCGCTCGCGACGATGCGGCCGACGTCGCATCCGGCGTCGCCGCCGAGCACGTCCCCGTCGGGCACCTCGACGCCGTCGAGCGCGAGGCGCGCGAACGGCAAGGCGCGGAGCCCGAGCGTCGGCTCGCGGTCGCCGACCGCGAGCCCGCGCGCGTCGCGCGGGACGACGAGCGCCGCGTGCGAGGCATACGGCCCGGCCGCGTCCGCGTCGCGTCCGGCCACGCGCGCGATCACGAGGAAGTGGCTCGCGCCCTCGCCGAGCGCGACGAACGTCTTCTCGCCGGTGACGCGCCAGCCGCCGGAGACGCGCTCGGCGAAGGTCGCGAGGCGCGACGGGTCGAACGCCGGCGTCGGCTCGACGACGGCGAGCGCGCCGATGGCGGCGCGGTCGCCCGCGAGCGCGGGCAGGAGGCGGCGGCGCTGCTCGTCGGTCCCGTGGTCGAGGATCGCGAGCGCGAACTCGGCAGGCGCGAACGCGGCGAGGGCCAGGGCGGCGTCGCCGTACGCCAGCTCCTCGAGCACGATCGCGTTCGTGATCGGCGACCGCTCGCCGCCGACGCCGCCGTACGACTCGGGGATCTGGCTCGCGACGAGGCCGAGCGACCCGGCCGCGTCCAGCACGGCGGCCGGAAGCTCGCCGGCCTCGTCCGCGTCGCGCGCCGCCGCACGCAGCGAGTCGGCGGCAAACTCGCGCACGGTCGAGCGCACCAGCTCCTGGTCTTCGGTCGGCTCGAACGAGATCAAGCGTTTCCTCCGCGAGATTCTTGCAGGCTGAATGCAGCCTTTTCGGTAGCCGGCCCGCGCCGCCGTAGCAATGGCGACCGCGAGCGAAGCGAGCGCCGCAGGGAGCGGGGCGAGGGAAGCGTTTCCCCCGTTGAGACGGTGCGATACGGTCTGATCCTCCACACGACAGCCGGGGGAAGCCATGAAGTTCGGAATCCTGTTCGCGAACGCCGGACCGTTCGGGACGCGCGACGGGCTCGGCGCGCTCGCGCGCCACGCCGAGGCGGCCGGGATCGAGTCGCTCTGGACGGTCGAGCACGTCGCGGTCCCGGTCGGGTACGAGTCGCGCTACCCGTACAGCCCCTCGGGAAAGATGCCGGGGCCGGAGGACTCGCCGATTCCCGACCCGGTCCTGCCGCTCGCGTACGCGGCGGCCGTGACCGAGCGCATCCGGCTCGGAACCGGAGTCCTGATCCTGCCGCAGCGCCATCCGCTCTACGTCGCGAAGGAGTTCGCGACGCTCGACGTGCTCTCGAACGGCCGCGCGATGCTCGGGATCGGGATCGGCTGGCTCGCCGAGGAGTTCGCCGCCGTCGGAGTGCCGTTCGAGGAGCGCGCCGGCCGTACGCGGGAAGCGGTCAAGGCGATCCGACAGCTCTGGAGCGACGGAGCGCGTCCGTTCGAGGGCAAGTACTTCCGCTGGCCCGCGCTCGAGTCGAATCCGAAGCCGGTCCAGAAGCCGGGCGTGCCGATCGTCGTCGGCGGCCACACCGAGATCGCGGCGCGCCGGGCAGCCCGCTACGGCGACGGCTTCTTCCCCGCGATCGCCGACGTGAGCCAGCTGTCGGCGCTGCTCGCGATCGTGCGCGACGAGTGCGCGAAGATCGGCCGCGACCCGGGCGACGTCGAGGTGACCGCCGGCGCGGGCTTCGTCGACGCGGACCAGGCCCGCCGCCTCCGCGACGCCGGCGCGGCGCGGATCGCGATCGCGCCGCCCGCGTTCGACCCGGCCGCGCTGCCGGCGGCGTTCGCGGACTTCAACGAGCGCGTCGCCTCGAAGCTGTGACCACCGGGACGTCGCCGTGACCTGGCTCGCGGAAGCGGCGCCCGGTGCGAGCCGGTTCGCCGCGGTGCTCGGGCTCCGACCGGAGCTGCGCGACGACCTCGACGCGTTCACGGGGCTCCTCTGGTCGGGACGGCCGATCGATGCGTCGCTGCTCGACGTCTGTCGCATCCGGATCGGACAGCTCCACGGGGCGCCGCGGGCGCTCGACCACCTCGCCGTCCCGGGCGCCGTTGCCGCCGACCCGGCCGCGATCGCGTGCTGGCGAACGGACAGCGGCTTCGGCGACGTCGAGCGAGCGGTGCTCGCGCTCGCCGAGGCGTTCGCTCTCGATCCGCACGCCGCCGACGACGCGTGCGTCGCCGCCGTCACCGGGCGTCTCTCGGCCCCCGAGCTCGTCGCGCTCGCGGAGGCGCTCGCGATCGCGGACGGCTTCACGCGCTTCGCGATCGTCCTCGGAATCGAGCCCGCCGGCGCGCACGTCGCGGACGCCGATCGGCGGGAAACGCGCACACCACCCGGCGCGCGCAGCGCCGCGCGCGTGCCGTCGTCGACGCCACGGATCGCCCCGCCCGAGTCGCGCGGCGACGACGCGATCTCCGGCAGCGTCCTCGCCCACCAGCCCGAGCTCCTGCGAGCGTTCCTCCGGCTCTACGGCACCCTCTGGAGCCACGGCGTCGTCGACCACGCGACCAAGGAGGTCCTCCGGCTCCGCAACGCTCGCATCACCGACTGCAACTACTGCAAGAACGTCCGCTTCTCCGAAGCCCGCCGCGAAGGCCTCACCGAAGACCTGGTGACGCTCATCGACGACCAATGGCAGGAGTCGCGGCTCCCGCGTCGCCACAAGATCGCGCTGCGGCTCGCGGACGCGTTCCTCCTCGACCCGCACGGCCTGACTCCCGAAGCGCGCACCGCGCTCCGCGCCGAGTTCTCCCCCGCCGAGCTCGTCGAGATGACCGCCGCCCTCGCGCTCTTCATGGGCTTCTCGAAGATCACCGTCGTCCTCGGCCGCGAGCCCGCCGCCATGCCGACGACGATCGTCCCGACGCCGGACCGGCCACACTGACGGATGCGTTCGCGCCGTGGTCGACGACCGGCCGTCCGCGAGCCTCGCGTCGGACGCTCGGCGGCTCAGCCGAGCCGCGGCTTCATGCGCCACCGGATCAGCGCCAGCATGGCGCCGAACAGCGCGAGCAGCGCGACCGTCGGGATGGCGACCTCCGCGAGCGACGCCCCGCGCTCGATGATCCGGCGCGAGATGATCTGGTACCAGCGCAGCGGGAACAGCGCGCCGACCTCGCGCACGCCGTGCGGCATGAGCTGGTACGGAAGCATCGAGCCCGACAGCACGAACGACGGCATGATGAAGAAGACCGCGATGAAGACCGCCTGCGCGGACGTCCGCGCGAGCGCCGACACGAAGACGCCGATCGACAGCGTGGCGAGGATGAACGGCAGCGTGACGATCGCGAGCAGCAGCACGTTGCCCTTCGGCCAGTACCCGTAGAAGAAGCCGGCGCCGAGGAGCGCGAGCGCGAGCGCGGCGTAGCTCGACACGACGTTCGGGACGAGCTTCCCGAGCACGACCTCGAGCGGCCGCGTCGGCTGCGCGAGGAGCTGCTCGTAGGTCCCGTTCTCCCGCTCCGCGACGAGACCGAGGCTCGCCGCCGCCAGGCAGAGGTTCGTCAGCAGGAAGCCGGCGAGCGCGGAGAGATAGAAGTCGAGGTCGCGAAGCGTCGGGTTGAAGCGGAACTGCTGGCGGAGCGCGACGCCGGCCGCGGCCGTCGGGTCGGTCGCCGGCGAAGGGCCGGTCGCCATGCGCGCCGCTCCCACCGATCCGTCCCGGACGTTCCCCGCGATCTGCGAGATGTACCCGCCGACGCGCGCGGCGGTGAGCGGATCGGTGCCGTCGAGCAGGAGCTGGACCTGCGGCCGCCCGCGATCCACGTCGCGCCTCAGGTCCTTCGGGATCACCAGCAGCGCGACCGCGCGCCCGGTCTTCAGGAGCTCGTGACCGGTGTCGTAGCTCGTCACGCGGACCGGCGGCGCGAAGTACCCGCTCGCCTGGATCTCGGACACGAGGCGCCGCGAGATCGCCGTCTCGCTGCGATCGAACACCGCCCACGGCACGTCCTTCGGCTTGAACGACATCGCGAAGCCGAACACGAGCAGCATGATGACCGGCTGCAGGAGGACGTTCTGGACGAGCGTCCGGTCGTGTCGGAGAAGCGCCGCCTCCTTGTAGGCGATCGCGAGGACGTTCGAGACGAAGCGCCGGAGCCGCATGTTCACTGCCGGCGCGCGATCGCGCGCAGCGCGAGCGCTCCCAGGGCGAGCCCCATCGCCGCGATGACCAGGATCTCGGGCAGCACCGCGAGCGGCCCCTCGCCGCGCAGGTAGATCGCGCGGCTCACGCGGATGTAGTGGGTCGCCGGGATGAGCTCCGCGAACCAGCGGAACGGCGTCGACATGTTGCGGGTCGGGAACGCGAAGCCGGAGAGCTGGATGAGCGGCGTGCTCAGCAGCACCGTCTTGGAGACGGCTTCCGCCGCCGTCGCCGACGTCGCCGAGATGAGGACGCCGAGCGACAGCGAAACGACCATGTAGAACGTCGACAGCACGACGAAGAAGACCGAGCTTCCCGCCGGCCAGACGCCGAAGAGGAACCACGCGGCGACCATCATCACGACGACGTCGGCCGAGAACACGCCCCCGAGCGGGAGCACCTTGCCGAGCAGGATCTCGGCCGACGTCGCGGGCGTCACCTGAAGCTGCTCGAAGGTCCCCGCGAAGCGCTCGTTCACGATCGAGACTGCGATGATGAGCGTCGTCGCGAAGCTGAGCACGAACCCGAACGTCCCGGCGATCATGTACGGGCGGCCCTCGAGCTTGGGATTGAAGAGCGCGCGCGGAACGACGGCGATGCCCTGCTGCCGCGCCGGCGCGGCCGTGGCGCCGGGCGCGCCCGCCGGGCGCGCCGACGAGAGGAGCGGGCCGGGCGCCACGACGTCGGGCGCCGCCTGCGGGGCAGCGGCGCTTCGCGCGGCGTCCGCGCCGCCGCCGCCCGGAGAGGCGACGGGATCGGACGCGACGAACGCCCCGCTCGCGCCGTCGCCCGCGTCGGGCGGCGGCTCGCCTCGGCGACGCGCCGCCGGCATCGACGGCGCGCTCGCCGCCCCGCTCGCGCGCGGGACGGCGCGCGGCGCGGGCACGCTCGCGACCGTCGCCGGGCCGCCCGCCATGTCGACCGCGGTCGCGGCGACGAGGCTCCGGAGGAATCCCTCTGCGTTGCCCGCGAGCACCGCCTCGCCGCCGTCGTAGAGCACCTGGATCTGGCCCGGCGGCTCGCCCGGCCGGCGCGCGAGGCGGTCGCGATCGAAGTCGGGCGGGATGACGATCGCCACCCCGATCGTGCCGGACCGCAGCGCGCGATCGATGTGCTCGCGGCGATCGAAGCGGCGCGGCACGAACGTCCCCTGCGCCGCGAGGTCGGAGACGACGCGCCGGCTCGCGGCGCTGTCGCTCAGGTCGAGCACGCCGAGGTCGAGGCCCTCCACCTCGGTCGACAGGATCGAGCTGAAGAGCACGAGCGCCATGAGGGGCACGAGGATCAGGATCGAGACCGTGAACGGGTCACGCAGCGTCGCGAGCGCCTCGCGCCGCATCAGGATCGCGAGCCGCCGGAAGCTCATCGCGCGCGGCCCCGCGCGATCTCGCGAAACACGTCGGTCATGTGGGGCTGCTCGACCGACACGCGAAGCCCTTCGTGCGCGAGCTGGACCTCCGACACGGCGCGGAGCCACTCCGGATCGAGCGATTCCGCCGCGACGTCGATCGCATGCGTCCGCCGCTCGACGCGCAGGCCGCGCGCGCGGAGGCGCTCGGCGAGGTCCGAGAGGGCGCGCTCGGCCCGGGCGTCGCCGGGGCGCGCGGCCGCTCCGTTGACGGCCTCGACGTGCACGCGATACCCCGGCGAGAAGCGGCGGCGGAGCTCCTCCGGCGTCGCGTCGGCCGTCAAGCGCCCCGCGTCGATGAAGCAGACGCGATCGCAGTAGTCGGCCTCCTCGAGGAAGTGCGTGGTCACGAAGACGGTGACGCCGGCGTCGCTCTCCTCCTGGATGAGCTCCCAGAAGAGCGCCCGATTGTTCACGTCGACGCCAGCAGTCGGCTCGTCGAGGAACAGGACGCGCGGTCGGTGCAGCGTGCTGAGCGCGAGCCCGGCGCGCTGGCGGATGCCCGCCGGCAGGTCCTCGGGGTGCTCGTTCTCCGAGGATTCGAGGTCGAGCCGCTCGGCCAGCGGGCCCCAGCGCTCGGCGAGCGCCTTCTCGTCGAGCCCGTAGAGGCCGGCGTAGAATTCGACGTTCTCGCGCAGCGAGAGCCCCTGATAGAGGCTGACCTTCTGGCCCATGTAGCCGATGTGGTCGCGCACGCGGCGCGGGTTCCGGATGACGTCGATGCCGTCGACCTCGATCGTCCCTGCGGTCGGCGTGAGGAGGCCGATGAGCATGCGGATGGTCGTGCTCTTCCCGGACCCGTTCGCCCCGAGGAACGCGAAGATGCTGGCGCGCTCGACCCGCAGCGTCAGGTCGTCGACGGCGGTGAAGTCGCCGAACTTCCGCGTCAAGCCCTCGGCGCGGATGATGACGTCGCCGTCGCCGTTCGCAGCGTCTGCGGTCACGGGCCGCGGCTCCCGGCCGGGAGATGGTCGCCGCGCGCCAGCGCGAGCAGCGTCGACTCGGTGTCGATCGGCGTCTGCTCCGCGAGCGCGACGCGGGCGTCGCGCAGGCGGGCGAGGTCGTCCAGCACGCGCTCCGCGCCCGGCGTCCGATCGCACCGGACCTCGATGCGGGCGTAGCTGCCGGTCGCGCGCGCGCCGTCGACGTAGGGCAGGGCGCGGGCCGCGCGCGCGATCGCGCGCGGGTCGTCGCCCCAGGCGCGGTAGAGCTCGAGCGGCACGCGCGCGCGCAGCTCGGCCGGGGTGCCGGTCGCGACGACCCGCCCGCCGTCGAGGTAGACGAGCCGGTCGCACGCCTCGACCTCCTCGAGGTAGCTCGTGCTGATCGCGATCAGCACCTCGGACTTCCGCTCCTGCAGGATCGACCAGATCTCGTCGCGCGCGAGCACGTCGACGCCGGCCGTCGGCTCGTCGAGCACGAGGAGGCTCGGCCGCGGCAGGAGCGCCGCCGCGATCGCGAGCTTCTGCTTCATGCCGCCGGAAAGCGCGCCCGCTTGACGGTCGGTGAAGGGCGCGAGGCCGGTGCGCTCGAGGAGCGGCCGGGCGCGCTCGTCGAACGCGGACTCGTCGAGCCGGTTCAGCCGGCCGATGACGCGGAGGTTCTCCTCGACCGTGAGCTCGCGGTAGAGGCTGAACGACTGCGGCACGTAGCCGAGCCGCGACTTGAGGTCGGTGACGTCGCCGCGCAGGTCGAAGCCGAGGACCGACGCCTCCTCGGCCTCGATCTCGAGCAGGCCCGCGATCGCCCGGAGGAGCGTCGTCTTGCCCGCGCCGTCCGGGCCGACGACGCCGACGATCTGCGCTCCCGCGATCGCCAGCGAGACGTCGTCGAGCGCGGTGCGCTCGCCGAAGTGCTTGCGGAGGCCGCGCAGGCGGATCTCCGGGCGATCGCGGCCGGCGGCGGCCGCGACGTCGCTCACGCCCTCTTCTCCTCGGCGCCCACGAGGTACACGTTGCCCTCGGTCCCGGGCGGCATGCGATCGGCGCCTTCGAGGATTCGGACCTTCGCGCGATAGACCTGCCCCAGGCGGTCGCGCCGCGTCTCGATCTTCTCCGGCGTGAAGTTGGCCTGATCGGCGACGAAGCTCACCTCGCCGGCGAGCCGCTGTCCGGGCAGGCTGTCGAGCTCGATCTCGACCCGCCGCCCGACGCGCACGCGCTGCACGTCCTCGACCGGCACGTAGATCTGGACGTACTTGTCGCGCGGGTCGAGCACCGAGAGAATCGGCGTGCCGGGCTGCGCGAGCTCGCCCGGCCAGAGGAGCTGCGTCTGCACGACCGTCGGCACGCCCGGCGCGCGCACCTCGTGCTTCGCGCGCAGGACCTCGAGCTCGCGCAGCTGCGCCTCGGCGAGCTCGCGCCGCCGCTGCTGCGACTCGAACTGGCGACGCGCGAGCGCGATGTTCGCCTCCTCCGCCTGAGTCCGCGCGAGGACGTCGCGCGCCCGCGCCAGCGCGGCCTGCGCCTGGTCGTTCCGGGCGCGCTGATCGTCGACGAGCTGCGCGGTCGTCGCTCCCGTGCGCGCGAGATTCTGCTCGCGCGCGAAGCTGCTCTGCGCGTTCCGCGCCGCGGCCTCGGCCTGCTCGACGTCGGCGCGCCGCGCCTGCACGTCCCGCGGCCACGTGCTCTCGATCAGCTTGACGCGCTCGCCCTGCGCCAGGATCTCCGCGTCTATCACCTCGAGCTCGTGGCGCTGCGAGTCGATGCGGGCGTCGATCTCGCTGGTGTCGAGGCGGGCGACGACCGCTCCGGCCGGGACCTCCGCGCCCTCGCCGAACGCGACGTCGAGCGCGCGCGCCGTCACCTCGCTTCGCAGGATGCGCTCCTCGCCCTCGACGAAGCCGGTGAAGTGCGGCGCCTCCCGCTTGCGGGTGAGCGCCCACGCGGCGAGCGCCAGCACGGCGACGACGGCGATCGCGACCGGAATCAGCTTGCGACGCATGCGATCACTCCTCGATCGGGAGGCCGATCAGGCGCTGCAGCTCCGCGCGGCGCACGTGGGCTTGGTAGAGCGCGGTCGCGAGCGTCGCGCGCTGCGAGGAGAGGAGGCGCTCGGCGATGAGGACGTCGTCGCTCTGCGCGCGCCCGACGTCGAATTGCTGCTCGCGGATGCGCAGGTTCTCCTCCGCCTGACCGACCGCGCTCACCGCGGTCTCGAACGCGGCGACGCGCTCGACCGCCGCGAGCTGCGCGGTCCGGACGGCCGCCTCCAGCTCGCGCATCTGGCGCTGGATGTCGACGCGGTTCCGGTCCGCCTCGATGCGCGCCTCCGCGATCTGCGCCTCGCGCCGGAGGTCCGTGCCGAGGTCCCAGGTGAGGCCGACGAATCCGGACCCGATCTGCGGCGGCTGGAGGAGATCGGAGCTCTGGTAGTCGACGGCGCCGCCTCCCTGGAAGCGCGGCAGGCGGCTCCGGACGAGCGCGGTCACGCTCTCCTCGAGGCGCTGCTGGTCCTCGAGCAGCGCGACCAGCACCGGGTTGTGGTCGTAGGCGAGGCGGAGCGCCTGCGCGACGTCGGGCACGTCCGGGCGCGTCCGCACGTCGACCGGCGCGACCGGCCGGTCGACGTCGGCGCCGATCGCCTCGTTCAGGGACCAGCGCGCGCGCTCGATCCCGAGGTCGCGCTGCAGGATCGCGTGCTGCGCGTCGCGGAGCGCGACGTCGAACGTGAGGAGGTCGTTCTTGGTGAGTCGGCCGTTCCGGAAGCGATCGTCGGCGATGCCGTATTGCCGGCGGTAGACCGCGAGCGTGTCCTCCGCGACCTCGCGCAGCCGGAGCGCTTCGAGGAGATCGAAGTACGCCTGCACGACGCGGAGCTGCTGCTCGAGCGTCACCGCCCAGACGCGCGCGCGCTCGCCGCGATAGCCGGCCTGCGCCGCGGCCAGCGTGTGCCAGAGCTCGCCGGTGAGATCGATCGGGATCGCCACCGTCGAGTTGACGACGCCGTTCTCGGCGTCGCGCACGGTGACGACCGGCGTCGTGCCGGGCGGCAGCAGGCCGGGCGGCAGGTCGACCTTCGTCGTCTGCGCGTCCGTGTACCAGGTGTAGCGCGCGCTCGCCGACGTCGCGGGAAGGAGACGGCCGCGCACGTCGCGCACGCGCTCGCCGGTCGCGTCGAGCTGGCGCTCCGCGGCGCGGATGCGGCGGTTGCCCCGGTCGGCCATGGCGAGCGCGGTCGGGAGGTCGATCCGATCGGGGCTGCGGTCGCCGCCGCGTCGCACGCCGGCGGGCTCGTCGGAGCGCCGCATCGGCAGCTCGGCCGCGTCCGTCGCCGCGCGTGCCGGCTCCCGTCCGGTGTCGCTGTCCGCAGCGTCGGTGCCCGCGGCGGGCGCGTGCTCCGCGCCGAGCGCGGTGCCCGAGGTCGCCGCCGACACACCTCCCGTTGCGCCGGCCGCGCGCACGCCGTCGACCGCGACGCCGGCGGAGCGTCCGATCTGATCGACCTCGGCGCGGCGCTCGTCGGCGCTCCACCCGCCGTCGCCGTCGGGACGGCTCATGCGCTGGAGCGGTCCGCAGCCCGCGACGCTTGCGATGGCCACGGTCGCGGCGACCGCGAGAGCGAGTGGCCGGCGCGCGCCGACCGCGCCGCGTTCCGCCTCAGCTCGCATGGCGCCTCCGGCCGTGAGCCGCGGCGCCGTGCGCCGACGCCAGGCGATCCATGCCGCCGACCGAGAGCTCCGCGATGTGGTGCGCGACCTCGCGCGCGAGGCCGGCCGGCAGCTCGCGCCGGCGCGCGAGGAGAAGCTGGACCGGGCGCGTCAGGCGGTAGAACAGGATCTGCCCGATGATGCTGAAGATCGAGCGCTCGATCTCGGTCTCCCCGAGCCCGGGTGCGAGGCGCCGGAGAATCGCCCCGAGATCGCTCATCTGCGGGCGGATGAACTCCGCGACGATGACCGGCAGCGCCTCGCTCGGATCGATCATCTCCCGGATCATGAGCGAGCCGTGCAGGCCGGGCGGCGGGCCGATCAGGAGCTCGAGCATCGTCGCGATCCGCCGCCGGAGGAGGTCGACGACGTCGTTCCGCGGAAGCCTGCGGAGCGCCGGGCCCTCCGGCAGCGGCGTCTGCTCCTCCAGCCGGCTCCGGATTTCCCCGAAGTGTCGCCGCAGCACGCCGAGGTAGAGCTCGTTCTTCGAGCCGAAGTGGTAGTTCGCGGCCGCGACGTTCGCGCCCGCCCGGCGCGCGATCTCGCGCACCGTCGTTCCGTGGCAGCCGTGCGCCGCGAACAGCTCGGCAGCGGCGAGCAGAAGGCGCTCGCGGGTATCCGGGCTCGTGGTCGCCACGAAACAACTGTTTTAAACAACTGTTTCGCTCAAGCAAGCACGGCAGACGGGTACGCGATGCGAGCTCGGATTGCGCGTCAGCCGGCTGCGCGACGGCGGCGCTTCCTCGGCGCAGCCACGACGGCCAGTCGCGACACGCCGACGCGGACCTCCTTCGACGTGAACATGACCTCCTGCTGGCGCGCCTCGGGCCACTCGGCGAGCCGCGCCATCAGGCGGCCGACGCGGCGCTGGAGCACGTCGAAGAAGCGGTCACGCCCGTCCGGCGAGCGGTGGACGACGATCCGGATCACGTGCGTCTCCTCCTCGCCGCCGCGCCAGACGCCGGTCGCGCCCTTGGAGATCGTGGCGCCGCCCTCGGCGCGCAGCGGCTGGTCGAGGAACTCGCGCACCGCCGTGTGGGTCCAGATGCCGGCGGGGATGTAGAGCTCGTACTCGGTCGCGAGGAACTCGTCGTGGCGGACGGCGGCTCGCCGCGGCGTGCCCCGGCGGAGCGGGCGAACCGGGTGCTCGGTGGTGGCGCGCATCGCGGCTCCCTTCGTGGCGGACGAAACTATGGCTGCCAGACGCCGATACGATCGCCGAACACCGCGCCGAAGTAGTAGCGGCCCTCGACCTCGGTCGCCGACGCGACGGCGCCGACGGCGCGGCCGTCGCTCTCGAGCAGCGGCTTCGCGACCAGCGTCGCCGGGTCGACCTCGAGGAGCAGCCACGGCGCGTGGCAGGGCGGTCCCGAGAAGGCGCAGCGGAGGAACGCGCCGGCGCTCGCGTGCGATGCGACGAGCAGCGTTCCCCGGCTGCTCCACGAGACGTTGTCGGGCGCGCCCGGGAGGTGCGCGCGGTCGGGCTTGCCGCCCGGAATGCCGGCGCGCGGCACCCGGTCGATGCGGCCGCCGCCGGTCTCGACGTAGAAGACCGTGCTGCCGTCCGGCGAAACGGCGACCCCGTTCGGGTTGGCGGCCGCGGTGCCGGGGATCGAGCGCCAGCCCTCGCCCCCGCCCCACGAGAGGACGTCGCCGGTATCGAAGCCGAGGCCACCCACGATCATCCAGTACAGGCCGCCCGCGCCGCCCATGGTCGGCTGGTAGTTCGACGCGATCAGGCTCCCGTCGCGCGCGATCGTGACGTCGTTTCCCGAAACGCGCGGCGCAAACGGCGCGCAGCCGCGCCACACGAGGCGCGCAGCGTCGCCCGTGCCGATCAGGTGGAACAGCTCGACGGCCTCCCGAAATCCGTGCGCCACGACGGCGACGCGGATGATCCCGGGCGTGTCGGTCGGCGACGCGTGGATGCCGTGCGGCGCGAAGCGGTCGGCCGGCGGAGGCTCCGTGCACCCGGGATCTCCGACGGGAGGCCGATCGGCGTCGACGCCGACGTCGCGCGTCGCGTCCCCCGTCGGCCAGAGCCGCCGCACGCGCGGCTCGCCGCTCGCCGCCGACGCGATGTCGACCGCGGCGATCGAGCCCGGCTCGTCGCCGACGAACGAGTGCAGCTGGCTCACGAGCACGATGCCCGCGAGCGGCACCGCCTCGACGTCCTCGGGACGCGCAAAGCCGCAGATCGTTCCGATCTCGCCGCGCGGCGGATTCGGATTGCACGGCTCGGGCGGGGACCCCGACCGCGCGCAACCCGCGGCGAGCGCGAATGCGGCGAGCGCAACGCGGAACGCGTGACGGCGCGCGCGTCGCACTGCCGTCCGGGTCGGTGCGCTGCGCCGGCGGCGCCTCGCGGTCCTCGCTCCCATGCCGCGGTCGGACGGGCTCCTACGGGCGGCGAAGCGCCGGCTGCTCGACGGAGCGTATCCCTTCCGCCCCGTCGCGCAGCCGGTCGTTGCCGAGACGCATCCCCCAGTACCGCATGGACCCGACGAGGAACGCCACCCCGCAGTAGAAGTGGTAGAGGAGCTGGAACGGAATCGCGGCGAGCGCGAACAGCCTTCCCTGGCGCGCCGCCAGGAACAGGAAGAACTGGTTGTTCAGGAAGAGGACGGCGAGCGCTCCCAGGCAGATGGAGAGGACCAGCGGGTGCGTCGGCAGATACGAGAGGCAGAGGAGGACCGCGACGACGACGTAGATGCCGACGAAGACGCGCGTCATCCCGGGCTGCCGCGCGCGCGGATACGCGTAGCGGTGGCGGAGGGCGAGCACGAGGACGCTCAGCGCAACGAGCGGGATGAGCGCGTGCATGTGGTTGACCCACGCCAGCCAGACCACCGCGCCCGCCGCTCCCGCGAACCACAGGATGCGGCTGGGCGGGGGATCGCGGTCGGCCTCGTCGGCCCAGTAGCGGCAGAGCAGGAAGAACAGCACGCCGAGGAGCGGGGTCAGGAACGCGCCGCCCCACCACGCGGCGGCGAACGCCGCCATCCCGACCAGGAGGAGCGCGAGCGCGACGCTCACGCGCTGGCTGAGCTGGACGTTCAAGTCGTTCGGCATGCGGCCGTCGCGCAGGATGAGCTCCGTCCACGGGATGCCGCGGTCGACGATGTCGGTCCGGACGAGGCTCCAGAGCGTCCACCGCTTCAAGTGCTTGACGAGAAGGTCGCGGTCGAGGATCACCTTGCGGCGCGCCATCACCAGGCGGTAGCCGAGCTCGATGTCCTCGATCGCCGGGCGGCCGTACTCCGTGGCGAAGCCGCTGTGCTCGAGAAACACGTGGCGGCGGATCGCGCCGCAGCCGCTCCAGAAGGTGGACGCCATCCGGCGGCCGTTCTGATGCGTGAAGCAGTGCATGAGGTTCTTGTACTGCGAGATGAAGTCCGGGGCTTCGGGGCTGTCGTCGTACGATCCGATCATCGCGTCGAGCTCGCGGTCGGCGGCGAAGGCGTCGGCGATGCGCTCGATCGTGTCGGGATGGACGCAGACGTCGGCGTCGATGAAGAACAGGATGTCGCCGCGCACGGCCTGGCCACCCACGTTTCGGGCGTGTGCCGGCCCCTTCCGCCCGCCGGTCGACAGCACCGTGACCCCGTGCGAGCGGGCGATCGAGGCCGTCTGGTCGCGCGATCCGTCGTCGACGACGATGACCTCGAGCGGCGCGACGCGCGAGTGCGCGAGGTGGCGCAGGCAGGCGTCGAGAAATGGTGCGGCGTCGTGCGCCGGGATCACGACCGAGATCGGCGCACGCGCACGCAGGACGCCCCTGTCCTCCGCGCTGACCAAGCGCCCCGAGTGAAGCCCATTCATGGTGGATAGGCAACTCGCACGTCATGGTCGGTAGGCAACTCGCGCGCGGCCCGCGGCCGGCATGGGAAGGTGCTGCGTCCGACCGGCGCCAGCAGACGCTGGCGCTCGTCGCGGTCGCGCTCGCCGTCCTCACGTGGGGGTGGAGCAACGTCGCGATCAAGACGGTCTCCACGACCGGCCTCGTCGCGTCGTTCTACCGCCTCTGGCTCGCGATCCCGGTGCTGTGGCTGCTGCCGGCCGTGTCGGCGCGCCGGCGGCGCCGCCTCGACGCGAGCTGGCTCCGGGCCTCCGCGATCGGCGGCACCCTGTTCGGGTTCCACCAGGTCCTCTTCTTCACGAGCCTCAAGCTCACGAGCGTCGCGAACGTCTCGATCATCGGGGCGCTCCAGCCCGCGCTCGTGCTTCTGGTCGCGGCGCCGCTCTTCGGGGAGCCGGTCACCCGGAGCGCGATCGGCTGGGCGGCGGTCGCCGTCGCCGGGACGGGGCTCGTCGTGATCGGATCGCACGGGTCTCCGGGATGGAGCCCGCTCGGGGACGCCATCGCGGTCGTGAACCTCTTCGCGTTCACCGCGTACTTCCTCTTCTCGAAGCGCGCCCGGGCGCGCGTCGAGGCGACCGACTACGTGATCGGGATGACGACGGTCTCCGGCCTGCTCGTGCTCGCCGTCTGCGTCGCGACGCGCCAGGACCTCGCGTCGCCGACGCCCTCGGATTGGCCCGTGCTGGTCGGCCTCGCGCTCGTGTCGGGGACGCTCGGGCACGTGCTCACGAACTGGGCGCACGCGCACGCGTCGGCCTTCGTCGTGTCGATCATGCTGCTCGGCGTGCCGGTCCTCGCGTCGGCGGGGGCGGCCGCCTTCCTCGGCGAGACGATCACGCCCGCGGAGCTCGTCGGCGGGGCGATCGTGCTGGGCGCGATCGCGCGCATCGTCTTCTCGGCGCGCAGCCCCGCGACGGCCGAGGAGCTCGCCGAGAGCGCCGCCGCGACGGACGCGCCGTAGCTACGACGTGCGGCGCCGGATGTCGTCGACGATCGCAGTCCCCGCCGGCGGGTCGACGTCGACGCCGGTCGACTCGAGGACCATCGCGAGGCCGCGGTAGAAGCCGACGGTCATCAGGAGCTCGACGATCTCGCGGTGCGAGAACCGGCGCGCCGCCTCGCCGAAGGTCGCGTCCGGGAGACGGACGTCGCGGATCGCCTCGTCGGTCACGCGCAGGACGAGCCGGTCCTCGTCGCCGAAGCCGGGCGCGTCGTCGCGATCGGCCGCGAGCGCGGCGATCTGCGCGTCGTCGATGCCGCACGCCTTCGCGATCGGGACGTGCTGGGTCCACTCGTAGTCGCAGCCGGAGCGGCGCGCGACGCGCAGGATGACGAGCTCGCGCAGCCGGGGCGCGAGCTTGGAGCGCCCGAGGATCGCACCGCCGAGCCGCACCCAGTGCGGGAACAGCGTCTCCGCGTGCGCCATCATGCGGAAGACGTTCAGCTTCGCCGGCAGCTGCTCGAGGGCCTGTCGCACGCGCTCGGGCGCGCTCGCGACGTCGACGTACGGAATTCGTGCCATGGCCATTCCCCCGATCAGATGAATTCCGCGATTGCCGCTAGTCGGTCGACCCACTCGTCCGGCAGCAGCGTGAGCTCGCCGCCGAACTGCTTGCAGTAGAGGACGATCTTCGCGGTCTCCTCGAGGTTCATCGCGCGCGTCGCGGCGTCGCGGAGCGTCTTCCCGACCGTCATGAGTCCGTGGTTCTGGAGGAAGCAGCCGCGGCTCTTCTTCATCGCCTCCAGGACCGCGTCGGCGAGCTCCTTCGATCCCGGCATGTACCAGGGCACGAGCACGGTGTCGCGCAGGAAGACCGCGTCGGTGTTGATCGGCGGGAACGGCAGCCCGACGATCCCCATCGCGGTCGCGATCGGGGCGTGCGTGTGGAGCGCGCCCGTCATGTCCGGCCGCGCCGTGTAGCAGCCGAAGTGCATCTGCCACTCGACGGACGGGTTGCGATCGCCCTCGACCACCGAGCCGTCGGGCTTGATGCGGACGAGGTCCTCCTGCTTGAGGTTCCCCTTGTAGAGCCGGCTCGGGGTGATCCAGATCGTCTCTTCGTCGGCGCCGCGCGACGACACGTTGCCGCCGGTCGCCGTCAAGAGCCCGAGCGAGAACATCTCGTTGGTGATCTGGACGACGAGCTCCTTCGCCTCGCTGTCGCTGCGCATGAACCGACTTCCTCCGTCCGCGGTGGTGGACTCGCTCGTTACGGCAGGCCGGCGCCGGCCGCCGACGCCCGCACGGTCTCGATGCGTCCCGACCGGAGGGCGATCCAGTCGGTCGGATGTGCGCCCTTCGCCGTGCACAGGAACAGCGTCCGGCGATCCGCGCCGCCGAGCATGCAGGCGTAGGCGTTGCGATCGGGGAGGGGGATCTCGTCCGCGACCTCGCCGCCCTCGCGCACCCGGATGCAGCGGTTGTTGGTCGGGGACGCGACCCAGATCGCTCCTTCCGCGTCGAGGCAGATCCCGTCGGGTACCGATCCACCGCCGAGCTTCGCCCAGACGCGGCGGTTCGAGAGCGATCCGTCGCCCGCCACGTCGAACGCGGTCAGGCATCCGCCGAAGCTCTCGCCGACGATCAGCGTCCGGCCGTCCGGCGTGATCACGGTTCCGTTCGGGAAGCCGAGGTCCTCGGCGACCACGCGCGCGCGCCCGTTCGGCTCGACGAGGATCAGGTTGGTCTTCTCGAGCGCCGCGCCGCCGTGGAGGTCGAAGCCGAAGTTCCCGACGTAGGCGCGGCCCTCGCGGTCGACCACCATGTCGTTGCAGTGGAACGAGGCGAGCGCGGAAAGGTCGGCGACCTCGGTGAGGCGGCCGTCGCGCTCGAGCCGCAAGAGCCGCCTGTCCTCCATCGAGACCACCAGCATGCGGCCGTCGGGAAGCCACCCGAGCCCCGAGGGGCAGCGCGGCACCTCGACGATCGTCTCGGACGCGCCGCTCTCGTCGACCGCGACCACGCGATGGTCGTGCATGTCCGAGAAGTAGAGCCTTCCGTCGTGCCAGCGCGGGCCCTCGGGAAAGACCAGTCCGTCGATCAGCGTCTTCGGCTCCGCCGTCATGTCCGCTTTCACCTCCGGCGAAACAGTCCCCGAGCCGGGTCCGGAAGGCAAGGACCGCACATCGGGCGGCCGGCCGATTGGCGCGCCGCGCCCACGGGCGCTACGGGTCGGCGCCAGCACCCTGCTCGAGCCGTCATGACCAAGAGCCGTCACCGCCGCTCCGTCGCCGGCCCGCGGGCGCCGCGCTCGTCCGGCGCGCGAACGCGGAAGCGGCCGCGCGCCGCTCTGGTGCAGGCGCGGCGCCCGGTCGCGCTCCGGAGCCGGCCGGCACGCCTCCGGCGGGCGCGATCGCAGGCGGCGCGCGAGCCCGACGTCATCGCCGGCGTCGACCTCGGGTCGAACAGCTTCCACATGATCGTCGCACGCGTCGTCGACGGGCGCCTGCACGTCATCGACCGCATGCGCGAGGTCGTGCGCCTCGCCGCGGGGCTGAACCAGAAGCGCGAGCTCACGAAGCCGGCGAAGGCGCGCGCGGTCGCGTGCCTGAAGCGCTTCGGCCAGCGGCTCCGCGGAATGCCGGCGCGCAACGTGCGCGCGGTCGGCACGAACACGTTCCGGCGCGCGCGCAACACGCGCCGCTTCCTCGTCCAGTGCGAGCGTGCGCTCGGCCACGACATCGAGGTCCTGCCCGGTCGCGAGGAGGCGCGCCTCATCTACCTCGGGGTCGCGCACGAGCTCCCCGACGACGCCGGCCGCCGTCTCGTCGTCGACATCGGCGGCGGCTCGACCGAATGCATCATCGGCGAGCACTTCGAGCCGGTGCAGGCCGACAGCCTCTTCATGGGCTGCGTCGGCTACAGCCTCCAGCACTTCCCGGGCGGGCGCGTGCGCGCGCGCGGCATGGAGAAGGCGGAGATCGCCGCGCGCCTGGAGCTGCAGTCGATCGAGCGGCGCTACCGCGCGATCGGCTGGACCGAGTGCGTCGGCTCGTCGGGGACCGCGCTCCACGTCGACGCGATCCTCCGCGCCAACGACTTCAGCCGCGACGGCATCACGCTGAAGGGCCTCACGCGCCTACGGAAGGCGCTGCTCTCGGCCGGCGACGTGCGGTCGCTCCGGCTGCGCGGCCTGCAGGCGGATCGCCTCGCGGTGCTGCCGGGCGGGCTCGCGATCATGATCGCGATCTTCGAGGGTCTCCGCATCCAGCGCATGCACGCGTCGTCCGGAGCGCTGCGGGAAGGGCTCCTGTACGAGCTCGCCGGCCGCAAGCGGCACGAGGACATCCGCGACCAGACGATCCGCCGGATCGCGGAGCACTACCACGTCGACCTCGAGCAGGCGGCGCGCGTCGAGCGAGCGGCGCTGCGCTGCCTCGAGCAGGTCGCCGACGACTGGCAGATCGACCGCGAGACCGGCGAGCAGTTCCTCTCGTGGGCGGCGCGCCTGCACGAGATCGGCCTCTCGGTCGCGTACGCCGGCTACCACAAGCACAGCGCCTACCTGGTCACGCACTCCGACATGCCGGGCTTCTCGCGCGACGACCAGCAGGTGCTGGCGGCGGTCATCCTCGGCCACCGGCGAAAGGTGCCTTCGGGGATCCTCGAGGGCCTGCCGCCGGAGCACGTCGGCGCGGCGTGGCGCCTCTGCATCATCCTCCGGCTCGCCGTCTGCCTGAACCGGAGCCGGAGCCAGGCGCCGCTGCCGCGGTTTCGGCTGCGCGCGCGCGGAAACGCCCTCCACGTCGCGTTCGCACGGCGCTGGCTCGAGCAGCACCCGCTCACGAAGGCGGACCTCGGCGAGGAGGCGGCGCGGCTCGCGGAGGTCGGCTTCAGGCTCGTGGTCCGCTGACCGCGCGTCCGCCCGCGGCCGCGCCCGCGACGAGCTCGTCCGTCGCGTAGCCGAGGCGCCGCATGGTCTCGCCGGCGCTCGCCTCGAAGAGCGCGAGGTCCTCGGGCGAGAAGACATTCCGCCAGTTGCCGGTCGTGCGACGCCGATATCCCGGCAGCAGGTTCGCGCCGGCCGGCGAGTGCTTGTCGAAGTCGAGGTCGATCTCGACCGGCGCGCGATTCTCCTCGGGATAGCCGAGCGCGCGCCACACGCGCCGCACCTCGGCCGCCTGATCGGCGAGGAGGTCCTCGTAGCGGACGACGCAGACGACGTCCGGGTGCGCGAGCCAGTCGGCGTTGAAGCGCGACCAGAAGTCCGCCGGCCTGCGGTGCTCGAGGACGTCGCCGCGCCAGTTCCGGACGCGCATGAACTCCTGGCGGAGGAACTGCGCGAACGTGACCGGCTCGCCGCTTCCCTCCCAGCGCCGCGTGCCGTCCGGCCCGTCGCGCGTCGACGACAGGTAGAGCGACACCATCACGTCGCGCCCGTCGCGCACGAGGAGGATCGCGTTGCGATCGAGGCGCGGACGGGGCGGAAGGCGCTCGACGCCGTAGTGCTGGTAGCGCGCCTGCGGCGGCATGACGACGTGGCGCCCGAGGTTCGCGTGGCAGATCTGCCGGAACCACTGGAAGCCGCTCCGGTAGTGCGACAGCACGACGACGTTCGGGAGGAAGAGCGACTTGACGCGGAGCCAGTGCTTGTTCGCGCGGGCGCGCAGGATCCTCTTCCGGACGCGGTCCAAGACCGTCCTCCTCGCTCTGCTCGCGCGGCTCAGTCGCCGAGCGCGAGCGCGACGCCGAGGGCGACGCTGCTCGCCCCGACGGCGGCCGCGACGACGCGCTCGGCCCGATGGAAGCGCCCTGCGAGCGCGCCGAGCGGCAGACCGACGAGCGCGCTCATCGCGCACATGCCGGCGATCGATCCGACGCCGAACGCTGCGACGTAGCCGATCGCGAGCCGGACGGTCGGGACCGTCGCCAGCAGCGCCAACATGAGCGCCGCGCTGCCGGCGAGGCCGTGCGCCATGCCGACCAGAAGCGGGCGGACGCCGATCGGGCCGGGGCGGCGGAGCGCGTGGTGGTGGACGCCGTCGGCGCCCGACACGCCGGCGCCGGCCGTCGCGCGAGCGACGTCGGCCAGGGAAGGATGGTCGTGCCCCGCGTGCAGGTGGGGATGGCTGTGGACGTGCGCACCGTGCGCGTGGCGATGCGCGTGCAGGGTCGCGCCGCGCGCGAGCCGCCAGAGGAGCCGCGCGCCGAGCGCGATCAGCATCGCGGCGACCGCGGCGTCGAGCCAGCGCGCGAGCCCGGCCGGCATCTCGGCGCGCACGCCCACCACCGCGACCGCGACGACGAGGAGCGCGGCCGTGTGCCCGAGGCCCCAGAGTGCGCCGATCGCCGACGAGCGCCGGAGGCCGGCGCGCTCGGTCACGAGGGTCGCGACGGCGAGGAGGTGGTCGACGTCGAGCGCGTGGCGGACGCCGAGGCCGAAGCCGAGCACGAGCAGGCCGAGCGGGCTTTCGCGCACCGACCATTCTTCGCAGTCGGCACCTGCAAGCACAAGACGGGATGCTACCGACCGCGAAGACATGACCGTCTATCGCGGCCGCTTCGCGCCGTCGCCGACGGGCGACCTCCACCTCGGTTCGGCGGCGACCGCGCTCGTCACCTGGCTCGCCGCGCGCGCGGCCGGCGGGGAGCTCGTCCTGCGCATCGAGGACATCGATGCGCCGCGCGTCGTGAGCGGCGTCGCCGATCGCCAGCTCGACGACCTGCGCTGGCTCGGCCTCGACTGGGACGAGGGGCCGGACGCGGGCGGCGCGTTCGGCCCGTATCGCCAGTCGGAGCGCGGCGAGCGCTACGCGGCCGCGCTCGCGCGCCTCGAGGCGGCCGGGCTCACGTACCTCTGCGACTGCTCGCGCGCCGAGATCGCGCGCGTCGCGAGCGCGCCGCACGCCGGCGACGAGGGCAAGCGCTATCCCGGCACGTGCCGCGCGCTCGGACACCGCGCGCGCGACTTCCGGCGTCCGCCCGCCGTCCGGCTCGCCGTCGCGCCGGGAGAGATCGTCATCCGCGATCGCTGGCAGGGCGAGCTGCGACAGGACGTCGCGGAGACGGTCGGCGACTTCGTGCTCCGGCGCGGCGACGGCGTGTGGGCGTACCAGCTCGCGGTCCTGGTCGACGACCTCGCGATGGGGATCACCGAAGTGGTGCGGGGCGCCGACCTGCTGTCGTCCGCGCCGCGCCAGGCGCTTCTCGCGCGGCTCCTCGGCGGCGAGCCGCCCGCGTTCGCGCACGCTCCGCTCGTGCTCGCCGCGGACGGGACGCGGCTCGCGAAGCGCGCGCCCGGGAGCGTCCTCCGCGACCATCGCGAGGCCGGGCGCTCGCCGGAGGAGGTCGTGATGGACCTCGCCCGCCTGCTCGGCCTCGTCGACGAAGGCGACCGGCGCAGGGCGATCGCGGCGAGCGACCTCCTCCGCGACGCGGACCTCGGCCGCCTACGCGGCGTCGCGACCGTGTCCGTCTAACGAGGGGATCGCTCCCTCGCCCCGTTTGGCAAAGCCAAACGGGGGCCCACTCCCCGCGGGCTCGCTGCGCTCGCTTCTTGAGTCGAAGTCCTACGCCGTCGCGCCGCCGTCGACCGGGAGCGCGACGCCCGTCACGTACGACGCCTCGTCGGACACGAGGAAGAGCGCGGCGGCGGCGATCTCGTCCGGCCGCGCGAAGCGGCCGAGGAGCGTCCGGGCGGCGATCGCGGCGCGGGCGTCGGGATCGGGCACGAAGCGCTCCAGCATCGGGGTCTCCGTGCCGCCCGGGCAGATGCAGTTGACGCGGATGCGATCGCGCGCGAGGTCGCGGGCGAGCGAGCGGGTCAGGTGCACGACGCCCGCCTTCGCGGCGCCGTACGCCTCGTTCGCCGGCTGCCCCTGGAGTGCCGACTGCGACGCGATGCTCACGATGGCCGCGTGAGGGCTTCGCCGGAGCCAGGGGAGCGCCGCGCGGCAGCAGAGGTAGACCGACTTGAGATTGACGGCCAGCATCCGGTCCCAGGCGTCGGGCTCGAGGTCGTCGAACGGGACGTAGCCGCCGATGCCAGCGGCGTTCGCGAGGACGTCGACGCCGCCGAGCTGGGAAGCGGCAGCCTCCATGATCGCGCGAACGTCGTCGGCGCGTGCGACGTCGCCTTGCCGGAACGCGGCACGCGCGCCGCGCGTGCGGAGCGCGGCGGCGACTTCCTCGCCCCCGGCCGCGTTCAGATCCGCGACGAGCACCGCGGCGCCCTCGCGCGCGAAGCGCTCGGCGATCGCGCGGCCGATGCCGGAGGCACCGCCCGTCACGACCGCCGTGCGGCCGTCGAGAGCGCCCGTGTTCGCCGCGGCGGCGGCCACCGATCGAGCCCTCCTACTCGACCTGCCAGCGCGGCTTTCGCTTCTCGGCGAACGCGCGCGGCCCCTCGACGTAGTCGGGGTGCGACCAGTGCCGGTAGATCTCGCGCCAGCCGCGCTCGAGCGCGTCGCCGAGGCCGTGCTCGAGCGCGGCCCACATCGCGCGCTTGCTGGCCGCGATCGTGGCGGGCGAGTACTCGGCGATCGTCGCCGCGATCTGGCGGGCGCGTGCGAGCAGCTCGGCGCGCGGCACGACCTCCGTGACCAGCCCGATCCGGAGCGCGCGGTCCGCGTCGATCCGCTCCGCGCCCGAGAGCAGCATCATGCGCATGACCTCGCCGAACGGCGCCCGGCGGAGGAGGCCGATCGCCTCCAGCGCGAAGACCTGCCCGACCCGCACGTGCGTGTCGAAGAAGGTCGCGTGGTCGGCGCAGATCGCGAGGTCCGCGTCCGCGACGAAATGGAGCCCCGCACCGAGGCACATGCCGTTCACCGCGACGATGACGGGCTTGTCGAAGCCGGCGCGCATGAAATCCGTCGGCGTGCCGCGATAGTACGGTCCCTGCGACGGTCCCTGGGTTCCGCCGATCGAGCCGGTCTCGGCGGCGTCCTTCAGGTCGGCACCCGAGCAGAAGGCCTTCTCGCCCGCGCCGGTGACGATGACGACCCGCACGTCGCCGTCCTCGCGCGCGCGCCGGAACGCGGACGGGAGCTCGACCTTGAGGAGATTGTGGCTGAGCGCGTTCATGCGCTCGGGCCGGTTCAGCGTGAGTGAGAGGACGTGTCCGTCCTTCTCGACCAGGAGGTCCTGGTGGTCCACGTCGTCACCTCGCATTCCGCACGGGATGGCTCTTGCGCGCGGCGAGCGAAAGATCGCGCGCGCCGGGGCGTGGCGCAAGGCCGGCACGCGGCCGTCTTGCCGCCGGTCTCCGAACGCGGCTCGATGAAGGCGAGATGAGTCCGAAGGCGACCGCAAAGCGCGGCCGTCGCGATCGTCCGACCGCGCGGAAAGCCGCGGCCCGCGCCGCGGGCACCGCCCGACGCCCGCGCGCGTCCGCCGGAAGCCCGCTCCCGCAGCATTACGAGCCGGAGCTGCCGACGCTCGTCGCAGCGCCGCCGCACGGCGACGGCTGGCTGCACGAGCTCAAGCTCGACGGCTATCGCATCGGCTGCCGCATCGACGGCGACGACGTCCGCCTCCTGAGCCGCCGCGGCAACGACTGGACCGACCGCTTCCGCGAGATCGGCGAGGCGGCGGGCCGGCTCCCGGTCGAGCGCGCGCTCCTCGACGGCGAGGCGGTCGTCGAGCGGAGCGACGGCCGCACGAGCTTCGAGGCGCTGCAGGACCTCCTCGCCGGCGGCGCGCGCGCCGGGCTCGCGTACTTTGCGTTCGACCTCCTCCACGCGGATGGCGAGGACCTCTCGCGCGCTCCGCTCCGCGACCGCAAGGCCGCCCTCGAGCAGCTCCTCGCCCGCGCCGGCGGCGACGGGGTCGTCCGGTACTCCGCGCACGTCGGGGACGACGGCGCGAAGGTCTTCGCGGCGGCGTGCGCGCTCGGCGCCGAGGGGATCGTCTCGAAGCGCGCCGATCAGCCGCATCAGGCCGGCCGGAGCCGCGCCTGGCTCAAGACGAAGTGCGTCCACCGCCAGGAGTTCGTCGTCGGAGGCTTCACGCGCCCGGACTCGGGCGACGAGTCGCGGATCGCGTCGCTGCTCGTCGGCGACCACGACGCGCGCGGCCGCCTCGTCTTCGCGGGGAAGGTCGGGACCGGTTTCAGCGGCCGCGTGGCGCGCGACCTCCGCGCCCGGCTCGACCGGCTGGCTCGCCCGACGAGCCCGTTCGACCCGCCCCCGCCCGGCTGGCTCGGGCGGAACGCGCGCTGGGCGGAGCCGCGGCTCGTGGCCGAGGTGACGTTCACCGAGTGGACACGGGATGGGAAGCTCCGGCACCCGTCGTTCCAGGGGCTGCGCGAGGATCGCGATCCGCACTCCGTGACGCGCGAGCGCCCGGCGCTCGACGCCGCGAACGGCGGCACGCGGCGCGCCGGCGCCGAAGACGAGCCGGGGCGAGAGCGGGCGCGCGCACGCCGCGCTCCACGTGCGACGCGCGCCACGAGCGCTGGATCGCCGGACGCCCGCGACCCGCGCCGGGCCCACGTCGCCGGCGTCTCGATCAGCCACCCCGAGCGCGTGCTCTTCCCCGCGATCGGCCTCACGAAGGCCGGGCTCGCGCGCTTCTACGAGCGGATCGGCGACTGGATCCTGCCGCACCTCGCGGGCCGGCCGCTCACGCTCGTCCGTTGCCCGGAAGGACTGCCCGGGGAGTGCTTCTTCATGAAGCACTCGCAGCTCTGGGCTCCGCCGGCGCTCCGGCGCATCCGCATCCAGGAGAAGCACAAGCTCGGCGAGTACCTGGTCGTCGAGTCGCTCGCCGCGGTCGTCGCGCTCGTCCAGATGGACATCCTCGAGATCCACACCTGGAACTCGACCGCCGACGCCGTGGAGCGCCCGAACCGCATCGTGATCGACCTCGACCCCGGCCCGCACGTCGCGTGGGCTCGGGTCATCGCGGGCGCGCGGCGCGTGCGCCGCGTCCTGCAGGCGATCGGCCTCGAGAGCTTCGTCAAGAATACCGGCGGGGTCGGCCTGCACGTCGTCGTGCCGCTCTCCCCGGCGCACGACTGGAGCGCGTGCCTCGAGCTCGCGCGCGCGGTGGCCGAGGCGATCGCCCGCGACGACCCGGCGTCGTTCACGACCGCGCTCGCGCGCTCGGGTCGCGAGGACAAGATCTTTCTCGACTACCTGCGGAACAATCGCACGAACACGTCGATCGCGGCGTTCTCGACGCGCGCGAAGCCGAACGCTCCGGTCTCCGTCCCGCTGGGGTGGGACGAGCTCGATCCCGGGACGCCGCCCGATCGCTACGACGTGCGGAACGTCGAGCGGCGGCTCGCGCGGCTCCGGCGCGACCCGTGGGCCGCGTACTGGACGTGCCGGCAGGACATCCCGGCCGGCGCGATCGAGGCGCTCGGGCGACTCGCGCGCTGACCGCGCGCCGCGGGCGCGCGCGCCGTCGCATGCGCTTCGCGATGGCGCAGGCGTTGCATCCTCGAAGCGGGGGATCGCGACCACGCGGCGGCGAAGGCCGGCGCACGCGGGAACGCGCTTCGCGCTCGCCGCGCCCTCGGCGATCGCGCAACAACCGCCGCACGACGGAGGAAGAAATGACAAACCCGGCACGCGAGGCCGCGTCGGCGGCCCGCCCGCAGATGCAGGAAGAGCCCAAGCCGCCGTTCCCGGAGCAGCATCTCGACGAGCCCGGGCTCGAGTCAGAGCTCGAGCCGCGCCCGCGCTACGAGGCGCCGCGCTACCGCGCCGCGGGCAAGCTCGCCGGCAAGGTGGCGCTCGTGACCGGCGGCGATTCCGGGATCGGGCGCGCGGTCGCCGTCCTCTACGCGCGCGAAGGCGCGGACGTCGCGATCAGCTATCTGCCGGTCGAGCAGAGCGACGCCGAGGAGACGCGAGCGGCGGTCGAGCGCGAAGGGCGAAGGTGTCTCCTCCTGCCCGGCGATCTCACCGACGCCGCGGTCTGCCGCGACATCGTGGAGCGCACGGTCGCGGAGCTCGGCCATCTCGACGTCCTGGTCAGCAACGCCGCGCACCAGACCCGCAAGCAGAGCCTGGAAGAGGTCACCGACGAGGAGTGGGACCGGACGTTCCGGACGAACGTCTACGCGTACTTCCGGCTCGCGAAGGCGGCGCTTCCGCATCTCAAGCCCGGCTCGGCGATCATCGCGACGAGCTCGGAGACCGGCCTCATGGGCAGCAAGCTCCTCCCCGACTACTCGGCGACGAAGGGCGCCATCAACGCGTTCACGAAGGCGCTCGCGCAGAGCGTGCTCGAGAAGGGCATCCGCGTGAACGCGGTCGCGCCCGGGCCGGTCTGGACGCCGCTCAACCCGGCCGACGCCGGCCAGCCGCCCGAGCGGGTCGCCGAGTTCGGGAAGCAGGTGCCGATGGAACGCCCGGCGCAGCCGGAGGAGATCGCGCCGGCGTACGTCTTTCTCGCCTCGGACGCCGACTCGAGCTACATCACGGGCGAGGTGATCGCGCTCCTCGGAGGGAAGACCGCCGCCGCATGAGCGGTTGGCGCGGTCGAATTCGTCGCCAATCCCTGGAGAAAAACGCCCGGTCTGCCGACAAAGGGGTTGCGATGGTCGGCAGCGAAGCTGGGCGCCCGATTTCCCCGCACGTCGGAACCCCGGCTCACTACGGCTGGCTCGAGGGAATCGTTCGCGCCGTCCTGGTGCTGAACCTGCTCGACGCCGTGTTCACGCTCTTCTGGGTGCACTTCGGCCTCGCGCACGAGGCGAACCCGCTGCTCGACCACCTGGTCGTGCGGCACCCGATCCAGTTCGTGGCGACCAAGCTCGCGCTCGTCGGGCTCGGGTCGTTCCTCCTGTGGAACCGCCGCCACCGGCCGATCGCGGTGATCGCGATCTTCGTCGCGTTCCTGGTCTACTACGCGCTGCTGCTGGTCCATCTCCGCTACATGGGAGCGATCGCCAGCGCGGTTCGAACGTGACCCGGCGTCGCCCGTTCAGGCCAGATGATATAGGCGCGCGCAGTTCTGGCCGGTCGCCTTGCGGCGGATGTCGTCGCCCAGGCCCGCGAATGCTTCCTCGATCGCCTTGCGGGAGTGCGGGAACGGGCTGTCCGGATGCGGATAGTCGGACGCCCACATCACGTTGTCGGCTCCGATGAGCGGGATGAGCTTCGGCCCGAGCGGCTCCTCCTCGAAGGTCACGAGCACCTGGTCGCGGAAGATCTCGCTCGGCCGCTTCTGGATCTTGTAGTCCTGCGCGGCGCGCGTGTGCTTGCCCGAGCACGCGTCCATGCGCTCGACGAGGTACGGCACCCAGCCGATCCCCGCCTCGGCGAGCACCAGGCGCATCTTGGGGTGGCGCTCGAGGGCGCCCGAGAAGATCATCGCGGCGAGCGGCTCGTCCATCTGCATCGGCGTCACCGCCGACCACGCCGCGAGCTGCCAGCTCTGCGCGTCGAGCTGGATGAGCGACGTTCCGCCGCCGATGTGGAAGCTGAGCGGCAGCTCGTGATCGGCGCACGCTGCCCAGAGCGGCTCCCACTTGGGATCGCTCACGCGGGTCTCGAAGCAGTAGAAGATCGCGCCGCGATGCCCGAGCTTCGCGACGCGCTCGAGCTCTGCGACCGCCGCATCGGGGTCGTGCGCCGGGATCACCGGTAGGACGCACAGGCGATCGGGCTTGACGCCGTTGAACTCGGCGGCCCAGTCGTTGTACGCGCGCAGGCACTCCGCCTTGAGCTCGAGGTCGGGGATCTGGAGCCCGAGGAGCGACGGGCCGTAGATCACCGACGCCCACACGCCGTCGAGGTCCATGTCCTTCAGGCGGAGCTCCGGGTTGCTCGCGCGGAACCCGTCGTCCGTGATGCCGGCGCGCGCAATCGCGCTGTACTCGGGGCGCGTGAGCCGGCTCGCGCCGAGCATCACGTCGCCCGCCATCCAGACGTCCTGCTGCGGCGTCTTGACGACGCGCGGCGCGCCCTCGCGCGCGCGCGCCGGAACGCGCGCCTGCCAGAGATCGGGGGGCAGCGCCCACAGGTCGATGTGATCGTCACACGAGAAGATGCGCTCGTCCGTCGCCATGGCGTCCTCCCCCGATTTCGGGCCGTCCTTCGGGGCTATCAGTGCACGCGCGCGTCGTTCAAGCACCCCCCGTCCGCTCCGTGCTCCGCGACCGGGCAACGCACCGTGCCGTTGCCGCACGGAGAGCGCGCCTGATACCTTCGAGGTCTCTGGCGCACGGCCGCGCGCCGGCATCCACGCCGCCCGCGAGCCCGTGCATCGGGCCACGACAAAGGAGATCACCATGGCGACAGCCGCGGGTGTCGCGGCGGCGACCGAGGCCGCCGACGTTCGCCGTTACGACGCGTTCATCAACGGGAAGTTCGTACCGGCGGAATCGGGCAAGACGTTCGAGTCGCGCAATCCCGCGACCGGCGAGCTGGTCGCGGTGGTGGCCGAGGGCGACAAGCCGGACGTCGACAAGGCCGCCGTCGCGGCGCGCGCCTGCTACGAGAACGTCTGGTCGGCGATGCCGGTCGCGGAGCGCGGCCGGCTGCTCCTTCGCGTCGCGCAGAAGATCCAGGAGCGCATGCAGGAGCTCGCCCACCTCGAGACGCTCGACATGGGCGGGCCCATGCTCTGGACGACCGGCACCGCGATGCAGGCGGTCGAGGTCTTCGAGTACTGGGCCGGCATGGCGACGAAGATCCAGGGCGAGGTGAATCCGTCGATGCTGCCGGGGGAGTCGCTGAACTACGTCCTGCGCGAGCCGCTCGGCGTGGTCGGCGGCATCACGCCGTGGAACGGACCGCTCATCATGGCGGCGTGGAAGACCGCGCCGGCGATCGCGTGCGGCAATGCGGTCGTGCTGAAGCCGGCGGAGCTCACGCCCATGACCGCGCTCGAGCTCGCCCGCATCTTCACCGAAGCGGGGGCCCCCGACGGGCTCTTCAACGTCGTGCCCGGCTTCGGTCCGACGGCGGGTGCCGCGCTCGCCGCGCATCCCGACGTCGACAAGATCGCCTTCACGGGCGAGACGGCGACCGGCCAGGAAGTCGCCCGCAACGCGATCGTGAACCTGAAGGTCGTGACGCTCGAGCTCGGCGGCAAGTCGCCGCACATCGTCTTCGACGACGTCGACGTCGACCGCGCCGTCGCGAACGCGATCTTCGGCATCTACACGAACTGCGGCCAGGTCTGCACGTCGGGATCGCGGATCTTCGTGCACGAGCGGATCTACGACTCGTTCGTGGAGAAGATGGTCGCGCGCGCGAAGGCGATCCGCGTCGGCGATCCGCTGGACCCGTCGACGCAGCTCGGCCCGCTGGTGTCCGAGGAGCAGCTCGACCGGGTCAAGCGCTACGTCGAGATCGGAAAGCAGGAGGGAGCGCGCGTCCTCTGCGGCGGCGGCCCGCCCGACGACCCGAAGCTCGCGCGCGGCCACTACTTTCTCCCGACCGTCTTCGTCGACGTCCACAACAAGATGCGGGTCGCGCAGGAGGAGATCTTCGGGCCGGTCGCGTGCGTGATGAAGTTCTCCGACGAGGAGGACGTCCTGCGGCAGGCGAACGACATCGTCTACGGCCTCGCCGCGGGCATCCAGACGAACGACATCAAGCGCGCGCACAAGCTCGCCCGGCGCCTGAAGGCCGGCTCGGTGTGGATCAACTGCTACCACCGCATCGAGACGAGCTGCCCGTTCGGCGGCTACAAGCTCTCCGGCTACGGCCGCGAGAACGGCGTCGGGATGGTCAACTACCTGACGCGCATGAAGAGCGTGTCCGTCGATTTGAACGACTTCACCATGGACCTGTTCGCGTAGTGCGCGAGCAGCAAGGGCACGCCGCGAAGCCGCGCCCGCGTGATGTCCGCGCCCGGGGGTCGAGCTTCTCTTGTGTCCCGGCATACCGCGACTGCGATCCTCCGCCCGAGCGAACGGGCACGCGGCGTCCCCTGATGCCACTGACCGATGGACCGCGACCCGCCTGACCCGCGCGCCGCCTCTCGTTTCGGAGCGGCGGCCCCTGCAGACGCAGGCGGGGCGTTTTCGGGAACGGACCGGTTCCACCGACCGGCGTTCGTCGGACGCGGCTCGATGGGCGTCGTTTACCGGGTCCGCGACGAGGAGACCGGGCTCGAGGTCGCTCTCAAGACGTTGCCGACGCTGACGGCGTCCCAGGTCTACGATCTAAAGAGGGAGTTCCGATCGCTCGCCGGCATCGGGCATCCGAACCTCGTCGCGCTCTACGAGCTCTTCGTCGATGAGCGGCGATGCTTCTTCACGATGGAGTACGTCGACGGTGTTCCCTTCACCGAGCGCGTCGCGGCGCTCCGATCGGGAGAGGGGTGGCGCGCGGCACCCAATGGCATCGATGCAGCTCTCGACGCTGCGCGACAGCTCGCATCCGGCATCATTGCGCTGCACGCGGCCGGGAAGGTGCACCGCGACATCAAACCGAACAACGTCCTCGTGGCTCCCGACGACCGGGTGATCCTGCTCGACTTCGGCCTTTCGTTCGCCCTCGACGACTTCCGCGCGACGTCGGAATCGCCGGAGCTTGTCGGAACGCCCGCCTACATGGCACCCGAGCAGATGTGGGGTCAGGAACCGGCTCCGGCGGCTGATTGGTACGCTTTCGGCGTCGTTCTGTACGAGGCGTTCGCGGGGCGGTTGCCATTCGAAGGGGGCGCTCGCGGCGCATGGCTCGACAAGCAGGGTGCGTCCCCACCTCGGCTCGGGGCGGTCGCGACCGGCATTCCGGATTCGGTGGACCGCCTCGTCGCGGCGCTCCTCGCGGCCGATCCGCGCGATCGGCCAGGCTCCTCCGAGATTCTGGCGCGGCTGTCCGACGCGACCCACGACGCGCGCCGTGAGCTGCGGCGCGCGGCCGCATGGACGCTGGCCGATGCCGGCAAACGGATCTTCGTCGGGCGGGAATCGGAGCTCGCCAGGCTGCGCGCATTGCACGCGCAGGTCCGCCCGGGATCAGCGGTCATCGTTCACGTCCGCGGTCCGTCGGGCATCGGCAAGACCGAGCTCGTCAAGTACTTCGCAACGGGCCTGGCCGGCGATCCGGCGACGCTCTTCTTGCACGGGCGCTGCCACCCGCGCGAGTCAGTCCCGTACAAGGCCATCGACGCGGTGGTCGACGGTCTCGGCACCACGCTGCTGTCGCTGCCCGCCGACGAGTCGCGAAGCTTGGTTCCGGAGCACGCTTCCGCGCTGACCCGACTCTTCCCCGTACTGGAGCGCGTACCGGGATTTCGCGGTGCCACTCCGGGCGACGAGCCTCCTGAACCGTTCGAACTTCGGCGCCGTGCGGTCGCCGCGTTGCGCGACGTGCTGACCGGGCTTTGCGCGCGCCATCGCGTACTTCTCTGGATCGACGACGTGCAGTGGGCCGACCGGGACGGTGCGTCGATCCTGCGCGACGTCATGAGGCCGCCGCACCCACCGGGCCTCTTCCTCCTGCTGTCGTTTCGCAGCGAGGATAGCGAGCGGCTCGCCGAGCTGCTCGCCGACGACGGAGGTCTCGACGCCGCCTTTGCGATCGTTCCCGAGGTGGTGGACGTCGGGCCGCTCGGAGACGCGGACTCGCGCGAGCTCGCGTCCGCGACGCTCGCTCGCCTCGGCCGCGAGCCGTCGAGGTCGGCGCAAGCGGCGATCGCCGCGGAAGCCGACGGATCTCCGTTCTTCATTCGGGAGCTGGCTCGCGCTCTGGCGTCCTCGGGCGGGGACGCGGCGGCCACCTCGCTGACGCCGCGGCTCCATCAAGTGCTGGCCGATCGACTCGCTGCCCTGGGCAGTCGCGAGCGGGCGCTGCTCGAGGTGATCGCGGTCGCGGGCTGGCCCCTCGTCCGAGGCGCGGCGCTCGCGGCGGCGGCAGTCGGCGAGGTCGGACGCCCTTTGCTCTCCGCCCTCGAGCACGCCTCGCTCATCCGCGAAACGACGGTGGCCGACCAGCGGGCCTACGAGGTCTACCACGATCGGATCCGCGAGTCGGTGATCGAGTGCCTGGACGCCGACGCCCGCCGGAGCCGGCACCGCTCGATCGCAGAAACGCTACGCGCGATGCCAGACTCCGACCCGCACGCTCTCTTCGAGCATTTCCTCGGAGCCGGCGAGCGGGATCTCGCGCGCGAGTACGCGCTTCGCGCGGCCGATGGAGCGTCCGCCGCCTTCGCGTTCGCGCGCGCCGCTGCGCTCTACCGCACCGCGCTCGACCTCGGAATCTCCGCGGACGCCCGCCCCGGAGTGCTATCGCAGCTCGGCGAGGCGTTGCAGGGAACGGGCCGCGGCATCGAAGCGGCGGAGAGCTTCGAGCGCGCGGCGGCGGAGATCGCCGACCGCGAACGAGACGCCGAGCGCCGGCTCGCGCTCCTGCGCCGCGCGAGCGAGCAATTCGTCCGCAGCGGGGCCATCGAGCGCGGGCTCCGCATGCTGCGATCGTTCCTGGCGGAGATCGACATCTCGCTGCCGCGGACGCCGCGCGGCGCGATGGCGGCATCGGTCTGGCAGCGCTGCCGCTTTCTCTTGCGCCGCACCCGGGTCACGCCGGTCGCGATGCCGAACGTGTCGAGCCGGGACCGCCTGGAGCTCGAGTCCCTGTGGTCGGCGGCGGCGAGCCTCACGATGGTGGACCCGATCCTCGGCGACGCGATCAGCGTACGCGGCCTCTTGAAGGCGATGGATCTCGGCGATCGCGCCTATACGATTCGCGGGCTCGGTCTCGAGGCCGCGCGCGAGGCCGCATTCGGCGGGCCGTTCTTCGGTCGACGGAGCCGCCGTCTGGTGGAGTCGCTCGAGTCTCTGGCACGGCTCGGCGGCGAGCCGTACGACATCGGCTGGGTCCACCAGTCGGTCGGAGCGACGGCGTACCTCGGCGGAGAATGGCGGACGGCGAGCAAGGAGTGCGGTCGGGCGGTAGCGTTGTGGCGCGCTCGCTGCGTCGGAGCCGCATGGGAGATCGTGACCGCCGAGTCCTTCGAGCTCTCGGCCCTCGCCTATCAGGGGATGCTCGCATCGCTCGCGCGCCGGCTACCCGATGCGATCGCGGACGGCGACAGGCGCGACGACGTCTACGCGTCCTCGGGATTCCGCATGGGCATCCTGAATCTCCTCTGGCTCGCCGAGGGACGGCCGCTCGACGCACGCCAGATCAACGACGAGGCAGTCTTGCGCTGGCCGCGCGAGCGCTTCCTGCTGCAGCACTTTCTCCATCTGGTCGGCGCGATGCAGGCGGACCTCTACCTCGACGAGCCAGAGCGGGCGCTCGATCGCATCGTCGCCGCCTGGCCGTCGCTGCGAAGGGCGCAGCTCCTCGCCCTCGGAAGCGCGCGCATCGAGCTCCTCCACCTGCGCGCGCGCGCCGCGCTTGCGGTCGCGGCCTCGCGTGGTCCGGGCCGCGTTCGGGAACCGCGCGATCGCAAGGAGCGATCGCGGGCGGACCTTTTGCGGGTCGCCGCGCGCGATGCCCGCCGCCTCGCGCGCGAGTCGCTGCCGCCGGCGCCGATGCTTGCAGCTTCGATCCGTGCCGGCCTCGCCCGGCTGGAGGGCGACCTGGAGGGAGCGTCTCGGTGGCTCGCCGCGGCCGCCGATGCGTCCGAGGGGGCCGGGATGGGACTCTATGGCGCGGCGGCGCGGATCGCCCGCGGCATCGCCATCGGCGGAGACTCGGGAGACGAGCTGCGCGCCGTGGGCGAGCGGTGGATGGGCGGGCAGGGCGTCACCGACTTCGCCGCGATGACGGCGATGCTGCTTCCGGGCACCGTTCCGCGCGGATGATCGAGCGTTCGACGCGCGGCTCGTCGTCGAGTCCGGTTCAAAGCGACGCGGGCACGACGCCCGGCTTCGCTTCGTAGGCGCCGCCGACGATCTCCTGCTTGGTCAGCACGCCGGCTTCATCGAGGTAGAGCCAGCATTCGTAGTCCGTGAAGATCGTGTACTCGAAGCCGCGCGTCGTCGGCATCGCGGGAAACGACGGCTCGGGAAACACCGGGTCGACCGCCTTCCACCGGCCGTCGATCAGGTCGATGCAATCGGCTCCGACGCGAATGCGCGTGCCTCCATTGGAGTCGCGAACGATGTTTTCCCAGCGCTCGTTGATCTTTGCTCTCTGCTCAAAAAGGGTCGCATTCATCGGCGCGCTCCGGTGACCTCGGGAAGCTGTCCGCGAAGTAGCTCCATCGTCACCTCCTTGAGGTCGAGGATGTCGACGAGGTGCGGCAGACCTCCGGCCACCAGCTCGCGATCGAGATCGATCAGGTAGGCGAGGTCCTCGAACTCGTCATCCTCGGGGTTCCAGACGTCGCAGCGGTCGCCCCTGAAGCCGTCGGCCCGGGCGCCGTCGTCGCGCAGGATTCCGTTCGCGGCGTGGCGGCCCGACTCGTTCGCCGCTTCCATGGTCGTGAGTCGCGTGAAGGTCTGCATGTACGTTCCGGCGAGGACGATGTTGCCGCACCAGACGTCGTAGCCGCGGAGCGTGTCCGCTCTATTGATCGTACCGGGCCGCTTCGCCTGCGTGCCCGGGATGTTCACGAACATTCGCGACCGATTCTCGATGGGATGCACGGGGCTGCCCACCGGCTCTCCCGCGGAGTTGCCGAATACGATGTTGTTGTCGATGTGGAAGAGCGTCGGGTCGGGGGACCGGCTCCTTTCCGGCTCCGGGATCGCCGCCTTGATCTGTCTCCACGTCCCCGCCGCGATCTCCTCCGGCGTGCAGCGCCACGGCGGCTTCTCCGTGGGCTCGCCGTGCCACTTCCCGATGCACACGGAGAGCACGCCGGTGTAGCCGTCCCACCAGCCGCGCTTCCGAAGCCAGAACTGCGGCTGGTAGATCGACGACAGTCCCCACGCGGAGTCGGGAAACACGGTGTGGCCGGGAAGGAACCGGATCTCGGACGGGAAGTAGAACTGCATGCCCGTCAAGTGGCGGAGCACCCCGCCCGGCCGCTCGGCCGTCGCGTCGCCCAAATCGAGATCTCGAATCTTCTGGAAGTCCTCTCCCGGAAGTCGGCGGCCGCCGTCCCTGTCGCGTAGCAGCTTCTGCATCGCCTCGATGTTGAGTGCGAGAACGCAGTAGCCCGCCTGCACAACGATCCGCTTATGCTCCTGCTTCTCCTCGTGCTTTTCGATGTCGTCCCCGAGCACAACCACCGGCCAGGCAGTCACGCCCTCGAGAACCTCGAAGTCGATCAGCTTGCCGCGGATGAACTTCACCCCCTGGCTCTCGAGGTATTTGCGCCAGACGTGGAACCAGGCGAGGCTCGTCGGCCCGTTCAGGACGGGATCGGTCCGATCCGCCTCCATGAACTGGTCGCGGTAGAGCTGGAGGCTGATCCCGCCGTACGTCCGCGCGTCGCACTCCTTGGCGGTCATCGCGACGAAGGCCTGGGCGACCCGGTCGAGATACTCCTGGAACTTCGGGCTGTAGTCGCCGCCGCCGATGAAGTCCCACCACGAGAGGTTCTCGTACTCCTTTGCGCGGCGCTCTGGGCACGACGTCATGAACTTGAACGTCTTTACCGCGAGCCGGTTCGTGTCCTCGAGCGAGAGGTCGGACTTTTCCAGCGACTCCACGAGCAGCTTGAAGAATGCCTCCGCCGATGCCATCCGCCGCCGCGGCAGGACGTACGGACGCTTGTTGTCCGGAGGATTCGATTCGAAGTTCACGCCCTGCGACGTCGTCTGGACGAGGTTGTCGAATACCGAACGGCTCGTTTCGACGAAGGTCTCGCGATCCTCGGCGATCGGTGTTCGTTTCAGGGTGTCGCGCAGGTTCCTGTAGAAGGTGGGAAAGAAGCGATAGCCGTGCTCGCCGGGGATGTACGTTTGAAAGGGATGAACTTCGACGTACGCGCGATGTGACGGGGGTACGGCCCAGTTCTCGGCGCACCCGATCCCGAAGCCGGTCGTGCGAACGCCAAGCGGCAAGAGCGCTTCGAGCTTCTCGGCCACGAACCCGGCGCGAAGATAGTCGATCCGCTTGCCGTCGTTTCCGTGACCGGAGCGATAGGGCACGGGTCCGAGCTCTTCCATGAAACCTCGCACGTCGAGCTCGATGTCCCGATAGCCGGGCAGCGCCGCCTCGAGGGCGGCCAGGAGATCGGCGAGCGTCTCCTCGCCCGATTTTTCGCCCGGCTCCGCCTCGGTCGTGAGCTCGAGCGTCCCTTGCTTGAATCGGATCCGGCGCGTGAACGCTTCCTCGAGCTTCCAGTCGAGCGGCCGCGTCCGCACCATCCTGCGGTCGTCCTTGAAGAAAGGGAAAACCTGCCGCTGGTCGCGCGCCCACTGCGTGCGCGCCATGCCGCCGATGCTGCACTCCGTCTCCAGAGGCGCCGGCGGCGCGCACTCGTACACCTCGACGACGTACCCGCGCTCGACGAGCTCATGTGCGGCGGTGAGGCCCGCGATACCGGCGCCGAACACGGCGACAGTCGTTCGCGACGGGATCGAATCGCTCATGGACGACCTCCTCGGATGTTGGAAGCAGGAGCGCCGACCGCCCGGGCGCGGTGTGCTCGCGCCGCGACCGCTGAGCGGTAGTCGCGCAGAAGACGGGGGAAGGACGGCGACCGTACGGCGCCGTGGACGTAGAGCGAGAGCGCGTCGTTGAAGGCGAGGACGTCGTCGACCGCGCCGCGCAGCTCGAGGCGGTCATCGATCGCAAGGGCGGCGAGGGTCGCCGCGCCGTCGATCACGGCGAGGATCCCGGCCTCGGAGGTCTCGAGCTCGGCTTCCGCGCGTCGGCGCACCGGATGGAGGCGCACGCCGTCCTGCCGGAACTCGAGCCAGACGGGATCTCCATCGACGACGAGAGCGACCGATCGAGGTGCGAGAGTCCGGCACAGCGCGAGATACGCATCGCGCCGCTCGCGGGCGAGGACGTCGAGCGATCGGGCGAGGAACGCTGCGAATCCGGCCTCAGCTGCCGAGGAACTCACACATCCCCCTTCCCTCGAACCTCAGGGCTTCCCCGCGCAGCTCGCCCTCGACGAGTGCCCGCCCGGAGACCTCGTTGATGATGGTGACGCCGAGGTCGGTCTCGCTCGGGATGAGAACCTGCGCGACGTCCTCGAGCTCGAAGCGCACGACCAGGTGATCACCATCCGCTCGCGCGCGCATCTCCACCGAGCGCGGCACTTCCGTCGCCGTCTCCGGCGACGGGATGCTCATCACCGCCGGCACCTTCAGAACCGACCGCGGCCGCAGGAACGCCGAATCGACCTCGAGCGCGAGGTCGTCCTCGCGGAAGATCCGATGCGCGCGCTCGCCCTTCCAGACGAAGAGACCCTGCGCCAGCGCGGAAGTCCGCAGGCGATTCGCGAGCCGCACGAACACGATGCTCCACGGCGATGCTGACGCTCGCGGGAGGCAGAACCCCCAGATCCACGAGAAGCGATGTCCCCAGAGGAAGTGGCCCCAGTTGTGATCGTGATAGGCGAGCGCGCGCTCGAAGCGGTGCTCTCGCCCGTCGAGCGACATCCAACCGGTCGCCTCCAGCCGGGGCACGATGGCCCATTGCAGCGGAGGGCCGTCGGGAAGCGGGATGTTCGGCGCAAGGGTCGGAACCACGACCGGCCGGAGGTCGACACAGGCCGACAGCGCGCACTCGCTGAGGTCGAGCGAAAGGCGATACGCGCCGTCCGCGTACGCCAGTCGATTCGCGCCGAAGGTCAGGTCGATGCCGGCGCTGCGTACCGCGATGTGGTCGGCCGGGAACGTCTCGACGTCTCCGACGTAGCTGTCTCTCCGCGCGAGCACGGTCAGCCGTCCGATGTCGGGTCGCCGGTCCGCGCCGGGTCGCACGTCCTCGCACAGGCTGAAGTTCGCGAGCAGCTCCGCCTCGCCGTCTCCGACGCAGAAGTGAAACCACTCCTTTCGACCCGGCGCCGCCCCGGCGCTCCGCACGCCACCGCGCAGCCGATCCCGCACCAGTACGCTGCGATCGAGGTGCGCTCCAATCGTCGGGTTTCGCGCGCTTCGGGCGGGCAGCGCCGGAGGAGCGGCGGCGGCTGCGGACGGCGCGTGTTCAGCGAGCTCAGCGAAGAGCCGCATGCAGCACGGCCTCCGCCTCGCCGCGCGGGCGTTGCGAGCGAGCCCGCGAGAGCGCGCCGCCCGCGCGGCGGATTGCAGCCGACGGCAGGAGTCCCATCAGGCTCTGCGACAGGCCGACGAGGCCGAGCAGGAGGAGAAGAGCCGGGTCGTCCTGTTCGGCGAAGCTCGCCGCTGGAGGGAGCCGATCGGCCAGCGAGACCGCCGTTGAGCCGCCGTCGACGCGTTCGCTCTGCGGGGCGCCGAACGACCGCCGCAAGCGCTTGAGCGCGGGGATCATGCCGAGCACGAGGTGGAGCGGCACGTGACGGTCGTCGAACTGGTTCGCAACCTCGTGCAACACCGAGCTAGCCATCATCGAGCCCCCATTCGCTCAGACGCACGAGCACCTCACGGATGTCGCTTCCGAGGAGGGATGCCACGAGCGCATCGATGACCGCGGACGGAAGGGGCGGCGTCTCGCGGGCGTCGACCGCGCTCAGGAGCGAACTGTCCCAGACGACGCGAGCTCGGCGCAGCAGCTCGGATTGCGCGAGATGCCGTCGCCAGCGTCTTCCCTTCGGTGTCTGCGCGAAACGCCTGCCCTCTTCGATCAGCGCCCTCAGGATGGCGCGCACGGCCACCGGGTGGGCGATCAACCAAAGCTGCGCCTCTTCGATCAAGGCGACCAGCTCGTCGTCGGGATCGCGCAGATCGATGCAAAGGATCGACGATGTGACGTCGGCGCCGCCGGCGCTCATTGGACGTCGACGCGCATCGGCACCTCTTCGACGACCCGGCCTTGCACGCAAACGTCGAAGGCGGTCGCGTAGCGGTGCGCGGCCGCGAACGGGCCGTGGAGATCGAAGCCGAGCCGGAAGACGCGCGTCTCGCCCGGCTCGAGGATCCGCTCCGTGGCGGGGTCCGCGGGAGCCGGCTCGGCGCGCACCTCGATCGTCGCCGAGAAGCGCGGTCCTCCCGCGACGTCGCCGAACTCGCCCATCCGGAACGAGACCTCCGCTCGAGCCTGCGACGAGTTTCGAACGCTGAACGTCGTCTCGGCCCGCCCGCCCGCGGCCCCACGCAGCTCCAGGACTTGCTGGCGCTGTACCGTGGTCGTCGACGATCGGCGCGTGCGCAGGACTTCGCGCAGACCCGCGACGAACCGGTCGCCGTATTTGGCGCTGAGATCCAGCGCCTGGTTGTAGTTCGCCAGATGCTGGCTCGCGACGTCGACGAGCAGGTCGTTCAGCCAGGAGAAGTCGAGGGCGGTCAACTTGCCGTGCTCGGGCGCACCCGCTGCGCCGACCGCGTCCGGGGCAATGGCTCGCTTCGCTTCGTAGACCGAGCGCAGCCATGTGACGTTCGTTTTGATCGACGCCTCGCGAAGGCCCTTCAGTAGCTTCGCCTCGTCCTTTCCCGTGCGCCCGATAGGTCGCTGTTCATCGTTCGGCATGGGGTCGACCTCCCAACGGATCAACGATCGCGCGCGATCACAAACTCGACGATCGATTCTAGGAATGCGCGATGCACCGACGGCTCGAGCCACCCGCGCGTCCGTTCGAGGAGAACGGCGGCGCGGTGCGCCCACCGCATCCCGACCGAGCGGGCATACGCGATGCTCGCGCGCCGCTCGATCAGCGATCGCACCATCTCGACGTCGCGCGCGGTCTTCGCGCCGGCGAAGTCGTGCGACGACGAGCCATTGGCCTCGACGGCAACGCGGCGACGAGCCAGGGCGGCGATCGCCTCGTCGCGTTCGGCGGGGCTGGCCTGGCGCAGCGCGTGCATCAGGATCAGCGTGCGCTTCCCCTCCCAGAGGTCGCCGCCGATCTCCTTGCCGTATCCGCCCTCGTCGGACGTCAGGTTGAGGACGTCGTCCTGGATCTGGAAGGCGACGCCGAGGACCGCGCCGAAGTTGCGGAGCTCGCCGAGGTGCTCCGCGCTCGCGCCCGCCGCCGTCGCACCGACGAGCAAGGGAGCCATGAACGTGTACCAGCCGGTCTTCTTGTAGACCATGCGCACGTAGTCGGTGTCGTCCAGGTCCCACCGATCGCGGCGGATCCAATCCAGCTCGAGGGCCTGGCCCTCGGCCGACTCTCGCGCCATGCGCGCGATCGTGCGCAGGATGCGCAAGGCCTTGCCGAGCCCCACGACGCGAATGTTGTCGAGGAGCGGCTCGAGCGTCATCGCGAGCATGGCGTCGCCGACGTTCACCGCCACCGGTACGCCGTGTGTGCGGTGCAGGGTAGCCGCTCCGCGGCGCTGCTCGGAGCCGTCCTCGACGTCGTCATGGATCAGGAACGCATTGTGGTAGAGCTCGAGCACCATCGCCGATGGCAGGACTGCCTCGAGCCGGCCACCCAAAGCTCGGCATGCTGCCACGCAAAGGGCGGGTCGCAGCGCCTTGCCCTCGCGCATGGGGTAGTCCAAAACGAGGTCGTACAGCACCGGACGATAGCGACTGGTCTTCGGTATCGTTTCGGTAATCTGCTGGAGAACGAGATCACGGCACTCGTTGAGATATCGCGCGACGTCCATCGTCTGGGGGCTAGAATCCGCGCCGGGGTTGGCGACGTCGCGAGCCCGAGAACAACCGGGGATCGCGGCGTGTCGCGCGAACGAAAAGATCGGTGATAGGCAAGGGGAACACGTTTTTCCCCGGGCGGCGCGTGGCTCAGAGAGCGCGGCACCGAAGACGTCGTACTGGACCAGCGCCGAAACGAGATGTCAAGCGCAATTCAGGTCGACTGGCCGAGCGTCGTTGCTCGGTCTCTCTTTCGACGGCGAGGACCATTCCGAGCACGCCCGGAAGGCGAGAGATCGGGCCGAGATGTCGCGCCACGGCGTTCGCCGCGCGCGATCGGCGGTCAGCCCCGGCGGCGGCCGATCGCGCGGAACAAGGGCAGGAAGATCGTCCGCTTCGTCGGGTCGGGGCGGCGGAACGCCGCGTCCCAGCGCCGCAGGTCGCATGGCGTGGCGAGGCCCGCCTCCACCAGCCGCTCGCGCGCGTTCCACGCGGCGCCGCGCCAGTTCGGGATCGCGGCGAAGCTCTCGTAGCGCGCGGAGTGGTCGACGAGGTCGAGGCCGCACTCCACGACGAGCTCGCCGAGCTGCGCTCCGATGTCGAGATCGCCGCCCTGCCGGCGCACCCACTCGAGCCAGCGCGGGTGCAGATCGTCGAGCGGCTCGTCGCGCGGCACGACGCGCCGGGCCGCCAGATCGGCCTCGACCAGGTAGATGCATCCACCGCGACGGAGCAGCTCGCAGAGGCGCGACACGACGTCGCGCGCGCGCCGCCCGCAGCAGAGCAGGACGTGGCGCACCATGACCACGTCGAACGATCGCGCGGGCAGGTCGTTCGCTTCCGCCTCGCCCGCGACGAGGGATGCGTTTCGGATGCCCTCCGCCGCGATGACGCGGGCGGCGACGACGCGCGCGCGCGAATCGGGCTCGAGGCCGACGATCGTCCCCCCCGGCTCCACGAGCCGCGCCATCTCGACGAGCGTCGTCCCGGCGCCGCAGCCGACGTCCAGGACCCGCGCCCCCGGGACGATCCCGGCCGCGACCCAGTCGACGCGCTCGGCGTCGCGTGCGTGCTCCGCGAGCACGCGGTAGCCGGCCAGCTCGGCCTCGTCGAGCGTACCGGCGAGCCCGGCGTCGCGCCGGTCGTCGACCGCCAGGCCCATGCGGCGGAGCTCGCCCACGAGCTCGCGCGCGTCCTCGATCTGCCAGCCCTCGGGGGCCGCGCCGGAGATCGCTTGCCCTTCGTCGAGATCCACCTCGGGGACGTTTCCGGCACGACGTCGCGCACGAGCGAGCCCGGGACCGCGGAACGCATGACGCAGGGGGAGGTTCATGCCCCCAGGGCGTGACAATCCCCGGTACGATGGCACGCGCGCGCGGCACATCGCGCATCAGGTCCGCCAGCGGACCGGCGCCGGCGACGGGTCGTACGAGCAGTGGAGCCCGGTCGTGACGCTGAGCGCCAGGTGCCGTCCGAGCGCGGGATGGACCGCCCGGATGCGGGCGATCGCGAGCTTGATCCGCTTGGTGACGCCGAGGCGCGCTTGCTCCTGGAGCGCGCTCGAGGCCGCGCCTTCGGCGAGCGACGTCCCGAAGAGGTCGGTCGCCGGCCACGACCGGCCCGGGCTCGACAGCAGCGCGCTCAGGTGGGCGAGGCCCTTGACGTCTCGGACTCGCACGGTCGTTCCGTCGAAGCGGACGGTCCAGTGGTCGCCGTCGCGGCGAAAGAGGTTGTCGGGCGTGCCGGCGCAGCCTGCCGCGTTCGCCGCGCCGGTTCCGGCGGTCGCCGCCGCATCCCGGTCGCTCGCGACCGCGAGCTGGCGGACCTCGTCCGCGCAGGCCGGCATGTCGAGCTCGCCGGCGAGCTTCGAGGCGCGCCGCGCGCTGCGCGCGGCCGCGTCGCCGTCGCCCGGAAGCGCCCGCGCGATCAGCACCCGGGCGCGCTCACTCTCGACGCGCGCGAGCCAGACCTGGTCGCCGAGCCGCTCGCACGATGCGCGCGCGCGATCGAAGTGCGCGAGCGCCGAGGCCCGGTCGCCGGCGGTCGCCGCGAGGATCCCGCAGTAGAAGGCCGCCGGTCCCCAGTAGAGCGGCATGACGCGGAGCACCAGAACGTTGACGTGCGCATGCGGCTCGAGCAGCGCGCGCAGCTCGCCGGCGCGCGTCGCATCGCCGACGGCGGTGGCGACCTGGGCGAGCTGCACGAGCGACACGAGCCTCGAGTACGGGGGGCCGACGTCGGCGAATCCGGCGCGCGCGAACACGTCGAGCTCGCGCTGCGCGTCGGCGAGCCGGCCGGCTTCCGCCCAGAGGTTGGCGACGCTCACGCGGCCGCTCTCGCCGAATGCTTCGAGATGGCCGGCGAGGAGCGGCTCGAGCTCGGCGAGCCGACGCTGTGCGTGCCGCACGCTGTGGAGGGCCACGCCGAAGACCGCGTCCGCGTAGGCGTGTCCGGCGCGCCTCCCGTGTCCCGCAGCCTCGCGCAACAGCGCTTCCGCTTCGCGCGGCTTCCCGCGGACCTGTGCGAGCACGGCCCGGACGTGCGTCGCCACCCAGAGATGCCTCGGCTGCCGCGACTGCGCGGCGAGGCGGCAGCACGCGTCGACCTCGCGATCGAGCGCGTCGGCATCGCCGAGCTCGAGGAGATCGGCGAAGCGAAGCGCGCGCGCGTTGAGCGCGAGCTCGACGTCCGCCGTCTCCGCGGCGCCCCGGATGATCTCGTCACCGATCTTTCGCCGCTCGGCGGCGCGGCCGGGTACCCTGAGCGCGTCGTGCAGCGCCAGCAGGCATTTGCCGAGCGCCGTCGCGCTGCCCGACCGGCGCGCCATCTCGACCGCTCGGCGGCTCCGAGCCTCCCGACCGTCGGGCTGGCTCGAGGACGAGCCGTACACGGAGCGCCGAGCGAGAAGGACGGCGCGTCGGTCGGAATCGGCGGCGCCCACGCGACGGAGCGCCGATTCGAGGCGCTGCACGATCCCCGGATCCGGGACCGGTCCCGCGGTTCCGAGACCGACCTCGCTGAGCGCGATCGCGCCGCGCGCGACGGCATCGTCGTTGCCGATGGTTTCCGCGAGATCGACCGCGCGCGCAAGTGTGACACGGGCCTCCTCCGTGCCGGTCGAGCGCATCTGCGCCTCGCCGAGATCGAGAAGCACGGCACAGCGACGCTCGTCGTCCCGGATGGCGCTCGCCTCGAGGACCGCCAGCGCTTGCCCATGGAGCCGTACCGCGTCCTCGTGCGCGAGGCGCGCGGTCGCGCTCTCCGCCGCCGCGCGCGCATAGTCGATCGCCTGCTCCACGGGGCCGTCGGGCAGCGACCGGACGAAATGGTCCGCGATGGCCTCGAGGCGGCCGTCGCCGCGCCCGCCGCGTGCGGCGAGCGCTTCGGCGACACGGCGGTGGAGCGCTCGTCGCGCCGCCGGCGGCAGCTCCGCGTAGAGGACCTCGCGCACGACCGGGTGAACGAACGCATGCCGCCCGAGCGCGGCCGTCACCTCTCCCAGGATGCCTTGCGCGAGCGCTCCTTCGACGATCGCCGCGAGCCCGTCGCGGCTCTCGCCGACGACCTCGGCGAGCACCGGGACATCGAACGCGTCCCCGAAGACGGCCGCCATCGAAAGCACCTCGCGCTCCCGGCCGCCGAGGCCCGCGAGCCGGCGGCGGACGATCTCCCGGATCTCCGCTGGAATCGGAAGCCGGGCCGGGTCCGACGGCTCGCCGCCACGCGCGTCGCGGAGAGCGGTGGTCAGCTGCTTCGCGAAGAGCGGATTCCCGCCGGTCCGCGCATGGACCGCAGCCACGACCGAATCGGACAGATCCGAGCCGGCGGACCTCCGCATGAGCTCGGCCAGATGCGCGACGTCGAGCCCGGCGAGCCTGATGTACTTGACGAACGGCTGTCGCGATAGCGCTCGCACGAGGCGAGCCGCCGGGCGCTTCTCCGCGAGGTCGGGCTCGCGAACCGCCCCCACCAGCAGCAGGCGCGCTTGCTCGATTTCGCGCGCGACGAATCCGAGCAGCTCGAGAGACGGCTCGTCGGCCGCATGCAGCTCGTCGAAGACGATCAGCGTCGGGCGACTCGCGGCCGCCAGGCGCAGGAGCGACGCGACCGTATCGAACAGGAGGAAGCGGGCCTGTGCGGCGTCGAGCGGGGCGCCGGGAGGCGCCGGCTCCGTCGTCCGGATCTCCGGAACGAGGCGAGCGACGGTCGCGATGCCGTCGCGCAGCTCTCGCAGCAGATCGGAGGCGTCGGGCTCCGCGAGGAGCGCTCGCAGGACCTGCGTCCACGGCCAGAACGGCGGGGTGCCCTCGGTTGCGAGGCCGTACCCGGAGAGAGCTCGAAACCCGCGCTCGCGCGCGCGCCTGGCGAGGTCCTCCGCGAGGTGCGTCTTGCCGATGCCCGCCTCGCCGGCCAGCACGACGACCCGGCCTCGCTGCGCGGCCGCATCCTCGAGCGCCGTGAGCAGCGCTCGCATCTCGACGACGCGGCCGACGAGCTCGGCGGAAGCCACGGCGGTGGCCATCGTGCACGCACCGGGAATCGGAGCCATGTGAGCGGCGTCCAAACGCAGGCTCAGCTGGTCCAGCTCGCGCGGCCGTCGGACGGCGCGTAGGCGCAGACGAAGCCGGTCTTGATGCTCCGCTCGAGGTGCCGGCCGAGCGCCGGGTGCATCGCTTGGAGCCTCCGCACCGTTTCCCGGATTCGCTTCGTCACCGACGAGCGCAGGCGCTCGCTCGTCGACGACGCCTCGCGGAGCCGCCCGCCGATGCCGACGGCACCCGCGAGCTCGTGCTCGACGAAATCGATCTCCGCCGCGAGCCGCTCGGCCCGGCCGCCGTCGTTGCCCTCGGTCGCGGCGCGCAGCTCTTCGCGCAGCTCGGCGAGGCGCCGGCGATACGCGAGCGCCGCACGCGCGTCGACCACCGCGCCCGCGCTGCCGGCGTCGCCGGAAGCCCGCATGCCGACCGGCTCGAGCGCCGCGGCGCGATCGCGACCTCCGGCCGGGTACGGGCTCGCGACGAGCGCCGCCAGCTCGCGCACGTGGCGCGGCTCCCCCGGATGCAGGACGAGCGCGGCGAGGTAGCGCACGCCGACGGCGTCGCGCACGCGGATGCGCGTTCCCTCGAACTCGATCGTCCAGAAGTCTCCCTCGCGGCGGAGCACGTTCTCAGGACCTTCCGAGGTCGCCGCGGGCGGCGTACGCGAGATCGAACGGCCGCGGTCCTCGGGCGCCGTCGCGGCCGGCGCCGGCGCGCCGTCGGCGAGGCGGAGCCGCGCGCGGTCTCGCGCCGCGAGCGCGGCGAGGGCGCGCGCGCCGAGCGCGGTGTCGATCTCCACCGCTCGCTCGAGATGGCGATCGGCGACGTCGAGACGGCCCATCGTCGCCGCCACCAGACCGAGGTAGTGGTCGGCCGCGCCGAGGCATGCGGCGCCGGCGCCGACGACGAGGACGCGTCCGGCGACCGTCGCGAGCTCCTCGTACAGCGGCTCCGCGCGCTCCGCGTCGCCCAGCGAGTGGCACGTGAGCGACAGCAGCGCCATCGTGACCATCCACGCGGTGTCGCGCGGCAGCGCCGCGAAGCCGGACGCGGACAGCCGGGCGAACTCGCGCCGCGCGACGTCGGTGCGGCCGGCTTCGCACTGCACGATCGCCACCGCGGCCCGCCAAGCCGGCACGGCGGGGTAGCTGTCCGCGAAAGCGCCCACGACCGACGCGAGATCGGCCAGACGCCCCTGCTGGAGGTGGAGCACGAACGTCTGCGCGCCGAACGCCGCCATCGCGTCGTTCTCCTCGGCCCGCTGTCCGGCCGCGAGAGCCTCGTTGATCCGCTTCTCGGCGAGCGAGGCGTCGCCGTCCAGGAGGGTCCGCATGGCGCCGAACATCGCCGCCAGCCACCGGTAATGCGGCTGACCGGTCTCGAACGCGAGCCGCGCGTGCGCGGCGATCGCGCGGTCCGCCGCGGCGACGTCGCCGAGCTCGAGCAGGACGGGGACGCGCCAGCCCCAGCCTTCGCCCTCCATCTCGCGATCGCCGACCGACTGCGCGACCGCGATGATCTCGTCGGTCACCGCGAGGCGGCTCTCGATCGCGGCCGGGCCGTGGCGCGCCGCGTGGATCGCGCTCAGGACGTAGGCGAGCGTCGACGCGTCTCCGACGTCGCGGGCGAGCTGCAGCCCCTGCTCGCTCAGGGCACGGCCGCGATCGACGATGCCGGCGATCTCGAGCTCCGCCCCGAGCCGCGCGAGGAGCCGGGCGCGCCGCGCCGGCTCCGTGCCGTCGGACAGGACGAGGGCGCGCTCGAGCAGGTGCACGAGCTCGTGGTCGGGCGTCGCGACCGATGGCCACGCCGCCGAGAATCCGAGCGCCGCGCGCGCCGCGAGGTCGGCGAGCTTCAGGCGCATGGCGATCTCCGCGGCGCCGCGGAACGCTTGCCGGGCGCCCTCGATCTGCCCGCATCTCCGCCGCGCGTCGCCGAGGTCGCACGCGAGCGCGCACGCCTTTTCGACGTCGAGCGGTGCGCCCTGCTCGGCGATCGCATGCGCCATCTCGAGGAGGCGGGCCGCTTCCTCGTAGGCGACCTGGGCGGACGCCTGCCTGCCGGCCTGCCAGAGGTACGCGAGCGCCTTGCCCTCGTCGCCGCGCGGGAGCGCGAGGTAGAAGTGGTGCGCGAGCTCGGCGATCTGCGCGTCGACCTCCGGCGACCCCTCGATCGCCTGCGCGATCTGCTGGTGGAGCTCCATGCACCGGGTGCGGCTCATCTGCTGGTAGAGCGTCTCGCGGACGAGCGAGTGCGCGAACGAGCACGAGCGCGCGCCGGGCTCCGGCAGCGTCACGAGCCGCGCCGCCGCCGCTTCCTCGAGGACGTCGTGCAGGCTCTCGGGCGACGACCCGGCCACCGCGCGCAGGACGTCGATCCGGAACTCGTGGCCGATCGCCGCCGCGATCGTGAGCGTGCGAATCCCCTCGGGCGAGACGCCGTCCAGCCGCGACGCGATCACGTCGCGGACGCTCGGCGGCACGCGGAAGCTGCCGCGCAGCGAGTCCCCGCCGAGGACGTCGAGCCGGCCCTCGCTCGCGAGCAATGCGACGATCTCGCGCAGGAAGAACGGGTTGCCGTCCGTCTCGTCGTGCAGCGCGGAGACGACCGACTCGTCCACCGCGAGTCCCGCCGTCGCGGCGACGAACTCCGCGACCTCCGGCGGTCGCAGGCCGTTCAGCACGACGTGCTCGGCGTGGGGCGCGCGGATCAGGTCGGGGAGCACGCGCGCGAGCGGTCTCTGGGGCTCGGTCTCCGCGTCACGGAAGTTCGCGACGGCGAGCAGCCGCGATTCCCGGATCTCGCGCTCGACGTAGGAGAGGAGAAGAAGCGACGACTCCTCGGCCAGGTGCAGGTCGTCGACGACCAGCACCAGTGGCTCGGTCTCCGCGGCGCGCTTCAGGAGGCCGGCGATCGACTCGAAGAGCGCGTGCCGCTCCCACGCCGGGTCGCGTCCGAGGTCGGCTTCGATCGGGCGCGTGGGCAGCCGACCGCCGGCGCGCGGGCTGCGGGGCTCGGCGTCCCTGTCTCGGGGATCGCCGACGCCGACGAATCCCGCGATCTCGGAGGCGATCCGGAGGGCGCTCGCGCGCACGGCGTCGAGCGGCGGATGTCGCGTCAGCGCGCGGAGGATCTGGATCCACGGCCAGTAGGCCGGAGCGCCCTGGTCCGCGCTGCACCGCGCCCACACGACGTGCACGCCGTCGCGCCGCGCGATCGCGGCAAATTGCTCGCAGAGCGTGGTCTTGCCCACCCCCGGCTCGCCCGCGAGCAGCACCACCCGGCCGCGTCCGGCGCGGGCTTCCGCGAGGTTCGCAGCGAGCCTCGCGAGCTCCGACTGCCGCCCGACGAAGCTCGCGCCCGCGGGCGCGGGCGAGCGCGCGCCGTTGCGAACGTCTCCAGAAGCGCGGTGGACCGCCATGGGGCTCTCCGGCGGGGCCGATCCATCGCAGCGCGCGAGCGGTTCGGTCCCACCTCCTTGCCGGATCGCCACGCGGAGCCCACGCGTCGCTGCCGGGAGGATCGGTCGAGCCAACTATCGGGACGTGGACTGCGCGGTCAAGGCCGACTTTTCCGGCCTCGGCCGCCCGGATCCGTTCGGGCGGGCCGCTCGGACAGGGTCTCGTTCGCGGGAAGGTGGGGCGCCCTCGGATCCGGCTGCGTCGGCAATGGCGCGCCGGTCAGGGCACGTTCTGCTTGTGGCTGTAGACGAGGCGGTTCGGTCCCGGCGTGAGCTCGGCGACGTCGGTGTACACGTCGCTGCCCGACTCGATGCGGAGCTGGACGACGGGCCCGAAGTCGTCGGGAAGCGAGATCTGGCTCGTGCGCACGATGACCTGCGCGTTGCTGCGCTGCAGGAAGGGGAGCGGAAGGAAGACGTTCAGGCGGTCGAGGCCCAGCGGACGCCAGACGCGCGGGTCGTCGAGGCGGCAGCGCGTCGAGGCGGAGCCGATGCACTTGATCGCGCTCCCGGGGACGGTGACGTCGAGGGCCGTCGCGCCGCCGGGCTCGGACAGCACGACGCGGATGCCCTGCGTGGGGTCGATGGTCGGCGGCGCCGGGTCGAACGGCGTCGAGCGGCCGTCGCGCGCGAGATCCGCCTCGACGGTGACGCGGTCGCGTCCGGCCAGCACCGGGAACGTCACCTTCGCGCGCCGGATCGCGGCGGTCCCGACCGACGTGTACGTCGTGTCCTGGTGAAGCGGGAAGTTCGCCGGGTCGCTCGACGTCATTTCCACGTGGTTCGTGAGCACGGTCCCGGGCGCGACCCCGCCTCCGACGTGGAAGGTCGCCCAGATGTCGCGGCACGGCGGGAAGCCGACGCGGCCGCACGGCTCGAGCGCGCCGATGTGCCACTCGACTCGATCGGAGAAGACCTGCGCCGGGATCTCCGCGTAGTCGGGCGCACGGTGCGCGCTCACGTACGTGGTCCCGGGCGGCAGGAAGTCGGTGATCACGACGTCCGGAGCGTCGAACGATCGGCCGTTCTCGGTGTTGACCTCGTAGACCACGTTCTCGCCCGGGCGGACCGGGTCGGTGCGATCGTCGAGATCGAGATCGAAGAGCTTCGTCTGGGCTTCGGCTCGAAGCGGGGCCGCGAGGAAGAGGGCGACGGCGAGGGGGAGGATGCTGCAAACCCCGGCTACGAGCGCGCCCGACGTGCCGGCAGCACGCGCGCGTCGCATCCGCATGAGCCTGCGCTATCAGCGCTCGGAAGCGCAGCGCAAGAGGGAAAAACGGCCCGACCGCGGCGGAGCGCGCTCGGCTCGGCTACTCTCTCGAAAGCGCTCACGGCGGCCGCGCGGCCAGGGCCGTGGTCGCTCGCGGGCTGAGACGACCTCGTGAGCTACGCCGTCAAGGAGCTGTACTACACGCTGCAGGGCGAGGGCGCGCGCGCCGGGCGCGCGGCGGTGTTCTGCCGCTTCGCGGGCTGCAACCTCTGGTCCGGGCGCGAGCCCGACCGCGCGGACGCGGCCTGCGATTTCTGCGACACCGATTTCGTCGGCACCGACGGGCCTGGCGGAGGCCGGTTCGGCGAGCCCGAGGAGCTGGCGGATGCGATCGCGCGCTCGTGGCGCAACGGCGCGGCCTCCGACGCGGGCGCCCGTCCGTACGTGGTCTTCACGGGCGGCGAGCCTCTCCTCCAGCTCGACGAGGCGCTCTTGTCGGCGTGCCGCGCGCGCGGCTTCGAGACCGCGGTCGAGACCAACGGGACGATCGCGCCGCCGCGCGGCATCGACTGGCTCACCGTGAGCCCCAAGCCACGCTCGGAGCTCGTGGTGCGGCGCGGCAACGAGCTGAAGCTCGTGTACCCGCACGACGTCACGCCGGAGAGCGTCTCGGACCTCGACTTCGAGGTGTTCTACCTCCAGCCCATGGACGGCCCGGACGTGGCCGCGAACCTCGCGAGGACGGTCGCCTATTGCCGCGCCCACCCGCGCTGGCGCCTGAGCCTCCAGACTCACAAGATTGCCGGCATCCCCTGATCGCGAGCGAACCGGTGTCGTGAATCGGCGCCGGACCGGGGGCGCGTTTTGCGACCGCGGGCGTCCGCCGGGCAGCGGCCCGGCCCGCGGACCGCGCGTTTTCGACGGATGCGGCACCGGCCGACGCGGCTCGCGTCTTGCTCGAAAGGGGGGAATGCCCGGTTTCGAGGTCGAGGTGTCGGGCCGCGTGGCGGCGCCACCGGTACTGGTCTGGGAGGCGCTGACCGATCTTTCGTCGGTCGCCGAGTGGCTCGATCGCGTGGACGAGGTCGACGCGGGCCCGGAGCCGGTCGCCGGCGAAGGGCGGTGGCGCGTCGGGCGGCGCTGGGTCGTCGGCGGTATCGTCGAGGTCGAGCCGCGCCGGAAGCTCGTCCTCGTCCTGCGCGAGGCGACGAGCCTCGTCCGCCAGGTCCGGGTCGCGATCCGGATCGCCCCCGGCGACCGCGGTACCGCGTTCCACGTTCACCTCGCGGGCGACGCCGCCGGCATCGCGACGCCGCTTCGCCCGTGGCTTCGCCTCCGCGCCGAGATCGAGCTCCACCGCGCCGTGCGTGGGTTCCGCGCGTGGATCGAGGAGCGCGCGCGCCCCGAGCGGGCGCCGGCCGCGATCGCGGCGGCCCCCGCCCTCGTTCCTGCCGCGCACCTCGGCGACGTCGACTTCGTCGGCGCTTGAATCCCGCTGCGCCGGCTGAAGCGACCGGCGACGCTCAGCCCACGCCGCGACGCCGAACGTCGCGCTCGGCGAGGCGCTCTGCGATCCGAGCGATGAAGCGAAGGTCGGTCGCGGTGAGCTTCGTCCACGGCCGACCGCGCCGGACGATCTCGATCGCCGCCTGCGGGTCGCGCGCGCGGCCGCGGGCGAGCAGGACGAGCGCGGCCGCCGTCGGCGCCCGGCCGCGTCCCGACTCGCAGTGCACGAGCACGCCGCCGTCGCGCGCCGCGATCTCCTCGAGGAGCTCGAGAAACGCCGTCTCGTCGCGCGGGAACGAGCCGTCCAGGACGGGGTGCGAGCGATAGCCGGGGAGGCCTTGGACCGCGGCGGGCGCGGAGAACTCCGAGGTGAGGTCGACGACGAACGCCGTACCGGGCGGGACGTCGCTCGCGCGGATGCGGCCGCCGACCCACAGGTCCGAGTCGACGCGGCTCACGCGCGGCGTCCGCCGCCACGCGCGCATGATCGCGCAGGCGATCCGGAACGCGAGGAGGTAGGGGAGGAGCGCGATCGCTCGGGAGCGGGAGAGGCGGCCCGAGCGCTTCCCGAAGATCTCCGGCCGGTTCGCCGCGTACGCCGCCGCGGCGACCCAACACGCGCCGGCGGTCCACGCCCACAGCCAGCGCGGCGATCCTGCGGTCGCGATCGCCGCGCCCGCGCACCCGACGCCGGCCGCCGCGATCCCGAGAGCGAGGCGGGCCGGCTTCGTCATCGCGCGCTCGTCAAGAGATCGTGCCCCACGCCGTCGGGTGGCGCCGGAGGAACGCGTGCGTCTTGAGGTTCGCGATGACGCCCGCGGCGTGCTGGACGAGGTTCCGGCGCGGCGGCGGGAGCATGCGGCGCGCGATCGAGCCGAGCGAGTAGAAGCTCCGGTACGCGGCGTCGAAGCCGTCGCGCAGCTCCTGGTGCGTCATCCCGGTCGGCTCGACGAGGATCGAGCCGTAGTCGTAGTGCGACCAGTCGTCGTCGAGCAGGCGACCGTCGGCCTTCATGCGGTCGTGGAACTCGGTGCCGGGGTACGGCGCGGGCGTGAAGAACTTGACGAGCGCGACCTTGTGCTCGCGCAGGAAGTCGACGGTGCTCCGGAACGTCTCGGTCGTCTGACCGTCGATGCCGACCATGAGGAGGGCGATCACCTGGATGCCGCGCTCGCGCAGACGGCGCAGGTCCTCGGCGTAGCGCGCCGGCGCGTTGAATCCCTTCTTGACGCGCTTCAGCACGTCGTGGTCGAGGCTCTCGAATCCGATCGACAGAAGCGCGCAGCCCGAGCGGGCCGCGAGGTCGAGCAGCTCCGGGTCGCGCGCGATCTCGATCGTGCACTGGCTCGCCCACGAGATCCGCTCCGGGATGAGGGCCCGGAAGAGCTCCTTCGCGGCCGCCGGGTCGGCGATCGGGTTGTCGTCGAGGAAGAGGAGCTTCCGGCCGCCGAGCGCCTTGATGCGGCGCACGTCGTCGATCACCTGCTCGACGGGTCGCGTCCGGTAGGTGCGGCGGTAGAACGTCTGGACCGCGCAGTAGCTGCACGGCAGCGGGCAGCCGCGCGAGAACACGAGCGGCCAGTGGAAGTAGAGCCGGTAGAGCGGGCTCGCGCGGAAGCGGTCCCATCGGACGAGCTGCAGGTCCTGCGGATCGTGGCGCGCGATCTCGTGCGGCTCGATCCAGCCGTCCGCGCGGTACACGCCCCGGCTCCGCCCCGCCGCCAGATCGCCGAGGCACTCCGCCCAGACGCGCTCGGCCTCGCCGACGACGATCGCGTCGGCGTGCTCGAGCGAGCGCTCGTGCGGCGAGATGCTGACCCACGTTCCCCCCAGCACGACCTTCCGGCCGCGCTCGCGGAACCGGTCCGCGAGGTCGTACGCGCGCGCGATCTGCGGGCCCATCGCGCCGATGCCGACGACGTCGCAGGGCCAGTCGAGGTCGACGTCGTCGATCAGCTCGTCGACGAGGCGCACCTCCCACTCCGGCGGCGTGAGCGACTTGAGGCACGGCAGCGTGAGGCCGCTCGTCCAGTACTGCGTCGTCTTCACGAGCGAGCCGTCGCGCTGGTAGTGCGTCGGCGAGATCAGGTAGAGGCGCATGCGCTTCTTCGGGGGCCCCGACAATCGTCCCCTGCAGGACGCCCAGCCGCAAGGGGAGCGGTCCGCTCCGCCGCCCGCACCACCGGGCTCAGCGGAACGCCGGCACGACGCGCTCGGCGAAGAGCTCCAGCGACGCGATCGAGGGATTCCGCCCGAAGCTGAGCACGAAGCTCGTCGCGCCCATCGCGACCGTCTTCCGGACCCGCTCGATGCACTCGTCGGGGGTGCCGGCGATCATCAGGTCGTCGCCGCCGGCGAGGAACGGCACCTCCGCTCGCACCGCGTCGGCCGCGCGCTTCGCGTCCGCGGGCGTCTCGCCGATCGCCGCGACCGTCTGCTGCGAGACCTCGATCTCGTCGAAATCGCGCTTGACGGTCTCGCAGTGGCGCTTCAGGACCTCGATCTTCGCCGGCAGCTGGCGGTGCGCCCAGCCGAGGTTGTTCCACACGTCGGCGTGCTCCGCGACGATCCGGAGGAGCACCCGCTCGCCGGTCCCGCCGACCAGGATCGGCGGGTGCGGCGACTGCAGCGGTCGCGGGCGGCAGTACGCGTCCTCGATGTGGAAGTGCTCTCCGAAGAACGTCGCGGGCTCCTCGCTCCACATGCGGCGGACGATCGCGAGCGCCTCGTCGAGCTCCTGCAGGCGCCGGCCGATCGGCGGAAACGGGAGCCCGTAGGCCTGGTACTCCTGCTGGTGCCAGCCGGCGCCCATGCCGAGGACGAAGCGGCCGCCCGAAACGCAGTCGAGGGTCGCCGCCATCTTTGCGAGGACCGCGGGATGGCGATAGCTGACGCACAGCACGAGGTGGCCGAGGCGGACGCGCTCGGTCATGGCGGCGACCGCGGTGAGCTCCGTCCAGCCCTCGAAGATCGGCTGCGTCGCGTCGGGAATCCCGAAGAAGTGATCGACCGCCCAGACGGAATCGAAGCCGAGGCGATCGCACGCGCGCGCGACGTCGACGACGTCCTTCCAGGCGCTTCCGTGCTGCGGCAGGCAGATACCGAACCGGACGGGTCGCGGGGGCATGGACGCGCCGGCTTCTAGCAGCGGAGCGGCCGGCTTCGCCAACGACGTGCCGCGCGGCGCCGAGGGCGGCGCGCGTGTCGAGCCGCCTCCGGCACGCCCATCGTCCCGATGGCTCGCAACGGCGTTCGCGATCGTCGCGGCCGTCTTCGGCACGGCCTTCGCCGTCGTCACCCCGCCGTTCCAGACGCCGGACGAGTACAACCACTACTACCGGGCGTTCCAGGTATCCGAGGGCCGGTTCGTCGCCGAAAGCGAGCTCGGCGTCGCGTCCGGCGAGACGGAGCCGAGGCTCCTCGTCGGGGGCCGGGTGCCCGCGAGCCTCTCCGCGACGACCGACGCCGTGTCGCACGACCTCTACTTCCACCCCGAGCGGAAGCAGCGGATCGCCGACGTCGTCGCGAGCTTCCGCTTCCGGCTGCGCGCGCGCCACCGCGTGTTCGCGACCTTTCCGAACACCGCGCTCTACTCGCCGGTCGGGTACCTGCCGCAGTCGCTCGCGATGGCGATCGCGCGGCGGCTCCGCCCGCCGCCGATCGCGCTGCTGTACGTCGGTCGGCTCGCGAGCCTCGCCGCGTGGATCGCGATCGCGACGGCCGCGATCGCGCTCGCGCCGCTTCAGCGCGGCGCGCTCTTCCTGATCGCGCTCGCGCCGATGTCGATCTTCGTCGCGGCATCGGTCTCCTCGGACGGGTTCGTGAACGCGACGGCGCTCCTCTTCGTCGCGCTCGTCGTGCGCGCGTCCGTGCGGGACGGCGTCGGGCGAGCCGGGGCCGCGGCGCTCGCGGTGACGCCCGCGCTCCTCGCCCTTGCGAAGACGGCGTACGCGCCGCTCGCGCTCCTCCTGCTCGCGATTCCCGACGGCCGGCTCGGCTCGCGGGCGCGCCGGCGGGTGATCGCGGCTGCCGGGATCGCGCTGACGGCCGCTGCCGTGGTCGGCTGGACGGCGCTCACGAGGCACCTGGTCGTGCCGTTGAATCCGACGGTCCCGGGCGGAACGCAGGTCCCCGCCGAGCAGCTGCGGTTCATGGCCGCCCACCCGGGGTCGTTCCTCGCCGCGTGCCTGCGCGCGACCCGCGCCTACGCCGACGCCTGGCTGCATCAGATGGTCGGGATCCTGGGCTGGCTCGACACGCCGCTGCCGGACGCCGTCGTCGTCGCGGAGCTCGGCGCTCTCGTCGTCGCCGCGCTCGTGGACGGAACCGATGCGAGCGTGTCGCTTCCGGCGCGCACGCGCGCGGTCGCGGTCGTCGTCTGGGTTCTCGGCGTGCTGGCGGTGATGGCGGGGATCTACGTCACGTGGACGCCGGTCGCCGGGCGTTTCGTGGACGGCGTGCAGGGGCGCCATCTGCTGCCGCTCGCGCCGGTCGCGGTGCTGACCGTCCAGAACCCGTGGCTCCGGGTGTCGGAGCGGCGGCTCGCGACGGCTCTGGTCGCGTTCGCGATCGCGGTCGACCTGATCGCGCTCGCGGTCGTGGTGCGGCGCTACTACGTCTGATCGCCGGCGCGCCCGGCCGCGGCCTTCGACTTGCCGCGCTTCGCCGTCGCGGCGCGCTTCTCGTCGGATGCGCCCTCGGCGGGCGCGTCGTCGGGCTCTCCGTGCTCGTGCTCGCCGTGCGCGTGGTGGTGGTGTTCGTGCTCGTGGTCGTGGTGATGCCCGTGCTCGTGGTCGTGCTCGTCTTCGTCCGGCTCGGGCGCGTCGAGAGGAACGTCCAGGCGCGGCCGGCCGCGCAGGATCGCGGCGACCGCCGGGACGGCCTTCTGCAACGTGTCCAGGCGCGCGGCGACGCCGCCGACCTTCCGGGCGAGGAGGTCCTCGTAGTCGGCGAGGACCTTCTCGAGCTTCTCCTCGTCGCCCTCCTTGATCGACCCGTCCTCGAGCAGGTGCGAGTTGATCGCGTCGGCAAGCTCGTCGAGGCGCTCTCCCGACTTCCGCGTCAGGCGGTGGCCGACGTACTCCATCCAGAGCGCCTGGAAAGCGCGCGTCGGCGGCACGTCGCGCCGGAGGCCGGAGCTGAGGGCGAACATGCGCTCGGAGATCGCGCGCACCGAGCCGAGCCCGCGGCGCGAGTGGAACGCGTTCAGGCGCGCGAGGCGGTCGCGCAGCTTCTCGGGCGGCCCGCCGTCGGCGAGCACCTCCAAAGCTTCCTCGAACTCCTGCAGGGTGAGATGGGCCATGAGGTTCGTTTGGACTCGGCGACCCTAACGTGCGGTCGCCCGGCTCTCAACCGGCGACCGGTCGGCGAGCGGCTTGAAAAACGCGCTCGGCGGGGCAACGTGCCGGCAGGCATGCTCGCGTTCCTGCTCCGCCGAATCGCGCAGATGGTGCCGCTGCTCCTCGGCATCACGTTCATCTCGTTCCTCGTCGTCGGCCTCGCGCCCGGGGACTTCTTCTCCGCGCTCGCGATGAACCCCTCGATCTCCCCGGACGCGATCGCGGCGATGAAGCGTGAGTTCGGGTACGGGCAGCCGCTCGTCGTGCGCTACCTCGCGTGGCTCGGGCAGGTCGTGCGCGGCGATCTCGGCCTGTCGGTCGCGCACCGGATCGGCGTGGCCACGCTGATCGGCCAGCGCGTCGGCAACACGCTGCTGCTCGCGGTCGCGGCGCTCATCGTCACGTGGGCAGCGGCGATTCCGCTCGGCGTGCTCGTCGCCGTGCGGCGCGGACGCCTCTCGGATCGCGCGCTGTCGCTCTTCGCGTTCCTCGGGATGTCGGTCCCGAACTTCTTCCTCGCGTTCCTGCTGCTGCGGCTCGCGCTCTTCACCGGCTGGTTCCCGGTCGGCGGGACGGTGTCGCTCGACTACGAGCAGCTCTCGCTCGCGGGCAAGCTCGCCGACCGGCTGCACCACCTCGTCCTGCCGACGATCGTGCTCGCGACCGGCGGAATGGCGGGCCTCATGCGCCTCATGCGCGGCGCGATCCTCGAGCTCCAGCGCGCCGACTTCGTCCGCACCGCGCGCGCGAAGGGGCTTCCCGAGCGCGTCGTGCTCTTCAAGCACGTGCTGCGCAACGCCCTGAACCCGTTCGTCACGCTCGCCGGCTACGAGCTCGGGACGCTGCTCGGCGGCGCCGCGCTCGTCGAGAACGTGATGAACCTGCAGGGGCTCGGCGCGCTGATGCTGGAGGCCGTGATGGCGCTCGACATCTACCTCGTCATGGGCTCGGTCCTGATCGGCTCCGCAATGCTGCTCGTCGGGAACCTGCTCGCCGACGTCGCGCTCATGGCCGTCGACCCGCGCATCGACTTCTCGCGCCTCGAGGCCGCTCGGTGATCGAGCCGGGAGGCGGCGTCGCGGGCGAGCTCGTCGTCGCGGAGCCGGGCCCGGGACGGCGATCGCGGTGGCGGTGGCGCGCGGGCATTTCCGGAGCCGTGCTGGCGTTCCTTTACTTGACGGCGGCGGCGGCGCCGTGGGTCGCGCTCTACCCGCCGAACCGGCAGCACCGCGACGCCCCCAACGCGCCCCCGATGCGGCTTCACGTGAACCCGCCCGCGCGCTGGGCGAGCGAAAGCGTGCTCTACGTCCACCCCCAGCGCCTCGTCGACAGCCTCCGCCGGCGCTACGAGGTCGACCGCTCGGCCCGCATCCCCCTCCGCTTCGGAGCGCGCGGGCACCTGCTCGCCCCGGTCGACCCGGATGCGCGCGTCCTCCTCGTCGGGAGCGACGCGCTCGGCCGCGACCTCTACTCGCGCCTCGTCTACGGCGCGCGCGTGAGCCTGGCGGTCGGGCTGGTCGGCGTCGCGATCAGCACGGTCGTCGGGATGACGGTCGGCGTGGTCGCGGGGTATTCCGGCGGCTGGACCGACAACCTGCTCATGCGCGTCTGCGAGATCATGATGGCGCTGCCGGCGTTCTACTTCCTGCTCGCGCTCTCCGCGGTGATCCCGCCCGGCCTTTCGCCCGCCGAGACGTTTCTCCTGATCGTCGCGCTCATGAGCTTCATCCGGTGGGCGGGATTTGCGCGCGTCGTGCGCGGCATCGTCGCCGGGATCCGGGAGCTCGAATACGTGCAGGCGGCGCGCGCGCTCGGGGCGAGCACGCCGCGCATCCTCCTGCGCCATGTCGTGCCCGCGGCGAGCGGGTACGCGATCGTCGCGTCGACGCTCGCGATCCCCGGCTTCATTCTGGGCGAGAGCGCTCTCTCGCTCCTCGGCCTCGGCATCCAGGAGCCGAGCACGAGCTGGGGATCTCTGCTGTCGGACGCGCAGAACCTGACGAACCTCGACCGTTACCCGTGGATCCTGGCACCCGGGGTCCTGATCGCCGTCACGACGATGGCCTTCAACTTCCTCGGCGACCAGATCCGCGACCGGCTCGACCCGCGCGCGACGGCGGAAAGATGAGCGGCGCTGCCGGAACGGCTTTCGACGCGGGCACGCGCGGCGCGGCGGCGAGCGAGCGCGCCGACGAGCGCAGCGCCGGCGCGGCAGGCGATCCGCTCCTCGACGTCCGCGACCTCGCGGTCGCGTTCGAGACCCCGCGCGGCACCGTCCGCGCCGTCGACGGCGTGAGCTTCGCGATCGCGCGCGGGGCGACCCTCGGGCTCGTCGGCGAATCCGGGTCCGGAAAGAGCGTCACGTCGCTGGCGATCCTCCGCCTCCTCGACGAGAGCGCGCGCATCCTCCGGGGCGAGGTGTGGCTCGAGGGCCGGAACCTGCTCGAGCTGCCGGAGAGCGAGCTGCGCGAGGTCCGCGGCGGGCGGATCGCGATGATCTTCCAGGAGCCGTCGACGTCACTCGACCCGGTGTTCACGGTCGGCTCGCAGATCGTCGAGGCGATCCGCCTCCACCGCCCGGTCGGCAGGCGCGCCGCGTGGGCGGAGGCGGTCGAGGCGCTCCGCATGGTCGAGATCCCCGATCCCGAGCGCCGGGTGCGGTCGTACCCGCACGAGCTGTCGGGCGGGATGAAGCAGCGCGTGATGATCGCGATCGCGCTCTCCTGCCGTCCCGCGCTCCTCATCGCCGACGAGCCCACCACCGCGCTCGACGTCACGATCCAGGCTCAGGTGCTCGCCCTCCTGCGTGATCTCAAGCAGCGCCTCGGCATGAGCATGATGCTGATCACGCACGACCTCGGCGTGGTCGCGAACGAGGCGGACGAGGTCGCGATCCTCTACGCTGGCCGGATCGTCGAGCGCGCGCCGGTGCGCGAGCTGTTCCGCGCGCCGGCGCATCCGTACACGGCCGCGCTCCTGCAGTCGCTCCCGCGCCTGCGCGAGCGCCGGAGCCGCCTCGTCGCCATCCCCGGCGTCGTGCCGGATCCCGCGCGCCTCCCCTCCGGCTGCCGCTTCCGCGACCGCTGCCCGATCGCACGGGAGCGCTGCGCCGCCGAAGACCCGGTGCTGCGCCCGATCGCCGCTGATCGACTGGTCGCGTGCCACTTCCCGGCCGTCGAGCCGGCTCCGGGCGCGCCGGCGCGGCTCGAGGACGCGCGATGAGCGCTGCGACGGCTGCGGCGCGCCCGCTCGCCGGCCGACCGCTCGTCGAGGCGCGCGGGCTCTCCAAGCGCTTTCCGGTGCGCGCCGGCGTCTTCGGCGGCGCGCGCGAGTTCGTGCACGCTGTGACCGACGTGAGCTTGACGGTCGATGCCGGCGAGACCCTCGGCGTCGTCGGCGAATCCGGCTCGGGCAAGTCGACGCTCGGCCGGCTCCTCCTCCGCCTCCTCGAGCCGACGGCGGGCGAGGTCGTGTTCGACGGACGGCGGCTCGCCGATCTTCCGCGGCGCGATCTGCGGCGCCTCCGGCGCGAGATGCAGATCGTCTTCCAGGATCCCTACGGATCTCTCGATGCGCGCATGCGGGTGGGCGCGATCGTCGCCGAGGGAATCGAGATCCATCGCCTCGCGCGCGGCGCCGAGAAGCGCGCGCTCGTCGCGCGTCTTCTCGAGGAGGTCGGCCTGTCGCCGGACCATGCTCGCCGCTACCCGCACGAGTTCAGCGGCGGGCAGCGCCAGCGCGTCGGGATCGCGCGCGCCCTCGCGCTCGGCCCGCGCTTCCTCGTCCTCGACGAGCCGGTCTCCGCGCTCGACGTGTCGATCCAGGCGCAGGTGATCAACCTCCTCGCCGATCTCCAGGAGCGCCGCGGCCTCGCCTACCTCTTCGTGTCGCACGACCTGCGCGTCGTGGCGCACCTGAGCCACCGGATCGCCGTCATGTACCTCGGGCGCATCGTCGAGCTCGCGGAGCGCGATCGCCTGCTCGCGGCGCCGCGCCACCCGTACACGCGCGCGCTCCTCGCGGCCGTGCCGGAGCCGGCGGCGGAGCCGCATCCGGCGGTCGCCGCGGTCGCCGGCGATCCGCCGAGCCCGCTCGCGCCGCCCGCGGGCTGCGCGTTCCACCCGCGCTGTCCGTTCGCCGAGGCGCGCTGCCGGACGGAGCGCCCGGAGCTGGTCGCGGGCGCGGGCGGCCACGCGGTCGCGTGCCACGTGTTCCCGGCAGACGGCGCTTGACGCGTCGCGGACGACGGCGCCGCGACGCCTGGCTCAGCGGCCGCGCGCCTGGATCGGGCGTTCGAGCAGGACGACCTTGGGCGTCGCAGCGGCCCGTTCGTGGGGCTGGCCGATCCGGCACTCGCCGTCGACGAGGGCTCCCGGGTGGACGACGAGCCGCTCGGACTCGACGCCTCCGAGCACGCGCGAGCCCGGAAGCAGCTCCGCGATGCGAGTCCGGAAGACGTTGCCCTGGATCGTGCCGTGCAGCACGAGCCGGTCGGCGCGCACGTTCGCGTGCAGGACGGCCGACTCGCCGACGACGAGGAGGCCGTCGGCGCGCACCTCGCCCTTCAGGCGCCCGTCGATGCGGGCGTCGCCGGGGAAGTGGATCTTCCCGGTGATGGCGGTGTCGGCGGCGATCTCGTGCTTGAACGCGAGACCTTCGCCGGCGCTCGGGGCGCCCGGCGCGCCGGACTCTCCGCCGGTCTGGCTCAACGACGCTGACCTTCCTCCTGGATGCGGGCCGCCTTTCCGGAGAGCTCGCGGAGATAGTAGAGCTTCGCCCGCCGCACGCGGCCGCGCGTCACGATCTCGACCTTGTCGATGCGCGGCGAATGCACCGGGAACGTCCGCTCGACGCCGATGCCGTAGGACACCTTCCGCACCGTGAACGTCTCGCGGTTGCCGCCGTTCGAGCGCCGGATCACGACGCCCTCGAACACCTGGATGCGCTCCTTCTCGCCCTCCACGACCTTCACGTGCACCTTGACGGTGTCGCCGGGGCGGAAGGCGGGGACGTCGCTGCGAAGCTGCTCCGCCTCGATCGCTTCGATCACGTTGCCTGTGCTCATGGCTTCCTCATTCGCTCGGTCGAGCGAGCCGGTCGAGAACGATCGCCGCCGCCGCTCGGACGGACAGATGGTTGTAATCGGCCGTTCCGCGGATCGGCTCGAGCTGCGCGTCGCAGCGGTCGAGCACGTCGTCGGCGAGGCCGTATCCGGTGCCGAAGAGCAAGAGGCATGGCGCCGCGTCGGCGCGCAGGCGCGCGGCGAGCTCGCCGTACGTCCATGCGCCCGAACGGGGGCGTGCCGATGTCGCGACCAGGGTGGGCATCCGACCGGAATCCTGCTCCACGGCGGCGATCGTCTGCTCGAGGTCGTTCGACACCTCGACCAGCGAGATCGCCGCGTAGCGCGAGGGGTTGTAACGACTTCCATACCCACTTCGCCAGTGCTCCACGATCCGCTCGGCGAGGGCCCGGAGCGCCGGAGTGGGGTGCGCGACGTAGAACCGGCGAACGCCGTAGGTCCTGCACGAGCGCGCGATGTCGTGGACGTCCATGTTGGTGATCGAGGTCGTGACGACCTTGCCGTACCGGTCGAGGACCGGGTGGTGCAGGAGGGCCACGTAGAGCGGGGCGCGCGCGCTCACGGTCGTTCGCGGCCGGCTCCGGAGCGGCCCCCGCGGGGCGGCTCGTCGGGGCCCTGCGGGCGCTCTTCGGCGGATTCCGGGCCGGCGACGTCCTTCCTCTCGCCCGCGCCGGGCTCGCCGGCGCCGGGCGCGGCGCCCCCGCCGGACCCCGCCCGCTCCAGGAGGTCGGGCCGAACGGCTGCGGTCGCGCGGCGGGCCGAGTCCCGCCGCCAGCGGGCGATCTCGGCATGGTTGCCGGAGAGCAGGACCTCCGGGACCCGCATCCCCCGGAAGACCTCCGGGCGGGTGTACTGCGGGTACTCGAGGAGCCCGTCCGCGAACGACTCCTCGGCGAGCGATGCGCGGTTCCCGATCACGCCCGGGACGAGCCGCGCGATCGCGTCGATGACGACCGCTGCCGCCGCCTCGCCGCCCGAGAGCACGTAGTCGCCGACGCAGAGCTCCTCGTCGACGTACGCGCCGAAGCGCTCGTCGACGCCCTCGTAGCGCCCGCAGACGAGCACGAGCTGCGCCGTCCCGGCGAGCTCGGCTGCGCGGCGCTGCGTGAGCCGCCGGCCGCGTGCCGAGAGCAGCACGCGGTGCGCGGAAGGCCCGGCGACGGCCTCGACCGCGGCCACCAGCGGCTCGATCTTCATCACCATGCCCTCGCCGCCGCCGTACGGCGTGTCGTCGACCGTGCGGTGCCGGTCGGTCGCCCAGTCGCGCAGCTGGTGGAGCCGGACGTCGATGTCGCCGCGGGCGATCGCCTTGCCGAGAAGGCTCGTCGCGAGGACCCCCGAGAAGTACTCGGGGAAGATCGTGATCACGTCGATTCGCATGGTGTGCCGGTCGGGGAGGGGCGGGCGTCGCCGCGTCTCACCCCGAAGCTCGTGCGAGCGATGCGCGCCCGGCGCGGGCGCGTCAAACGTCGAGCAGGCCCGGGATCGGATCGATGCGGGCGACGCGCGCGCGCAGGTCGATCTCCGTCACGATCGGCGCGACCGCCGGGATGAGCCACTCGCGCGCGCCCTCGGCCGCGTCCGCCCCGCCCTCGCGCACGACCCATACGTCGTTCGCGGGGAGCGCCATCACGTCGACGATCGTCCCGAGGCGCGTGCCGGCCGTGGTCCGCACCTCGAGCCCGAGCGTCTCGTGGTGGTAGAGCTCGCCCTCCGCCGGTTCCGCGAGCGCGCCGGCGTCGACCTCGACCGTGCTCCCGATCCAGGGCTCGAGGTCGTTCAGGCTGTCGATCCCTTCGAACGACACGAGCAGCATCCCGCGGTGGGGACGGCACTCGCGGATCCGGTGCGTCCGCGGCTCCTGGCCGGGCTTCGCCAGGCGGGCCTCGCCGCAGGAGGCGAGGGTCGGCGACGCCGGGTTGAAGGGCTTCACCCGCGCCAGGCCGCGCACGCCGTGTCCGGCCACGATGCGGCCGAGCGGGACGACGCGCGGATCGCGGCTCGCGTCGGGGCCCCGGGACGACACCCGCTCCTACTTGTCCTCGATGATCTCGAGAACGACCTTGCGGTTGATGCGCGAGGCCGCCGCGTTCACCACGGTCCGGATCGACTTCGCGGTGCGGCCCTGCTTGCCGATGATCCGCCCCAGGTCCTCGGACGCGACGCGCAGCTCGATCACCGACGCCGTGTCGCCCTGGGTCTCTCGCACCTGGACCTCCTCGGGACGGTTCACGAGGTGCTTTGCCAGCATTTCCACGAGTTCCTTCATGATCTCACCCCTCGGACGAAGCTCGCGCGGGCTCGGCGGTCGGGGCGACGCCCTTCCAGCCGGCCTTTCTCATGAGGCGGTTCACCGTCTCGGAGGGGCGAGCGCCCCGGCGAATCCAGGCTTCGAGCTTCTCGAGGTGGAGGGAGACGACGGCGGGATTCTTGGTCGGGTCGTAGTGGCCAAGCTGCTCGATGAAACGGCCGTCGCGCGGCGCCTCGGTGGACGCGGCGACGATGCGATAGAACGGTCGCTTCTTGCTGCCGTGACGGGTCAGTCGGATCCGTGTTGCCATTCCAGCTCCTCGATTCCCGCACGCGATTCTACCCGTTGTCGCGGCCGGAAATAGTGAATTTTGCGGTCTTTGAGGTTTCGCGGTTGTTAACGTCCGGCCTGCAGCTGAGCAAGGAGACCGCGCGCCCCGCCTTTGGTGAGGCTCTTCATCACCTTCCGCGCCTGCTGGTACTGCTTGAGGAACCGGTTGACCTCGGCGACGCTCGTCCCGCTGCCGGCGGCGATGCGCTTTCGCCGGTTGGCGTTCAGGATCAGGTGATCGTGCCGCTCCTGGCGCGTCATCGAGTTGATGATCGCCTCGATGCGCTTGAGGTCGTCGTCGGCGCCCGCGAGGTCCTGGCCCTTGGTGAGCTTCTTCATGCCCGGGATCATCCCGATCAGGTCGGCGACGGATCCCATCTTCTTCACGGCGCGGAGCTGATCGCGGAAGTCCTCGAGGGTGAACTCGTCCTTGCGGAGCTTCTTCTGGAGCGCCTCCGCCTGCTTCGCGTCGTAAGCGGCCTGCGCCTTCTCGATGAGCGACATGACGTCGCCCATCCCGAGGATGCGAGAGGCGACGCGCTCGGGGTGGAAGGCCTCGAGCGCGGCCAGCTTCTCGCCGACGCCGACGAAGAGAATGGGCTTGTCGGTGACCGCGTGGATCGAGAGCGCGGCGCCGCCGCGGGCGTCGCCTTCCATCTTCGAGAGGACGACGCCGTCGATGCCGACCCCGTCGCGGAAGCCGGTCGCGACCGTGACCGCGTCCTGGCCCGTCATCGCGTCGGCGACGAGCAGCGTCTGGCGCGGCTTCACCGCGTCGCGGACGCGGCGGAGCTCGGCCATGAGGGGCTCGTCGATCGCGAGCCGGCCGGCGGTGTCGAGGAGGACGGCCTCGTAGCCGGAGTTGCGCGCCTGGACGATGGCCGCCTTCGCGATCGCGGCCGGGTCGCCGCCCGCGGACGGCGTGTCGTAGACGCCGCAGCCGTCGCCGACCTGGGCGGCGAGCGTCTTCAGCTGCTCGATCGCGGCGGGCCGTGACAGGTCGAGCGGAACCAGGAAGGGACGTCGCGGGCGCTGCGAGGAGAGGAGCAGGGTCGCGAGCTTCGCGGCGGTCGTGGTCTTGCCGGATCCCTGGAGGCCGACCAGCATGACGACCGCCGGCGGCTCGCCCGAGAGGTCGAGCTTGCCGGCCGCGCCGCCCATGATGGCGGTCAGCTCCTCGTGGACGATCTTGATGAGGTGCTGCTCGGGCGTCAGGCTCCGCAGCACCTCCTGCCCCATCGCCCGCTCCTTGACGCGGTCGATGAAGGTCTTCGCGACCTTGAAATTGACGTCCGCCTCGAGGAGCGCCATGCGCACGTCGCGCAGCGCCTCCTCGACGTTCGCCTCGGTGATCCGGCCGGTGCCGCGGATCCGGCGAAAGACGGCGTCGAGCTTGTCGGAGAGAGCGTCGAACATGGAATTGAGGGCCGGCGAGGTCGAACGAGATGGCCTGGGATCGTTGTTAATGGAAGCGGCGCCGAAAGGCTAGGCGCCTGTCTGCGGCCGGGCTCCGTGGCTGCGGTCGTGGGCTTTCCGCGTGCTCGGGCGCGAGGCGGCGCCCCCCGGCGATCGCCGCTGCCTCGAATGAAGGCACGCCCCATGTCTGCACGCCGGGTGACCTCGCACGCGGAAGCATCACCGGATCCCTCGCAGGGCGGACGCGGCACGGGGCGGCAGCGCGCCGCCGCCTGCGCGCCGATCGAGCCCGGTCGCGGCTCTTCTCCTCGTCGTGCTCGCGACGGTGTCCGTTGGCCGCGCGAGCCGGCGGCGCATCGGCAGACGGCGTCCCGGGCGCGCCCGGCGAAGCCCAGCGACGCGCGAAGGCGACGACCGAGCGGTCCCGTCCCCCGTACGCAACGAAGTTATGCCTTGACAACGACTCGCACGAGCCCATGCTTCACCACCGCACGTGGGAGCGGCTCGTGACGTGCCCGCTCGACCACCCCGACGACCGCTTCGCGACCCACATGATGCTGACCCCGGACATGCTGCCGCAACTCCGGTCCCAGCCGACGAACGTTTCCCAGATCTCCCGCGAGATGATTGCCGTCGCGACCGGCGCCTAAATCGCGAGGTCGTAGGCCGGCCCGAACATCAGCCGCAGCAAGCGGTCGCTCGCGTAGACGCGCTCGCCGGAGAGCTTCTCCTTCCCGAAGGTGAGGATCGCGATCAGGCGATGCCGCTCCTCGCTGCCGTCGGCGAGGTGGAGATGGATCGTGTACTCCTGCGCGACGCCGACCTCGTTGGCCCACTCCGCATGCATCTCCGACGCGCGCGCGAGCGGACGAAAGTTCGCGAAGAAGTGCTCGTAGTAGCGACGCGCGGCGTCCATGCCGCGGAAGGCGCGTCCGACCGGAAGCAGCTCGTACAGCGGGTCGGGGTCGAGCGTCGCGAGGGTCGCCTCCAGGTCGCCCCGCCGCTCGGCGGCCGCGTGAGCGCGCGCGATCGCGATCCGCTCCTCGAGTGTTGCCGTCACGAGTGACTCTGCGGCCTCTCTAGCGCGCATGGATGCGGGCGGCCAACGCCGACGACGTCCCGGCTTGCCCAACTCGGCGCCGTCGGCGATCACGTTCGGGTGCGAAGGGGGGCGAGATCGGTCGGCGCGAAGAAGCAGCCTTCGACGACGTCGCATCCGGTTCGCGCTCGCACGCCGGCGCGGGAACGACTGGTCGAGCGCCTCCGCAAGATCTGCCTCGCGCTCCCGGAAGCGAACGAGAAGCTGTCGCACGGCGAGCCGACCTGGTTTGCGGGCAAGGGCAAGGTGTTCGCGATGCTCGACGACCATCACCACGGGGCCGAGCATCTCGCGGTCTGGCTGCCGCAGCCGCTCGGCGCGCAGGAGGCGCTGATCGACGCCGACCCCGAGCGATTCTTCCGCCCGCCGTACGTCGGCCCGAGCGGCTGGGTCGGGATGGTGCTCGACACGAAGCCGGACTGGAAAGAGGTCGCCGCGCTGGTGCGCACCGCCTACGTCTTCGTCGCGACGCGGAAGCTCACGGCGCAGCTCGAAGGCCGGCGAGCCGGTTGACCGTCCGCCCGCCGCGACGCCCGCGCGCGATCGCGGAAGAGCGCGCCTTCCGGCGGCCTCGAGTGGGAATCTGGGTGCCCGTGACCGCGGGCGAGCATCCGGTCGGATCACCGCGCACCTCGGTCGGGCCACCGCCGCGGGCGTCGTGCGCGCGTCGCTCAGGCGCGGTTGAGCCGCGCCGCGAGTCCGGTCGCCATCGCGCGCGGGCTCACGCGCAGCGCCTGCACGCCGAGCTTGTTCGTGAAGCCGTGGACGACCATCGATTTGCCGGCATGCATGGCGGCGTAGCCCTCGCGCGCGACCGTCATCGAGTCGGCGGCGCCGAGCCGGAAGAGGAGCGACTTGTCGTTGCCGGCGTGGCCCGCGAACTCGGTCGCGGTCGCGCCCGGGCAGCTGACGGTCGCCGTGACGCCGGTCCCGGAGAGCTCGAAGGCGAGCGACTCGGTGAAGGAGTTCACGAACGCCTTGGTCGCGTAGTACGTCGCCATGAAGGGCCCGGGCTGAAAGCCCGCCGTCGAGCCGACGTTCAGGATTCGCCCGCGGCGCCGCGCCAGCATGTCGGGCAAGAGAAGGCGCGTCAGCTCGACGAGCGCGGTCACGTTCACCTGGATCATGTCGAGCTGCTGTCCGGCATCCGACTCGGCGAACGCGCCGGTCGATCCGAACCCGGCGTTGTTCACCAGGAAGTCGATCGCGAGCCCGCGCTCGCGCAGGTCGGCGGCGATTCGCTGCGGCGTGCCGCGGTCGGCGAGATCGTACGGCAGGACGTGCGCTGCGATGGGATGCGCCGCGCCGAGCTCGCGCGCGAGTGCCTCGAGCTGCTCGCGCCGCCGCGCGACCAGCACGACGTCGTGCCCGTCCGCGGCGAAGAGCTTCGCGTAGTCGCGTCCGAGACCGGCGGACGCCCCCGTGATGAGCGCCGTTCCCTTCATGGCCGGACGCTAGACCCGCCGGAACGAGCTGTCCATCACGCGCGTCGCGCTTCGACCCCTTCGTCGAATCAAAGCGCGCGCAGGTACGCGGCGAGGTCGCTCTTCTCGGACGCCGTCAGATGCGTCCCGAGCACGACGTCGAAGAACAGCACGGCATCCTCGAGGGTCAGCAATCGGCCGTCGTGCAGGTAGGGCGGCGAGTCCTTGATCCCGCGCAGCGGAAACGTCTTGATCGTGCCCTCGGGTCGCCCGACGTAGAATCGCTCGACCAGCAGATCGTGCATCCCGTTGTCGGTGAACTGCTGCGCGGCGGGATGGCAAGCGGCGCACCGCGCCTTGCCCTCGAACAGCGCCTCTCCGCGCAGCTCCTCGGCGGTGGCCTTCGACGGGTCGAGACGGCCGAGCGGGTCCAGCTTGGGAGCCGGCGGGAAGTCGATGATCGAGTTGAAGTCGCCCATGTGGTTCGACTGCGGCTTCTGGAGCGTGCGGCCGCCGATCGCCGCGAGCATCGCCGTGTCGCCGTCGAAGTACTCCTCGACCTCGGCGAAGTGGTCCATCGTGTGGATCGATCGCTTCGACGAGAGGACGAGCTGCGCCCAGTTGCCGCGCATGGTGGGCGAGTCGACGCGTAGCCGGGCGTAGTTCGGCCGCGAGTCCGGAGCGAGCTCGATCGCGCCGTTGGTGTGGCCGTTCACGTGGCAGGAGAAGCAGCTCACGCCCTGGCTCGGCTGTGCCGTGACGCGATGGTTGGTGACGTTGAACCACGTCGTCTGAAACGGCGTGACGAGGAGGCGCAGCCCTTCCATCTGCTCGGGGGTGATGAGCCCGTCGAACATGTCGAAGTAGTTCCCGTAGGTGATCTCGACGCCGCGCGTGACGTCGCCGAGCTCGCGATGCGTCGTCAAGTAGAGAGGCGGCGGAAACTCCGGAAGGAAGCAGTCGGGGATGTCGAAGCCGACGTCGAAGCGCTCGTGCTCCGGGTGCACGCGCGTCCACTGCGCGGGGAACACCATGTGCGCCGTGGAATGCAGGGGATGGCCGAGCGGGACCCACGGGAAGTCGCCGCGGCGCTTGATCTCGTCCGGCGGCAGGGCCGCGTACTCCTCCCAGCTCGCGACGCCGGCAGGAAGCTTCGCCGCCGGCCCGATCGGCTGCGGCTTGGCGCGGCTCATGGTCACGCCCTCCCGGGTGCGACAGGTGAGGTCGAAGCGGTCGGTGAGCATCCTGCGCGCGGCCGCGTCGACCGACGCCCGCTGTGCCCTCATGCGTTGCGACCACTCGGCGAACGGAATGCCGAGCGCGGGGGCGCCGTACGACGTCCCGAAGCGGCCTCCGAAGAGATAGAGGGGCTTCCCCGGGTTCGGCGTCCCGGGCGGCGCGGGCGGGTACGGGGTGAGCCCGCCGAGGTCGTCCCCCTTGCGCCAGGCGTCGATGTCCGCCGGATCGCCCGCACCCGGACTTTGCTGGAGGTACCCGGCGCGGTCCTCGCCGCGCGCCGCCGGCGGGACGGCGAGACACGCGAGCAGCGCGACCGCGGCGGTGCCGAGAAGGATCCCGCGAGACATGGCTGGCCATCCTACGCCCGCTGGTCGACCTTCCGCCAGAATTGAATCGCGCCGCGATACGCGTTGCGCACGCCGGCGGGCGCCAAAAAGAAAAAGGGCGCGGAGGCTCTCGCCCCGCGCCCTTCCCCCGTCGCGGCTCCTCTCCCGGAGCCGCGACGCTCGTTCCTACGTCACATCATGCCGCCCATGCCGCCCATGCCGCCGCCCGGCATGCCCGCCGGGCCGGCGCCCTTCTCCTCCGGCTTCTCGGCGATCATCGCCTCGGTCGTGAGGAGGAGACCGGCGACCGACGACGCGTTCAGGAGCGCCGTGCGGACGACCTTGGTCGGGTCGATGATGCCGGCCTTGATGAGGTCCTCGTACTGCTCGGTCGCCGCGTTGAAGCCGAACGAGCCCTTGCCGTTCCGGACGCGGTCGAGGACGATGGAGCCCTCCTGGCCGGCGTTCGTGGCGATCCAGCGCATCGGGTCCTCGCAGGCGCGGCGCACGATCGACACGCCGACCTTCTCCTCGTCGGCCACCGAGACCTTCTCGAGCGACGCCGAAGAGCGCAGGAGCGCGACGCCGCCGCCGGGGACGATGCCTTCCTCGACCGCCGCACGCGTCGCGTGGAGCGCGTCCTCGACGCGCGCCTTCTTCTCCTTCATCTCGACCTCGGTCGCCGCGCCGACGCGGATGACCGCCACGCCGCCGATCAGCTTCGCGAGGCGCTCCTGCAGCTTCTCGCGGTCGTAGTCCGAGGTCGTCTCGTCGATCTGCGAGCGGATCTGCTGCACGCGGCCCTGGATCTCGGGCTTCTTGCCGGCGCCGTCGATGATGGTCGTGTTGTCCTTGTCGATGACGATCCGCTTCGCGCGGCCGAGGTCGTTCAGGCTCACGTTCTCGAGCTTGATGCCGAGCTCCTCGGCGATCACACGGCCGCCGGTGAGGATCGCGATGTCCTCGAGCATCGCCTTGCGGCGATCGCCGAAGCCGGGCGCCTTGACCGCGCAGCAGTGGAGCGTGCCGCGGATCTTGTTCACGACGAGCGTCGCGAGGGCCTCGCCGTCGACGTCCTCGGCGACGAGGATGAAGGGCTTCCCGGTCTTCGCGATCTGCTCGAGGATCGGGAGAAGGTCCTTCATGGTGCTGACCTTCTTCTCGTGGATGAGCAGGTACGCGTCCTCGAGCACGCACTCCATGCGATCCGGGTCGGTGACGAAGTAGGGCGAGAGGTAGCCGCGGTCGAACTGCATGCCCTCGACGACCTCGAGGGTGGTCTCGAGGCCTTTCGCCTCCTCGACCGTGATCACGCCGTCCTTGCCGACCTTGTCCATCGCCTCGGCGATGATGCCGCCGATGGTGGCGTCGTTGTTCGCCGAGATCGTGCCGACCTGGGCGATCTCCTTCTGGTCCTTCGTCGGCTTCGAGAGGCTCTTCAGCTCGGCGATCACGTGCTGCACGGCCTTGTCGATGCCGCGCTTGATCGACATCGGGTCGTGGCCGGCGGCCACCATCTTCGCCCCCTCGACGAAGATGGAGCGCGCCAGGACGGTGGCGGTCGTCGTGCCGTCGCCGGCGACGTCCGAGGTCTTCGAGGCGACCTCCTTCACCATCTGCGCGCCCATGTTCTCGAACTTGTCCTCGAGCTCGACTTCCTTGGCGACCGTGACGCCGTCCTTCGTGATGTTGGGGGCGCCGAACGACTTCTCGAGCACCACGTTCCGTCCCTTCGGGCCGAGCGTGACGGTCACGGCGTCCGCCAGGATGTTCACGCCGTGGAGGACCTTCTCCCTCGCGTCGCTGCCAAATTTGACGATCTTCGCTGCCATCTGTGATCTTCCTCCGACTCGCTTTGCTTCAGCCTTCCAGAACGCCGAGGATGTCGTCCTCGCGCAGGATCAGGTGCTCCTCGCCCTCGATCTTGATCTCGGTGCCGGAGTACTTCCCGAACAAGATGCGGTCACCGGCCTTCACGTCGAGTGGCCGGACCTTGCCGTCCTCGTCGACCTTGCCCTTGCCGACCGCGACCACCTTGCCCTCCTGGGGCTTCTCCTTCGCGGTGTCCGGGATGATGATCCCACCCTTCGTCTTCTCCTCTTCCTGGACACGCCGGACGATCACGCGGTCCTGCAGTGGACGGATCTTCATCGAGCTCCCTCTCCTTTCGTCCCCCTTCGGGAACCAGATTTGCTTGGAAATTCCACGGGCTCAGCGCGTGCTCGCGCCGGACCCGCCAAGGCGAGGGCGATGTAACCACGCCTCGTCGACTGTCAAGTCCGCCCCCGTCGCGAAGTCGCGACACGATCTAGCAGAGCGCTTCCGGACCGCCAGCCGCCGGGGCGAGGAGCCGCTACCTCCGGTGCTTCCGCGCCTCCTGCTCGTAGTACTGGCGGTAGAGGATCTCGTACTCGGCACTGCCGACGGGCACCGGCCGGGCGAGCGAGGCGATCCGGCGGCGGACGGTCTCGTCGATCCGGGGATCGCGATCGAGCGCGCTCGCGAGCGCCCGCTTGATCTCGGCGAGCGCGAGGCGCTCGTTCCGTACCTGCGCCCCCGACTTCTTGAGCGCGGCGAGCGCCTGGTGCGCGAGGTGTGAGGCGGCAGCTTCGGTCAGTCGCATCGCCGTCACAGCGGGAAGCCGCGCTCCCTGGCGAGCTTCTCCTGGATCATCTGGACGACGCGCCGGCGGTCGAGGCCGACCGCCTCGCGACCGGCGCTCCGCAGGTGCTCGTCGGCGAGGCGCTCGGCGTCGGCGGCGAGCGAGGCGGTCGCCTTGAAGTAGGCCTCGAGGCGGTCGGTGACGGCCGCGATCGCCGGCTCGTGCGGACCCGCGATCGAGACGGCGTCCGCGCGCACCACTGCATCGACGATCGATCGTCCGATGCTCGCGACCTGCTGCGGAGAGGGGCGCACGATGGGATCGACGCGCGCCCTGCGTGCGAGCGCGCCGAAGGCTCCTCACGAGCGGTACCACTGGGGTCCTCGTTTGCAACACGCGACGTCCGGGGTTTGACTCGCGGTCGTGTTCGCAAATAAGGCGTCGCCCCACGGGGAGGCGCGCGGGCGGCGTGCGGGGCGGTCGGAGCGAGGGGTCGTGGAAGCTGTAGGCGGCGGTGGAGTGGCCGCGACGGTCGCGGAGCGCATCGTGCTGCCGCGGGCGCTGCGCGCGGGGGATCGCGTGGCCGTGGTCGCGGCGTCCGGCGTCGTCGACCGCGATCGCCTCGCCGAGGGCGTGCGTCTCCTCGAGAGCCGCGGCTTCGAGGTCGGAATGCCGCCGGCCCGCGACCCGTATCGCTGCCTCGCGGCGTCGGACGACGAGCGCCGCGCCGACCTGCTCGCCGCGCTCGGCGACCCCGCCGTCCGCGCCGTCTGGTGCGCCCGCGGCGGGTACGGGATGGTGCGGCTCCTCCCGGGGCTCGATCCTGCCTGGCTGCGAGCGCACGCGAAGCTCGTGATCGGCTACAGCGACGCGACGGCGCTCCTCGCCCGGCTCGTGAGCGCCGCCGGCGTGGCGGCGATCCACGGACCGATGGTCGCGAGCGACCTCCCGCGCCAGGCCGAGGCCGGAGCGCTCGACCACCTTCTCGCGCTCGCGTCCGGCGACGCGTCGTGGCGGATCCCCGTCGAGCGCGCGATCGTCCCGGGGGACGTCGTCGCGCCCGCGCTCGGCGGGTGCTTGACGGTACTCGCGTCGCTCGCGGGGACGCCGTTCGCGCCGCGCTTCGCCGGCACGATCGCGCTCTTCGAGGACGTCGCGGAGCGGCCGCAGCGCCGCATCGACCGCATGCTGCTGCAGCTCCGCCAGTCGGGGATGCTCGACGGCGTGCGCGGGATCGCGTTCGGCACGATGCTCGACTGTGGCGAGGCCGAGGAGATCTGCCGGACGATCGAGGACGGCCTCGCCGACCTCGGCGTGCCGATCGGCTTCGGCGCGCCCGTCGGGCACGGCCCGGTCAACTTCGCCGTGCCGCTCGGCGTTCGCCTCCGCCTCCGCCTCGCTCCGGGGCCGAACGGCGCAGCGGGCGCGCTCGAGGGCGTCGACCCAGCGGTCTCCTGATGGGCTGGGCGGCGGTCGAGGACGCCCTCGACGAGGCGGTGAAGCGGGGCGTCTTCCCGGGCGCGGTGCTGCTCGTGAGCCGAGCGGGCGAGGTCGTGCTCGAGCGCGCGGTCGGCTCGCGGTCGATCGAGCCGGAGCGCGCGGCGATGCGCCCCGAGGTCGTGTTCGACCTCTCGTCGCTCACGAAGCCGCTCGCGACCACCCTCGCGTTCCTCCTCCTGGTGAAGGAGCGACGGGTCGCGGTCGACGATCGCGTGACGCGCTACTTCCACAACTTCGGCGTGCACGGGAAGGGGCGCGTCACGTTTCGCCATCTCCTGACGCACTCCTCCGGCCTCGCGGCCCACCGCCCGTTCTACAAGGACATCGCACGCCTCGAGCGCCAGGCGGGGCGACTCAACTTCGTCGCCAGCCGGGGCGCGAAGGAGTGGGTCTTCGAGCAGATCCACCGCGAGAAGCTCGAGGCGGAGCCCGGCACGAAGGTCATCTACAGCGACCTCGGGTTCATGCTGCTCGGCCAGGTCGTCGAGACGATCACGCGCCAGACCCTCGACCGGTTCTGCCATTCGCGGATCTACGGCCCGCTCGGCCTGCGCGCGCTCTCGTTCATCGACTTGACGCAGATGCGCGCGCGCCGGATCGAGCCGGTCTCCGAGATGATCGCGGCGACCGCGCGCTGCCCGTGGCGAAAGCGCATCCTGTGCGGCGAGGTCGACGACGACAACGCCTACGCGATGGGCGGCGTCGCCGGGCACGCGGGCCTCTTCGGCTCGGCGCGGGACGTCGACGCGCTCGCGACGGCGCTCGAGAAGGCCGGGCGCGGCGAGCACGACCTCCTGCCGCGCGAGCTCGTGCAGGCGATGTGGACGCTCGACGAGACGGTCCCCGGCTCGACGCGCACGCTCGGCTGGGACACGCCGTCGCCGCGCAGCTCGAGCGCGGGCTCGAGGATGTCGCCGCGGACGGTGGGCCACCTCGGGTTCACGGGCGTGTCGCTGTGGATGGACCTCGAGCGCGAGGTGCACGTCGTCCTGCTCACGAACCGCGTCCACCCGTCGCGCGACAACGACCGCCTCGCGGAGTTCCGGCCCCGCATCCACGACCTCGTGATGGAGGGCCTGTGATCGACGCCGGCGGGCGGCCGCTCGACGTCCACCTGACCGCGATCGGAGGGATCGGGATGGTCGCGCTCGCCGGGCTCTTCCGCGAGCTCGGGCATCGCGTGCGCGGCTCGGACCTCGACGTCTACCCGCCCGCGAGCGACGAGCTCGCGCGCCTCGGCGTGCCGGTCGCGCGCGGCTACCGCGCGGAGAACCTGGTGCCGCGTCCCGACCTCGTCGTGATGGGAAACGCGATCACGGCGGTGAACCCGGAGGCGGTCGCGGCCCGCATGCAGGGGATCCCGACGATCTCGCTCCCCGAGGCGCTCGAGCACTTCTGCCTGCCGGGCCGGATGCCGCTCGTCGTCGCCGGGACGCACGGCAAGACGACGTCGACGAGCTTCCTCGCGTGGACGCTGCGCGTCGCGGGGCGGGACCCGGGATACTTCATCGGCGGAGCGCCGATCGACCTGCCGCGCGGCTACGCCCTCGGCCGCGGGCGCGAGTTCGCGCTCGAAGGCGACGAGTACGACTCCGCCTACTTCGACAAGGGGCCGAAGTTCCTGCACTACCGCCCGGAAGCCGCGATCGTGACCGCCGTCGAGTTCGACCACGCCGACATCTATCGCGACCTCGCTCAGGTGAAGGAGAGCTTCGCGAAGCTGCTCGACATCCTGCCTCCCGCTGCTCCGCTCCTCGTGTCCGCCGACTTCCCGCACGCGGTCGACGTCGCGGAGGCGAGCGGTCGGGGGTACGCGACGTTCTCCGACCGCAGCGACGCCGGCGCGACCTGGGCGGCCGTGGAGCTCGCGGACGGCCCGGGCGGGCTCCGCTTCGCCGCCGTCGGACCCGCGGAGACGCTGGCGATCGAGAGCCCGCTCCTCGGCGCGATGAACGCCCGCAACCTCCTGGGCGTGATCGCGCTCGCGCGCGCGCTCGACGTGCCGCGGGAGGCGATTTGCGAGGCCGCCGCGACCTTCCGCGGCGTCAAGCGCCGCCAGGAGATCGTGCGGCAGGGCGCCGCCGTCCTGATCGACGACTTCGCGCATCACCCGACCGCGATCGCCGCGACGCTGGCCGCCGTCCGGAGCCGGTTCCCGGTCGCTCGCGTGTGGGCGCTCTTCGACCCGCGCTCGAACACGAGCCGCCGCCGGATCTTCCAGGACGACATCGCGCGTTCGCTCGCGGCGGCCGACCGGGTCGTCATCGGGCCGGTGCACGACCCGGAGAAGGTCCCGGCGGTCGAGCGCTTCTCGCCCGACGAGGCGGTGCGGGTCGTTCGGGAGCGCGGGCGCTGGGCGCTCGCAGCGCCGGATCACGCGGCCGTGTCGGCGGCGGTCGAGGAGGACCTGCGGGAAGGGGACGTGGTGGTCGCGCTCACGAACGGCGCGTTCGGCGGGGTCGTCCGCAGGCTCGCCGACCACCCGCGCTTCGCCTGACGCTTCGCGCTGGACAAAATCTTGTCCTGCGCGGTACACGCGGCGTCGCGAGCGTCACGGGTGCTCGCTGCCGCGGGAGGTCCGCCATGGCGAAGAAGAAGGAGTGGACCGTCCTCGTCTGGATGGCCGGGGACAACGACCTCGAGAGCTTCGGCTTCTCCGACATCCAGGAGCTGAAGAAGGTCGGCTCGACGAGCGCCGTCGACGTCTACGTCCAGCTCGACACCATGCGCGACGACCACACCCGCCGCTATCACGTCCAGAAGGGCACGACGCTCGACGACGACGTCGTCATGGACCTCGGCGAGACGGACACCGGCGATCCCAAGGTCGCGATCGATTTCTTCCGGTGGGGGATCGCGCGGAGCCCCTCGCAGCGCGTCCTTCTCGTGATCTGGAACCACGGCAGCGGGATCGACGAGACCGACGTGTATCGCGGCATGGCGCGCTCCGGGACCACGGTCGCGCGCCGCCCGTCGGCCGGGAACGGCGCCGTTCCGCGGCGCGTGGTCGCGGCGGCGCTCGCGCGCCGCTATCGCCGCGCGCTCTTCTCGACGACCGTGCGCCGGGCGCTCCGGCCGCCGCGCCCCGGCGCGCGCGCCATCGCCTACGACGACTCGGCGCGCGACTTCCTCGACAACATGGAGCTCGCGAAGGTGCTGGCCGCCGTCAAGGCGAAGCTCCGGCGGAAGGTCGATCTTTTGGGCTTCGACGCCTGCCTCATGAACATGATCGAGGTCGGCTACGAGCTGCGCGAATCCGCGCGGCTCGTCGTCGGGTCCGAAGAGGTCGAGCCCGGCGACGGCTGGCCGTACGACCGCATCCTCGCCGACCTCGCTGCCCGGCCGGCGATGAGCGCGGAGCAGCTCGGCGCCGCGATCGTGAAGCGCTACGCGGAGTCGTACCGGCGCGATGCCGTCACGCTGTCGCTCCTCGACCTCGCGAGCGCGCCCGCGGCCGCGCGCGCGGTCGACGGCCTCGCCAGCGCGCTCATCGACGCGCTCCGGGACGGCGAGCTCGGCGCGATCACGAAGGCCGTCAAGGACACGCAGCGCTACGACATGAAGGACTTCGTCGACCTCGGCGACCTCGCGAAGCAGCTCGGAAAGCGCTGCGAGAGCCGCGCGGTCCGGGAAGCGGCGAAGGACGTCTCCGCGGCGCTCGCGGACGGCCTCGTCGCGGCGGAGCGCCACGTCGGCGCGCTGGTCGCGCGGTCGTCGGGCGTGAGCATCTACTGTCCGCTGATCGTCCAGGAGGCGAAGCTGGTCTACGATCGCCTGGCGTTCGCGAAGGCGACCCGCTGGGACGAGTTCCTGCGCGCGTACGACGCCGCGTGACGGTGCGAGCTGGCAGCGTGACTTGAGACGCCGTCCAGAGGGCACTGTCGCTTCATGATGGCACGGCCCAGCGTGCGGCGAGCGAAGCGAGCCCGTGGGAGTGGGCCCCGTTTCGGCTTTGTCGAAACGGGCGAGGGGCGCGAGCCCCTCGTCAGTATAAATTCGGGGCCTGCGAGCTGCCGCCGTGGAGCGCGAGGTAGGCGCGGTAGTTCCGGAGCACCGCCTTCACGTAGCCCTTGGTCTCGCGATACGCGATGAGCTCCACGAACTCGTCGGCGTCGCGGCCGGCGGCGCGTGCCTGCCAGCGGGCGACCGGGTCGGGCCCGGCGTTGTAGGCGGCGAGCGCGGGCACGATCCTGCCGTCGTAGCGGTCGAGGAGGCGGCGGAGGTAGCGCGCGCCGAGGTCGACGTTGGCGTCGGGAACGTCGAGCGTGCGCGCGTCGAGCTCCGCGCCCGCGAGCGACTTCGCCGTCGCCGGCATGAGCTGCATGAGGCCGCGCGCCCCGGCGGGAGACAGCGCGTCCGGGTCGAAGAGGCTCTCCTGCCGCGACACCGAAACGAGGAGGAGCGGGTCGATTCCCGTCCGCTCCCCCGCGCGCTCGAACTCGCCGCGAAACGGATCCGGGTAGAGGTAGGGCTCGGTCGCGGCGTCGCCGCGCGTGTCGAGGCGGTGCGCGAGGCGGATCATCGCGGCATACGCGCCGGTGTCGCGATAGAGCGCGAGCAGGAGCGGATCGGGCCCGCTCGTCGCCTCGACCGCGGCGTACTCGCGCGCGGCGTCCGGCGCGAAGCCGAGCGCGCGCAGGATCTCACCGCGCGTGTAATGATACGTGCCGATCGCGCTCAGCGGCGGCGCCGTCGTGAGCGGAACGGGCGGGTCCGGAGCCGCGGGCGCGCTGGCCGCAGCGACGCCGCGATCGTCCAGACGCTCGTCGATCCACCAGGCGAGGTAGCCGTGCGGGTTCCGCGCCCGCACCTCCTCGTAGAGAGTTCGTGCCGCGGCGCGGTCGCCGGCCGACTCGAGCGCCCGCGCCCGCCAGTATGCGGCCTCGTCGTCCGCGCCGAGCCCGGCGAACGCCGTCGCGGCGCCGGTGTAGTCGCGCCCGAGCCAGCGGACGAAGCCCGCGCGCCATGCCGCCTCGCGCGCGAGCGCGTCGCCGCGGCCGCGTGCCGCGGTCTCCTCGTAGCGGCGCGCGGCACGCGCGAGGTCGCCGTCGGTCTCCGCGATCCGCCCGAGCGCGAAGAGCGCATCGGGCGCCTTCGGGTGCTCGGGAAAGCGCGTGACGAGGGTCTCGAAGTCGGCCTGCGCGGGCGCGTCGTCGTCGCGGTTCCACAGCATGCGGCCGCGCTCGAAGAGCGCGGTGCCGGCGGTGTCGGAATCGCCCGGAGCGCGCGCCGCCTCGGCGTACGCCGCGAGCGCGGCCTCGACGTCGCCCTGGCGCGCGCGGGCGCGCGCCAGCACGAGCAGCGCTTCGCCGCGCCTCGGCGCTCGCGCTTCGAGCAGCGGCGCGAGCGCGTCGGCGGCGTCGCCCGCTCGGCCCTCGCGCAGTCGCGCTCGCGCCATGCGGAGCCGGAGCTCGGCGCCGTCGACACCGAGCGCGCTCGGGCCCGCGGCCTCGAGCGCTTCGCCGAGCCGGCGCGCCGCGTCCCCGACCGCACCGCCCTTGCCGCGCAGGTCGTCCGCGATCGCGTACGCGCCGGCGCGGTCGCCGACCGCGGCGAGCGCCTCCGCCTTCCCGATCCGAGCGGCGTCCGCCTGGGTCGCCTCCTCGGCCGCGAGCGCGCGGTCGAAGAGGTCGATCGCCGTGCGGGCGTCGCCGTCGTCGAGTGCGATCCGACCGCGCTCGACCGCCGCGGCGGCGACCCACACGCTGTCCGGATGCTGGGCGAGCAGCCGGTCGTACTTCGCGCGCGCGGCGGCGCGATCACCGCCGCGCTCGGCGAGCCGCGCGCCGTCGATCAAGGCGTAGTCGCCGAGCTCGGGCAGGACGGTCTCGGCGACGGCGAGCTGGCGGCGCGCCTCGTCGGTCCGGCCGGCGCGCAGCGACGCGCGCGCGGCGGCGTACACGCGCATGCGCTCGGGCAGCGGATCGCCCGGCGCGGCGGCCGGTGCCGCCGCGTCGCCCCCGGTGGGCGACGCGGCAGCAGCGGGTGCAACGGTCGCGGTGCGCATGACCGGCGCGCCGGGCGCCGTCGCCGTCGTCCGCGGCGTTCCTCCCGGCGGCGCGCTGCACGCCGTGCCGCACCCGGCGACGACGCCGGCCGCGAGCACCGCGACGATCCACCGAAGCGCGCGCCGCGCGTTCAGTTGCAGCCCGAGAACATCCCGGGCCCGTTCCCCCAGTTGTTCCAATTCCGCCAGTTGGGCCAGTTGTGCCACCACGGATGGTAGCCCCAGTTGTGCCAGTTGCCCCACCAGGTCAGCTGAAGAGCATCGCCCGGCGCGGGACGCGGCGCGGGCTCGCTCAGCAGCCCCTCGCGTGCGGCCAGGGCGCGTGCGCGGAGGGCCGCGGGTGGCGGCGCGGCAGCCGCAGCGCGTGCCGTCGCGGCCGCCGCCGGCGGTGCGACGATCGCCGTCGCGACGACGACGCTTCCCGCAACCGCCGCCGCACGCCGTCGGCGCCGGACACGCCGGGCCGAAGCCTCGTCGCTCGTTCTCATCGCCACCCCTCCTCGTCGTCCGCGAGGCGGTCTTTCCGACGGCCGCCGAGCTCGCCGAACCGTACGGGGGAAGGTCCCGCGCGTCAACGCCGCGGCGTCGACGGGCGCGCCGCCAACGCCTAAACCGCGGGGATGCGCGTCGTGCTCGCGTCGGGATCGCCGCGTCGCCGCGAGCTCGTCGCGCGCATCGCGTATCCTTTCGAGGTGCGGCCCGCGGACGTCGACGAGACGCGGATGCCGGACGAGGAGCCGGAGACGTATGCGCGCCGCATGGCCGACGAGAAGGCGCGCCGGGTGAGCGCCGAAGCGCGCGATGCCTGGGTGCTCGCCGCGGATACGATCGTCGTGCTCGGACGCGACGTCCTCGGGAAGCCGGCGGACGAGCGCGCGGCCGCGGCGATGCTCGCGCGCCTCGCGGGGCGCGAGCACGTCGTGCTGACCGCCGTCGCGTGGGCGCGCGACGGCGAGACGCGAGCCGCCGCGATGAGCCGGAGCCGCGTCCGCTTCCGGCCGCTCGGCGATCGCGAGATCGCCGACTGGGTCGCGACCGGAGAAGCGCTCGACAAGGCCGGCGCATACGCGATCCAGGCGGGGCCGCCGTCGTTCGTGTGCGCGGTCGACGGATCGACGACCGGGGTCATCGGGCTTCCGCTCGAGGAGGCGGAGGTTCTCGCGCGCCGGCTCGGGATCCCGGAGCCGGGGGCGCCTCTGCCCGCGGAGGCGATCGCGCTCCGCTGGCGCGCGCTCCGATCGGAGGTCGCCGGCCTCGCGGTCGGCTGCGGGCGCCAGGCGGACGAGGTCGCGATCGTCGCGGTCGGGAAGGGGCAGCCCGCGGCGTCGCTCGCGGCCGCGGTCGGCGCCGGCGCGCGGCACCTCGGCGAGAACTACGTCCAGGAGGCGGCCGCGAAGCGCGCCGCGCTCGCGCAGGCGACCCGCGAAGCGGGGCCACCGGCCGGCGCGTCGGACGTCCGCGCTCCGTCCGGCGCTGCGACCGCGAACGCCGCCCCGCGCTGGCACCTCATCGGCCCGCTTCAGCGGAACAAGGCGGCGCTCGCCGCGCGCACGTTCGACGTCGTCCACACCGTGCATCGGCTCGACCTCGCGCAGGCGCTCGGGGCGCGTGCGTCCTCCGCGGCGCCCGCGCGCGTCCTCGTGCAGGTGAACGTCGCGCGCGACCCCGCGAAGTCGGGCATCGCTCCGGACGAGGTCGAGCGTCTGGTCGGCGAGCTCGCCCGCATCCCGGAATTGTCCGTCGAGGGGCTCATGACGATCGGCCCGGCCGACGCGGACGCCGCCGCGACGCGCGCCGCGTTCGAGGAGCTCGCGTCCGCGTTGCACCGGCTCCGCGCGATCGGCTACGAGCGCCTGCGGGAGCTGTCGATGGGAATGAGCGGCGACTACCCGAGCGCGGTCGCCGCCGGCGCGACGCTGCTGCGCATCGGCACGGCGATCTTCGGCCCGCGCCCGCCGCGCGCGACGCGAGGTCCGGCATGACGACGATCGGCTTCGTCGGCGCGGGGAACATGGCGCGCGCGCTCGGCGGCGGGCTTCGCGCCGGCTTCGAGCGCGACGCGGGCGAGACCGGGACGGTGCGGCTGCTCGCGACCGACCCGGACGCGGGCGCGTGCGAGCGCTTTCGCGCCGAGACCGGCGGCGAGCCTGTCGCCGACTTCGCTGCGCTCGCCCGTGCCGCCGACACGCTGGTGCTCGCCGTCAAGCCGCAGGTGATGCCTGCGGTGCTCGCCGACCTCGCACGCGTGCTCGAGGCGCGCCACCTGGTGATCTCGATCGCCGCGGGAATTCCGCTCGCCGCGCTCGCGCGCGGCCTCGGGTCCGCGACGCGGGCGGTCCGCGCCATGCCGAACACGCCGGCGCTCGTCCGCCGCGGGATGACGGTCCTCGTCCCGGCAGCGACGGCCACCGGCGCCGACGTCGCGCTCGCGGAGCGGATCTTCCGCTGCGTCGGGGACGCCGTCGTCGTCGACGACGAGGGCATGCTCGACGCCGTGACCGCCGTCAGCGGGAGCGGCCCCGGATTCTTCTTCGCGTACGCCGAGGCGATGCTGCGCGCCGGGGAGGCAGCCGGCCTGCCGCCCGAGACGGCCCTTCGCCTGGTGCGGCAGACGCTCCTCGGCTCGGCCGCGCTGTGGGTCGAGTCGGGCGAGCCGGTCGAGAAACTCCGGGCCATGGTCACCTCGCCCGGCGGCACCACGCAGGCCGGGCTGGCCGCGCTCGAGGCGTCCGGTTTCGCGGCCGCCGTGGGTGCGGCGGTCGCCGCCGCGACGCGTCGGTCGCGCGAGCTGTCGGGCGTCTGACGCGGCGCGGAAAGGGGCCCCCGTGTTCGTCCTGACCAACTTCCTGCTCGCGGTCGCGGAGATCGTGAACGCGGTGCTCTCGATCTACTGGTGGATCGTGATCGCTTCCGCCGTGCTCTCCTGGGTCAACCCCGACCCCTACAACCCGATCGTCCGTTTCCTCCGCGCCGCGACGGAGCCGGTCATGTACCGAATCCGGCGCGTCATCCCGCTCTACTTCGGCGGCATCGATTTCACGCCGATCGTGGTCCTGCTGCTCATCCAGTTCCTGCAGATCTTCCTCGTCCCGACCCTCCGCCAGCTCGCGCTGCGTGTGGGTGGACAACCCAGCGGCGCGTTCTTAATGTGACCGCGCGGCCGCCTTTCGGGCCGAGGAGACGCGATGCCGATCTACGAGTACCGCTGCCCCAAGTGCGGGGACTTCGACGTGATGCAGAAGATCACGGACAAGCCGCTGCGCAAATGCCCGACGTGCAAGGCAAAGGTCTCCAAGCTCGTGTCCTCGACCGCCTTCCAGCTGAAGGGCACCGGCTGGTACGTCACCGACTACGCGAAGAAGGGAAAGCCGGCGGAGGGCAAGGACGGCGGGTCCGGCGACTCCAAGTCGAACGGCAGCGGCGACTCCGCATCCGCGAAGGCGGACGCGGGCGGCGGCTCGAAGGAAGCTTCTTCGCCCAAGGACAAGCCCGCCAAAGGCAAGACGTCCTCAGCCGCTTAGGAGCTTTGCCTCGAAGCGAGCGGAGCGAGCCCGCGGGGAGCGATCCGCTCGTTCGATAGCTTGGGGCCCCGGCGGGCTTTGCCCGACGGCGCGAGAGGAGCGATCCCCTCGTTTGATGGCGCGTCCGACGCACCGGACGACGCCGCGGCCACGATCGCGGCCGGCTGTCGCTGGACGCGGGAGCGGTGGAGCGAGGCGAGAGCCGACGGGCTCGCTCCACCGCAGTCGGTCACCGCAAGAGCGGTTCGCCGGTCAAGCGGCCTTGCTCTCGCGGGCGATCTCGCTCACCCGCTTCTCGAGCGACGCGATCTTCCGCCGAAGTGCCTCGACGTCCTCGTCGAGCGCCAGGTTGAGACCGCGCGCGACCGCCTCGAAGCGCCGCCGCAGCTCGTTCTCGAGCGGGCCGAGCTGACGCCGCGCCGACTCGATCAGACGGGTGAGCTGATCGCTCTGAACGTCGAGCGCCTTTTGCGCGTTCGTCAGGTTCTTGCGCACGATCTTGAGCGTGCGCTCCGAGCGGTGCTGTGCCGCCTGGATCGCCGCCTCCGACCGCGAGCGCAGCTCGTCGGCCGTGCGACGCGCGATCTTCCGCGCCTGCTTGTTCAGGTCCTTCGCACGCTCGCTCGCCTGCTCCACGGCACCCGTGAAGGGCGCCCAGAAAGATTGCTCATGAGCCTTTGTGGCCATGGTGTCCACCTCCTTCCAAGCAGATAACACGCCGCGTCATCTTCGCAAGGTCGTCCAACTCCTTTTTCATTCAGGATACTCCCGGTGGCCTGATTTGCCGACGCCGGCCGACGTCTGGTACCGACCATGAAGAGATGCTGCCGTACGCCCGCCCTTCGCTGAGCGAGGCCGAGATTGCCGAGGTCGAGGCCTGCTTGCGGTCGGGATGGCTCGCGACGGGCCCGCGAGCGGCGCGCTTCGAGGAAGCGCTCGCCGACCGGCTGCACGTCCGCCATGCGCTCGGCGCAGTCACCGGGACGGCCGCCCTCCACCTCGCGGTCCTCGGGTGCGGCATCGGGCCGGGAGACGAGGTCGTGACGACCCCGATGACGTGGGTCGCGACCGCGAACGTGCTGCTCCATGCGGGCGCCCGCCCGGTCTTCGCGGACGTCGAACCCGACACCCTGAACCTCGACCCGGCGCGTGCCGCCGAGGCGATCACCCCCCGGACGCGCGCGATCCTGCCCGTCCACTTCGCGGGGCAGCCGTGCGACGAGGACGCGTTCCTCGTGCTCGCGCGCGATCGCGGCCTCCGGCTCGTCGAGGACGCGGCGCACGCCCTCGGCGCGACCTACAAGGGCCGCGCGATCGGCTCGTTCGCCGACGCGACGATGTTCAGCTTCCACCCCGCGAAGAACGTCACGACCGGCGAGGGCGGAGCCGTCACGACCGACTCGGACGCGATCGCGGAGCGCGTCAAGCTGCTCCGCTTCCACGGCATCGCGCAGACGCCCGAGAGCCGCTTCGGGGGCCGCGGGCCCGCGGCGTACGACGTCGTCGAGGCCGGCTTCAAGTACAACATGAGCGACCTCCAGGCCGCGATCGGCATCCACCAGCTCGCGCGCCTCGACGAGATGAACGCGCGCCGGCGCGCGCTCGCGGACGCTTACCGCGAGCGGCTGGCGGCCGTTCCGTTCGTCGCACCGCTCGGACGCGCGCCGTACCCGCACGAGCACGCCTGGCACATCCTGGTGGTCGCGATCGAGCCGGACGCGCTCGCGATCGACCGCGACGGCGTGATCGCGGCGCTTCGCGCCGCCGGCGTCGGCGCCGGCCTGCACTTCGTCCCGCTCCACCTGCAGTCGCTCTACCGCCCGTTCGCGGCCGACGGCCCGCCGCTCCCGGTCGCGACCGAGGCGCACCGCCGCATCCTCACGCTCCCGCTCTTCCCGGACATGACCGAGGGCGACGTCGACTTCGTCGTCGACGCGCTCTCGCGCGTGCTGCGCGAGCACGCACGCGCCGGCGCGGGCGCGCGCTCGGACGCGACCGTCGCGGCGCGCGCATGATCGCGACCCGCAGCGGCGAAGGTCGAGAGCTCGGGCTCGCGACCGGCCGTCCGGCGCCCGAGATCTCGGTCGTCGTGCCGGTCTTCAACGAGGAGGGCACGCTCCACGAGCTGCACGCGAAGGTCGCGGCCGCGCTCGCGGGCGAGTCGTGGGAGCTCGTGCTCGTCGACGACGGCTCGAGCGACCGCTCCGCCGAGATCCTGCGCGGGCTCGCGGCCGCGCACCCCGAGGTCGTCGCGGTCGAGCTGTCGCGCAACTTCGGACAGCACCCCGCCGTGCTCGCCGGCTTCTCGGTCGTGCGCGGGCGCTACGTGGTCACGCTCGACGCGGACCTCCAGAACCCGCCCGAGGAGATCCCCCGCCTCGTCGCCGAGATGCGCCGCGGGCACGACTACGTCGGGTCGGTGCGAGCCCATCGCCAGGACCCGTGGCTCCGGAAGGGCGTTTCGTCGCTCGTGAACCGCGTCACGACCGCGAGCCTCGGCGTCGCGATGAGCGACTACGGCTGCATGCTGCGCGGCTACTCGCGCGAGGTCGCCCGCGAGATCGTGGAGCTCGGCGAGCAGTCGTCGTTCATCCCGGCGCTCGCGACGATGCTCGCGCGCCGGCCGGTCGAGATCGACGTCGCGCACGACGAGCGCGAGGTCGGGCGATCGAAGTACTCGCCGCTCCGCCTGATGCGCCTCGGCTTCGACCTCGTCACCGGCTTCTCTCTCCTTCCGATCCAGCTCGTGAGCCTCTCGGGCGTCGTGATCGCGATCCTGGGGGTGGCGTTCGCGATCTTCCTGTTCGTCCGCCGGCTCTTCGTCGGGCCGGAGAGCGAGGGCGTGTTCACGCTGTTCGCGATCCTGTTCGCGTTCGTGGGAGTCCTTCTGCTGGCCGTCGGCCTCGTCGGGGAATACGTCGGGCGCATCTACGCGGAGGTGCGGCGACGGCCGATCTTCCAGATCCGCGAGGTCGTCCGGAACGGAAGCCCGCGCGAGGACGCGGCGGGCTGAGCGGCACCGCCGTGCGCACGGTGGTCTGCGCCTACAGCGAGGTCGGCCACGCCTGCCTCGACGAGCTGCTCGCGATCGGAGCCGACCTCCGCCTCGTCGTCACCCACCGCGACGCTCCGGGCGAGTCGATCTGGTTCGCCTCGGTCGCGGAGCGGGCGCGGAGCGCAGGCGTGCCCGTGATCGCGCCGGAGGACCCGAACGCTCCGGAAGCCGTCGCGGAGATCGCAGCCGTCCGACCCGAGCTGCTGTTCTCGTTCTACTACCGCCAGATGCTCCGGCCCGCGGTGCTCGGGCTCGCGAGCGCGGGCGCGCTCAACCTGCACGGCTCGCTCCTGCCGCGCTATCGCGGCCGGGCGCCGGTCAACTGGGTCCTCGTGAACGGCGAAAGCGAGACCGGCGTCACTCTCCACTACATGGACGAGAAGCCCGACCACGGCGACATCGTGGCGCAGCGCCGGGTCGCGATCGCGCGCGACGACACCGCGCTCACGCTGACGCGGAAGCTCGCGGCGGAAGCGCGCGCGGTGGTGCGCGCGGCGTACCCGCTGCTCGCGGCCGGGCGCGCGCCGCGCTGGCCGCAGGACCACGCGCGCTCCAGCTACTTCGGCGGGCGGCGTCCGAGCGACGGCGCCATCGACTGGCGGTGGCCCGCGGAGCGGATCCGGAACCTCGTGCGGGCGGTGACCGATCCGTGGCCGGGCGCGTTCACGACCTGGTCCGGCGAGCATTTGATCGTGTGGTGGGCGGAGACCGCCCCCGCGACCGCGGCGGAGCCCGGGGAGATGCGCCTCGCCGACGGCGCTCCCGTGGTCGCGACCGGCGACGGCGCGCTCGCGCTGGTCGCGGTCGGCTGGCGGGGTCGGCGGATGACCGGCGGCGAGTGGGCGCGCGAGGCCGGCGTCCGCGACGGCGGCCGGCTCGACGCCGTCGCGATCGACGGTGCGGTTGCCCGTGAGGCGAGGGCGCGCGTCGCCGCGAGCGACGAGCAGATCAAGGAGCGAACGGCGTGAAGATTCTCATCACGGGCGGCGGCGGGTTCGTCGGGTCGCACCTCGCCGAGGCGCTCCTCGCGCGCGGCGACGAGGTCTTCATCCTCGAGCCGGGCGGAACGCAGAAGGTGCGCCACCTCGTCGGGCACTCCCACTTCCGGATCGTCCGCGACAGCGTGATGAGCACCGACATCCTCGACTCGCTCGTCGCGCAGGTCGACCTCGTCTACCACCTCGCCGCGGTCGTCGGCGTCGAGCACTACGTCGGCGATCCCTACGAGGTGCTCAACGTCAACGTGAACGGTACGCAGAACGTGCTGAAGGTCGCGTTCAAGTACGGCCGGAAGGTCGTGTTCAGCTCGACCTCCGAGGTCTATGGCCGCAATCCCGCGCTGCCCTGGTCGGAAGACGACGACCGTGTGCTCGGCTCCACCCGCATCGACCGCTGGTGCTACTCGACCTCGAAGGCGGTCGGAGAGCACTTCTGCTTCGCGTACCACAAGCTCGGCCTGCCGGTGACGATCACGCGCTACTTCAACGTGTACGGCCCGCGCCTCGACAAGATCGACGTCGGCCGGATCATCACGATCTTCATGGGGCAGCTCTTGCGCGGCGAGCCGCTGACCGTGATCGGAGACGGCAAGCAGACCCGCTGCTTCACCTACATCGACGACGCCGTGCGGGCGACGATCGCGGCCGGCACCGCGGACGGCACGAACGGCGGGGTGTTCAACGTCGGCACCGACGTCGAGACCTCCATCCTCGATCTCGCGAAGCTCATGATCGAGCTCTCCGGGAGCACGAGCACGATCCGCTTCGTGACGAAGGAGGAGGTGTACGGGACGAGCTACGAGGACATCGGGCGGCGCGTTCCCGACGTGACGCGCATGCGGAAGATGCTGGGCGTCGAGGCGACGACGTCGCTCCGCGACGGCCTCGCGCGCACGATCGAATGGTTCCGGACGCAGTGAGCGCCCACGCGACGGCGCACGCGGCGGCGGCCGACATGGGCTCGGACGCCGAGCCGGCGCGCGCGCCCTGGCAGGGCGTCTTCGCGCTCAAGGTGGACGTCGACACGCGCCTCGGCCTCCGCGACGGCGCGCCGCGCCTCCTCGAGCTGCTCGCGCACCACGGCGTGCAGGCGACGTTCTTCGTCGCGATGGGGCCCGACCGGACCGGCCTGTCGATCCGGCGCGTGCTGCGCCAGAAGGGGTTCCTCGCGAAGATGGTGCGCTCGCGTGCGCCGTCGCTCTACCCCCTCGAGACGATGCTCCGCGGAACGCTCCTCCCCAGCGCGCCGATCGTCGCACGGCAACCCGAGCGCGTGCGCGAGATCGACCGGGCGGGTCACGAGCTCGGCGTGCACGGCTGGGACCACGTCCGATGGCACGACGAGCTGGCGGATCTCGCGCCGGCGGTGGTCGCCGCCGAGATCGAGCGCGCCGCGGCGCTCTTCGACGAGGTCCTCGGGCGGCGGCCGCAGGCGTTCGCCGCGCCGGGCTGGCAATGCACCGGCGAGAGCCTGCGCGCCGTCGATCGGGCCGGCTTCCGCTATCGCAGCGACACGCGCGGCGACTCGCCGTACCGACCGCAGGCGGGCGGCTACGTCGCGGGCACGGCCGAGCTGCCGACGACGCTGCCGACGCTCGACGAGCTCCTGGGACGCGTCGATTCGACGCCGGCGGCGATCGCAGCCGAGTACGCGGCGCGGCTTCGGCCGAACGGGCTCAACGTCCACACGATCCACACCGAGGTCGAGGGCGGGCCCTGCCTGCAGCACCTCGACGAGCTGCTCGTCCGCGTCCGCGACCGCATGCCGGTCGTGACGCTCGGGGAGATCGCCGCGATGCTGCCCCCGGTGGAGCGGCTTCCGGTCGCGGCCGTCGCCCCGGGCCGCCTTCCGGGACGCGGCGGGACGGTCGCGTGCCAGGTGCCGGCATGACCGACCGCCGCCTTCGCATCCTCGCGTGGACCGGGCTCGCCCTCGTCGCGATCGCCTACCTGGGCCGGATCGGAGGCTTCGTCCTCCAGGACCCGGACGAGGGCCGGTACGCGGAGATCCCGCGCGAGATGCTGGAGCTCGGCGACTGGATCACGCCGCGGCTCAACTACGTCAAGTATTTCGAGAAGCCGCCGCTCTTGTACTGGCTCGTCGGAGCGTCCTACCACGCGTTCGGCATGAGCGAGTGGTCGGCGCGCCTGGCGCCCGCTCTCGCCGGCATCGCGACGATCGCGCTCGTCCATCGCCTCGGGCTCGCGATGTTCGGGAGACGGGCGGCGCTCGTCGCGGCCGCGCTCCTCGCGACGACCCCGCTCTTCTTCGTCCTCTCCCAGGTGCTCGTGATCGACGTGCTGCTGACCGCCTGCTTCACGGCGACGCTCGCGACGCTCTTCGCCGCCCACCGCGCGGAGCGGAAGGGTCCCTGGTGCGCGGCGGCCGCCGGCGCGGTGGCGCTCGGCGTCCTCGCGAAGGGTCTCGTCGCGCTCGTCGTGCCGGGGGCGATCGGCCTCGCGTTCCTCCTCTGGCAGCGCGACTTCGCGACCGTGCGCGCCTTTCTGCGTCCGGCGCCGATCGCGGTGTTCGCGGTGATCGCGGTGCCGTGGTTCGCGGCGGTCTCGACCCGGAATCCGGAGTTCCCGTACGTCTTCTTCGTCCGCGAGCACATCGAGCGCTTCGCGACCCGCTCCGTCGGGCATCCCGAAGGGCCGCTCTACTACCTGCCGATCGTGATCGCGGGCGGTCTGCCGTGGACCCTGCTGGTCGCCGCGCTGGCGGTCGAGAAGCCGGGGCGGGCCGCGGCGCGCAGCCTGCCGCGTGCGCCGGTGCGCCTGCTTTCCCTGTGGGCGGGCGGCATCGTGCTCTTCTTCTCGGCCGCAAGCTCGAAGCTCCCGCCCTACGTCCTGCCCGCGTTTCCTGCTCTTGCGCTCCTCGCCGGCGCGTGGATCGATCGCGCCCTGGACGAGCCGGTCGCGATCCGCCGCGCGCTCATCTCGGTCGCGTGGTGCCTCGCCGCGGTCGGAGGCGTGGTGCTCGTCGGGTCGGCGATCGGAGCGGTCGCCGCGCCGTGGGTCGGGCCGCGGTTCGACGCCGAACCTCCCGAGATCCGCGCGCTCGCGCTCGCCGCGGCGTCGGCCGGGGTCGCCCTGTTCGGGGCCGGGTGGATGGTCCTGCGCGCGCGCTCCGACGCGAGCACCGGCGGTGGTGCCGCGCCGGCGCAGCTCCTCGTGCTCGTGCTCGGGCTCGGCCTCGCCCTCTTCGGTGCGATCGGCGGCCGCGGGATCGCGAAGACGACGCGCGACCTCGCGATCGCGATCGAGCGCGAAGCCGTGCCTGCGGACCGACCGCTCGTCGTCAGCTACCGCCGGCTCATGCAGAGCCTTTCCTTCTACACGCGCGGCCGGGTGACGATGCTCGACCCGCACGCGACCTTCAACGAGATCACGGACAGCGCGCGCTCGTCCGCCGACTACGGGGAGTTCTTCTGGAGCGACCTCGGCCGCCTCCAGGCCGAATGGTCGTCGGGCCGGAAGGTCTTCATCGCGACCGATCGCGCGATGGTGCCAGAGCTCGCGAGCTCGCTCTCGCCCGCCCCCCGCGTCCTCGCAAGCGACGGGAAGCGTGTGCTACTGGTCAACTTCCCGACCCCGGGAGGCGAGTCGGCGCGCGCGCCGGCCGCCGTGCACGAACGGGCGACCGGAAGCTGACGGGCCTGCGTCGCGCACCGTCGAACGCTCGGAGAGACCACGGCGATGGCGAACTTGACGTGTCCGAAATGCGGCTGCCCGATCGCGGTCGATCGCGGCATCCGGCGCGGCAGCGTCGTCTTCTGCTGTCAGCCGTGCGTCGACGGCGAGCCGTGCGAGTTCGGATGCGATTCGGACATGGACCCGGCGAAGGGCGCCGGTGGCCCCGGCGTCATCGTCCACTGGTCGCCGAACGCCGGCTTCAGGGTCTGAAATGCACAGCGTAAGGGCCGCTGAAGCCAGGTGGGCTGGTGCCGCGGAGAGCCCGCCGTTACGGTGATTGCTGGGGGCGCGGGCGCGCTGCGCCCCGGATCGAGCGCATGGCCATCGAGAGCAAAGAAGAGTTCCTCCATCCCGACGGGCGGCCCGGCGGGACCGACGCGCGCGACTCGTTCATCACCTCGCGCTACCAGGACGCGCTCGCGTGGGCGCGGAAGTACGCGTTCTTCCAGTATCCGTTCGTCACCGCGTGCTGCGGCATGGAGTACATGTCGGTCACCGGTCCGCGCTTCGACACCGACCGCTTTGGCATGACGCTGCCCCGCTTCACGCCGCGCCAGTCGGATCTGCTTCTGGTCGTCGGAACGATCACGCATCGCCAGGCCCCGATCCTCCGCCGGGTCTGGGAGCAGATGTCGGACCCGAAGTGGGTGCTCTCGTTCGGCAACTGCACGAACACGGGCGGCCCGTACAACAACTACGCCGTCGTGCAGGGCATCGACACGATCATCCCGGTCGACATCTACGTCCCGGGCTGCCCGCCGCGCCCGGAGGCCGTCATCGACGGGCTCCTGAAGCTCCAGGAGCGGATCACGCTCGAGCGCCCGGGCCGGCCGATCGCCAACATCCACGGCAAGCAGACGGCGACGGACTTCCTCGAGCACGGGCCGGAGAAGATCGTGCCCGGAACGGTTCCGCTTCATCGCGACGATGACTGACGCGAGCGCCTTCAAGAAGCCCGTCACCGTACACATCGACGGGCGCGCGATCGTCGCAGAGGCCGGGACGCCGCTCCTCCAGGTCGCGCTCGACAACGGCATCGAGATCCCGCACTACTGCTACCATCCGAAGCTTTCGATCGACGGAAGCTGCCGGATGTGCCAGGTCAAGATCGAGAAGGCGCCGAAGCTCCAGATCGCCTGCAACACGCCGGTGACCGACGGCATGATCGTCGACACCACCGCGCCCGAGGTGAAGCACGCGCGCGAAGGAGTGATGGAGCTGCTCCTCATCAACCACCCGCTCGACTGCCCGATCTGCGACCAGGCCGGCGAGTGCTACCTGCAGGACTACTCGTACGGCTACGGCCGCGGCCATTCGCGCACGACGTCGCCGCGTCGCAAGGGCGTCAAGCGCTATCCGATCGGCCCGCGCGTGATCTTCGATCAGGAGCGCTGCATCCTGTGCCGGCGCTGCGTCCGCTTCACGAAGGAGATCTCGAAGACGAACGAGCTGCGCGTGTTCGGCATGGGCGACCGCTCCCGCATCGGCGCCTCCGCCGGCCGGCCGCTCGACAACGACTACTCGATCAATACCGCCGACATCTGCCCGGTCGGCGCGCTCCTCTCCGCCGACTTCCACCACAAGCGCCGCGTCTGGTTCCTCGAGGAGACCGAGTCGGTCTGCCCGAGCTGCGCGAACGGCTGCAACGTCAAGATCGGCGTCTTCAAGAACGAGATCCAGCGCCTCCTGCCGCGCCGCAACGACGCCGTGAACGACACCTGGATGTGCGACTACGGCCGCCTGAACTACGCGTTCGTGCACGACGAGAGCCGGATCCGGGTCCCGTTCGTGCGCGACATGCCGATCGCGGAGGAAGGCGCGGCTCCGGTCGCGTCGCCGGGCGGCAACGGCGCGGGCCCGGTGGCCCCGACGGTCGACGACGCGCTCGCCGCGGCGGCGGTCGCGCTCCGCCAGTCGATCGAGAAGCACGGCGCCGCGAGCGTCGGCGTCATCGTGTCGCCGCGGCTCACGAACGAGGAGTCCTTCCGGCTCGCGCGCCTCGTGCACGACGTGCTGAAGACGCCGAACGTGGCGCTCGCCGTGCCGCTCGGCGCGTCGGACGACTTTCTCATCAAGCCCGAGAAGGTCGCGAACGCGCGCGGCGCGCGCGACGTCGGCCTCGTTCCGGCGAGCAGCGCCCGCGACGTCGCGGCGATCCTCGCAGCCTGCGCCGCCGGCGAGGTGCGCGCGCTCTGGGTCGTCGGCAGCGACGACCTCGCGGTGGTCGCGGGAGAAGAGGCGGCGACGAGCGCGGTCGCCGGCCTCGAAGCGCTGATCCTGCACGACACGACGCGGAGCCCGCTCACGGGCCTCGCGACCGTCCTGATCCCGGGCGCGACCTGGGCGGAGAAGGACGGCAGCTTCACCAACGACGCCGGGCGCGTGCAGCGCATTCGCCGTGCCGTGCATCCGCCCGAAGGGCTCGTGGCGGACGGCGAAGTGTTCGCGCGCCTCGCGGCCGCGCTCGGCGCCGCCGGCGCCGCGTTCGATCCGCGTGCCGCGTTCGACGAGATGGCCGCGGCGGTTGCGCCGTACCGCGGCATGTCGCTCGCGCGCCTCGGGAGCCTCGGCCTCCCGAGCGCGGCCGCCGATCCTTCGGCGTCGACGAGCTCGCCCGCGACGCCGAGCACTGCCGGACCCGGAGCGCCGCCGGCCCCGGCGCCGCCTTCTCCGCCGGCGGGGGCCTGAAGCGATGGCCACGCGAGTCGTCAAGGTCGATCGCCAGGCTCTCCGCGCGCAGGCGGGCCCGCTCGGAGCGCGAGCGATCGCGAAGGGCCTCGCCGTCACGTCGCGCCATTTCTTCCGGAACCTCTTCGGCTGGATCCGCGGCAAGCCGACCGTCGCCACCGTGATGTTCCCCGAGGAGGACGTCGTGAAGCCGGCGTCCTTCCGCGGCATGCCGGTGCTCGTCCAGATGGAGAACGGCAAGGAGCGCTGCGTCGCCTGCGGCCTCTGCGAGTGGGCGTGCCCGGTCGACTGCATCCAAATCGACCCGGCCGAGACCGCCGACGCGATCGAGCGCTACCCCAAGGTCTTCGACATCGACATGGGGCGCTGCATGTACTGCGGGCTGTGCGAGGAAGCGTGTCCCGAGGAGGCGATCGTGATGAGCGATCGCATCGAGATCTCGACGTTCTCGCGCGCGGGGACGCTGTGGCACAAGGAAGACCTGCTGGTCCCCGTCGACCGGCTCGCGCGGCGGCTCGACTTCGTCCGCCGCAGCTACGACCGCTAGGAGGGGCGCGTGCCGGAAGCACCGACGGCTCCGACGGGCGAGGCGGCGGGCGTCTCCGAAACCGGCGACGCGACGGCGCGTCACCCGGTGCTGCGCCGGCTGGCCGACGCGTTCGGCTCGGCGATCATCGCGACCGACGACTTCCGCGGCGACGCGACCGCGATCGTCGACCGCGGCGCGCTGATCGCGATGTGCCGGTTCCTGCGCGACGACCCCGACGCGAGCTTCGACCTCCTCGTCGACGTCACCGCCGTCGACTACCTCGGCCGGAGCCCGCGCTTCGAGATCGTGTACCACCTGTACTCGGTCGAGAAGAACCACCGCCTGCGGCTCAAGGTGCCGGTCGAGGAGAGCGACCCGTCGGTCGCGAGCGTCGTCGACGTCTGGCCGGGCGCGAACTGGCTCGAGCGCGAGACCTGGGACCTCTACGGGATCCGGTTCGACGGGCACCCCGGCCTGAAGCGCATCTACCTCTACGAGGAGTTCGAGGGACACCCGCTGCGGAAGGACTACCCGAAGGAGCGCCGCCAGCCGATCATCGGCCCGGGCGCCGTGCACCGCGACCCGATGAACGACGACCTCCGGAAGTGAGCGCGCGCGTCGCGACCTGCCGGCGTTGAGCGAGCGAACGATGTCCGAGCACGATCCCCATACGGAGACGCACGGCGCGCCGGCGTCGGTGGCGCCCGAGACGAGGGCGCCGGAGCCCGCGGAGGACACCCTCGACCTCCCCTTCGAGCCGATGGAGCTCAAGATGGGGCCGTCGCACCCGGCGACGCACGGCACCGTCCGGATCCTCCTGAAGCTCGACGGCGAGCGCATCGTCGAGTCGGAGGTCGAGGTCGGCTACCTGCACCGCGGCTTCGAGAAGGAGTGCGAGAGCGGCCTCTACTACCAGGCGTTCCCGTACACCGACCGCCTGAACTACGTGTCGCCGATGATCAACAACGTCGGCTACGCGCTCGCCTGCGAGAAGCTCTTCGCGATCGACGTGCCCGAGCGCTGCAAGTACCTCCGCGTCATCGCCAGCGAAGTGTCGCGCATGTCCGACCACTACACGTGCCTCGGCGCGTGCTCGCTCGAGCTCGGCGCGTTCACCGCATTCCTCTACGCGGTCGAGGCGCGCGAGCACGTCTGGGACATCCACGACCACCTCTGCGGCGCGCGCGTGACGACGAACTACGTCCGCATCGGCGGCGTCTCGGTCGACGTCGGGCGCGAGTTCCCCGCGTTCGTGCGCGACAAGCTCGCGCAGGCGGCAAAGCTCCAGCAGGACCTCGAGGACCTCCTGCTCGCGAACCCGATCTTCCGCGAGCGGATGGAGAAGACCGGGCTCCTCTCGAAGGAGCAGCTGGTCGCGCTCGGCGTGACCGGGCCGCTCCTCCGCGCCGCCGGCGTGCCTTACGACATCCGGCGCGCGCAGCCCTACCTCGTCTACGACCGCGTCGACTTCGACGTCCCGGTCGGCGAGCTCGGCGACAACCTGGATCGCTTCCTGGTCCGGATCGAGGAGCTGAAGCAGAGCCGGCGGATCGTGGAGCAGTGCCTCGACCAGATGCCGCCCGGTCCGGTCGACGTGAACGACCCGAAGGTTCGGCTCGCGGGCAAGGGACGCGTGTTCAACCGGATGGAGGAGCTGATTGCGCAGTTCAAGCTCGTGACCGAGGGGCCGACGCCGCCGGTCGGCGAGGTGTACCTCGCGGTCGAGGGCGGGAACGGCGAGCTCGGCTTCTACCTCGTGAGCGACGGCACCGGGAAGCCGTACAAGTGCCGCGCGCGCTCCCCGAGCTTCTCGAACACGCAGGCGCTGTCGCCCATGATCCAGGGGGCGCTCCTGGCCGACGTCATCCCGACGTTCGACATGATCAACATGATCGGCGGGGAGTGCGACCGCTGATGCCGCGGCCGTCGTCCGCGCAGGCGATCGCGGGGTAGGGAAGGATGGCTCTTTCGGACGAGCTCAGAGCGCGGGTCGTCGCCGAGTTTCCGAAGTACCCGGAGAAGCGCGCGGTGCTCCTGACCGCGCTCCACTGGGTGCAGGCGGAGCGCGGCGGCTGGATTCCGCCCGACACGATCCCCGACCTCGCGGAGCTCCTGGAGATCCCGGTGATCGAGGTCGAGGAGGTGATCTCGTTCTACCCGATGTACAGCGTCGAGCCGGTCGGGCGCTGGCATCTCCAGGTGTGCACGAACCTGCCGTGCTGCCTCGCCGGCGCGCGCGGCCTCGTGCGCGCGCTCGAGCACGAGCTCGACATCTGCGCGGGCGAGGTCAGCGAGGACGGCATGTTCTCGCTGCGCGAGACCGAGTGCCTCGGGTCGTGCGGCACGGCGCCGGTGCTGCAGGTGAACAACGAGCCGTACGTGGAGTGCCTGACGGAGGGCGGGCTGGTCGACCTCATCGCGCGCCTCCGCGCGCGCGCCGCGGCGGCCGACGCCGCGCAGACGGCGAGCAAGACGGGCGCGAGCGGGACGCTTGCGCCCGGAGCGGCGCGCCCGCTGAACGGCGGAGGGAGCTGAGGTGGCGTTCCAGGGATACCTGCTCCCGCCCGACGGCGAGAACTGGTCGGGTCTGCGCGACTACCGCGCGCACGGCGGCTATGCCGCCGCCGAGAAGGCGCTGCGCGAGATGAAACCCGAGGAGATCCAGAACCTCGTGAAGGCGTCGGGCCTGCGGGGTCGGGGCGGCGCGGGCTTCTCGACCGGCATGAAGTGGTCGTTCATGCCTGCCGACAACGTCCGGCCGCGCTACATCGCGTGCAACGCCGACGAGAGCGAGCCCGGCACGTTCAAGGATCGGCAGATCCTCGAGCGCAACCCGCACCTCCTGATCGAGGGCCTCCTCATCGCGGCGATCGCGAATCACGTCGACGCCGCCTACGTCTACGTGCGCGGCGAGTACCGTACCGCCTACGAGAACCTGAGCGCGGCGATCGCGGAGGCGCGCGCGGCGGGCTTGCTCGGCCCGAGCGTCCTCGGCTCGGGCATCGGCTTCGAGGTGTACGTGCACCGCGGCGCGGGCGCGTACATCTGCGGCGAGGAGACCGGCCTCATGGAGTCGCTCGAGGGCCGGAAGGGACAGCCGCGGAAGCGGCCTCCGTTCCCGGCCATCTCCGGCCTCTGGCGGCGTCCGACGACCATCAACAACGTCGAGACCATGTCGCACGTGCCGCACATCGTCCGGAACGGCGCAGACTGGTTCAAAGCGATCGGCACCGAGAAGAGCACCGGCACGACGATCTTCGGCGTGAGCGGGCACGTGATGCGACCCGGGACGTTCGAGCTGCCGCTCGGGACGCCGCTTCGCGACATCATCTTCGAGCACGCGGGCGGGCTCCGCCCGGGTCGCACGCTGAAGGCGGTCATCCCGGGCGGCGTGTCGATGCCCGTCCTGACCGCCGAGACCGCGATGCAGGTCACGATGGACCACGACAACCTGCAGAAGAACGGCACCCTCCTCGGGACGGGCGCGATCATCGTGATGGACGACACCGCCTGCATGGTGCGCGCCGCCCTCGTGATCGCGCGCTTCTTCCGCCACGAGTCGTGCGGGCAATGCACGCAGTGCCGCGAGGGCACGGGGTGGCTCCACAAGCTGCTCGTCCAGGTCGAGAACGGAACCGCGCGCGCGAGCGACCTCGACACCATCGACGAGGTCGGGAAGTTCATGGAGGCGCGTACGATCTGCGCGCTCTCGGACGCCGCCGCGTGGGGCACGGGCTACTTCCTGCGCCGCTTCCGGCCGGAGTTCGAGGCGCACGTCGAGCACGGCGGCTGCCCGCTCGCCGGCACGTCGTTCGAGGTCTGACGTGGCGATCGCGGAGACCCTCGAGGCGGCGGCACCGCACCTGGAACCCGGCGCGGCCGTCACGCCGACGCGGAACGACGTCGTGCGCCTCTTCGGCACGCCGGACGAAACCATCGGCTCGGTGAACGAGGCCCGCATCCAGGAGGAGCACGGGATCGAGTTCAACGAGAAGTGGGTCTACCATCGACCCCGGCATGAGCCGGCGCGCCCCCTCGCCCGCATCATCTACTGGCTCCGCTACGACTTCGTCGCCGCCGCGCGGATCGAAAGATCGGGGCAGTGGGTGCGCGAGCCGGTGGCGGAGCTTCTCGCTCGGGAGCCGCACGGCGCCGGCCACTGATCGCCGCCGCTCCATAGGGCGCATGGCCGGCCATCCCGGCCGAGCGCTACGCGGCCTCGCGTCCGGAGCGCTCGCGATCGCGCTCTTCGCCAACGCGCCGGCGCGGGCCGACGAGAGCACGCGCATCGAGCGCGCGATCGCCGAGGGCCTCGCGCAGGACGTCGAGGAGGAGCACCGGCTCGAGGCCGAGACGCCGTGGACGATCTTCCCGCAGATCGGCTACGACCCCGAGTCGCAGCTGAACGGCGGCGTCAAGTTCCGCACGACCGACCTCTTCGACACCGGCTTCTTCTTCGACGTCAATACCGTCCTGTCGATCAATCGCCGGCAGGAAGCGACGATCACGCTCGGCGATCCCCACATCGGCGACACGCCGTACCTGAGCTACGTCAACGTCGGCGGCTACATGGACGACTCGAAGGAGTTCTTCGGGCTAGGCAACAACGACGTGGGTCCCGACCCGGTCTCGAACGAGAACATCCGCCGCATCGCGGGGGCGGCGGCGTTCGGCATGCATCTTCTCGACGGCCAGCTCGCGATCACCGGCTCGCTGACGCCGCGCTGGACGAAGGTCGGCCGCGGCCAGTCGCACAAGACCCCCTCCACGACGACGCTCTTCCCCGACCTGCCGGGCATCCGCGGCGGCTGGACGAGCGAGATGGCGGTCTCGGCGGTGTTCTCGACGCGGCGGAGCGTCGCGCGTCCGACGCAGGGCTGGGTGCTCCTCTTCAAGACCGCCTACGTCCCGAGCCTGGGGAGCGACTTCGAGTACACGCGGCTCCTCTTCGACGCGAGCTACCTCTACCCGCTCCTGACGCGTCGCCAGGTCCTCGGCGTCCGGCTCGGCGGCGAGGCGCTCCTCGGCCCGTCCGACCGCATTCCGTTCTACGAGCTCTCGTACCTCGGCGGCGAGGACACGCTGCGAGGCTACTTTCCGCAGCGCTTCCTCGGCAAGGGCCGCGTCCTCGGAAGCGCCGAGTATCGGCTGAAGCTCGTCGACTTCGAGTTCATGGACGTGTGGCACGTCTTCATCGACGGGGTGGGGTTCGTCGACGCCGGCCGGGTCTTCCTCGACGCCAAGGACTTCGAGGACAACTTCCTCGACAGCTACCGCTGGGACTACGGCGGCGGCGTCCGGATCGCGTTCTCGTCGGGCGAGGTGGCACGCATCGACGTCGCGTTCAGCGAGGAGAACAAGCCGCTCGTATACTTGACGTTCGGCCACACGTTCTGACCGTGCCGGCGCGAAGGAGCCGCGGCGCGCCGCCCGGCGGCGTCGAACGGTCGCGGGATCGCCGGCGGACGCTCGCCCCGGAGCGGCCGCGGGAGCGCGCGAGGCGCCGCAGCGGCGCTCGCTGTGCCGGTCGCTGCGGCGCTCTCCACCGCGTCTGGCGCCGTGTACTTTTCCGGTTGCCGACTCGACGGGCCTCCTCTTATGCTTCGTTCCGTGCTGCACCACACGATTCTTCGGACGGCAAAGGGTCTGGCCATCGCGGCCTGCGTTCTCGCGATCGCGGCCTGCGGCGGGGGCAGCGATACCCCCAGCGCCCCTTCCACGACGCAGGTCCTCCTGAGCGACGGCGACACCCTCGCCGACGGCTTCAAGATCGACACGATCGAGTCCGCGAACCTCGCGAACGACCGGACGGTCGCCTTCATCGCGTCCCGTCCGGGCCCGCCGACGGAGAACGCCGCCTACGTGCGCGATCCCGGCGGCAACATCACCGGAATCCTGACGCCGAGCTCGCCGATCCCTCCCGGACTCTCGCTGGAGACGATGCGGAACCTGGCGATCTCGGAGAGCGGCGACGTGACCTTCGAGATCGGGAGCCAGCTCGACGATGACGCGCTGTTTCTCTACTCGGGTGGCCAGCTGCACCTCGTCGCGCGCACGGAGCCCGGCTCCACGCCGCCCGGCTTCCGCGTCGTCGGCGAGCGCCGCATCGCGAACGGCGGCCAAGTCGCGTTCTCGTACGGCGTGAGCCCGTGCAACGTCGACACGTCGGGCGGCGACGAGCGGATCACCTGCGCGCTGCGCGTCGTCGGCGGGACCGCCGACTCGATCCAGGAGATCTCCGTACCGAACGACCTCGCGAGCGAGACCACGAGCGCCGTCACCGTCATCATGCACGACAACGGGCAGCTCGTGCTCGGCCTTCCCGCGAGCGGCAGCGGGTCGCTCGTCGGCACCGTCGTGAACGGTCAATACCAGAGCGTGCTGAGCCGGCGTCAGGTGCTGCCGGGCCTCGGGACCGTCCTTTCGGCGACGCCGCGCGCGATCAACGCGTCGGGCGCGCTGGTCGTGGACGCGCGCCTCGACACGGATGGCGACGGACAGGTCGACAAGACGCACGTGCTGCTGCTCGCGAACGGCGGGGTCACGTCCGTCGCGGAGACCGGGGTGCCGGCCGGCACGAAGGTCATCCTCACGGTCCGCGGCAACGGCATCGACGACCGCGGCCGCGTCCTCCTGACGGCCACGTTCGGTGACCCCGGCGAGACCACCGGCTCGCAGAGCCTCCGCCTCTGGGATGCGGGGACGACCCGCGAGATCGCCTTCGAGGGCCAGCCGTTCGGCCAGGACGACCAGGGCAACGACACCAAGATCCTCGACGTCGAGCAGGTGCGCATCGCCGGCAACGGTGACGTGATCTTCCGCGGCACGATCGGCTTCCTCGAGGACAACACGCGTCACGTGACCGAGAGCCGGATCTTCCGCCAGACCGACGACGTCGGCTCGACGCTGCTCACCACCGGCACCAAGGTCTCGACCGGCACGATCGTCGAGATCAACATCGCCGACGTGAACGACAACGGCGACGTCCTGGTCATCGCCGGGGTGAACCGGCGCGCCGATCGCGGCCTGCTGCTCCTGCCGCGGCTGTAGTCGGAAGCCGGGCGCAGTCGACCCGCTACTGCAGGACGCCCTCGCGCTCGAGGTGCGCGATCTCGGCGTCGGAGAGGCCGAGGATTTCGCGGTAGACGAGGTCGGCGTGCTCGCCGAGGCGCGGTCCCGGACGCGTGATCTCGCCGGGGGTCTCGGACAGCCGGTATCCGAGCGCCTCGACCGGGTGCTCGCCGATGACCGCGTGGCGCATCAGGCGGAAGTGCCCGCGGTGCGCGAGCTGCGGGTCCTCGTGCAGGTCGCGGTCGGTCTCGACGACGCCGGCGTCGATGCCGGCCTCCTGGAGCGCGTGGACGACGTCCCACGGCTCCCGCTCGCGCGTCCACTCGGCGAGGCGGAGCTCCAGGTCCGCCTCGTTCGCCTTCCGGCCCGCGAGCGTCGTGAAGCGGCGCTCGGCCGCCCATGCGGGCCGCCCGATCGCCGCGACGAGGCGCCGCCAGTCGTCGTCGGAGTGGCAGGCGATCGTGCACCAGCGGTCGGTTCCCTTGCACGGGAACGCGCCGTGCGGCGCGGCGAAGCGCGAGCGGTTGCCGTCGCGGCCGACGACGTCGCCGTTGGCGAGGTGCTCGAGGAGCCAGCCGGAGAGCGAGTAGGCGGCGGTCTCCGTCTGGGCGACGTCGATGTAGAGGCCGCGCCCGGTCTTCCGGCGGCGGATGAGGGCCGCGACGAGGGCGGCAGCAACGAAGCGCGGCGCGAGCGAGTCCGTGATCGTGCCGTGCTGGCCGGTCGCCTCGCGATCCGGCCAGCCGGTCAGGAAGTTGAAGCCCGAGATCGCCGAACCCTGCCCGCCGAAGCCGGGGTAGTCCTTGCGCGGTCCCGTCTGCCCCATGAGGCAGGTGCTCACCATGACGAGGTCCGGCCGGAGCGCGACCAGGCTCTCGTAGTCGAGGCCCCACTTCCGCATCGCCTTCGGGGCGAAGTTCTCCGCGACGACGTCCGCCCAGCGGACGAGCTTCTTCGCGAGCGCGACGCCCCGCGGGTCGTTCAGGTTGAGCGCGACCGAGAGCTTGTTGCAGTTGAGCATCGTGAAGAAGGGCGCGTTGTCGAGGTCGCGGTTCCGCGCCGACTGCGCGAGCAGTCGCAGGAAGTCGGGGCGCTGCCGCGACTCGACGCGGATCACGGTCGCGCCGTGATCGGCGAGGTGGCGGATCGCGATCGGGCCGGCCGCGCCGCCGCCGAACTCGAGAACCTTGAGCCCTTCGAACGCCCGGACGCTCATACGACGCCCTCGCGCCGGAGATCGGCGAGCTCGGCGTCGCGGATCCCGATCTCGCCGTAGACGGCGGCGTTGTGCTCGCCGAGCCGCGGCGCGGGCCCGCGCACGTCCATCTCGACGTCGCTCGCCCGGGCGAAGCGCGCGGGCAGTGAATACGAAAGGCCGCGGCCCTCGTCGCGGATCTCGGCGAAGAAGCTCCGCGCCGCGAGCTGCTCGCTGGCGGCGATCTCGCGCGCGTCGTTCACGGGCGCGAGCATGAGCCCGCGCTCGATCGCACCCGCGAAGAGCTCGCGCATCGTCTTCCGGTCGAAGAGCACCTGGAGCGGGCGCGACAGCTCGTCCACCTCGGCCTGCGTCAGGTTGTTGTGGTTGTAGGCCGACCAGTCGCGATTCCAGGCGGGCGCGTCGATGCCCTCCTCGGCCATCCACTTCGCGGTCGCGACCAGGCCAGGGATGCGCGCGGGGCCGCCGCGCAGCGCGTACGACACGAAGCCGTCGCGGCAGCGCCAGACCTCGCGCTGGAGCGTGTTGCCGACGACGTAGAGGGCGCCACTCCGCCCGCGGTCGCGGCGGTGCTGCCACCACTGGCTCGCGCCGGTCATGATGGTCGAGACCATCGCGGCCTGCAGCGACACGTCGACGTGCTGGCCACGGCCGACGGCGTCGCGCGCGTAGAGCGCGATCAGGAGGCCGGTCGCCGCCTCCGCGCCGCCGTGAAAGTACGAGCTCGGCATCGTGCAGCGGAGGGGCGCGCGGTCGGGGTCGCCGGTGAGCGCCATGTTGCCGCCCATCGCCGTTACGGTGAGGTCGCTCCCGCGGTAGCCCGCGTGCGGGCCGCTCCGCCCGAAAGGCGAGATCGAGCACAGGACGAGGTGCGGGTGCCGGGCGGCGACCGACGCGTAGTCGAGGCGAGCGTCGCGCAGGGCGTCCGGATCGTACGACTCGACGAGCGCGTCCGCGCTTGCGCAGAGGCGATCGAGGATCTCCCGGCCGCGCGGTCGCGTGACGTCGAGCGTGATGCCGCGCTTCCCGGCGTTGTACGCGAGCCACGGGATGCTGCGCTCGGGGTCCGGCGTGCGACCCGCGAACGGGCCCCGTCCTCGCACGGCATCCCCGCCCGGCGGCTCCACCTTGACGACGTCCGCGCCGAGGTCGGCGAGCATGCGACCGCAGAGGAACCCGCGCTCGTCGGTGAGGTCCAGGATGCGATGTCCGTCGAGGCATCGCGCCATCGCTCGCACCCTTAGCAGCCCCCGGCGCTCGCACGAAGGCCTCGCCGCGATCGCCGCGCGGTCGAGGGCGCGAGCGGCGCGATCACGCCCCCGAGCGCACCGAGCGGGGCAGCGCGAACGCGATCGCGAGCGCTCGCGGGTCCAGGCCCACCGCCGACGCCACTGCGCGCGCCATGTCGACGTCCACCCGCAGCTTCGGCCACGTGCCGCTCGCCCGGAAAGGGACCGCCAGGCGCCCGTCGCGGCCGACGAGCGGCCGGAGGACGGGGGCGGCATCCGCCACGAGCGCGGCGAAGCGCGGGTCGAGGTCCGCGGTTCCCGCGACGGCGACCGCGCCCGCCCGCGACAGCGTGCCGCTCGCGCGCGCCGAGAAGAGGCTCGTCGCGAGTGCCAGGTCCTGGAACGACAGGTCTCCCGAAGCGACGCGCACTCCGCCCGCGATGTTCTCGAATGCGGTGTCGGGAGCGGCGAGCGCGCTCGCGACCGCCGGCTCCCGGTTTGCGGCCGCCATCAGCGCCTGTCCGAACGAGCTCCCGCCGCCGGTCGCGACGTCCGCGCTCAACGCGCCGACGAGGTCGCGCGCCAGGTTGCCGTCCCCCAGGGCGCCGCAGCAGAGCCCGAGCTGCCCGCCGCCGGCGGCATTCGCGACGACGGCCGCGAGCCCGTCGCCCGCGCTGTCGAGCGCGCCGTCGAAGCTCAGCTCTCCGCGCACGGAGGCCGGCGCGCCGGGCATGTCGGTCACCGGCACCCGGTCGAGGCGGACGGAGGTCAGGTGCCAGCGCGCGGTCTCCCCGCTCACGAACGGGCCGACCTCGCCCGCGATCGCGACCTTGCCGCCGTCGGGTCGATCGCCGCTCGCGGCTCCGAGCCGGCCGCCGAGCGCGATCACCGCGGCGCGCTCGGGGTCCGCGCTTCGCACGTCGAGGTCGACGTCGCGGAGGACGACGTCGCGGCCGGGGCTGCTGCGATCCGCGATCTCGAGCGTGCCCTCCCGGACCTTCGCCGACGTGATGCGGACACGGCGCTCGCTGCCGTCGCCGCCGCGCTCGGTGCGCGCGCGGTCGCGCGGCGCGCGGACCGCGTCGGCGGCTCCGGGGCCGGCGGTCGCGCGCTCGCCGCCGAGCGTCTCGACGTTCCAGGTTCCGTCGCGGCCGCGGACCAGGCGGACGAGCGCGTCGTCCACGTCGATTGCGCCGTCGAGCGTTCCGCGGAGGAGCGCCGCAGGATCGACGCGCAGGCGGGCGCGTCCGACCTCGGCGAAGCTCGCGTCGGCGAAGCGCGGGTCGTCCGACACGCGAAGCCCGTCGATCCGCACGCCCGGTCCGCCGGCGACCGCCACGCCGAGGTCGTCCACGCTCACCGTGCGGTGGAGCGCGCTTCCGAGCTCCGCGACCAGGATCGGCTCGAGGCGGTCGAGCGCCATGCGAGCTCCGATCGCGAGAACCCCGGCCGTGACCACCAGCACCGCGCCGGCTGCGATCGCGAAGCGGCGGAGGCGCGAGCGGCCGGCGCGTCGCTCCGTGCGCGCGGGACGTCGCGCGGCGCGCGCAGCGCGTGTCTCGCGCTCCGGCTCCGACGCGTGATCCAGCTCCGCGCTCGCGGCGGCGAGGTCGTGGCGGACGCCGGCCGCGCGATCCGCTCCGGACGCGGACGCGACCGCGCCCGTCGCGCTCGGGGGCACCGCCCGCGAGCCGCGATCGATCCGGATCGCGAGCGCGAGGTCGCCGGCACAGCGCGCGCACGCGGCGACGTGGCTCTCGAAGCGGTCGCGCGCTTCGCCGTCGAGCTCGCCGGCGGCGTAGAGGGCCATTGCGACGTCGTCGGGGTGCGCGAGCCGATCGCGCGACGCCTCGTCCGCGGGCGTTTCCCGCGCGAGGGCGTCGAGAGCGTCGGCAAGCCGAGCGCGCGTGCGTTCGGCCTCAGCCACGGTCGTCCTCCAGGTCGACGAGCGTCCGGAGCTTGGCTTTGACGCGCGACTTGAGCACGTGCACGGCGTTCTCGCTGACGCCCATCGCCGAGGCAACCTCGGACGCGTCGCACCCGAGGACGAAGTGCAGGCGGACGAGGAGTTGCTCGCGCGCGGGCAGCCGGGCGACCGCGTCGCGCAGGCGCTCGAGCGCGCGCGCCGTCGCGGCTCGCTCCTCGGGTCCGGCGGCCGGGTCGATCGCGCCCGCCAGGCCGCGGCTCTCGTCGTCGGCGTCGGAATCCGCGGCGATCGGCGGCTTCCGGCGGAGGCTCCGCAGGTGGTCGAGCGTCTGGCGCGTCGCGCAGACGCGGACGAAGGTCGCGAACGAGGCCTGGTTCCTGCCCTCGTACATCTTGAGGCGCCGGCAGTCGCGATCGAAGAAGGAGAGCAGCACGCTCTGCGTGAGGTCCTCGAGCTCCTCGGCGAGAAGGGCGGCGTCGCGCGCGCGGAGCACCGCCGCGACCGCATAGCGGACGAGCGCGCCGTACTGCGCGACGAACTCGTCGCGGGTCGCGGGGTCGCCGGCGATGCAGCGGCGGATGAAGTCCTGGCCGCGGACGAACGCTTCGGTCGGTGCGGCGGGGTCCGCGCCGCTGCCGGCGGACGCCGGAGCCTCGCGGCCCGCTTCGCCGACCGCATCGGCGCGCGCACGCGTCACGCGGGTTCTCCACGGGCGCGCCGTCCCGGCGCCGGAGAGGGCGATCGCGGGGAGGCCGCCGGGATTCGCGGTCGCGAGCGAAAGCCCCATCGCTCCACAACCGACGCCGCCGTGCGGCATTTCTTACCGGGTCGGCCGGCGACGGGCGAGGCGGGCAGGCGAGTCACGCCGGCGCGATGCTCACCTTGATCGAGCCGCTGGCCTTGTCGTTTGCGGCCCGGAACGCCGCATCGATGTCGTCGAGCGCGAAGCGGTGGGTGATCATCTGGCGGCGCATGGCCTCGCCGTCGCGAGCCAGGATGTCGAGCGCGACGTCGAAATCGGCCCGGGCGCCGCGCCGGCCGTAGCAGAGCGATCCGACGATCCGGGCCTCCTTCATCATCACGAAGAGGGCGTTCAGCTGGGGCATCTGCATGAAGACGCCCAGGATCGCGATCGTCCCGCCGGGCCGGACGCAGGTCACCGCATCGCCCAGCGTCTGCTGTGCGTCGCCCACGGTCTCGACGACGACGTCGACCGGGCGATCGAAGCAGGTGGACACGAGCTCGCCGTCGTTCGGGTCGAAGACGCGCGCGGCTCCGAGCGCGAGGGCGGCCGCCTTCTGCTGCGGCCGGCGCGCCGTCACCAGGATCTCGCCGGCGCCGCCGGCGCGCGCGGCTGCGACCGCCGTCAAGCCGATCGTCCCGGCCCCGAGCACGAGGACGCGCTGCCCCATCTCGAGGCCGGCGAGACGGAGCGCGTGGACGGAGACGGCGAGCGGCTCGGTGAGCTGCGCGACCTCGTCGTCGACCGACCCCGGGATCGCGAAGAGGTGGCGCTCCGTCGTGGCGAGGTATTCCGCGAACCCGCCGGGCACCGTCATGCCGATCATGCCGACGTTGCGGCAGAGCTCGTAGTCGCTGGTCTCGCAGTACGCGCACCTGCCGCAGGTCCGGATGCCCTCCACGGCGACGCGATCTCCCGGCTTGACGCGGCGGACGGCGCTCCCGACGTCGGCCACGACCGCGCTGATCTCGTGTCCGGGGCACACGTGCGGCAGCGGAATGCCGCCGTGGTACCAGTGCAGATCGGAGCCGCAGATGCCGCAGCGCCGGATCTGCAGCAGGACCTCGTCCGGTGCCGGCTCCGGCACCGCGATCTCTTCCACGACGACCCGTCCCGGCTCCCGTGCGAACGCCGCGCGCATGTTCTTCGGCATGCCGCTTTGTCCAACCCGGCGCACGGCCAGTCAATGCCCGCGGATCCGTCGCGACGCTTCGGCGCGACTCCTCGAAACGACGAAGGGCGACCCTCACGGGTCGCCCTCGTCTTTCCGAACCTCGCGGACGCTCGATGCGGGATCAGGCGCGCGCGGAGCGCTTCGCGGTCCCGCGCCGGGCGGCCGTCTTCCGGCCGGTCGTCTTCCGCGCGGCCGCCTTGGCTCCGGCGCGCGCGCTCGTCTTGCGCGCGGTCGTCTTCCCGGCGCCCTTCTTGGCGGCCGGCTTCGCCTTCGCGGGACGGCGCTTGGTCGTCGCCTCGGCGACGCTCGCGCCGCCGACCTTGTAGCGGCCCCGGACCTTCGGAATGTACCGGAGGCGCATCGTGATCTTGTGCTGCTCGTAATGCTTCTTGCAGCGCCAGCCCTTGTACGCCGGGCGGCTGCACAGGACGCACAGGCCCATCGCACGATGCTTGCGCTGCCAACGAGCTTGACGGCTGATCTGAGACTCGTCTTTCTGCATCGATCGACTCGCTTTCTGCGGGACCCGCTCCTCTGGACGTCGCTTGCCGGAAGCCCTCCGCATCGTGCGTTCCGCCGCGTGCCCGGACGAGCGCGCAGCAGTGGCCGGCCCGTACGCCGCGCCCCATGCGCGGCGAGCTTCGTCCTCCCCTCCACGTCGGTGCCCGGCGACCCGGGATCCCGCGGTGAAACTTCGAGGCACCAAGCGAGCAAGTACCGGATCCAGCTTTGCGAGTCAAGCAACGGGATGGGGTCGGAGAGCTTGACGCGGGGCGCTTGACGCGGCGACGGCGCGCACCGCGGTGGCCGCGCGCCGCATGACGCGCCGCAGCGGAATCGGCTCTTGAGACGGGGGGATTCGCCGGCCGACCGCGATCGCAGGGGAGCGCGCGCGTACCGCCGTCGCGCGGCGCGTCCGGCGCTCCCGTTCCTTCGCCGCGAGCCGCGCGCTAAGCTCCGCGGATGCGTCGCGCCGCGCTTGTTTTGACGCTGCTGCTGCCGCTGCTCCTCGGCATCCGGCCGTTCCAGGGGCCGATCCAGCTCCGCGTCGAGGGCTTCCTCGGCGGCGGACCCGACGTGAGGCCGTGGGAGATGCTCGACGTGATGATCGGCACCGGTCCGGTCCGGCCCTTCGCGATGACCAACATCATCGTTCTGTCGGTCGGACCGGTGATGGGCGCCGACATCCTGCAGCAGGTCGAGCCGATCCATCCGAACTTCATCTTCGACGGCGACCCGAAGCTCCTCCAGGAGATCTCGAGCGCGCTTCCGAACCAGTACCTGAAGATCACGGGCTACCTCGCGTTCAGCCCGCAGCGCATCCTGGTGGAGACCGTGGAGAAGACGCCGCCCATCACCGGGCCGACGGCGACGCCGAGCCTCCGGGAGAAGCTGCTGGGCTTCTAGCTGGGAGCTCGGGCACGCGTCGCGGTCGCGCCGCGCGTCGCGGCGTGCGACGTTAGCCTCACGAGCGATGCGCACCGGTCTCATCCTGCAGCCGACCTACCGGGTCGAGCGCGATCGACCGATCGTTCAGCTCTTCGGCCGCCTCGCCGACGGCGCCGCCTTCCTCGTCGAGGACGATCGCTTCCGGCCCTACTTCTTCGTGCGCACGCGCGACGTGGGCCGGGTTGCGCGCGAGCGTGGGGTCGCGGTCGACGTGCAGGGGCTCCGCGACCTCGACGACGCGCCGGTCGCGCGCGTGACGGTCGCGACGCCGCGCGACGTGCCGCTGCTGCGCGACCGCCTGGCCGCCGCCGGCGCGCCGTCGTTCGAGGCCGACATCCGGTTCGCGTACCGCTACCTGATCGACCACGGCATCCGCGCCGCGATCGCGATCGAGGGCGACGGGGAGGAGCGCGCGAGGTCGGAATCGCGCCTCGTCGTGTTCCGGAACCCGCGCCTCTCGCCCGCCGACTGCCGCCCCGATCTCCGGGTCGCGTCGCTCGACATCGAGACGACGCCGGATGCGAGCCGCGTCTTCGCGTTCGCGATCGTCCACGGCGGGGGCGAGGAGGCTCACCTCGTGTCGAGCCGTCCGGTCGCCGGCGCGGAGAGCCACCCGGACGAGGTGCGCCTCCTCGCCGCCCTGGGAGAGCGCATCCGCGCGCTCGATCCGGACATCGTCCTCGGGTGGAACGTCGTCGACTTCGACCTCCGCGTGGTCGCGCGGCGGTGCGCCGATCTCGGCATCCCGTGCCACCTCGGGCGCCTCGCCTTCGACGTCCGCTTCGAGCAGGACCGGACGTTCACGCGTCAGGGGCGGGCCGACGTCGCGGGTCGGATGGTGCTCGACGCGGCCTCGCTCGTGCGCGACGCGCTTCGGCTGGAGGACTACCGCCTCGACACCGCGGCGCGCGCCATCCTGGGTCGCGGGAAGCTCCTCGACACGGACGTCCCCGACGCCGCGCTCGAGATCAACCGGCTCTTCCGCGAGGACCCGGAAGCGCTCGTCGCCTACAACCTCGAGGACGCGCGCCTGGCGCGCGAGATCGTCGACCGCGAAGGTCTCCTCGACCTCACGATCGAGCGGAGCTTGCTGACGGGCATGCAGCTCGACCGCGTCGGCGCCAGCATCGCGTCGTTCGACCTCGTGTATCTGCCGGAGCTCCGGCGGCGCGGCGTGGTCGCGCCGAACGTCGACATGGATCGCCCGAGCGAGCTCGTCCAGGGTGGCGCCGTGCTGGATTCCGTGCCGGGCCTGTTCCGGAACGTCGCCGTCTTCGACTTCAAGAGCCTCTACCCGAGCCTCATCCGGACCTTCCAGCTCGACCCGCTCGCGCACGCCCGCGCACGCCGCCCGGACGTCGACGCGATCGAGGCGCCGAACGGCGCGCGCTTCGCGCGCGACGCCGCGATCCTGCCCGGGGTGATCGATCGCTTCATGGCGAGCCGCGAGGCCGCGAAGGCGCGCGGCGATCGCCACGCCGACCAGGCGATCAAGATCATGATGAATGCGCTCTTCGGCGTCCTGGGATCGCCGGCGTGCCGCTTCTTCGACGCCGCGGTCGCCAACGCGATCACCGGCTTCGGGCAGCAGATCCTCGCGTGGACGCGCGAGGCGCTCGAGGACGAGGGCTTCGCCGTCGTGTACGGCGACACGGATTCGGTGTTCGTCAAGCTGTCGCGGGAGGAGCCGGGCGAGGCGGCGCGCGCGGAGGCCGAGGCGCTGCGGGAGCGCGTCGAGCGCCGGATCGTCGAGCGCGTGCGCGAGCGCTACCGCGTCGAGCCCAAGCTCACGCTCGAGCTCGAGCACGTCCTCGAGCGGTTCTTCATGCCGCGGGTCCGGAGCGGCGTCGGCGGCAGCAAGAAGCGCTACGCCGGCTGGGTCGACGGAGGCCTCGTCGTCGTCGGCCTCGAGTCGGTCCGGCGCGACTGGCCGGCGATCGCGCGCCGGCTGCAGGAGGGCATCCTCGTGCGCCTCTTCGGCGAGGAGGACCCGATGCCGTTCGTCGGCGAGACGGTCGCGGCGCTCCGGCGGGGCGAGCTCGACCGCGAGCTCGTCTACGCGAAGCGCATCCGCAAGGGCTCCGTCGACCGCTACACGGCCGCGATCCCGCCGCACGTCCAGGCGGCCCGCAAGGCCGGCGCCGCGGCCGGCCCGGTGATCCGCTACGTGATGACGATCGAGGGTCCGGAGCCGGTGCTGCCCGGGCGCCCGCTGCCCGCCGGCATCGACCGCGAGCACTACGTCGAGCGGGTCCTGCGGCCGGTCGCCGACGCGATCCTCCCGGAGATCGGGCGCGAGTTCGACGAGGCGACGGGCGCGCCGCGGCAGCTCCGGCTGTGGTGATGTCGCGGTCGGCTGGCCGCGCGCGGGGACGCGGCGAGGAAGCTCCGCGCTGCGCGCGATCGCTCAGTGCGGCGCCGGGCAGAAGCACTCGTTGGGGCCGACGACCTGGCAGTCGAAGCCCGTGTCGCAGCACGGAAGCGTGATCGGGATCGGGGGGCGGAGCCACGAAGTGCCGGCGGGGATGCAGCACCGGCAGGCGAGCGGTCCGCTCACGCCGGCGCAGACCGTCGCGCCCTCCGCGCAGTACTCGGCCTCGCCGAGGTCGCACTGCTCGGTGCCCGACACGACCCCGTCGCCGCACACCGGCCCGGGGCAGGTGCAGTCGCTGGCGCATGCGCCGGGGCAGAATTCGTCGGCGGCTCCGTCGCACTGCTCGCCCGGCTCCTTGACGCCGTTCCCGCAGACGGGACACGTGCACGAGGTCGTGCATTTGCCCGGACAGGCGTCGCTCTCGCGCCCGTCGCACTCCTCGGTCGCCGTGCGGGTGTCGTCGCCGCACGCCGGGAAGAGCCGTCGCCGAAAATCGTCGACCCAGACGTCGACGAACTCCCTCTGGAAGGCCGCCGTGACCCAGGCCGTGCACCCGGGCAGTCCCTCGGCGGCGGCGAAGGCCGCGAAGTAGGCCTCGTCGGCGCGAGCGATGCGGGCCGCGAGGCGCGCGTCGTCCGAGTCGACCGCGTAGACGGCCCTTGCCCGCGCCGCACGGAAGAACCGGTCTCCGATGGCGAGCAGCCGGGCGCGGTAGCACTCCGTGTGGGGACCGAGGGACGTTCGCTCCGTCAGAGCGTAGGTGTCGACCCGTTCCCGGAGCGTGGCGGCATCGCCGGTCGTCTCGCAGGCGTACGCGTTCTCGTTCCGGCGGAACGTCTTCCGGAGCCGACGGACAGCGCCCTGGTAGCACTCGGGCGGGGAGAGCGACGCCACCGAGCAGCGGAGAACGTCGCGAACCGCCCGCCCGGCCGCCGCCAGCTTGCGAGCCTGGCACGACTGGCCGAGCGCCGACGCGGCCGCCGGTGATGCCGCCGCGACGGAGACGGCGAGCACCAGCGCGAACGCTGCACGCATCGTACGCTCCTCGATTCGCTCGACCGCGGATCGAGGCGTATCAGCGTCCGCGTGCGAGAGTCCATCGCGAGTTTGCACCGCTCGCGACGCGACGCGATGCGCGCATCGCAGCCGCCCGACCGCGGCGTTCAGCTCTGCGGCGCCATCCCCGGTCGGAAGATGACCTTCTTGTCCTTCACGACGAGCTGGTCGGTCACGAAGAGCTGTACGGCGCGCGACAGGACCTCGCCCTCCAGCGCCATGCCGCGCTCCTTCACTTGGTCGAGCGTGTCCTCGCCGACCCGGATGTGGAAGACGTCCTGCAGGATGACCGGCCCCTGATCGAGCTGCTCGGTCACGAAGTGCGCGGTGCAGCCGGACACGCGGACGCCTTCCTCGAAGGCCTGGCGGTACGCGTTCGCGCCGGGGTGATAGGGCAGCAGCGAGGGATGGATGTTGATGATGCGGTTCGCGAAGCGCTGGACGATCTCGGGGGGCAAGACCTGCATGTAGCGCGCGAGCACGACGAGGTCGGGTGAGAGCGCGTTCAGCGCGTCGAGCACGAATTTGAAATGACCCGGCTTGTCGTCCTTGGAGGGGTGCCAGCGGAACGGGATGCCGTGGCGCTCCGCGACCGGGGCCAGCACCTCGTGGTTCGACAGCACGGCGACGTACTCGGCCGGGACGAGGCCGGAGTCGCGGTCGCGGACGAGGTCCTCGAGGCAGTGCGGCTCCTTGCTCACGAGGATGGCGACGCGCCGGCGCGGCCGATCCGACAGGAGCCGGATCGACGTCTCCATCCCGATCTCTTCGCCGATCTTCCTGAGACCGAGCACGAGTTCGTCGAGCGACGACGTCATCTCGCTCACGTCGATCTTCATCGTCATGACGAAGAGCCCCTCGACGACCCGCTGCACGATGTCCTCGATGTTGATCGAGAGACCCGCGAGGTACGTCGAGACGCGCGCGACGACGCCCTTCTGATCGCGCCCGATGACCGACAGGACCGCGAGGTTGCCGGAGTACGCCATGGTCTTCGGGACCCAGACTTGCGCGGGTGCCGGCAAAGGGCAAGAACGGGGCGTCACCCGAAAAGCCGCTCCGGAGGTCCACGCGATGCCGATCGACACGACCATCGTCGGGAAGAAGCTCGAATCGTCCACCGCCCAGTGGGGCGAGAAGGACGTGATGCTCTATGCGCTCGGCGTGGGCGAGACGTCGCTGCCGTTCGCGTACGAGCAGGACCTGAAGGTCCTGCCGACGTTCGCGGTCATCCCCGCGTTCGGCGCGATGTTCACGATGGGCGCCGCCATGCAGGTCAACCCGATGATGGTCGTGCACGGCGAGCAGCGCATCGAGCTCGTCGGCCCGATCCCGACGCGCGGCAAGGTGACGAACCAGCCGACGGTCGTCGCCGTCTACGACAAGATCAAGGGCGCGGTCGTCGTGGTCGACGTCGAGTCGCGCGACGAGAAGGGAACTCTCGTCTTCAAGAACACCTTCACGACCTTCGCGCGCGGCGAGGGCGGCTTCGGCGGCGATCGCGGCCCCTCCGGCGCGAAGAACGTGCCGCCGGACCGCAAGCCCGACGCGGTCGTCGAGATGCCGACCGAGGAGTGGCAGGCGCTCCTCTACCGCCTTTCGGGCGACATGAACCCGCTCCACGCGGATCCGCAGATGGCGGCGCTCGGCGGCTACTCGAAGCCGATCCTGCACGGGCTCTGCACGTTCGGGCACGTCGGGCGCGCGGTGCTCCACACGTACTGCGGCTCGGACCCGACGCGCATGAAGGACTTCGAGGTCCGCTTCTCGGGCGAGGTCTATCCTGGCGAGACCATCGTGACCGAGATGTGGAAGGAGAGCCCGACCCGGATCGTCGTGCAGGCGAAGACGAAGGAGCGCGGCACGGTCGTCCTCTCGAACGCCGCCGCGACGATCGCGCCGTAGACGAGGCGGCGGCCGGGCGGCGCTGCACTCTGGTTCCCCGCGTCGCGCGCGATCAACGGATGCACGTCGCCTGCGTCCGCGCGCCGTTGAAGCCACAAGTGCCGGCGGGGAACGCCGACTCCGCGCACCGCCCCGCCGCGGCCGCCGCCTGGTTGCCGAGCGTGACCACGACGTTCGCCGGCAAGTTCGCGTCGGTGAACGGGTAGGTCCCATTCCGGCCGGACAGCGTGAGCTTCGCCGGTCCGCCCGGCACGTCCGCGGAGCGCCCGACGGTCCGCACGACGAGCTTCTGGATGCCGCCGGGCGGCGTCCCGGTGCGATCGCGATAGGTCCACGACTTGGCGTTCCGCGACTGTGACCAGCCGCGCTTGGTCGCGTTCGAATAGGAGCCACTCGGCAGCACGACGTCCGCCTCGGGCGCGCCCAGCCCGTCCACGAGCACGACGCGTGCGATTCCGCCGAGCGGGAAGAGCCGGAAGAACGACGTACCGGTCGGCAGATTGAACGTGCCGGACACGGTGAGGAGGTCGTTTCCCGGTGTCGCGTCGGCGAAGATGCGCCCGAGCCTGAGGCGCGCGACCGGCGGGCTCGTGAAGTCGCGCGCTCCCGCGACGTTCGTGCAGGGGTCGAGCCCGTCGCACAGCCCGTCGCGGTCGCTGTCCGCGAGGCCCGTGTCGGGCGGGCAGGTCGCGAGGACGCCGTCGCACTCCTCGGCGACGTCGCACGCATCGGACGAGGACCGGCACACGAGCCCCGCATGGGCGGCGGGGTGGATGCACAGGCCGGCCCCGTTGCAGATGTCGATCGTGCAGATCTCGCCGTCGTCGGTGCACGCGGTGCCGCCGTACGAGAAGCAGTCGTCCGACGCCTCCTGGCACGTGTCCGCGCATTCGCCGCCGCCGTCGCACGGGTCGCCAGCGTGCACCGTGCAGGCGCCGGCCGCGCAGGCGTCCGCGCCGTTGCAGAAGACGCCATCGTCGCACGGGCCGGTGTCGAGGGCCTCGTGCGCGCACGCCCCAACGCCGTCGCAGGCGTCCGCCGTGCAGCCGTTGCCGTCGCTGCTGCAGGACTCGCCGGCGGGCGCGGGCCCGCACGCGTCGATCGACTCGTCGCAGGAGGTCGCGCACTCGGGCCCGCTCGCGCACGGCGGCGCGCCGTGGCGCGCGCACGCGCCGAGGGAGTCGCAAGCGTCCGCGCCGTCGCAGAAGAGGCCGTCGTCGCACGCCGACCCGGCGCGCTCGGGCCGGCAGGTGGCGGAGCAGCAATCGCCGCCGGTCGTGTTGCCGTCGTCGCATGCCTCGCCGGCGTCGAGGACGCCGTCGCCGCACCGCTCGGTGCTCGAGCAGACGGCGTTGCAGCCGTCTCCGGAGACCTGGTTGCCGTCGTCGCACGCCTCGCCCGGCTCGATGATCCAGTTGCCGCAGGTTGCGCTGCGGCAGACGAATGCCGGCGTGAGCCACTCGTCGAGCCGGTTGCCCGACGAGTCGGCGGCGCTCACGAGGAGGTCGACCGCACCGCCGTCGTCGCAGGCGCCGGTGAGCGTCGCCTCGTAGACCCCGGGTCCGATCGGCACGACCGGCACGAGCGTCTTGACGCCGGCCGCGGTCGCCTGGAGCGAGAGCGCGACCGTCGCGTCGACGTCGTCGTGCGCCTCGATGAGCACCGTCGGATCCATCCCGACCGGGACGACCTCGGCGAGCGCTCCGGCGCTCCGTACCTCGACACGCCGGAGGTACGGCGGGTCGACGTCCGCGGGGTAGCTCCGAGTGTCGAACGAGGCCGCGATCCGCGCCGTCGCCCGCACGCCCCCGATCCAGTAGGGCAGCGGATCGGTTTCGAGCACGTACGGACGTGCGGCGAGCGGGAAGAGGAACGGCAGGAACGGCCCGCCGAAGCCCGACTGCGGCATCACGCCGGAGGCGACGACGTGGTCGTTCGCGAGCAGGCGGTAGCCGATCGTGCCGCCGGGGGCCTCGGGACCGTCGCCTCCCGGGGAATGGAACGTCCACGTCCACGCCGCGGCCACGTTGCGCGCCTGCAGCCACGCGTTCGTGCTGACGAGCTTGACGAACAGCGACGCCGGCCCGAGGTCGAGCGGCAGCTCGCCGGTCGACGTCTCGTAGACGGGATCGTCCGGATCGAGCGCGTTGAAGGCCTGGATCACGCCGCTCGCGGTCGCGCCGCGGTACCACGGGCAGTTGTGGGAGGTGTCCGGGTTCCCGGTGAGCAGCACCGCCGGCTGCACGAAGATGCGGGCCCCCGGCCGCGGAGCCGGCGCCACCCAGAAGTCGCGGTCGACGGGGCTCACGGGCGGTGGGCCGAGCCCGAATCCGAACGTCGAGCCGACCATCACCGAGAGGAACTCCATCGTCCCCGAAGGCGTCTCGCCCGGGTTCGCGTAGTAGCGGAACGCTCCGTGCGTGAGCTGGGACGGCGTGTTCGCGAGAGCGGCGCTTTCCGACACGCCGGCCAGGCCTTCGTTCACGAGGTACGTCCGGTCGCCGGGCTGCGCCATGAGCGCGAGATCGACGTCGTACGCGGAGCTCATCGAGCTCATCGGGATCGCGAACGGAACCGCCGCGCCCGAGCTCAGCGTCGCGAGGCCCAGGCCCGAGGCGCGGTGGTAGATCGTGATCGCGCGAATCGACTCGGTGAGCGGGCTTCCGACCTCGCTCTTGCCCGCGAGGCTCACGGTGTGGCTCGCCTCGGTGGAGCTCATGATCTCGTCATGACGATCGGTCACGACGATCCCCTCGTGCACCACGTACGCCGCAATGCTCGCGCTGAACATCATGATGACGTCGTACGTGCCCGCCGGGACGAGCATGTCCACCGTGGTTCCGGCCGGCACCACGGCGTAGGCGTTGTAGATGCTCGAGCGATCGTGCGCGTAGACGAGCGTCGCCACCTGATCGGTCTGGATGCGCAGGAGCGGCGACTTGATGAAGATCATCGGCACGCGCTGCGTCTCGCCGGTGGACCGGAGCTCGATCATCGCCTCGTAGGCACTGGGCGCGGTCGTCTGGTTCGGCACCGCGGCGTTGTCGACGGTGAGCGCGACCTGGATCGTCCGCGACTGGCCGGGGGAGAGGGAGAAGGACGCGGGATCGAAGGTCACGGTCGCGCCGGCCGGAAGGCCGAAGGCGTGTCCGGTCGCGCCGATCGTGTAGGAGCGCGCCGTCGCGCCCACGTTCCGCACGGTGAGGGTCCGCGTCGGGGCCCACGTCGGCACCAGGAGGTCGTCGAGCCCGAAGCTCAGGGTCTGCGGGTCGACGACCGTTTCGGCCGAGCCCGAGGCGGACACGTCGAGGATGGACGCTCCGACCTGCAGCGCGGAGTCGTTCGAGGGACGGCCGTTCTGCGCGAGCAGCGACTTGACGTCGGCGGGCGACAGAGCGGGAAAGACCCCGCGCAAGAGCGCCGCGGCGCCGGCCACGTGAGGCGTCGCCATCGAAGTTCCGTCGAGGACGACGTGGGTTGCGTCGATGCACGTCGCGCCGAGCTCCGTTCCGGCGGCGCGAGCGGCGCAGATGTTCACGCCCGGAGCCGAGATCTCGGGCTTCAGATCGAACGTGTCTGCCGTCGGTCCGCCGGACGTGAAATAGGCCGCCGCGGCTCCCGCCTCGCTGATCGCGCCGACGGTGAGCGCCGTTCGCGCCACGCCGGGAGAGCCGACCGTGTAGTAGCCGCCGCTGTTCCCGGCCGCCGCGACGACGAGCACGCCGGCCGCGGTCGCTCCGTCGACGGCCTGCGCGCCGGGATCGTCCGGGCCGCCGGGTCCGCCGAGGCTCAGGTTGATGACGTCGACGTGATCGCTCGTGTCGAGGTCGCCGTTCGGGTCGACGGCCCCTTCGATCCCGGCGATCACGGTCGACTCGAGGCCGTTCCCGTACGCGTCCAGCACCTTGTACGCGAGCAGCGTCGCGTCGGGCGCGACGCCGAGGAGCGACCCGTTGCCGGCCGCGATCGCGGCGACGTGCGTCCCGTGGCCGTAGTCGTCGAGCGGATCGTCGTCGCCGTTCTGGAAGTCGTATCCGCCCGCGACCTTGCATCCGGCGCCGACCGCGGTGCACGCGCCGAGGTCGGCGTGGGTGTAGTCGATGCCGGTGTCGACGACGGCGATGACCCGTCCGCTACCGCGGTAGCCGCCGTGGCGCGACCAGAACGCCGGCGCGCGCACGAACGGGACGCTCGTGTCGAGGACCGCCTTGACCTCGCGATCGGGCCGGATCGCCCTCACGTCGGGGTGAGCGGCGAGCGCGGCCTGCGCGGCGGCGTCGAGCGTCGCCGCGATGCCGTTGAACAGCAGCGTGTACTCGCGGCGGACCGGTCCCGGGCCGAGCCCGCGCGCGCGGGCGGCGCCGCCGTCGAGCCGGGCGATCTCGTCCACGACCCTCCGGTGCTCCGCCGCGATCGCCGCGTGCGCCGACTGCGGAGCGCGGGTCGCTCGCGCCTGCACCCGTCGGACGAGCGGCGCGCCGCGCAGCTCGACGATCACGAGCTCGGGTGAGCCGTCGCTCGCCGCCGGCGGAAGCACGGTGGTCGCCCGCCGCGGGTCGACGCCGGTGCTCACGACGACGGCGCTTCCCTCGACGATTGCCCGGGTCGTCCGGCCCTCCGGGGTCGAGATCTCCAGGGTCGGCCCACCGGCCGCGCCCGCAGGCGCGGTACCGAGTCCGAGGAGAACCAGGGTCGCGGCGACGACTGGACGCAGCTGGAGGTCCATGGTGTGCCCCTTGGTGGGCCGCGGCACGCCGCCGAGAGGCGGCGCGCGCGGCGCCGATGGGGCAAGGTCGCAATCGCGATGCCACGCTCGGGAGCGATCGCGGCGACGGGCGCGGCGTGCGCGAACGCGCAATGGCTTGCACGCTCGGGCCGCGGCGCCGCAGCGCACTGCAGGTCGTTGCGCGATCGGCTCACCGGCGCTAGGACGCCGTCGAGAAAAGGATTCGCGATCGTGAGAAACGGTGCGCGCGTCGCGCTGGGGCAAATCCCCCGTGCGCGGCGCGGGGAGCGATCCCTCTCGTGAAATTCCCGCTCAGCTCACGGAGTCGTACACGGCGTCGATGAGCGCGGTCGCGCGCGGGTCCATCAGCACGTACGGCCCCATGCGGTTCATGACGTACGAGAACCCGATGCGCGCGTCCGGGTCGGCGAACCCGACCGAGCCGCCCGCGCCGGGATGCCCGAACGCGCGCGGCCCCGGCCCGAAGGCGCCGCCCGTCACGCCCTGCTGCGACAGCATGAACCCCATGCCGATCCGGGTCGGGATCTGGAGGACCGCGTCCGTCCCCCACGCCTGCTCGGCGTGGCAGCGGACCACGGCCTCCGGCCTCATGATGCGCACGCCGTCGAGCGAGCCGCCGCACGCGAGCGCGCCGTAGAGGCGCGCGATCGAGCGCGCGCTCCCGTGGCCGTTCGCGCCCGGGATCTCCGCGCGCCGCCACTCGGCGTTGTTCACGCCGAGCGCCATCGACGGCGGGTTCATGAACGACAGAGCGCTCATGCCCTGCGGGTCGGCGAGGATCACGTCGGCGAGGCTCCGGCCCTCGGGCGCGGGCTCGGTCGGGATCGGCGTCATCTCCGCGCAGCGGCCGTGCTCGTCGTCGAGGAGCCCGACATGGAGGTCGAGGCCGAGCGGCCGTGCGATCTCGTCCCGGAGGTAGGCGCCGAGGCTCTTCCCGGCGATCCGGCGGATCACCTCGCCGACGAGCCATCCGTACGTGACCGCGTGGTAGCCGTGCCGCGTCCCGGGCGTCCACCAGGGCTCCTGCGCGGCGAGCGCGGCGGTCATCGCGCCCCAGTCGTAGAGCGCCTCGCCCGGGAGGGGGCTCTTGACGGCGGGCAGGCCGGCGCGGTGCGACAGCAGCCACCGGACCGGGACCTCCTCCTTCCCCGCCTGGCCGAACTCGGGCCAGTAGCGCGTGACCGGCGCATCGACGTCGAGCTCACCCTCGTCGGCGAGGCGCATCGCGCAGATCGCGACGATGCCCTTCGTCGTCGAGTAGACGTTGACGATCGTGTCGCGCTGCCACGGACGCGTGCGCGCGACGTCGGCGTGTCCGCCCCAGAGGTCGACGACGGGGCGGCCGTCGACCGTCACCGCGACCGCCGCGCCGATCTCGTCGCGCGATCGGAACCCTTCCTCGAACACCTCGCGCACCCTGCGGAAGCGCGGATCGCAGTTCCCGTCGACGCCGATTCCCCGCGTGGCCGCGGTCGCGAGATCGTTCATGGCATGCCCTCCGTCTCCCGGTTGTGGCACAGACGCGAGCTCGGACGCGAGCACGCGACGCGGAGCGCCGGCCGCCGTGGGAAGGTCAGCCGCGCGGTCGCGTCAGCGCGGCGACGAGCGCCTCGACCGCCGCATCCGCCTTGGCGCGCATCTCGTCGTCGGTCGCGTCCTGGATCGGGTGCGCGACGAACACACGCGCGACCTCCGGGAAGCCGAGCGCGCGCGCCTGCGACTCCGCCGCGTCGACGAACGTGCTCGACGCGACGAACACGGCCGGGACGCCGCGCCCCTCGAGGTCCACGCAGTCGTGCACACTGCACGACACGCACGACCCTCAATCGGCGAGCGCCTCGATGACCGCGCTGCAGTGCTGGGCGATCTCGAGGCGGAGGTCCTCCGGCGCGGGCTTCGTGAAGGTCGGCTTGCGATAGCGCGCGACCTCGATCCCGGGGACGCGTTCGCGCAGGCGCTGCTCGAGCCGGTCGAGGAACACGTCGCCGCGCGGCTTCACGATGTCGAGCAACGCGACGCGGCCGGACAGCTCGGTCGGCCGCGGGGCGCTCTTCCGCGCGAGCGGGACGCGCTCGTCGGTCGGGTCGAGAAGCGTCGTCGCCACGTCGCCGATGATCGCTCTCGGCGCTGGGCGTGGCAACCCGTTGCGCCCGGAGCGGGGAGCGCTCTACGATTCACGACGTCGTGCACCCGGATCGCTCGCTCGCCGTCGTGCTGCTGGTCGCGGCGACGACGCTCGCCGCGTCGGCGTGCGATCGCGGCGGCTCGACCGGACCCCGGAACGTCCTCCTGATCTCGATCGACAGCCTGCGCGCCGATCGCGTCGGCGCCTACGGCAACGCGCGCGCGGTGACGCCGGCGATCGACCGCCTGGCGCGGGAGGGCGTGGTTTTCGAGCGCGCCTACAGCGCGACCGCCTGGACGCTCCCGTCGCACGTGACGCTCCTCACCGGACGGCTCCCGCACCACCACGGGACGATCGGCTGGAAGGACACGATCGCGCCCAGCGAGCACCTCCTGCAGGAGTCGTTCGCGCGCCGCGGCTACGAGACGGTCGGCTTCTACTCCGGACCTCTCCTCCACCCGTACTACGGCTTCGACCGCGGCTTCGATGCCTACCGCTCGTGCATGTCGCACGACTACGACGCGACCGACGTCAAGATGAAAGGCCTCGTCGAGTCGCACGCCGACCGGACGAATGCGGCGGTCGAGAAGGCGTTCCGCGTCTGGGTCGAGGGCCGCTCGGCGCGGCCGTTCTTCGCCTTCGTCCACATGTGGGACGTGCACTACGACTACATCCCGCCCGAGCCCTATGCGTCGATGTTCGACCCGCTCTACGCCGGGCCGCTGAACGGCCGGAACATCGTCGGCGCCGGCTTTCCCGAGAAGCCGGACCCGCGCGACCTCCAGCACCTGCTCGCGCTCTACGACGGCGAGCTGCGGTCGACCGACGACACGATCGCGCACCTGCTCGACGCTTTGCGCGCCGCCGGAGCTTTGTCCGACACTCTCGTCGTCGTCACGTCGGACCACGGCGAGGAGTTCATGGAGCACGGCGGGAAGACGCATCACCGCACCGTGTACGACGAGTCGGTGCACGTGCCGCTCGTCGTGTGGTCGGAGCGCAGCGGCTTCGTCCGCGGGCGGCGCGTCGCGGATCCGGTGTCGCTCGCCGACGTCGCCCCGACGATCGCGGAGCTCGCGGGCGTGGAGCCGATGCCGGACGCCGACGGCCGCAGCCTCGCGCCGGCGCTCCGCGGCGAGCCGCTTCCGCCGCGACCGGTCCTGAGCGGCATGTACGTCCCCGGCCAGGAGTGGCGGCGGACGCTCGCTGTGCGCGACGCGGCGCGCACGCTCGTCCTCTGGAAGAAGCACGACCAGTGGATGAGCTTCGACGCCGCGCGCGATCCCGGCGATCGCCACCCCACGATGCTCGCGGAAGGCCCCGAGCGTCGGCCGCTCGAGGACTACGACGCGGAGGTCGTCGCCCTCCTCGCGAGCCGGAGCGACGCCGCGCCCGAGTTCCTGGCGGCCGTCAGGAGCGGCGGCTCGGCCGTCGCGCCGGACGCTGCGACGAGCGCCGCGACGACGGGTGCGACGCAGCCGCCGGCCGACGTCGCCGATCGCCTGCGCACGCTCGGCTACGTGCAGTGATCGCCGAGCGGATCGTCGAGACGACGGCTCAGCCGATCTTCCGCGTCACCATCGTCGAGCCCATCGGCCCCTGCACCCAGCCGCCGATCACGGCCGAGAACTTCCCGGCCGGGCCGCCCGCGACGACGATGTGGATCATCTCCGAGCTCCGGAACTTCGGAAGCGTCACGGTCGCCGGATCGCGATTGCCTGCGAGCGCGCGCGGGAGACCTTCCCGGCACTCCTCGTCGGCGAAGAGCTCCGCGAGCGGCCGCGCCGTCACCTCCTGGATGCGCCGGCGCACGTCGTCCTTCGTCCAGCCGTCGCGCCGAATCGTCGCGACGTGCTCGGGCGGGAGGACGAGGACGATGTCGCCGTAGCCGTGTGCGCGCGGGTGCGCGACGCTCTCCATCGCGAGGCCGAGCGACTTGACGAGGCCGGCCGCCGTTCGGCTCGTCTGGTCGACGATCGCGCGCGGGGCCTCGGCGGCGAAGAGCGTGACCGTCGAGTCCTCGGCGGCGAAGCCGCGCTCGACGTGGAGCGGCGGCCACGGGCTCGCCTCCTCGTTCTCGGCGATGCAGTACGTGAACTTGCCGGGCTGTCCCAGCGTGGCGCGATCGACCTCGCCGGGGCGCCCGCCGCCCACGTTCCGGACGACGAGGTTCAGCGCGCGGCCGATCGTCGCGTTCGCGCGGTGGCCCTGGCCGAACACGTTGATGCCGGAGTTGAGGCCGATGCGCTTCCGGATGGGGCCGTTCACGATCACGAGCGGCGCGGCGAAGTACGTCGTCGCGAGGACGCCGTGCATGTTGAACTCGTCGGTGCACGCGGCCTCGACCGCTGCGATCACGACCGGCAGGTATTCCGGCTTGCAGCCGGCCATGACGGCGTTGATCGCGATCTTCTCGATCGTCGCGGGCGCCAGGTTCGGCGGCACGAGCGCGACGACGTCCTGCGGGTCGCGCGGCGTGCCGGCGAGCATCCGGATCACGCGCTCCTCGGTCGGCGGCACGACCGGGAGCCCGTCGGTCACGCCGCGCGCGAAGAGCGCCTCGTGCTCGTCCTCGTCGTCGCCGACCTCGAAGCGCCGCGCCGCGAGGCGTCCTCGTCCGCGCTCGAGGTCGCGCCGGCGCTGCACGCCGGCGTCGAGCGTTCGCGAGGCGCAGCCCGGGCGGAAGGAGGGTAGGCGGAATGGAGCGAGCGCGCGGTCGATCTCGGCGCGCTCGACGCCGGCGCGGTCGCCGGCCGCGTGCAGCACTCGCGTCAGGGCGTCGAGGTCGAGCGCGTCGGTGCGGTCGAGCACCTCGCCTTCCGCGTCCACGAGCACGACCGCGGGGACGACCTCCATCTCGAGCGCGAACGACAGCGCGAGGTCCGAATCGAGCGCCTGCGGAAAGCAGAGGCCGTGCTCGTTGATCGCGTCGAGCGTCGCGTCGGCGTCGCTCTGCGAGACGCCGATCGTCTCGAGGCCGCGCGCGTGCAGCGGTCGCGAGAGGCGCTCGAGCACGGGCAGGACGAGACCGCAGGTCTCGCAGTCGCGCTTGTAGACGAGGAGGAGGCGTACGCCTGGCGGCTCGGGGCGAAGGCGCAGCTTCTCTCCCTGCAGGGTCGCGAGCGTGAGATCGGGGATGCGCACGTCGCCTTCGGGAGCGTGCCCGTCTACGACCGCGGCAGGCCGAGCACGCGGTCGGCGATGATGTTCCGCTGCACCTCGGAAGTTCCCGCGGCGATCGTCCGGCCGCGCGAGTAGAGGAAGAGGTGCGGCCAGCGCCCGTCGTCGACGGCGCGCGGCGAGTCGGGCATGAGCTGCGCGTACGGGCCGAGCGTTTCCAGCATCGCCTCGAGCTGGCGCTGGTACATCTCGCTCCAGAAGAGCTTCTCGATCGATCCCTCGGGCCCGGGCGGCCGGCCGCGCAGCTGCTGCGTCAAGCCGCGGTATGCCGTCAAGCGGATGATCTCGCCCTCGAGATGGAGCTGTGCGACCTTCTGGCGCAGCGCCGCGTCGCCGACCGCGCGCTCGCGCAGGTGTGGCAGCATGTCGGCGAATGCCGTGCGCGACTGGAGCTGGCGCTGGAACGTGAGCGTCGCGCGCTCGTGCATGAGGCAGGTGATCGCGATCTCCCAGCCGCGGTTCACCTCGCCGATCACGTTTTCGCGCGGCACTCTCAGATTGTCGAAGAACAGCTCGTTGAAGTCGTCGTCGCCGCTGATCTGGCGGAGCGGCCGGACGGTGATCCCGGGCGACCGCATGTCGACGACGAGGAAGGTGATGCCCTTGTGCTTCGGCGCCTGCGGGTCGGTGCGGACGAGGAGCATGCACCAGTCGGCCTGGTGCGCCCAGCTCGTCCAGACCTTCTGGCCGTTCACGAGGAAGTCGTCGCCGTCGAGGACGGCGCTGGTTCGGAGCGACGCGAGGTCGGAGCCGGCGCCGGGCTCCGAGAAGCCCTGGCACCAGATCTCGTCGGAGGTGAGGATCGGCCGGAGGAAGCGTGCCTTCTGCTTCTCGGTCCCGTGCTTGATGAGAACGGGCCCGGCCATCGTCAAACCTGCGAGGTTCACCGGGAGCGGCGCCTTCGCGCGCGCGGTCTCCTCCATGAAGATGATCTGCTCGACGAGGCTCGCGCCCCGCCCGCCGTACTCCTTCGGCCACGAGAGGCCGCTGTAGCCGGCGTCGTAGAGCTTCTTCTGGAAGGCGCGATCGAATGCCACGATCTCCGCGGCCTCGCGCGGCGGGCGATACGACGCGGTGCCCCACCCGGCGGGCAGGGCGCGCTCGAGGAAGGTCCGCACCTCCGCGCGGAAGCGCTCCTGCTCGGCCGTGTAGGCGAAATCCATGGCGTCGGCGGGCTGCGACCGCGATCGGCGACGGGCCGGCCCGACGTCGGTTGTACGGCATCGCGCCCGGCATGGCACGCGACGGCGCCGCCGGCCGGTGATAGGATTTCGCGCATGACCCCGCTCTTCCGCTCCGTCCGCGCGGCCGCGCTCGGCGCCGTCGTCGCCTCCGCAGCCCTGCTCGCGCGGGAGTCGGCCGCCTGCAGCTGCGTGCCCGAGTCGCTCGCTTCCCAGTACGAGCGCGCGACCGACGTCTTCGTCGCGACCGCGTCCGAGGGCCCGGTGACCCCGCCCGGCGACCAGGCGCCGCCGGACGGCGGCACGACCGCCGTGAGCACCCGCCAGGTGCGCTGGGTGCTCGAGGTCGGCGAATCGTTCAAGGGCGGCGCCGCGAAGAAGCTCGAGGTCGCGACGCCGAGCGGCGCGGCGGCCTGCGGCGTCACGTTCGAGAAGGGCCAGACCTACCTGGTGTTCGCGCGCCGCGACACCGCGAAGGCGGCGCTGCAAACCGACCTCTGCATGGGCAACGTATCGGGCGAGAAGCTCGACGCGGCCGTCGCCGAGGTGCGGCGCCTGTCGTCGGCGGCCGCGCAGCCGGTGGAGGGATCCAAGTCGCCATGAAATTCCGAGCCGTCGTCACCGCTTCCCGCCCCTTCTTCCTCCTCGCCTCGTTCGCGTGGGCGATGGGCAGCTTCGCGCCCGACGCCGTCGCCTGCAGCTGCACGTCCGGATCGCGCGCTTCCGAGTTCGACCGCGCGAGCGACGTGTTCGTCGGAACGGTGGTCGAGGGCCCGACGCCCGCGCACGAGGACGTGATCCCGCACGCCGGCGTCCACGGCCACGACGCCGAGGACCCGGCCCACCCGAACGCCGTCGCCTTCGGCTTCGACGTGACGGAATCGCTGAAGGGGCGCGCGACCGGCCACGTGACGGTCGTGACGCACGCCGATGCCAGCGCGTGCGGCGTCGCGTTCAAGCCGGGTACCAAGTACCTCGTCTTCGCGCGGCAGGGGGCGCACGGGCTCCACACCGACACGTGCATGGGCACGATCGGCGCCAGCGAGGGGATGGAGCAGGCGCTGCCGGACGTCCGGAAGCTCGCGGCGTTCCTGCGCGGGCAGGAGACGCGCTGAGGGGTCGTCGGCGCGCCAGCGCCCGTCGGGTTTTGACCGACCCGGGGGCGATTGCTAGCGGAGGTGTCTTCCCGGTCGCATAGCTCAGCTGGTTAGAGCGCTTGCCTCACATGCAAGAGGTCCCGTGTTCGAGTCACGGTGCGACCACTCGGAGGATCGCCGAGCGTCCGTCCCGATCCCCGGCAGGATCGACGACGTACCGGGGTCGGACGACGGTCCGGATGGCGGCGCCGACGTGGCGGCCTTGACTCCCGATTTCGACTCGAATGATCTCGGCAGGGCTTGTCCGCGCCGATCGGCACGACCCTCGCCGGGCTTGTACGCGGCCCCGACCGGCGCCTGGCCCGGATGCGCGTCGCGCTCCGGCTCTGCGCCGTCGCCGCCGCCGTCTCGTCGATCTCGTGCGCCCGCGTCGCGCCGCGCGTGTCGGCGCCGCTCGAGGTGGAACAGCGCTCGTTCCCCGCGAGCACGTCCGCGCACACCGACTCGGAGTTCGTCGCCGGCAATCGCGTCGAGATCCTGCTGAACGGCGACGGCACCTTCCCCCGCATGCTGGAGGCGATTCGCGGCGCCCGCCGCAGCGTGACCGTGGAGCAATACTTCTTCGGCCCCGGCCCGATCGCCGACGACTTCGTGAATGCGCTCGCGGAGCGGTGCCGGAACGGCGTCAAGGTGCACCTGCTGCTCGATTCCGTCGGCGCCAAGGGAATTCCCGACCCCCTTGCCGCTCTGCTGGAGAGCTCGGGCTGTGAGCTGGAATGGTTCCGGCCGCTGCACCCCACCCGCTTCCTCACGCCGTGGGAGCTCTTCGAGTACAACAATCGCACCCACCGCCGGATCCTGGTCGTCGACGGAGAGGTCGGCTTCACGGGCGGCTACGGCATCAGCGAGGCCTGGATGGGCGACGGCGCGCACCCCGACGTGTGGCGCGACACGAACGTCGAGGTCCGCGGGCCGGTCGTCCGGCAGCTCCAGGGCGCGTTCGTCCAGGACTGGTGGGCGACGACGGACACCGCGCTCGTGGGAGACGACTACTTCCCGGCGCTCGAGCCGGCGGGCGGCGTGACGGCCGAGGTCGTCGAGAGCTCCCCGGGCGCCGGCACGTCGCCTTCGTACATGATGTTCTTCCTCGCGATCACCGCGGCGCGGCGCTCGATCTACGTGACGAACCCGTACTTCGTGATCGACGACGCGATGAAGGACGCGTTCATCGCGGCGGCGCACCGCGGCGTCCAGGTCGTCGTGCTGGTGCCCGGGCGCCTCGAGCACGAGCTCACCCGAGTCGACCAGAACCTCGTCCACTATGCCGGGCGCGGCGAGCTCGGAGATCTGCTCGCGGGAGGAGTGCGGGTCTTCGAGTACAAGGCGGCGCTGCTGCACGCGAAGACGATGACCGTCGACGGCATCTGGTCGACCGTCGGCAGCACGAACCTCGACCCGCGGTCGTTCAACCTGAACGACGAGATCAATCTGACCATCCTCGATGAAGGCGTGACGAAGCAGCTCGAGGACGCCTTCTGGCGCGACGTCGCCATCTCGCCGGAGGTGACCTACGAGGATTGGCAGTCGCGCGGCTTGAAGCAGCGCTTCTTCGAGCTGTTCGCCATTCCCGCGAAGAGCCAGCTGTAGCGACGGAAGAACCACGTGTAGTCGATCGTCGTGGTGCAGTCGCCGCGCTGTCGGCCGGGTACGTCGTGCGTCGGCGCAACGCGCGTGGCACGCTTGCAACCGCGGCGCCGGCGCGAGCGCGGGAATCCGGCTCGCCGGTGACGGCATCGATCTCGCAGAGCCCCGGTCGCACAAGGAGGCTTCGATGAAGCTCTACGATCACCCGCTGAGCCCGTACGCGATGAAGATCCGGACGATCCTCTACGAGAAGGCGATCCCGTTCGAGAAGGAGGAGATCCACCGCGAGAGCCAGCGCGCGACGCTCGAGCGCCTGAACCCGCGCGCCGAGGTGCCCGCGCTGGTCGACGGCGACACGGTCCTCTTCGACTCGAAGGTCATCGCCGAGTACCTGGAGGAGACGCACCCGACGCCGCCGCTCGTCCCGGCCGACGCGGCCGGGCGCGCGCGCTGCCGGGCGCTCGAGCTGGTCGCGGACACGCAGGTCGACGCGGCCGCGATCGGCTACCTGCTGTTCAAGTTCTTCCGCCCGACGCTCGCGGCGGAGTTTCCGCAGGCGATGGCGAACGCGGAGGCCGCGATGCGGCGCGTGTACGCCGATCTCGACCGCCGGCTCGCCGGCCGCGAGTACCTGCTCGGCAAGTTCACCCGCGCCGACATCGCGTTCTCGCCGCACCTCGGCGCGTGCGCGTTCGTCGGCCTCGCGCCCGGCGAGGACACGCCCGATCTCTCGGCGTGGCTCGCGCGCATGAACGCGCGCGAGAGCGTGCAGCGGACGACCCAGGAGGCGATCGCGAGCCTCGAGGTGAAGGTCGACGATCCGTTCTTCGACACGAGCCGCCTGCACTGGCGGAGCGATCGCCTCGAGCACCTCGTCCGGATCGGCCTCGGGCCGTGGCTCCTCGACGAGATCGCGAGCGATCGCGCGTTCCTGCCGCCGCTGCCGTAGCCCTCAGCCCCCCGGCGCCTTCTGGAGAGCCCGATTCTCGAGAGCGACGAGAGCTCGGTCAGCGCTCCTCGGGCGCCGGGGGCGCGATCGGGACCGCCAGTCGAACGATCTCGTGCTCGCCGACGAGGAGCACCTCGAGCGAGCCGTAGTCGCCGGCCGGGAAGTAGACGAGACCGGTCGCGGAGAGGCCGGGCCGCAGGGTGGTCGTCGCCGGCAGCGCGCGGTCCTCGAAGCCCGCGACGTCGGGCGGCGTCGGCTGTGCGCCGCGGAAGATCCCGCCGATCGCACCCACCGCCGCGCCGATCGCACCGCCCGTTCCGCCGCCCGTCACGGCACCGGTCGCCGCGCCCCGCAGACCGCCCTCCGCTGCGCCCGCCGCCGACGCTCGTGCCGCCCCGGGGAGGCCCTCGCTTCCGGCGAGCCGCGCGGCCTCGGGCGGCGTGAGCGGGGCAACGCGTCCCGGCACGCCGCTCGTCGGATCGCCGACGCGCGCGAACACCTGCCGGCGATCGAGCGTCAGGGCCTCCGGGTGCTCGCTCGTGACCGCGACCTCGACGATCCGGACGTCACCCGCGGGCTCGAAGCCGCGCGCTGCGATCTGGACCTCTCCCGGCGCTGCGACCGGCAAGGGGAGCGGTGGGCGGGGCCGCGGCGCGCCGCACGCCGTCGCCGCGAGGACCGCGAGGAGAATCGCACGCATTCGTCCCTCCAGGGTTCCGGGCCAGGAGCGCGGCGCGCCGCCACCGTTCGTTCCTCGTCAGCCGTCGCGCGCGCCCGCGCCCGCGGCGATCGTACGCCGTCTCGCCCGGTGTCGCGCCGCCCCTGCGACGACCGCGAGGACCGCGATGCCGGGCCCCACACAGGCCACCAGGACGAGCGGAATGTCGACGTAAAGGCGGCGCGCTGCGGGCGAAGCGCGGCAGGGCCCACCGGGGATCTCGGGGTCGCAGAGCAGCGCCGTGATCGCGCGCGACCCCACCACGTTCCAGATTGCGTGCTGCACGACCGCGGCCGTGAAGCCGGCGACGATCGCGCCGGCGCGCGCCACGCCCGCGCGTCCCCGGAGGGCGGCTCCGACCGCCGCGCCGGTGGTCGCCGTGAACGCTGCATGGTTGAAGCCGCCGAGCACGGCGCGCGTGTAGACGGCGCGCTCGAGGCCGCCTTGCCCACCCTGAACCGCGGCGATCGCCAGGTAGGACAGGTTCTCGGCCATCGTGAACCCGATGCCGACCATCGCTCCGTAGACCAGGCCGTCGATCGGCCCCGCGATCGCGCGCGGCCGCGCGAGCACCAGCATCGCGAGCGCGGCGCCCTTCGCCGACTCCTCGATCAGCGGGCCGACGACGGCCGGCGCGAGCACGGCGGTCCGCGGGGCGCCGATCGTCGCCCCGAGCCAGGCGCGCACGGAATCGTTCAGCGCGAGCGAGACCAGGGGCGCGACCGACGCGCCCCACACGAACGCCGCCGCGAGCAGTGCCGCCGGCGCGCGGTCGGGGTCGACGCGCGCGATCGCGAGTGCGAAGACGAGGGCGGGAGCGCCGGCGCCCACGACGATGACGGGCGGCGTCGCGATCAGCGTCACCACGAGGTCGACGAGCGACCATCCGACGATCGCCGCGACCAGAACCAGTACCGCCCGCCGCATGTTCTGTCGCCGCTGCCGCAGGCGGCACGGCCGGCGTCGCCCTTTCAGGCGGCGCCGGTGACCGCGCCCGCGTGGCCGCCGAACGAGCTCTTCATCCCGCGCCCGACGATCAGGTCATTCCGAGCCGCTGCATCTTCTTGAGCAGCCCGCGATAGGTGATCCCGAGCTCCCGCGCCGCGCGCGTCTTGCTTCCGGCGTTCCGCCCGAGCGCGGCGGTGATCTGCTCGCGCTCGAAGGCATCCTTCCGGTCGCGGAGGTCGACCGGCGCCGCCGCCGAGCCGGCGGCGGCGCCGGCGACGCTGCCCGCATCGCCCGCGACGCCGCCGCCCGCACGCAGCTCGTCGCTCGCGGCGCCCTCCGCCTCGAGCGCGATCTCCTCCGAGAGCTCCGCGGCCGTGATCGGCGCGCCCGCGTCGGCGAGCAGGACCGCGCGCTCGATCTCGTTCTCGAGCTCGCGGACGTTCCCCGGGTACGAGTAGGCCCGCAGCAGCGCGACCGCCTCGTCCGTGAAGCCGCCGACGCGCTTCCCGATCCGGCCCGCGTACTTCGCGAGGAAGTGCTGCGCGAGCGACGGCACGTCGTCGCGCCGCTCGCGGAGCGGCGGGACGCGGATCGGAAAGACGCGGAGCCGGTAGTAGAGGTCGCGCCGGAAGCGGCCCGCTTCGACCTCCTCGTCGAGCTTCCGGTTCGTGGCGGCGACGACGCGCACGTCGATCGATTTCGGCTTGGTCTCGCCGACCGGCAGGATCTCGCCCTCCTGCAGGACGCGCAGCAGCTTCGCCTGGAGCGCCGGCGTCGTCTCGCCGACCTCGTCGAGGAAGATCGTTCCCTCGTGCGCGACCTCGAAGAGGCCTTTCTTGTCCGCGAGCGCGCCCGTGAACGAGCCGCGGCGGTGGCCGAAGAGCTCGCTCTCGAGAAGGTTCTCCGAGAGCGCCGCGCAGTTGACCGCGACGAACATGCGATCGCGGCGCGGGCTCAGGCGATGGATCGCGCGCGCGAGGAGCTCCTTCCCGGTGCCGGTCTCGCCCAGCAGCAGCACGGTCGAGGGCGACGGGCCGACGCGCTCCATGAGCCGCTGCACCTCGCGCATCGCCGCGCTCGTGCCGACGATCCCGTCGATGCCGGCGTCCTCCTCCTCGCGCTTGCGGAGGTAGACGTTCTCCGCGCCGAGGCGCTCGTTCGCCGCCTGGAGCTCCTTCAGGAGGCGCGCGTTCTCGCACTCGAGGTGGTAGGTCTCGATCGCGCGCCGGAGCGTGATGCGCATCTCCTGGTGGTCCCAGGGCTTGGTCACGTAGCGGTAGATCCGGCTGGAGTTGACGGCGTCGATCAGGACCTCGATGTCGGCGTAGCCCGTCAAGATGATCCGGACCGCCTGCGGACGGATCTCCTGGCTCTGTCGCAGGAACTCGACGCCCGGCATCTCGGGCATCCGCTGGTCGGCGACCGCGACCGCGACCTCCGTCTTCCGCAGCAGCTCGAGCCCTTCCGCGCCGCTCTCCGCGCAGAGGAGCGTGAAGTCGCGCTTGTAGGCCAGGCGGAACGACGCCAGGATGTCCGGCTCGTCGTCCACGACGAGGACCGGGTAGGCGCGGTAGTCGATCTCGGGCATTTCCGGGAGATTGCCCTTCGGGCCGGCCGAGTTCCAGCGCAACGATGAGATGCCCGGACCGCGCTCGCAAGAGAGGCGCGGTCGGCCGGCCGGCTCAGCCCGCACGCGCCGACGCGGCGGCCGGCGCTCCCGCCTCCGTGCTCGGGCGCGCCGGGAGCACGAGGACGAACGACGTTCCGCGGCCGGGCTCGCTCGTGACCGTGACGCGGCCGCCGTGCGCGCGCGCGATCCCGTGCACGATCGAGAGGCCGAGGCCGGTCCCGTGCCCGACGTCCTTCGTCGTGAAGAACGGATCGAAAACGCGCTGCAGCACGTCGGGCGGGATGCCGCAGCCGTCGTCCCGGATCTCGATCTCGACGTCGTTGCCGACTTCCCGGCCCGTGATCCAGATGTTTCCGCGGCCTCGAATCGCGTCGCAGGCGTTCGCGAGGATGTTCATCAGCGCCTGGTTCACCTGGCCGACGTCGCAGGTGATCCGGGGCAGGCCGGCGTAGTCGCGGTGGATCTGGATGCGATCGCGCCACCGCGGCTCGAGGAGGCGCACGGTGACGTCGAGCGCCTCCTTCAGGTCGGCCTCCTTGTGCTGGGCTTCGCCGAGGCGCGAGAACGAGCGCAGGTCGGCGACGATGCGGGCCGTCCGCTCGGCGCCGCGCCCGATGATCGAGACGATCTCCGTCGCGTCCTCGAGCGGCTCGCGCTCCGAGTCGGGCACGATGGACGCGAGGCGCGCGAGGCAGTGCTGAAGAGGCTCGACGTTCGACGCGATGAAGCTCACCGGGTTGTTGATCTCGTGCGCGACGCCCGCCGCGAGCCGGCCGAGCGACGCCATCTTCTCCGACTGCACGAGCTGCACCTCGGCGCTCTGCAGCTCGCCGTACGCCCGCTCGAGCTCGGCGTGCGATCGCGTGAGCTCCGCGTTCGACGTCGCGAGCTCCTCGGTCCGCTCCGCGACGCGCGTCTCGAGCGTCGCGTTCAGCGCGACGAGCTGCTCGTACGAGGCGGCGTTCTGGAGGGCGATCGCGGCGGAGTGCGCGAGCGCGCGCAGGAACTCCGCGTCGCCGCCGGTGTAGAAGAGCCCGGAGCGCTTCGGGCCGACGACGAGCGCGCCGGCGAGCGAGCCGCCCTGCGAGAGCGGCACCGCGATCTCGGCGCCGCGCGCGAGCAGCGCCTCGCGCGCCGCGTCCGCGTCGTCGCGCGACGGGTAGAGCTCCGGCGGATCGAACGTCGTCGGCAGCCTGCCCGCCTCGAGCGCGGCCAGCAGCGCGGGCTCGTCGAGCGTCCCGCGAGCCTCGGTATCCGTCAGCGCGGACCCGTCGTCGCTGCGCAGGAAGAGGCGCGTCCCCGAGTTCGGGATCGCCTGCTCGACGGCGTCCTTGACGAGGAGCACGATCTCGTCGCGCCGGAGAGCGCCCGCGAGGCGGGCGCCGACCTCCGCCAGCGCCTGCGCGCCGTCGTAGCGGGTGCGGAAGAAGACCCGATCGACGAGCGCCTGGAGGCGGACGCGAAGCGGGTCGAACACGATCAGGACGGCGATCGTGAACAGGATCGGAAACGCCGGCGAGTTCGTGACGGCGCCCCAGCGGAGGATGAGGTTGAAGACCAGCAGCAGCACCACGTACGCGCCGCCGACGGCGCCGGTCAGCACGAGGTACGTCGCCCCGCGCTTCACCATCGCGTCGATCTCGAACAGGTCGTGCTTGACGATCGCGTACGCGAGCGTGAGCGGGAACAGGAAGAACGCGTACAGGCTCGCGTTCATGGCGAGCCGGCCGCTGACGAGCGAGGTGACGATCAGGATGACGCCGGGAAGCGTCAGGCCGACGAGCGTTCCGAGGGTGATGAGGCGCGCGCGCTGCCGCACGAGCGCGGAGCCGCTTCGCCACCAGCCCCGCAGCAGGCGCCCACCGAAGAACGCACCCACCAGCCCGAGCGCGATCGTGTTGTACACGAAGACCGCGCTCGACACGTCCGGCCGGCGGAGGAAGGCCTCGTAGAGCGCGAACACGACGATGCCGGGCGCGTAGCCGGCGAAGCGCCAGCGCGCGAAGGGGTGCGGTTCCGGGAAGACCAGGGCGAGCTGGAGCGCCGTCGCCGGCAGCAGCGCGTTCGCGAGCAGGTAGAGGTGGAGGAACATCGCCGGTCCGTAGAGATCCATCGCGGTGAAGAGGAAGATCGAGCAGCAGCCGCCGAACGCGAGGAACGCATTGCTCAGCACGGATCTCGGCCGGAGCGCCCACGCGAGCAGCCCCGACGCGAGGAAGATCGCGCCGTTCACGAGGTAGCTGCCGAAGAGCAGCACCCAATCCCGGCCGGTGAAGCGCTCGGTCGGGATCGCGACCGTGCGCTCCTCGCCGTGACGGCGGAGCGTGTAGACGAGCGGCGTTCCGGGCTCGGTCGGCGCGGCGCGGGCGTAGATCTCGGGCTCGTCCGAGACCGGCGTCCCGTCGACCGCGACCACCTGGCTCAGGTAGAGCGCCGGCACCTCCGTCGCCGCCCACTGCGGGAGGCCGATCGCCGGCACGAGGCGATCCTCGACGACGAAGAAGCCGGGAAACGTCCGCCCGATCCAGGCGAGGCTCGACAGCGTCGCCAGCGTGCCGACGACGACGCAGAAGAGCCCGATCGCGACCGCCGCCAGCCGCACCGGGCGCTGGACGCGCTCGGGCGTGGCAAATTTTTCGGCCACGGATGGCTGGAGTGCGCGCTCAGGGATTGACGACGGCGCCCCGGACCTTCGCGCGGATGACGGTCGCAGCGTTGGGCTCGAGGAGCGATCCCGGGCTGTGGTCGAAGAGCTGGAGCTTCAACACCTTGGTGATCACGGGGTTCCCGGTCGTCTGCAGCAGATTGCGGAGGGCCTGCGCCATCGTCGAGTCGCCCGACTGGAAGAGGAACTGCGACATCATCTGCGAGTTGTTCACGAAGTTGACGACCTGGTCCTCGTGCACGCTCACAGGCGAGTCCGCGAGCTGAGGCCCGACGGTCGAGAGCGAGTTGAGCACGTCGCCGAGCGTCGCGCCGTCCATGTTCAGGAAGGTCTTGCTGATGACGTCGGCCACGCCCTTGTACTTGACCTCGAGCGTCAGCGTCCCCGTGATCGCGGTGCGCGTGCGGTTGTTGGGGTCGAACGCGCTCGCCGTGTCGTCGACGATCAGGGTGAACACGCCGGTCCAGGTCTTGCCGCGCTCGAAGTCCACGACGCAGGTTCCCGGATCGCACGTGGTCGAGTTGGCCGTGCAGGCGGCGCCCGGTGTCGGCCCGGCCTTGCAGACGTGCGGCAGCGCGTCCTCGCGCACCTCGGCCGGCGGCGCGCCGGCGAGCGCGGACGTCGCGCAGGCGGCCAAGAAGAGGCCGACCGCGAGCGGCGCGAAGCCGATCTTGGCGTTGATCTTCGAATTCATGGATTGTCCTCCCCCGACGGCTCGGCAGGGCCAGCCGCGGCGTTTTGGGGCCTCGAGCGACGCCGCGCGCTTCCGATGGAATAGCGCAGCGCCACCGCGAAGACCACGATCAAATCGAGCCACGCGAGCACGTCTCCGTGCTGCGCGTAGAAGGTGCTGGACGCCGCCCGGCGGACGTCGCCGGTGACGATGGCGGGCTCGCCCCATGCGCTCCGGGCCGTCACCCGGCCGTGCGGATCGACGATGGCGGAGACGCCGGTCGTCGCGCCGCGAACCAGCCAGCGCCGCGTTTCGACGGCGCGCAGCCGCGCCATCGCGAGGTGCATCTCCGCCGGAGCAGCGCCCCCGAACCAGGCGTCGTTCGAGAGATTGACGAGGAGATCCGCGCCGCCCGCGACGAACCGCCGGACGGTCTCGGGATACATCGCCTCGAAGCAGAGGAACGCGCCGAGCTTGCCCGCGCGCGAGCGGAGCGGCGCCGCGTCGCGTCCCGGCGTGTAGGCGTACGCGCGCGGAAGGAGCCCGTGGAGGTCGTCGCGCTCGGCGAGCGGCACGAGGCGGAGCTTGTCGTACCGGCCGGCGAGCCGCCCGTCCCGCACGAGGAAGATCGAGTTGTAGTACTCGACGGCGCGCTCGCCGTAGGCGTACGCGGGCCCGCCGAACACCAGGTCGCGCGCCCGCTCGCCGACCGCGGCGAGCAGCGCCCGGCGCTCCGGCCGATCCTCCTGGACGTAGAAGCTGACCGCGCTCTCCGGCCAGACGACGAGCGCCGCGTCCCGGACGGCGGCCGCCTCGCTCTGCGCGAGGAGGCCCTCCGGCAGCTCCTTCGCGTACTCCGGCCGCCACTCGAAGCCGCGCGCCGTTCCCGGCTGGACGATCGCGACCGCGATCGGATCTCCGTCGAACGGGGTCGCGAGCCGCGCGAGCCCGTAGGCCGTCGCTCCGACCAGCAGCGCGGCGACGCAGGCGATCGCGGCACGCGGATGGCGCCCGCGCAGCGCCCGCGTCGCGCATGCCGCGAGCGAGGCGTTGACCGCGGCCACGAGGAAGCCGATCGCGTACGGGCCCGCGAGGTCGGCGATCTGCACGATCGGGAGCGCCGCCGCCGAGCTCGTCTGCGAGTAGGCCGCGAGACCCCACGGGTTCGCGCCGACCAGGCTGCCGCGCAGAAGCTCGCACGCCGCGAACCCCGCGGCGACGAGAAGCGGTCCCGCGGCGCCGGCACGGGCGACGACCGCGAGCCAGCCGGCGAACGCCGCGTAGAAAACGCCGGAGAGACCGATCGCGACCGCGAGCGAGACGAGCGCCGCCACCCACGCCGGCTCGCCGAAGTAGCGGACGATCATGCCGGGCAGCGGCCACCCGACGCCGGCCGTCAGGGCGACGCCCCACAGGAGCCCGAGGAGCGCGGCGCGCCGCACCGAGCGCGCCTTTGCCGCGGCGACGAAGAACGGCACCAGGCCGACCCATGCGAGCGCGGCGACGTCGAGCGGTGGGAAGGCCGCCGAGTAGACGAGCGCCGACGCGACCACGAGGATGGGTGCCGCGTCCAATCCCGCCCTTCGGCGGACGGCGGGCGCGCTCGCCGCCGGCCGTTCGGTCGCGGGCGCGATCATCGCCCGAGACTCGGCCCGCGGCGGCGGGATGTCCAGACTCCAATCGGTCATTGGTCGAGATTCGATCGTCGGATTCGGCGGTCGGGAGTTCCGGAACGTCCGAAGCGCGCGAAGCGGATTCGCAAGGGCGGTGCCGGACCGGCCGCACGCCTCGGAGCGTTCGCTCCGAGCGCGAAATCCCGAGGGCGCGCCGCTCCTTCTCGGCCCAAGGGCGTTTGGGATGCGTCCCGACGACCGACACCGCCGACAGGAACTGCGGTTCACCAAACGGCGCGATCACGGCTCGTTTGCGAACCGGTGTTCATAGCGCGTCCGGCGCGCGAGCGGCCCTCCGCGCGGCGACGGGCGGTCGTCTGGTGGCACGCCCCCTGCGTCGTGGCGCGGCAGCGCTTCGCAAACGGAGCCGCGACCGCCGAGTGGATGACCCCCGCGCTCTCGGCTCATCGAAGGAGGACTCCATGAAGATCAAGACCGCCCTTGCCGCTCTCGTCGCGATGCTCGGCGTCGCGAGTGCCGCGCACGCCGCTCAGACGATCACGAGCGGCAGCATCCCGACCGGCGTCGACAATCGGGTTGCCTGCTACTTCCGGAACGTCGGCGCGACCCCCATCTCGTTCCAGGCGCAGGGCATGATCAACTTCACCCGGAACTTCACCTTCCCGAATTTCGACAACTGCAACGGCGCGCCTCTCGCTCCGGGCCGCACGTGCGTCCTGATCTGGAACGACATCGACGACGACACCTCGTTCGCCTGCACCGCCGATGTCTTCGGCAACGCGAAGAACCTGCGCGCCGCCGCCGAGCTGCGCGCGCCCGTCAGCACGGGTGGCCTGAAGGTCGTCGCGTCGTCGGAGCTGCGCTAGCAGCCGCGCCTTCCCAAATCGTCTGCAACGTCTCGCGAAAAGGAGATCGCCATGAGAGCTTCGATCGTTTTGACCGCCATCGCGTTCTTGCTCGGCACGGCCGCCGCGTCCCACGCCGCCAAGCTTTCGAGCGCAGCCATCTACGGCTCGATCGCGCAGCGCCAGGCCGGATGCACCATCGGCAACGGCGGGCCGACGCCGGTGAGCGTCGATGCCCACATCTACGACGAGTCGGGCAACATCGTCCCCGCGTCGTCGAGCTGCAACGGGCCCGTCGAGGCCGGGTTCATCTGCCAGGTGTTCGCGAACATCGCGAACGGCGTCGCCTACGCCTGCAGCGTCGACATCGCGGGCAGCGCGAAGTTCATCCGTGCGAACCTCACCCTGCGCGACGCGAACGAGGTTCCGGTCCGGAGCATCGACCTGCGCTGACGGCCAGTCGGCGCCTCGTCGCCTCCGCGCCGAGGCCGGCGCACCACGGGCGCTGCCTCGCGACCACCCCGGTCGCGAGGCAGCGCCCTTTTTCGTTTCCGTTCGAGGGACGACGCGCGCGCTCGCACGGCGTGTCGTCGCGCTTCGCGCGCGGCATGCGATGCGCGACCGCGCGGCGGAGCCCGTGCACCGGCGTTCGTAGCGCGAGGAACACGCGGCGACGTTTCGCGGTGGCGCGCGTTCCCGACGACGGCGCGATGCTCGTGAGCACGCGGCTTTTTTCGCGCGCGCATCGTGGCACGACGCCTGCGTCGCTTCCCGCGCTCGGCAACTCGGCGCTTCCCGCGCCGAGCGGGGCTCGGTCATTTCACCGACCCGAACGAGACGAGGAGAAGGAAACATGAGGAAGAGTTTTGCCGTCGCGCTCACCGTCGTTTCGATGTTGACGCAGAGCGGGCTCGCTTCCGCCGCGATCCAGCTCGGTCCGGCCTTCACGCCGAAGGGCGAGGTGCGCATGACGTCGGTGGCAGCGAACAATCCGATCACGACGACCGCTTCCTTCAGCACGGGGTTCGTCGGGATCCCCGACATGATCATCCCGGTGACGATTCCGCGCGGCTTCATCGCGGACGTCCAGATCTTCTTCACCGGCGAGATGAATTCCGCGGACGCGCAATACGTGGCCGCCCTCGTCGACGGCTTCCCGACGTCTCCGGGAATCGTCCAGGCGTTCTGGGGCGTCCACGGCGGCGCGACCAGCCAGGCCGCGAACTTCGCCGCCTTCCTGACCGCGGGCGATCACACCATCCAGATGGAATGGGGCGGACTCGGCGGGCAGCAGTTCATGAGCGCCCGCCAGCTCACCGTGATCCTGAGCGTTCGCCGTACGATCGGGCACTCCGACAACGGGTGAGCCCGTGTCGATTCCGCCGCGCCGCCGGGCCGTTTCCACCGGCCCGGCGGACGCGCCGGATTCGTTCCGTCGGGGGCGGCGGCGGTCCGAGGACCGCCGCCGCCCTCGTTCGTGATGAGCCAGCGTTCGCGCGCCGCAACGCGAGCGGCGCTCTACACGCCGAGACCGCCGTCGACGCGCAGCGCGACGCCGTTCACGTAGGAGGCCGCGTCGCTCGCGAGGAAGAGCGCCGCGTCCGCGATGTCGCTCGGCCGACCGGCGCGGCGCGATGGAATCACCTTCAGCATCCGATCGAAGAGCGCCTGGCGACCGCCGGGAAGGCTCGCGGCGAACGGATCCAGGATGGGCGTGTCCGTCAAGCCCGGGCAGAGGGCGTTGCAGCGGATGCCGCGCGGGCCGTACGCCATCGCCACGTGCTGGACCAGGATCACGACGCCCGCCTTCGCGGCGTGGTAGGCCGGGCTGCCGGCGCTCGCGCGCAGGCCCGCGACCGACGCCGTCGCGAGCAACGCCCCGCGCCCGGCTTCGAGCATCGGGCGGAGCGCCGCGCGGAAGCACTGGAAGACGCCCGTCAGGTTGACGCGCAGGACGCGCTCCCACGCGTCGGTCGGCTGCTCGGCGCACGGCGCGCGAACGCCCGCGATGCCGGCGTTCGCCCACAGCACGTCGAGCCGACCGTGGCGCGCGACGACGTCCGCGACCATCGCGTCGACCGCCGCCTCGTCCGCCACGTCGACGGCGAACGCCGTCCCGCCGACCTCGCTCGCGACCGAGCGCGCATGCTCGGCGTCGACGTCGGCGACGACGACGCGCGCGCCCGCCTCCGCGAATCGCCGCGCGCCGGCCGCGCCGATGCCCGACGCGCCGCCCGTGATCACGCACACTCGCCCGTCGAGATCCATCGCGTCTCTCCTTCCGGCGACCCTGGAAGTGTCCTAGGAGCCTGTCCGAGTAACGCCATGGGGCTGCGAAGCGCGATGCATCCGCGATCGCTGCGTTGCCGAGCCCTCGACGTATCGCAGCGGATACGCCTTCGGTCTCGGCGCCTTGCGCTCGCGGCGCCTCGCGCTTCTCGCTCCCATGCCCTTACTCGGACAGACTCCTAGCCCCGTTGCGTCGCCGCGACCAAGCCCGGCGCGCACGCCCATGGTTCGACGCGGCGGCCGCGCTAACCTGGGTTCGATGCCCGATGCCGAGCTGATGCGATGCCCCGCGTGCGGCACGACGAACCGCGTGCCGCGCGCGAAGCTCGCGGCCGGCCTCGCGCCGCGCTGCGGGCGCTGCAAGCGCCCGCTCCTCGAGACGCGGCCCTTCGCGGTCACGGACTCGACGTTCGCGGAAACGGTCGAGCGCTCCCCGCTTCCCGTGCTCGTCGACGCCTGGGCGCCGTGGTGCGCGCCCTGCCGCGCGATCGCTCCCGCGATCGACCAGCTCGCGGCCGAGCACGCGGGTCGCGTCCGGTTCGCGAAGCTCAACGTCGACGAGAACCCCGCGACGGCCTCGCGCTTCCGCCTCCAGAGCATTCCGACCTTGCTCCTGATGCGCGACGGCCGCGAGGTGGATCGCATCGTCGGCCTGCAGTCGAAAGCGGAGATCGCGCGACGCCTGGAGCGTGTGCTGGCGGCCTGACGGGGGACCCCCGGTCACGTTTTCGGGAGAGCTCCGACCAGCACGATCGGCCCCGTCGGCTGCGGGGCACCGCCCGCGGGCTCGATCGTGATCGCGAACGCGTCCGGGCGTCCTCCGGCGAGGACGTCGCGCGGCACGGCGGCGATCGTCGCGCCGGTCGGGTCGGCGTGCAGGAGGCCGGCCGAGATCTTCTCGTTCCCGCGGATGAGCCAGAGCTGGTAGTCCTTGCCCTCTTGCGGCGTGAGCGAGCTCGCGAGGACCATCGCGTTCGGAACGTCCGAGTTGACGATCGCGCTCGCGCGGTAGGGCGCTCCGCCCTGGGGCGCGAGCTGCACGAGCTGCGTCCGCGGGTCGCCGATCAGCGAGATCGCCGCCGCCTTCTGGCGGAGCGCGATGCGCGCGCTCGCGAGCTCGTTCAGGCACTGCTGGCGCTGCAGGTCCACGTTCTCGACGCGCGCGAGCTCGTGCTCCGCTTCGCCGAGCGCTCGGTCGGCATGACGCCGCTCGACGCCCATCACGAACGCGACCGCGGCCGCGGCCGCGGCGAGGTTCCATGCGATCACCTCGCGCCATGCGGGACGCCGCGATGCGCGGTCGGGCGACTCGCGGCCCGGTGCCGCGGCGGCGCGCGAAGCGGTCGCCGTCCGCTTCCCGTCGATCGCGTGCGAGGCCTCGCCCGTCGGCTCCGCGATCGCCGACTCGATGCGCAGCCAGAGATCGGGCGAAGGCCGAACCGGGGGCAGCGACGCCGCCAGCAGCGTCGCGGTCTCCATCGCACGGCCGAGCTCGTCGTGGCAGCCGTCGTGCGCGCCGGGCCGCGCGAGGTGCTCCTCGCACGCCGCGCGCTCCGCCGGCTCGAGCGCTCCGATCGCGAGCGCCGCGACGTTGTCCTTGAACTCCGCGCAGTTCACACGAGGCCTCCGGCGAGCGGCGCCTCGAGCAGGCTCGCGAGCTTGGCGAGCCCGAGGCGGACGCGTGTCTTCACCGTGCCGAGCGGATGGCCGAGCCGGCCCGCGATCTCGCTCTGGCTAAGCCCCTGGAAATAGGCGAGCTCGAGGACGCTGCGCTGTTCCTCGGGCAGCTCGGCGAGCGCGCCCTGGACGCGCTCGCGGAGCTGGCGCTGCTCCGCGATCTCGAGCGGCGCCGGTACGGACGGCGGATCGGGTTCGTGGACGACGGCCTCGGCGCGTCCGGCGGCGGCGCGGGCGCGCAGGCGGTCGATCGCGCGGCTGCGCGCGATGGTCGCGATCCACGCCATCGCGCCGCCGCGCCGGGAATCGTAGCTGGCCGCCTGGCGCCACACCTGGATGAACGTTTCCTGGACCACTTCTTCGGCCTCGCCGCGACCGCCGAGAACGCGCTGCGCGATCGCGAGCGCGCGCGGCGCGCAGCGATCGTACAGCGCACGCAGCGCAGGTGCGTCGCCGCGCGCGACTCGCTCGAGCAGTGCCCGGTCCTCGGCGGACCCGGTCCCGGATATCGTCGACGAGTTCAGGCTCCGTCTCCCTCGGTCGAGCCGGACGCTTCCTCAGCCTGCACCTGCGATACGAGCCGGCGGCGCGGTCGGATGGGTGCCGAAAGCAAACGATCGCTCGGCGTCGCCGCCCGCGCGTTGCCGGGCGCAGGGGCAAGTGGTAGCGCCGGGCCGGAGAGCGGTATGCTCCAAAGCCTCTGGCGGTATCGCAGCTTCATCCTCGGGATGGCGCAACGCGAGTTCCAGGCCCGCTACCTGGGGTCGGTCCTCGGCAGCCTGTGGGCGGTCCTGAACCCCCTCACGATGGTGTTCATCTACACCGTCGTGTTCGGCCAGGTCATGCGGAGCCGCGTCCCGGGCGTCGACGATGCGATTGGATACGGACTCTTCCTGTGCGCCGGGCTCTTCACCTGGGCGACCTTCACCGAGGTCCTGCAGCGCTGCGTGACGGTCTTCGTCGAGCAGGCCAACCTGCTGAAGAAGATGAGCTTTCCACGCGCGAGCCTGCCGGCGATCGTCGTCCTGTCGGCGTCGATCCACTTCGCGATCGTCTTCGTGATCCTGGTCACGCTGCTGATCGCGACCCGGCGCTTCCCCGGCTGGGCGGTCCTCGGGTTCGTTCCGCTCCTCGCGGTGCAGCAGTCGCTCGCGCTCGGGCTCGGGATCGCGCTCGGCGTCATGAACGTCTTCTTCCGGGACGTGGCTCACCTCCTCGCGATCGGGCTCCAGTTCTGGTTCTGGCTGACGCCGATCGTCTACCCCGCGCAGGTGCTGGGCGAGCGGGCGCGCGCGCTGATCGCGCTCAACCCCATGACCGAGATCGCGGTCGGGTACCAGGAGATCGTGCTGCACGGGCGCTGGCCGGACTGGAAGGGCTGCGCGCCGCAGCTCGTGCTCGCGCTGGCTGCGCTCGCGTTCGGCCGCATCATGTTCCGCCGGTTCTCCGGCGAGATGACCGATCACCTCTAGCCGTGGGAAGGATCCGCGCGCGCGGCCTCGGGAAGAAGTACAAGCTCTATTCGAGCCGCCTCGGACAGCTCGTCGAGTGGCTCAGCGGCGACCGCGTCGTGCGGCACCGGGCCGAGTGGGCGCTCCGCGACGTGACCTTCGACGTCGCCGACGCGGAGTCCGTCGGCATCATCGGGATGAACGGCGCCGGCAAGAGCACGCTCCTGAAGATCCTCTGCGGCACGACGCTCGCCTCGGAGGGATCGTTCGAGATCGCGGGCCGCGTCGCCGCGCTGCTCGAGCTCGGCCTCGGCATCCATCCCGAGTTCAGCGGCTGGCAGAACGCGCACCTCTCCTGCCAGCTCATGGGCCTCGACGAGCCGACGATCGCCGAGCGCCTCCCGTGGATCGCCGACTTCTCGGAGCTCGGCGCGCACATGGACCAGCCGGTGCGGACGTATTCGGCGGGCATGCAGGTGAGGCTCGCGTTCAGCGTCGCGACCGCGGTGCGCCCCGACGTGCTGATCGTCGACGAGGCCCTCTCGGTCGGCGACGCGTACTTCCAGCACAAGTCGATGGCGCGCATCCGCGCGTTCCGCGAGCAGGGCACGACGCTGCTCTTCGTGACGCACGACCCGGGCGCCGTGAAGGCGCTCTGCGACCGCGCGCTCCTCCTCGATCGCGGCCGCCTCCTGCGCGACGGCTCGCCCGACGACGTCTTCGACTACTACAACGCGATGATCGCGCTGAAGGAGCGCGACGCGCAGATCGTGCAGGTGGTCGCGCGCCACGGCCGGACGTCGACGCGCTCCGGCACGCGCGAGGCCGAGATCGCGGCGGTCGAGCTGCTGGACGCCGACGGCGAGCCGCGCGCCGCCTTCGAGGTGGGCGAGGCCGCGCGCATCCGCGTCCGCTTCAGCATGCACCGCGACATGGAGCGGCCGACCGTCGGCGTGCTCCTGCGCGACCGCCTCGGCAACGACGTGTTCGGCGTGAACACCTTCGGGCTCGGCGTGCGGTCGGAGCCCTGCGCCGACGGAGACGAGTGCGTCGCGACCTTCGACGTCCGTCTCGACATCGGCGCGGGGACGTACTCGCTCACCGTCGCACTCCACACCGATCGCGCGCACGTCGAGTCGAACTACGACTGGTGGGACCGCGCTCTCGTCTTCCAGGTCGTGCGCGGACCGGGTCCCGAGTTCAGCGGGGTCGCGGCGCTCCCCGTGCGCGCGTCGGTCGAGCGCCTCGCTCCGCCGATCGCGGTGGTCCGCGCGCAGGAGCGCGCGGAGTGAGCGGGGCGGACCCGGGCGGCGGCATCGCGGTTGCGATCGTCAGCTTCGAGAGCGCGCGCTTTCTCGGCGCCTGCCTCGACGCGCTCGCCGCGCAGAGCGCGCCGCCGGCCGAGGTCGTCGTCGTCGACAACGCGTCGCGCGACGGGAGCGCGGAGATCGCGCGCCGCCACCGCGTCGTGTCGCGCGTGGAGGCGAGCGCGGCGAACGTCGGGTTCGCGGCCGGTCAGAACCGCGCGATCGGCCTGACCCGGAGCCCGTGGGTCCTGACGCTGAATCCCGACGTCGTGCTCGGCGAGGGGTTCCTCGCCGTGCTCGGCGCGCGCGCGCGCGCGGCGGACGTGCGCCTGGGGACCCTGTGCGGCAAGCTCCTCCGCCTCGGCGACGACCTTCGACCCGTCGACCCGCCCCTCATCGACTCGACCGGCATCGTCTTCACGCGCGCTTTCCGCCACCTCGACCGCGGCTCCGGCGACCTCGACCGCGGCCAGTGGGAGCGCGAGGAGCAGGTCTTCGGCGCGAGCGCGGCGGCCGCGCTCTACCGCCGCGACATGATCGAGGACGTCGCGATCGGCGGCGAGTTCTTCGACGAGGCGTTCTTCGCGTACCGCGAGGACGCGGACGTCGCGTGGCGCGCGCGCCTCTTCGGCTGGGACTGCCTTTACGTCCCGTCGGCCGTCGGCTACCACGTGCGGCGGGTCCTGCCCGAGCGGCGTCGGGAGCTTCCCGCGATGCTGAATCGCCACTCCGTCAAGAACCGCTTCCTGATGCGCATCAAGAATGCGGACGCCGCCGTGTGGCGGCGCTGCGGCGCGCGCGGCGCGCTGCGCGACGCTGCGGTCGTCGGCGGGTGCCTCTTCCGCGAGTGGAGCTCGCTGCCCGCGCTCGTCGACGTCGCGCGGCTGTGGCCGCGCGCGCGCCTGCAGAGGCGCGAGATCCAGACGCGTCGCCGGCGCTCGGGCGACGACATCGCGCGGTGGTTCGAGTGAGCGGAGCGCCTGCGAGCGCGGGCGACGCGGGCGAGCGCGGCGCCGCAGGCGCGCCCGGCGCATCCGAAAGGCGCGCGCGCGAGCGGCGCCCGGGAAGCCCTTCCGGGCGAGCGCGCTTCGGCCAGCGGCAGGCGCACCTGCACGCGGTCTCGATCGCGTGGCAGCTCGCGCGGCTCGACCTCCTGCGCCGCTACACGTCGACGATGCTCGGCATGGTGTGGGCGATCGTCGCGCCGCTCTGCATGGCGGCGATCATCGGGACCGTGTTCGGCAAGCTCTTTCGCGTCGAGCTCGCGACCTTCCTGCCGTACCTCTTCCTGAACCTGACGCTGTGGGCGTTCTTCGTCGCCTGCCTCGACGGCGGCGCGATCGCGTTCGTCGCGGCCGAGGGCTACATCAAGCAGATCGCGCGCGTGCCTCTGCTCGCGTACCCGCTGCGGATGGTCTTCGCGGCGTTCGTCACGCTTCTCCTCGGGCTCATCGCGGTCGCGCTCGTCGTCTTGCTGTTCGGCGGGAGCGTCACGCTCGCGTGGCTCTGGGTCGTTCCCGCGCTCGCCGCATGGTTCCTGTTCGGTCTGGCGCTCGCGTGCCTGTCGGGGATCCTGAACACCGCCGTGCGCGACCTGCAGTACATCCAGTCGGTCGGGGTGCAGGGCCTTTTCTACGCGACGCCGATCATGTTTCCGGCGGCGCTGCTCGTGCAGCACGGCCTCCAGCTGCTGCTCACGTGGAACCCGCTCTACCACCTCATGATCATCGTCCAGGTCCCGCTCCTCTACGGCGACCGCCCGCCGACCGAGCACTACCTCGCCGTCGCCCTGACGCTCGCGACGTCGCTCGGCGCCGCGGCCCTCGGGCTCCGGCTCGTGCGCCGGCGGCTCGTGTTCTGGCTGTGAGCCGCGGTCGTGCCGCCGCTCTCGGGCTCGCGCCGTGATCGAGCTCCGGGACGTTTCGCTCACCTTTCCGCCGCCGCGGCCGCGGAGCCTGCGCGAGCGCATGAACCGGCTGCGCCGCCGGACGGGCGGGCCGGACGCGCCGCAGGCGGTGACGGCGCTGCGCGAGATCGCCGTCCACGTCGGCCACGGCGAGCGCGTCGGCGTGATCGGCCTGAACGGCGCCGGCAAGACGACGCTGCTCAAGGTCATGTGCGGCATCTACGCGCCGACGCGCGGCAGCGTCACGGTCGAAGGCGACGTCGCCTGCCTCTTCGAGCTCGCGACCGGGTTCGAGATGGAGGCGACCGGCTGGGACAACATCCGCACGCGCGGGCTCCTCCTCGGGCTCTCGGCGAACGAGATCAAGGACCGCATGCGCGAGATCGCCGACTTCACGGAGCTCGGAGACGCGCTCGATCGGCCCGTCAAGACCTACTCGATGGGGATGTTCGTGCGCCTCGCGTTCGCTGTCTCGACGGCGATCTCCCCGGACGTGCTGCTGCTCGACGAGGTCATCGCGTCGGGCGACATCCGGTTCCAGGAGAAGGCGCAGCGGCGGCTCGACGAGATGGTGGAGAGGGCGTCGATCCTCGTGCTGGTGAGCCACTCGATGGAGGCGGTGCGGCGGTCGTGCACGCGCGTGCTGTGGCTCGATCGGGGCCAGGTCCGCATGGACGGACCGACCGAAGACGTCATCTCGGCGTATTCGGCGTTCGGCGCTTGACGGTCCCGCTGCTCGGCGCGCGGCGGGGCGTTGCGTGAGCGAGCACGGCGACTCCTGTCGGAGGCGCCCTTTTGTTTTCTCATGGGCAGCGGGGCGCGGCTCGTGGCTCAGCCGGGGCGGAGCCTTCCGGTGAGGCGGCCGACGGCTCGTTCGGCGAAGCGGCGGGGGCCGTAGACGGCGAGGCGGTCGAGGGCGTGGCGGAAGGGGCCGTGCCAGAGACGGACGGCGCTTCGGGAGATGTCGGGGGCGCGGTGGGCGAGGAGGGGGGCGAGGGTGTCGCGCCAGCCGGGCTCGAGGGCTTCGGCGGAGAAGCGGCGCTCGACGTCCTCGTAGGCGGCGCGCGCGAGGCGGGCGCGCAGCGCCCGATCGTCGACGAGGCGGAGCAGAGCGGCGCTCCAGGCGGCCGGCTCGTTGGGGCAGAGGAGGCCGGTCTCGCCGTCGACGACGGCATCGGCGCTCGGCGGCACCGCGGAGTAGATGCCGACGATCCCGAGCGACCCGTACTCGAGGTACTTGTTGAAGTACTTGCAGCGGTGGAAGGGCGTGTCGGGCAGCGGTGCCAGCCCGATCGAGATGCCGAGCTCGAAGGCGCGCCTCCGCCACGCGGTGAAGTCGAGGTCGAACGACTCGCAGTGCGCGTCGAGCTGCCACGCGAACGGCGGGTTCGCGCCGCAGAAGACGAGGCGGAGCGAGTCGCGACGCTCGCGCACGAGCGCCGTCAGCGGCCGCGCGAGGAGCGACTCGATGAACGCCGTGTGGTCGACGCTCCCGAGGAAGCCGATCGCGATCGGCGCGCCGTCGCCCGCGGCGCCGTTCGTCGCAGCGGCGACCGACGGCGGCGGACCGAGCTCTTCGGGGAGGCGCGGCGGGCGCGGCTGGCGGAGGAGGGTCGTCGCGCGGCGGTGGCGCTCGGAGAGCACGGCGCCGAGGCGCTCGCTGCAGACGTAGACCGCATCGGCCGAGCGCAGGATGGCCGCGATGTCGGCGGCGACGCGCGGGGACCCGAAGAAGAACGCGCTGCGCGCGCCCGGCGGCACGCGCTCGAGGTCGTCGTCCATGTAGGTCGCGACGAATCGTCCGAGCCGGCGCGCCTCCCCGAGAATGCGGCGCTCGGCCGGAGAGGCGCCGCGCACGAGCACGACGGAGTCGGCCCACGCGAGGTCGCGCGGGTCGAGCTCGATCGAGGTCGCGACGCGGAGCTCGCACGAGCGCCCGTCCCGTGCGAGGTGCTCGAAGACCGCGTTCACGCCCAGGACCGCGGACGGGATCTGCGCCTCGCTCACCGCGAGGACGCGTGCCGGGCGGCGCTCCGCCGACGTGCGCTCCGCGCTCACAGCGCTCCCCCCGCTCGTCGGGCGATCCGGCACCGGGTCACTCGCTTCGGGTTAGTGAACCGCTCTCCGCGAGGCCAGCGTGGAGGCGCCGCTTTCGGATGCGGGCGCGGGACACTAGAGTCCGCCGCATGGACGATGCCGGCAGCGAGGCCGACGCGCCGGAGCGGCCCAGGACGCGCCTCTGGCAGATCCTGCTCCTCCTGCCGCAGCCGCCGCTCTCGCTCGTCTATCTGCACCTCGTGCGCGCAGGCCGCGTCGCGCCCAGCTTCCTTCCGGTGATCGTCCTCGGCGCGTTGCCGCTCGTGTCGCTGATCCTCGCCTCGCGCCGGCTCGGGCCGGCGCCCGCGGACGACCGTCCGATCGCATCCGAGATCACGCTCGTCGCCTTCGCGATCACCGAGCTCGCGTGGACCGCTGTGAGCGCCGTGGCGGTCGGCTTCGCGGTCGCGGTCCGGAGCGGCTGAGCACCTGCGCGGGCCGCGTGGCGCGGCCGCCGGGCATCCGATATCCCCGACCGACATGGCGGCGCGCACGGCGAGCGTGGATCGCGACCTCTTCCGGCGCATCCAGGACCGGGTCGCGATCGTCGGCGTCGGCCATCTCCCGTTCGCCAAGGACATCGGCCGCCCGATCTCGGATACCGCCATCGAGGCGATCCAGCTTGCGCTCGACGACGCCGGCCTCGCCGCCGAGGACGTCGACGGCATGTCGATGTTCGAGATGGAGCACACCCACGAGGTCACGATCGCGCGCGGCCTCGGGATCCGGAACCTCTCGTGGTGGGACAAGATCTCCTACGGCGGCGGCGCGTCGTGCGGGACGATCATGCACGCCGCGGCCGCCATCGCGACCGGGCTCGCGAGCGTCGTGGTCTGCCACCGCGCACGCAACCGCGGCTCGAAGGCGTCGCGACCGTGGGCGCAGGAGCGCGAGCTCGTGACCGACGACAAGGCGCTCCACGTGCCGTGGGGGCTCATCCGGCCGGTCGACGTGATCGGCATGTGGGCGCAGCGCCACATGCACCTCTACGGGACGAAGCGCGAGCACCTCGGCAACGTCGCGATCGCCGCGCGGAGGCACGCGAACGAGAACCCGTTCGCGATGATGCGCGATCGCCACCTCGACATGGAGACCTATCTCGCGGGCCGCGAGGTGAGCCATCCGCTCACGTTCTTCGACTGCTGCCTCGAGACCGACGGCGCGCTCGCGTGCGTCGTGACGTCCGTCGAGCGCGCGCGCGACCTCCGGCAGAAGCCGGTCCTCGTCCACTCGGTCGCTCAGGCGTCGGGCCCGAACCCGGTCCACCTCGCGAACTACAACACGCCGGAGATGCAGACGACGGCCGTCCCGTGCGCCGAGCAGCTGTGGGCGCGGTCGGAGATCCGGCCGAAGGACATCGACTGCGCCCAGATCTACGACGCCTTCACGCCGCTCGTGATCATGGGGCTCGAGGACTACGGCTTCTGCGAGCGCGGCGAGGGCGGCCCTTTCACCGAGGGCGGCCGGATCGAGATCGGCGGCGATCTTCCGGTGCTCACGTCCGGCGGCGGACTCTCCGAGGCGTACGTCCACGGCTTCAACTTGATCATCGAGGCGGTGCGCCAGATCCGCGGGACTTCGTGCAATCAGGTCGGAGGGTGCAACACGGTGCTGGTCACCGGCGCTTCGGGCGTCGCGACGAGCGCGCTGGTCGTGCGCGGCGAGTAGCGGGCGCTCGGCGCTCGTCCGCCCGCGGGCCGGCGGCGGAACCGAGCACGGCCTCGAGGGCGCGACGGCCGGCGCGCGTGCAGTCGGCGCGAAAGAGGGCGAGCGCGGCGCGCGCGTGGACGTCGAGCCGCTCGGCCGGGTCGCGGCCGGGAGCCGCGACGATCGCGGCCGGCAGCCAGAAGAAGACCTGCGTGAGGAGCTGCTCGCGCAGCAGGGCGCGGTCCGCCCCGGGCTCGATGAGCCCCGCATCGACGAGGCGCGCCACGATTCCGTCGGCGCGCGCCTCCCTCGCCCGCTGCATCGTCTCGTGCAGCGGGCGCAGCGCGGGCAGCGTCGCCAGCAGCCCGACGCAGTCGCGCATGACCCAGCGGTTCTCGAGGTCGCGGCGCATGATGGCGCGGATCGCGACGTCGAGGCCCGCGAAGTCGAGCGGGCCGGCCGCGCGTGAGAAGAGCGCCTCGTTCTCGCCGTGCGCCTCCTCGATGAGCGCTGCGACGAGCGCCTCCTTGGTGGCGAAGTGGTACGAGACGTTTCCCGGGCTGAGGCGGAGCTCGCGCGCGATGTCGCGGATTCCGACGGCGGCCACGCCGCGCTCGTTGAACGCGCGCCGGGCGTGCTCGAGGATGCGCCTCGCCGTGCCGCCGTACCCGGGATTAGGACGTTGACCTAGACCCACCGTCCGCGCATAGTACAACGTACTAACGCGGAGGTGCCAACGTGGACCATCGGACGATCGAGAACCCGGTCACGGGCGAGCGCGCGACGTTCGTGGAGACGGCCGGCGAGAGCGACGGCGCCCGCAGCATCCTCGAGGTCGAGGTCGCGCCCGGCGGCGGCGTTCCGACCCACCGGCACGCCGATCACGACGAGCGGATCGCCGTGCTCGAGGGCGAGATCGAGGTCACCGTCGCCGGCGTGAGGTCTCGGCTCCGCGCCGGCGAGCACGTCGTGATCGAGCGCGGCACGGTGCACGGCTGGCGCAATCCGTCCCCGGATCGAAAGCTCCGGATGCGGGGCGGGATGACGCCCGGGCATCCGGGGTTCGAGACGGCGCTGCGCGTCCTGTTCGGCCTCGGACGCGACGGCGGCCTCCGGCCGACCGGGCTGCCGCGCCGCTTCACGGACCTGGCGCTCGTCGCGGACTGGGATCCGTCGCTGCTCGCGGTCGGCGCCCGTCAGCTGCTCTTGCCGTGGATCCGATGGACGGCGGGTCGCGCGCGCGCCCGCCGGCGCGCCGCCGAGCTGCTCCGCCGATACGGCGAGCCGGACCGCGCGACGGTGTGAACCGGCCGCGACACTGGTAGTGTCGCGGCATCGTTCCCACGGCCGACATGCCGGCGCGAGGCGGCGCATGAGCGAGGTGCGGCGACCCGAGCGGACGGGCGCGGTGGAGGATCGCGCGGTTGCAGATCTCCATCCGGACTATCCGCTTCCCGACGTCGACCACCCGGTGACCAAGCCGTTCTGGGACGGGTGTCGCGAGCGCCGGCTCGTCGTACAGCGCGATCGCGAGACCGGCGCCTACCACTGGCCGCCGAAGCCCGCGTACTGGAAGGGCGGACGGCTCGACTGGGTGCGCACGCGCGGCACGGGGACGATCTACACCTACGTCGTCGGGCACGAGCCGTTCCTGCCCGCGTTCCGCGCGCTGCTGCCGCTGCCGATGGTCGTCGTCGAGCTGGACGAGGGGCCGCGGCTCGTCGGCTACATGGTGAGCTGCCGGCCCGAGGACGTCGCGATCGGGAAGCGCGTCCGCGTCGTGTTCCGCCCCCTCACCGAGCGCGTCACGCTGCCGGTCTGGGAGCTCGCTCGCTGAGCGCGAACTTCGCCTCCATGCGGCGGCCGACCTCGTGAGCCTCTGGGAGGCCGCGGTGCTCTTCGCGGCCGCGATGCTCGCCGGGGTCGTGAATTCGGTCGCAGGCGGGGGCTCCCTGATCTCGTTCCCCGCGCTCGTGTGGGCCGGCATCGACCCGGTGCGCGCGAACGCGACCAACACGATCGCGATCTCTCCGGGAGCGCTCGCCGCGATGGCGCCGTTTCGCCGGGAGCTGCGCGACATGGGCTCGTGGCTCTGGATGCTGGGAATACCGTCCGTGGTGGGCGGCGGCATCGGTGCGGTGCTCCTGCTCGCGACGCCGGAGCGCCTCTTCGCGCGCCTCGTGCCCGCGCTCATCCTGTTCGCGACCGGCGTGTTCGCGCTCCAGGAGGCGATCGCGCGCCGGGTCGGCGGCGATCCGACCGTCGCCGCGGGCGGCGAAGCGCCCGTGCTCGCGCGCGGGCCGGTCGTCGCCGCCGGCGTGCAGCTCGCGATCGCCGTGTACGGCGGCTACTTCGGCGCCGGGATCGGGATCATGATGCTCGCGGCGCTCGGCTTCCTCGGCCTCCGCGATCTCCACCGGATGATCGGGCTCCGGAGCTTCCTCGGGTTCTGCATCAACGGGGTCGCGTCGGTGTATTTCGCGGCGAGCGGGATGGTCGACTGGCGGGCGGCGGCGCTCATGACGCTCGGGCAGGTCGCCGGCGGGTACGGCGGCGCGGCGGTCGCGCGGCGCGTGCCGCGTGCGGTCGTCCGACGCGCCGTGGTCGCGATCGGGCTCGCGATGGCCGCGTCTCTCTTCTTGACGTATCGCTGACGCGCCGGCGCTTCACCGCGCAGGCGCTTCGGCCGCCGCGCAAGCGCATGCCTCGCGCGTCGGCGTCATGCCGGCCGGATGGTCGCGGCGCGCCGCGCTCAGCCGCCCGATCCGGCTCGCGGCGCGAGAAACCGTGTTGACCGCTCCGCGACGCGCATGGTCTCTTGAGGGCACCGGCCCTCCGATCGGCCCCCTCCGCCGGTGTGGCGCGGACGACTCCACGATCCGCGACCAGCAACCTCCGGGAGCTCCCCCATGCGTTCGAATCTCCTCGCGACCGTTTCGTTCTCGATCCTCGCCCTGATGGTGGCGCCCGGCGTCTCCCACGCCGTCTGGCAGTGCGACGGCACGGAGCCGACGTGCAACGGGCTCGTGCCGACCCTGTGCGGCACCGAGGGCGACGACAACATCGTCGGCACCGGCGGCCCCGACGTGATCGTCGGCCTCGGCGGCAACGACCGCATCGACGGCGGCGGCGGCGACGACGTCATCTGCGGCGGCGACGGGAACGACCTCCTGATCGGGGGCAACGGAAGGGACAAGCTGTTCGGTGGCCGCGGCGTCGACGAGCTCCGCGGCGGCACCGGCGACGACATCCTGCGCGGCGGCCCGAACGACGACATCCTGATCGGCGGCGGCGGCAACGACATCCTCATCGGCAACGGCGGCGTCGACGACTGCGACGGCGCCGGCGGCACCGGCGACATCGCCCGCACCAGCTGCGAGAACGTCACCCGAGTTCCTTAACCCCGCCGAAGCCCAGCCACCGCGCGCCCCTGCAAAGTTTGCGAAAGCCGATCACCGCCGACGCAGCCGGAGGCGTCTGTCCGGGCAAGCGAGCGACTGTCGAAGGAGCGGGACAATCACCCGCCCCCACCTTGATTCATGAAATCAGTCGGGGCGCTCCTCCTACCCGCGAGTGAGACCCGGAGCGAGCGCCCGGACAAACGCCTCCGGCGGCCCACAGCGAGAGACACGCCCAACGGCGCGCGGACGCAGTGACCCGACGCTGGACTGGCCTTCGGCCGCCGCCTTCGTCATTGTCTCCCCGCGGCGCGATCCCGCGCCGCATCCAGTCGACCTGCATCGCGGGCGAGGAGGAAACCGAAGTGGGCAAGTTTCTCGAGGGCAAGTCCATCGCCGTGACCGGCGCCGGACGCGGCATCGGCCGCGCGGTCGCGCTCGCTTGCGCCGCCGAGGGCGCGAGCGTGGTCGTGAACGACTACGGCGTCTCGATGGACGGCCAGTCGCCGACGAGCGAGGTCGCGAACGAGGTGGTCGCCGAGATCCAGAAGGCGGGCGGGAAAGCGGTCGCGAACGCCCAGTCGGTCGCGACGATGGACGGCGGCGCGAGCATCGTGAAGAGCGCGCTCGACGCCTTCGGCCGGATCGACGGCGTCGTCTGCGTCGCCGGCATCCTGCGCGAGCGGATGCTCTTCAACCTGACCGAGGACGACTGGGATCCCGTCATCGCGACGCACCTGAAGGGCACGTTCACCGTCTTTCGCGCCGCCGCCGCCGCGATGCGCGAGCAGAAGGCGGGCACGCTGATCGGCTTCACGTCGGGCGCGTTCGCGGGCTCGGTCGCGCAGGCGAACTACAGCGCCGCAAAGGGCGGCATCGTCTCCCTCGTCCGGAGCGCCGCCGCCGGCATGCATCGCTACGGCGTCACCGCGAACTGCATCGCGCCGGTCGCGAAGACGCGCATGAGCGCGAACGTCCCGATGGAGATCGAGGGCATCGGCGAGCCCGAGGACGTCGCGCCGATGGTCGTCTACCTCCTGAGCGACAAGGCGCGGCACATCACCGGCCAGGTCTACACGGTGTCGGGCGGGAAGATCGCCGTCTGGAACCAGCCGACGGAGGTGCGCGCGATGTTCAAGGACGGACGCTGGACGCCGGAGGAGATCGAGAAGCGCCTTCCGTCGAGCGTCGGGGCCGAGCGCATGGGCCTGATCGATCGCCTGGAGGCGATGAAGAAGGCCGCCGCGAGCGGGCAGAAGCCGAACGCGTGATCGCGGGCCGGCGCGGCGGCGCGTGCAGCGGGTCTAGCTGCGCGCCGCTTCGCCGGCGATGCGCGCCGCGAGGAGATCGCGCAGCTTCCGCTTGTCGATCTTGCCGCTGTCGGTGAAAGGAAGATCGGCCGCGTCGTAGAAGAAGATCGAGCGCGGCACCTTGTACGCCGCGAGCTGGGCCCGGAGGCGCTCGCGCACCGTCGCCGCGTCGAGCCCGCCGTCCGACTTCAGGACGATCGCCGCCGCGACGTTCTGCCCGCGGGCCGGATCGGGGACGCCGACGACGTAGCCGTTTCGCACCTCGGGGAACGAGTCGAGGACCGCCTCGACCTCGCTCGGCGCGACGTTCGCGCCCGCGGTCTTGATCATGTCGCCGAGGCGGCCCTTGAACCAGAGGAACCCCTCGCGATCGAAGGATCCGCCGTCGCCCGTCCGGTAGAATCCGTCGCGCTCGAACGTCCGCTCGCGCTCGACCTTGTAGAAGCCCTGCATGAGGCTGTACCCGCGGACGCAGATCTCGCCCTCCACCCCGGGCTCGAGGATCACGCCGGTCTCCGGGTCGATCACGCGGTGCTCGACGGCGTCGACCGCGCGGCCGAAGCTGCCCCTCAGCGTGTGCGGCGGATCGCTCTCGCGACCGAAGGTGTGCGGGCCGCACGTCTCGGTCATGCCGAGCGAGTTCGTGCGGAGGTCGGGATCCGGCGGGCGCTTGTCGGGCGGCAGGATGTCGGCCAGGCCGGCGCGCAGCGAGGACAGGTCGCGGCGCGCGAAGCTCGGGTGCGACGCCATCGCCTTCCCGTAGTGCGGCCAGCCGGCGGCGATCGTCGCGCGCTCGCGCTCGAGCAGGTCGAGCGTCTTCTCGGCGTCGAACGCGTCCTCGCACAGCAGGCAGGCGCCGACGTGGGTCGCCGCGACGAGCGACATCACCAGGCCGCCCACCCAGAAGAACGGCATCGGGGACCAGATCCGATCGTCCGCGGTCAAGTTGCGGCCGGCGCAGGCGCTCACGTTGAACCCGTGACGGACGGCGGTCCCGTGCGTGTGGATCGCGCCACGAGGCTCGGCGGTGCTGCCGGACGTGTAGATGATGACGAGCGCGTCCGCGGGCGTCACCTGCGCCTCGACGCTCCGGAGCAGCTCGTCGTCCGCCGCGCTGGTCTCGGCGTCTCGCATGGCGGAGGCCGCCGAGCGCGCCCACGCGCGATCGCAGTCGCCGAACACGATCACGTCGCGGAGGAACGGAAGCGACCGGACGAATGCACGACCGGGCGGCTGCGCGCGGAGGTCGGGCGCGCACTCCTCGAGGCGCGCCAGGTAGTCGTGGCTTCGAAAGCGCGCGGCGGTGAGGAGCGTCTGCACGTCGGCGTGGCGGAGCACCCAGGCGAGCTCGCGCGCCTGGAAGAACGTGTTGATCGGGACGACGAGCGCGCCGATCCGCGCGGCCGCGAAGAAGGCGACGATCCAGTCCGGTCCGTTCGGCATGAGGAGCCCGACACGCGTCCCCTTCCCGACGCCCGACGCGAGCAGCCCCCGAGCGAGCAGCGCCGATTGGCGCTCGACGTCCCCGTAGTTCGCCCGCCGCTCGCCGTGAACGACCAGAGTCCGGTCGCGGTAGCGCTCGACCGCCGTTCGCAGAAGGGTCGGGATCGTCGGCTCGAAGTCGGGGAACGGCACTGCCGCCGAAGCTAGTCCGCCGCCGTCCAAAGCGTCAACGCCCGAGCGGCCGCCATGACGGCGTGCTGCGCGAGCGCCGCGCGGCGAGCCGCGCCGCTCCCGCCGCGCTCCAACGTCGCGGGGCCGTTCACGCGCCGCTTCGGCCGCGCTCGAACGTCGCCGGGCAAGCGCCGCTCACCCGAGCTCGAGATCGCCCGTCGTGCCGCGGTCGTACACGAGGTGCCCGTCGGCGACGCGCGCGAAGTCGGGCAGCTCGTGGGACGCGAGCGATCCGTTCGGGAGGACGTGCTCGACGTCCCAGCCGCGCACCGTGAGCGCGTCGGAGATCAACCGCCGGTGGCATTGCCACCAGAGCCCTTCCGCGCAGAGGAACGCCGTCGGCCCTGCGCGCGCGAGGGCCTCGAGGTCGCCGATCGCCGCCTCGAACTCCGGCGTGTCCATGTAGTCGGCGTAGTTCCGGAAGCCGGGCTCGCGCCACGCGGGATGCCGCGTGGCCGGCTGGCGCGCGCGCCGTCGGCCGCCGAGACCGGGCATCCAGACGTAGCGGACGCCGCGCTCGCGACACGCCTCGTCGAGCGCTTCGCGCGCGAACTGCGGGTGGCGACGCGACGCGGGATACGCGCGCACGTCGGCCAGGGTCCGCACCCCGTGCGCCGAGAGCCGGTCGAGGAGCTCGTCGGCGCCCTGCGTCGAGTGGCCGATCGTGAAGATCGTCGGCGGCATCCCGTGCGTCCCGGCATAGCGGACGGCACGCCGGGCGGCGACGGAGCGCGCGCCTCGTGCGGATTCGTACGGAGCTCGGCGAGAAAATGACGTGATCCGGAGAGCGAGCCGGCGCGAAGGCACGCGGCGGCGCGCCCGGCGAGGTGGCCCCGCGCTTGCACACCTCGAGCGCGGCCACGCAGCACGGCCAGGGGGGTGAGGTGATGGAGGGGGAGACGGAGGAGGTCGCGCAGCTGCGATTCTCATGGCTGCCGCTGATCCCGTGGGCGATCGCATTCGCGCTCGGGATCGCGGCGCTCAGCGTCGGGCCGGCGCACGGCTGCGGCGATGGAACGCCGAACGCGACGCCGGCGGCATGCGACTCGATCGGTGGGGGGAGTGGAAGCGGGGTCGGCTGATCCCGCGGCGGTGTCGAGGGGTGACGGCGGCCGGGGGGGCCGCCGTCACTCGAGCAAGCGATCTCTCAGCCGCGCGAGCGTCTCGTCCGGGACGCCGGCGTCGCGCGCGTAGCCCGCCAGCGACCCGTAGCGGTCGCGCAGGCGGGCCAGCATGTCGACCATCGTCTCCGGCTGCGCGTGCATCGTGTCGGGCGGCAGGGCGGCGAGCATCGTCTGGTAGCCTTCGGTGGAGAGCAGGCGCTCGACGATCGCGTCGAGGTTCTCCTGCGTCGCCGCGTAGTCGGCGACGATCACCTCGTCGCGCACGCCCAGCGTGCCGAGCAGGACCGCGGAGATGACCCCGGTCCGGTCCTTCCCCGCGGCGCAGTGGTAGACGCAGGGACCGCGCGCGTCCGAGATCAGCGACAGCACGCGGGCGATCGCCGGCTTCGCGTACTCGGCGAGGCCGACGTAGCGATCGGCCAGCGTGGTCAGCGATTCCTCCATGCGCGCGCGCTCGTCGCGCGAGCCCGACATCTCCCCGTCGAAGAGCGGCGCGTGGTGGATGCGGACGCCGGCGAGCTCCTCGAGGGGACGACGCGCGTCGCCGCGCCGCTCCGCGGTGGAGCGCAGGTCGACCACGTCGGTCACGCAGAGGTCGGCGCGTAGGCGGTCGAGGTCGGCCTCGGTCAGCAGGTGGAGCGCGTCGCTGCGAAACACGGAGCGCCAGCGGACGCGCCGGCCGTCCTCGGTGGGATAGCCGCCGAGGTCGCGGAAGTTGAGACAGCCTTCGAGATCGATCGCGCGCTTCATCGTCGCTCCATGGATCGCGGTCCGCGACCGGCGAGTCAACGTCGCGCCGGCGGCCGCCGACCGGCCTCCGCCGGCAGCGCCCGCGCGCCGCTTCGGGCCGATGGCGCGAGCGGGTAGGGTGGCGCCGTGGACCGCGACCAGATCGCGATCGCCGTTCACGGCGGAGCCGGGCGCGAGTCGCCGCCCGAGGAGCGCGCGCCGCGCCGGCGGGGCGTCGCGCGTGCGGCGGAGCGCGCCTGGCGCATGCTCGAAGGCGGCGAGAGCGCGCTCGACGCGGTGGTCGAAGCGGTCGCCGACCTCGAGGACGATCCCGCGTTCAACGCCGGCTTCGGCTCCGTCCTCACCGAGGAGGGGGGGATCGAGCTCGACGCGTCGCTCATGGAAGGTCAGCTCCTCCTCGCCGGTGCGGTCGCCGCGGTGTCCGGCGTCGCGAACCCGATCCGGGCGGCGCGCGCGGTCATCGCGGAGGGCCGCGAGGTCCTCCTCGTCGGCGAGCCGGTCGTCGCGCTCGCCCGGCGCCACGGCCTCCGCGTCGTCGCCGGCGAGGCTCTCGTGACCGACGCCGCGCGCCGGCGCTGGCGCGAGCGCCGGGCGGCTCCGGGCGAGACCGTCGGCGCGGTGGCGCGCGACGCGCGCGGTCACGTCGCCGCCGCCACCTCGACCGGCGGCGTCGCGGGCAAGCGGAGCGGCCGGGTCGGCGATTCCGCGGTGATCGGCGCCGGCACCTACGCCGACGACCTCGTCGGCGCCGCGTCCGCGACCGGCCCGGGCGAGGCCATCATCCGGATCGGCCTCGTGCGCGCCGCGCTCGACGGCGTCGCGCGCGGCGACCTACCCGACGTCGCGGCGCGGGAAGCCCTCGATCTCCTCGCCCGCCGGCTCGGAGAATCGGCGGGCCTGGTCGCGGTCGACGTCGCGGGCCGGGTCGGGATCGCGTTCACGACCGCGGCGATGCCGGTCGCGTGGCGCGCCGCCGGCGCCGCCGCGCTCGACGTCCGGGGGTGAGCTCCCGCGGCATGGATTCCGCAGCCGGGATGCAAAAAGCGTTGGCGGCTCGAGCGCCGGCCGTTTAACTTCGCTGACGTTCGCGGAGTCTCACAGCCATCTCCGCGATCGCCTGCCCGCCGGTGGGGACCGCGCGGGCGGCGCCCGGAAGTGCCGACGAGGAGTCGATCGATGAGAGGGCAGCGAGTCGGGGCATCGCGGAGAAGCGCGCACGCGGGCGCCCATCGGGACCGAGCCACACCAGGGAGGCCGGTCGCGGCGATGGGCGCGCTGCGAGTCGCGGCCGTGGCGTCGCTCGCCGCGCTCGGGTCGCTCGTCGCCGCGCGCGGCGCGGCGGCGCAGTCGTCGAACGTGCCGTTCGTCAACTTCGAGAGCGGCCACGTGCGGCCGCTCGCGCTGTCGCCCGACGGCGCCCGCCTCTTCGCGGTCAACACGCCCGACGCGCGCCTCGCGGTCTTCGACGTGACGGACGCGGGCCTGACGCTGATCGCCGACGTCCCGGTCGGCCTCGAGCCGGTCGCGGTCGCGGCGCGGAGCGCCGACGAGGCGTGGGTCGTGAACCATTTGTCGGACAGCATCAGCATCGTGCGGGTGGACGCGGCGGACCCGTCGCTCTCGCGCGTCGTCCGGACGCTCCACACCTGCGACGAGCCGCGCGACATCCTGTTCGCCGGCCCGAGCAGCGCGCGCGCGTTCGTGACGACGGCGCGGCGCGGCCAGAACTGCCCGGTCCCCGCCAGTTTGACGGCCCCCGGCACGGGACGCGCCGTCGTCCAGGTGTTCGACGCGAACGCGCTCGGCGCCGCGCTCGGCGGCACGCCGATCGCGAACGTCGTGCTCTTCGGCGACTCGCCGCGCGCCCTCGCGCGCAGCCAGGACGGGTCGACGGTGTACGCCGCCGTGTTCAAGTCGGGCAACCAGTCGACGACCATCAACCAGCTCGCGGTGCAGCCGAACGGCGGCGCGCCGCCGCCGCCCCCCGGCGCGCTCGGCAACGCGCCGTCGACCGGCCTGATCGTCAAGTACAACGCGGCGACCGACCACTTCGAGGACGAGATCGGCCGCGACTGGACGGCGCAGGTCCCGTTCGACCTCCCCGACCGCGACGTCTTCCGGATCGACGCGAACGCGAGCACTCCGGTCGAGACCGGCTCCTTCAGCGGCGTCGGCACCGTGCTCTTCGACATGGTCGTGAACCCCGCGACCGGAAAGCTCTACGTCGCGAACACCGACGCGCGGAACCACGTCCGCTTCGAGGGCATCGATCCGACCCCGCTCTACGGGGTGAAGGGCCACATCGCGGAGAGCCGGATCACGCTCGTCACGACCGGTGGGGCCGTGATCCCCGAGCATCTGAACCCGCACATCGACTACTTCGCGGTCCCGGGCCCGGCCTCGGAGGTCGAGCAGTCGCTCGCGTTCCCGGTCGCGATCGCGCTCACGCCGGACGGCGGCACGCTCTTCGTCGCGGGCTTCGGCTCGGAGAAGGTCGCGGCGTACTCGACCGCGCTCCTCGAGGCGGGGCAGGTCGCGCCCGACCTCGTGGAGGTGAACGGCGGGCCGAGCGGGCTCGCGCTCGACGCCGCGCGCGATCGCCTCTACGTGATGAGCCGCTTCACGAACCGGGTCGCGATCGTGAGCAACGCCTCGGTCGCGTCCGCGCGCCAGCAGACCGACTCGGCGGGCCTACGCTTCGAGCCCGAGCCGCTCGACGTCGTGCGCGGTCGGCGCGTCCTCTACGACGCGCGCCGGACCTCGGCCCACGGCGACTCCGCGTGCGCGAGCTGCCACATCTTCGGCGACATGGACGACCTCGCCTGGGACCTCGGCGACGCCAGCTCGGGCCTGTCGACGATCCCGAACCCGAACCCCTTCCGCGTCGGATCCGGCCGGCCCTTCCACCCGCTCAAGGGCCCGATGACGACGCAGAGCCTCCGCGGCATGGCGAACGCGGGGCCGATGCACTGGCGCGGCGACCGCACCGGCGGCACGAGCGGCGGCGATCCGCTCGACGAGCAGCTGGCCTTCAAGGCGTTCAACCCCGCTTTCGTCGGCCTCCTCGGGCGCGCGGACCAGCTGCCGGACGACGAGATGCAGGACTTCACGGACTTCATCTTGACGGTGCGCTATCCGCCGAACCCGATCCGCGCGCTCGACGACGTGCCGACGACGGCGCAGTCGAACGGCGAGAGCTTCTTCTTGACGGCGGCGGCCGATGCGGGAGCTCCCTGCCAGAACTGCCACCGCCTGCCGCTGGGCACCGACGGCTTCTCGTCGGTCGAGGGCGAGACGCAGGAGTTCAAGATCGCCCACCTCCGGAATCTCTACCAGAAGGTCGGCATGTTCGGGTTCCCGGGCGGCAGCGGTCTCCCCGGCACCGGGTTCCAGGGCGATCAGATCCGCGGCTTCGGCTTCCTGCACGACGGCAGCGTCGCGACCGTCTTCCTGTTCCTGAACGCGCCCGTGTTCAACTTCGGGAGCCCGGCGTCGACCGCCAACCAGAACCGCCGGAACGTCGAGCAGTTCCTGCTCGCGTTCGACACGGGCCTCCGCCCCGCGGTCGGCCAGCAGGTGTCGGCGACCAGCTCGACCTGGAGCGACTCCGCGCTGGTCGCGCGCATCAACCTCCTGGTCGCGCGCGACGACGCCGGCGACTGCGATCTCGTCGTGAAGGGGAATCAGGGAGGCGTCGCGCGCGGCTGGGTGCACGTCTCGGGCGGCAGCTTCCGCTCCGATCGCGCGGCCGAGCCGCTCGTCTCCGAGTCGGCCCTGCGCGCGAACGCGGCGACCGCGGGTCAGGAGCTCGAGTACACCTGCGTGCCGCCCGGCCTCGGCACGCGCCTCGGCGTCGACCGCGACGGCGACGGCGCCTTGGATCGCGACGAGCTCGACGCGGGCAGCGACCCCGCCGACCCGCGGAGCCTCCCGGGCGGCCTCGCGATCGTGCCCGTACAGACGACCGCGCTCTCCATGCGCGACGACAGCGTGCCGCCGATCAGCCCGACGCGCCGCCGGACGACCTTCCGCTCGAGCACCCGCACGGACGCGCCCGGCAACCGCGTCGTGCCGCCGGCGTTCGGGTCGGCCGGCGATCCGACGCTCGCCGGCGCGACGCTGCGCGTGCACAACGCGAACGGCGGTCTCGAGCAGGCGACGATCGCGCTGCCCGCGAGCGGCTGGAGCCGCGTCGGCACCGGCGCGTATCGCTACCGGAGCTCGGATCCCAACGGACCGGTCTCCGCGGTCGACGTGAAGGCGGACCTCGTGAAGGTCACCGCGCGCGGCGCGAGCTTCGGATACACGCTCGACGAGCCGCGCCAGGGACGGATCGCCGTCCGCCTCGCGCTCGGGAACGCGGTCGAGTGGTGCGGCGAGGCGCCGGCCAAGACGAGCGGCAAGCCGCCGACCGTCGGCCACAACGACGAGACCGACAAGTTCAACGGGAGGCCGAAGAGCCCGGCGCCACGCGCCTGCCTCGCCCCGCCGCTCGGCTGATCGCGCCGCCCGTCGGGCTTGCGCGCGGTGCCCGCGGCGGCGCGTGCTAAGGACGCGCGATGGCGCTTCGCGACCCGCGCGCCGCGCGCGCCGGCGCTCGCCCGTGACGGACGCGGCACCGCGCGGCGGCTCGCGCGTCGCGCCGGCGGCGGCCGCCGCGGCCGCGTACGTCGCGCTCGCGCTCTTCACGCTGCGCGCCGTCGCCCCCGCTCCGCGGACCCTCCTCCCGTACCCGTTCGAGGCGGAGAAGCACGGCGTCCTCGCGCTCGACCGGTCGGACCAGGCGTTCTCGGTGCGCGCGATCGCCGACAACGCGCATCGCCTCACGACCGCACCCTGGACGATTCTCGAGGGCGGCATGTGCCGGCCGCTCGCGCGGTCGTACACGCTCGGCGAGCACGCGCTCGGCGAAGGGCTCCTCGCGGCTCTCCCGTGGGCGCTCACGCGCGATCCGATCGCGACGTTCAACGCGGTCGCGGTCGCGGCGCTCGTGGTGCCGGCGCTCGCGATGTACGCGCTCGGCGCCGCGTGGACGGGAAGCGCGGCGGCGGCGTTCGTCGCGGGCCTCCTCTTCGCGTTCCACCCCGGCCGCCTCGTCCACCTCTCGAAGCCGTACCTGGTCGAGAACGCCTGGACGCCGCTCCTCCTCCTCTTCACGCACCGGCTGTTCGTCCGGGGACGCTGGCGCGACGCCGCGCTCGTCGCGGTCTTCGGCGGCCTCCAGCTGCTCGCGAGCTTCTACCAGGTGATCGGCGCCGCGCTGCTGGTCGGCGCGTTCGGCTCGCTGCTCGCGATCGCGCGCCGGCGCGCGATCGCGGCGCTGCTTCCGAAGCTCGCCGTCGTCGCGACCGCCCTCGCCGCGCTCGCGGCGCTCCTGTTCGCGCCATACCTCGAGACGCGCCGGATGTGGGAAGTCCTGCAGGGGCGGATGGCGGTCTTCTTCTACCCGAGCCACTTCTTCGCGCCGCGCGGCCCCGCGTATCCGGGCACGATCGCTCTCCTTCTCGCGGTCGTCGGGGTCGCCGACCGCGCGCGCCGGCGCGCCGCGCCCGGAGCCGATCCCCGCCTTCCGCTCGCCGGCGCCGGGCTCTTCGTCGTCTGGTGCCTCTCCACCGGGATCGCGCTCCCGGGAGCGCGCCTCGTGATCCCGTCGCCGCTCGCGGTCGCCGCGGCGTGGCTTCCGGGGATCGACGCCGTGCGCGCGCTTCCGCTCGCGCGCTTCGCATGGCTCGCCGCGGTGACGGCGCTGGCGGCCTACGGGGCGCGCGCCGTTCTCCGGGCGCCGGCGCGGGCAGGTGGCCGCGCCGCGCTGGCTGCGGCCGTCGTCGCGCTCGCGCTCGTCGACGTCGCGTGGCCGCCGGCCGCGCGCGTCGACTTCCTCGAGGAGCCGGTCGTGCGCGCGGCGCGCGCGCGGCCTTCCGACGAGGAGCTCGCGGTCTACCGTGCCGTGCCCGAGGGCGACGTCGTGGATGTGCCGATGCGCTCGGGCGCGAGCTCGGGCGGAGCGCTCGCCGCCGTGCCGGCGCTGCGCGCAGGGGCGTGGCACCTCCGCCCGATCGCGGCCTGCTACGGCTCGTTCACGACGCCGGTCGCCGACGACGTCGCCGCGCTCGTCGAGCGCCTTCCCGCTCCCGATGCCGCGGATGGGCTCGCGGCGCTCGGCTTCCGGAGCGCGCTCGTCCACGAGTCGCTCTTGACGCCTGCCGAGCGCGATCGCCTCGCCCCGTGGCTCGCCGGACTCGATCCGCGCGCGCCGTTGCTGGCGAGCGCCCCCGGGCTGTCGCTCCACGCGCTTCCGCCGCCGCCCGCGACCACGGAGGACGTCGCCGTCCTGGTGCCGGGATCTCCGGTCGCGGGCGGAGCACCGCTTCCCGGCGACCTCGCGATCGCTCCGTCGCGCGAAGCCGCGGACGCGACGGTGGAGGTGCTCGTCCGGAACCCGAGCGCGACGATGTTTCGCCATCCGAGCCCGATCGCGCCGCGCCGCGTTCGCGTACGGTGGCGCGCGCCCGACGGCACGATCGCCGTCGACTCCTTCGGACGCCTCCTCCTGCCGCTCGCGCTGCCGCCCGGAGGCGTCGCCCGCCGAACCGTCCGGGTCGAAGCGGTGCCCACCGCGCCCGGCACCTACGACGTGGAGGTCGCCCCGACGTCCGATCCGGATCGGCCGCTGGCGCGAGGCCGCGCCGTTCGCGAGCCGTGAGCGGTTGCCGACGCGAACCCGTTGCGGTTGAAACGCGCGTCCCTCTGACACGGAGACGCGCGATGCCACTCGCCCTCGAACGCTATCGGATGCTCGACCTGTCCCGGCAGCTGCCGGGCCCGTTCTGCTCGACGCTCCTCGCCGACCTCGGCATGGACGTCCTCTGCATCGGCGCGCCGAACGACCCGTTCGGGGTCGGCATCTCGTTCCTCGCGCGCAACAAGCGCAGCATGACGCTGAACCTCAAGTCCGAGCGCGGTCGCGAGATCTTCTTCCGGCTCCTCGAGGACGCCGACGTCGTGCTCGAGGGCTTCCGCCCCGGCGTCATGAAGCGCCTCGGCGTCGACTACGAGACGCTCGCGGCGCGCAATCCGCGCGTCGTCTACTGCTCGATCACGGGCTACGGCCAGGACGGCCCGTACCGCGACCGCGTCGGACACGACGTCAATTACCTCGGCTACGCCGGCGTCCTGAACTACATCGGCGAGGAAGGCGAGGCGCCGGTCATCCCGGGCGTCCAGATCGCCGACATCGGCGGCGGCTCGTCGATGGCCGCGATCGGCATCCTCACCGCGCTTCTCGCGCGCGAGCAGACGGGTCGCGGGCAGGCCGTCGACGTCGCGATGATGGACGGCATGGTCGCGTGGAACGCGTACCACATCCTCCTCCACCAGACGTACGGCAGGCTGCCGAAGCGCGGCGGCGAGCACTTGACGGGCCGCCACCCGTTCTACGCGGTGTACGAGACGCGCGACGGGCGGCACGTGACCGTCGGAGCGTACGAGGCGCACTTCTGGGCGACGCTGTGCCGCCATTTCGGCAAGGAGGACTGGATCGCGGAGCAATGGGCCGACGGCGAGAAGCTCGACGAGATGATGCGGTTCTTCCGCGCCGCGTTCCGCGAGAAGACGCTCGCCGAGTGGATGGCCGAGCTCGGCGCGAAGGAGATCTGCTTCGGGCCGGTCAGCATGCTCGACGAGATGTACGAGGACCCACAGGTCAAGCACCGCGCGATGATCGTCGACATGGACGGCCCGGCGGGACGCACGCGCATGACCGGCGTCCCGATCAAGCTCTCCGACACGCCCGGTCGGCTGCGCCGTCCGCCCGTGTCCCTCGGCCAGGATACCGACGCCGTGCTCGGCGAGCTCGGCATGTCGGCCGCCGAGATCGCGGAGCTCCGCGCGAGCAACGTCGTCTGACCCTGCCGACGCGACCGCCGGTTGCGCGCGCGGAGCGCGCGGGATAGCGACCGCCCCGGTGTTCCGGCCGACGCTCGCGGTCTCGGTGCTGCTCGCGGTCGCTCTCGTCCTCGGTCGACCGCTCGCGCGCGATGGTCACGGAGCGGGCGCAGCGGAGCCGGAGAGTGCCCCGACGTCGCGCGAGCTGGTCGTCGGCGTCTACGACAAGCCGCCGTTCTCGATGCGGTCGCCCGACGGCGACTGGACCGGCCTCGCGGTCGACCTCTGGCGCGAGATCGCGCTCCGCGAGCAGCTCCGGTTCCGCTTCGAGCCGTTCGCGCTCGATCGGCTCCTGCAGGCCGTCCAGGAAAAGCAGGTCGACGTCGCGGTCGGCCCGCTCACGATCACGGCCGAGCGCCAGCGCGCGATGGAGTTCACGAGCCCGTTCCTGAACGTCGCGTTCGGGATCGCGTCGCGGCCGTCGTCGACGGGCTCGTGGCTGCGCGCGACCGTGTCGGTCTTCTCGAGCAGGATCCTGTGGACGAGCCTCGCTCTCCTCGCCACGATGGTCGCGTTCGGAGTCGTCGTGTGGCTCGTCGAGCGCGGCCGCAATCCCGAGCACTTCGGCGGTCCCGCCGGGCACGGGATCGGCGAGGGCGTATGGTGGTCGGCCAGCACGATGTCGACCGTCGGCTACGGCGACCGTACCCCCGTCACGCTGGCGGGGCGTCTCGTCGGCATCGTCTGGATGTTCGTGTCGATCGTCCTCGTGTCGATGTTCACCGCGCTCGTCACGTCGTCGCTCACGGTGCACAACCTCGACCCGGTCATCCGGACGTTCGCGGACTTGACGCGCGTGCGGGTCGGCGCGGTCGACGAGTCCGTGGGCGCCGAGTTCCTCGCCGAGCGCGGGGTCCCGTTCCGCCGCTACCAGGACGTGGAGGCCGGCGTGCGCGACGTCGCGGACCGCGCGATCGACGCCTTCGTCGACGAGGAGCCGGTCTTGAAGTACCTCGCGGCCGCGCACGCGGGCGAGGTGGCCGTCGTGCCGCACCCGCGCGACCGCGGCTTCGTCGCGTTCGCGCTCCCGCTCGACAGCCCGCTCCGGCACGCGATCGACGTCGACCTGCTCGAGGTCGTGCACGGCGCGCCCTGGCGCGAGGAGGTCCGGAGCTACCTCGGCCGCTGAGGCCGCTCAGCCATCCTGTTGCATCGCGGCCAGCCGGCGCTCGAGGAACCGTCGCTCGGGGCCGGTCGCGACGAGGGCGAGGGCGCGCCGGTACGCCTCCGCGGCATCCCGGCGCCGGCCGAGCCGCCGGAGGAAATCCGCTTCCGTCGCCCACAGCAGGTGGTAGCCGTCGAGCGCCTCGCGCTGCCGGATCGACCCGAGCAGCGCGAGCCCCGCCTCCGGCCCGTCGCTCATCGCGACCGCGACCGCCCGGTTCAGCTCGACGACCGGAGACGGCTGGATGTCGAGCAGCGCCCCGTAGAGCGCGGCGATGCGGGCCCAGTCGGTGTCGGCGGCGCGCGCTGCGCGCGCGTGCTCGGCCGCGATCCCGGCCTGGAGCGCGTATGGACCGGCCGGCCCGGCGCGGAGGCTCTCGGCGGCGAGCGCGAGCCCTTCCGCGATCTGCTCGTGATCCCAGCGCGTCCGGTCCTGCTCCTCGAGCAGCACGAGGTCGCCGTCCGGGGTCGTCCGCGCCGCTCGCCGCGCGTCGTGGAGGAGCATGAGGGCGAGGAGGCTGCGCGGCTCGCGCTCCTCGGGGAGAAGCGAGCACAGGATGCGCGCCAGGCGGATCGCCTCGCTGCAGAGATCGGCGCGCACGAGCGCCTCGCCGCCGCTCGCGGCGTAGCCCTCGTTGAAGACCAGGTAGACGACCGCCATGACCGCCGCGAGCCGCTCGGGAAGCACGCGCGGCGGCGGCACCTCGTACGGGATGCCGGCCGTTCGGATCTTGTTCTTGGCGCGAACGAGCCGCTGCGCCATCGTCGCCGGCGCGACCAGGAAGGCGCGCGCGATCTCCTCGGTCGAGAGGCCGCACAGCGTCCGCAGCGACAGCGCGATCTGTGCCTCGCTCGCGAGCGCCGGGTGGCAGCAGGTGAACACCAGGCGCAGGCGCTCGTCGGGGATCGACTCGTCCGGACGCTCGGCGTCGACCGGATCGCTCCAGGTCTTCGACGTGTGGCCGATCTCGTCGCGGATCTCGTTCAGGCGCCCGGCGCGGCGCAGCGTGTCGATCGCCTTGTGGCGCGCCGTCGACACGAGCCAGGCGCGCGGGTTCGCGGGCCAGCCTTCGCGCGGCCAGAGCTGGAGCGCGACGGTGAACGCGTCCTGGACCGACTCCTCGGAGACGTGGAGGTCGCCGACCAGGCGGACGACGGTCGCGAGCACGCGCCCGAACTCCTCGCGGTAGAACCGCTCGATGCTCGCTTCCGCCATGCCGCTCGCCCCGAGGCGAGGCTATCGTACGGCGGGCCGGCCGCGCCAGGTCACCGGCGTCGCGGCCGGCCGGTGCGCCCTACGTGTCGCGGGTCACGGCAGCGTCGGGACCGTGAAGTGCGAGAAGGCGCTCGACGTGCAGCCGACGCCGTTGCACGCCTTCGCCTTCCAGAAGTACGTCATCCCGCGCTCGAGCCGGCTCGTCTTGTAGGTCGTGCTGGTCTGCGCGGGCGACCGGTCGGCGATCGGTCCGGTCTTCGAGCCGAGCCTCACCACGACGGTGTAGTCGTCGGCGCAGCGCGCGCTCGACCAAGAGAGCCGCGGGTGCCGGCCGGGGACTTCTCGAGCCCGCCACGGTCGCAAGAGCGCCGGCTTCGCGGGCTTGATCGCGCAGGCCGGGAGCTCGGCGAGATTGACGGCGGCGTTCTGCGCGCCAAGGTAGTTGCCGAGCTCGCCGGCGAGCGGCACGTCGCAGCTACCGTCGCCGCCGCACGTCACCTCGTGGCTCTCCGTGTCGTAGGCGCCGGTGTACTCGTAGAACTCGTAGCGCCGGGTGACGGAGTCGTTCCCGGCACCGACCTGCGCCTCGCTCGCGATCTCGTTGCGCGCGCCTCCGCCGGCAGGCCCGGCCTGCAGGACCGTCCACTCGATCTCCGTCTCGCCCGCTTCCTGCGGGACCGCCGGGTCGTCCGTCACCAGGTGGTCGAGCTCCACCGGATCGGCGGCCTCGGTCACGAACACCTTCACCCACATGGCGTCGCCGAACTGACCTTCGATCTCCGGCGGAGGTGCCGGAACGACGGCCTGCACGACGGGCGGCGCCGCCGGCTGCGGCACGACGTTCCACACGGGCGCCGGCAAGCTCACCGACGTGCCCGCCGCCAGCAGCGACCCCGGACGCGACGGGTCGGCGATCAGCCATCGGTAGACGGTGCTCGTCGGGTTCGCGTTGAGCCCGAGCCCGAAGTGCTCGCAGCCGCTCGTCAGGTAGCTGCCCGATCCGCCGGTCCAGCAGGCGTGGCCATCGGTCGGCGTGATGACTGCAGGAGCCATCGGCGTCGCCTGCGTGAACGCCTGCTGCACCGGATCGTACGGGCTCTCGTATCGGACGAACACACCGCCCGGGAAATCGACGATCTTCGGGTTTCCATACCGCTCGTACGGTGCGCCGAACGTGTAGCTCACGTCGGCGCTCGTCACGCCGTCGAGCTCGATCTCGAAACCGTGGCACTCCTGTCCGGTGTCGTTGAAGACGTCGAAGTTGCTGAGCGACCCGAAGGTCGTGCTCGCCGCTGCCGACGAAGCGATGGCCAACAGGCTGGCGAACGCGCCGGCCAGGACCGTCGCGACAGGATGCAGCGACCATGGAGATCCTCGTGCACGGGGGCTCATGAGGGTGCCTCCCTTCGACCTCGGAGGTCTGCAAGCGAAACGCCATTCGCGTCGGGGCCGCCACGAGCGCGGAACGCCGCGATGCCAGTGGTCGCACACCGGCCCGCGCCGGACGGCGGCGGACCCGCTTCGCAGGCCTGGGAATGGCGCCGCGATGCGTTTGGCAGGGCTGCGACGCGCGCCTGCGCCATCTCGTCGCCGCAGCCGGCGCGGCGCTGCTTGCGGTCGCCTCGAGCCATGGCGCGCCGCATGCATTCGAGGATACTCAGGAGGCGTGACGATGCTGATCGACGAATGGATGGTCCGGCCCGTACACGCGGCGAAGCCGCTCGATTCGATCCGGCATGCGCGGGAGGTCATGTCCCGCCACCGGGTGAACCAGCTCCCCGTGGTCCGTGGCGACAAGCTCGTCGGCATCATCACCGACCGGGATCTGCGGGACGCCTTCCCGTCGGTCTTCGAGGACGCGGATCGCGAGATGGAAGCGGAGCGTGCGGAACGCCGCGGCGCGCGCGTGAAGGCTCCGCCCGACAGCGATCCATCCCGCGTCACCGTCGACCTCGTCATGACCCACGGTCCCTTCACGATGTCGCCCGCGGACACCGTCGAGGACGCGGCGGCCGCGATGAGGACGAGGCGGATCGGTGCCGTTCCGATCGTCGACCACGGCCGGCTCGTCGGCATCCTCACGCGGAGCGACGTCCTCGGAGCGTTCGTCGCGCTCGCGCGCGGCGGCGCCGAGGCCGTCGGGGCGTGAAGCGCGTCCCGGCCTCCGCGCGCGCGTCGCGAATTCCGGCTCGGAGGAAGCCATGAGCCCCGAAGAGAAGATCCAGACGATCCTCGCTGCGACCGACTTCTCGGAGACCGGCGACGCGGCGGTCGCCTGGGCTGCAGAGCTGGCGACCGCGCATCGCGCGCGGCTCCTCCTCTGCCACGCGCTCGCCCCGGCGATGCCGACGGCCCCCGCCCCCGAGTTCGTGCCGCTTCCGGCGCGGTTCTACGACGACATGCGCGAGGCCGCGGAGGGGCGGCTCGCGCGTGCCGCGGCCGAACTGCGCGCGCGCGGGCTCGCCGTCGACGTCGCCCTCGATCCCGGCGTGTCGGCCGAGGCGGTGGTGCGCGAAGCGGTGCGGAGCGGCGCGGACCTGGTCGTCGTCGGCACGCGCGGCTTGACGGGGTGGAAGCGCGTCGCGCTCGGGAGCACCGCGGCCCGCGTCGTTCGCCACGCGCCGTGTCCGGTTCTCACCGTCCACCCCGAAGATGCCGGCCGCCACCGCCCGGTGCGAACGGTCCTCGTGCCGACCGACTTCTCGGCGGACGCGGCGCTCGCCTCCGAAGCGGCGGCGCGCCTGCTGGGAAAGGAGCGAGCCGCGCGCATCGTGCTCCTGCACGCGTACCACGTGCCCGCCGAGTACGCGGCGCCGCTGCCCGTTCCGATCGTCCTCGAGGACGTGGAGCAGGTGGAAGCGGCGGCGCGCATCGACATGGCCGAGATCGCGGCCGCCGTGCGCGCCCGCGGCATCGCGGTGGACGTCAAGGTCGTCGAGGGATATCCGCCGCAGGCGATCGTCGACGAGGCGCGCGACGCCGGCGCAGACCTGATCGCGATGGGGACGCACGGGCGATCCGGCCTGAAGCGGCTCTTCCTCGGAAGCACGGCCGAGCGCGTTCTCGCGTCGGCGCCGTGTCCCGTGCTCACCGTTCATCGGGCTGATTCCGCGTGAGCCTTCGCACGACAGCGCTGCTCGCGATCGCCGCCTGGGGACTCTCCGTGCACGCGGCGACGGCGGCCGAGCCGGCGCGCAGCCGGTCGGCCGCGGCCGCGATCGGCGTCGTCCGGAGCGACGCGAGCGGCGTCCCGGACGGGGCTCACCTCTTCGCGGCCAACTGCGCGCGCTGCCACGGCGCGACCGGGCGGGGCGACGGCCCGGACGCCCAGTTCTTCGTGCGCCCGCCGCGCGACCTACGCTCCGGCGTTCTCGATCGCTACACGACCGAGGAGCTCGTCGCGCGCATCCGCGAGGGCACGCCGCTCCGGCTGGATCTGGATCCGAAGGCGATGCGGGAGCGCACGCGCGACGTCGAGCTGCTGGTCGCCTTCCTGCCGCGCCTCCCGGCGATCGACTGGGCCAAGGTCGAGCCCGGCAACGACATCTACCTCGATCGCTGCGAGGCGTGCCACGGGCCGTTCGGGCGGCCGCTCCTCGCGCTACCGCCCGGCGTGCAGCGACCGCCGCGCGATCTCTCTTCGCCGGAGTTCCAGCGCTCGGTGTCGGACCGCGAGCTGCGGCAGATCGTCCAGCACGGTCGCAACGGCATGCCCGCGATCCCCGCGCTGCAGTCGTCGTCGGACGCGGATCTGCTGGTCGCGTTCGTCCGGACCCTGTCGCCGGGCCGTGAGCTGTACGGCGTGTACTGCGCGAGCTGCCACGGCGAGGATGGCCGCGGCGGGTCGCCGCTGGGCGACGCCGAGGTGCCGCACGTCGTCTTCGATCGCGCCTACTTCGCGAGCCACGATCCCGAGGTCCTCCGGCAGAAGGTCTGGCACATGGTCGATCGCGAGGCCCCCGAGATGCCGCACCTCGGCCGGCGGCTGAGCGAGGCGCAGGCGCGCGCCATCGTGGAGTATCTCCGCTCGGAGCGCGGGCCGGCACCGGCCCCGAGCCCGATGCATTGATCTCGTCGCTCGGTTGCGGCGGTTGCGGTCGCTCCGGTCGAAGGTCACAGATGGCGCGCATGGAGCTCATCCCGCGGCGCTTCGAACGCCCGAGAGCGCGCACGGCGGCGCTCGTCGTGGGCGTGGCCCTCGCCAGTGCGCTGGCCGTCGCCGGATCTTCGTCGCCGGCCGCCGAGCCCGGGTCCGGTGAGATTCTCTACCGGCGCTACTGCGCGAGCTGCCACGGGGTCGGCGGTCGCGGCGACGGAGCGGTCGCCGCAAGCCTCGCGACGCAGCCCACCGATCTCACCACGCTCTCGGACGATCGCGCCGAGCTCATGGAGAAGATCGACGGGCGACGCACGATCCGGGCGCACGGGACGGCCGACATGCCGGTCTGGGGGGAGACCTTCGAGCAGAAGCTGATCGGCGAGCGGCACCGCCGCCGGACGGCGCTTCTCGCGGTGCAGGCGATCGCCGATTACGTCGCCTCCCTGCGACCCGGCGGCGGACGAAAGCCGAGGCGCGGCGATCCGACGCCGCGAGCGGGCGCGACTCCGCGCGCGAGCGGCGCGGACGGGTCGCCATGAGATCGCGCGCTCGTCGACGCGATCGCACGGGACCCGCGGGGTGACGCCCGACCTCGACGCGACCACGCGCATCGCGGTCGCGACGCTCGTCGGCGCCGCCGTCGGCGTCGAGCGACAGTGGTCGGGACATGCCGCCGGACGCCACGCTCGCTTCGGCGGCATCCGGACGTTCACGCTGCTGGGCGCGACGGCAGGCATCGCGGCACAGCTCTGGCTCGAGGGGTTCGCGGCGCTCGCGACGGTGGTCCTCGCATCGGCAGGCGCGCTCGTGGTCGCGGCCTACGTCGCTGCGAGCCGGCGCGACGTCGAGGCGACGACCGAGGTGGCCGGCCTCATCGTGCTCGCGGCCGGCACGCTCGCCGGCCTCGGCCACCTCGCGCTCGCGAGCGCGGTCATCGCGGTCACCGCGTTCCTCCTCGTGGAGAAGTCGCGCCTCCACTCGCTCGTCCAGCGTCTCGACGACGCCGAGGTGCGCGCCGGCGCGCGCTTCGCGGTCATGGCGGCCGTCGTGCTGCCCCTCCTCCCGGCGGGTCCCTACGGGCCGGGCGGAGCGATCCGGCCGCGCGAGCTGTGGGCGCTCGTGCTCGTGCTGTCGGGAGTGAGCTTTCTCGGATACGTCGCGCGGCGAGCGATCGGTCCGGCGCGCGGCGACGTCGTGGCGGGCCTTCTCGGCGGCATCGTCTCCTCGACGTCCGTCACGCTCGCGTTCGCGCGCGCGAGCCGCGGGTCGGATACGCGCGGGCGCTCGCTCGCGCTCGGTGCCGTCGGCGCCTCCACGATCATGTTTGCGCGGCTCGCTCTCGTCGCGGGAATCCTGAATCCCGCTCTCGGCATCGCGCTCGCGCGGCTGCTCTCGCTGCCGCTCGTGGGCGGCGCGGCGGTCACCGCGCTCGGCCTCCGGCAGCGGGCGCGCGGCCATGCCGTCCGCGAGGAGACCCGCAACCCCCTTCAGGTGGTCGCGGCGCTCGAGATGGCGGCGTTGTTCCAGGTCGTCCTGCTCGGCGTGCGGTGGGCACAGGGGCGATGGGGCGCGGCCGGGATGCTGGTGTCTGGCGCGCTCCTGGGGCTCGCCGACACGGACGCGCTCGCGCTCTCGATCGCCAAGTCGGCGACCCTACCGGACAGCGTGGCCGTCGGGGCGACGGCGGTCGCGATCGGCGGCCTCTCGAACACGCTCGTCAAGCTCGGGATCGCGCTCGCGGTCGGACGCGGGGCATTTCGGTGGCGGGCCGGCGCGGGCCTCGCGCTCCTAGCCGCGCTCGCGGCCCTCGCGATCGTCGCGAACGCCGTCTTCACGGGCTAGGAGCATGACGGAAGCGGCGAGCGACGCGAGCCCGCGGGGCCAGCTCGGCCTCGGCGACCACCCGAGGGGAGCGATCCCCCTCGTTCAATCGATCCGTGACAGCATCCTCATGATGCCCGCGATGCTGCCGGCGAAGATGAGAAGGCCGACCATCAGCAGAACGTAGGCGTCCATCGGGCTCTCCTTGCCCGCCCGCGCGATCGAATCGTGGGCCGGACGGGCGACTTCCTACACTGCAAGCGCGCTGCCGCCCGCGGGATCGCCGCGACGCCAGTCCGCTCGCGGCTCGGCCGCGCTCCGTTCGCATCCCTGCGAACGCGGGAGGCGCGGCCTTCCCGGCGCTGCGACGCCTGCGCGGTCGCGGCCGGCAGGGCAGCGCGAGCGAGCGCGCCGCGATCGAGCCCGTAGCCGCGGCGAGCACGCGATCGAGCGGGGCATCGCGCTTGCTCGGTCGTCCACTGCGAGCGCCGCCCGAGCGACGGCGCGTCGCGACGGAGGAGAAGCGGCATGACGTACCCGGTCCGCCACACGGCGGAAGACGCCTTCGACGCCACGGTCCGACCCCTGGACGCCGCTGCCCTCGGGAGAGCTCCGCGTCCGGCGCTCTCGGTCGCACCCGCGATTCCAGCCGGCCGCGAGCGGGCCGCTCGTCCGTCCACGCGTCACGTCTTTCCGTCCGTGGACTGGTTCCGCGCCGTCGGGACGCGGATGACCGACGAACCGGACAGGTATCGCGATACCGGCGTGATGGACGTCACGCTGGTGCCGCGGATCCGCCTCCCCGACGGCGCGGAGCGCGTGTACGTCCTCGAGTTCAGGGGCTACGAGCTGCGGGAAGTGTCCGAGGTCGGGACCGCGGCCGAGGTGACCGCTCGCCATGCCGTGTGCGTCGACGGCCACCTCGCGGCATGGCGCGCGATGATCGAGAACATCGCGCGCCACGGCGGAGCCGACTCGCGCCACACGCTGAACTCGTTGACGCTCCACGAGTGGCCGCTCCGCCTCGTCCAGGTCCACGACGGCGCAGGCCAGCTCGAGCTCGACCGCTTCTATCGATTCCTCGACGGCCTCCAGCAGTTCTTCGACGGGTCCGCGGGGCTCGCGACCGAGTTCGCCGAGCCATAGCGCGGTGCGCGCCGCGAGCGCGGAGCTCGCGTCATGGATCGCGCGAGGAGATCGCCATGGCGACATTCTCACCTCGGCTTTCCGCGCTCGACGCGGCGTTCCTCTACTTCGAGCGGCCGAATCAGCGAATGCAGGTGGGCTGCGTCGTCGAGCTCGAGGCGCCGATCGCGTACCAGGAGCTCGTCGCCGCGGTCACCGAACGGCTCGCCGCGATCGCGCGCTACCGGCAGCGCCCGGTGCGCGCGACGTTCGACCTCGATCGGCCCGCCTGGGAAGACGATCCCGGGTTCGACGTCGAGCGCCACGTGCATCACGTCGCGCTTCCGGCTCCGGGCGGCCCCCAAGAGCTGCACGCGCTCGTGGACGCCCTCTTCGAGGCGCCGCTCGATCCCGATCATCCGCTGTGGGAAGTCCACCTGATCGACGGTCTCGCCGGCGGTCGCGCGGCGATGCTGTGGAAGGTCCACCACTGCATGGTCGACGGCGTCAGCGGCGCGCAGATCCTGACGCTCGTCACCGACGGCGCGGGCCGCGACGCGAGCGCCGCGCCGCCGGTCGCCGGGTGCGGGCGAGCGGTCGCGAGAACGGACGAGACCGCGATCGGCCTCCTCGCGTCGGTCGCGCGCGCGCTCCGCCCGTCGGCCGCGTTGCAGCTCGCGCGCGACGTCGGCACCGCGCTCGGCACGATTCGCCGGATGGTGACCGAGCCGAACACCGTGCTGCCGTTCAACGGGCCGCTGTCCGGCCGCCGGCACGTCGTGTGGACGTCGCTCGCGCTCGACGACGTCATGGCGGTGCGCGCCCACGCCGGCTGCAAGGTGAACGACGTCGTCCTGGCGATCATCGCCGACGCCCTGCACCGCTACGTGGAGGCGCGCGGCGTGCGGTCCGCCGAAGCGCGGGTACGCGCGATCGTGCCCGTGAGCGTTCGCGGCGACGGCGAGCGTCTCGCGATGGGAAACCTCGTGACCGCGCTCCTGCCGACGCTTCCCATCGGACCCGCGACCCCGCTGGATCGCCTGCGCCGGGTGGCCGGCGAGATGGCGGCGATGAAGGAGAACGGCGAGCTCCGTGCCGCCGGCCTGGTATTGGCGCTCGCGGGCGCGCTGCCGGCGCCGCTGGAGGCCGTCCTCGGCCGCTTCGCGCCCGACACTCCGATCGCGAACACGGTCTGCACCAACGTGCCCGGGCCGCGCGACGAACGCTCGGTTCTCGGACGTCGCATCCTCGCGATCCACCCGATCGTGCCGCTCTTCCAGGGGATGGGCCTCGAGTTCGCGGTGATGAGCTATGCCGGGCGGCTTTCCATCGCGGCGGTCGCCGACGGGGCGCTCGTGCCGGATCCGCAGGCGATCGCCGACGCCGTCTCGCAGGCGGCGAGCGATCTCACGCTCGCGTGCCGAGAGGCCGAAGAGCGGTCGCGGACCGACGCCCAGCACGAGACCGAGGGCGTGTCGCAGCCCGGAAGCGCGGATCGGGCGCCCTCCGTCGCCGACCTGATGTCGCGCGGCGTCGCGACCCTCCGTCGCGGGGACAGCCTGCTCTTCGCGTACCGCACGATGGTCCGGCTCGGAATCCGTCATCTCCCCGTGCTCGACGACGACGATCGCATCGTCGGGATCGTGAGCCACCGAGACCTGCTCGCGGCGCAGACGAGCTCGCTCGCGGCCATCGCGCCCGAGGCGCGCGTCCGAGCCCTCGCCCGGCGCGAGGCCGACGAGGTCATGGAGACGCACGTCACGGTGGCGTTCGACGACGAGCCGGCCGCCGACGCCGCCCTGCGGATGATGCGCCGGAAGATCGGCTGCGTTCCGGTCCTGAGCCGGACCGGACGCCTGGTCGGCATCGTGACCCCGGAGGACTACCTCCGCTGGGCGACCGCCAAGATGGCGCCCGCCGGCACTCCGAGCTCGCCGAGCGCCGCGAGCAGCGCGCCGGCGCACGCGAGCGACATGTCCTTCTGCGCGTCCCAGGGGTCGCCCTGGGTGCCGAGGAACGCCGTCCCGGCCGCGGGATCGACGACGGCCGCCGTGATCCACTCGACGAGCTCGTAGACGACGCTCAGCGCCGCGACGCCCGCGATGCTCAGCACGATGGCGCGACCCCGTCCGGGCTCGCGGCCGCGGAACGCGAGCTCGCGGACCGGGCGGAGGAACAGCGCGCCGAACAGGAAGTGGACGAGCCGGTCGTAGTGGTTGCGCGACCAGCCGGCAGCGTCGCGTAGCCAGTCGCCGAAGGGCACCTCCGAGTAGGTGTAGTGCGCGCCGATCGCGTGCAGGAGGAGGAACGCCGTCATCTGCACGTACGCCCGGTCGGAGAAGCGGAAGCGGCGGTAGGTGAGAACGGCGGTGGGCACCGCGAGGAAGACGGGCAGGTTCTCGAGGAGCCAATCGGCCCGGTAGCGCGGCGCGATCGCGAGCCCGCCCCAGACGACCGCGAAAACGACGAGGCAAGCGACCGGCACCCGGTCGCGCGGCGCGGCGCGCGCTCCGGCGAGGCCCCGGTGGCGACCGTCGGACGTCCGGCGAGAGGCTTGTCGAGCCATTCCGTCCCTTGTTGCATACGGGCTTGCGCGAGCGGTAATTCGCGGCGTGTCCGACGCGATCCTCATTGCGGACGACGAGCCGGGCGTTCGCGAGAGCCTCGCGGAGGTCCTGCGCGACGCGGGCTACGAGGTCGAGACGGCGCCCGACGGCGCCGCCGCGCTCGCGGCCCTCGAGAAGCGCGATTTCGCCGTCGTCGTGACCGACCTCCGGATGCCGGGCGCGGACGGCCTCGCGGTGCTGCGGCGGGCGCGCGAGATCTCGCCGCAGACGGTCGGGCTGGTGATGACCGCCCACGGGACCATCGACACGGCGGTCGACGCGCTGCGCTCCGGTGCGGCCGACTACCTGCTCAAGCCGGTGGTCTTCGAGGACCTGATCGCGAAGGTCGAGCGGATCCTCGAGCACCGCGACCTCGTCTGGCAGACGCAGATGCTCCGGCGCGAGGTCGAGCGCCACGCCGACTTCGACTTGGTCGGCAAGAGCCCGGCGATGAAGGAGATCGCCGCACTGATCGCCAAGGTCGCGCCCACGTCGAGCACGGTGCTCGTCACCGGCGAGAGCGGCACCGGCAAGGAGGTGGTCGCGCGGGCGATCCACCAGTCGAGCGCGGTCCGGAGCAAGATCTTCCTGCCCATCAACTGCGCCGCGATTCCCGAGTCGCTGCTCGAAAGCCAGCTGTTCGGACACGTGCGCGGGGCCTTCACCGGTGCGGTCGCCTCGCAGGAGGGGCTCTTCAGCCACGCGCGCGGCGGCACGATCTTCCTCGACGAGATCGGCGACGTCCCGATTCCGCTCCAGTCGAAGCTCCTGCGGATGATCGAGGCGCGCGAGATCCTGCCCGTGGGATCGACGTCGCCCGTCCGGGTCGACGTCCGATTGATCGCGGCCACGCATCGCGATCTCGGCAAGATGGCCGAGGAAGGCGCCTTCCGCGACGACCTCTACTACCGGTTGAACGTCGTCAACATCCACATCCCGCCGCTCCGCGATCGGCGCGAGGACATCCCCGGGCTCATCGATTTCCTCATCCAGCGCCATCGGCGCGAGCTGAAGCGCCCGGTGCGCGGCGTGGACAACGCCGCGCTGAAGCTCCTCATGTCGCACTCCTGGAAGGGCAACGTGCGGGAGCTCGACAACGCCATCGAGCACGCCATGATCGTCGGAGAAGGCGAGTGGATCTCGATCGCCGACCTGCCGCGATCGCTCCGCAGCCGGACCGACGGCGTGCCGGAGGTCGTCGGCGACGACCTGCGCGAGGCGCTCAGGGCGTACGAGAAGATCCACATCGAGTCGGTCCTGGCGCGCACCGGCAACGACAAGCGAGAGGCCGCCGGCAGGCTCGGCCTTTCCCTGTCGTCGCTGTACCGCAAGATCGAGGAGCTGGGCATCGACCTTGGCTGACGAGGGCGGCTCATCGCGGAAGGCGGGCCTCGACTCGAGCGACCGCCTCGCGCTCGACGCGGAAGCCATCGCCGAACGCCGCGCGTTCTTCGAGATCGCCGCTCGCGACGAGGAGCGCCTCGCCGCGCTCGCGACGATCTGCGAGCCGCACCTCGACCACATCGTCGCCGACTTCTACGCCCACCTGCTCCGCTTTCCGCCGCTCGAGGAGCTGTTGCGCGCCGAGCCCGGCCGCGTCGCGAAGCTGCAAGGCCTGCAGCGCGAGTACTTCGAGCAGCTCATGGAAGGACGGGTCGACGCGTCCTACGTCGAGAGCCGGCTCCGGGTCGGCAGCGCGCACGAGCGCATCGGCCTCCGTCCGGAGTGGTACATCGGCGCCTTCGGCCTCCTGCTGCGCCTCTTCCTGCGCGCGATCGTCGAGCAGAGCGGCGAGGGCGCGGCGGTGCTCCCGCAGATCGAGGCGCTGGTCAAGGTGGTCTTCCTCGACATGTCGCTCGCGATCGACACCTACATCCACGGCGGCTTCGTCGAGCGCGACGTCGCGGCCCGGCTGCAGCGCGCGACCGAGATGGCGGAGGAGGCGCTCCGCGTCAAGCAAGAGACGGAGCGGCTCAAGGACGACCTCGCGAGCATGGTCGTCCACGATCTCAAGAACCCGGTGAACGGGATCGCGATGATGGTCCGGCTCGCGCTCCGGAAGAGCGACGCGCTCTCTGCCGCCCACGTCGGCCACCTGCGGCAGATCGAGCGCACCTGCAGCGAGATGATGCGGATGATCCAGAACCTCCTCGAGATTACGAAGATCGAGGAGGGGAAGCTGACCGTCGAGCGGGCTCGCGTGTCGCTGGCGGAGGTCGCGAGCGAGGTGGCGGTCGAATACGCGCCGGTCGCGGAGCAAGCGGGGAGGGTGCTGGCCGTCGGGGTCGCGGATCACCTGCCGCACGTCGTCGCGGATCGCCCCCTCCTGAAGCGCGTGATCGTCAACCTGGTCGCCAACGCCCTCCGTCACAGCGGCAGTCCGGACGTGCGCGTCGAGGCGCAGGACGCGGGCACGGCGGACGTCGTGCTGCGCGTGATCGATCGCGGCGCCGGCATCGCGGAAGCGGACGTCGAGCACGTGTTCGAGAAGTTCCGGAGCGTCCGGCGTTCGCCGTCCGCGGAGCCGGTCAGCGACACGGGGCTCGGGCTCGCGTTCTGCAAGCTCGCGGTCGAGCTGATGGGCGGGCGGATCGGGGTCGAGAGCGTTCCCGGCGAGCAGACGGTTTTCTGGATCACGCTTCCGAAGCGCGCGTCCTGAGAGCTGGGCTGGCGTCGGCGCTCGGCTCGGCGGCCCCGCTCGTCCGGATGTAGAAGTCCGCCTCGCCGCGGTCCGGGTCCGCATCGTCGTCTTCGTCCTCCGCGATGCGCCGACCCGCGCGCAGAGACGTCGGCTCGGAAACGAAGCGGTCGGGGTGCCGGACGAGGAGCACCGGCAGCCGGGCGTGGCGGACCACCCGGTCCGCGACGCTTCCGAGGAGCAGCGCGCTCGACCCGGCCCGCCCGTGGCTCGCGATCACGATCATGCCCGCCTCCTGCGACAGGGCCATCCGCAGGATCTCGCGTGCCGGATCCCCGGGTCGGAGCAGCGTCCGGACGGCGACGTTCCGGCCGGCGAGGTCGGAGCGCGCGCGCTCGAGCTCGCGCCGCGCGTGATCGCGCCGCGCGATGGCGGCCGAGGAAAGCGGCGCCGCCCGGGCATCGTCGTCGACGTGGAGGACGATGACCTCCGCGCCCACCGGAGCGGCGGCCTCGCCGGCCGCCGCGAGGGCGAGCGCGGCGTCGGGTGAGAAATCGGTTGCCACCAGGATACGCTCGACGGGCCGCACGCCGAACGTCCATGCAACCCGTGCACCAGCTCGGAACCCCTTCCGCGCGGTAGCGGGACCGTCGGCCGTTCGCAGGCCTCGGAATCCGTCCGGCCGGGAAGTTCCAAATGCCGGACGGGACGTCGGAGTGGCTGGCGCCGGACGAGCGGATGCGAAAGAAGCGATCGCAGGCCCGATCGGCATCCCGGCACGCCGCCGAGCCGCCGTGCGAGGCCGGAGGAGTCCGCATGCCGAGCCCGCTGCTCGATCGGGTGAAGATCCAGGCCGAGGTCCTCGTGCCGGTCCTGCGCGCGTTTCGCGAGGAGCTCGGCGTCGACCGGGCGAATCGCATCGCCTGGAAGGCTCTCGCAGCCTGGCGCGAGCAGATCGCGCGCGACCGCCACGCCGGCATCGCGGGCTCCGGGGCCGATCGCTGGATGAAGGGGATCGTCGCGTCGCAGGAGACGATCGGCGACGCGATCGACGTCGACATGCTCCGGATGGAGCCGACCGCGATCGACTTCGACGTGACCGGCTGCCGCTTCGCCGAGTTCTTCCGCGCGCTCGGCGAGCCCGAGCTCGGCTTCGCGATGCTGTGCTCGATGGACGACACGACGGCAGAGCAGATCGGCGAAGGCGAGGTCGACCTGAGCCGCGCCGGCACGATCATGCAGGGCGCGGCGAGATGCGACTTCCGCTACGCCCTCAAGCGCGGTGGCGGCGGATGAGCCGCGCTTGCAGCCGGTGAGCGATCGCGCCGCAGCACGGGCGCCGGCGGCCGACTCCGCGTCGATCCCTGCGCGCCGGCGCTGGACGATCCGCCTCGCGACCGGAGCGATCGTCGCGCTGCACCTCGCGCTGCTGGTGGCCGCGCTGCGCGACTATCGCGTGAGCGTCGACTCCGCGTACCACACCGCTCTCGGTCGCCAGTACGGCGAGCACCTCGTCTACTTCTGGGACTCGGTGCACTACGCGCCGGTCGGACGACCGAACCTGCAGGGTCCGCTCGTCCACTTCGCGATCGGCATGCTCGGACGCGCGCTCGGCGGCACGGGCGACGACTACGTGCGCGCGAACGCTCTACTCGGCGTCGCGTGCTGGCTCGGCGCCGTCGCGAGCGTCGCCTTCTTCGCGGCTCGCCACGGCGGCGACCGGGCCGCCCTCCTCGCCGTCGCCGCGTTCGCGGGAAGCGCGTACGCGTCCGGCTCGTTCTACGTCAACCTGCCTTCCGGCTGGATGTTCGTCTTCACGCCGTGGGCCATCCACTTCTTCCTCGCGCGCCGGCTCGTGCTCGCCGCCATCTTCGGCGCGCTCGCCTGCTACGGCCACCTCGGCGGCTTTCCGACCGTCGCGATCGGGCTCGCCGTCGCAGGTCTCCTGAGCGGGCGATGGCGCGATCTCGCGGCGACTGGCGGCAGCGTCGCCGTCCTGACCGCGCCCTACTGGATCCACTTCCTCCGCTCCCTCGCGTTCTACGTCGGGCAGAAGGGCGACACCGCGTGGATGATCGACCCGCTGGTCGACGCGTTCTGGGTGATCGGGGTCGCGAGCGCGCTGCGCGCGCCGCGGCGCTCGGCGTTCCTGCTCGCGTGGGCGGCCGCGCCGGCCGCCTGGCTCCTGCAGGATCCGACGCGCTTCATCCTGCAGTCGGCGCTGCCTGGCGCGGCCCTGGGCGGCGTCGCGATCTCGGGCTTCCTCGACCGCCTGCCCGGCCGCGTCTTCCGCGGCGCGCTCACGACCGCGTTGGTCCTGCTCGCGACGCTCTTCCCGCTCGGGATCCCCGGCGTCGCCGCCGAGCTCAGCTGGCTCGCGGTTCCGTACCCGCGCATCCTCGACTGGGCCGAGATGCGGACCGACGCGGCCGCGATCCGCGATGCCGGGCTCGAGGACCGGCTCCTTTGGGGGTACGCGAGCTACGTGCCGAGCGCGATCGCGGTGTGGGCCGACACGCGCGGCGAGAAGGGCCACTGGGTCGAGGTCCAGCCGCCCGACGACCCGTCCGACCGAATGAGCGTCGCCGACAAGGTCTTCGTGCTGCCGCTTCCGCCGGCCGACGGAACGCTCGCGGACTGGCAAGCAAAAGGTCTCGTGCGAGTCCACGGCGGCGGGAAGTGGAGCGCGGTCGTCACGTTCGAGCCTCGGCCGTCGATCGAGGAGGCCGACGCGCTCGCGCGCGCGGTGTGGGCGACCGAAGCCGCGTGGATCGCCGCCAACTGCGAGCGCAACGCGACCGGCGACCTGCGGACGATGCTCACCGACCCGCGCGAGGTGCCGCGGCGCACCCGCGAGCGCGGCTACTGCCGGACGCGCGCCGCGCGCATGGCGGCGGCGATGCTGCTCTACGGCTACGCCCGCGAGCCCGTCGACCCGGGGCGCGCGCGCCTCGCCGCCGGCGCCGCGCGCGGGCTCGGCTGGATGGCGTCGCTCCTCGGCGACGAGTCGACGCTCGACTTCCGGACCGAGGAGGCGCACGAGCAGCTCCGGCGGGATCTCTCCGGCGTCGCGGCCGCGGCGCGCAGCGGGACCGGGATGGACGAGGCGTTCGTCGCCCTCCTCGAGCACGTCGCGGCCGGCGCCCGCGGCGGCCTCGCGAGCCGATCCGCGGCGAGCGCGCGGGCGCGCGCGTTGCGCGAAGCCGTGGACGCGCCGGGCGGGAGCGCGCGCCCGGCCGGCGCTGCGCGCTAGGATCCTAGGCTCCTAGCCGCGGTCGGCGGGCGTGCGGCATTCCGCTCTCGAGGCACGCTCTGCTATGCGTGGCGCATGGGGGAGGCGCGGTCGCCGCTCGGGTTCGACGTCTACTGGTCGTTCCGGAGCCCGTACTCGTACCTCGCCACCGGGCGCCTCGCCGACCTGGCCCGCCGCTACGACGTCGACGTGCGCGTCAAGCCGGTTCTCCCGATCGCGGTCCGCATCCCGGGCTTCTTCGACCGCGTGAACCCGCTCTGGCCGCCCTACCTCCTGCGCGACACGATGCGGATCGCCGAGTTCCACGGCATCGACTACGGGTGGCCGCGGCCCGACCCGATCGTGCAGGAGTTCCCCAGCCGGAAGGTCGCGGAGGATCAGCCGTACATCCATCGCTTGACGCGGCTCGGGCAGCTCGCCGCCGAGCGCGGCGCCGGGCTGCGTTTCGTCGACCAGGTATCGCGGGTGATCTGGAGCGGAAAGATCGTCGGCTGGCACGAAGGCAGCCACCTCGCCGAGGCGGCCGAGCGCGCCGGCTGCGACCTCGCGGAGATGGACGCGGTGATCGCGCGCGAGGCGCCGCGGCTCGACGACGCGATCGCGCAGAATCAGGCAGGGCTCGAAGCGGCCGGTCACTGGGGCGTGCCGACGATGGTGTTCGAACGCGAGCCGTTCTTCGGGCAGGATCGCATCGAACTGCTCGTCTGGCGGATGAAGCAGCGCGGTCTTCGCGAGCGCGCGTGAGGCGATGATGGATCGAATCCGGACGTTTTCGAAGGCGCCCCGGCCGAATTCCGGGAAGCGCCGGCGACGGAAGAAGATCGCGAGCTACGCGCGCGGGACCTCGCTCGCGTGCTTGCTGCTGCTCGCGCCCGCGATGGACGCGTGCCGCTCGGAGCCGTCGAGCGACGCCCCCCGCATCGACATGTCGAGCGACGACGCCGCTGCGCGCTCGATCGAGCGCGTCCGCGAGCAGCTCGACGAGGAGCAGCGCCGTCAGCTCACCGACGCGACCCTCGTGCTCGTCCGCAACGAGATGCGCGTGGATGCGAAGGCGCCGCTGGATCCGGAGAAGGCACGCGCCGCGCTCAAGAAGGTGCTCGACGGCAAGACGGCGGCGGAGGTGATCCAGCAGGCGCGCGTGGTCGAGGCCAACAGCGCGGTGCCCCTTTCCGACAAGCCGCCGCAGAGGCCCGTCGCGCCCGCCGCACCGGCCGCGCCCGGCGGAGCGGGTGCGGGAGCGCCGGCGGCTCCGCCCGCCGGCGGCGGAGCCGGATCGCCCTAGAGCACTACGCCGCGAACGCGTCGCGCAGCGCCGCCGCTGCCTGGCGCATCGCCTCCTTCGCCTGCGGCAGGATCTCGGTCATGCCGAAGAAGCCGTGGATCATGCCGTCGTAGCGGGTGGTCCGGGTCGGCACCCCGGCTGCGGCGAGGCGCTCGCCGTACGCTTCGCCTTCGTCGCGCAGCGGATCGTACTCCGCGGTGATGACGGTCGCGGGCGGGAGGCCGCGCAGGTCGCGCGCGCGGATCGGCGACGCGTACGGGCTCTCCGCGTCGCTGCGGTCGCGCAGGTAGTGGTTCCAGAACCAGACCATCGCGTCCTTGGTGAGGAAGTAGCCCTCGGCGTTGTCGCGATAGGACGCCGTGTCGCACGCGGCGTCGGTCACCGGGTAGATGAGGAGCTGGTGCGCGAAGCTCGGGCCACCCTCGTCGCGCGCCTTCAGCGCGACGCATGCGGTCAGGTTGCCGCCCGCGCTGTCGCCGCCGATCGCGACGCGCTTCGGATCGCCGCCGATCGACGACGCGTTCTCGACCACCCAGCGGGCGGCGGCGTAGCAGTCCTCGAGCGGCGCCGGGAACTTGTGCTCGGGCGCGAGCCGGTAGTCGGTCGCGACGAGCAGGCACCCCGCGAGGTTCGCGAGCGCGCGGCACGAGGCGTCGTGGGTCTCGAGGTCGCCGATCACCCAGCCGCCGCCGTGGAAGTAGACGAGCACCGGGAGCGGCGCGCCGCCCTCGGGCGTGTAGATGCGGACCGGGATGTCGCCGTGCGGTGCCGGGATCTTCCGGTTCTCGACCTTCCGGACCTCCTCGCCCGCGCCCGCGCGGATGTCGGTCATGCGCCGCATCATCGCGCGCGCCTCCACCGGCGACATCTGATCCATCGTGGGGGCGCCGGGCGGAGCCAGCATCTCGATGAGCATCTTGCACTGCGGGTCGAGCGGCATCTGAACCTCCGTCTTCGTCGAACGTTCTGACGTCCCGGTCGCGCGCGTGTCAAACGTCGCGGCGCGACGGCGGGTGCGCTCAGCGCGGCGTCGGGAGGCCCCCGCGCAGCACCGCCTGCGCCTCCTCGTGCCCGACCATGCGCGTCGTCCGGCTCGCGATCCGCCACGCGCCGGCATCGCGCACGAGCTCGAAGCGGTTGAACGAGAGGCGCCAGAGCTCGATGCCGCCCGGCTTCCGGCGGTAGATGCGCGAGTATGCCGTCGCGATCGCGCGATCGCCGGCGACCTCCACGACGGCCGGGCCGATCGTGTGCGCGCAGTTCGGGAGGAGCGACTGATGGTTCGGCCCGCGCACCATGTCGCGCACGCCGTTCCGGCCGCGCATGACGAGCGTCCGGTCGACGTCGTAGACGGCGTCCTCGGTGAAGAGGTCGCCGGTCTCGTCGGCGGAGCCGGTGTCGACCGCGAAGCCGTAGCGGACGATCAGGCGGTGGATCGCGAGCTCGTCCTCGAGCGCGCCGACGCGCTGCTCGAGCGCCGCGAGCCGGGTTGCCGCGGTCGTCTCTGCTTCTTCGTTCGCCATCGCGGTCGCGTCAGCGCATCTCGGCGCCGGCCGTCAGGTTGATGTTCTGCCCGGTGATCGCGGAGGCGTCGTCGGATGCGAGGAAGAGCGACGCCGCGACGATCTCGCGCGGGTCGATCGCCCGCCGGCGCGGGATGCCGGCGACGACGTCCGCGCGCACCCGGTCCTCCGGCTTGCCCGTCTCGCGCGCGGTGCGCGCGATCCACGCGTCGACGAGGTCGCCCGCGACGAGCCCGATGACGAGCGTGTTCACGCGGACGCCGTGTCCGCTCACCTCGAGAGCCAGCGTCTGCGCGAGCGGGATGAGCCCCATCTTCGCGACAGCGTAGTGGGCTTTCCGCTCGCGCACCCGCTTCGCCGCCGCGGACGAGAAGAACTGCACGTTGCCGGAGCGCGCCGGCAGCATCGCGCGGCGGAGCGCCTCGCGCGTCAGCAACATGGGGCCGGTGACGTTGACGGCGATCGTGTGGTTCCAGTTGTCGAGCGTCATCTCGACCACCGGCTGATCCGTGCCGGGGAGGCCCGCGTTGTTCAGGAGCACGTCGAGCCGCCCAAAGCGGTCGAGCGTGCGCGCGACGAGAGCGACGCAGTCGTCCTCGCGCGCGACGTCGGCCTCGAGGACGAGGCACTCGCCGCCCTCGGCCGCGACCGCGCGCGCGGTCTCCTCGAGCGGTCCCCGCCGGCGCGCACCGATCGCGACGCGCGCGCCCTCGCGCGCGTACCCGAGCGCGAGCTCGCGCCCGATCCCGGTGCCGGCGCCCGTGATCAGCGCCACCCGACCTTCGAAGCGACGTGCCGTCATGCTCGAGCCGAGCGCCCCCTCGCCGACCCGTTTCGCGGGCGCGGCGACTGCGCTATCCCAGCTACAGGCGCGGGCGCGACGGCGTCAAGCGCCGGGAGGTCGCCATGGCGCAGCAAGCGCGGTCGTTCGAGCATGCGGTGGTCGACGCCGACGGTCACGTCGTCGAGCCGCTCGACCTGTGGGACCGCTACCTCGACCCGGAGTACCGGAGCCGGGCGCCGCGCTTCGTGAGCGACGAGCGCGGCCACCCGTGCCTGCTCCTCGGAGAGCGCCTCGAGATGCGGGCCGCGATGCTGCTGACCTTCGGCCCCGACTACGACCTCGCCGGCGCGTCCTCGGCGCGCCGCCCGGGCGGCTGGGATCCCGACGCGCGCCTGGTCGACATGGACTCCGAGGGGATCGACGTCGCGGTGCTGTTCCCGTCGGTGAGCTTCTACTTCCCGGAGCTCGACGATGCGCCGCTCCAGGTCGCGCTCTGCCGGGCGTACAATCGCTGGCTCGCCGACTACTGCGCGCCCGCGCCCGATCGCCTGATCGGCGTCGCGCTGCTGCCGTTCGGCGACGTGGATGCGGCGGTGCGCGAGCTCGAGACCGCGGTCGAGCACCACGGGTTCCGCGCGGCGTTCTTCCGCCCGAACCCGCAGTCGGGGCGCGTCATCCAGCACCCCGCGTACGACCGGTTCTGGCAGTGCGCCTCGTCGCTCGGCGTCCCGATCGCGGTGCACGAGGGGCTCTCGGACAACCTCCCGACGCTGGGCAAGGATCGCTTCGACAACCCCGCGATCCAGCACGTGCTCTCGCACCCGTTCGAGCAGATGACGGCGTGCGCCGCGTTCATCCTGACGGGCGTGCTCGAGCGCCACCCGTCGCTCAAGGTCGCGTTCCTGGAGTCGGGCGCAGCCTGGCTTCCGTACTGGCTCGGCCGGCTCGACTCGCACTTCGAGACGTGGCGGAAGCTCTTGCCACAGCTCCGCATGAAGCCGTCGGAGTACTTCCGCCGCCAGTGCGTGATCTCGACCGATCCCGAGGAGGAAGCGGTGGACGCGGTGGTCCGCCACGTCGGCGCCGAGTGCATCGTGTGGTCGTCGGACTACCCGCACCCCGATTCGCACTTCCCCGGCGCGGTCGCGAAGACGCTGTCGGCGATGGGCGGGATCGCGGACGCGGATCGCGCGCGCATCTTCGGCGCGAACGCGTGCCGGCTGTACGGCATCGACGTGCCCGCCGATCGATCAGCCGCCGCCTGAGTCGCCTGCACGACGTCGCGCGGCGTGCGGCGCCGCTCGGCGCCCGACCGAAAGGAAGCCATGGAGATCGTCTACGAGAAGAGCGACCACGTCGCGTGGGTCACGCTGAACCGCCCGGAGCGGATGAACGCGATCACGATCGCGATGCTCGAGCAGCTCACGGCCGCGCTCGAGCGCGCGGAAGCCGACGGCGACGTGCGCGTGATCGCGCTGACCGGCGCCGGCCGCGGCTTCTGCAGCGGGCTCGACCTGAAGGACGCCGCGGAAGGCCGCGGCATCGGGGGCGCCGCGTTCGGCGGCGCGGGGAGCGGCGTGTCGCACGTCGGCACGCGCCGCCTCCCGACCGTCGTGCTGCACCAGCTCGACACGCCGGTCCTCTGCGCGCTGAACGGCCCGGCCGCGGGCTACGGCTTCGATCTCGCGCTCGGCTGCGACATCCGGCTCATGAGCGCGGACGCCAAGCTCGTGCCGGGCTTCGCGAAGCGCGGCGTGCTGCCGGAGAGCGGCGGAACGTGGTACCTGCCGCGGCTCGTCGGGTGGGCGAAGGCGTGCGAGATCGGCTTCCTGGGCGACGACCTCTCCGCCGAGCGGTCGCTGCATCTCGGCCTCGTGAACGCGGTCGTGGCGCCGGGGGAGCTCCGCGCCGAGACCGGGCGGTGGGCGGCGAAGATCGCGGCGAACGCGCCGCTCGCCGTGAAGGCGATGAAGCGGCTCTATCGCCACGGCCTCGGCGAGGACTTCGAGGCGCACTCGCACCACGTGCTCATGCAGCTCATGACGCTCTTCCGGTCGGACGACTTCCGGGAAGGCGTCGCGTCGTTCGTCGAGAAGCGGCCGCCGCGCTTCGCGGGCCGCTGACCTGTCGGTCGCGGCGGCGGATGTGGGCGCGATCGCCTGCTTCACGTTCGACAACATGGGCGAGGCGGCGGAGGTGGGCCGCGGCGAGCTCGCGGGGCCGCGGCCGGCCGGCGCGGATCCGTCGCTCGTGGTCGGATACCCGCGCGTGCTCGAGATGCTCGGCAAGCGCGGTGTCCGCGCGACGTTCTTCGTCGAGGGCTGGAACGGCGAGCATCATGCGGAAGCGGTGCGCGAGATCGTGGCACGCGGACACGAGCTCGGGATGCACGGCTGGGCGCACGAGACGTGGAGCGAGCTCGCTCCCGACGTCGAGGCTGACGTCGCTCGCCGCGCGACGGTGGCGCTCGAGCGCGCGGCCGGGGTCCGGCCGCGCGGGTTTCGCGCCCCGGGTGGCGCGCGAAGCGAGCGCACCGCGCGAATCTTGCGCGAGCTCGGCTACGAGTACGACGCGAGCCTCGGCGACGGCATGCGCCCTTCGCGTCTCGCGGGAGGCCTCGCGCAGGTGCCGTTCGTCTGGCCGGGAGTCGACGGGTTCCACTACCTCCGCGACCAGCCGGCGTCGCCCGCGGCGGTGCGCGACGCGTGGCTCGCGAGCCTCGAGCGCGCGGCGGCGCGCGGGGGCCTGTTCCTCCTCGTGTGCCACGCGTTCATCAGCGGGATCGACGAGGAACGGCTGGCCGCTTTCGACACGGTCGTGGAGGCGGCGCTCGGCGATCCGCGCGTGCGCGTCTTGACGGCCGGAGAGGTCGCGCAGCAGATTCCGCCGGCGTGCGGCTGACGCGCCGGGAGGTCGCTCGATGGCCAGGGGATCGTGCTCGTGCGGCGCCGTCGCCTTCGACATCGACGGTCGCCCAGGGAGCTATTGCGCGTTCCAGATGTCGCGATGGAGCTTCCAGGTGCCGCCGGTTCGTTTCCAGACGACGACGTATCGAGCTTGCGAGACGCCGCCGTCCTTCGCGACCAGTCGCACGACCCCGGTTTCGCACGCGAGGTCACCGGAGGATTCGACGTCCGCGGTGTCGAGCGCCACGTCCTTCACCCCTCCGTCGATCGCCTTCTGCCACGCGGCCGCGATGGCAGCTCTCCCCCGAGCGACCGGAGCGCCGGGTGCGATGACCTGCGCGTCCTCGGTGTAGAGCTCCGCGACGGCGCGAGCGTCTCCGCGAAGAAACGCGGCGATGAACGCGCGGTTTCCGGCCTCGACGGCGGCCCGAACGTCCTCGGATCGGGCGGATGCGGCGTGCGATAGGGCCAAGGCGAGGAGGCCGGCGCCGACGATCTTGGGCAAAGCTCTCACGATGATCTCCTCCGTTCCGGGAATGGCATGTATCGCAATCGCGCAACACCGGCGCTAGGCTGCGTGCGTGGCGTGCACGCCTCGAGAGACGGGTGACGCGTGATGCGCTCGCCGATCAAGCTCAGCGAGGCGCAGTACGATCGCCTCGTCGATCACCAAGCGCTCGTCTGCATGCGCTGCGGCGCGATCGGGCCGTCGACGCAGCAATGCGACGACGGCTCCGAGCACGAGCTGATCACGATCGTCGATGCCGAGGCGAGCGGCGTCGTCGACGTCGACTTCCAGGACGAGCACTGACCGCGGGCCAGGCGCCCGACCGCGGGGAACCGCGGCGTCAATCGCACGCCAGCGCGACCTGCGTGCCGATGTGGTCCGACGGCCAGCAGATCGCGAGCGGCAGCGGCCCGCACTCGTCGACGAAGGGATTCGGGACGTCGGCGAAGAGCCGCGTCGCGGGCCCTTCGCCCGGCTTCCCGCGGTCGCCGACGACGATGCGCGCGGCGCACGACGGGCCCGGCGCGGGTGGGACGAGGAAGATGAAGTCGATCCGCTCGCTCTGGTTCAGCGCCGGCGACTCGAGGCCGGAGAGGTCCTCGTCCGCGCGTCCCGACGTGCAGCCGACGCCCGTCGACGGATCGCACTCCGGGTTGCCGGCGGCGAGGTAGGTGTCGTTCCAGCCGCGGCCGACGAACTGCTCGTACGCGAAGCTGCCGGGAGGCTCGTTGAAGTCGCCCGCGACGAGCGCCGGTCCCGGGACGTCGTGCGTGTCCTCGACGAAGCGGGCGACCTGCACCGCCTGGCACTCGCGCACGTTCGACGCGCCCGCCGCCACGCACTCGGCGGGGCAGTCGGCCGCGCATGGCATCTGGGCGCCGTCGGAGCCGGCGGCGAGGTGCGTCGTGTAGACGTCGAGCGTGCCTTCGGGGTGCGCGATCCGCACCTGCAGCACGCGCCGGAAGCCGCGGTAGAGGAACTGCTGGCGCTTCGCGACGACGGGATAGCGCGTGAGCACCGTCTCGTCGTCGACGTTCAGGAGCCGCTCGCCCTGCACGAGCTCGTACGGAAACGGGCACACCGTCGCGACTCGCGGCCGCATGAGGTCGACCGCGGGCGGCCATACCTCCTGCAGCGTGACGACGTCCGGGCAGCCGCGCAGCGCGACGAAGTCGAAGAAGAGCGCGACGCGATCGGGCAGCCGGCAGTGGTCGGTGTCGTCGGGGCAGAAGAGGCCGTGCAGGAGGTTCAGGTCGGCGGCCGTCACGTCGGCCTGCGAGGCGCCCGTCGGCGCGTCGGCGCAGGCGGCGGCGAGCGCGCCCACGGCCGCGAGCCGGGCGGACAGCCACCATCGGGCGGCGCGCATGCGCGCCGTGTACGTCGCGGTCGGCCTTCGAGTCAATCCGAGCGAGATTGCGCGCGCGCTTCGTGCCGTGGTCCAATCGACGCCGGTCGTGCCGCCGTTCGGCGGCACGGGACGGAGGACGACGTGAGCCACCCGCGTGCGGAGATCGAAGCGGCGATCGAGCGGTTCATCGCGGCGAACCGCCGCGCCGAGGAGACCGGCGACTGGACGATCCTCGCCGACTTCTACACCGACGACGCCGTCTACACGTACCAGGGCCTCGCGGCCGGCGGCTGGGTCGAGGCGCGCGGCCGCGACGAGATCCGCCGCCAGATCCTCGAGCGCGACATGGCGCCCTACGGCGGCTGGACGTTCCCGTACGATTGGTACGCGATCGACGGCGACCGCGTCGTGACGCGCTGGTGGAACCGCGCGCCCGGCTCGCGCGCCGACGGCTCGCCGATCCAGGCGCCCGGGATGTCCGTCCTGGAGTACGCCGGCGACGGCCGGTTCCGGAGCCAGTTCGATCTCTTCGACCGCCTCTCGGTGAAGGCGGTCGCGGAGGAAGCGGCGAGAAAGCTCTAAAGGGCTCTTCCGGCGCCGTTCGTTTCCGCCGGATCGCGGCCGGCGAGCGTGTCCGAGTAGAGCTGCTCGACGTCCGCGATCCGGTCGTTCAGCGAGTCGCGCGTCCAGTCGCTGGTGTCGATCGGCGGGAGCACCACGACGTCGACGGTCGCCGGCCGCACGGTGATCCAGTTCTTCGGGAGCGCGTCGAGCGTGTTGCGCAGCACGATCGGGACGATCGGCACGCCGGCCGCCATCGCCATGAAGAACGCGCCCTTCTTGAACCGGCCGACGTGGAGCGTCGTGCTGCGCGTGCCCTCGGGCGCGATGGCGAGCGAGAGCCCGTGGCGGAGCGCCTCGATCGCCGGCTGGAGCGCCTCGATCGCCTTCCCGCGGTCGAAGCGATCGATGAAGACCGTCCCGGCGAGCTGCATGAACGGGCCGAAGATCGGGTTCTGCTTGAGCTCCTTCTTCGCGATGCCGACGAAGTCGCGCCGCAGGAGCTTGCAGATGAGCAGCATGTCGAGGCCGCTCTGGTGGTTGAAGATGAACACCGCGGGCCGGTGCGACCAGAGGTGCTCCTCGCCCGTGACGCGCACCTCGACGCCGGCGAGCGCGGTCGCGAGCTCGCCCCAGGTCGCGGCGGAGAGGTTGACGGCGCGCTGCCAGTCGCCGGTGAAGAGCGCCGCCGGGAGGCCCAGCAGGAACGACGGCACGAGGCTCGCGAGCGCGGCGCCGGTCCGGACGATCTCCGACGGGCCGGGATAGCCGCGGTTCACGAAGTGGATCGCCGGCCAGCCGCGGCGGGCGGCGATCTGCTGCAGGCGCTTGCTCGGGTTCACGGGGCGCGGGTTGCCGACGAGGTCGAGCAGCGGGAGATCCTCCTCGCTGTCGGTGTAGAACCAGCTCTCCGACAGATCGATCCCCGTCTCCTGCGACAGCTGCTCCGCGTAATGCGCCTTACCCGCGCCGTAGCAGGTGGGGTGCATCACCTCGCCGGTCAGGATCCCGTCGACGACCTCGAGGCGCGACGTCAGGACGTGGTCGATGCCGAGCTCGCGCGCGATCGGCTCCACCTGGTAGCGCGTCGCCGACGAGACGACCGCGAGCGTGTGCCGGCGCCGCCGGTGCGCTTCCACGATCGCGCGCGCCTCCGGGTAGATCTCCGCGGCGAGCTCGCGATTGAAGATGCTCTCGCCGACCGCGGCGAAGTCCTCCTCGGAGAAGCCCCGCAGAGTACGCGCCGTCCCCGTCAAGAAACCGGAGAACCCCACGGTGCCGAGCTGAAAGCTCGCCGCGGCGGCGAGCAGCTCGAGCAGCGCGGCGGTTCCGACGCGGCCGTTCCGGACGCCGTCGAGTACGAAGTTGAGCGCGGAGAAGCCCGCGATCAGCGTCCGATCGAGGTCGAAGAGCGCCGCGACCTCCGGTCCGGCCGGCGACTGCTCGATCTCGCGCGTGAGCTGCGGATAGAGGGACATCGCTCCCCGATCTTCTCGGCTGGTCCCGTGGCGCAGCTTAGCCGGGCGCTCCCGGACGCGCCAGAAGGCCGGCACCGCGCCGTGCGCGATTGACCCCCGCGCGGCGACCGCCGTAGAACGTCCGCGAGAAAGCGCCTTTGGCCGGCGCGCGCTCCGGCGCGAGCGTGACCGTCGCGCGCGGCGGGCAAGCGACGGGGAAATGAATCCGGAAGCTCGAGCGACGCCGACCTTGCCGAAGGAGCCCGACTGGCCCGGGCCCGCCGGCGATCGCGTCGTCTTCCTCGTCGACGCGTCGAGCGCGCTCGAGCGCCGCCTGCTCGAGGGCTGGATCGAGCGACACAAGAAGTCGGACGACGGGTCGTACGACGTCGTGGCGATCCCGCCGTCGCGCCGGAGAGGTCGCCGCGTCGACCCCCGCCTCGAGGCGACGCTCGCGACCGACGGCGATCCGCTGCTCGCTCCGCTGCGCGTCGCGTGGGAGCGCGAGAAGGTCCCGGGCAAGCGCGAGAACCCGGTGAAGGAGCTCCTCACCGTCGGCGATCCGCGCGACCCGGGACGGCTTCGCCAGGAGTGGGTGCTCCGGCGCCACCCCGAGCGGTGCCTGATCGTCGCCGGCGAGCCGGCGCGCGCATCCGAGCTCCGCGAGCGCTGGCGGAGCGCGTGCGGAGCGGACGTCGGACAGACGATCGGCCTCGCGGAGTTCGTGTCGCGCCAGGCGACGCTCGCGCTCGAGCGCGCCGAGCGCCGCCTTCGCGGCGCGCGCTACAAGGTGCCGCGCCTCGTGCGCGAGGACATCCTCTCGCGCCCTGCCTTCCGCGGCGGGCTCGCGCGCCTCGCGCGCGAGCTGAACCAGCCGGAGGAGAAGGTCGCGCGGCGTGCGGCCGGGTATCTCAAGGAGATCGCGGCGACCCACAGCCCGCACGTCATCGACCTCACCGCGCACCTCATCCACTCGCTCTACACGCAGGGCTACGGCGAGTCGCTGCGCTACGATCGCGCGCGCCTCGAGGAGCTGTACGGGCTCACCCAGCGCTATCCGGTCGTGTTCCTGCCGTCGCACAAGTCGAACCTGGACCACCTCGTGCTTCAGTACGCGCTGCACGAGAACGGCCACCCGCCGAACCACACCGCCGGCGGCATCAACATGAACTTCTTCCCCGTGGGGCCGCTCGTCCGGCGGAGCGGGGTCTTCTTCATCCGCCGGACCTTCAAGGACAACCCCATCTACAAGTTCGTGCTGCGTCAATACATCGATTACCTGATCGAGAAGCGTTTCTCGCTGGAGTGGTACATCGAGGGCGGGCGCTCGCGCTCGGGGAAGCTGTTGCCGCCGCGCCTCGGGCTCCTCGCGTACGTCGTCGACAGCTTCCGGCGCGGCCACGCCGAGGACGTCTACCTGATCCCGGTGTCGATCGCGTACGACCAGATCCAGGACGTCGGCGACTACGTCGCCGAGCAGCGCGGCGGCCGGAAGAAGAAGGAGAGCTTCGGCTGGTTCCTGGGCGTCGTGCGGTCGATCCGCCGGCGCTACGGGAACATCCACATCAACTTCGGCGAGCCGCTGTCGCTGCGCCAGGCGCTCGCGGAGATCGGCGGCTCCGCCGAGCACGACGACGCCGCGGGCTCGAACGGCGCGCACGCGCCCGACCCCGACGAGCGCGCGCTCCCGCTCCAGAAGGTCGCGTTCGAGGTCGCCGTCCGCATCAACCACGCGACGCCGATCACGCCGACCTCGCTGCTCACGCTGTCGCTGCTCGGCGTCGGCGACAAGGCGGTCACGCTCGACGAGATCGAGCGCTCGATCGCGAACCTGCTCGACTACGTGAAGCGCCGCCGTCTACCGGCGACCGACGCGCCGGACTACGAGCTCGCGACGCGCGCCGGCATCCAGCGCGCCCTCGACAGCCTCGCGGAGAGCGGCGTCGTCTCGGTGTTCCGCGAGGGGCTCGAGCCGGTGTACGCGATCGGGGCCGACCAGCACCTCACCGCCGCCTACTACCGCAACACGATCATCCACTTCTTCGTGAACGGGGCGATCCTCGAGCTGGCGCTCCTCGCGGCGGGCGAGGAAGGCGTGGCGGATCCCGCCCACGAGCTCTTCGAGGAGGCCTACCGGCTGCGCGACCTCTTGAAGTTCGAGTTCTTCTTCGCGCCGCGCGAGGAGTTCCGCCGCGAGCTCGTCGAGGAGCTGGCCGTCCGCCAGCCGGACTGGGAGCGCATCCTGCGCTCCGCTCCTGCCGACGTGCGCGCCGCGGCGGTGCGTCTCAAGCCGCTCCTCGCGCACCGCGTGATCCGCCCGTTCCTCGAGGCGTATCAGGTCGTCGCGGACATGCTCTGCACGCTCGCCCCCGCGACCGCGTTCGACGAGGGCGCGTTTCTGTCGTCGTGCGTCGCGCTCGGGAAGCAGTACCGGCTCCAGCGCCGCATCCGGAGCGCCGAGTCGGTGTCGAAGGTTCTCTTCCAGACCGCGCTGTCGCTCGCCCGGAACCGCGAGCTCCTTCCCGATCCGGCGACCGGGGCCGCCGACGCGGCGGGCCTCGCCGAGCGCCGGCGCGCGTTCGCGCACGAGATCCGCGACGTCGTCCGGCGCATCGAGGCGATCGACTCGATCGGCGCCGCGCGCCGCGCCGGCCTCATCGAGTGACGGGCTGAACCAGCGGCTCGCGCGGAGCTCCGCGCCGAGGGCGTCGTCGAGGTCGGCGACGACCGCCGCTACGCGCTCACCGGGGAGGGCGCGGCGCTCCTCCGCGCGATCGCGCCGCTCGACGCCTGGGCGCGGCGCTGGGCGGACCGGACGGCTCCGCGCGCAGCGTCAGCAGTCGCGCCGGCGCGCCGCCGCCGATCGTCCACCCGTCGATGACGACGTCCGCGTCGCCGAGCCAGAGCCCGTCGCCCGGCTCGAGGCGGATGCGGAGCCAGGCGCGGGCGGCGCGCCGTGCCGGCTCGACGCTCGAGCGCGCGGGAGCGGTCGGCGAGGCGGGTGCGCCTTCCATGCAGGCGATCCACGCGTAGGTCGGGTCGTCCTCGAGGTTCGCGATGCAGCGAAGGCCGCCTGCGCCGCGTGCAGCGCGCGCGAGGCCGGTCGCGGCGCTGCCGGGCGCGCTCTCGACGACGTCGCAGCGACAGCGCTCGGGGAGCGGCAGCCTCTTGAAGCGGAGGAAGCGCAGGAACTCCGCGACGAAGGCGACGAAGCCGGACTCCGGCGGCGCGCCTTCGCGCGCGAGGGCGCGCCACGAGGCGCGGAGGTGCGCGGGGAAGCGGACGAGCGCGATCTCGTCCGGACCGAGCTCGTTGGCGGGCGCCCGGAGCACGCCGTCGGACTCGGCCGCTGAGAGCGCGCGCCAGGCCGTCGCCTTCGTCGGCGCGCCTTTCGACCCGCTCGCAGCGGTCGCGACCGCGATCCGGGCCGCGAGCCCGATCGCGTCGTGAAATCCCGGGGCGACGCGGATGGCCGGCAGCGTTAGCTCGTCAAGCGACGCCATCCCAGGGCGCGAGCGCGGCGCCGCGCGGGCCGAGCTTGTCGACCACGACGTCGAGCATGGCTCGACGGGTGAGCCGGCAGAAGAGCGTCTCGGTCGAGTCGAAGGTGCCGTTCTCGAACACCTTGTTCGCGGGCGCTCCGCCCCCACACCACGGGAAATACGCGCACGACTCGCGGCAGCGCGCGATCCCGGCCGCGACGTCGCGCGCGATCGCCGCGAAGTGCGGCGACGCCATCGCGTCGGCGAGGGAATGGGTCGCGACGTTCCCGAGCGCGAACGGCCCGTAGCGCTCGCTCGCGAGGCCGAGGAGCTCGGGCGAGAAGGTCGTGAAGTCGCCGCGGTGGTCGACCGAAACGATCGCGAACGGATGGCTCTCCTGTGTCGGCGGCGGGTCCGATCGACCGCCGTGCAGGACGGCGGCGATCGTCGAGTCGAACTCGCGCACGCGAAGCGGGTTCTCGCGCCGCGTGGCGAGGTCGAAGAAGCGCGCGAGGAACTCGCGATAGCGCGCGCCGACGTCCGGGCCCGCGAGCGTCGAGCGCACGTTCGGGCCCTCGATCTCCTCGACGTTGAAGCCGATCTCCTCGATCCCGTGCTCGACGTAGAAGTCGTAGATCTCGTCCGGGTAGTCGAGGGAGGCGTGGGTCAGGACGGTGATCACGTGGAACGGGATGCCGTGTGCGCGGAGGCGTCGCATGCCCGCGACGACGCGCGCGTGCGTGCCGCGCCCGGATCGCGTGCGGCGGCGGCGGTCGTTCAGGAAGTCGGGACCGTCGACGCTGACGCCGATCCGGATCCCGTGCGCCGCGATGAAGTCGCACCAGGCGTCGTCGACGAGGGTCGCGTTCGTCTGGAAGGCGTGCGCGACCTCGACGCCGGCGCCGTTGTGGCGGACGAGCGCGGCGAGCGCCTCGGCGTAGAATGCGGGCGGCAGCACCATCGGCTCGCCCGCGTGCCAGACGACCGTGAAGCGATTGCGCGCGAGCCCGCTCTCGAAGACCCACGCGAAGAGGCGATCGAGCGTCGCGGGCGCGATGCGCGCCTTGTTCGCGCGATCGGGGAGGTAGCAGTAGTCGCAGTCGAGATTGCAGAAGGGCGTCGGCTGGACGACGAGGAGGTCGAGCGGGCCGGGCTCACCGGGCCGGCGCGGATGCTCTCCGGCCGCCTCTCCCGCGGGCGCGAGCGCGCCGCTCGTGCGGCGGCGCTCTACCAGTTCCGCCAGTTGTGCCAGTTCCGCCAGTTCGGCCAGTTGTGCCACCAGGGGTGATAGCCCCAGTTGTGCCAGTTGCCCCACCAAGCCAGCTGCGTCGCATCGCGCGCGCCGTCGGCGGGCGCGGGCGCGTCGGCGGTGAGCTGCGAGCTCAGCTCGCGCGCGCGCGGCTCGATCGCCGTCGCGGGTGGCTTCGCACCCTCGGCCGGCGGCGCGACCATGACTGCGGTCGCGAGCACCAGGGTTCCGGTTCCCGCGCGCAGCGCCTTCGTCTTGCGGCGGAGCCCTCTCGAGGAACGGTGCTTCTTCGAGTCCACGGCACGACCCCCCTTCACCACGTGCTCCACGCGCGCTTCGGCGCGAGCGCGCCCGTCTTAGACCCGAGCGAGAGATGTTTCAACGTGCCGACCGAAGTTGACTCGTATCGGAAAGCGCTGTAGCGCGGGACTTCGGTTCACCCCGCGGCGGAGTGGGGCGCTCGTCGAGGAGGATGTCATGGGCAAGGGGAGCCTTTGGGTTCGAGCCGCGGCCGCGGTGGCATCGCTCGCGCTGAGCGCCGTCGCGCAGCCGGGCTTCGCGGCCGACAAGCCGAAGCCCGACGAGATGGTGAACAACCCGCCCTTCCAGAACTGGTCGGGCTTCCCCGTCGGCACGGCGATCACCCAGAAGGAGACCGTCAAGCTCAACGACGGAACCACGGTCGCGATCGACACGACCTCGAAGCTCGTCAAGAAGGACAAGGACTCGGTCGTGGTCGAGACGACGATGGGCGAGGCGGGCGCCGCCGCGCAGACCGGCATGGCGGGCGAAAGCAAGACGACCACGACGTTCCCCGCCAAGGTCAAGATGAGCCAGACCGATACACCGGCGAGCGCCGGAACGTCGGTCACCGAAGGCACGGAGTCGATCGACTACCAGGGCAAGACGGTCACGGCCGAGTGGACGAACGCGGTCATCCAGAACGGCGACGAGACGACCGAGGAGAAGATCTGGACGCTGAAGGACATCCCCGGCGGAATCGTCCGCCGCACGATCGTCCAGAAGAAGGGCGGACAGATCGTGTCGTCGTCGGTGCTCGAGCTGGTGACCGTCAAGCCGGGGGCGTGACGCCGTCGGGCGGACGGCCGACGTGCCCCGCATCGTCGTCCTCGACGGGCTGACGCTCGATCCCGGCGACAACCCGTGGGACGAGCTCGCCGCGCTCGGCGACCTCGAGGTCCACGACCGGAGCGCGGACGACGAGATCGTCCCGCGCGCACGCGGCGCCGAGATCGTCCTCACCAACAAGACGCACCTCTCCGCCGAGTCGCTCGCCCGCCTGCCCGAGCTCCGCTTCGTCGCCGTGCTGGCGACGGGCTACGACGTCGTCGACGTCGCCGAGGCCGCGCGCCGTGGGGTCGTCGTCTCGAACGTCCCGGAGTACGGGACCGAGTCGGTCGCGCAGCACGTCCTAGCGCTCGTCCTCGAGCTCGCGAGCGCCGTCGGCGAGCATGCCGAAGCGGTGCGCGCGGGCGACTGGATCCGCGCGCCGGACTTCTGCTTTTGGCGGCGGTCGCCGATCGAGCTCGCGGGGCTCGCGTTCGGCGTCGTCGGGTTCGGGCGGATCGGCAGGCGCGTCGGCGAGCTCGCGCACGCGCTCGGGATGTCCGTCCTCGCGAGCGGACGGCCCGGCGCTTCGCCGCCGGACGTGCCGTGGCGACCGTTCGCGTGGCGGACGACGGCCGAGGTCTTCGCCGAGTCGGACGTCGTGAGCCTGCACGCTCCGCTCGGCCGGGGCCAGGAGCGCCTCGTCGACCGCGCGGTCCTCGCGACGATGAAGCCGAGCGCGTTCCTGATCAACGCCGCGCGCGGTGCGCTCGTCGACGAGGCCGCGCTCGCGGACGCGCTCGAGCGCCGTGTCATCGCGGGCGCAGCGCTCGACGTGGTCGCGCACGAGCCGATGCTGGCCGACAACCCGCTCCGGACGGCGCGGAACTGCATCATCACGCCGCACATCGCCTGGGCGACGCTCGCCGCGCGCCGCCGCCTGATGCAGACGGCGGTCGGAAACGTGCGCGCGTACCTCGCGGGCGCGCCGATCAACGTCGTGAGCTGAGCGCGATTTGTCGTCTCCGAACGCGGACGCGTACCGCGACTCGATGTACGCCTTCGTGCGCAGCGCGCTCGAGGAGATCGGCGCACGCGAGTCGTGCAGCGAGAGCGAGCGGCGCCTCGGACGACGTCTCGCCGACGCGTGGCGCGCGCTCGGCCTCGACGTGCGCACCGAGGAGTTCACCTGCAACCCGAAGGCGTTCCTGGGCTTCATTCCGATCGCGACGCTGCTCTACCTGCTCGCCACGATCGCCTACTGGGTGCTGCCCTTCCTGTGCTTCGTCCTCGCGGCCGCGTCGTTCGCGCTCCTATGGTTCGAGCTGCTGCGCTATCGCGAGCTCGTCGATCGCTTCTTCCCGGCGGCGCGCGGCGAGAACGTGCTCGGCGTCCTGAAGCCGCGCGGCGCCGTCGAGCGAAGGGTCATCGTCAGCGCTCACCAGGACTCCGCGTACGAGTTCAACCTCTGGTACTTCCTCAAGGGTGCCGCCGTGCCGGTGATGGCGGTCGGCTTCGCGGCGGTGCTGGTGCCGCTCTTCGGCGGACTCCTGAAGGCCCTGGCCGGAGCCGGCAACGAGAGCCACGCCTTCGACGTCGTCGGCTTCGTCGCGATCGGTCTCTACCCGATCGTCGGCCTCAACTTCTTCTTTCACACGTACACCGTCGTGCCGGGCGCGATGGACGACCTCGCGGGGATCGCCGTGGTGGACGGCGTCGCGCGGGCGTTGGCGGACGCGCGTCGCGACGGACGGACGCTCGACGGCACCGAGGTCGTCGTCCTCGCGCTCTCTTCCGAGGAGGCGGGCCTACGCGGCGCGAAGCGCTTCGCCGAGGCGCACGGGGCGGAGCTGCACGCGATCCCGACGTTCGTCGTGAACGTCGACGGCGTGTACGACGAGAGGTACTTGACGATCGTCGACCGCGAGCTCACGACCGGCGTCCGCCACGATCGCCGTCTCGTCGCGCTCGCGAAGGACTGCGCGGCGGCGCGTGGGCGGACGTTCCAGCAGCACATGATCCCGCTCGGCGCGACGGACGCGACCGCGTTCGCGCAGGTCGGGATCGCGACGGTCGCGCTCCTCTGCCAGGACGCGACGCGACTCGTGCCGAACTACCACACGCGTCTCGATACCCTGGACCACGTCCGGCCGGAGTCGCTGAGCGTCATGCTGCAGCTCGTCCTGGACATGATCGCGGCGATCGACGGTGGCGCGTGCGACGCGCCGCGCGTGGCTTGACGGCGGCGCGCCGGGCCGCCGCTATTCCTCCGGGTCGAGGTCGGCGTCGTCCTGGGGCGACGGCATCGAGCCGCCGGAATCCTCGATCACGCCCTGTCCGACGGCGCCCACCCCGCCGATCGCGGGATCGACCGGCATCGCCGCCATCTCGCCGCCGGGGCCCGCGACGACCGCCGGCACCTGCGGAACGGCGACCGGTGCCCCCGGACCGTGCATGGCCGGAGCGCCGGGCTGCCCGGGCGGCAGGTGCTGGCCTGGCAGCGGCTGCTGGACCTGTTGCTGCTGCTGCAGGACGTTGAACGCGCGCGGGCGATTGACGGGCACCGCGCCGCCGGGTCCCGGCGGCTGTGCGCCCGGGTGCGGCCCGCGCGCCGCCACCTGCGGCCCCGCGAGCGGCGACGCGCCGTTCGCCGGCGGCGCGGGCGGGGCCGACGGATTCGAGAGGCCGGCGGGCGTCAGAAGGGTGATCTGGTCGATGTTCTCGCCCGAGATCTCGCGGCCGCGCTTGCCGCCGCGATAGGTGATGATGAAGTTCGAATCGCGCAGCAGGCGGCGGAGGACGACGTCGAGTCCGACGTCGTCGAGCGTCACGGTGACCGGCAGGTGGACCTTGCCGGAGTCAACCACCGTGAAGCCCGCCTCGCTGCCGAGCTCGGTCAGGAGCTGCGGGAGGCTCGAGTTGTTCGCGTGGACGGAGTAGCCGGCTCCCGTCTTCAGGATGGCACGCGGCGGCGCCGAGGCGTCGTCCGGCCCCTCGGCCCGCGCCCGGCCGCTCGCGGCCGCGATCGCGAGCGCCAAGCACAAGGCTCCGGCGGCCGTCACCGCGCGCCAGCTGGGGACGTCGGCTTTCGCACCCGTCATGCCGGACTCGCGCAGCAAGGATCGTAGCAGGCGCCGCCGGCCGGGTGAAACGCGAAATGGACCGCGATCGCGTCGATCCCCCCGTCCGCCGGGCGCCGCGGCTCACGACGCGCCGGCGGGTGGGCCATCGAGAAGACGGCGGACCCAGCGCCGGTACATGTCGAGCGGGTAGGCCCCGGTCACGAAGGCTTCGTCCCCTTCGACGCGGACCGCGGGAACGCCGTTCACTCCCAGGCGCACGGCCTCGTTGTGCTCGTCGATCGTGCGTCGGAGCCACTCGGGATCGGCGACGCGGGCGAATTCGGCCTCGGGAAGGCCCGCCTCCGTCCAGAGCGTGGCCAGGGTGTCCGGGTCCGTCACGTCGCGGCTCTCGGCGAAGTACGCGTGCAGCAGCCGGTCGTGCATGCGGTGGAACGCGTCGTCGCCGAGCGAGCCCGCGGCCTTCGCGACCAGGTGCGGCGGGACGCTGTGGCTCGGCGGACCGGCGTGTCCCTCCCACACCCGGAAAGTCCCCGCGTCCGGCTCGGCGGCGGGACGCAGCCACGAGCGCGTGTAGGCGCGGAACTGTTCCAAGGTTCGCCCGGGGTCGGGCTTGGGCCGGAGCAGGAAGCTCCGCCACTCGACGCGGACGTCGCCCGCCATCTCCTCCTCGATGTGACGCAGGCGCACGGCCGCGTTGCCCTGTTGGCGAGCTCGGTTAACCGCGCGGAAACCCATGCCTTCTGCGTATCCGAGGAACGTCAAGACTCTCGGTGATAAGCTCCGCAAGAAGAGGCTCGACGTGGGACTCCTTCAGAGCGAGGTCGCGTTGCGGTTGGAAGTTTCGACGAGTTCCGTGAAGGCTTGGGAAGCAAACCGGGCGAAGCCGATGCGAAGAACCATTTCCCGGATCAGGCGGTTTCTAGACTCCTGACGTCGGCCCCTCGGTCAGGCCTTTTGGCTTCCTCAGCCTTACCGACGCTGGCCCCCGGGGAGGCGGACGTCCGGAAGCCTCGCCGTGAATGAACCCGGATTCGACGAGATGCCGTCTGCGCGCCCGAATCCGGAATCGTCGGGCTTGCCCTGCGATCGACCGATGTGCTCAAAACGCTGCCTTCAGGACAGTCAAGTGGCACCGCCTTCGGGCTGGTAAGCTGCGCTGCTCGGCGGGTCGGGGATCAGTCCGGCAGCCGGGATGGGAGTTTGTCGCGCTGCGTCACCTGCGCGAACGCAGATGTTGCTCGATGCCGTTGACGACACCTTCCGAGGCGATAACTGGACGCGAGCGGAGACCCTTCCGCGCGTGGGCGCTACGTGCGCGCGCAATCTCGCACGGTCCCCGAAGCCTCGCGTATAGCTAGAATTCTGCGATCAGGGGAGTCGTTAGAGTCGTGGCAGCGATGATCGAAGTGAAAGGAAAGCGAATCCGAGGTCCTGGCATACGAGGTATCGTCGGTGGCGAATACTACGTCTTCCGCGATTCGGTACACAATCTCATCGCCATCGACGATGAAGACGAAGGGAAGGCGCTACGTCGTATCCTGCGGACAAGAGAAGTCCAACGACTACGACGAATCAGGCAGACCGGCCTCGCATTCCTAGTCTATTCCAGTCTCGAGGGCTCACGGTTCGCGCACGCCCTCGGCGCGTATGCAATCGCACGCAAAATCGCTCGTGCTCTGCAGGAGCGCCAAGTCTCTGCTCTTGCTCAAGGCATGCCCACCTCGTTGAAGCTCACTAGTGAGACCTCTTGGGCGTTTTCGCTGGCGGGTTTGCTGCATGACATCGGCCACGCCCCATTTTCTCACGTGTGGGAAGATTATTTGGAGTCTCAGGCATCAATCGCGGGTCATGCGAAAATCGAACACTTTCACGAGCGACTCGGTCTAGAAATCCTCCAGAGCCCTGAAACCGAGATCGGCTCTATTCTGCAGTCCCTGCAGTCCTCGCCCGAGTTATCGCAATCTCCTCGTATTCGCGACGAGGTAGTCTCGCTATTGAACGGTAAGCATCCAGTTGCGTACTTGACGCAGTTGCTTTCGGGCCATCTAGATGTAGATCGCCTCGACTTCATGGCACGAGACACGCAAGGTGCGGGCGTAACTTACGGCTTTCATGAACTCGATTGGATCATACGCTCACTTCGGTTCGCACGGCTTCCTCAAACGTATGCAAACGAAGGGCCGCCTTGGGTGGTGGCAATTGATGGTCGTAAGGGACTTCACACACTTGCGCAGTTTCTGAATGCGCGCGCGAACATGTACCGCCAAGTCTACCAGCACAAGACTGTCCGCATCGCCGGTCAGATGCTGCGCCTCGCCTTCCGGCGATTTGTGGAGCTGGCTAAAATAACTGAGGACATTCGTTGCTCATCGGCTGCCCTGAAGCGATGCCTGATGTCACCCCAGACGGTGAATGTCGCTGACTTCATCGAAATTGACGACTCTGATGTGTGGGTTGCGCTAAAGGAGTGGTCGAGGGCCGACGACAGAATCCTCTCTGAGCTTGCGAAGCGATTGCTGACCAGAGACCTCTACAAAGCGATTGAAGTCGATGAGGATACCTACAACTATCTAATGACTCTCGATAGGCCGGAAAATGGGCGGCACCTAAATTCCCTCGTAGTTGCAAGACTACAAGTGGATCCGCGCCACGCTGCGTACTACTATGGACTCGACAAGACTGGTTTTGACCTTGTCGGACGCGAACCGCAACGCGTGACAAACACGGTCTGGATAATTGACGCAGACCATTTGGGACCGCGATTCACGTCGTTGCAGGACTTCTGGCTCGATCATGTCGGCGGAGATACTCGAGTTGACCGCTATTTAGTCATTGCACATCCAACGGCGGGTACTGCGCTGGAAGTGCTTGCGGCGAAGGCCGGTTTGGGTAACCGGCAGATCGATCGGACTGCAGCTCCTCAACCTCCAGCTGGTTATATAATTCTAGGACCTTTGGGCGCAGAGGGGGCGTCGAAAGAGGTGTTTCTTGGTGCTGCTGAGGTCCCAGGTGCCGAACTCGACTCATTAGTAGCTCTCAAGCGCTACAAGGGTGAGAGTAACATCGCCCAAGACGCTATGGCGCCGAACCTGCTAATTCGGCGACATGCCAACGTTTCGCAATCGACACTCCGCAAGACAGAAGCTGGAGAAGCCTGGCTCGTCGAAGAACTTTGGAAGTGTTCACTGGCGATGCTCGTGGAGAAGCAGGGCCCACTCCGTGATCTTGACGAAATTTTCAACATTTCTACGCAGCTATTCTCCGGTCTACTGCACATTCACGCGCAACGGGTGCGTCATACTGACATAAAGCCCGAGAACTGCGGAATCTTGCAGTTTGGCCGCGATCAGCCGATGTACGTTATCGGTGATTTCGGTCTCTTGAGCTCTCAGCCCGATGTTCTCCCTAGTCGCCCGGAATCGCGCGGTGCATTGAAGACACGGCCGCCTGAAATGTTCGCGGAGCCGAAGAGGATAGGGCTCGGGTCCGATGTATGGTCATTGGGCGCAACGTTGTTCGCGCTCTGCACAACCACGTACCCACTATTATTGGGCACGGAGATTTGGGACGGTCCGGGAGATCCGCGGCGAGCACGTATTGAGTCGGAAATAAGTGCCGATCTCGATCGGAGGGTCACGGAATTCAAGGGCCGTTTGCAGGTGCAGTTGCCGCCCGTGCTGCGCAGTCCTCTAGCTATGTGCTTTGACGAATTCGACGTGCGGCGGCCGGCTGCGCACATCCATAGAGAACTTGAGGACGCATGGAAGTTGTTACGAGAGCGCCCTGAGGGAGCCCGATGGGCATGGCAGCGTGCCGAGGATCTTCACGGCGCTTACAGGCGTGTAAATGCGGGGATGACAGAACCATCTCCCGCAATCAGCGCAGAGGCTGAAGAGATTGTGACGAACTTCCAGACGGAGATCCCGTCCCATCTGTATGATGAACTATCGGCTATGGTAAGATAAGATAGAGACACGATGCGATGCTAGACCACCAACACAAACATCGGCAAGACGAAGGTCAGGATCTCGTTGCAATTGCGAGTCGGTATGACGCGCTCGCGGAATGGATGGACACCGTCGCATGGTATCGCGATGAGATTGTTCCAAAGATCGTTGGTCAGCTCGTGCCGCCTGAAGCAAGGAGCGGTCTCGAGATGTGCTGCGGTACGGGTCGACTACTGGCATACCTCGCTGAACATTCGCCCACACTCGCCTGGACTGGCGTTGACGTAAGTGAAAAGATGGTGAATCGTGCTCGCGCACGGTTGGTGGGACAGCCCGGAGTCCGGATTGTGCACAGCAATTGGCTCACGATGATTAACGACAGCGTAGAGCGTGCTTATGACGTGGTTGTAGTGAAGAATGCCCTCCATCTGTTGGGAAATTTGACTGACCATTTGAGAGCCTTGCACAGCATTACATCGTGGGACGCTTCTTTAATTGTGGTTGAGACTGTGTCTCCGAACAAGTCTGCGAACCAATTCGTATGGGACCTATTCGGCGCGATCGACGCGCAGGAAATCAAACGCCATTGCTTTACCATCCACGGGCTGAAGGAGCAGCTAGCGAGTAGTGGTTGGGCATGTACGCGGGAAATCTTAGTGAGGCAATACATAGACGTGTCAGATTGGCTCGCCCACAAATGTACCACGGACGCATCCCGTTCCCGCGGAGAAGAAGTATTCCAAAGCTGTAAGCGAGAGGTGAGACGCAGCATGGAGTTTTCACCTCGGCAAAAGCCTGTCCCCAATCAGATGCTCCGGCTTCAGATGATAGCAGTATGCGAGCGACAGCGGGCGCCAAGGCGGTTTCAGTTGCGGCTGATGTAGTAGAGTTCACGCGATCGATGGAGTTAGCAGGGTGCTGACGAGTGAGCGTTTCTAAGCATTCTGACGACTCCGGTCAGGGGTCCGGGATCAGGATCGACGCCGATCGCTGCGACGTTCTCGCCGTCGCCGCGCTCGCGCGCGCTCTCTCTCAGCGCTCCTCACGTAGTTCCGCCCGGTGCCAGCTTCGACATCCGTACGAGGTTGTAGGCGGTCGCCACCAGGTACGCCCAGAGGGCGTTGCGCTCCACGCCTCGGTAGCGGGTCTTGCGCAGCCCGCCCACCGTCTTCATCCACCCGAAGATCTCCTCCACCCGCTTGCGGCATCGCTGGCTGACCGCGTAGCCCCAGTGCCGGGTCGTCCGACTGTCGATCCGCGATCGCCGCTTCGTCGTGTGCTGCGCGACGTGCGGCGTCACGCCCGCCGTCCTGACCGTGTTGATGAAGGACGTCGTGTCGTAGCCCTTGTCGCCTCCGAGCGTGCGCGGCCGAAAGCCACGGTCCTGGAGCCGTCCGAGCAGGGTCAGCGCTTGCTCCCTCTCCGCTCCGCCGTCTGCCTGCGCGATGGAGATGTCGACGCTGAGGCCGTTGCGGTTTTCCATCATCACGTTGCCCGAGTACGCCAGCCGCGACGCCTTGCCCATGCCCTTCTTCGTCGCCAGGGACGAGGGAGAGCCGAACGAGCTCTCGGTCGGCGATCTCCTTGATGCGCCGGATCGGGTGGTCTCGAGGCACCCGCTTCTCCGGCGTCACCAGGGTGAGCATCGTCTCCTGCCGGTCCACCGTGCCTCGCATCACCGCCTCCTCCGACTGGTATGCGGTGGCGTACCAGACAGAGGCTGTCTTGTCAATCTAAAGTGCGCGCGGACTGCTCACTTTTCAGCAGCCTGTTAGGCGGATGGCTCCGGTCTTACTAGCGAAGACGCCGGGCGCCCTTCGCGAGAACCCGCGAGATCGCGTTAACGCGAGTGCGGGAGTCCGCAGCGCCGGCTGCCCGGTAGTTGACACGGACCCTGTAGCCGCGCACCGTGGAGGGCTTGATCCTCTCCGTATCCTCGGTGTCGAGATGCGCGATTACCTCTTCGGGGGAGCAGATCGTGAGGCGCGCGATGCTTTCCGACGAGAGGGAGGACTCGGCGATTCGCGCCAAATCGCATAGCGTGAACTTCTCGCAGGCGACCGCGATCACCCGGTCGAAGCCCGCGGCAAGGCACTTCTGGATGTTCGCGAGCTCGTGTTCCGGGTTGGTCGAGACCGAGATCTCACACGCGATTCGTTTGCCGTCGCGAAAGAGCGCCACGTCGACCCGACCCACCCCATCGAGGACGTCCTCCTCGATGGTCGCCCGCCAACCCCGGTCTTCGGCGAGCCGTTTGATCAAGTGCTGGAGGTATTTGTGCTCGGCGCCGCCGCGCCCGGAGATCGGTGCGGGGATCTCGGGCGGCGATGAATGACGAGTGCGCGACGTCGCTGCTTTTGACGGCCGTGTCAACGGCCTTGACGCAGTGGGCGCCCGTGTCGTCGCGTCGATGGATACAGGCCGCTCTTGAGCGGGCGCGGGATGCTCGAAGGAGACGGCCGGGCTCGACATCCCGAGTTCGAGCTCAACGGTTGCTCGAGGTCGCGCGTGCGCCTCGCGCGAGCGACGGACGATCTCGTCCGAGCGTGAGTCGGCCTGGTTCCCGTCGACCGGCCCGACGGGGAACGTCCGGAGGTTGAAGTCCTGGTCGCTCCGTTCGAGCCGGCAGATCGCCTCACCGACTCCGAGCGACTGAAGGTCGTCGGCGTCGAACGACGAGAAACCTCGCGCAAGGAGCCGTGCATCCCGATCGCCCACCCGAAAGCAGATCCGAGTCGCCGGGTTCGTGAGCACCGCGCTCGCAAGACGTCCATCGTCCTCCTGAATTTGACGAGTCTCCTGGTGCGCGAGCACGAGCCCCAGGTGATACTTTCGTGCCTCGGCGAGGAGCGATGCGACGGACGGCGTCGCGAAGTTCTGGAACTCATCGATGTAGAGGTGGAAGTCGGGGCGATCGGACTCGGCGAGCTGCTGCCGTGAGAGTGCAGCCTGATGGAACTTTGACACGAGAAGCGCACCCAAGAGGTGGGCGTTTTCGTGTCCGATGATCCCCTGCGAGAGCTTGGCGAGGAAGATCTTCCGGTCGTCCATGAGACGCCGAAGATCGAGAGTGCCATGTCGCTGCCCGACCGTGAGGCGGATCAGCTTCGGCCGGAGGAATGCGTCGAGCCTGGTTAAGATCGAGGCCGAGGGATTCCCTTTGAGGAGCGGATACTCTTTCTCGAAATAGTAGACGATCTCCGCGTCTCGGACCGAGGCGAGGAACTCCTTCCGGAATGCCGCATCGACCAGGAACTTTCGCAGATCGAGGAGCGACCCACCGCCGTCACTCTCGAGGAACGCGAGGATCGCGTTCCCCAAGACGGACGTCATCTGGTCTCCCCACGATGTCGCAAACCTCCGGAAAATCGCGACGAGGTCAGAGGAAAGGAGGTTTCTCTCGACCTCGGAGTGTGCCTCAAGGACGTTGAACCCGACCGGGTATGCTTCGTCAGACGGGTCGAGGATTGCCACATCCGAGAGTCGGCTCTCCGGAATGCGCGCGAGCACCTCGTCGATGAGGTCGCCGTGCGGATCGAGTACGCCGACCCCGTCGCCGTTCTCGATGTCCTGCAGGATCATGCGCAAGAGGAGCGTCGACTTGCCCGTACCGGAGGCCCCGACGACGTAGGTGTGGCGCATGCGAAGTTCGGGCGCGATCGTAACGGTCCGAGTCTTCCCGCGATGGCGATTCTCTCCGAGCACGATACCTTTACGGGAGATAGGCGCGGCAGCGCGCGTCGTTCGCGCCTCGCGGGCCAGGCCCTCCGAGCGGACGGACGAGGACGGTAGGTGGACGAGCGAGACGAGCTCGTCCGCGGAGAGCAGCATCCCGGACCGGCGCGTCTGCCGGGCGAGGAGGTCCTCTTCATGGAGGTCATCGGGGTAGTCGTCGTTAGAGAGCGGGATGAGCTCGTTGCCCCCTGGATCCGCGAACTGCCGGAAGCTTCCGCCGAGCGCTCGCACAATGGACCACGATCGCTGGTTCTCGGGACATCGCGCAGCCACGCGTACGACCACGGCGAAGAAGGGATGCGCAATCTTGTCCGATGCCTGCGAGAGAATCTCGGGGGCATCCGAGAAGAAGGAGCGTCCGTGGCCGTCTGTCACCGCGCGCAGCACGCTCGGTGCCCACGGGTTGCGCGTCGCCTGCAGGAGCACCTGGACGACACCCATCTCGTCATCCCGGAGATCGCCGAGCGCCGCGACCGTCGATATCAAGGGATCAACGTCGAAGTCGCGGACCGTTTTGAGCGGCAGCATGAACTCGCGCGAGAGGCCAAAGTCGACGACGACTCCGAACCGGTCCTCATCTCTTCTCCAGAGATCGGGAAGCGACTCGGCGTGCTCGAGGATTCCGGTCTCGGGGAAGTAAGCACCGAGAGCTCGCCTGACATCCGGTGAGTCGGATGGACGGCATGCGAGCGTCACTCGTACCGCCCCGGCGACGCCAATGAGCTCGAAGGAGAGTGGATGCCCAAGGGGAGAAAGTGCCAGGAGAAACCGCTCGGCGCGCTCCTTCGTGACTTTGAGGTCATCGGGCAGCGTAATCGTATGCTCGACAATCTCGCTCGTTCTGTCCTCTAGTCCCGGAACCGGCTCCTCGTCGGGCTCGGGTTGCTCGGTAGCGGGCCGTTCACCAATCCGCCTGAACCGCTCAATCAAGCTGCCGAGAAGAGTCGGCTTCCTTGCGTCATCGATGCGGCGGGTCGGCGCTCGGACGAAGTGTCCAACAAAGGGGCGAAACGGCGGCTCCAGTTCGACGGCACCATCCCAGATCTGCCAGCCCCGACCACGGAGCTCCCAGCGGTAGAACTGCTCGGTGAGTTGCTCCTCGATCGTCAAACGAACTTTCGCTGAAAATGGGTGGTTATCGCCGTCTAGATTACCCCGCGCGTAGTTCAACATACGGCTCAATGTGGATCGAAAGGTGGCTGTCCGAAACCAAAGAGTCGCATACCGTTAGGCGATTACGGCAACGTACATGGTTCCGTCCAGTCCGCGCTAATTTGGGGCCAATTTACGCGTAGCTTCTCGCCCGAAATGGGAAACCTGAAAAACCACGTCTTGAAAGGCCGATTGAACAGGATCTTCATGACATCATGATTGCAAAGATCTCTACATGGCGAGGAGGTGGGTTTGAATGCGTTCGTGTCCCATTGGGCATCCGCGCTGACTTTTGACAGATACAAAAATCTGGTGAGATTCCAGGTTTGCCCTCCGACGATGCCATCGAGTGTCACCCTCACCTTAGGCACCTGCGATTGCAGATTGGCTTGCCATCTTAGCGTCGCCGCCTGTGTCAATGAGCCATAGATGCCGTCTGTCGCCAAAAGGGTTGGGGTGGCCACGCAGGCGTGATTCATCATCCACTGCCACATTGCGACGAGATTGCCGCGGCTGAGACGTTGTGGATGCTGACGGCTGTGCGGGCCGAGAATGGGCCCGCCCGCCCACGCACGAGGCTCGGTCCATTGACCGGGAGGCGGCTCCGCGCTGGCCAGAGATGCACCAAAGGCGATAGGAAGCAATCCACATCCAAACAGGTACCGCCTCTTCGCTCGCATGGTGTCCTCCAAAGACAGGTCATGTGCTCGGGCAGTGCCGGCATGTGAAGAGTCCTAGGCGTCTTAGAGAAGACAAGATCCCATGGAAGGTCTCACGCGTAACCAACGCCAAAACACCGACTGTAGCGTTGGCTGGTGATCGTCCAATGTTGGGGCTCGATCGCTCAACCCTCGAGCCTCTTGCCCATCGGAAGCGAAGTGCCTCTCGCGCCGATGTGGCCAACCGATTCGGCCGCAAGTGCAGACGAACTGCGAGAGGGCTACGTCGAATGACGGGAATTATTGCAAAAAACCCTTAAAATAGGTTTTCGCTCGAGCTCCGAAAGTGGACGCAACCCGTTCACCTTGGTGAGACTATCCACTACGTCCAGCACGGCGGCATGAACGGCCGACTGAAACATGAGCGCCATGTCGAGGCGATAGTACGTCGGCGGCCGGCAGAGGCGTGCGTATGCTCGCCCGATGAATGGAATCGCCATGATGTAGGCATCGAGTGGACTCTCCGGGATGAAGACACCGATCGCCAGGAAGACACCGAGCACAAGAAGCAACGCTGATGCTAGCGGCACGAGCCCGCCCATGGGCCCCAAGAACAAGTATGGGCGGATCCCAAATGACTCGCGCATCATGCCAGTTGCGAAGTAGAAAGCCACAAGTGTAAGGACCGTCGGTATCACCCCGGACGGCAGTGGCTCGCCGAGCCACCACGAGACGAAGAACCCTCTGCCGAATGGCGCGGCGCACACGTCAAAGCGGTATCGGCCGCGAGTCACGCGGACGTATTCCCGCCTTGCTGAAAGGACGCCTCCCTCCTGCCAATCCACGCGCAACGTGCGGGAGTCCGGGAGTTCGCGCTTGGTGAGAGCCTCCTCGACCCCCTTGTAGAACTCCAACGACGAGGTCTGAAGATTTTCGATCAGCGTATCCCAGTGGGCGATGACAGTCGGCGGTGCGAAGAGTCGGGGCATTGGAGGGTCCTCCGTTTCCTCTCAGCCTCGTTGGACCACCGTCAGCTAGAGAAAGTCAAGTCGCGATGATCTTGGGCGCTGACCGATCGGTCCGGATAGTGCGTTTGTGGAACTACTTGCCGGCGGTGCCTCTGGACTCGAAGCCCGGCGTCCGCCAAGGACGAATCCCATGAGCACACACAATGTGATTCCGATGAGTATCGCCGACCGGGCTCGATTGCGGTTCGTCCGATCACTGCGCGAATTCGCCGACAGCCTAGAACAGGCCCCACCGTGTCAGCTTCCAGATCTCCTTATTCGGCTGCCGATCTCGGAGGTTGAGAAAGGAGTCGAAATACTGCGACGCTGTCGCCTTTAGGCGCGGCTTTAATCGGCCGCGTGTGAGCGGCGAGCTCTTTCTCCGCTTGTGTTTCGCTCCGACCAAGCGTGTCAAACGTCGGCGCGGATCGGCCGCTACGCGTATTCGGTGGAAACGTGAAAAACGAAATCGACGCGCGGTCACTTCACGGTGGACACTCGAAAGCCAACACAGCGCTGTTAGTCGGCAGCAGGCGGGGCGCTATGCGAGTGACCCGTAAGAACTTGCGCAAAGTGCCGCGCGTCGTCCGCGGACCCGAAGATGAACACCTCCACCATTGGTGCGTCTTTGGTTCCCGAAACTAATGCGTCTAGCGCATATCCGTTACACTCGAGCACCTGCTTGGCAAAGCGAGTCTCACTCCAGCCGGACTCTCCGAGGTCTCTCTGGAGATTCTCCATTAACTCAGGGTTATGTCGGTACTCTTCAGAATCACCCAGCCGTCTGTCGCCCAATTTTCCATCGAGTGCGTCACGACCGGCTGCATTGAGGCTAAGCCGGACGGAAAGCCGGGACCCTTTGCGAAATCCCCTTGATCTACGGGCCTCCAACGGCGCATCCACTTGATACTGGAATGTCGCCGCGCTCTCAATCATGGATGATTGAATTGTGAACAACGGTGGCGAGACCCAACGCTCGGATCCCTCAGGAGTGCGGAGGAATTTATGGTATGGCTTCTGGTCGACAGGAAGGCGGACAATCAACCCGTCTGAGCAACCATCCTTCCAGTTCCGCGCACCTCGGCCATCTGCGGTAGCGGATAGCATCACAAGGATGCTCACGACGAGCGCTAAGCACCGATAGCCGCGGACTTTCCGAAGAAGTCCACTACCTGGATTGGGCACGTCGTTGTGCATTATCGCGAGCCGATTAGAAGGATCTCCGTTTGGATTACCATAGTCCATTGACCGGTGCTGGACGTCCCATCCTCGTAACGGCAGGGCAGTCGCCGTATGCGCAAAGTCCGACCCTAAGTAGGAAACCGGATGGAACGGACGTGAAGAGGCTCCGCGACACCTTGTATGGGAGGCGGGTAAGCCGCGAGAGGAGCTGCTCCTCTTCCCGTCCGCCGAGCTCGCTCGCGGTGACGTCCGCGATCGCAAGCGCATCAGCGAGTCACTACTCGGACCCAACCTCCACGACATGGCGCAACGGGACGTTTCCAGGGGTGCGAAAGGCCGCCCCCGCGAATTGCGACGGCTGTACCTCGAGCTCGTACGCTCCCGCCGTCGGTGGGGCAAACAGGTTGAACTGACCGCTAAGCTTTTCACCGGGACGAAGATCGCGTGCCAAAGGCAGCTGTTGCCAATAATTCGCCTTCTCTGGGCTACCGCTCAAAAGACGCCAGTGCGCGACTAGGTTCACGACGTTCGTGCGCGCGCTCTTGTCAGCGGGCACAACGGGCCATGTAGCGGTACCAATATTCGCTATCTCGAGTTGGACTTGACTAGCACGGCCGCGGGGCAGACTATCCGGGATAGTCCCTTCAGTTGTTGCCGTGGCGGTATTCTCCTCGAGACGCACCAGCGGAGTTCCGAAAATCGTTTGGTCAGCCCGCGAACCGGCGGCAACCGCCCCAAACCAGCTTTCCTTGGGTGGCTCGGTCGTTACCGCAAACAAACCCCAGCCGTTCTCATCAGCAACCTGACGCAATCCACGCATCCGCGCAATGCCATCACGTCGGGTTCGCATTTCCTTGGGCCACTGCTCAATCGGCCTCAGAACCACCCAGCGTATGTGAGTCATGTCTACGATTGCATCCCACGCCGCGGTAGACGGCAAGTTCCATATTTGCCAGTCGAGGTAGCGGCGATGAGGCGGAACGTACCCGGTGAATCCGGTCACCAAGGGGAGCCAGTGTCGCGTCGCTGCCAACATGCCGCGTACTTCGGTACCCAAGTACCCGCCTTCCGGATCCGAAACAGGTGCGACAACTGGCAGTTCAAGGACCGGACCTTGACCGTTCGGGCCAGCTATTCGAACCAAGCGATCATAGATGGGTTCCGTGAGGTCGGGAAACTCGCGAAAGCCGTCGCCCGTCAAGAGAAGACCCCGATTCAGAATCAGTGCGATAGCGATACCAGCCGAACTAACTCCTCCAACCCATCGTCCGTACCGCCGCCAAACGACCTCAAGCGCAGCCGCACTGAGCAATGCGACTCCGAAGCCCAGTAGAACCACAAAACGAAATGGATAGCGGAAGAAAGCTCCGGCAGATGACACGAGAAGCGCATAGGGAGTAGGTACTAAAGTATGGTCCCATATAACCGCCGGTCCAGGCATGAACGACTGAGCGATCAATATAAGGATCAAGCCGCGCCATGCGCACCGGCGTGCTGACGGGTACGCGAGAACGAGACCCGAGACCCCGATTGCGCAGATTGCCAAGATCAACCGCCCTGCCGACATGGTATTCATGTAGGCCGCCGCGGACAGCATCGACGCCTTCCGCATCGACGCCTGTAGTAGCTCGGTTTTTAGGTCGTCGAATTCCGGGCGCACCAGGTATGGCAGAGATACTACTATGAAAGGAACGAATCCCAGCCCCGCGGAAAGCGCAACGCTGAGCAGAAACGAAACTCGACCCGTGCGTGGCGCGGACACTTCAAACAGCGTCCATGCTACGACTGCTAGGCAAGTCATGAGGGCGATGTAGTAGGAACTCAATAGTGAAAGGGCGAATACAAGCGCGAAGGCAGCTGCTCGGCGTAGGTCAACGCGTTCCCGCAAACGCGTAAGCATCAGGCACGTTGCAGGAAGGAACAGATTACTATACTGAATCAAATGTAAATGCGCTGGTACCTGAAGCGGTCCTAGGGCGAGAACTAGACCGCCAACCCAGGCGACTTCCCGTATTACACCGAGTCGCCTGAGCAGTCGGTCCATCGCACAGGCAGCGAGCGGGTACGTAATGAAGACCGCAATGTTGGCCGCTAGTACCGGGTTGTGCGTTGCCCAATACACGGGGGCAAATGCGATTTGGGCTGTCGCGAGGTGTTCACTCCCGGTGAGTTGCGACGGCGCCGGATAGTTGATTGGAGCGTCCAAAACCCCAAGTGGATTGGCTACGAGTGAGTGCCCGATCCAGGCCAGGATCCACACTACGAGCCATTCGTCGGCGGCGTTCGAGCGCGCTCCAAGCGGGGCGGCGTGACTCGCAACTCGAAGCCAGGGAGCACAAAGGCCCGCGAAGGCAAGGCCGTAGAGAAAGAAGGTGAAGGCGGCGCTGTCGCGAAGCCGCACGAAATTTTCCGCGAGACGCCTACGTGCATCGCGCGCCACCGGGCTTCGCGCTACTTGTCCGCTTTCTCGTCGGGCAACGCCGAGTCCCTCACTCTCCCGGAGAGCCTCTCTGCAACGATGACTCCGGCTTTCCACGCGACTTGGAAGTCTCCCTTCGCCCAATAGAGCGTATGGCTGCAGGGCTTAGCACCAGTCCTTGATCGCAGTCGGCGAACGCCCGATGACCGGGAATGATACCGTGCGCTACATCCGGTGGGTAGTGAGCGCGTTCCCGCGCACGATGTGTCAGCGCCACGCAGCCAAACGGTTCATCGCAACCAGCCGACCGTCGGTGCTTCGCTACAGCATGCGGACTCTATGCCAAACCCGCGGATGATGGCAACCGCGTCGCCGACCCGACCACCGGCCGGGATCTGGACTACGGCCCGACCGACTAGCGATCGTCCGTTTAGCGTCGTACTAGCGAAGGAGCGACGCGCGCTCGCGCGGATTGAAAGGGCACCAATCGCGCCCATCGCTCGTAACGCCGTTCGCTGACCGACGCTTCCCGCGTGCGATCATGTACCACCCAAGCAGCACCGACAGGAAATCGGCGCCTACTTGGCTAGACTTGTGAAGACCTGCCCTCCGCGCCGCGTAAACAGATTGACATCCCCATTCACGACACTGACGGCGATATTTTGAGTGGCCTGCGCCCCGCTCTTCATCCCCTGGAAGCGCCTAAAACGCTTCCCGTCGCTGACTGCCTGGTAGATGGATCCCACGGAATCCGCTGCCGCCGCAAAGATACGCACGAGCCCACCCGACGCATTGCCCTCGAATGAAATTGCGGGGGCGGTCTGCCAGGGAACCAGGCTGGCCGATGCACCAAGTTTGCGCCATGGGAAGCCGATGCCTCCATCTTGCGTTGGCTTGAATTTGGTCCAGCGCATCACCCCGAGACCCGCCTGGCGCGCGGCGACCCAAAAGAATTGATCGACTGGATTATATGTAATGGCTGGGCTCATATCCGTAACGAGCCCATCGACTAACAGGCGCCAGGGGGCCCACGAGCCCAACACTCTTCGAGTATAGTAAATCTTCCCGTCCACTCCGTTCCGAATCACGATGAACGGCGCTGCGCCGTTCTGATACGCAACCGCAGGCGTTCCGGCGAGCTGAATCGACGTGCCTATGTTGAGGGCGGTCCACGGCGACCAGGTACACTGACCACTGTCGCAGTCGATTGGGGAGGTCAATGTACTCTCATAAAGCACGTTGTCGCTATCGCCCCGCGCGAATAACTCTACTGCAGTCGTCGTCGCAACCGCCGCGATACTTCCACCGAGGGAAACGTCGGATGGAAGCGCACTCCAGGGAGACCAGAGCCCATCATCTCGTGTCCGATAAACGTATGCCCCGGACTGCCTTCCCACCATCCACAGACGCTGCCCACTCCATGCTGTCGCCATGCCGATCGACGATTCGCCATCTGGCACCGCGACCTCCACGGGTACACGAAAGATGTACAAACTACTGTTAGGCGCCGGGGTGAAATCGGGATCACTAGTGAAAAAGTCAGCGGTCCACAGTGAGGGTGGTGCGCCACCCACTACGAGATCCCTAAAGAACGCCACAGGCGACTCTGTTTCATTTGGTTCGCATACCTGGCCAGCCGCCGGGTCGCACCGTACCTGCTCTGCACAGCTGGCGGCTGGGTCCGTACCAGGCGGACATGCACAGAAGTGATTGCCGCCGCCACTGCAACTTCGCGGCTCCGACGGCAATAGAAATCGGCCGAGGCCGATCTTATACGAGGTGTCGTCTTCCACCTGCCAAGCGCCGCCTATCAAGTTGGCCCTTTGAATCGAAGCGCTCGACACCAAACAGTATAGGCGCGAGCTCACTTGCAGGTGATGTCGATGCGCCACGGCATTCGCGGGACCGTTGGTTTCGAAGGGAAGTGTCTGATCTGCTGTGATGTCGACGAGTTCTGACGCACGAGCGGGATTGTAGAGACAGCGCTCTCCAGCAACGGCCGGCGTCGGCATGCCGTCCAGCATGCACGTCTGCCCGGCCACCTTTTTATAATATACGTCGGGCCACATTACGATTGCGCCCTGGTCATCAGATGAGTCGCTCGATGTAAAACCACTGAAAAATGGCCCGACGGGTTCGATCACCGGCGTGGACGCCGTGAGGTCGATGCGATATTCCTGTGCGTGTTTTCCGCCGCCGAGATCGCCACAACCTACGTTGGAAGGATCCTGCAGGACGTCGAACGACACGACGAAACGGCGATCGGCAATCGGGCTCGTCCGATCAACCTCCGGCTGTTGAACTGGCGACCTACGATACACGCAGGTGCCCCCTCCGGCCTTAGGGACAACAGCTCTGGGCACTGAATACTCCGTAGCGATCGCAGCGCCGCCTGGATCAATACGCATCACTGCTATACGCTCCGCAAAATAGTCGCTGAGGACAGCGACGTCGATGCCAAAGAAGTCTCCGGGAACGTCCTGATGATTCAATAACGCCATGCCGTCGTAGTTGACGGAATCCTCGGGGCCCAAAAATGCGGGCCACTGCGTACATGGATCGGTCGCGTCAAGATCAGCCTCTATCCAACCGAACGCACGCTCCGCTGGACAACCAAACCCGCTACAGTGGCCCGGAGAAGTGCAGCGAAAGCATCCGTTATCGGTACCGGCGAAGAGTATCCGTGAGAACCGCGACGCGGGATTTGCAACGACGAGGCCTCGCTGGGTCGCGCTTCGCTTCACGATTGGGTCGGGATCGACGTCCAACTTGCAAAATGTCTTGGCTTCGGAATCGAAGATTCCGATCTGCTGATCGTCGGCGTTCTTATTTATTAGAAAAGTGCTTAGGCCGGCGAAGTCGCCAACGACCACGTACTTGCCGTACGTGGCCAAGCCCCACTGTAAAGCCCCGGGGGTATTTCGAATCCCAGGGACAGTTTCTAGTTTGAGACGGGTTACGGGATCCACAGAGCCGGGAGTGCGATCCGTCTGATAAGTAAACGGATTTCGGAACTGGGTGCCGTCAGCGAACGTGTCTAGGTCGTGGTCGCCGTAGATTATAACGTCAGCGCGTTGATCGCTTGCGGCCGCGGCTACGCTGACAAAAGGTGAAAGGCAGTAGCCCAGGGCGACGATCACGAGTACGCGTGGTCGTGTTGCACGCATTGCTCACCTCCGGGGGTCGCTCTAGCGGGAAGGTAGCTTCAGCACGGGGGCAGGTCTGGATCGATGGTCACTATTGGAGATGGAGAGATTAGAGCGTGCGGATCAATGACTACGTTGCCGGTGCGCGTAGTAAAGGAAGTGCACAGACCGGCCACGCAAGGAGTGGCAAGAATGCGAGCGGTCGAACTGGCAGTAATGGCTTCGCCGAAAGATTCGACGATCCCTCCAGCTCCTCCATTACTCGCTCCGGCATCAAGTGTCCCGTTTAGGTTGACATGGCAGCCCAGGACCGCGACCCGACCGCCATCGCCGTGCGAACCGCGCGCAAGGATCTTTCCGCCGACGGTCACATCGCCGCCATTTTCAATGATCACTCCGCCACCGAACGCCGCCGACACATCTACAATCGAGCTCACCGTCGTAGTGCCGCCGGCCGAAACTTCAACTAGCCCACCTTCTGCATCGGGATAGGTTTGGCCACCCGTAGCGGTAATGTCTCCCAAAAGAGTCACATTTCCATTGGTACTTGCGAAAAGTGCGCCACCGCTGCCGGCGCTCGAGCCATATGCGAGCACATGAGCAGTGACCTGGATGTTGCCAGTTGCGTCCAGGATCAAGACGCCACCAATGCCGTCCGGGGCATTGCCGGTGAGGCTCAGTAGTGCGCCACCCAGCGATATACCGCCGGACGCGGCGGAGAGTGCGATGGCGCCGGCGTCTGCGCCGCTACCTTCGGGTTGCCCGGTGCCATCAGCCTTCAGGGAGGCCGAACCGCTAACGACGATGTCACCGGCTGTCGCCATAATGGTGATGGCGTCCTCGGATGCAGCCGCACCACCGCGAGCATCGAGATCACCGGAGACGTACACGGAGGCGCCTTCCAAAAGGATGCTGCCGCCTTCGCAGTCGCTCCCCGAGCTGATACTCCGAATCGTAGCCGCGGCGGTCAGTGGGCCGGTCAGGGCGTCGAGGTCAATGCCGCCGCCCGGACCGCATGTAGTGCCGCTGCCGCCATCAGCCGTGATCGTTCCGGTCGTCAGCGTGATGCCGACTGCGCGTACGCGGATCGTCCCACCGCCTCCATTGCCGCTGGTGTCAATGCGGGGTGCCGCACCCTGCATGGTGAATGAGTTAGTAACGAGGACGCTTATGTCGCCGCCACCGTGACTCAGATCCCCGATAGACTTCAGTTTGCCAGCGTTCAATGTTACGGATGTTGCCCGCACTACGAATGAACCGCCCAACGCTGACGCCTGAAACGTTCCCTTGAGCTCTACGCTTCGCGCTCCGAAGTCTAGTGTGCAGTCGGAGTCGATGTTCCACGTTCCGGTAATTGTACATGTCCCGGAAGAGGGACAATTGAATGCGGACACATCGCATACAGCAGCGATTGCGGCACCGGGCTTCAAGCCAAGGATAGTTGGAATGCCAAGAACTACGGCGGCCAGGAGCGTACGATTTGCGCGCACTAGCATGCCCCCTTCAGCGAGATCGACGTCTCGACGGTTGCGCAATACGTGCTCTGGAACCAGATTTTGGTCCGTCTACCTGCAGACGAACCGGTACTCCGTTTGGCCCGGGTGTGTCAAGTGCCTTTTGGTGGGCAGTATGCAGGACGCGTTTCGCCTCGGCGACGAGTTCGGAAGACGGATAGCCGATCGGGAACCAATCGACTTGAAATGACCGGTTTCGTGTCGAGGCCCAACTACCCGTCCGGAGCGTTCCCCTCGTCGCTCACGAGCGCCGAACAGGAAGAGCGACGAAGAAAAAAGCCAGCATGACGAAGCTGGCTCGAGTGTTCAGAATCGGCCGGTGTCGATGAACGAGACGTAGGTGCCGTCGCCGATGACGACGTGATCGACTATCCGAATACCGACGAGATCGCCCGCGCTTCTGAGCCGATTCGTCAGCGCAACGTCTTCGGGAGAGGGGGTGGGGTCTCCCGACGGATGGTTGTGTACGAGGACGAGCGACGCAGCGTTCCCGATGATTGCCGCCTTGAACACCTCTCGCGGGTGAACGAGCGATGCGCTGAGCGACCCCGTCGAGACCGAGTTGAACCCCATCACCCGGCCCTTGCCGTCGAGGAGAACCGCGATGAACTCCTCGCGGTCGAGCTTCTCGAACCGTTCGCGGAATGCTCGGAAGACCTGCCCGGGGGTAGTGATCGGTTCGCCGGAGAGGCCGTATCCCGCTCTTCGTTCCCGGACGACTCTGAGCTCCCACATGGCTCAGTCCTCTCCCGCGAGCATGATCGTCGCGACGGGTTCCCCGTCGTCGCCCGGTCCTACGTGAAGGACGAGGTTGACCTCTTCGCCACTGATCAGCACCGTGAATGCGGTGCGATCAGTGTCTAGGTTCCCGCGCGCAGCAAGCTGCGCCATCCAGAGGACGTCATGCGCTCGGCCTCGCGTGTCCTCGTGACTTGCTTCCGGCGCCTCGACGAGCGCCCAGACCGCGGCCGTCATCGCGACCGGGATCTTGAAGCCGCCCATCATCTCGCGCGAGCTTGCCCATTCCGAGACGTCGACGAGCACCCCGTCTTCGATCGCCCGCCTCCTCGAGTACGCGAAAATGACATCTCCGAACTCGTTCATGGCGAAGCCGCCTCCATCCTGACGTGCCAGTGAGGGGTCCATTCCCCTCGCGAGGCGGAGAGGCGGGTCGCCTCGCAAGGAGAATGGAGCCGGTCAGGGAGGTGGCACCGTCTCGGCGCTGAAGGGATGCGTCTGGATGCCGAGCGCCATGAGCTTCAAATAGATCTCGTGGTTCGGCAGATAGACGAGATCCCCCTCCGAGAACTCTGGGTAAAACTCGCGCGCGATGATCTCGGCGTCGGCCAGACCGATCCGAAAGGAGATGATCGTTCCGACGTTGCCGATGATCGCATCGCGGATCTCGGGTGCGAGCTGCGAGAGGTACTGGTGCGCGAGCACGAGTCCCACCCGGTACTTCCGAAGCTCCGAGAGCATGTTCGCCAAGGACAGCGTCGTAAAGTTCTGGAACTCGTCGAGGTAGACCCAGAAGTGGCGGCGTCCAGTTTCGGGTATGTCCGCCCGGCTGAACGCCGCATTTCCGATCGCCGACACCAAGAGCGATCCTAGAAGGTTCGCCGTATCCTCGCCGATCTTTCCCTTGGCTAGGTTGACGAGCAGGATCTTTCCCTCGTCCATGATGCGCCGAAGATCGAGCCCCTCCCGTTTGCCGTTCAAGATCTCGTAGAGAAGCGGGTTGGCGAGAAACGCTCCTACCTTGTTCTGGATGGGAGCGATTGCCTCGGCGCGAAATCGATCCGGATAGCCCGGATATTCGCGCAGCCAGAACGCTCGGACCATCGGGTTCTCGATCCGCTGGCCGACACCACGCCGATAGTCGTCATCGGTAAGAAGCCGAAGGATATCCGCGAGTGTCGGGTTCTCTTGGTCGAGTAGCGCCAAGAGTGCGTTGCGGAGGATATGCTCTAGGCGCGGACCCCATGAGTCGGCCCAAAGCTTACGGAAGACCTCCAGCATGCCAGACGCGACAAGGGAGCGGTTCGCGAAGGGAACGGCGCCAAGGGGGTTGAAGGCGAGCTGGGTGCCACGATCGGCGACGTTGAAGTAGACGACGTCGTCTTTTCGCTCTTCTGGGACGGCGGCGAACACCCGCTCAACGAGATCCCCGTGTGGATCGACGAGCGCAAAGCCGTGGCCTGCGCGGAGATCGTCTCGCATGAAGGTTTCAAGGAGCGTCGACTTTCCCGTCCCCGTCTTGCCGATCGCATATATATGGAAGAGCCGATCGGATGTCCGTATGCCGAAAGGCTTGTGCTCACCACGGAAGTTCGTTCGAGCAAAGACCGTAAGGTGGTTCTGGGTCTGGTTCATCCACACCTATGATGGAGTCATTCGGGTCACTCGCCCAGACTGTCGAGCTTGCCGAAGGCGGCAAAGCATCACACCTACCCGAGAGCCGGGTCACCTCCTACGCTGAAGGCAGCTCTTTGGACAAAGGAGGACGCAATGAACCAGGAGCAGAATCGTTGGAAGCGGTCGAAGGCAACCGGTCAGATGATGATCAAGCGGAGCGTGAGTCGGGACGGCAGGATCGACTCCCTCTCGGTCGAGATCACTTCACCGCTCGACGGTCTCGATGTCGACGAAGTCGAGCGACGTGCGCGAGAGATTGTTGCGGAAGAGGACAGGGTGGCCGAGGTGTTCCTCCACCAGGAGAAGACGGTGGCCGCTTCGAAACCGGACGGCAAGGACGAGGGAACTCCCGCGCACATGGTCGCAGTCGGCGGCATGGACACCGCGTGGGGCAGGCGCCTCTTCGTCGTGTTCAGGGTGAACGGCGAGACGGCACGGATCTTCGGACCTGCCCGGAAGCTCGCGGGACTGCTCACCGCGGCTGGCAAGCCGCTCGAGGAAGCGGCGATCGCGGAGGGTCTCGAGCTCGACTTTCCGTGCCGGGTCGTGGCGGGCCGGACGCCCGACGGCCGCCACCTCTCGATCGAGAAGGTTCTCCCGGCCTCCGCCATGTGATCCACCGGCCAGACATTCCTCGGAGTGTCTGGCCTTTTCCATCGTCGGACGGTTCGACGCTTGGCTCGCTTTTGGCTCCTCGGCAAGACGTGTCGACATGCCGACCAGCTTCACTGCGTCCGACTACACCCACGTCTGGTATTTCAGACATGTAGTCCGAAAAACTGGAAAGCGCCTCTGGACCATGGGCGCCGGATCGTAGATGCGATCCACTGTCACAATGCCGCTTGACATTCCGCCGAATGTGTCAGCTCAAGGTACGCTGCCCGCATGAATCGACTGCGTACTCTGCGCAAAATGCAGAGCGTTGGAGGTTATATGCACTGTCGCAGAGCGGTGATGATACTCATTGTGTTTGTGTTTGTTTGCGTAGGCGACGTCGGGCGCGCGCGATGTCAAGCGTATCCATGTACCACTCGGCCTTGTCTGACGGTCAAGACCGGTTGGATTGTGGGTGAAATAAAGACAGTCGCTTTCGGCGAGACCCCGTCAACAGTAATCATGGCGGAACTGATGAAGCAGGGATGGGTCGAGTGTGCCGGTCAACCGGCATCACGAACTGAACTCCCGGATCTTTTCAAAGCAATCGGTGACACGTGGGGAAGTGGCGACGGGAAGACCGACTTCTATTTGCCGGATCTTCGCGGCCTATTTCTTAGGGGCTGGGATCACGCGGGGTCGCAAAAGCAGCTGCCGGCCTTTGGTGGCGACCCGGACGCTACCGATCCAAAACGTCCGAGGACCGCTCCCCGACCCGAGATAGCTGCTCCAGGGACAAAGGGGCACGACGGTGATCGGGTGGGTTCTATGCAGGATGACGCGGCCGAGCAGCACAATCATACGGACACGGGTCATAAGCACAATGTCGTAGATTCGTCGACGAAGTACAATGAGGTCCAGATAGCGAAGGATCCCCCGCGGATATTTGCCCTCGCAAATGGCGGCTCGATGGCGCAAACGGGCACAGGACAGTCGAACCTCAGCGGTCCCACCAATCCTTCAACGGGAAAGCCAGTCAAGCAAGCGACCGAGAACCATCCCAAGAATGCCTACGTGATGTACGTCATTTACGTAGGCCGCGCCGTGACAATGGACGCGAACGGGCTGATCAAAGGTGCCGTTGCGGACGCTCTCGAGTAGGCGCTTGCGCGGGCAGCGGCTCATACAAACACGTTCGAGAAGGAGCCAAGCCTCACAATCCAAGCCCGGTCGGTCGAGCGTCGAGGATGGGCGACCTCAGCCTAGGTGGCGGACCTTCACACATCCCGACAGCAGCCTATTATGGAACATATCCGACGGCTAAGTCTTGCCGTGTTCCTGGTTACCGGATGCATGTTGTCGACGTCGTGTGGCGGCGGCGATGATTGCTGCCAAACCTGCACAATCGGGAAGGCGTGCGGCGATTCCTGCATCTCAGTTGGTGACACGTGTCATATAGGAGCGGGGTGCGCCTGCGACGGGTAGATCCGGCGCTGCGTGTCATATTTGTTCAGCATAAACGCATCCGTAAAGAGTGTCGCGCAACGAATCGCAGCTACCATCGTCAAGTATCATCGCTCTGTGTTATAAGTGGCAAAAGAGCACGAAGCAATTTGTCCCAAGTTCGAGGTATGCCTCGACACGGTCCACTACGTCAAGTCTGGAGAATGCGTCGCAAGCGGCAACTAATATCCGGACCGGTCAGTGCGATGGAGGACCACTGTCGTCGCGCACTACGGTGACAGAGCCCAGGATAACGCCGCCAAAAAGCGAAGATAACCCGCCCCAGGAATCGGTTGCGTGCGCGCCCGTGAGGTAGTCACGAAAGTGCTCTGAGGTATCCGCAGTGGCGCCGACCACGTGGATGAGAAAACTGTGGAGCTGATCTGCGCCAGGTGCGCTATTGCCCACAAATGCTGTGCCTTGCCAATGACCGTCGGTTACGTGGATCGGGCCATCGTCTGGATGAAAGTTGCCTGAAGAAGGTTCCTTCACGATCCACAGATCAATCCCGGACGGTAGATTGGTAATGGTGCCTTCCATCGGCACAGCATGCGTTGTGTGCTGGCCATTACGTGGCTCAACTATTCCGACACGCACGCGTTCAAGCGAAGAACCCTCTGTGACGGTGCCCTCACGCAACAGAAGCCACATGAACGCAAATAGGCGACGAAAAAGATACCTAAAGTGCTCAGGCTGCTCGAGTTTGGTTTGTGTTGTCTCGGTGTGTCTGATCATGAATTGATTGCCAATTCGCGTTAGGATGCGGGCCTCCTCGGCGAGCTGAGCCCGGATGGTCGGTTCCGGGGCTGCCCGCGACAGAAGGACAGCGATCCCGGCGCGCTTGTCGGCTGCGACCAGCGTCTTTAGTCGCTCCCAACCGTCCCAGAGCTCGCGGACAGCGTCCTCGGAGTCGGCGGGATCAGGTGACAGGTGGTGGACGAGGGCGCGCTCGAGTAAGCCATCGAGCTCGGGGTCTCCCGTCGTGAACGTTTTATCGTGAAGCGACTCGAGGGCCGCCTTCTCCATGTGCTGGTCCCGTGTCAGGTCACCAAATATTGGCCTTTCCAGAATAGCGGGGTCCGCGTGCCACCGTCAAACAGCTCGGGGCGCAAGATCGATCGCTCTCCGTCGAGATCACGACAACGCCGGGGGACCCCGGCGCACATGGTCGCAGTCGGCGGCCATGGACACCGAGTGGGGCAGACGCCTCTTCGTGGTCTTCAACGTCAACGGCGAACGGGTCGGGTCTTTGGGCCACCCCGAAAGCTCGCCGGGCTTATCGCCGCGGCGGGCAAGCCGCTCAAGGAGACGGGGATCGGGGAGGGACTCGAGGCCGACCTTCCTTGTCGGGTCGTCGCCGGGCGCACCCATGACGGCCGTTAGCTGTCGATCGAGAGGTCCTTGCGGCCTCCGCCAAGTAACAGCGACGCCGGGCTCTCGAGTCTGGCGTCTTTGCTACATGCGGCGCGCGTCAGGCACAAAGGCAGCTTGACCTATCGCCCCCGGTCCTGCGATAGACCCACGAAACGCCGTAGGCGAACCCGTGACTTCACAGACGCCAAAGACGCGACCGTTCTCGATCTACTTGCTGAAGAAGTCGATCAAAAACGGTCAGTCAGCGATTGAGCAGCCCGGAAAGCTGACCAAGCGCGCGGTGAAATTGGGAGCAGTGTCGGGCCAGCTGTTCATCAAACCCGCAGTCATACGGCCGCCGGGATGGCTAGAGCTATTCCGGGGCATCACGGACCTTGCGGGCATAGCGCTCAAGACAGCTAGCTCATCAGCGGTGCTGACACTCAAAGTTGGCGGCAGGGTTTTCGCCGTCGTATTCGGCTACGGCCGACACCTGCTGCAGCCAGGCTGCTGGGATGAGAGCTTCGGTCTCCGTACGACGCTGAACTCGATTGCTCCGGACAGCATCCGAAGTCTAGATCGCAAGAGCTTCGACGCTTTGACGCGCCACACCCGAGAGGAGGCAAGCCGCGAGGGGCCGATTGAAGACTTTGGTCTCAACATCGAGCAGGATCTTCTTCGCGCGGTAGTTGGTCGGCCTGTGGCCCCCGAACTTGGAAGGCGCATTGCCGGAATGGACGCGCTTACCGCCACAGTCGCCATGTCTCTCTTGGACCTCCCCGTTCAATTAGAACGGTATCTCAACCAATGGCGAAAAACGGGATATCGGTCGCGGTTTCCTTGGGTCGATCAAGTTTCCGAGGTTCGTGACGGCCGGATGAGGGCGGAACTCGATGCAGAGCTGTGCGCGAATTTAACAACTGGGACTACGGCAAAATGCTGGCTGGCCGTACCCAGCTCGCTTGATTGGAGTGACGTAGGCGGCTTTCGGTATTCAACCGCGAAAGGAGCCGATCTCTATCCGGACGTGCACTTAAGAGAGTTTCTTGGTTCGCTTCGAGATCCAGCGAAGCTATCTCCTGAGCAGTTAAGACGACGAACGATCGCGTGTTTCGATGCGGATGGTCAGTTTCCGAGGCATCGATGGACCGTCTATCAGTGTCTGTACGCGGAGCTACGACGGCAAGGCCAGGTCTTTCTCCTGACTGGCGGTCAGTGGTATCGAGTAACCCCCACGTTCGTCAAGAAGATAGACGACTACATCGCGGGAATCCCGGCGACTAAAGTAAAGCTGCCAAATTACAGTCACACTGATGAGGGAGCATACAATCGCGACGTGCAGGCCGGCGATCCGAGCGGAATCGCATTGATGGATCGTAGAATTGTGACCTACCCCGCTCGGCCCAGTGGTGTGGAGTTTTGCGACTTGTTTACGCGCTCTCGAGCGATGGTTCATGTTAAGCGGTACCATGGATCGGCTGTCCTGAGTCATCTGTTTGGGCAAGGCGTGGTAGCGGCGACACTTTTGGCTCAAGATGCGGATTTCAGACGTGCGTTAAATTCGCTATTGCCGAAAGCGTATCGACTTGCCGATTGTGATCGTCGACCGGCCACGAATACGTATGAAGTGGCGTTTTGTATTGTGAGTCGGTCTAAAGCGGCTCTAGAATTGCCCTTCTTTAGTAAGGTGAACCTGCGCCACGCCGCACAGGCTCTTGCCGGATTGGGCTACAAGGTGACCTTGACAAAGATTCAAGGGCTCTAACGCACAATGTCGAGTCACTAGACGTGGCCTCGCATTCCGAGATCCAGGCGTCGGTGGTCCTAGATGAGGAAATCCACGAGACCGACCACCTCCACGTGGCGGGGCCTTGGCCCCAATGGTTCTCCGGGGGTACGGCGCCGCCGCGACCCGCCCAAACTTAGCTGAGCCTACGGCCCCGCTCGCCGTGCCGGCTCGACACGTCGGTGCGAAAGAATTGAGCGCTTCCATCCCAGGCAGCGAATGGCTGTCGGTTATGCGGCGCGCTCCCGGACGGTCGGGTCGTTGAGTGGTAGAATGGTCCGATGATGTCAGCCGAAGACCACCAGCAGCTCAAGGTAGTCCGCGAGGTATGCCTCGCGAGTGCGGAGTCCTTCTTGTCGGTCGCAGAACGCGAACTCGGCAATGGAGTGGATCACATCTGTTTTCACCTCGCAGTGCTGGCATTGGAAGAGGTTGGGAAGTCGATACTTGCGACGATCAACCACATGAACACGGCTATTCGCTCGGAGGACGAGGAAATAGGCGGCTCGATCGATGACCATGTAAAGAAGATCTTCTGGGCGCTGTGGGGTGGAGGGATGGTTCGCAATGAGACGTTTACGAAGGAGGGTATCGAGCAATCGCGATACCTGGCGTCGACCTTGCACGAGCGACGTCTTGAGTCACTCTATACCGATACGAGGAACCCGCTCCCGGTAGACCAAAGGGTCGACGATGGAGAGGCGCGACGACTGGTCGTGCTCGCGCGTGCGCGGCTCGAGGTCGAAAAAGCCCACGAGCTGACTGACCTCAAAGAGCGGGACATCGAAGAGATCAGTTGGTTCTTCACTGCAGTGCGGGATGTGGACAGACGCAAAGAGATCTTTAGTAAAACCTCGCTAGCGAAACTGGTCGAGGTAAAGAGCGGCAGAGAATGGATTAGGTGGTTGCGTGATCTCTATCGGAAAAACGAAGCGGAGATGCGGGAGTACGCTCAGAGAGAAATGCAGCGGAAAAGACCCGAGGGCGAAGAGGCGCACGCACCGAAATACCGGATGCGTGTTCGGATACAGACTCCGTCGCACTCCATTCGCAACAGTGCTTTCACAAAATGGAACGAGGGCGTTCAGCACATAAAGCTGCGTAAGTCGGACCGGAAGGATGCAACGAAGTTTGCGAAAGGTGAGATGATCGTTGAACTCACGCTTCCGAAGGGTATCCACGCTAGCTATGTGTGGGAGCACGGGCTATTCGTGACGAAGGCGGTGGTATTGGCTTTTAATGTTGGCACCCTGGGTGTGTTTTGGTGGAACGTCCCAAGGGATCCTGCTACGTACTATATTGACATTGTAGATCTTGAAGCGGATCCGAGCGGCCGCACTAAGCTGGTCGTTGCGCCGGAGAAGCGGTTGCAAGTGGGTTTCGATGACGCGAAGCTGGTGCTCGATGAGAGTGCGGTGCGAAATGTGTACGAGATCCTCACGCTCTTCATGCGCGAGGCATCGTTACTTGAGACATTTGTGAGATCGTATGCGCTAGGCCTGACGTTGTTCAGCAAGACGGACATTCACTTGCGCCTAGAGGTGAATGCCTTTGAAGCATTCTACAAGGCACTGAAGGCGTCGATGATTGCATTCGGCGACTGGGATGGCACTAGTGATTTCAAAGAAGCCGCAAAGAAAGCCTTGGACGTGATCGAGGGAATGAAGGATTTCGAAAAGACCCTGGATCTAGCCTCGGGGCTCGAGACGGATAGCGCGCGTCAGGAGCGGCATTCGATCACTCTTACGGAAGTTATGGGAATGAAACTCTACTGCGACTACTACGTCCTACTCAAAGCGCGGCAGTATGTTCAAAAACTCAAAGCTACCGAGGAGAGTGGTGATGTGGCGCCAGCAAATGGAGACAAAGAGTGAAGAAGGTGTTTTGTGCGTTTGGCGGCAACTCACCTCTCCTTCTCGATCTCTCGCATTTTCGCTACCGTGGTGGATGGAGTAACCGACGAGGATATCCTCGAATACCAGGAGATCTGGAAGAAGGAGTTCGGAGCGGAGATCAGCAAAGAGGAGGCACGAAAGAGTGCAACCAAATGGCTTGAGCTTTACAGAATGCTCTTCTTCGAGCCACCACCGCTTCCACCTCCTGGTAGCGACTGAAGTAGAGAATCAGGCAGCTTCCGAAAGTGAACCGCTCACCAGATCGCGAAGCGTTTTCAGAGTGTCGTCCTTCTCTGGATTCGCGGTAAAGGTTCGAACGTCCTGGACGTACCTCCACTACGCAAGACTGGCGATGTTGCCTCTTGTGACTAAATCGCAAGAGTTGGTGAGCTCAATGCGAAGTAAAGAAAAAGCATGTAGGAGGTGTCCTACATGCTTAAGACCGGGGTTGGCTGTCTCGGTCAACGATATACTGCTGGTATGAGGCGTAACCCCAGAGGAGTAAGAGGGAAACTGCACAGAATAGGCCAACATACCAATGGCCTGTGACTAGACCGCCTAGACTTCCAAAGCCGAGCAGTAGGTAAATCGCGAGAGCCCACCACATTGGAAAGACCTCCCTTCTGTGGGTCTCGATCAATTAGAGCCGATAACCGGCGTCCCGTCAAGTATAGGAACGGGTGGGGCTGACCTTGTTGGCGTCCGCGCGTATTAGCTAAATCGTGTCGCGTTAGCGGTCGCGGCAGCTGGCTGGGTAGCATTAATGGTCTGGTCGCGGGGCAGCCGTGAATACAAGAAGGCTCCATTGATGAAGTTGCCGGCGACGAACATCAGGAAAAGAAACCATGAGACTGCGCTTCCAACATTGATCCGCGCCAGGCGCGTCAAGAATACGGGTCGGGCCTCACTGTTGAGAAGGCGAAAGGCGACGGAGCCGAGCTGTTGTCGGATGGCGAGTCGGAGATCTTCCTCAGCGCGCATCCTTTGCGCTTCCGCGTTCAACAAGATCGCCGCAGCTAGCGCAAGGAAGAGCGAGATTGCGGGAAATAGAAGAACGAACCCGCCAAGAGCGAGTAGATCCGTCTTCACCCACGGAACTATTCCGACGACGACTGCCGCGCCGCTAAACAGCTCAAAGATTCGCCAATATCGGTCGTGGCGGTACTTGAACTCATCAAAGAGGAGTGCGGCCCATTTCACCTGGTCTTCCCTGTTGGCGGGAATGCGGCGACCAGCCCGGTACTGCCAGGTGTTGTCGTCGGGAAGAGAGGGGCCTCGCTCAGCTGCTGGAGGTGCGGAGTCCTTCGACATGGCGGTGGAATACACCCAATTCAGAGCGCGTTGCAACGGACGTAAGCCCCGGTCTTGGGCCATGTCGGCGTCGGCGACTTAAGCTCCCTTCCGGCTTTTTCCGTCCTCGCTGCCATGAGCTACAGAGCTGACGGACCGTGAAAGCTTCGCGGGCCGGGAGGGACAAAGAACGAGGAAAGGGTTAGGCGGCTTTCGGGAGCGAACCGCTCACCAGATCGCGAAGCGTTTTCAGAGTGTCTTCATTCTCTGGATTCGCGGCAAAGGTTCGAACGTCCTGGACGTACCTCCACATTTCGGAAATGGACGGTTTCTTCGGCCAGCGCCGGAACGGTTTCTTGGCTTCCAGCAACAGCTTTCGGTTGCGGAGGCGAGGGTTCGAACCTACCGTTTCGACGATGAGACGCTTCTCGCGCGGTTCCGCGCGCTCGAAGCGAGAAATGAGGCCAGCATTGGACAAAACGAACTCGCGGGCGGGTTCGAACCAAGGGCGTGCTTGGGAGAGGCGCTCGAGAGACTCACGGAGCCGGAGCTCGTCGCGTTTGAGCTCGGCGCGTTCGCGGAGGAAATCTTCGTCGGAGAGGACATCGCGAACCCGGAGTCGCGTGAGGTTCCGCAGCTGAGTCTGGACGGAAGCGAGCGATCGGTCCAGGGAGCGGCGTTGCGCTTGGCGGTCATCGCCGCGGGTCCGAGAGAAGCGATCCACCCGTGCGAGTACGTAGCTGACGACGGCGTTGGGCGGGACGACCTCGGCGAGAAAGTCGAGAAATTGCCCCTGGAGCTCGCGGGCCTCGATCGAGGGTTGCCGACAGACGTAGTCCCTTCTGCGCCTCGTGCAGTGGTAGTAGGTGTAGCGGGAGCCGAAGCGGTTCACTTTGTTCTCGGCGGTAACCGAGAGCGCGCACTCCCCACACCGGATCATCCCGGAGTAGGTGAACTCGTGGTGCTTCGGTCGCGCGCGCCCCGGGCGCCCGAGGATCTCCTGGACCCGATCGAACTCGTCGATCGTTACGATCGGCCGGTGCCTACCCTGGAAGGTCTTGCCCTCCCACTCGAGTACGCCCGCGTAGAAGGCGTTGGCTAGCATCTTGTAGACGGCCGAGAGTGTGATCGGCCCTCCGCCCATCCGTTTGCGCTTGGGCGTGGTGAGTCCCCACTCGAGGGTCGCGATCTCCCAGATCTTGCGCGGCGTGTACACGCCGGTCAACGCGAGCTCCCACATGCGGCGGACCAGCGGGAAGCGGTCGGGATCGGGAAGCATCGTTCGTGTGTCGCGATCGTTCAGGTAGCCGAGCGGGGCTCGCGTGGGCAGCCATCCCCTCTCGACCTTCGTCCGGTTGCCGCGACGGATGTTCTCCGAGAGGCTGTCCACGTAGTATTTCGAGTACCCGAAGATGATCGAGAGCATGAACTTGCCCTGTGGGTTGTTCTCGAAGGTGAAAGTCGCGAACTTGAGGTCGCGAAGGCCTCCCTTGTCGAGGAGGTAGACGATCCGGCCGCCATCGATCGAGTTGCGGGCGAGTCGGTCGGGGTGCCAGGCGATGATCCCCTGCGCCTCTCCCTTCTCGATTCGTTTCAGCATCTCTTCGAAGATTGGACGACCGGGTGTGCGCGCACTCCGGGACTCCTCGAAGATCCGGACGATGGTTACGTCGGACCACGCCGAAGCACACCGCTCCATCTCGCGGCGCTGGGAATCGATCGAAAGGACCTGACGATCCTCGTCTTCGGAAGATTTTCGGCAGTAGAGGAAGTAGTTCATGGGGGTGGAGGTGGCTGCTCGAGGAGCAAGCGAAAGAGCTCGATGACCTGCGAGGCTGATCGACGCGCATCGTCGGCCGAGATCTCCTCGCCGAACTCCTCCTTCCAGATTTTCTGGTACTCGCGGATGTCGTCGTCGGTCAGCTCCATGATGCAAGCGTAACGGCGATGAGCAGACGCGAGGAGGATGGAGGAGTTGCCGTTCTCCGCAAGACGCGGTCCTTTACGCATCGTAGAAGATCTACTTGACGGGCGTCAACTCGGTCGGCTGACCTCGAAGGATGGGAAGTGTGCCGCAGCCGCCAAACTATCCCGCCTTCGCGGTGAGATCGGAGCCATTACCGTGGAGCAATGGATCAATTCACTCACATCGCGGATACGGGTGCGCTTAACCACCGTATCCCCATCGTCTCATCCGTCGAGGAGGTCGGTCGGACGATCGAGATGGTGTACGACCCGAAGCGTCGCAAGACAGCCTTTGCGGTCTGGCAGGACGAGAAGTGGACGCTCGAGCTGCAGGTCGACGGCGGCCCAAACCGAAAGCTCGTGCCGTATTCGCCCTACAACAACCTGATCAGGAATCGGATCATCCTGTTTCCGTCGGGCCCCGAGGAATACGGAAACGAGAGCGAGCTCGTCGGCCGCATCCAGACCTTCATTCACCGCTACGTGGACGTCACCCCTCTCTACGAGCGAATCGCTGCCTACTACGTCCTCTTCTCCTGGCTCTATGACGGCTTCAATGAGCTGCCGTACCTCCGCGTGCGTGGAGATCCTGGAAGCGGCAAGACCCGCTTCCTCCTGACCGTTGGCTCGCTCTGCTACAAACCCATTTTCGCCTCGGGCGCCTCGACGGTCTCACCACTCTTTCGGCTTCTCGACACGTTCCGCGGAACCCTCATCATCGACGAGGGCGACTTCCGAGTCTCGGATGAGAAGGCCGAGGTCGTAAAGATCCTGAACAACGGCAACGCACGCGGCTTTCCGGTGCTCCGCTCTCAGGCATCCGACAAGGGAGAGTTCAACCCGCGGGCGTACCAGGTCTTCGGACCCAAGATTGTCGCCACACGGGGTTACTTCCAGGATCGCGCTCTCGAGAGTCGCTTCATCACGGAAGAGATGGGCGGCCGCCGTCTCCGCAACGACATCCCGATCAATCAGCCGGTAGACGCTTCAGACGAGGCCGAGCATCTCCGCAACCAGCTCCTCCTGTTCCGCTTTCGAAACCGCGGGAAGCGGGTGGCCGACGAAGCTCTCGTCGATCGCTCCGTCGAGCCACGCCTGAACCAGGTCTTTGTTCCGCTCCTGTCCGTCATCGATGACCCCGACACGAAACGGGAACTGCATGATGTTGCTCGCCGATACCATCGCGAGATGGTCGCCGAGCGGGCCTTGGACACCGAAGCGCAGATCCTCGAGGTGATATCCGAGCTCTCATCGTCTCCAGGAACGTCGCGCGTGTCTGTGGGCGACGTGACGCGACTATTCACCGAGCGCCATGGCGAGGACTACGATCGGAAGGTTACTTCAAAATGGATAGGCACCATTCTCCGCCGACGACTCGGCTTCCGGCCGGCGAAGAGTCACGGAACGTTTATCATCACGCCCGAGGAACTGTCCCGCCTTCCGCTTCTTCGCGAGCGATACGGTCTTGACGTGTTGGACGATCGGGTTGACATGGGGGACGTTGGGGACGTTCCAGAGGTCGCATAGAGCGCAAGTCCAATCGCTTTCGATTCGGCCGCGACGCAATTCGTGGGTAGCGACGTTTGAGTACACTGACGTCCCCCATGTCCCCGACATCCACCTTCATGCACTGATCCGCCGATATCCACGGAATATTCCGCGTGCGGCAAACTATCCCTCCTCCGGACCGTGTTGGGTTTGGCGGAAGCTGGAGCTGTATGGCGCACGACAAGCGACTTCCGAACTACCTCCGAGCGCAGAGGAAGCGCGCGGGATTTTCGCAGCAGGAACTCGCATTTCTCCTCGGCTGCCGAAATGGCGCTAAGGTCTCTCGGTATGAGCGATTTCTTCGTGAACCGACTCTCAAGAACGCTCTTCTATGTGAGATCATCTTCGACCTTCCCGCGCGGGAGCTCTTCGCGGGTGCGTTCGAGCAGGCGGAGAAGGACGCCCGCCGGCGAGCGCATCTTCTTCGGCTTCGGCTCCAACGCAGGCGCGAAGACCCGCGACTCGATCGCAAGCTCGCTGCGCTCGAGGTCATCACGAGGACGCGGACCGAGGACCTCGATTACTGGCTCGAACCGCTTCCATGAAGAAGCGTCGCCGCCGCGCCCTCGCCGTCGATCTCAATACGCGAGGGTTCGGCTTCGTCGTTCTCGAGGGTAACGATCGGCTAGTTGATTGGGGTCTGCGAGATATCCGGCACAACAAGGAACGACTGACACTCGAGAAGATTGATGAGCTGATTCGGTTGTACCGGCCATCCGTGCTTGTTGTCGAAGACGTCGATGACCCGACCGCGCGACGCGGGCCTCGCATCGAGGCGCTCGTTCGGCGGGTCGCAGATGTTGCCGCCGAGAAGAGGCTACCCGTCCGCAGGATCTCCGCCGGCAAGGTGCGAGGCCTTTTCGCCAGTCAGGGCGCGGTCACCAAGCACGACGTCGCCGGCGTCATCGTTGCCCGATTCCCGGAGCTCGCTCCGTATCGGCCGCCCAGACGGCGGCTTTGGATGAGCGAGGACCAGCGGCAGGCGGTGTTCGACGCGGTCACCCTCGCGATCGCCAACCTACCGTAGTACGAGCAAATCCCCGGCGACTTTAGACGATCTCATTCTCGACTCCAGGAACTCATAACGTCCTTGATGATGGATAGGCAAGGCGGCGAAGAAATAGGGCAGGTGCTCGGGGCCGTTCGGTGGTGAACGGGTGGAGTTCTCGATATGGCACCGTCCGGAGGTTTCCATGGAGAACGTCCCTGCGGAGGCCGATTCGCCCGATGAACGGGCGCTGGCTCGTTACTTCGAGACGCGCGACGGCAAACCGAGTGCTCGGATCTACCGGAACCTGGGGTCTGACCCCGTGATGGCAGAGATCATACGGCGGAAGCAGCCGACGTATCGGGAACTGCTCATGATGGTGTCCGCGATCGTTGCGGCGCTGGACGAGCGCGTCGAAGAGCTCGAGGCTCGCGAGCGCGGATGGGATCGAGCCGGCTATATTCTCAACCTTCCGATCTTTGCGAAGGGATCACCTCCTACAGACGGTGCGACGGATGGTGGTGCCGACCCCGTGCCCGATGCATCAGAGCCGGCGTGGATTTTGAAGTATGTGACGCTACGGAACGTGTTGGCTGTCCTGCTCGTGGTCGTCACTAGCGGAGCTGGCTTCTTTGCGTGGTGGAACGCCGACTACAGGTCGCTGCTAGCCGGGAGCAAACAGCGCGTCGAGAGCTTGACGAAGGAGGCCGATCAACTGCGGTTCGACGTTAGCCGCGCCGAGCAGCGCGAGAGAGACAAAGACGCCGAGTTGACCAGGATGAGACAGCGCGCCGAAGCGGCCGAACAGAAGCAGGAGGCGCTTCAGAAGCGTCTCGACGATCAGCAGAAGGAACGAGAGACCAAAGCGGAGACCGCCCAGGACAAGATGGCGGCGGAGCTCGAACAGCTGCGAACGCGCGTAGCGTCGATGGAGTCCGACGTTTCGACGCAGAAGAAGAGCGCAGACGAGTGGCAAGGCAACTACAAAAAGCAAGAGGAGCTGTTTAGGGGGAAGGTCGACTCCTTCGTCGCTCTCCAGACGCAACAAGCGAAGACCAGCCTGGAACGAGATAGTGCCGTGAATGCCTGGAACGACCTGCTGGAATTTCTCGGCCGGAACCGCACGCACGGGCTCGTCTCGATAAGGATCGAGCATGTCGAAGAGCGGCTTCGCCAGCTCGCGTCGCAGTATACAGAGTCGGTCAAAGGGATGATGACTACGTTGCCCGAATCGTGATCCTGGGCGGAAGGCAGGTGGAACCATGGTGGGGTAAGCCCCCGGCCTCGGGCTGGGGGCTTACCCCACGCAATCACGCCGCGGCGTTGAAGCGGCAGTAGCGCAGGCTGTCGAGGTTGTTGTCCTGCACCGCGTCCGCGGTCGACCTGATGATGGTGTGCCCGCAGCGCGAGCACGCGACCTTGATGACGAGCGCGATCCGTCCGCTGCGCTCGCCCTTCGTATAGAAGCGGTCGCCTCGGTCCATCATGCGGATGACCTCGGCCAGCGTGAAGCGGTGCGAGGCCTTGTTGGCGTCCTCGCCGGTGCCGACCGCCACGATGTGCGCGTGCTGCGGCGGTGCGCCGACCGGTTCCTGTTCAGTGCAAACGATCCGGTAGTCCATTCGAAAGCTCCTAATTGATGAGGTTGAATCCAAAACTGGTGAAGGTGCCGCGCGCCCTCCCCTGGGTGGCCCGCGAGCTCGGCGTCGATTTGTGGTGTTGAGAGTCAACTCAAGTCCCCGTGCAAAGAAAACGGGTCAGAAGAGCGACTGCTGCCCGAACGCGGCAGCCTTCGACGTGTAGAGCCGGCCGCTGGCGCGTTCGACGTAGAGTAGATCCAGCTGCTCGAGGCGCACCGTGAGCGCGCTGATTGTGACGTCGTATCGTTCCGCCAGCCGGTACAGATCCGGCCATCGAGTCCGGTCGATGGCGAGCGCGTCCTTCACGATCATGTCCTTGGGCATCAGCAACGCTGAGCTGTAGCGGTTCACGGCCCGTGCCTCTTCCGGATCATCGGCGCGGGCGGTGAAGGCGCGCAGCAGCTCTCGACCGAGGTCGTCCTCCTGGAGGACCTTCAGGACGGCGACCATGTTCTCACCGGACGAGCGATACTTCACGGCGCCCTCCGTGATGTCATCGAAGAGCGCTGGGTGTTTCGGGGCCGCGTGGTCCGTGGAAAGATCCCAATGCCCGAACTCGTGCCCGACCGTGAATCGGTAGAGTCCGCTCTTCTCCTCGAGCACGGTACGCCGGCGCTCATTGAGGACCACGAGGGCTTCGCCGGCGCGGAGGCCGGCGAATATCAGCTCCCCGGGCATCTCGACGATGTCGTCCCAGAGCAGGTCGAGTCCGAGCACCTGCTCCCCGAGAAGTTCGATCGGGATCGGTGGCGCGAGCTCGCGGCCAAGCTTCGTTGCGAGCTCGCCCAGCCGCTCAGCGGCGCGACGCTCGATCTGGTCGTGCCAGAAGAACCGCCTCCTCATTCCCGGCCCTTCTTGCGCTTCATGGTGGCGAGAAGCTCTTTCCAGTCATTCTCGGAGAGGCCGAGATTAATCGCCGAGCGAAAGAACATGCGTGCTCCCTCGCTCTGCTTGAACTTCTCGCCGATGTCCGGCGGCGTCTTGCCGGCAAGAGCGAGCAGCTCATCGGCGCTCAGCTCGAGGACGGCGGCGAGCGCGACGATCGCCGGCGTCGAAGGGGGCGGAAGGCGGTCGTTCTCGATCTTGCTGAGATAGCTGAAGTCGAAGCCGCGCCGCTCCTCGTCCTTCAGGCGGGCCGCGACCCGGTCCGCGACGTCGCGCTGAGTGAGGTGGAGCTCCTTACGCCGCTCCCGGATAACCGCGCCAAATGTCTGCTTCCTTCCCACTGCGCAACGAGTCTACCTGAACTTGAGTTGAGACTCAAGTCGAGCTGGTCGCCTGCCGTTCGAGCCGTCGCCCTCCGCGGAGAACTCGTCGAGCTCCTCGGTGGAGTCGGCTCGCTAGTCCAAAGGCTCGTGCGGCTTTTGCCGAGCTCCGCCGGGTCGGCCTCGTAGACGCCCGCGCCGGTGCGATCGCCGTCGCGAAGGACGCATCGGCGCTCGCCCGATGTGCCGGCATGCCTCCACACGATGCTTGCCGGGGTTAGGACACAGCACGCGCGGTGCCTGTCCCGCGTCGCGTCCTGCATCTTCTCGCAAAGAGTGCAGTCTTGGCGACGACGTTCGGCCATACACTTGGCTGCAGGCGCATTCTTCGCCAGCGGGTGCTTTCGGCGGGGACTCTTCCGACCGCGCTGGATCTCGGATGTCTTCGGCGTGAGTGTTGCGGCGGTGAAGAGCGCCCAAGCTGCTGCTCGCGGAAGAACGATCCTCGTTCGCGAGGAAACGCTGCGCTGGGTTCGAAGCCTGGGGAAGCCGGGTCACCCTCAGCACGCCCTGGTGCGAGCCGGAGAGCAAGCCTGTGATCGTTGAAGCCAAAATCGAGTCCATCCGACGTCCGTCGGACGCCAAAACCCGGCTTCTGTGATTCACAGCCGGAACCGTCTTCGACGTAAATAACGAGAAACCCACCGAAGGCAGGCCGGCTGGTTTTTCAGGAAAGGTCAAGGCGCCACGAGAGCCGACGCTTCGTGACGGCTCGATCTTCAGCCGACGGCGTGACATCCCCTGACGGATGGTTGTGCGCGGCGATGACTGCGGCGGCGTTCGCGAGGACGCCGCGTTGAAGACCTCGCGCGGGTGAAACGAGCGATGCCATGGAGCCTCCCGAGCGAGACGACGTTGTGAGCCATGACCTCCCTTGCCGTTGAGGAGTACAAAAACAAATTCGTCTCGGTCAGGCAGATTGAAACGCTCGCGGAATAGCTCGTAGAGCTACCCGCGGTCCGGATCGGCTCGCTCGGCCGGTACACGGGGCTTCTCGCAAGACCGAGGAGTGTTGACGACAGAGCTCGCAGACGCGCCGCGGCCGAGGCTACGGCAGTTCACCAGCCTTCCGCCCTGGCGCGCAGGATCGTGGTCACGGCTCACGAGCTCATTCATTGCTCGCGACCGCTCGGGTGTGGTTTTGAGAGTGTAGGAGGATCGGCAAATGAAAGGCGCGGTTGCTCCAAGCCCCGAGAGCGCGAAGGGTGTCGGGATCTGGATTCGGGTCTCGACCGAGGACCAGGTCCGGGACGAGAGCCCCGAGCACCACGAACGCCGTGCTCGCGCCTACGCCGAGGCCAAGGGCTGGGACGTCCGCGAGGTCTATCAGCTCGACGCCGTCAGCGGGAAGTCCGTAATGGGGCAGCCGGAAACCGAACGGATGCTGCGTGACGTCCGGCGGCGGCGCATCACCGGGCTGATCTTCTCCAAGCTTGCTCGACTTGCCCGGAACACCAAGGAACTACTCGACTTCGCGGATATCTTTCGCGCCGAAGAGGCAGATCTCATTTCGCTTCAGGAGTCGATCGACACTTCGACGCCCGCCGGAAGGCTGTTCTACACGATGATCGCCGCCATGGCGCAATGGGAGCGCGAAGAGATTGCCGACCGCACCGCCGCGTCCGTTCCCATCCGGGCCAAGCTCGGGAAGCGCCTCGGTGGCCCCGCGCCGTTGGGGTATCAATGGAAGGGTCACCAGCTCGTCCCCGACCCTCAGGAAGCGCCGATCCGAAAGCTCCTCTACGAGCTCTTTGTGGAGCACCGGCGGAAGAAGACGGTTGCCCGGCTTCTCAACGAGATGGGTCACCGAACGCGAAACGGCTCACCCTTTACAGACACTACGGTCGACCGACTCCTCCGAGACCCGACCGCTAAAGGGACGCGGCGGGCCAACTACACCCGCAGCCTGGGCGACAACAAGCCGTGGGTGCTGAAGCCGAAGGAGGACTGGGTGCTCCACGCGGTGGAGCCGATCGTGCCCGACGAGCTCTGGGATCAAGCCAACGCGCTCCTCGACGCCCAGCGACGCACCGGTCGGCGTCCGCCCAGGAAGACGGTGCATCTCTTCGGAGGGATCGTCCACTGCATCTGTGGCGGGAAGATGTATGTTCCCTCGAACTCTCCCAAGTACGTCTGCTTTCGGTGCCGTAACAAGATACCCGCCGAGGATCTCGAGGTGGTCTTCCACGAGCAGCTGAACGCGTTCGTCTTCTCGCCTGATCAGATCGCGGATGCACTCATGCAGTCGGACGACACCGTAAGCGAGAAGGAGGATCTCCTCCGAACCCTCGAAATCGAGCGCGACAAGCTCCGTAAGGCCATGGATCAGGTGATGGAAGCGTACCTGGCGGAGCAGATCACGGTCGAGGGCCTTGGTAGGGAATACGGCCCCAAGGAAGAACGCCTCAAGCAGCTTGAGGACCAGATCCCGATCGTCCAGGGCGAGGTCGATTTCCTCAAGATCCGCCTGCTTTCCCGGGATGAGGTGCTTTCGGAATCCCAGGACCTATCGACCCGCTGGGCCGATCTCTCCCAGGAGCAGAAGCGGCAGATCGTCGAGACCATCGCCGAACGCATCGAGGTGGGCAAAGACGAAATCGCCATCGACCTCATCGGACTTCCGTCGCTGAAGACCATGGCAACAGGGCAACGCGGCGCCACGGCCGCGTTGAAGCACCAGGGTCAGAGATAGTCGGAGTACGCGATCAGCGTGAGCGGCGGCACGCTCGAAGGATAGCACGTCGCGCCCGAAGAGTGCCGCGATCCGAGCGCCGCTCCGGATTGTGCACGGTCGTGGAATGGGATCAGATGGCGCCGATGTCGTCGGTGCGGAATCCCCGCGCGACCGCCGCCGAGGTCGCCGAGCCGACCGCCGCCCGCCTCGAAGCGCACGAGATGAGCCCCTACCTCTGGGCGCTCCTCGCGATGCTCGCCTCCGCGACCTTCTTCGACGGCTTCGACGCGGCCATCCTCGCGACGGTCGCGCCGTTCGTGCAGAAGCAGTACGCGCTCGACGATCGCGCCTGGGGATTCGTCGTGAGCACGGCCCGCATCGGCGCGGTGATCTCGTTCTTCGTCCTCGTCTTCGCCGATCGCTATGGGCGCCGCCTGCTGATCACGCTGACGATCCTCGGGTACGCGCTCTTCACCGGCCTGACGGCGCTCTCGGACACGATCGAGAGCTTCACCGTCTATCAGCTCTTCGCGCGCATCTTCCTCGCGAGCGAGTTCGCGCTGTCGCTGATCATCATCGGCGAGGAGTATCCCAGCCGGTGGCGCGGGTTCGGGATCTCGCTTCTGTCCGGCGTCGCCGCTCTCGGCACGATCGTCGCGTTCCTCGCGGCCGGCGTCGTCCTGAAGACCCACGACTGGCGTGCGATGTACCTGATCGGGCTCGTGCCGCTGGCGCTCATCTTCTTCTTCCGGCTCGGAATGCGCGAGACGCGGCGCTTCGAGGAGATCGCGCGCGATCGCGGCCGACAGACCTGGGGCGAGATGTGGGAGCGTCTGAAGGTGCCGTTCCAGCCTCGCTATCGATCGCGCTCCCTGCTCGTGACCCTGATCTGGAACTGCAACCACCTCGTCACCTCGCCCGCGACGACGTTCTGGACGATCCACGCGGCGCGCAACCTCGGCTACAGCGCGGCGCAATATGGCGCGGTGGTCGCAGTCGGCTACCTCGCGGGGTTTTCGCTGGGATCGCCTCTGGCCGGCTATCTCATGAACCGTCTCGGCCGGCGGCTGAGCTGTGCCGGGTTCTACGTCTTCGCGGCCGTCGCGATCTTCCTCCTCTTCTGGATCGACACGCCGAACATGCTGGCGCAGATGGCCCTCATGTCGGCGACGGTCGTGAGCTTCCTCGGCGCGAACGCGGTCACCAACACGTACGCGACCGAGCTCTTCCCCACCGCCATCCGCGCGACCGGCTACAGCTGGACGACGAACCTCTTCGGGCGGGTGATGGAGTTCGCGACGCCGGTCGCGATCGGCGCGCTGGCGGTCGAGATCGGCATCCCGGGTGCCGTCGGCATCATGGCGATCGGGCCGATCGTCGGCGCGCTCGTCGTGCTGCGGTACGCGCCCGAGACCCGCGGCCTCACCCTCGAGGAGATCGAAGCGGGCCTCGCCTCTCACTGACCCGGTCGTTCCGGTGCGGCCGGCGCCGAGCCGGCGCGCGCCTCGTCGCTGCTGCTCCTCCGATTCCTCGCGCGCGAGCTGCGCGATGCGCGCGTCCTGCTGCTCGCCGCCTATCGCGACGTCGAGGCGCGCCTCTCCGCCGAGGTCGTCCGCGCGATCCACCGCGTGACCGACGGCAACCCGCTCTTCGTGCACGCGAGGAGCTCGAGCGGCTCACGGAGGAGATCGCATCGGCGGCGCGGAGCGGCAGCCGCCGGCGCGGGAGCGATGCCGAGCGGGCGCGGCTCAGCGTCGACGACACCGTGGTCTGGCTGATAACGCGATGAAGGAGGCCGGTGCGGACGTGACCGTCGTGCTGCGCGGTGCGGCCGTCAACTACGCGGCGCGCGGGCTCGACGGCGACGCGCTGATCGCGGAGGTCCAGGGCGTGCCGTTCGCTGCGATCGCGCAGCTCTGCGCGTCGCGCGAGCAGGTCTGGCACTGGTAGAGACGATCGAGGCCCGTTGCTTGGGGCGCGCGATTTTGTTGTTCTGTCGCGTGGTTCGGACCCCGCCCCGGGGCCGAAAAACCCCAACAAGGAGCGGAGCACGATGGGTCGCAAGGTCTACGTCGTCGGCGTCGGCATGACGAAGTTCGAGAAGCCGGGCTCGAAGAGCTGGGATTACCCGGACATGGCCAAGGAGGCCGGCGAGAAGGCGCTCGCCGACGCCGGCATCGCGTACGACCTGATCGAGCAGGCGTGCGTCGGCTACTGCTACGGCGACTCGACCTGCGGCCAGCGCGCCGTCTACCAGCTCGGCCTGACCGGCATCCCGATCTACAACGTCAATAACAACTGCTCCACCGGCTCGACCGCGCTCTTCATGGCGAAGCAGTTCATCGAGGGCGGCATCGCCGACTGCGTGCTCGCGCTCGGCTTCGAGAAGATGGAGAAGGGCTCGCTCGGCGTCAAGTTCAACGACCGCACGAACCCGATGGACAAGCAGTTCATGGTCATGAACGAGCTGCGCGGCGTCGGCGCCGCGCCGGTCGCGCCGCAGTTCTTCGGCAACGCCGGCCGCGAGCACATGGAGAAGTACGGCACGACGCCCGACCACTTCGCGAAGATCGGCTACAAGAACCACAAGCACTCGGTGAACAACCCGTACTCGCAGTTCCAGGACGAGTACTCGCTCGAGCAGATCAAGGCGGCGCCGATGGTGTGGGAGCCGCTCACGAAGCTCCAGTGCTGCCCCACGTCCGACGGCTCGGGCGCCGCGATCCTCGCGAGCGAGGAGTTCGTGAAGAAGCACGGCCTCCAGGCGAAGGCGGTCGAGATCCTCGGCATGGCGATGACGACCGACTTCGGGAGCACCTTCGACGAGAAGAGCTCGATGAAGCTCGTCGGCTACGACATGACCAAGGAGGCGGCGCGCCGCGTGTACGAGCAGTCGGGCCAGGGGCCCGAGAACGTCGACGTCGTCGAGCTGCACGACTGCTTCTCGGCGAACGAGCTCATCACCTACGAGGCGCTCGGCCTCTGCGGCGAAGGCAAGGCCGGCGAGTTCATCGACTCGGGCGCGAACACCTACGGCGGCAAGGTCGTCGTGAACCCGTCGGGCGGGCTCATCTCGAAGGGACACCCGCTGGGCGCGACGGGGCTCGCGCAGTGCGCGGAGCTCAACTGGCAGCTTCGCGGGCAGGCCGACAAGCGGCAGGTCGCGGGCGCGAAGATCGCGCTGCAGCACAACCTCGGGCTCGGCGGCGCGGCCGTCGTGACGATGTACCGGAAGGCGCAGCTCGGCTGAGCCGGTCTCGCGCTCCCGCATCGAGCCCCGGGCGGACGCCAGCGCGTCGCCCGGGGCTCGGGTATGCTCGGCCCGATGCCCCGCTCGGACCTTGCCTCGATGGCGTCTCCGGGTGACGCAGTGGCCGCCCGGCCCTCGCGTCGGCTCGAGTTCTTCTTCGATTGCTCGAGCCCGTGGACGTATCTCGCGTTCCACCGCGTACAGGACGTGATCCGCGCGACCGGGGCAGAGGTCTCGTGGCGCCCGGTGCTCGTGGGCGGCGTCTTCAACGCGGTCAACCGGGGACTCTACGAGCAGCGCTCGCGCATGGCCGGAGCGCTCGGCGAGAGCGACTCCGAGACGAGCGGCGCCGGCCGGAAGGCGCGCTACTACGTGAAGGACCTCGCCGACTGGGCGCGGCTCGCAGGTCTCCGGATCGGCCAGCCGCCGGTCTTCCCCGTGAACAGCGTGCGCGCCATGCGCGGCTGCTTCGTCGCGGAGGAGCAGGGGCGCCTGCTCGACTGGGTGCGTGCGGTCTTCGAGAAGTACTGGGGCGACCTGCAGGACATCTCGCAGCCCGAGGTGCTGGCGGCGATCGCGGCGGGCGTCGGGCTCGACGCCGACGCGCTCCTCGCCGCCATCGAGACCCGGCCCTACAAGGATCGGCTGCGCGCGAATACCGACGAGCTGATCGCGCGCGGCGGCTTCGGCTCGCCGACGATGTTCGTCGGCGGCGACGACATGTACTTCGGCAACGACCGCCTGGAATTGGTGCGCGCGGCGCTCGAGCGCAGCTGACGCCGTCGTTCGGGCGCGACGGCCGGCGACGGCCGACGGCCTCCTCTTGGAAATCGACCTCCGTGGCACAGTGTCGAGGGGGCCTTTGCGCCTGCCGGATGGAGCTCCTCGGCGCGGGCGCCGAGGTGCACAGGCGGCGCCGATCGGGAGGTCATCGATGAAGCGCGCAATCCAGTTCGTTCTGACCGTCGCGATCTTCGCGGCCCTCGTCGCACCGACGCACGCGGCGCCGACTGCGGCGGAGCGTTTCAAGGCGAGCGTCGAGCGCTACGCGCCGCCGTATCCGACGTTCCCGGGCAAGACGCGTTGCGTGTGCCAGGACGTCAACGACGAAAACAAGACGTTCGCCGGCTATTTGAACTCGTTCCCGATCAGCGGCCCAGGCGGCGGGACGATGCAGGTCGTCTGCGCCTATCCGATTTTCGCACCGGGGCCCGCCGTGGCCGTCTGCGCGCTGTTCGAAGTCGTCAAGTAGCGGGGCGGGGCCGGGCCGGGCCCCGATGATCGGTCGCGCGCGTCGGCGACCTCCACCGGGAGCGGCGCTGGGACTCACCGTTCGCGCGTAGCGTCTCGCCGCTTCGAGCCGGAAACGGGCGCTGGATTCGCCCGTCCCGTCGCGTACCCTGAGCAGCCGCCATGGCCGTCACCGTTCCACGACCCGCTGCCGAGCTCTTCGACCTGCGCGCGACCCACAACCCGCACCGCTGGGTGCTGCCGGTCGAGATGCGGATCTGCGTCGGCCCGCCGGAGAACCAGTTCCTGTTCGGCGGCGTCGGCCTCGCCGCGTCGATCGCGGCGATGGAGCGCACCACCGGACGCCCCGCCATCTGGGCGACCGCGCAGTACCTCGCCTACGCGAAGCCGGGCGAGTTCCTGGACGTCGACGTCATCGTCCCCAAGCAGGGCAAGCACGTGACGCAGGCGCGCGTCGTCGGCCACGTCGGCGACCGCGAGATCCTGACCGTCAACGCCGCCCTCGGAGCGCGACCGCAGGCGATCTCGGCGCAGTGGGCGCACATGCCCGAGGTGCCGCCGCCGTCCGCGTGCGAGCCGATGCCGCACTTCGACGAGGAGAGCGACAACCTCCACCGGCAGTTCGACATGCGCGTCGCGAAGGGCCGCTACGGCAACGCCCGCAAGGGCAGGCTCAGCAGGAACGGACACGCCGTGCTCTGGGGCCGCCCGAAGGAGCCGCGTCCGATCACCTCGGGGCTGCTCGCGATCATCGCCGACTACGTCCCGTCCGCGACCGGACACGCGCTCGGCCGTCAAGCCGGCGCCAACAGCCTCGACAACACCATCCGCATCCGCGAGCTGCGCGAGACGGAGTGGGTCTGCTGCGACATCCGCATCCACGGGGTGAACGCGGGCTTCGTGCACGGGCGCATGCACGTCTTCGCCGAGGACGGCACGCTCATGGCCAGCGCGAGCCAGTCCGGCATCTTGCGGCTCTGGGACGAGGTCGACGCCCGCCCTCCGCGCTGATGGCAAGGCGCGGCCGTGAAGGCGCCGCGCGCGCGGCGCGCCCTGGCGGTGGACTCTCGAGGCGAGCGCGCGGGGTACCGACGCCGCCTCAATCGAAGATCGCGATGCTCTTGTACTCGCTGAAGCAGGCGATCCCCTCGGGCCCGAACTCGCGGCCGATGCCCGACGCCTTGAAGCCGCCGAAGGGAGAGCCGAAGTCGATGATGAAGCCGTTCACGTTGTAGGTGCCGGTCCGGACCTGGCGCGCGATCTCGATGCCGCGGTCGATGTCCGAGGTCCACACCGAGCCCGAGAGCCCGTAGTCCGAGTCGTTCGAGATCCGCACCGCGTCCTCGGGAGCTTCGTAGGGGATCGCGACCAGGACCGGGCCGAAGATCTCCTCGCGCGCGATCGTCATCTCGTTCTTCACGTCGGCGAAGAGGGTCGGCTCGACGTACCAGCCCTTCGGCAGGCCGGCGGGGCGGCCGCCGCCCACGACCAGGCGCGCCCCTTCGTCGCGGCCCTTCTTGATGTAGCCCTCGACGCGCGTCCGCTGGCGCTCGGCGACCAGCGGGCCGAGCTGCATCGTCGGGTCCATCGGGTCGCCGGTCGGCACCGCGCGCAGGAAGTCGCCGATCGCGTCGACGTACTCCCGGTAGCGGCTGCGCGGGATGAGCAGCCGGGTCTGGGCGGCGCAGGCCTGACCGGTGTTCAGGATGCCGTTCGGCACGAGGCCGGGCACGACCTTCGCCGGATCCGCGTCCTCGAGGACGATCGCCGCCGACTTGCCGCCGAGCTCGAGCGTGCAACGCTTCAGCTGCTCGCCGCAGATGCTCGCGATCCGGCGTCCCACGACGCTGTTGCCGGTGAACGAGATCTTGTCGACCTGCGGGTGCCGGACGAGATGCTCGCTGTCCTCGCGCCCCGCGACGACGACGTTGATGACCCCTTTCGGGAACCCGATCTGTGCGCAGACCTCGCCCAGGATGTACGCGTCGAGCGGGGTCTCCGGAGCGGCCTTGACGACGGTCGTGCAGCCCGCGGCGAGGGCCGCGCCGAGCTTGAAGGCGATGATCGCGAGCGGGAAGTTCCACGGCACGATGAGGCCGCACACGCCGACCGGCTCTTGACGGACGATCACGCGACCGAAGAGCCCGGCGCGATCCTGCTCGAACGGATGCGTGCTCGCGACCTCGGCGTACTTGTCGAGCACCATGCCCGGGGGGAGCGCCTGCGCCATCGTCGACACGCTGATGGGACAGCCCATCTCGGTCGTGACCGCCTTCGCGATGTCGTCCATGCGCGCCTGGAGGCCGGCGGAGAGCTTCCGCATCCAGTCGACGCGCTCCGCGACCGTGAGACGCGGCCAGGGCCCCTCGTCGAACGCCGCGCGCGCGGCCGCGACGGCCCGGTCGATGTCGGCGGCCTTTCCGGCGGGCACCCGGGCGACGACGTCTTCGGTCGCCGGGGAGACGACGTCGATGGTCTCGGTCGAGCTCGGAGCCTGCCACTCGCCGCCGACGAAGATCCGATCGTGGGTTTGCATCCGCGACGTCGTATCCGAGGGGGTCCGCGCGAGCAACGAACGTCTTCGTGGGCGCTTTTGATACAGTCGCCGGACCGGCGCGCGTTTCGATCTCGCGCCGGCGCAAATACCGACGAACAAGGAAGGTAGATCGCATGCAATTCCGGCTCTTGCTGTCTCTCGTCCCTTTCGCGATCGCGTGCAGCGACCAGACCAACGCGATGCCGACGCAGGAGAACACCTTCACGGCCGTCGTGGGCTCGATCGTGGGCGGCGACACGGCACCGGTTCGCGGCTCGGACGGGGCATCCCACGTGGTCTACGAGCTGGAGCTCACCAACGCGAAGGCCGTGCCGGCGACGATCGATCGGATCGACGTGCTGAACTTCGACGACGGCGCGACCATCCTGACGTTGACCGGCGACGCGCTCGTCGCCGCGCTGCACACGATGAACGCACAAGCGGCACCGTCCAATCTGATTCCGCCGAACGAGGCGCGTCTGCTGTTCGTCGACATGGACTTCGCTTCCGACGATGCCGCCCCGAGGCGTCTGAAGCACAGGCTCGCCGGGACGGGCGCGACGAGCCCGGCGTCGCGGGAGCCGTCACCGATCCAGTACGAGCTCACCCCCTACGACATCTCGCGGAAGGACCCACCGTCGTTCATCCGGCCGATGACGGGTCCGGGATGGCTCGCGAGCAACGGCTGCTGCGACGTCGGCGGCGCCCATCGCGGAGCCATCCAGTCCGTCAACGGCGAGCTCTGGGACTCGCAGCGCTTTGCCATCGACTGGCTGCGCGTCGACGAGCAGGGTCGCCTCGTCGCGGGGGACCCCGCCGACCTGCACAACTGGGTCGGCTACGGGGAGCCGATCCTGGCGGCGGAGGACGGCGTCGTGATCCAAGCGCGAGACGGGCTTCCCGACCAGACGCCGGGAACGCTTCCCGACCCGAGAACGATCACGATCGAAACGATCGACGGGAACAGCGTCGTCATCGACCACGGCAACGACGTTTTCAGCTTCTACGCGCACCTCGTGACCGGCTCCGTCGCCGTACGGGTCGGCGACCGCGTGCAGGCCGGACAGCAGATCGGACTCCTCGGCAACAGCGGCAACACCTCGGCGCCGCACCTCCACTTCCACGTCATGACCGGCCCCTCGCCGCTCGGATCCGACGGCATCCCGTACGTCTTCGAGCACTTCGTGCGCACGCAGCGCATCGACGCGGCGCAATTCGACCGCGCGCTCGATGGCGGACGGATCGACCCACCCTCGGGACCGAGCGTCACCGCGGTGAACGCGCTGCCGCTGAGCTTCGACGTGATCGACTTCGGCGGTGGGTGAGGCGAGGGAAGGCCGCCGGTCACATCGATCGGTTGACTCTTCGATGGAGTCCATGCCGTCGTAGGGTCGAATCGCCGACGAAAGGAGACGCCGTGGCCTGGGACTTTTCGACCGAACCCGAGTTTCAGAGGAAGCTCGACTGGGTGGACCAGTTCTGCCGCGAGGAGGTGGAGCCCCTCGACTTCGTGTTCCCCTACGCGGTCCGGTCCAAGGAGCCGAAGATCCGGGCGCTGGTGAAGGGCCTGCAGGACCAGATCAAGGGGCAGGGCCTGTGGGCGCTGTTCCTGGACGAGGAGCTCGGCGGTCCCGGCTACGGGCAGCTGAAGCTCGGGCTCCTGAACGAGATCCTCGGACGTTACCCGTCGGCGCCGCAGATGTTCGGATGCGCAGCTCCCGACACCGGGAACATGGAGATGCTGGCCGCGTACGGCACCGAGGAGCAGAAGGAGCGCTGGCTGAAGCCGCTCCTGAACCAGGAGATCTTCTCCGCGTACTCGATGACCGAGCCGCAGGGCGGCTCTGACCCGAACCTCTTCAAGACGCATGCGGTGCGCGACGGCGACCAGTGGGTCATCAACGGCGAGAAGTGGTTCACGAGCGCGGGCCGCGTCGCGGACATCCTCTTCGTCATGTGCACGAACGGGATGTTCGTCGTGCCGCGCAAGACGCCCGGGGTCGAGATCCAACCCGAGCCGCGCAACCACAACCACATCGTCTATCGCGACGTCCGGGTTCCGATCGATCACCTGCTCGGGCCGCAGGACGGCGCGAAGGTGCTCGCGCAGCGCCGGCTCGGCGGTGGCCGCATCCACCACGCCATGCGCACCGTCGCGCAGTGCAAGCTCGCCTTCGACATGATGTGCGAGCGCGCGCTCAGCCGGCAGTCGCACGGCAAGACCATCGCGGAGCACCAGATGGTGCAGGAGAAGATCGCCGACTCCTACGCCGCGATCCGCATGCTGCGCCTCTTCGTCCTCGAGACCGCCTGGAGGATCGACAACACCAGCACTCGTGACACCCGCACGGACATCGCCGCCGTCAAGTATACGATGGCGAAGGTGCTGCGCGAGGTCTCCTACAACGCGCTTCACATCCTGGGCGCCCTCGGGACCACGAACCTGACGCCGATCCAGGCGATGTACGCCGCCGCACCGACGATGGGCATCGCCGACGGCGTCGACGAGGTGCACAAGGCGACCGTCGCTCGGAACGTCCTGAAGGGCTATCGGCCGCACGAGGGCTACTGGCCGACCGAGTACATCCCGGCCAAGCGCGAGGCGGCGTGGAAGAGGTTCCAGCCGAGGTTCGACGCCGACCCGAAGCTGCGCGAGCTCGCCGAGGGCTACCGGAGGTATTTCGCCGACCGGCATTGACGATCGGCGACGCGTGTAGGCTCGGCACGGAGACGGTGGTACGACCCCGGGATGCGATTCGCGATCCAGCTCGGCATCGGTCTCGGCGACATCAAGAAACTGCGCGATACGGCGCAGCTCGTCGAGGAGCTCGGCTACGACGTCCTCTACTTCCCGGACCACCTCGTCCTCGAAGGTCCGGAGCGCCAGCGGATGGGCGGGCCATCGTTCGACTCCATGGCGATGGCGATCATCGCCGCGCAGGCGACGCGCCGCGTTCGCATCGGCCACATGGTGCTGTGCAACCTCTTCCGCCATCCGGCGATCACCGCCCAGAGCCTCGCCACGCTCGACCACCTCTCGAACGGGCGCGCGCTCGCGGGGCTCGGCACGGGATGGACCGAGACCGAGTTCCGCATGACCGGCATCCCGTTTCCGCCGATCGCGGACCGGCTCCGGCTGCTCGACGAGTCGCTGACCTGCATCCGCGGCCTCTGGGGCGACGCGCCCTTCACCCACGACGGCGAGTTCTTCCACTTCCGCGACGCCGACATCGCGCCGCGCACGGTCCAGAAGCCGCACCCGCCGATCGTCCTCGGCGGAGGCGGCAAGGGCCTCCTCCGCGTCGCCGCCCGGCACGCGGACGTGCTGAACCTGATCTCGGAGGTCGGCCACAAGGGCTACATCGCGATGGAGGAGTCGTCGCGCTTCGACGCCGATGCGATGCGCGCGAAGATCGACTTCGTCCGCGCCGAGGCCGCGAAGCTGGGCCGCGACCCGCAGGCGATCGAGATCAGCAACTTCGCCTTCACGACGATGATCTCGCATTCCGCGGACGCGGTGCGAGCGACGCGTGAGGCCATGGCCGGCTTCCTCGGCACCACGCCGGACGCGGTCAGCCGCACGCCGATGGCGCTCATCGGCTCTCCCGAAGAGGTGGTCGCGGAGCTCCGCCGTCGCGCGACCGTTTGGGACGTGCGCGAGCTGTGCTTCCAGTTCCAGGACGAGGCCGCGGTGAAGCTGTTCGCGGCGGAGGTCATTCCGGCCTTCCGCAGCTAGGCGCGCGTGGACAAGCGTGCGTGGCTGTTGTCAGGCGTCCCGCCCGCCTGACGTCACCTCACGTCGACTTCCATGTGCATCCAGGGATGGATGCAGCACTGGAAGAGGTGCTTGCCCCGCGAGAGGCCCATCACGTCGAGTCGGCTTCCCTGGAGGATGCGCGTCCGCGCGACCGCGACGTTCTTGAAGCCGCCGGCGCACTCCGGAGCGATCGGCTGCCCGTTGTTGAGCGCCTCGACGAAGCCGCCGCCGAACTGCGCGACCTCGGTGAACGTGTGAGGCTCGCCGCCCTGGTCGACGACCGAAACCGTGCCGCCTTTTCGGATGGTGACCTGATCGGGCTCGAAGTCCCAGCCCGGATCGGGAGCTCCCGAGCTCGCCTGCCCGATGAGATCGGAGAGCGACGTCGAGTAGTCGTGCTCGGGCAGGTTGTAGAGCGTGACGTTGTGGCAGAAGCCGGTGCCCTCGTCGCCGAGCGCGGGGTTGAACGTCCGCGGATCGCACTCGTCCAGCGCCACGACCTGCGCCTGGCGCGGCGGGTCCTCGGCGAGCGCGTGCGTCGCGCCGGCGAACAGCGCGCAGCCGGCGAGCAGAATCACTGGGGTCATCCTGTGCATCACTTTGTCCTCCCGCTTTCCCGTACGTCGTTGCCGACCCGCGGTGACATCGTCGGCTCGCGTGCCCGGGCCGGGACAATCCCTCGCGCCCGTGATAGTCGCCTCGGGCCGTGCACGTCCCGGAGAACGTCGAAGGGATCACCGCCGAATGGGTCGACGAGGCGCTCCGCGCCGGCGGCGCCACGGATCTGCCGCCGGTCACGGCGGTTCGTACGCGGACGATCGGCGCACAGCGCGGCTTCCTGAGCCTGACGGTCCAGATCGACATCGACTACGCGACCGCACCGCCCGACGGCGCGCCCGGGTCGCTCGTCGCGAAGCTCGAGCCGGCCGAGGGCGGCTTCCGCGACGCCGAGCGCCGCTTCGGGGCCTTCGACCGCGAGGTCCGCTTCTACCGCGAGGTGGCGGGCCGCGTGCCCCTACGGCTCCCGCGCATCTACTGGGCCGACGCGTCCGGCGACGGGAAGGTCCTGCTGATGGAGGACCTCACCGCCTATCGCGCCCTCGATCAGGTGCACGGCATGCGTCACGAGCAGGTGCTCTTCACGGCCCGCGAGGTGGCAAAGCTCCACGCCGCGTTCGCGCGCCCGGGCGCGCTCGACGGGCTCGACTGGCTTCCGCTCCACGATCACTTCTTCGACGAGGGCTTCGCCGATCACTGGCCCGCCTTCGCGCGCTGCTACGAGCTGCGCATCGGCCGCGACGCCGTCCGCCTCGGCGAGCGCGTCGTGCGAAAGATCGGTTGGCTCGAGGAGCGCATCGCCGCGCGGCCGGTGACGCTGATCCACGGCGACCTGCGCGCGGACAACCTCCTGGTCGGCGACGGCGAGCCGTGCTCCGAGGTCGTCGTCCTCGACTGGCAGCTCACCAACCGCAGCCTGGCGGCGATCGACATCGCGCGCATGCTGGGCGGCAGCGAGCCCCCGGCCGAACGCCGCGGCCATCAGCTCGAGGTCTTCGCCGCCTGGCACGAGGGGCTGCTGCGCGCCGGGCGCACCGACTACGCCTTCGACGAGGCGCTCACCGATTTTCGCCTCGCCGTCCTCTACTGCCTCTGCATCCCGGTCTTCAGCTTCACCATCTGCGGCCCCGAGCCCGAGGGCCGCACCGCGCGACTCCTCGACGCGATCGCGGAGAGGCTCTACGCGTCGGCCATCGAGCTCGACGCGGGCGAGCTGCTTCCGTAGCTTGTCGGTCCATCGGGCTCGCCCGTCGGATCACCGACGACGGGCGCACAGCGAGGAGTCCCACCCATGAAGAACCCCGTCATCGTCGCGGCAGTCCGCACGCCGATCGGCCGCGCCCGCAAGGGATCGCTGGTCGCCAAGGACGCCTTCCAGCTCGCCGAGCTGGCGGTGCGAGGCTTGCTGGAGCGCACGAAGATCGAACCCGACGAGATCGACGACCTCGTCATCGCCGAGAGCCTGCAGGGAGGCGGCGTCATCGCGCGCCACACGGCGGTCGTGCTCGGCCTCGAGAACGTCCCGGGGCTGGCGACGAATCGGCACTGCGCGGCCGGGCTCGGAGCGATCTCGATCGGAGCCGGGTCGATCGCCGCCGGCATGGATCGCGTCGTACTCGCGGGCGGGACCGAGAGCATGAGCACGATGCCGATGGGCCACAAGCGTCTCGCCCCCGGCGCGGATCCGAAACCGTGGATGTCTCCCTCGCACCCCGAGACGCCCGACGCGCCGGCCTTCGACATGTCGATCACCGTCGGCCACAACACCGCGGTCGAGGCGGGGCTGTCGCGCGCGGACGTCGATCAGTGGGCGGTCTACAGCCACGGGCGCGCGATCGAGAGCATCGACTCGGGCGCCTTCGCGGGACAGATCGTGCCCGTCGACGTGCAGGACGCCGACGGCAACGTACGGCGCTTCGACACCGACGAGCATCCCCGACGCGGCTTGACGGTCGAGGGCATGGCGGAGCTGAAGGTCCTCCATCCGGAGATCGGGAACTTCACCGTGACCGCGGGCAACGCGGCGGGCCTCAACGACGCGGCGGCCGCGGTGCTGCTCATGGATCCGGATTATGCCGCGTCGAACGGCTTCGAGCCGCTCGCGGCGATCCGGTCGTGGGCCGCGGTGGGGGTCGCTCCCCGGCGCACGGGCATGGCTCCGATCGACGCGATCCCGAAGGCGCTCGCGCGCGCGCAGGTCGGGCAGGGCGACATCGACCTCTTCGAGATCAACGAGGCGTTCTGCTCGGTTCCGGTCGCGACGACGCGCGCCCTCGGCATCGATCAGGAGATCTGCAACGTCAATGGAAGCGGCTGCAGCCTCGGTCACCCGATCGCCGCGACGGGAGCGCGCATGGTGGTCACGATGGTCCACGAGCTCCGTCGGCGCGGCGCTCGTCTCGGCTGCGTGTCCATGTGTGCCGGCGGCGGCATGGGCATGGCGATGGTGCTCGAGGCGCTCTGACGATCCGGCGCGGCTCGACGGCCGCGACGTCGAGCCCGCGCGACCCTGAGTGAACCGGGTTCACGCCGATGGAACGTCTTCTCCGCGTGACGGCCGAAATGGCCACGACGCGAAGGAGACCACCATGGCATTCACGGCTCGTGTCCTGCTGCACGCATCGCTCGCTCTACTCGCAACGGCGACCTGGGCGCGGGCGGGGACGATCCTCGCATCCGGCCCGCTCAAGATCGCGGCAAACGACAGCTACTCCTGCACGGCGGTGAACGTCGGCGCGTCCGATCTCGCCCAGGTCCAGGTCGACGTGACCGTGGTCGGCAGCAACACGGGATCCGGCTTCAAGAAGACGTGCTCCCCGCTTGCCGCGAACGGGGCGTGCGAGGGCTCCAACCAGGCGGGCGCGACGCAGTACCGATTCTGCACCGTCGGCGTGGTCGGCAACCGGAAGAACGTGCGAGCGGCCTTCTGCAACACGTCGACCGGGGATTGCCTCCCGCTACAGTGATTGCCGAACGGCGCACGACCCAGGGCTTGCGCCTCCACGCCGGCCGTCGGTGCAGGTGTCGGCGTGGCGATGGCCGCGGGCGAGCACAAGAACGGGTTGGTGCGCGGTCGCTCGAGGCATCGACCCTCCTCCCTCGTCGCCGCCGAGGAGGCGAACCCGGGGGTGTCGGCGCTGCAGTGACCCGTGAGGCACTCGAAATCGTGCGAGCAGCGCTCCCCGACGTCGCGCGACGGCTCACAGGTGCCGGTGTCGGTCACGCACACGAGCGGCGTCTCGCAGACGTCCGACTCCGAGCACGGGCTACCGCTGGGAAGCGGCGGCTCGCAGAGCTGTGACGTGCTCGAGCAGAAGAGCGGGAACTCGCACGGCGGGGACGGGAAATCGAGCGAGCACGGCTCACCCGTCCCCGGGAGCGCCGTGCATGCGAAGCTGCAACCCGGACTCGAACCGTCGGTCGCGGGCTCTTCGCCGCTGCACCCGAGGAGTCCGCACACGGAATGTGCCCGGCATTGGGTGTGGTTGGGCTCGCACGGCGAGCCGACGGGCCGCCCGGTGGCGCATTTCCCGAAGCACGAACCCGGCTCGGTGCAGCCGGTGTCCTCGCAGATGAGATCCTCGTGGCACGTGGAGCCGAAACCCAGGCCCTCCACGTCGCACGGATCGTCCAGCCCGCCGAGCGGCTCGCAGACCCCCGTCGTCGTCGAGCAGGTGAGACCGTCGTCGCGATAGCACGCGCCCCTGGGGGCGAAGAGGATCAGGCAGAAGGCGCCGCCGTTCTCCGTGCTGCACGTCAGGCCGCAGCGTTCGCCGGCGCCGAGCCGCACGAACGGATCGAGCTCGGCGCAGACGGTCGGCTCGCCGGGTCCTCTCTCGACGCACGTCGCGAACCGTCCGGGCTCGCTCGGACGGCATTCCTCCAGCGTCGTGCACTCGTCGCCGACCTCGACCGTGGGCTGGAAGACCTCACCGCATTCGGGTGCGGACTCGGCGTCGACCATGCCGCAGGTCGCGCGCGCATCCCGCACCCGCGCGACGCAACGGCTCGCCGCTTCGGCGTCGTACGCGACCCGGGCACCCGGCGGTGGCAGCCAGCCGCGCAAGAGGCCCTCGCAACCGGCTTGGTCGAAGGGATTCCCGTCCGCGTCGCAGCACGGCTCCAGCGCGTCGCACGAGGCGGCGGCGATCGCCGCCGGCCACTCCTGCAACGGAATCGGCCTCGAAGAGGGCGAGTCCGAGCAGCCGACGGCCATGACGGCCGAGACCAGGATGCCGAAGGCGTGAAGCGTACTGCGAGCGGCCACGGGAACCTCCTTCCGGATCGGGTCGCACGTCGTCTTACCAGATTTTGTTCAACAGGCCAGAATGCGGGCAGTCGACTCCTTGCACCGCTGCGGCGAGACGATTTCCCGCATCGCCCGGAGCAGCGGACGCCGTCGCGAAGTCGCTCGAAGACACCGTCGTCAAGCGGGTCCAACCGCGCCGGTGGCCGAGCGATCGCCGATCCGCGAGCGTTCGCGCTTGGTCGATCGTCTCGGCGAGGATGCGGGCGAGCTTCTGCGGCGCCTGGAACCAAGACCCCACCGAAGCTTGTCGCGGCATGGCGCCGTGGGCAGAATGCCGCGCATGCGAAGGCGCGCTGCTGCGTGCGTCCAGGTCCTCGTCGCGGTGACGGCCCTGCTCGTTGCGTCGAGCGTCGTCCCGACGTCAGCGCGGGCGGGCGACGACGATCCCTACAACGCGCACGACCCCATGCGGAACGACGACGGCGACGACGACCGCGACCTCGACACCACGCGGCGCGGCTGCGAGGGCGGGAACGGGAAGGCGTGCCGCCACCTCGCGGGCATGTACTCCGACGGGCGCGGCGTCGGCGTCGACCAGGAGCGCGCCCGCGAGTACCTCCGCCGCGGCTGCGACGGTGGCGACGAGCAGAGCTGCCGCAAGCTCAACCGCTGACGCGCCGCGGCCGGTCGCCCCTCTTTCCGCTCGGCACCGCTTCGTGGCAGGGTGGCCGCGAGAAGCTGCCCGGACGGAAACCAGGAGGGACGTACGATGGAGGTCGCCCGCCGAACGGTTTTCCTCGTCGCACTGACGGCGCTCGTCGGCGCGACCGCCGCCGTCGTGCCGGGCGCCGTCCCGCTCGCGCTCGCCGACCTCGCCGACGGCGGTACGCTCTCGAGCGCGAACTGGCAGGAGGCCGAAGGCATGCTTCCGCCCGAGATCCTCGGTCACTTCCAGCGCGGCGACTACAGCGTCGTCGTGGCCGACGACAAGCTTCCGAAGTACGTCCAGACGAGCTGGCCGCGCGAGTTCAAGGAGGCGACCGAAGCCAACATCGGAAAGTACAAGGTCGGGCCCGCGGGAAACATCCTGAACGCGAGCGACGGCCAACCGGCCGGCTTCATCCTGGGCGCGCCGTTTCCGAAGATCGACGCGAGCGACCCGGACGCGGCGCGGAAGATCGTCTGGAACTACTACTACAACCGCTGGTACGACGGGAACGGGCACTTCTACACGAACCTCGCGTGGCTCTCGCGGAGCGGCGGGCTCGAGCGCAACCTCGTCGTCGACGCCGCGTTCCTCTACTACCAGGGCTGGCGCGACGCGCAGAAGATCGACAACCCGCTCAATCTCCTGCTGCAGACGAAGTCGACCGTCGTCGAGCCCGCCGACGTGAACGGCACGGCCACGCTCGGCTGGCGGTTCCGCGACGCCGACAAGCGCGACCAGAACTGGGCGTACGTTCCGGCGCTTCGCCGCGTGCGCGCGGTGTCGCCCGCGAACCGGTCGGACGGCGTCCTCGGCTCCGACCTCGCCGAGGACGACGGCCAGTACTTCGACGCGAAGCCCGAGGACTTCGACTTCAAGCTCGTCGGCGAGCGCGAGATGTACGGCCTCGTCGACGGGATGGCGCTCGACGGCAAGACCGAGCTCAAGACGCTTCCCGGCGGCGGCTATCGCTTCGTCTGGGACGAAAGCCCGTGGTTCGTCTACGACAAGCCGGGCGCGCCCGGCGTACCGTGGGGCCCGATGCAGAGCCGTCTCGTCAAGAGCAAGTACTGGATCATCGAGGCCGTTCCGAAGGATCGCTACTACCTGTTCGGAAAGATCCTCCTGCGCTTCAGCCAGGACACGATGCGGGGCTCGTTCTCGTCGAAGTACAGCTGGAAGGACGAGCTGCTCGCCGCCTATCACGTGCAGAACGGCATCTACTGGAGCCCAGACGGCGGCTACACCGGCATCATGGCCGGGAAGAGCGTCTATCAGGTCGCCGAGAACGTGAAGATGGACCGCGCGACCGCCGTGCGCTTCGATCGCCGGTCGGGCACGCCGGCCGACTACCAGATCCCGCTCGCTCCCGCGATGTTCGAGAGCACCGCGCTGGTCCGCGCCGGGAAGTAGCCCCGGATGGTAGCGCGGCCGGCGGCGGGCGCGCGCAGCAGGCGGACCGCGACCCAAGGAGCGTTGATCCATCGGCGCGTTTCCGCCATACGCGCGGCCATGTGGGGACGGCGGTGGCGGGGAGCTCTCGCGTGCGCGCTCGCGACGGCGGCAGCCGCGGGATGCTCGGACAGCGATCGCTCGGCGCAGGACGTCGAGCACCTGGTGGTGATCTACCAGGAGAACAAGTCGTTCGACGTCTACTTCGGGATCTACCCGAGCGCGGCGAACCCGCCCGGGCAACCGGTCTTCCGGGCGAAGCCGGATACGCCGCGCGTGAACGGGCTCACCGACATGCTCCTCTTCGACAACCCGAACGAGGCGAACCCGTTCCGCATCGACCGGACGCAGTCGTATACGTGCGACCAGTCACACGACTACACGACCGAGCAGCAGTCCCGGAACGGCGGCGCGATGGATCGCTTCGTCCAGTTCGACGCGGAGCCGCCGACGAACCCGCGCCAGTTCTGTACGGAGACCGCGTCCGGCCAGTGGGACACGCTGATGGGCTACTTCGACGGCAACACCGTCACCGCGCTCTGGAACTACGCGCAGCACTTCGTGATCGGCGACGACTTCTTCGCGAGCAACTTCGGCGAGTCGACGCGCGGTGCGCTGAACCTCGCCGTCGGGAGCACGTACGGCGTCGTCTGCGGAGAGTCCGGGCACGTCTACGGAGACGTCCCGGAATGCGGGGGGCCTGTCGACTCGACCACCATCGCGGCACCGACGAACGGCAACGTCGGGACGCTCAACGTCGACACCGACCCCTACTGGGACGTCTGCGGCGGCGGCTACGGCCTGGCGGCGTTCACCGGGCGGAACGTCGGCGATCTCCTGAACGACGCCGGCGTCACGTGGGGCTGGTTCCAGGGCGGCTTCACGCTCGACGCGAGCGGCCAGTGCACGAGCAGCCATCCGCTCGAGGCGTACGACCGCGCGACCGGCGTCGATCCGGCGACGGATCCGCTCCGCTTCGTGGACTATGTCCCGCACCACAACCCGTTCCAGTATTTCGCGTCGACCGCGAACCCTTGGCACCTGCCGCCGACGTCCGTCGACATGGTCGGAAAGAGCGACCAGGCGAACCACCTCTACGACCTCTCGTGGTTCTGGCCGGCCGCGGAGGCCGGCAACCTGCCGACCGTCTCGTTCCTGAAGCCGCCGGCGTACCAGAACGGACATCCCGGCAACTCGACGCCGCTCGACGAGCAGGTCTTCCTGGTCGAGACGCTGAACCGCCTGCAGGCGCTGCCCGAGTGGCGGAGCATGGTCGTGATCGTCGCCTGGGACGACTCCGACGGCTGGTACGACCACGTGTCGCCGCCGATCGTGAACCGCTCCGCGACGCCGCTCGACTTCCTCTGCGGCGACGTCACCGACGGTCCGGGCGCGCGCTGCGGCTACGGGCCGCGGCTCCCGTTCGTCGTCGTGTCGCCGTTCGCGAAGCAGAACCACGTGAGCCACGACGTGATGGATCAGGCTTCGATCCTGCGCTTCATCGAGGACCGCTGGGTCGGCGGCGAGCGGATCAGCGAGACGTCGTTCGACCGACTCTCGGGATCGATCGCGGATGTCTTCGACTTCGCCGGGGCGCCGGCGCCGAAGCTCTTCCTCGACCCGGACACCGGAACGGTGCGCTCGGGAGCCTAGGCGCGACGTGGGCGCCGCCATCACCAAACGCGACGAGCACGGCGAACGGGGTGACCCGCTGTCCGTGCTGGTCTCGTTCGCGCCGTGGATCTCCGTCTGGGTGCTGGTCTCGAACGACTCGTACGTGCCCGGCATGGTCGTCGCGACCGCGTGCTCCGCGTCCCTGATCGTCTGGACGCTGTTCGAGGGAAAGAAGCCGAAGCTTCTCGATTGGGGAACGCTCGGCAGCCTCGCGGGCCTCACGTTCGTCAGCGTCGCGGCCGGCGGACCGTGGCTCGCGTCGTGGCTCTCCGCAATGCTCAACGCGGCGCTCTTTCTCGTCATCTTCGGAAGCATCGTCGTCGGCCGACCGTTCACCATCGATTACGCCAAGGAGGAGACTCCTCCCGAGCTCTGGGACACGGAGGGCTTCAGGCACGTGAACGCGGTGATCTCGTGGGTGTGGGCGGGCGCGACGGCCGCGATGCTCGCCGGGTCCGTCGTCTACGCGCTCTACGCGAGCGGCATGCTCACGACGCCCGATCCGAGGACGAGCGAGCAGATCGAGACCTGGGCCAACTGGGCTCCGACGGTGGCGGCGCTCGTGATCGCGATGAAGTTCACGAAGGCGTATCCCGACCGATACCGCGCGCGCATGGCGGCGAACGCTCCGACCCGGTGACGCCGGGTTGCGCGACGTAGGTCGCCGGGCGAAAAAACGTGCCATGGCGAAGGGAGCCGTGGCCGAGCCGCGGCGGGATCGAGCGCGATGACGACCGCACACGCCGACCTCCCGCCGTACGACCCGCAGCGCATCGTGAGCGCGCCGTTCCCCGAGCGCGTTCGGCTCGCGTGCGTCACCTGGGCGAATGCGAGCCCGAACCTCCCGAGCGTGATGGCGCTCTACTGGATGAAGTACTTCTTCCCGCTGATCGGCGGATGGGCTCTCTGGTGCAGCTTCAACGCCGACTACCCCGGCTTCCTATCGTTCGGCGCATGGGTCTTCACCGCCGACGCCTTCAAGAAGGCGATGGTGTGGTCGATCTTCTGGGAGCTCGCCGGCTTCGGCTGCGGCTGGGGCCCGATGAACGCGCGCTTCGACCCGTGGTTCGGCGGTTACCGGCACTTCCTCCGCCGCGGGACGATCAAGCTGGCGCTCTTCCGCGGCGCGCCGGTGATCGGCGAACGCACGCGCGGCTGGCTCGACGTCGCGCTCTACGGCGCCGTGCAGCTCTTCCTGCTGCGCGCGCTGCTCGCGCCACGGGTCACGCCCGATCTGCTCTATCCGCTCGTGCTGCTGATCCCGGCGATGGCGGTGCTCGACAAGATGCTCTACCTCGTCTGCCGCGGCGAGCACTACTTCGTCGTCCTGGTTTGCCTGGCGCTTCTGCCGGGCGACCTCTGGATCTCCGGCGCCAAGCTCGTCTGGTGCTTCATCTGGTTCTGGGCCGCGACCTCCAAGCTCAATCGCCACTTCCCGACGGTCATCATGTTCATGATGAACAACGGGCCGTTCTTTCCGAAGGCGCTGAAGAAGAAGCTCTTCGCGCGCTTTCCCGACGACCTCCGCCCGTCGAATTTCGCGGGGTTCATGGGGCACTTCGGGACTGCCGTGGAGTACTCGCTGCCGGTGATCCTCGTCCTCGGCGCGGGCAACCGCACGGCGACGATCGTCGGCTTGCTGCTCATGACCGCGTTCCACGGCTGGATCGGGATCAACAACCCGAACGGCATGCCGGTCGAGTGGAACATCCTGATGATCTACGGCGGCTGGTTCCTCTTCGGGTTCCACCCCGAGGCGAGCCTGGCCGACTTGACCCAGGCGCCGCTGCTGCTGATCGCGCTGCTGCTGTCCCTCGCCGTGGTGCCGGCGATCGGAAATTTCATGCCGTCGAAGGTCTCGTTCCTGCTGGCGATGCGCTACTACGCCGGCAACTGGGCCTACAACATCTGGCTGGTGCGCAAGGGCGACGCGGTCGTGAAGTTCGGCAAGCTCGAGAAAGCGTCCGACACCGCTCACGCCCAGCTTTCCAAGTTCGTTCCCGACCCGGTCCACTTCGAGGTCGCGAAGACCATGATGTGCGTGAGCCGCTTCATGCACTTCGAGGGGCGGCCCCTCCTCGAGGCCCTCCCGCGCGCGGTCGACGACATCGAGGACTACGATTGGCACGAGGGCGAGCTGATGGGCGGCATGATCCTCGGCTGGAACTTCGGTGACGGCCACCTGAACGGCGAGCAGCTCCTGCGCGCGATCCAGCCGCAGTGCGCCTTCGAGCCGGGCGAGGTGCGCGTCGTGTCGGTCGAGTCGCAGCCGCTCTTCGGCGCCACGATGCACTGGCGCGTTCACGATGCCGCGCAGGGGGTGGTCGCCGAGGGGCACACCCGGCTCGACGACTACGTCGACGTGCAGCCGTATCCGACCGGCGCGTACGCCGCCGCCTTGCTGCGCGGTCGACGCGCGGTCGGGTAACATCAGGACGTCTCGGCGACGACCTCTCCCGGCGGAGCCGCCGACACCGCGCCGAAGCGCGCCAGGATCGCCGTTCCGATCAGGACGGCCGCAAAGCCCGCCAGGCGCGCGACGGCGAACGCGGCGTCGTCCGGGAGAAGCTCGCCGAGCGCAGCCATCCCGCCGACGATCGTGACGATCTTGTTCGTGACCGCGCTCATCGCGATGACGATCAGCGCGCGGCCCTGCTGGAATCCCGCCTGCGTCACCCACATCCCGCCGATGTTCGTGAGGAGGACGAGGGGCAGGAAGACCGTCCACCCGACGACCGCGGCACCGACCGACAGGCTCACGAAGAGCGCCTTCGCGTAGAGGGCGCCGAGCCCGATGAGGACGCCGCTCGCGAACCCGAGCACGACGGGCTGCGAGATCGTCGGCTTGACGCGCGCGATCTGAAACGCGACAGGCAGGCTGGCGAGCATCGCGAGGCTCGCCGCCACCAGCCCGGCCCGGGAGATCGCGTCCGCGGCGAAGTGCTCGCGTGCGCCGCTCACACCGAGCAGCACGATGCCGGCCACCATGAGCCCGACGCCGAGCCACTCGAGCGGACGAAGGCGCTCCCGGAGGACCACGACCGAGAACAGCGCCAGCAGGCAGAGGCCGAAGCCGAGGACGGGCTGGACGATCGAGACGGGGGCGTTGGCGAGCGCCTTCAGGAAGAGCACCCATCCGCCGGCCGACACGGCGAGCCCGCCGACCCAGAGCGGCGAGCCGAGGAAGGCGCGCACGGTGCTGCCCTGACCGCCGCGCAGCCGGATGCGGGGCATGCGGTCCGCCGCGACCTTCTGCATGACGGTGCCGACCTGGTAGCAGCAGGTCGCGATCAGGGCGAGGCCGATGGCCGACCAGATCGACACACGGCGTGTCTACTGCGTCCACCGCCGAGCCGCCAAGCTCGCTCGATCAATGAGTGCAGGCGAGCTTCGTCTTCGTGTCCGTCCCCTGATCGATGCAGGGGAACGCGAAGCCCGTGACGTCGTCGGGCCGATGCTGTTCTTGCCGAGCATCGGACCGATCCCGACGCCGGTCCGTCGTACCAGTTCTGCGAGATCGTGTTCCGCTGGCAATCGCCTTCGACGAGCCCCACCGAGTAGCCGCCGTCGATCGGGTCCGACCGCGCGAGCGCGACGGCAGACGCGCCGTTGCGGCGAGCGGGGTTCGCCGTCATGCTCGCGCGCCATGATTCACGACCGAGGCCGTTCGAGATTCATCGGGATGGTGTCGATGGTGGTCGCCGCCACCGCTCTCCTCCTGCTCTCCGGAGCGGGACTGTCCGGCTGCGGCGACTCCGGCTCGTCGCAGCCGACGCCCCAGGCGACGCCACCCCCGGACGCGCAGGCGAGCGCGCTGTTCCTGCTCTACAGCGATGCGGGCACGCTCACCGACGAGGGCGACGGCGCCTGGCTCTTCACGATGAACGACCCGTGGGATCAGGTCGTCGTCTTCACCGACCGTCCGCTCCGCGATGCGACGAGCATGGGGCTCGCCGACTGGGTCGCCGCGTGGGAGTCGAACGGCTTCGTCGACAACCCGCCGAACGCCGCGATCACGATGACGATCCACGGCTCGGACGAGATCGACTGGGCGATCATGACGCTCTTTGCGCCCCGTCTGCTCGCCGACGGCTCGCTCCAGTTCGCCGCGCGGTTCCTCCAGCTGCCCGACGGCCGCGACGCCTTCTACCCGACGATCGAGGGCTCGGGCCCGAAGCCGTCGTTCTCGGTGACGCAGGTGTTCGTCGACAGCGCCGGAGTCGCCGGCCCGGGCAGCGCGCAGCAGCTCGCGCAGATGCTGCTGCCGCGTCCGGTCAAGGGCATGTGCTACGTCCCCGCGCCGTCGGACTACCGGACGAGCTGCAACGACGCGCCCAAGTCGGTCTACTACGACTCGGATTTCTACAACGCCGACTTCCAGCAGCTCTGGGGACTCGCCGGCACGCCGGCGCGCGGCGACCTGAAGGCGATGGCGGACCTCAAGGTCAACTTCCTCCACCTCTACGACTGGAACCGACCGGCGGAGCGCAATCATCTCCCGTTCCTCAACGCGGCGAACTTTCGAGGTATGAAGGTCGCCGTGCCGATCTCGAACTACTACGTGCAGCAGCAGAACCAGGGCTGGATCGACGAGATCGTGTCCGAGATCACGACCAACAAGCCGCCGGCGGTCGTCATGTGGGCGATCGGCAACGAGATCGACACCGGCGACCGTGCGGCCGCGGATCAGGTCGCGACGATCGCCCAGTGGATCGCGGCGAAAGACACGAGCCGGCTCATCACGGTCCCGCTGAAGCTGCCGTTCGAGGGCAAGATGCAGGTCCTGAAGCAGGCGTTCGACGCGAAGGGCCTCACGAACCTCTGGGACCGGAACTTCATCGCTTCGATCAACGTCTACGACGACGCGCCCGCGCTGCAGGTCCACGTCGAGAACTTCCACGCGCTCTACCCGACGGTGCCGCTCCTCGTCTCGGAGATGAACCGCAGGCTCTCGGACGCCGGCGGCAATCGGAACACTCAGGCGCAGCAGCTGCTCGAGCAGCTCCAGAAGTCGACCGCGATGGTGGGCGACGGCAGCCACCCCCACTTCTTCGGCAGCTACGTCTTCGAGTGGACGGAAAAGCCGTGGGGCTGTCCCGACGACGAGAAGTTCTTCGGCATCAATGGCTTCTCGGGATCGCTCGGCACCGGGACCACGACGTCCGGCCAGAGCTATCCGGTCGACGGGATCGCCCCGAACGCGATGAGCGCGAGCGTCCGCCAAGCCTTCCAGTGAGAGCCTGAGCTGCGGGCGCTGCGGCCCGCGGCTCGCCGATCCGAAATCGCGCACGGATTCCCGCTCGCCGATGCGGGATTCCGCACATGGCTCTCCGCCGTCGCGGTTTGAGGAGCCGTTTCCGCCGCGCCCGCGGCACGGCCGTTGCTGTGCGGCCGCGCGGGCTCAAACCAAAAGTCGGCCCCGCGACGTGGATCCGCCTGGTCGGAGCGTCGAGCCGGCCAGGAGGAAACGGCGATGATGCATTCTCGAGCTCGATCGACTCACCGGTGGCGACGTCTCGTGTTGGCCTTCACGGCCATCGCGTCGACGGTCGCATTCTCGCGTCCCGCGTGGAGCAGCGGCATCTTCGCGAGCAGCTACTCCGCGGGGATGGTGTTCCAGGACGCCTTGAATTCGACCACGATGACCCTCGCGTTCGACGGCACGAGCTTCTGGTCGAGCTCGGGCGGCAGCGTCTCCGGCGTTCGCTACGCGCAGTATGCGGCGAACGGCGCTCTGGTCGCGACGTACTCTCCCGGGCTCGACTTCCGGTCGGTCTTCACGAGCTTCAACTCGAGCACGGTCTACGCCCGGCAGTTCAACGATCCGACGATCTTCGTTCAGACCGCCCCCGGCACGTTCGCGCCGCAGCTGACGCTGACGGGCGGCACGCTCGATTGGCAGAGCGCGGTCGGGTTCGCGGCCGGCGGCAGCGAGATGGTCGCGATGAACGAGGGCGTGGTGACGCGCTGGAACGCGGCCACCGGCAACGTCATCGGAACGACCACTCTCGCCGGGTTCGGATCGCAGAACGACGAGAACACGTATCCCCAGAACCGCGGCGTCGCGGCCGCCGGCGGGTACTACCTCACGTACTCGAAAGGCGTCCTCTCGGCGTGGGACGCGAGCGGCGCGCGCGTCGGCGACACGACGCTCACCGCCGCGGGGCAGACCTTCGACGCGCACTTCAGCCTGAGCTACGCGAACGGGAAGGTCTGGATCGTCGATCAGGCCGGCGCCAGCTGGCGCGGCTACGACGTCGGCCTCGGGAGCGGCGGCTGCGGTCGCGTCGCCGTGCTCGGGGCGCCGAACAGCACGTCCTGGAACGACGACGTCCAGGCGAAGCTCCTCGGCGCCGGAGGCTTCTCCGTCGTCGACACCTTCTACCTTCCGAGCGGAGTTCCAACGCTCGCGCAGATGCAGACCTACCAGGCGCTCCTCGTCTACAGCGACGGACCGCTCGACCCCGGCACGGCGACGACCCTCGGTGACAGGCTCGCCGACTACGTCGACGGCGGCGGCGGCGTCGTGGCGGCGGTGTTCGCGACCGCATCGATTCCCATCCAGGGCCGGTTCAATGCGGACGACTACTGGGCGATTCGTCCCAGCGGCCAGCAGCAGAACGACGAGCAAGTGCTCGGAACCGTCTTCGTTCCCGGGCACCCGATCCTGGCGGGCGTGACGAGCTTCGACGGCGGCACCGCGAGCTACCGACCGTCGCTCGACAACCTCCATCCCTCCGCCGTCCGCGTCGCGAACTGGACCGGGCCGGGGAACATTCCGCTCATCGCGACCCGGGACATCGCGGGCGTGCGCCGCGCCGACCTCGGCTTCTTCCCGCCGTCCACCGATGCGCGAAGCGACTTCTGGAACGCGAGCACGGACGGCGACCTGATCCTCGCGAACGCGCTCGCCTACGTCTGCTCGGTTCCGTCCGGCCTCTGCGGAAACGGGCAGCTCGACCCCGGCGAGCAGTGTGACGACGGGAACACGGCGAGCGGCGATTGCTGCTCGGCGACCTGCCACTTCGAAGCCGCGGGCAGCTCGTGCCCCGACGACGGAGACGCCTGCACCACCGAGCAGTGCGACGGCGCGGGCACCTGCCAGCACGCGGCGCTGCCCGACAGCGACGGCGACCTCGTGTGCGACCAGCAGGACCGCTGCACGAACGTCGGCGGCGCCCGGAAGTTCTACGCGAACAAGCCGAAGCCGCGCGTCGTCGTCTCCAAGATCAACGCCGACCCGACTCCGGGAAACGACGGCCTCAAGATCTCGGCCGCGTTCGACCTGCCGTCGGCCGGCGCGTTTGCGGCGCTGAACCCGTCGCTGCGCGGAGCTCGCATCGTCCTCCTCGACCAGGCGGGCGGCGTGGAGCTCGACCAGACGCTGCCGGGCGGGCCGTATGGCGGCAACGGCACGCGCGGCTGGAAGCGGAACGGGATCGGGACGTCGTGGCAGTATCGCGACAAGACGCTCTCGCCTCTCGGCGGTGTGACCGGGCTGAAGATCGACGATCGGAGCCTGGTGAGCCCGCGCCAGGTGCGCGTGACGGTCTCCGCGAAGAACGGGACCTACCCGATCACGGCGGGCGATGCGCCGCTGGAGGCGATCGTCGTGCTCGGCGACCAGACCGACGCCGAGGCGGGCCTGTGCGGCGAGAGCGAGTTCACGCCCGCCAACTGCGCCTTCAACGGCGCACAGACCACCCTGACCTGCAAGAAGTGACGTGACACGCGGTCCCACCGTGCCGGCGGCGGACCGAGGCCGCCGGCACGGTGACCCGCGCGGGCTCTGCGGCGCTCGCCGGCGTTTCCGGCCGCTTCGGCGACGACCCTTCTCGGTGAGCGGCGCCGTCTGCGAGCCGTCCGGCCTCGCGCGGCTTGACAACGCGCCGCGGTGGGGCAGCACTACGGGCGGCACATGACCGTCCGCACGTCGCGCCGCGTGCTCTTCGCGGCGACCTTCCTCCTCGCGCCGGCTCCCCTGCTCGTCCTCACGACGGGGTGGATGCCGCCCGCGACGTACGCGCTCCTGACGGGCGTGTGTGCGTTGCAGGCCGCGAGCGAGGGAGCGGACGGCGCGGTGCCGCGCATCCTCGCCATGTTCGCGGCGCACACCGCCGTCTATCTCCTCCTGTCCTGGCTCGTCGCCTGGCTGGCCTCGAGCGCGCTCGCCCGCCTTTCGCCGACCGCGCGCCGAGCGGCGACGCTCGCGATCGTCGCGACCGGGCTCGCGGTCGCCGTCGGCTGGGACGTGTACCGGACGCCGTTCGGCCGCCGGCCCTACGAGAACGCGATCGAGGCGCTGTCGTGACGCGCGGGCGCTCGACGCGCCGGGCCGCGGCCGGCTCGCTCGTGATCGGCGCGGTGGGGGCGCTGGCCGCGGTCGCGATCCCATGCGCGACCAGCCGCGCCGCGGCTGACGCCGGGCAGCCGCCACCCGCGGAGGCGCGGCCGCCGTGCGCGATCCACGATCCGCTCCGCCGGCCGTTCTTCGGCGACACGCACGTCCACACCGCGCTCTCCTTCGACGCGTGGGGTCAGGGGACGCTCGCCGGCCCGCGCGAGGCGTATCGCTTCGCGCGCGGCGAGCGCATCGGGCTCCAGCCCTACGACGCCGAAGGCCGCGCGCAGTCGAGCATCCAGCTCCGGCGGCCGCTCGACTTCGCGATCGTGACCGATCACAGCGACCTCCTCGGCGAGACCCGGATGTGCAGCGCCGACGGCATGGCCGGTCACGACTCGCTCGTGTGCTCGATCGTGCGGCGCTGGCCGGTCCTCGGCTACATGCTCGTGAACGGGGCGGTCTACAGCAGCGAGTCGCCGCACCGCTTCTCGTTCTGCGGCGAAGGCGGCGCCACGTGCCGCGACGCGGGCCGCGGGCCGTGGCGCGAGATCCGGGACGCGGCCGCCGAGTTCTACGACCCCGCGCCCGATTGCCGCTTCACGACCTTCGTCGGCTACGAGTGGACGGCGATGCCGGGCGGAAGCAACATCCACCGGAACGTCGTCTTCCGGAACGAGGTCGTGCAGGACTACCCGACGACCTACATCGAGACGCCGACGCAGGAAGGCCTCTGGGACGCGCTCTTGCGCGATTGCGTCGATCGCGGGAACGGCTGCGACGCGATCGCGATCCCGCACAACTCGAACGTGAGCAACGGCATGATGTTCACGGTGACCCGCCCCGACGGCGCGCCCATCGACGCCGACGACGCCCGCCTCCGCGCCCGCCTCGAGACGCTCGTCGAGGTGACGCAGCACAAGGGCGACAGCGAGTGCGGGCCCGGCTCGCCCGACGAGCAGTGCGAGTATGAGAAGATCGGCATCCCGCGCCTGATGGACATGGCGACGAGCTCGGGGAACGAGAAGCTGCCCGACCGCGTGTACGTGCGCGAGGCGCTCGTCGAGGGCCTCGTGCAGGAGTCGCGGCTCGGCGTGAACCCGTTCCGGTACGGGATGATCGGCTCGACCGACACGCACCTCGCGGCGCCCGGCATGGTGGACGAGGACCAGCACGTCGGCCACGGCGCCGGCTCCGTGAACGCGCGCTTCGGCATCCCGCCGTTTCCCGACGTCGCGCGCTTCAACCCCGGCGGACTCGCCGTGCTGTGGGCCGAGGAGAACTCGCGCGAGGCGCTCTTCGCGGCGATGAAGCGGCGGGAGGCCTACGGGACGAGCGGCCCGCGCTTGACGGTGCGCTTCTTCGGCGGCTGGGACTACCCCGCCGATCTCTGCGGGCAGGCCGACTTCGCGGCACGCGGCTACGCGGGCGGCGTGCCGATGGGCGCCGAGCTTCCGGCCCTCCCGGCCGCCGCGCCGGGGGACGCGCAGCCGCGGGCGCCGCGCTTCGCGGTCTCCGCGCTGCGCGATCCCGGCGGCAACGGCGCGCCCGCGAACGAGCTTCAGCGCATCCAGATCGTGAAGGGCTGGGTCGAGAAGGGGGTCGGGAAGGAGCGCGTCTTCGACGTCGCCGGCGACGCCGCGAACGGCGCGACCGTCGACCTCGCGACCTGCGAGCCGCGCGGCCCGGGCGCAGGCGAGCTCTGCACGGTCTGGACCGATCCCGAGTTCGACCCGGCGTCGCCGGCGTTCTACTACGCGCGCGTGCTCGAGAACCCGAGCTGCCGCTGGAACACGTGGGTGTGCAATCGGCGCGGCGTCGACTGCTCGCGAGCCGACACGGTTCCGCTGGACCTCGCGCCGTGCTGCGACCCGCGCATCCCGAAGACGATCCAGGAGCGCGCCTGGACGTCGCCGATCTGGTACTCGCCGCGGTCGAGCGCCGCGAAAGCCGCATCGCGATGACGCGCGAGCCCGAGCCCGAGGCGGTCGCGATTCGACGCGCGCGCGCGAGCGACCTCGCGTCGATCGTCGGGCTCTACGCGGAGGACGCGATCGGCGCGACGCGCGAGCGGCCGGGTTCGCCGCTGCCCGAAGCGTACGCTCGGGCGTTCGCCGAGATCGACCGGGATCCGAGCCATGCGCTCGTCGTCGCGGAGCTCGCGGGCGAGGTCGTGGGCACGCTCCAGCTCACGCTCCTTCCGAACCTCACGTTCGAAGGTGGAAAGCGGGCGCTGGTCGAGGCCGTGCACGTCGCTGCCCGTCACCGCGGACGGCGCATCGGCGAGGAGCTGATGCGGTGGGCGATCGAGCGAGCGCGCGCCGCCGGGTGTCGCCTCGTGCAGCTCACGACCGACGCGCGGCGCACGGACGCGAAGCGCTTCTACGAGCGGCTCGGCTTCGTCCCGTCGCACGTCGGGATGAAGCTCCACCTCGACCGCTGACCCGCCCGGACGGCCCGCGGTCTCCAAGCGCGTGGAAAGCCCGACCGAAACGGTTCGGAATGAACAATCGTACGGGCCGTTTGAACGCCATCCGTTCCGGCGCGCACGGAACGGGTACCAGGCCCAGAACGCGTGCGCGTAGAACGTCACGCCGTCGCCTTCATTCCGTTCTCGTCGCGCGCTCGCGGGCCCAGCGGTAGTCGGCCTTGCCGCTCGGGCTGCGGACGATCTCGTCGAGGAAGAGGATGGCCTTCGGGAGCTTGTAGCGGGCCAGGTGGCGGGCGCACTCGTCGAGCAGATCGCGATCGACGGCGGTCGCGCCCTCGCGGAGCTTGACGAGCGCGACCACCTCCTGACCCCAGCGCTCGCTCGGGCGGCCGACGACGACGGCATCCCACACCGCAGGATGGTGCTTGAGCGCGTGCTCGACCTCCTCGGCGTAGACCTTCTCGCCGCCAGTGTTGATGGTGACCGAGTCGCGGCCGAGGAGCTCGATCGCGCCGTCCGCGCGCATGCGAGCGCGATCGCCCGGCAGCGAGTAGCGGACGCCGCCGATCACGGGGAACGTCTCCGCGGTCTTGCGCTCGTCTCCCAGGTAGCCGAGCGGGACGCGGCCCCACTTCGCGAGCCAGCCGACCTCGTCGCTGCCGGGCGCGAGGATCCGGCTGCGATCGGCGCTCAGCACGCAGTTGTCGGGCACCGGCTCGAAGGTTCCGCTCACCGCGTTCGCTCCCGACGTGCTCGCGATCTGTCCTTGACGGCCGGTCTCCGACGAGCCGACGGCGTCGAGGATCGTGACCTTCGGCAGCAGCTCGTGGAGCTCCCGCTTCATGCCGAGGTTGAGCGGCGCTCCGCCCGACACGAGGAGGCGGAGCGTCGCGAGGTCGTACGACGAGCGCCGGAGCTGATCGATCAGCGGGCGGGCGAAGGCGTCGCCCACGATGAGGAGCGCGCTCACGCGCTCGCGCTCGATCGTGCGCCAGACGTCGTCGGGGTCGAGGCGCCGAACCTCGCTCTGGATCACGGTGGTGCCGCCGGCGTGGAACGTCGTGAACGCGTTCCAGTGCGCGGCGCCGTGCATGAACGGAGGAGCGGGGAGGGCGCGCGCGCGACCGCGCCGAGCGTGCTCGACCATCGCGCCGAGCGACTCGAACTCCGCGCGGTCGGGGCGATGGCCGCCGAGCGCGGCCACCAGCACGTCGGCCTGCCGCCACAGGACGCCCTTCGGCATGCCGGTCGTCCCGCCGGTGTAGAGCACGTAGAGGTCGTCGGGCGACCACACGAGCGGCGGCCGCTCCGCGGACGCGTGCGCCAGCGCCGACTCGTAGTCGATCGCGCCGGGCAGAAGCGAGTTGCCCGACTCGTCGGGGACCTGGAGGAGGACGTCGAGGTCGGGAAGCTCGGGCAGGACCTCGGCGAGGAGCCGCGCGAAGCAGGCGTGGTACACGATCGCGCGCGCGCCGGCGTCGCGCAGGAGGTAGACGAGCTCCTCCGCGACGTAGCGGTAATTGACGTTGAACGGCGCGACCCGCGCCTTGAAGGCGCCCAGCATCGCCTCCAGGTACTCGTTGCCGTTGTGGAGGTAGATCGCGAGGTGGTCCTGCCCCGACTGCCAGCCGGCGAGCTCGCCGCGCTCGCGGTGGAGCCCGAGGCCGCGCGACCGGAGATGGTTCGCGAGGCGGCGCGTGCGATCGGTCACGTCGCGCCAGGTGAGGCGGCGATCGCGAAAGACGATGCACTCGCGGTCCGGCACGGCCGCGGCGATCGCTTCGTGGATCTCGGCGAGGTTCAGGTCCATTCGAGTCCTTCCCGGAAAACGTGGTAACGTACCCAGTCGCGCCGCCGCGCGCGAGGAACCCAGGAGGAGGCATGAGAGGATGGACCGGGCGCGCCGTGCGCGCTTCGTTGCTCCTGTGCGCGCTGGTCTCGCTCGGAAACTGCGGGGGTGGCGGCGACTCCGGGCCGACGCTCGAGGCGATCGCGTTCGGGAACGGGACGTTCGTCATCGTGGGACAGACGACGTCCGCCTCGACCTCGACCGACGGGCAGAACTGGACGGCGCACCCGACGGGCGTCGCCGGAAACCTCCTCGGGGTGGCCTTCGGCGCCGGCGTCTTCGTCGCGGTCGGCGCCGGCGGCACGATCCTCGAGTCGCCGGACGGCGCGACCTGGACCGCGGCTGGCTCGCCGACCGACGCCGACCTGCAGGCGGTCGCGTTCGGCGCTTCGACGTTCGTCGCGGTCGGAAGCTTCGGCGCGATCGTCACGTCGCCCAACGGCGTCGACTGGGTGGAGCGGTCGAGCGGGACCGCCGCGCAGCTGAACGGCGTCGCCTTCACGAACGACCGCTTCCTCGCGGTCGGCGACGGCGGCACGATCCTGTCTTCGCCCGACGGCGCGACCTGGACTCCGGTCGACTCGAGCGGCGTCACCGAGAACCTCTTCGCCGCCGCCTACAACCCCCCCGCGTACCTCGTCGCTGGCGCCGCCGGCACGATCCTCACGTCGCCCGACGGCGTCGACTGGGCGGGGATCTCGACCGGCCTCGACCTCGACCTGAACGCCGCGATCGGCGCGCAGGGCATCTTCGTCGTCGTGGGAGACGAAGGCACGATCCTCACCTCCGGCGACGGCGTCTCGTTCTTCGCGCGCGACGCGGGCAGCAAGCAGTTCCTGAACGGCGTCGCGAACGGGCTCGGTCTCTTCGTCGCGGTCGGCACGAGCTCCGACAGCGTCGTCTCGGTCGACGGCGTGACCTGGGTCAAAAGGAAGATCTAATTTGACGAGGGGATCTCTCCCCTCGCCCCGTTTGGCGAAGGCAACCGGGGCCCCAATCTGTCGCACGAGGGGATCTCTCCCCTCGCCCCGTTTGGCGAAGCCAAACGGGGCCCCACTCCCCGGGCGTCGCTTCGCTCCGCGGCCTTGAGCGGCAGCTTTTCAGCTCGGAAGGCCTGCGCCGATCAAGTCCACGAAGTTGTCGCAGTAGAAGCGCTGCTTGACGCGCTCGCTCGCGCCTTCGAGCGACGCCTCGAAGCGGCGGATCGGGTTCCGGCCGCCCTCGACGTGCGGCCAGTCGGACGAGAAGAGGCAGACCTCCTCGCCCGACTGCTCGGCGATCCAGCCGACGGGCTCGGCGGGGTAGGGCGTGACGCGGATCTGCCGGCGGACGTACTCGCTCGGCTTCAGCTCGAGCTTCTGGAGGCGCTCCTCGTTCTTCCGGAACGCGTCGAGCGCGGTGTCCATCGACCGCATCCAGCTCGGCACCCACACCGCGCCCTGCTCGATCACGCCGACCTTGAGGCGCGGAAAGCGGTCGAAGACGCGATCGAAGATCATCGTCGCGAGCGTCTGCATCGGCGGATAGGGAATCGCCATGTAGTCGATCGACCGGAAGTTCTCGGCGCCGCCGTGGAAGTCGGGGACCGGCGGCAGGCCGTTCTCGAAGTAGGCCGGGTCGAGCAGCCGGCCTCCGCCGCCGACGTGGAACACGATCGGCAGGCGCGCCTCCTCCGCGATCGCCCACACGGGATCGAGCCCGACGTGGCTCGGCGAGTGCCCGCGCGGGCACGCCGACGCGATCATCAGCGCCTTGCAGCCGAGCTCGATCGCCTCGCGCGCCATCGCGGCGGCGCGCTCGAAGTCCGCGAGCGGAACGTAGCCCACGGCGAGCAGCCGCCGGTCGACGGCGCAGAACTCCGCCATCGCGCGGTTGTGCGCGCGCGCCATGCCGTACGCGAGATCGAGGTCGTCGCCGTGCTCGGAGCTGCAGAGCGACTTGTTCGCGAACGTGTTGAAGACGAGCTGCGAGGAGAAGCCGAGGAGATCGAGCGCGCGCGGCCGATCCTCGCGCAGGAACGACCCGAGCGCGGACCAGTTCTTCCGCAGCATGATCTCCGCCTCGGCCTGCGGCCGCTCGGCGGCGTCGCGGTGCCGGGCGCGCCAGCGCTCGATGTACTTCTCCTCCCCCGGCGCGACGGCCGCGACGAAGATCGGGCGCAGCCGCTCACGGACGGCCGGATCGGCGTACGGGACGAGCCACCCGGGCGTTTCGACGACGTGCGCATCGGCGTCGTGGAAGACCCGGCCCTGCGCGTACGGCTCGGTCGCGGCTGCGCTGCTCTCCATGGCTTCCTCCGGGACCGCGCGACGGCAGGCGCCGGCGGACAGAGGCGAGCATAGAACGCGGTCCTTCCGCTTCGCCAGCCTGCGAGCTCGAAACGTCGGCCGCGAGCGGCCCGCGGGCCGCTGCGCGCTCGGCTCGCTTCAGGGCCGCGCGGCGCGCCGGGCGTCGTTCAGCGACCAGTTGTAGTCGAGGTACGAAAGGCCGTCGTCGGTCAGGTGCGGGATCTTTGCGGCGACCGCGGGGTCGGCGTGCGACTTGATGAACTGCGCGACGCCGCCGGTCGGCGTGAAGTCGTCGCGAAACCACTTGAAGATCGAGGAAACGCGCGCGCGTGCGCCGTCCGGGTCGGGGAGCATGCCTTTCTCGGTGTTCGCGAGGAACGACCGCGCCTGGTCGTCGAGCTGCACGTCGAGGCGGGCGGCGTCGTACGGCTCGGGCCGCAGATCGGGGCACGAGAGCGACGCGCACACGATCGCGAAGTGAAGGCGCGGCTCATCGAACTTCGCCCGCAGGATGCCGTGCTCGATGTCGTCGAGCGCGAGCTCGCGGCCGGCGATCCTGCCGACCTTGCGCTTCCAGATCGGAAGGAAGAACGTGCCGCCGTCGCGAATGCTCTTCAGCGGATAGCGATCGACGACCGTCTTGATCGCGAGCAGATTGTAGGCATTCACCCAGAAGGCGAAGCGCTCCTTGTCGCTCCGGAGCTGCTCGGGCTTCGCGTCGGCGAAGTCGCGCAGCGCCTGCGCGTAGTCGGGATCGCCGCCGAGCGCTTCGTAGTCGACGACGTTGAGCGGGATGCGATCGATCGTTCCGGGGTGGACGTGCTGCGCGAGCAGGCGTCCGTAGGCTGCGGACAGGGCCGGTGCTGCGGTCGGAGCCGGCGCGGGCGTTGCGACGGCCGCCGGCTTCGCGACGATCGGCTTCGCTGCCGAAGCCGCCGATGCGACGGCCCACGACGCGAACGCCAAGACCAGGATCGGCGTGCGCCGTGCGTGGTGCATCTCCCATTGGATGTCATGCGAGCGTTTCCTCCCGCAAGCGCTTCCCTGCTCCGAGCGGCAGCATTCCCGCGATCGCCGCCACCACCGACGCCCAGGCGAATGCGTCGCCCCAGCGCACGTACGGCGTCACGACGGCGTTCGGCGCGATCGCCCCCGCGATCGCAGCCGGTCGCTCGGGAGGCGCGCGCTCGACGATCTCGCCGGTCGGCGCGATCACCGCGGTGATTCCGCTCGTCGTCGCGCGGACGAGGAAGCGCCGGGTCTCGATCGCGCGCAGAGCGACCGCCGCGAGGTGCTGCTCGCGCGCCGCGCGCCCGCCGAACCAGCCGTCGTTTGCGATCGCGACGAGCAGCTCGGCGCCGTCGCGGACGCGTTCGCGTGCGAGGTCCGCATAGAGCCCCTCAGAGCAGATGAGCACGCCGAACCGATGGCCCTTCACCTCGAGGAGCGGCGATCGATCGCCCGCCGCGTAGTCGTCCGGGCGGCGCGGCCGAACGAGCTGGCCGACGACGGCCGGCCACGGCGCGGTCTCGGCCCACGGCGTGAGCACCCGCTTGTCGTACGCGCCGACGACGCGCCCGCCGGGCGCGAGCAGGACCGCGGCGTTCCGGATCTCCGCCCTGCCGTTCGCGACCGCGACCGCCCGCGGCCCGCCGACGAGCAGCCGCGTCTCGGGAGGAAGCACGCGGTCGATCGCCGCGAACGCCGCCGGGTTGGCGTCGACCGAGACCGTCACGGCGTTCTCGGGCCACACGACGAGGTCCGGTCGATCGGCGAGCGCGGCGCGCGTGAGCTCGTTCATCCGCTCGAGCGCCTGCGGCAGGAAGGCGAGCGACGAGCGCCACGATTCCGGGAGCGCTCCCTGGACGAGCGCGACCCGGACGCGAGCCTCCTCGGCGCGCTCGTCGACCGCGGCCGCCGGCGCCCAGCGCGCGAGCGCCGTCCACCCGTAGAGCGCGGCAGCCGCCACGACGGCGATCGCCGGGCCGCCGATCCGCGCGAGCGCGGCGCCGCGCCGGTCGGAGGCCGCGATCCCGGCGATCGCTGCGCTCGCGAGGGCGAGGACGAAGGACGGCCCCGCGGCTCCCGCGACGTCCGCGAGCTGGAGCGCCCACGGGTGCGCGAGCTGGCTGTGCGCGAGCAGCACCCACGGCACGCCGTCGCCGACGGTCGCGCGCGCGAAATCGCACGCGACCCACGCCGCCGCGACCAGCATCGCGGACGCAGGCCCCGGCGGACGCCGCGCGCAGATCTCGCGCGCGGCGAGGCCGAAGAGCGCGAAGTACGCGACCCCGTAGACCTGCGCCGCGACGATGCCGCTCGCCGCGGCCGCGCCCGGCCCGAGGCCGAAGTACAGCCGTCCCGCAGCGTCGACAGACGGTGCGACCAGCGCGGTGCACGCGATCGTCCCGGCCGCCCATCCGAGAGCCGCCGCGGCGACGCGCGACGCTCCCCGCACCGCGAGCGTGAGCGGCGCGAGCGCGACGAACCCGAGCGGCGCCAGCGCGAGCGGGGGCAGGCACGCGAAGTAGAGCGCCCCGCTCGCGCAGGCGAGCGCGAGCCGCGCCGCGCTACCCGGCGAGCGCGCCATGAGCTCTCGCCGATCGCGCCCGCCGTCCCCGCAGACGAGCGCCGAAAGCGGGCGCCGCCGGTGATCGCTCGCGGAAGGGCGCGGCCGGTCCGGGTCGGCTGTGGTAAGCGGGTCCGGGAAGCGCGGCCGGCGCGCGGCCCGGGAGCGAGTCGTGCTGTCGCACTTCGAAACGCGCGCGCAGAAGGCGGTCTTCGCGATGCTCGCCTTCGCGCTCGTCGCCCTTTTGGGTTTGACGATCGCGTCCGCCGCGACGCGCGCCGGCGCGACGTGGCCGGGCTTCGTCGTGTGGCGGAACCTCGTGACGCCGGCGATCGGCGGTCCCGACTGGCCGGGCAACCGCGCGGGCATCCCGCTCCGCTCGATCCTCGTCGCCGTCGACGGCGTGCCGGTCTCGAACGCGAGCGAGCTGCGCGCGATCGTCGAGAGAGCCGGGCCCGATCGCGACCTCTCGTACGAGTTCCGGCACGACGGGCGGCTCGTCGACGTCGCCGTGCCGACGTCGGTCCTGCGGTGGCGAAACGTCCTGCCGGTGTACCTGCCGTACTGGATCGACGGCGCGGCGTTCTTCGCCGTCGGGCTGGTCGTCTTCTACTTCCGCCCGTGGCTGCCGGCGGCGCGCGCGAGCCTCGCGCTCGGAACCGTGCTCGGGACCGTCCTCCTGCTCGCGAGCGACGTCTTCTCGGCGTTCTGGCTCGACGCGCTCTACTTCACGTGCGAGTCGCTCACGCCGGCGGTGCTCCTCCACCTCGCGCTCTGCTTTCCCGAGGAGAAGGAGGCCGTGCGCCGGAGGCCCTGGCTCGCATGGTCGGTCTACCTGCCTTTCGTGCCGCTCGCCGTCCTTCAGGTGCGCGCCCTCTACGGCGACGGCGAGGCGCACCTCGCGATCAACGACTGGGTGTACACGGCGATCGCCGGCGCCGGCCTGGTCTCCATCGCATCGCTCGTGCACACCTTCTTCGCGTCGCGCAACCCGCTCGCCCGGCAGCAGGCGAAGATCGTGATGGCCGGCGTGGCGCTCGCGGCATTCGTGCCGGCGACGATGATCCTCGCGATCGTCCTCCTCCGCGTCGACCTGCCGATGAACCTGGTCGCTCCCTTCGTGATCGTCTACCCGCTCTCGATCGGCTACGCGATCGCCCGCCACGACCTGTTCTCGGTCGACCGCTACCTGCGCCTCGGCGTGGTCTACGCCGCGCTCTCGGTCGTCGTCTTCCTCTCGTACGCGCTCGTCGTGGTGGGAGGCGAGTCGCTGCTCGGCGCCGGGAGCCGGCTCCCGCAGATCGTCGTGCCGCTCTACGTCCTCGTCGTGCTCCTCGTTTTCGATCCGCTGCGCGCCGCGATCCAGCGCATCGTCGACCGGCTGTTCTACCGCCAGGCGGTCAGCTATCGCGCGACCGTGGAGGCGACGAGCCGCGTCCTCGCGTCGGTCCTCGACAGCGAGCGCGTCGCGGACACCGTGCTCGCGACCTTGACGGACGTGATGGCGATCGAGTGGGCGGTCCTCGTCGTGCGCGGCGATCCCGGCGCGACGCCGCGCTTCTTCGGCCGGCCGGCGGCGGAGGCCGCCGACGCGGCCGCGGCGCTCGACGGCTGCGATCGCTGGCTCGTCGAGGTCGGCGCGCGCCGCCGTCCGCTCAGCCGCTACGAGCTCGACGCGCGCGGGGTCCGCAGCGATCGCGACGTCGCGGAGGACGCGGCGTTCGGTCGGCTCGGCACCGCGCTCGCCTTTCCGCTCCGATTCGAGAGCGACCCGATCGGCGTCCTCCTCCTCGGCGAGAAGAAGTCGGGAGCGTTCTACTCCGACGACGACCTCCAACTCCTCGACACGCTCGTCCACCAGGCGGCGCTCGCGCTCACGAACGCGCACGCCTACGACGTCATCCGCCGCACCCAGGCCGAGCTGGTCGAGGCGGAGCGGCTCGCGGCGGTGGGCGAGCTCGCGTCGACGGTCGCGCACGGCATCCGGAACCCGCTCGCGGGGATCCGGGCGGCCGCCCAGGTCGCGCGCGAGGAGCTCGAGTCCGACAGCCCGGTCGGTGAGAACCTGGACGACATCATCGCCGAAACCGATCGCCTCGAGCAGCGCGTCCGGAGCATCCTGGAGATGACGCGCCCGGAGCTCTCCGAGCCGGTGCGCACCGACCCGACGTCGTTCCTCCAATCGTACGTCGAGGGCCAGCGCGCACGCCTGCCGCGCGACGTCCGCATCGCGGTCGAGGTCGCGCCGTCGCTCCCCGCGATCGCGATCGACCCGACGCAGCTCACCGAGGCGCTCGACGTCCTGGTCACGAACGCGGTCGAGGCGATGGGCGGGCGCGGCGAGGTCCGGATCCACGTCGGCGTCGAGGCGAACGGCGCGGCCGGCCCGACGGTCGCGATCTCCGTGACCGACACCGGACCCGGGATCGAGCCCGGCCGCATCGCGCGCGTCTTCGAGCTCTTCTACACCAGCAAGCCGTCCGGTACGGGCGTCGGGCTCGCGATGGCGAAGCGGCTCGTCGAGAGGCAGGGCGGCCGGGTGTCGGTCGAGAGCGCGCCCGGCCGCGGCGCGACCTTCACGTTCTCCCTCCCGGCAGACACTGCGGCGCGCGCCTAGCGTTTGCAGGTGAGGATGTTGCCCGCCCGGTTGGCGACGCAGGCGAGCGTCGCCTGGAACGCGTCCGTGCCGAGCGCGATGCGCTCGCCCATCGACGGGCTCGCGAGGTCCACCGCGGAGAGGTCGAGGCCGGTCACGCGCAACCGAAGAATGGTCCGTGCGGCGCCCATCGGCGCGCGCACCAGCATGAGCTGCGCGATCCGACCCGCGCCGGTCGAGGCCGGGTCGCGATAGCCGAACGACGTCGCGCGCCGGTTGGGAACGAGCGACCCGGCGGGCAGCGTACGCGTGTAGAAGGGCGCGCCGGCCGCGTCCTCGAGCGCGATCGTCAGGTCGCGGCTCGCGGCGGCGAGCGCGGCGAGGCTCGCGTCGAGATGCGCCTCGACCCGGAGCGCGTCCTTCCGCGGCATGCGCGCGCGCTTGACGACGGTCGAGCCGCGGACGATGCCGCCGGTCGTGCCGCCGCCGGTGCCCGGCGTGAGCGTCACGCGGACCGCGCCGGCAGCCGCTCCGTCGAGCGTCGCGACGAGCTGTCCCTGCGCGCCGCCGTCGTTCGTCGCGCCCGCGTCGTCGAGCACGACCTCGGCGAAGCCGGCCTCGGTGAACGCGAGCGTCTCCCGTCGCGGGTCGCCGTCCGCGTCGGGAGCGACGATGCGGAGGTTCGCGCTCGCCTGCAGCTCGATCGCGGCGCCGGCGGCCGGCGGGTCGGCCTGGTTGCCGAGCACGTCGGCGGGGAAAACGAGAAGCGACGCGGTGCCGCCCGGACCGTCGTCGACGAGCGACAGCGAGCGCACCGGCTCCACGACGTGGCGCGTGCCGTCGCTCTCGTCGAGCGGGAGGACGCTGCGGCTCGGATCGGGAACGAACGTGGCCGGGTCGAGCGCGCGCGCGAATGCGACCGCGACCGCGGGTCCGGAGATCGCGCGCACGAGGTCGTTCGTCACGCTCGAGCCGTCGAGCGGGATCGCGAAGGGCGTCCCGAGGACGGGATTCCGCGGCGCCGGGCGGAAGACCCGCTCGTAGTCGACCTCGATGTCGACGAGCCCGAACGGATCCGCGGGTCGCGGGTTCCCGCCGCCGATGATGTGACCGGGGTCGAGCGGCCAGAGCACGGGGAAGAGGGTCGAGATCCAGCCGTCGTCGTCGTAGAGCGGAGGAACGGCCCCGGTGACGGCGCCGCCCGCGATCACGAGGCCGAGCCCGCCCGCGCTGGCCGGGAGCCCGAGGGACACGCCGAGCCCTCCGCTCGCGGCGCCCGACTGGAGGACCGCGAGGCGCCGCCCGACGAGCATCGCGGCTTCCTGCGCCTCGACCGCGTCGTCCGCGGCTCCGGCGGCGTCGTCGTCGGTCGGGCCGACGAAGCCGTCGCCGTCGAGGTCGGCGAACGCGACGACCAGAGCGCCGCGGCCGTCGAGATCGGGATCCGGGAGCGCGTGTCCTGCCGCGGGCGACGGCGCGCCGTCGGACACGATCAGGTCGTACGGGACCTCGCCGCCCGAGGACGGAAACTGGAGGCCGCCGGCGACGACCTGCGGCGCGCCCGCGACGCTCGCCGCGGGTGCCGGGATCACGCCCGAGCCGGGCACGAAGGTCCCACCGGTTCGCACGACCAGGTCGACGTCGCCGACGATCGACGTATCGACGACGTCGTCGCTCGTTCCGAAGCGCGCGTCCGGACCCCAGTCGATGAGCGGAACGCCCGGGAGGATGATGCGCGGTCGTCCGGCGGCGTCGGTCGGATCGCCTGCGTAGACGGCGGGGATCGCGTGCGCGGGAGTGACGAGCGCGAGCGCGGCGAGCGCGCTCGCGACGAGCGAACACGCGAAGGCGGCGAATCGTCCGGACCGAAGGTGCGTCACGGCAGCACCACGGGGATCGCGTTGCTCACGAAATACTCCGTCTCGTGATGCGCGTAGAGGACGATCGACGCGGCACCGGCCGAGAAGTCGGCCGGCAGCACGACCGACACCTCGCCGCGATCGGCGTGCACGAGGCGAACGGGGCTCGCCGCGGCGGACCCGATCCCGAGCAGCGTCGGAAGCTCGGCCGGCGTGATGCCGTCGGCGACGAGCGGCGAGCTCCCCTCGACGACCTCGCCGCTCACCTCGTAGCGTGCGAAGCGCGCGCCCTGGACGACCAGCAGGCCGACGGCGGGAAACGAGAACTGCACGAGGTCGTCGAAGTTGAACGCTCCGGACGCCGTCACGAGGCGTGCGCCCGCGTCGTCCGAAAACGCGTCGCCGGCCGTGAGCAGGAGCACGGGCGACGTGCCGGCCGCCCGAGCGCGCGCCGTGGCGCCGACGACGGCGAGCGCGATCGCGAGCACCGCCGCGGCGATGCGGCGCCCGCCGCCCGGCCGCGCGTATCGGTTTCGATTGACCTTCTTCATTGGAAATCTCGCGATCCGATCGTCGAGCGGCGACCCGAGCGGAGCCGCCGCGCAGATCCGAGAAGCAATCCGCGTTCCCCGAGGCTAATCACGTTCGCGGGCGCCGCACGGGGGAAAGTTCTCATGCGCCGGAAAGACGGGAACGGGTCTCTTGCCGCAGCCGCGGTCACCGTGGGGGATGTGCCCCAGGCCGCCCGGCGACAGGCTCAGGGCTCGCGCACGCTGGCGGCGTCGATCCCGAACTTCTCGAGGCGGTAGCGGAGCGTGTCGCGCGTCATCCCGAGGAGACGGGCGGCGCCGGTCTGGCTGCCGCCGCTCCGCCGGAGGGCCTGGACGAGGAGCGCGCGCTCGAGGTCCTCGAAGTGGATGCCTCCCTCCGGGATCTCGACGCTCAGCTGACCGTCCGCTGCGACCTCGACGCGCGGTGTCTCTGCGGGAAGCGCTGGGAGCGAGAGGGCGCGCGCGTCGACCTCGTCGCCGTCGCAGAACAGGATCGCGCGATCGAGCGTGTTCCGGAGCTCGCGCACGTTGCCCGGCCACGGATAGCGCCGGATCAGCGACTCCGCCTCGGGCGCGAGGCGTCGCGCGGGCGAGCGGTAACGGCCGGCGATCTCCGCCACGAACCTTCGGGCGAGCAGCGTGATGTCGTCGCCGCGCGTCCGGAGCGGCGGGACGTCGAGCCGGGCGACGCTCAGGCGGAAGTAGAGGTCCTGGCGGAACGTGCCGGCGCGCACCATCTCCTCGAGGTCGCTGTTCGTCGCCGCGACGACGTGCACGTCGATGGCGCGATCGGCCCGCGAGCCGACCGGGCGCACCGTCTTCTCCTCGATCGCCTTCAGGATCTTGACCTGGGTCGCGAGCGGGAGGCAGCCCAGCTCGTCGAGGAAGAGCGTCCCGCCCTCGGCCGCCTGGAAGAGCCCCGGCTTCGAGGTGCGCGCGTCGGTGAACGCGCCGCGCTCGTGCCCGAAGAGCTCCGACTCGACGAGGTTCTCCGGAATCGCGGCGCAGTTGATCTCGATGAACGGCTTCGCCGCTCGCGGGCCGTTGAAGTGCAGCACGCGCGCGACGAGCCCCTTGCCGGTGCCGGTCTCGCCGGTGATGAGCACGGTCGGCGGGGTCGCGTCCGGGGGCAGCGAGCAGAGGCGGCGGATGCGCGAGCGCAGGTCCGCGATCGCGGCGCAGTCGCCGACGATCGCCTCGAGGGCCGCCCCGCTCGACTCGCGGCCACGGAAGTATGCGAGCTCCGTCTTGAGGCGCGACTCCTCGAGCGCGCGCGTGACCGCGTGCCGGAGGTCGTCCATGTGGAGCGGCTTCTGGAGGTAGTCGACGGCGCCGAGCTTGATCGCGCGCACCGCGTCCTCGATCGTCGCGTGCGCCGTCATCATGAGCACGGTCGAGGAGGCGTCGCGGGCGCGGAGCTTCCCGAGGAGGTCGAGCCCGTTTCCGTCGGGAAGGCGGAGATCGAGCAGCGTCAGATCGGGCTGCAGCTCGGAGAAGAGCCGCTCGCCGTCCGCGCACGTGGGCGCGACGTCGACCCGGTGTCCGAGCTTCTCGAGCGTGCGCCGGACGTTCTTTGCGAGGATCTCTTCGTCCTCGACGATCAGCAAGCGAGCCACCATGGTGAGCCTAAGGGTTGGTCGACCGAAAGGTCAAAATCGTTTCTTCGGGATGCGGCGATGCCCGGCCGTTCGGGCCGGGCATCGCGCGCTGGTTGCTTGGTCGTTCAGCCGTCGTTGCCGCCGCCGCCCGGGCCGCCGTGGTCGTCGGGCGTAGCTCCCGGGGTCGGGGTGTCGTCCGGATTCGGCGTGACGGTCGGCGTCGGGGTCGGGCCCGGGTTCTCGGCGCACGGGTCCGGGGTGCAGCTCGTGGCCGCGGTCGCGGTCCCGCCGAGGGCCGTGCAGGCGTCGGGCGACGTGGTCTCGCACTCCGCCGGCTCGCCGCCGTGCGGAACGCAGCACGCGATCTCATCCTCGGCGGGCGGCGTGGCCGCACACGGATTCGGATCGCAGGAGGTCGCATCGACGACCGTGCCGCCCTGCGCCGCGCAGTCCGCCTCGGTGCGATCCTCGCACTCGGCGCCGCCGTCGTCGGGGATGCAGCAGACGACGTCCATGCCGGGCACCGGCACGTCCGTGCAGGGGTTCGGCAAGCAGGTGTTCGAGGTCGTGACGGTGCCGCCCTGCGCTGCGCAGTCCGCCTCGGTGCGGTCCTCGCACTCGGCGCCACTGTCGTCGGGGATGCAGCACGCGATCTTGCCGTCCTCGATCGTGTCGTCGGAGACCGTGCCGGCGAGCACGTCGTCGCCGTTCGCGTCGCGCACGGTCAGGACCGCGCCGCGCGGATCGAAGCCGAGCAGCTCGTCGTTGCCGCGCGGCGCGCTGCGGAGGCGGATGCGGCCTCCGCCGCCTCCCGTCGTCTCGATCGTGCCCACCTTCACGCCGTCCGCGAGGAGGTCGAAGCTCGCGTCGGGCGCGAGCCGCCCGACGCGGACCACCAGCTTCCCGTCGTCTGCGTTCTTCAGCACGAACTGGACCTTGCCACGCGCGTCGGCGTCGGCCGCCGTCGGCGCGAGATCCGTCTTTGACTTGACACTGGCCGCACGAGCCGTCGACGCCCCCGCGACGGCCGCCAGAGCGACGGCACCCGCGATCGCCCACCTCGCTGCTCCGTTCTGCCTTCGATCCATCTTTTCTTCCTCCGGTTTCCTGCGCCCGCTGACTTGCTCGCGGCGCAGCGACCTGCCCCAAGCGCAACGGCCGTGCCACGGGCGGTGCCCGGCGGACACGGCGGCGCGCCTCGGCCGCGGGATCGCGAAAAACCCCGGGATTCAGCGGAGAAATGCGCCGGATCGGCCGATCGTCGATCGTCCGGCGCGTGCCCGCTCGCGCCGGAGACGGCGGCTCCGGGGCCGCTCGGCACGGGTCAAAGCCCCCGCGCGGGGGGAACTGCCCCGCGGATTCAGCGCGCCGGAGCGCTCACACCCCGAGCGCCTTCCGCGCGGTCTCCTTGGCCCAGCGGTAGTCGGGCTTGCCGCTCGGCGCGCGCACGATCGCGTCGACGAAGATGAACGCCTTCGGGAGCTTGTAGCGCGCGATGTGGCGCGCGGCCGTGTCGCGGAGCACGTCCTCGGACGGCTTGTCGCCGGCCCGCAGGACGACGAGCGCGGTCACCTGCTCGCCCCAGCGCTCGCTCGGCGTGCCGGTGACGACCGTATCGTAGACCGCGTCGTGGTGCTTCAGCGCCTGCTCGACCTCCTCCGCGAAGATCTTCTCGCCGCCCGAGTTGATGCAGACCGAGTCGCGCCCGAACACGATGACCTCCCCCTCCGGGGAGAGCTGCGCACGGTCGCCCGGCACCGCATAGCGGACGCCGTCGATCACGGGATACGTCCGCCGCGTCTTCGCCTCGTCGCCGAGGTAGCCGAGCGGCACGTACCCCATGCGTGCGACCCAGCCGAGCGCGCCCGCGTCCCCGCTCGCGAGCTTCCGCGACATCCCCTCGTCGAGGAGGACCGTCTGCTCGTCCATCTTGAAGGCGCCCTGCTTGGAGTCGACGCCCGCCATGCTGACGGCCGATCCCTGCGCGCCGGTCTCCGACGACCCGAAGCCGTCGAAGATGACCAGCCCCGGGATCGCGGCGAGGAACGCCTCCTTGTACGGCGCGGAGAGGATCGCCCCGCCCGAGCCGAGGATCTTGAGCGTCGACACGTCGTACGTCTTCGTCCGGAGCTGATCGAGGAGCGGGCGCGCGAAGGCGTCGCCGACGATCGAGAGCGTGAAGATGCGCTCGCGCTCCACGGTCCGCCAGATGTCGTCCGGGTCGAGCGAGCGCGGGTTTTCGGGGATGCACACCGTCCCGCCCTGGTGAAACGTGATGAACGACGCCCAGTGCGCGGCGCCGTGCATGAACGGCGGCGCGGGCAGCATGCGGAACGCCTCGCCGCCGAGCGATCGCTCCGCCACCTCGTCGATGCTTCCGACCGCGGCACCGCCCAGGATCCGTCCGCCCATCGCGCCGAAGAAGATGTCCTCCTGGCGCCAGAGGACGCCCTTCGGCATGCCGGTCGTGCCGCCGGTGTAGAGGATGTAGAGGTCGTCGGGCGTGCAAGGCAGGTCGAGCGGCGCGTCGCTCGCGCCGGCGAGCGCGCTCTCGTAGTCGACGGCGCCCGGGAGGAGCGGCTCGCCGCTCCCGTCGTCGACCTGGAGGAGGAGCGCCATCGCCGGCAGCTTGGGGAGGACCTCGCGCAGGAGCGGCGCGAAGCTCGCGTGGTACAGGATCGCGCGCGTGCGCGCGTCCTTCAGCACGTAAAGAAGCTCCTCGGCGACGTACCTGTAGTTGACGTTGAACGGCGCGACGCGCGCCTTGAACGCGCCGAGCATGCCCTCGATGTACTCGTTGCCGTTGTAGAGGTAGAGCGCGAGGTGGTCCTGGCCGGACTCCCACGGCGCGAGCTCCGCGCGCTCGCGCCGGCACCCGAGGCCGGCGTCGCGCAGGAGGTGCGCGAGCCGGCGCGTGCGGCTCTGAACGTCGCGCCACGTGAGCCGGCGATCGCGGAACGTGATCATCTCGCGGTCGGGGATGCGATCGGCGATCGCGTCGTGGATGACGCCGAGATTGAACGACATCGAAGCCTCCGGAGTGAAGGGATGGGACGGGCGAGCGGGCGCTGCGGACCTCCGCCCGACGGTCGTATATCGATCCGGAAGCGGTGGCGACAAGACGAGCGGCGCGTCGGCGCCGGTCCGCGCCGCCCGCGACGTCGGTCAGGTGATGTCCTCCTCGTCGCCGCAGTACGGCTGGAAATCGGAGATCGCGACCGCCGTCGCGCGAGCTCGACCACTCGCCGCACGCGGCGAACGCCGCGCAGCGGCGAGCACGGGGAGCGCCCGCGTCACGAGCGCGGCGCCGTCGGCAGGGTCGAATCGCTCCGAGGCACGAAGACGACGTCCGGCGCCGCGTCCGCGAGGAGCCGAAGCTCGGTCGGCAGCTCGTCGGGCGGGGCGGCGAAGCACAGCAGCGCGATCTCGAGCTCTCCCGGCGCGAGTGCGTCCGCGAGCGGAAACGCGAGCGGGCTCGCGACGCCGCCGACGTCGACCGGCGCGCCGACCTGCCATGCGCCGCCTTCGCCCGCCGGGCGTGCCGCGGAGGCGCAGGCCGCGCCCTCGCCGAAGCCGCTCACCGCGAACGTGACCGTTCCGCCGAGGCCGCACGACCCATCGCCCGGCTCCGGACAGCCTGGCGCTGGCGCGACGTCGCCGACGTCGGCGTGCATGCCGCCCGGCGTGGTCGCGTTGCCGGAATCGGTCGCGCAGTAGAGGGTCGCGCCGGAGCGGACGCACGTGCCGTCGCGGCGGACCTCTTCGAGGACCGCGCCCTCGGGCGAGATCAGCCCCGTCGATCCGCTTCCGCCGCACGCCGCGGCGCCGAGCGACGCGAGCGCGAGGCCGGCCGCGAAAGCGAGCGCGCGCACACGTTGGAGAGCCATCATCTCGGACCTCGCGCTCCTCATCCCGGCGTCGCGGTCGTGAGGACGTTCATGAACTCGGTATCGCGCGACGCCGTCCGGGCGAAGCGCTCCGTGAGCTCGCGCAGCGCAGCGTCGAGCGCGGCGTGGAACTCCGGGATCCGCGCGCGCTCGACGTTCATGTAGTGGTTCCGGAGATACGTCCCGGTGTCGGCGTCGGGGAGCGCGACGCGATCGATCAGCCCCTTGGCGAAGAGCCCCGCGAACTGGCGCGCGACCGCGCGACGCTCGCTCGCGCCCTCGGCCTGGAGATGGCGCGCCTTTCGCCGGACGCGGTCGCCCTTCACCTCGATCAGGTCGTGGCGCCGGAGCGTCTCCTCGACGCGATCGTCGAGCGCGGCCTCCTCGGCCGGCGAGCGGCGGCGGCGCTTGCCGTCGCGCCGCAGCTCGCGCCGCCAGCGCGCATGCGAGATCCAGCCGCGATCGTCCGGGAGCGCCGCCATCGCGCGGCTGAGCCGAACCGCGAGGGCGCCGTCCTCGACCGGGCCGCCGTCCTCGGCCGGCGCGACGCCGGGCTCGGCCTGGAAGGCGCGGTCGAGCTCGCGCCCGATCGCGTGCAGGATGCGGTCGCGCCACAGGACCGCGAGGAGCGACCGGGGGTCCTCGCGCCGGAAGGCGGCAAGGTGCCGCACGAGGTCCTCGCTCGGGAACCGCTCGCCCTTCTCGATGTAGCTCAACATGACGGGCTCGATCCGCCCGTCGAGAGCCTCCTCCGCGAAGCGGCGCAGCGACCACCGCCGGCCGCGCAGGACGCGCGTCTCGTAGAACACGTCCCCGATCGAGCGGAGCCGTCCGGGGTCGCTCATCGCGCCTCGGAAACGGCGCCCGAGGGAGGCCCGTCGCACGCGGGCCTTGTGTTCACAATCATTGTGAACTACGTACACCATTCAGGTGAAGACGACAAGGGCGCCGGGTTCCGGGCGCCCGGCGGGAGGAGGTCGTCATGCGAAGCGTTCTCGAGGACCGGCGCGTACGCGCGCTCGCGGCGGACGTCGTCTGGATCGCGGTATGCTTGACAGCGATCGCGTCGTGCAGCGGCTGCTCCGGTGGCGGCGGGTCGGGCGCGCCCCTTGGGCCGGGCGACTCGCAGTCGGAGGTCGCGCTGTCGCAGTTCGCGAGCTGCGACGATCTCCGCGCGGCGATCGTCGCCGATGCGCGCGCGAAGATCGCGGTGCAGGCGGAGCGCCTGCGCGAGGACGGCTGGACCGTCGTTCGCGACGGCGACGTCCTCGTCGGCGCGCCCGGCGAGCCGGTGCCGGCGCCGCGTCCGGACGAGGGCGGCCCGCAGCCCGGCCGCTCGACGGACACGAACGTGCAGGTGCCGGGCGTCGACGAGGCCGACGTCGTGGAGACCGCAGGTGACCGCCTGTACCTCCTCCACGGCTCCGACCTCGTGATCCTGCAGGCGCGCCCGCCCGAGGCGACCGCCGTCCTCGCGCGCCTCGCGATCGAGGGCTTCCCGACCGGAATGTTCGTCACCGGCGACCGCGCGGCCGTCGTGTCGCAGGTCGACGATCCCGGCGACCTCGGCGGCGACGACGCGTGCGCGTGGATCGACGACCCGCTCCCGCGTCCGATGGCGCTCGACGGCGGCATCGCGTTCTGTCCGCCGCAGTTCACGAAGCTCACGGTCGTCGACGTCGCGAACGATGCGCCGCGCGTCGCGCGCGAGATCTACCTCGAGGGCGTCTCGCTCGCCGCGCGCCGGCACGGGGACGTGGTGCGCCTCGTCGTGCAGCGCGGCTGGGGTGTGCCGCCCGGCGTGCCGGAGCCGTGGGGCTTCATCACGTCGCCGTCGCTCGCGGAGAGCGAGGAGGAGCTCCGGCGACGCGTCGACGCATGGGAGCAGGCCGCGATCGCGGCGCTCGACGCGAGCGCGCTCGAGGACTGGCTGCCCGCGCACCGCGAGCGCGTCGCGGGCGACCTCGTCGACGTCCCGATCGACTGCCGCGACGCCCACGTCCCGCCGCCCGCGCTCTCCGACAGCGGCGCGACGCGGATCGTCGCGCTCCGGATGAGCGAGGACGACGGCCCGATCGAGGAGGCGCTCGTGATCGGCGGCGCCCAGCAGGTGTATGCGAGCGCCGACACGCTTCTGCTCGCCTATCCCGACTGGAGCTGGTTCGACGCCGGCGAGCCGAACGACCGCACCGCGATCCACGCGTTCGCGCTCGGCGAAGGGCTCGAGACGCGCTACCTCGCGTCCGGGTTCGTGCCGGGAACGACGATCTCGCAGCTCGCGTTCGACGTGCGGGACGGCGTGATCCGGGTCGCGAGCACCGTCTCGCCGCGCGACGCTGGGCTGCCGGGCGCGCCTCCCACGACGAGCCGCATCACGACGGCGCGCGTCGACGGCGAGGCGATCGCGGTCGTCGGCTCGACGGGCGACCTCGCGCCCGGCGAGCGCATCTTCGCGGCGCGCTTCCTCGGCGACCGCGGCTACCTGGTCACGTTCCGCCGGATCGATCCGCTCTTCGTCGTCGACCTGGCCGACCCGGCGGCGCCCGCGGTGCTCGGCGAGGTCGAGATCACGGGCTTCAGCGAGTACCTCCACCCGCTCGACGAGACGCACCTCGTGACGGTCGGCCGCGACGTCGACGAGGGGGGGCGCGTGCGCGGCCTGGCGCTCAGCGTGTTCGACGTGTCCGAGCCGAGCGCGCCGCGCCTGGTCGACGCGCAGCTCCTGCCGGGCGACGGCTGGTCGCCGGCGGAGTCGAGCCACCTCGCGTTCACCTTCGACTCGGCCCTCGGCATCGTGGCGCTGCCGTACTCGCGCTACGACGGCGTCTTCCGATCGTCGCTCGTGCTGGTCGCGGCGGACGCCGGCGGGCTCACGCCGCTCGGCGAGGTCGATCATGGGCGCTTCGCGGTCGACGCGTGCGGGCCCGGGCCGCAGCCGGTGCCGGTCCCCGGGACGGAGCCCGAGTCGGCGCCGGGGGTGACCGCGGCCGCCGACGTCGACCCGTCGTGCCTCGTGCCGCCGAACATGGTGCGCGGCGTCTTCTTCGACGACTTCGTCTACTCGATCAGCTCGGGCGGCCTGCTCGTGAACGCGATCGGCGACCTCGCGGCGCCGGTGGCGGCAGTGGAGCTGCCGAGCGGCTGAGAGCGGTCTCCGGTCCGGGCGACGGCGAGAGCGGGCTCACTCCTCGACGAACGCGCTCTCCGCCTCGCCCGTCAGGACCCGCTTCAGGACCTTCCCGGCTGCGTTTCGGGGAAGGGGATCGCTCCGCACCTCCCACTGCGACGGCACCTTGTAGTACGCGAGCTTCTCGGCGACGAAGCGCGCGAGCTCTTCCGGGTCGAGCCTCGTGCCGGCGAGCGGCACGACGACCGCCTTCACCTCCTGGCCGAGCTCCTCGTGTGGCACGCCGACGACGGCGGCCTCCGCGACGCCGGGATGCTCCGCGAGGCGGTTCTCGATCTCGACCGGGTAGACGTTCTCGCTGCCGCGCAGGATGAGGTCGCGCTTCCGCGACGCGAGGTAGAGGAGGCCGCCTTCCATCCGCCCGATGTCGCCCATCCGGAGCCAGCGTCCCGGAAGGATCGTCTCGGCGGTCTCCTTCGGTCGATCCCAGTAGCCCAGCATGACGAGCGGGCTCCGCACGCAGATCTCGCCCTCGACGCCGTCCGCGAGCGCGGGGCCGGTCGGGTCCTCCGGATCGCGGATCTCGATCGCGACGGTCGGCAGCGCGCGCCCCACCGACTCCGGGTGAAGGCGCCACTCCTCGCCGCCGATGACGGTCGCGAGCGCTCCCGACTCGGTCGAGCCGTAGCCGTGGCCGAGATGTCCGCCGCTCCGGATGCCGGGAAACGCATCGCGCATGCGGCGCTGGAGGTCGGGCGCGGTGGGCGCCCCGCCGCCGCCGATCGAGCGCAGCGACGAGAGGTCGTACCTGCCGAACTCGGGGTGGTGCATCATCCGCCAGACCACAGTGTTCATCGCGCCCCAAGCGGTGACCTTCTCGCGCTCGATGATGCGCATCGCCTCGCCCGCGTCGAACCGCCCGACGTTCCAGACCGACCGGATGCCGGACGCGAGCACCATGACGGCCGCGCTCTGCAGCCCCGAGACGTGGAAGAGCGGGTTCGTCACGAAGACGCACGGCGGATGGATCGCGGCGTCCTCGGGCGGCGGCGGCACGAGCATCATCCCGCGGACGCCCGACCACGACGTCAGCATCACCATCGCGATCACGCTGCGGTGGCTGCCGATCGCGCCCTTCGGCCGGCCCGTCGTCCCGCTCGTGTAGAGGATGAGCGCGGGATCGTCCTCGGCGATCGGATCGGCCGGGAGCGCAGCGTCCGGCGCGTGCGTCCACAGCGATTCGAACGCGCTCTCGATCTCGACGACCGGCACGCCGGTGTCCGCCCCTTCGAGGCGCCCGAGCCGCTTGCGATCGGCGACGAGCAGCCGCGGGCGGCAGTCGCCGACGCCGTAGATGATCTCGTCGCCCGTCCACCAGCCGTTCAGGCCGACGGCGATCGCGCCCAGGCTGACCGTCGCCCAGAAGGTCGCGATCCACTCCGGGCAGTTCGCGGCGAGGATGGCGACGCGGTCGCCCTTTCGGACGCCGAAGCGGTCGCGCAGCGCGGCCGCGATCGACGCGACCGCGCGCGCGTGTTGCCCGTAGGTGATCCGGCGATCGCCGAAGATCGCGTACTCGGAGTCGCCGAACGCGAGCGACCGCTCGACGAGCGCGCGCAGTGAGGGCGGCCGGTTCCTGAAGACCTGCATGCGCTCGCCGAGGACGTCCTCCTCGGCGAGCTCGAAGATCCCGCCCGGGCCGAGGAGCTGGGCGTCGACTTCTTCGGGAGTCGGCATCGACGTCGCTTCTTACGTCGCGCCGAGCGGAGGTCGCAACGACGCGAAGAAGCCCCAGACGGCGTCGGTCGCGCGGAACGGAGCGTCGGGCTCTGTGGCGCCACCAGGCCAGCGGTGGCCGCCGTCGACGAGACAGAAGGCCGTCGTCGCGTCGTCCGCGCACTCGAGGGCGGCTTCGCGGCGAGCGCCGGACGTCGGCTGGTCGCTCGGCGTCGCATCGCCGCATCCGTTGAAGCGGAGAAACGCCTCGAACGAGCTCCGACCCGCCGGTGCGGGCGCCGCCGCGTCCTGCGCGTTGCTGACGATCAGGATCGCGCGCGGTCGTCCGGGCGCACACGGCGAAGTGGTGAGCGCTCCCGCGACCGGCGCAAACGCCGAGAAGACATCGCTCGCCTCGCAGGCGAGGCGGAACACCATCGCGGCGCCCTTCGAGAAGCCGGTCGCGTACACGCGCGTCGGGTCGATGCAGACGTCGCGCTCGACCGCGGCGACGACGTCGCGGGCGAAGGCGACGTCGTCGACGTCCGCGACGCACGCGCGGCCGGCGGGGTCGCGGCAGAAGCCGCTGTTCCACGACCGGTCGATCCCGTCGCCGGCCGCCAGGACGAATCCTTCCGCCGCCGCCTTCCGATCGAGGCCGGTGACCGCGATCTCCTTCTCACCGTCGCCGTTCGATCCGTGGAAGAGGAGCACGAGCGGCGCCGGCTCGCCGCGCACCGCGGAGTCGGGAACGACGAGGCGGAAGCTGCGCGACCGTGCGCCCGACACGATGGCGACGTCGCGCGTGCCGGCCGCACCGTGCTTGCCGGCGCACGGGTCCGTCCGACGGGCGTCGCCGCAGGCCGCGCAGACGGCAAGGAGCAGCGGGATGAGGAGGCGACCGGTCATCGACGGGTAGAACGGCAGTCGGAGTGCCGCGGCGCCGGACGAGCCGGACGTCAGGCGGCGCGCACCTCCGCGAGCGACCGGCCCCGGTGCCGGCGGTACATCTCCTGCACCCACCGGAAGCCCGGTCGATCCACGTAGTCGGCGCGCAGGCGGACGGCGGCGTCGGGCGGCGAGGGCGGCCACGCGTACGGGAACTCCGGCGGCTGGACGAGCGGCGCCGCGAGCGCGGCGGCCGTCAGGTCGGCGACCGTGAAGCGATCGCCGACGAGGTAGCCGGACGGCTGGAGCTCGCTCTCGAGGCGATCGAACGCGCGTGCGACGCGGTCGCGTGAGAGCGCGGCGCGCTCGTCGTCGATGCCGAGGTCGATCTTCATGACGAGGCGGACCGCGGGGAACATCGTCCGGTAGGCGCGGCGCGCGAGCGGCTTCGCATCCTGCGTGAAGAGTGCGCACGCGTAGTCGGAGTCGCCGAGCACGGCGTCGAAGACCGCGCGCCGCAGGTGCGGGCCGAGCTCGCGGTCGAAGAAGTCCTCGAGCTCGAGCGCACGGCGGCGCGCGACCGGGTCCGCCGGGAAGAGGGGCGGATCGGGCTTCCGCATCTCGAGCGTCTCGATGATGCGCGTCGAGTCCGCGATCGTCAGCCCGTCGATCGTCAGGACGGGCACCGATTTCTGCCCCGTCATCCAGAAGATCGTCGGAACGTGCAGTCCGGGGAGCAGCGAGCGCCGGCGGTAGGGCAGGCCCTTCCAGTCGAGCGCCCAGCGCGCCTTCTCGTTGTAGTGCGACGCCGTGAATTGCCAAAGCACCGGAAGCTCGGACATGGCTCGGATTCGACCATCCGGCCGAGGTCGACGCAAATCGCGACCAATGCCGCCGCTCGAATCGCGAGCCGCGATGGGCTTGACGAATGATTAGCGAGTCGGCTAATCGTCGCGCATGGCGAAAGCGAACCTGACCGTCGTGTGCACGTATCGGGTCCAGAAGGCGCGCGAGAAGGCGTTCCTGGGGCTCCTCCGCCGGCACTGGCCGGCGCTCCGGCGCCTCGACCTGGTGACGGAAGAGCCGGCGAGCGCGTGGCGCGGGGAGGAGTCGGACGGCCGCCCGTTCTACGTCGAGATCTTCACCTGGAAGAGCGCTTCGGCCGTCCGCTCCGCGCATTCCTTTCCGGCCGTCGCCGCGATCTGGGAGCCGATGGAGACGATGTGCGAGGCGCGCGGCGAGCGGGCGGCGATGGAGTTCCCCCACGTCGCGCCCGTGAAGCTCCGTCGTGCGACGCATGCCTAGCGCTCGTGACGAGGTCGCCGCGGCGGACCTCGTTTTTTCCGCGCTCTCGCACGCGTCGCGCCGCCACATCCTGCACGTCCTCCACCTCCGCGGCGGCGAGATGACCGCCGGCGAGATCGCCGATCGCTTCGCGTGCTCCTGGCCGACGACGAGCCGCCACCTGAAGGTGCTCGAGCGCGCCGGCCTGGTGCGCGTCGTGCCGCGCGGCCGCGAGCGCGCGTACCACCTCGACCGCCGCCGCCTCCTCGGCGTCACGCGCGGGTGGCTACAATGGATCGGCGACGAGCGCGGCTCAGCGCGCCGCTGATCCGGGTCCCACGACGCGCGCGGCCGGCGGGCGATCCCACCACGGCGGCGTGCACGCGAGCGGCATCGGCCAGCGCGTGACGGTCGCCGCGGCGCCGTAGAGCGCCGCGCCGACCAGCGCCGCGACCGCGACGCGCCCCGCGATCGCCGAGCGCGCCGCGAGCACGCGCGCCGCCTCGCCGCCGAGGAGCGCCAGGAAGGGCGCGCACGGGAGGAGGTAGCTCGCCTTGAAGGAGTCGCGATCGAGGCCGACGCCGAACCGCACCACGAGCGCGACGACCGCCACGACCGACGCCGCGACGACCACGACCGCGAAGGCGAGCGCGATCGTCCGCGCCGCGGCGTCGGCACGCACGAGGGCGGCCGCGAGCCGCCGGCACCCGAGCGCGATGCCGGCGGCGCAGAGCAGCGACGGCGTGAGCGCGATCGCATTCCAGCGGCCGAGGTACGCCGCCATCTCCGCGTGGTTCGTGTCGAGCTCGGGCGGGATGCCGCGCGCGGCCCAGTCGCCGAGGAGGCCCCCGGCGAGGCAGTTGCCGGCGGGATCGCGGCCGCGGAACAGGAAGTAGTAGAAGTAGTCGCCCCACCAGTCGGCGTAGAGGATCGCGAGCGGTTGCGTCTGGAACTCCGGCCGCCCGGGCGATCGCACGATCGCAGGCCAGCCGACGCCGAGCTCGTGGACCTCGCTCAGCTCGCGAAGCGACGTCTCGTGCGGCTGCTTGTTGAACGCGAGCGGGCGGCCGGTGCGAGTCGCCGCCGCGACGTAGAACCAGCCGCCGACGGCCGCGGCGACCGCCGCCGCGAGCGCGCCGCACGCGAGCAGCCGAAGCGCGCGCATGCGAAGTCCGATCACGACCGCGAACGCGAGCGCGGCGACCGCCAGGACGGCGCCCAGCTGCCGCGAAAGCGCGAGCAGCCCGCACACCGCGCCGAAGAGCGCCGCCGCGCTCGGGCGAGGGCGGCGCGCCGCAACCAAGTCGACGAGCTGCACGGCGGCGACCGCCGCGAGCGCGGTCACGTACGGCTCCCCGCGAACCTGCGCGAAGGTCCGCGGGTAGACCGCCGGCAGCGCGCACAGGAGGAGCGCGATCGCCTTCAGCGCGACGTCGCCCGGGCGGACGCGCTCGCAGAGGGCGAGGAGCGCGAGCGCCGTCGCAATCGACAGGAGGACCTGGAAGAGCTGCGCGACCTTCGCCGCGGTCTCGCGCGACGCGTCCGCGAGCGCGATCGCCGCGGCCGGCACGAGGTAGGGCAGCGGCGGAGAGTAGAACTGGGTCGTGTCGCGCGGTCCCGGCAGGCGGCCGTTCGACAGCACGTGCGCGTACGCGAGGTGTCGCTCGGCGTCGTAGCCGATGCGCGGGTCGTGCCGGACGGCGTTCCACGCGATCGGCGCCTGGAGCGCGCACAGGAGCGCCACGAGCGCGCCGCGCGCGCGCGGCGTCCGCCCGGAGAGCCGCGCGCTCCGACCGCCGCTGGCCATGGGTGCGCCTACCACGAGTCGTGCCCTTGACCGACCGACCGGGCGCGCTCACCCTTCTGCCATGCGCGGGCCCGCGCACCTGTTCGTGTACGGAACGCTCCGCGCCGGCTCGCGCGGCGGGCCGGCGAAGCTCCTGTCGGAGCGCGCCGTGCGGATCGGTCTCGCGCGCGTGCGGGGCGCGCTCTATCGCGTCGGCGCATATCCGGGACTGGTGCTCGGAAGCGCATCCGACTCGGATCGGGTACAGGGCGACGTGTTCGCGCTGCCCGACGATCCGTCGCTGCTCGCGGCCCTCGATCGCTACGAGGGCTGCGGTCCCGACGACCCGCGTCCGCACGCCTACGAGCGGGTGCGCGCCGACGCCGAGCTCGACGACGGACGGCGGGTCTCGGCCTGGACCTACGCGTGGCTCGGTCGGGTCGATCCGGCCGATCGCATCCCCGAGTGGCCGTGGCCGCGCGCGTGACGTTCCGGAGCGCGACGTGGCGCGCGCCGGACCGCGGCGCCGAGCGGGACGCGCGGAGCGACGCGCTCCGGCGCGAGGCCGATCGCGCCGCCGAGCGCGCGTACTGGCACGAGACCGGGGCGCGGCTTCGCGCCGCCCAGGCGACGTCGTTCGCTCGCCTGTACAGCGACGAGGTGCACCGGCATCTCGTCGAGCGCTGGTGGCCCTCGTCGCCCGTGCGGGCCGCGCTCAAGACCGACCTCTTCGAGGAGGCGTGCGGGGCCGGCCTTGCCGCGATCCTGACCGAGCGCGCGCGCCACGTCGTGGCGATCGACATCGCGGCCGGCACCGCGGTCGCCGCGCGCGCCCGCCACGGCGACCTCCGGGTGGTCGAGGCCGACGTGCGCGCGCTTCCGTTCCGCTCCGCGAGCTTCGACGTCGCGGTCTCGAGCTCGACGCTCGATCACTTCGCGTCGCGCGCCGAGATCGCCGGCAGCCTGCGCGAGCTCGCGCGCGTCCTGCGCCCGGGCGGCACGCTGATCTTGACGCTCGACAATCCCGCCAATCCGCTGCTCGCGCTTCGTCGCGCGGTCCCCCGCCTCTGGCGGGCGCTAGGGATCGTGCCGTACCGCGTGGGCGCGACGCTCGGGCCGCGTGCGCTCCGGCATGCGCTCGCGGCCGCATCCTTTCGCACCGACGAGCTCGCCGCGGTCATGCACGTGCCGCGATTCCCGGCCGCGGTCGTCGCCCGGCTGCCGAGGTCGGAGCCCGGGGCGGGCGGTGCGCTCGCGCGCGGGCTCCTTCGCTTCGAGCGCCTCGGCGACTGGCCGACGCGCTTTCTCACCGGGCACTTCCTCGCGGCCCTCGCCGTCCGCGTCTGACCCGAAGCACGCGCGACGAGCGTCGACGCGAGGGGCGTGGCGCGCCCGCGCTCGGGTGCTACCTCGGGCTCTGGAGGACTGCGATGGCGATCGAGCAGGAGCTGGACGCGACCCTCAAGGAGGCGATGCGCGAGAAGGATCACAAGACGCTCGACGTCGTCCGCATGCTGAAGGCGAAGATCGCCGAGCGCCGGACCGCGAAGGGCTTCACCGGCGAGGTGGACGACGCGGTCGTGCGCGAGGTCGTCGGCGCCTATCGCAAGCAGATGCAGAAGGCCGTCGAGGAGTACGGGAAGCTCGGGGAGAAGGGCGCCGCTCAGGCGGAGAAGCTTCGCTTCGAGATCGACTTCTGCTCGCGCTTCCTGCCGGCGACGATGGCCGACGACGAGCTGCGCGCGCTCGTCGCCGAGCGGATCGCGAGCCTCGGCGTGAGCGACGCGAAGCAGGTCGGGCGTCTCGTCGGCGACGTGATGAAGACGCACAAGGGCCGCGTCGAGGCGGCCGACGTGAAGCGGATCGCGGAGGAGCTGCTCGCGGGCGGCGCGTGAGCCCGGTGCCCGGGACCGCGCACCGGCGCGTCAGCGCGTGGTGGCGTTCCCGTGGCCGGCGGCGCGTCCGACGGATCAGGCCGCCGGTGGCGGTCCTTCGCCGCTCTCGCGCGTCGGCGCGGGCTCCGCTGGCCGTGCCGATGCGCCGGCGGCCGGGCTCGCGGCCTGCGTGGAGCGCATCCGCGCCGCGATCCACGTGCGCAGCTCCTTCCCGGCGCGCCGCCGGAGCTCCTCGTTCACGTCGAAGCGCTCGAGCGCGAGCTTCAGCGCGCGCATCCCGGTCTCGACCGGGTGCGCGCGGAAGAAGGTCGCGACCTCGCGGCGATGCTCTCGCGTCTGGAGCGCGGAGGTCGCCTCGATGAGACGCGAGGCCATCATCGGGGGCAGCCGCTTCCCGAGGCGGTCCCACTCGCGCTCGATGAACTTCCACGCGGTCTCGCGCGCGAAGCGGTTGCCGAGGAGGCGGATCAGGAGGAACGCGACGTCCTGGGTCGGGATCTCGGGCGTCAGCGTCAGCTCGAGCGCGCGCTCGATCGCTTCCGGGACGCGGAAGTCGCCGAGCGCGAGCTGGAAGCGGCGCCGCTCCTGCGGCGTCGCGGCCTGCGTCACCGCGGCCCGGAACCGATCGAAGCGATCCATGTCGCCGTCGCGCGCGACGATCGCGATCAGCGGCTCGGCGAGGTTCGGCTCGAGCGTCGCGCGATCCTCGAGGTAGGTCTCGAAGCGCTCCGCGGCGTCGCTGGCGACGCCGGCGTTCTCGGCGATCACGCCGTAGATGCGAAGGAGCGACGCGCGTCTCAGCCGGCGCTCCTCCTCCTCTCCCGGAGCGGGATCCCAGCCGACCTCGTGCCACGCGGGGCGGAACACGTCGCCGACCCACGACTGGAGCGCGGGCCGCCCCTCGGGTCCGACCGCGTCCGCGATCTGGTCGTCGACGAACCAGAGCGCGCCGGCGAGCGTGTCGAGGACCTCGTAGTCGGTCTCCGAGCCGAGGCGGCTCGCGAGGTCGAGGAAGGTCCGGAGGTTCGCGCGGCCGGCGCGGACGATGGCCCACTGGTGTCCGACGAGGCCCATGCGCTCGACGGCGCTCAATGCCGACGACAGGTCCTCGCCGAGCGCGGCGAGGACGGCGTCGTCGTGGAGGACGCGGTAGAAGCCGCCCTCCGACGCGTTGCCGTAGTACCAGGCCGGCCGCTTGCCGCCCGGGACCGCGACGCGGCCGCGCGCCGCGCGCACGAGGGCGCGCTCGAGGCGCGGTACGGCGTCGCCCCGGGGCGCGACCTTGACGACGAGCGGAACCGGCCACACGCCCGCCTCGCTGCGCGGCACGCGCGTGATCGGGCTCGCGAGGAACCGCTCCTGCTTGACGGCGATCGCGTTCGACTCGCCGCGCTCCTCCAGCGAGAGGCTCACGAGCGGGAACCCGGGCTGGCGGATCCACGCCTTCGCGACCTGTGCCACCGGCTGCCCCGAAGCCTGCTCGAGCGCACGCCAGAGATCGGCCGCGACGGCGTTCGCCTCGCGATGCCGGCGGATGTACGAGCGCACGCCCACCCGGAACTTCTGCGGGCCGAGGTAGTGCTCGATCATCCGCACGACCGACGCGCCCTTCTCGTACGTGATCGCGTCGAAGTTCTCGGTCGCCTGCGCGGCGTTCTCGACCTCGGCGTAGATCGGGTGCGTGTTCGCGAGCGCGTCGAGCGCGAGCGCGGCGGCGCGATGCGGCTCGAAGTTGTTCCACATGCGCCACTCGGGCTTCCAGTCGTCGACGATCTTGAAGGCCATCCAGGTCGCGAACGCCTCGTTCAGCCAGAGGTCGTCCCACCACTTCATGGTGACGAGGTTGCCGAACCACATGTGCGCGAGCTCGTGCGCGATGACCTCGGCGACGCGCTTCTTCTCCGCGACCGTGATCGTCTTCGGGTCGACGAGGAGCAGCGTCTCGCGGAAGAAGACGGCGCCCGCGTTCTCCATCGCGCCGGCCTCGAAATCCGGCACGGCGACGAGATCGAGCTTCTCGTACGGGTAGGGCAGGTCGAAGTAGGTCTCGAGCCGGCGCAGGGACTCGACCGCCGCGTCGAGCGCGAACTCGGTCAGCGCCGACTTTCCGGGAACGGACCAGACGCGCACCGTCGCCTTCCCGACGTGGCGCTCGGGCGAGCTCTCGAGCTCGCCGACGGCGAGCGCGCAGAGGTACGTCGAGAGCTTCGGGGTCGTCCGGAAGTGCCGGGTCGCCGTCCCGTACGCGTTGCGATCGATGCGCTCGAGCGGGCTGTTCGAGAGCACGACGAGGTTCGTGTCGGCGGTCACGGAGAAGGTGAAGCGCGCCTTGTACTCCGGCTCGTCGAAGCACGGGAAGAAGCGGCGCGCGTCCGCGGCCTCGAGCTGCGTGAAGGCGTAGCGGCGCGATCCGCTCGACGCCTTGTAGAGCCCGCGCAGGCGATCCTGCAGCGCGCCATGATACGCGAGGCTCAGCTTCAGGTGTCCCGGCGCGAGCGGGCGCAGGAACTTGATCTCGACGGTCTCGCGCGACGCGTGCGGCACGATCGCGACCGCGGTCTGCGGCGTCGATACGGGTCCGGTGCCCGGGGGCGGCTGGCCCGCGCGGCCCCACGGGCGGACCGGCGCCGGGTCGGGCACGCCCGGGTACGCGACCTCGGCGTGGTCGATGGTGAGGTCTGCGCAGTGGAGCTCGATCGAGGGGACCGCGCGCCGGAGGTCGATCTCGATGATCTCCTCGCCGCGGAATTTCCCCTGCTGGAGATCGGGGAGGACGTGCAGGCGGTAGTCCATCGGCCTGACGTCGGGCGACAGCCGGAACGCGGAGTCGGTGACGCGGAGCTCGGGCTTCTTCTTCGGAGGCGCGCTCTTCGGCGCGGCCGCGCGCGGCTTCGGGCGGGGGCGCTCGGCGCTCGGAGCCTTCGGCTGCGGCTTGGCGGCCGGGCTGGCGCCCGTCGACGACGCCTTTCGGCTGCGCGCCTCCGCGGCGCGCGACTGGCTCTTCGCGGAGGCGGCTCCGCGCGCGCCGGCCGCTCCGGCCTTTGCCGCCTTGCCCGCTTTCGCGGCGACCCGACGGGTCGTGGACTTCGCGCGGCCGGCTGCCGGCTTGCGCGCCCGCGAGGCGGCGGGTTTGGACGAGCGCGCCGCCGTCGCCTTGCGCGCGCGCGCCGCCCGGGACTTCGCGGAGCCCGACGACGCGCCGGGCCGGCTGGCGGCCTTCCGCGCGGGGCGCTTCCCGGCGGGTCGCGCCGCCCCCCGCGCCCCCGGACGTGCTGCGCGCTTCGCCGCAGGACGGCGCTTTGCGGCCGCCGGGGAAGACTTCTTCCCGGTCGCGTTCTTCTTGCGCGCGGGGCGGGCGGCCCGGGGGCCGGTTCGGCGGCGGGCACTCCCCGCTTTGGCCGTCCGGCGGCTGGTCGCCTTGGTCTTCTTCGCTTTCAAAGGCCGGTCTCCTCCCGCGACGCGTTCCGGCGTCGACATTCCTTGCCGCGCGGGGGACCCGACTTCAAGACCATCCCGGCCCCAACAGCCGGTTTGCGCGCCATGCGCGCTTGCAGGACAAGCGCGCATGGGGACGGCGCGGCTTCTCGAGGGCAAGGTCGGCCTCGTGACCGGGGGCGGTCAGGGGATCGGGAAGGCGGTCGCGCTCGCCTTCGCGGAGCACGGCGCCGCGGTCCTCATCGCCGAGCTGCGGCCCGAGCTCGGCCAATCGGTGGCGGACCAGATCGTGCGGTCAGGGGGCCGCGCGCTCGCGCTCGCGACCGACGTCCGCGACGGCGACCAGGTCGCGCAGGCCGTCGCGGCGGCGCGCGAGCAGCTCGGTGGCCTGGACGCGCTCGTGAACAACGTCGGGGGCACGTTTCAGCGCCCGTTCGTCGAGGTCGAGGAGAAGGGCTGGGACGCGCTCATCCGGACGAACCTGAAGACGGTCCTCCACGGGACACGCGCGGCGGTGCCCGCGATGGCGGAGCGCGGCGGCGGGTCGATCGTGAACGTCGTCTCGATCGAGGGCGTGCGCGCCGCCCCGCTCTACGCGGTCTACGCCGCTTGCAAGGCGGCGGTGATCAACTTCACGCAGTCGATGGCGCTGGAGCTCGCGCCGCAGTCGATCCGCGTGAACGCGATCGCGCCCGACATCTGCCTGACCGAGGGCCTGCGCGCGATGCTGCCGGCGGGCGCGCTCGAGCGCCACGGCTTCATGGTGCCGCTCGGGCGTGCGGCGGAGCCGGCCGAGGTCGCGGGGCCGGTCGTCTTCCTCGCGTCGCCGCTCGCGAGCTACGTGACCGGGGTCACGCTCCACGTCGACGGCGGAACGCACGCCGCGGGCGGCTGGTATCGCGACCCGGGCGGTGGCGAATGGGTCCTCGGCCCGCCGGCGGGTGGCCGCGCGGCGCCGTCAGGCGGCCGCGGCGGCTCTCACGAGTAGCGCTTGCACTTCGCCGACCCGGCCTCGAGCACCTTGACGGTCGGCTGACCGGCCTTCGTGTCCTTCGCCGGCGAGAGCTTCACGAGGTCACCCTTCTTGAAGCCCTCGATCGACTTGAACACGAACGCGACGGCGGCGTTCGGGTTCTCCGGGTTCGGCGCCATGAAGGTGACGAACCTGGCGTCCTTGTCGATGCTCACGACGCACAGCTCTTCGTCGTAGACGCCCGGGACGACCGGGGCGTCCTTCGGCGCTCCTTGCATGTCGCTGTTGATGCCCTGGGCGAGCGCGACCGGCGCCCCGATGCCGGCCGCGACCGTCAGGGAGAGCAGCGCGCGCGGCGCTGCGGCGACGAGGGTCGAAAGCATCGTTCTGCTGAACATGCGCGCCTCCATAGCCGAATCCCCTTTTGAAGGGAAATCCTCGGAGCCCATATCGGCGGCATCTGCTCGGCCTTTTAGACCGCGCGGAGGCGCCGGAGTGCCGGACGATTCAGGCAGCCTGCAACCGTGTATGCGCGCGCACCATTTTGGCCCGGATCGGGAGCTCGAAGGGGCACGCGGCCGCGCACGGAGCGGGGCAGGCGATGCAGCTCGACGCGTCGAGGCCGGCGCGGGTCAGCTTCGCGTACTTCTCGCGAGCGATCGCCTCGCGGCCGTAGTCCGCGAAGTACATGTCGTAGCGGAGCACGGTGTCGATCGGCAGGCCGTTGCAGCACGAGTCGAGGCATGCGCCGCAGTGCGGGCGGCAGTAGTCCGCGCTCGCCAGCCGGTCGTAGCGCTCGAGCAGCGCGTGGTCGTCGGTCCCGATGCCGGTGCCGGAGGCGTAGAGGTACTCGTCGCAGTGCTCGACCTTCGAGAACGAGACGACGAGGCACGACACCGACGGGTTCGCGAGCACCCAGCGGAAGGCCGCCTGCGAGTACGCGACCGCGTCCTCCTTCATGCCGGCGAGGTTCGCCGCCTTCGCGCCCTTCAAGGTCTTCATCGCCACGACGCCGACGTCGCGCGCGTGCGCCTCGTCGATGAGGTGCGCCATCCCCGGGAAGAGGCCGTGGTGGTAGGCGAGCATCATCACGTCGAAGCGGCCGGAGTCGATCGCCGCGCGCGCGACCTTCTCGAGGTTCGGCGTGTGCGTGCTGACGCCGAGGAAGCGCACCTTCCCCTGCTCCTTCAGGCGATCGAACGCCTCGTGGAAGTTGGGCGCGAGGAGGCGCTCGAGCTGGTCGCAGGAGTGGATGTGGACGAGGTCGACGTAGTCCGTCTGCAGGCGCTCGAGGCTCGCCTCGACGGCCCGCATGATCTCCGGGACCGGCGTGTCGGTCGGCAGGTGTCCCTCCGCGGTGCAGAACTTGGTCGCGACGAAGAGGCGGTCGCGGCCGCCGTGCTCGCGGAGCGCCTGCCCGAGCAGGAGCTCGGAGCGATGGTGCGAGTAGTCGGGCGCGGTGTCGAAGTAGTTGACCCCGCGCTCGAGCGCGAGGCGCGCGACCGCGATGTCGTCGATCGCTCCGGATCCGAGCGAGATGTCGGAGACCATCGCCTCGGTGCGCCCGAGCCGGCGGTAGCTCTTCACGCGCGCCCCCGCCCATTCCGGCCGCCGCTCGGGCGCGGTGCGCTCGACCTGCGCGAAGAAGATGTCGTTCCCGACGTCGCGCCAGCGCCGCTGCCGCACGAGGACGCCGCCGAAGCCCGCGGCCGCGGTCGCGACGCCGCTCGCTCCGAGCGCGCCCGCTGCCGCGAGGAAGCCGCGCCGGCCGGTGGACGGAGCGGCGGCAGCGACGGACGCGGCGTCGCCCGGCGCCGTGGTCGTCGCTGCGTCGGCCGCCGTCGCGCGCGGGGCGGCGCCCGGCGCGAAGAGCCACGCCGGCTCGACGCGGCCGCATGCGCCGCACGCCGGCCGCCGGATGCGGACGAAGCCTGCCGCGAACGCGGCGAGCGCGATCGCCCCGGTCGCCAGCGCGGCGGGAACCGCCGGCGAGAACCCCGCGCGCACGCCCTCCAGCATGGCGGTCATGCGCGGCGCGACGAGCGCGTACGACGCCGCGAAGGTGAGCGCGAAGAGCGCGATTCGGACCGCCCAGCGGATGCGTGCCGGGCGGCGCTCGACGATGCCGCCGCAAGCCGTGCAGGTGCTCATGGGCGCGACAATACTGCCGGCGCGAGCGGCGAAGCCAGCCGTCGGCGCGCCGTCACGCGGCGAGGCCGCGCCGGAAGAGAACGACGACCTCTGCGGGCAGCGCCGCAGGCGCGACGCGCTCGTCGCCCGAGAGCGCCGCCCACGCGAGCCGCTCGATCGCTCCGACGATGGCGAGCGCGACCGCGCCCGGGTCGTGCGCGCGGAAGAGGCCGCGCTGCGCGCCGTCGGCCAGGATGCCGCGCGCCGTCTCCTCGAGACGGGCGATCCGGCGCCGCACGAGGTCGCCGCCGGGCCCGGCTGCGCGCGCCTCCGCGAGGACGACGCGCGCCGCGACCGGCTCGTGGACGACCAGGGCCCCGACCTCCTCGGCGAGGCGCGCGTAGATCGGGGCGGTCGCGCCGAGATCGGGGCAGCCGGCGAGCGCGCCGCGGGCGCGGTCGGCGGCGGCGAGCAGCGGATCGACGAGCCGGTCGACGAGCGACCGGAAGATCGCGCGCTTGTCCGCGAAGTAGAGGTAGAAGGTCCCGCGCGCGACGCCGGCCGCGGCCGCGATGCTCTCGATGCTGGCCCCGCCGTAGCCGTGGCGGCGGAACTCCTCGAGCGCGGCGGCCTCGAGACGCGCGCGCTTGGACGCCTTGTTGTGCTCTCGCCGGCCCATGGTCGAACCGCGGTCGTAGCACGCGACGATTCTCGTTGACAGAAACTGACGATATCGTCATTTTCGGGCCGTGGCGATCTCGACGTTCGTCCTCGCCGTCGCCGGCGTGCCGCTCGGCCTCTTCGCCGCGAACCTGACCGAGTGGCTCGCCCATCGGCACATGCTGCATGGGCTCGGGCGTCGCCGCGCGAGCTTCTGGAGCTTCCACTGGCACGAGCACCATCGCGCCGCGCGCCGCCACGGCATGGTGGATCCCGACTACGCGCGCTCTCCGTTCGGGTGGCACGCTCAGGGCAAGGAGGTCTTCGCTCTCGCGCTCAGCGGGATCCCGGCGCTTGCCGTCCTTCCGTGGATGCCCACGTTGACCGCGACCCTCCTCTGGTGCGCCGTCGAGTACCACCGAAAGCATCGCCGCGCGCACCTCGACCCGGAGTGGGCGCGCAGCCACCTTCCCTGGCACGTCGACCATCACCTCGGACCGGACCAGGACGCGAACTGGTGCGTGACTCGGCCGTGGTGCGACCTGCTGTTCGGAACCCGGAAGCCGTGGCTTGGCACGACGGACGAGCGCGCGCGGCGCGCGGCCACGGGCTGAAGGGCGGGGGTCGCCACCCATCGTCCGTCGGGCAGCGAGAAACCTCGGCGCATCGCCCGACGGCTGCCCCGTCGGTGGCGGTCGCGGTCCGGACTCCTTTCGCGCGGTGCGTCAGTCGCTGAAAAGGCGCTTGCCATGCGCGACCCGACGGATGTACAAGCGCCGCTGAGCGCAAGCACAAGTACGGCTTCTCTTCCGACTCGTCGGTTACAAAAACCAGCTCGGATGAAGGCGGAGAATGGCGGATCGCCACCGGCGCCCCTCCGCAGTTTCAGAAACCCGATCCGGGGGTGGCGGAAAGGAGGGAGCTCCCAGATAGGCCGGTACCCCCGACGTCCCCGCGACGTTTTCTGGTCCGTGCGCGCGGGAGACACACACCCGGACCACACAGAAGTGATCTGACCCGCGTCTCACGAATGAAGGAGGGATCAGAATGAGATCCGTTTTTAAGCTCGCGGTGGCGGCTGTGGCTGTGTTCGGATTCACGTCCAGCGCATTCGCGCAGGTCGCACTGCCGCTCGACGAGTACCTCTGCTACCAGGCGAAAGAAATGAAAGTTCCGCCCAATGCCCAGAAGTTCAAGGACCTCGCCGTCACGGTCAACATGAAGGACCAGTTCGACGTCGTCCGAGGCAACGGCGTGGCCAAGTACGTGAGCCTCTGCAACCCGATCACGGCGGGCAGGTCGTGTGCGGGCGCGGCGTTGAACCCGTCGGTTCACCTCGCCGAGTACCAGACGAAGGACCTCAAGACGGCGGCGAAGTTCGTCGCGCCGGCGACGATCTACAACCTCGCCGACTGCATCGGCGCCCGCAGCGGCGTGACGATCAACAAGCCGAAGAGCTTGATGGTCGCCTCGGGCAAGAACGACTACGGGCCGCTCACCAAGTGCAAGGTGAACGGCGACTGCTCGGGCGGCGACACCTGCCAGAGTGGGCTCTGCTTGCCGCCGGGACTCCCGGTTCCTTCCGCTCCGACGATCGGCGGGAACGTGCAGGACTACGCCTGCTACTCGATCAAGGGCCCGAAGGGTCCGTTCGGGAACGTGGGCCCGGTCAGCGACCAGTTCGGCTACACCGAGTCGTACCTGATGAACAAGATCACCAAGGTGTGCGCGCCGACGGGCGTGACGAGCACGTCGGGCACGCCGACGACGCCGGGCGCGTCGGGTCACCTGATCTGCTATCAGGCGAAGTCGCTGAAGACGAACGCGGTGAAGTTCGTGGCGCACGAGGTTGCGATCTCGAACTCGCTCGACGCGGCCCGCTACCTCGACGCGAAGAAGGTGACGGACCTCTGCATGCCGGCGCTCAAGTCGGCAACCGGGACCCCGACCTTCAACACGCCGACGACGCTGACGACGATCAGCCAAGACGCCGGCGGAGTGTGCGGCGCCCTGACGACGAACGGCGCGGCGTCGGAAGGCGTCCCGGGCCGTCGTAATCCGAGCGACGCGCTCACCAGCCCGAACGACTGCTGCACGGGCTCGGCGGCCGGAACGTGCAACAGCGTGTGCACGGGCGTCGCCACCCCGCTCCTCTGCTGCACGGGTGCCGGCACCGGATCGTGCAATGCCTGCTGCACGGGTGCGGATGCCGGACACTGCAACGAGGGCAAGACCGTCACCTGCGGCAGCTTGACCTTCGGCGGCGGCGGCCCGAGCGTCGGCAGCCCCGGCTCGGAGGGGGCCGACAACTTCGGCGATCGCTCGCGCTACACACTCACATGCAGCGGGCCGGGAGACACGGCGTGCCCGATCAGCGGCAACGCCGGCGACATCCCGAACGCCGTAAACTGCACGACGACGGGCTGCGGCGGCGTGACGCCGATCGACACCACCAGCCCGGTCAAGGTCTGCGCACTCAACACGCTGGGCGCGCCCGCGTCCGGCTCGTTGAACCTCGCGACGGGCGACATCTCGCTCTCCACGACCACCAACGCGACGGTCTACATCCTCACCGCCACGTCGTACACGACGCAGGCGTGCCCGCGCTGCCGCACCACGACGGCGACGACCTCCCCGGTCGTCTTCGCCTCGGGCGGCATGACGGGAGCCGGCGTGTGCGACAACGACGCCGCCAACTCGGGTGCCTCCTGCTTCGTGTTCGAGCAGTCGGGCTCGACGGCGGGACTCTCGACCGACTGCATCCCGGACGTTTCGGGCGGCGGGTCGGGCGTGATCTCGATCGCGACGACGTCGACGACGGCCGGCACGAGCGTGGCCGATGCGGCTGGCCACTTCTGCCCGGGCCAGGGCGGAAACTCCGACTGCACGGGCGCGGGCACTCCGAACGTCTGCTGCTCGGGCGCGGGGATGGGCAGCTGCAACAACTTCAACGGCTGCTTCGGAAGCGCGAACTCGGGCGGTGCGAAGTTCGCGGACACCCCGGCGACGTGCACGGGCATCTCCTCTACGGGAAGCAACACCGGCCTCCTGATCGCGGGGAGCGCGAACGACCCGGTCGCGACCTATGGCACGGTCGGGTGCATCCCGGGCGTTGCCGCGGGCGCGGTGCTGTCGGGCCTCGTGAACAACAATGCCGGCCTGCCCGGCCCGGTGGTCGTGAGCTCGAAGGTCGCCTTCGACATCAACTGATCATCGGGTCGCTCGGTCCGGCGTCAGCCGGATCGGGTGAGCCGACGTGACAACCCGCTCGGGCGGGCCGCAAGGCCCGCCCGAGCACCGGATGCGCCGCCGGGGTCGAAGCCCCGGCGGCGCAGTCGTTTGATCCACGCGAGAACGCTGTTGCGCGGACCGCGGCCCTTTGATGAGGCTCTGGCGTCTCGCGAGGGCGGACGCCACGCGGGGTCGTCGAGCTCAACCGAGGGAGTGCGGATCGGGTGCAGATGCCAGTTCGCGAGAGCGCATCCGCCGCACCCGGGACGGCACCCGGTCCGATGACCGCCCGCGCTCCGGGGCCGACGGCGCTGGCGACGCGCGCCGGGTGGCCGCTCGTCGCCTGCCTCTTCGCGTCCGGCGCGGCTGCGCTGATCTACGAGGTCGTCTGGCTGCGCCAGCTCGGGCTCGTCATGGGCCATACGGCGTACGCGCTGTCGACGGTCCTCACCTCGTTCCTCGGCGGCCTCGCCCTCGGCGCGTACGCCGGCGGGCGCTGGGCGAGGCGCGGCCTGGCATCGCCGCGCCTCTACGCCGCGATCGAGCTCGGGGTCGCGGTCGCGGCGCTCCTCATGCCGCTCGCGATCGCGGCGCTCGACCCGGTCTTCGGAGGAGCGTATCGGCGGCTCGCGGACCGCTTCGTCGCCTACAACCTCGTTCAGTTCACGCTCGCTGGCGCGGTGCTCCTCGTTCCGACGTTCCTCATGGGAACGACGCTGCCGATCGTGACCGACATGCTGGTGCGAAGCCGCGCGCGCGTCGGGGTCGCGACCGGGCTCCTCTATGCGGTGAACAGCCTCGGCGGCTGCGTCGGCGTCGCGCTCGCCGGATTCGTCCTCCTGCCGCGGCTCGGGATGGCGGCGACGAACTGCACGGCGGCCGCGCTCAACGTGGTCGCCGCCGCGGTCGCGCTCGCATCCGCGCGTCGCCTCGCACGACCGGACGATGTGAGTCCGTACGACGGCGACGTCGCGAGCGAGCGCGACGACGCCGCCCAGGGCTGGCCCGCGCCGAGCGGGGCGGCTCTCGCGCTCTTCTACGGCGTCTCGGGCTTCGCCGCGCTGACGCTCGAGGTCGCGTGGGCGCGCGTCGTGGGTCTGTCGATCGGCTCGACGATGCACGGCTTCACGATCACGCTCGTGAGCTACATCTTCGGGATCGCGCTCGGCAGCTTCGCCGTGCCGCGCGTCCGCTTCTTCGCACGCGATCCAGTGCGCGGCCTCTTCGCGCTCCAGATCCTGATCTCGCTGTGGACGCTGGTCACGCTTCGCTATCTGGGAGACCTGCCGGCCCGCGTCCTCGAGCTTCTGGGATCGAAGGACCTGACGTTCGAGCGGTTTCTCGGCGGCCAGCTCGTGCTCGTCCTGCTCACCTTCGTCGTGCCGACGGTTGCGATGGGCGGGATGTTCCCGCTCGTGGCCCAGCTCCTCCGCCGCCGCGTGCGCTCGTCGGGATGGGCGACCGGTCTCGGGTACGCCTCGAACACCGTCGGCAACATCGCGGGCTCGTGGGTCGCCGGCTTCGTCCTCATCCCGACGATCGGCATGCGCGCGACGGTCGTGCTCGCGGCGCTCCTGAGCGGGCTCGCCGGCGTTCTCTATCTCGCCGCCGGTCTGCGAGAGCGTCCCGCGGCGACGATCGCGCGCGCGTTGGCCGCGCTCACGGCCGTGCTGGTCGCGGCCCGGTGGGCGCCCGGCTGGAGCCGCCAGCTCCTCACCGCGGCGCCCTACATCTTCGCGCAGGAGGTCGCGCGCACCGGCAGCGATCGCGTCCTCGAGACGATCGCGGCGCGCGATCTCGTCGAGTACCGCGAGGGACCGACCGGCGTCGTCGCGGTGCAGCGCGGCGGCGATGCGCTCATGCTGTACCAGGACGGCCTCGACGAGGCCGGGACCCATACGCACGTCGTCCGTTTGCTCGGACACCTGCCGTTCCTCTTCCGGCCGGATGCAAAGGACGTGCTCGTGGTCGGGCTGGGCGCCGGGCAGACGCTGCGCGGGGTCCTCATGCACCCCGTCGACCGCGTCGAGTCGATCGAGATCTCGCGCGACGTGCGCGACGTCGCCGAGAAGTACTTCGCCCGCGACGTGCTCGCGGACCCGCGCGCCCGCGTCCTGATCGGCGACGCGCGGAACCACCTCCGCTACGCGCCCGAGCGCTGGGACGCGATCGTCTCGCAGCCGTCGTACCCGTGGCTCTCCGGCGCGTCGAACCTCTTCACGCGCGAGTACTTCGCCGACGTGCGCGCGCACCTGAAGCCGGGCGGCGTCGCCGCGAGCTGGTTCTTCACCCTCGATCCCGGAGCGCGCCGCTCCATCATCCGCGCGTGGGGTGAGGTCTTCCCGAGGTCCTACGTCTTGAAGATCATGGGCCAGCCGAGAGCGCTGATCGGCCTCAGCGACGACCGCCCGCTCGACGACGCCGCGATCGCGGCCGCGCTCGCGCACCCCGGTGCGGCGCGCGACCTGCAGGCGTTCGGCCTCAAGACGCCCGCCGACGTGCGATCGCTCATCGTGGCGAGCGACGCCGATCTGGTGCGCGACACCTCCGACGTCCCGGCGAGCACGGACGACAACGCGTACGTCGCGTTCCACGCGCTCCACGGCGTCGTCGGCTCCGGGAAGGCGCCGTAATGGGCCGCCGAAACGCGATCCTGGGAGTCGTCGCGATCGTGGCCATCCTCGCCGGCGTCGGCGCCTGGGCCGCCTTTCGGCGGCCGACCAAGCTCAACGTGCTGCTCATCACGGTCGATACTCTGCGCGCCGACCACGTCGGCGCGTACGGCTATCGCCGAGCGACGACCCCGAACCTCGACGCGCTCGCCGCCGAGAGCAAGGTGTTCCGCCTCGCGTTCTCGCAAGCGCCGGAGACGAATCCCTCGCTCGCGAGCGTGATGACGTGCCTCTACCCGCACGAGACGACGGTCTACCGGAACTTCCACCTCCTTCCGTCGAAGCCGCGCACGCTGGCGGAGATCCTCGCCGCGCGCGGCCTCGCGACCGGCGCCGTCGTGACGAACTTCAGCCTGCGACGGGGCTCCGGCCTCGAGCGCGGCTTCGCCGACTACGACGACCGCATGGACGACCTCGCGACCCCGAAGTGGGAGGGCATCGAGCGCATCGCGCCGAAGACGACGGCGGCCGCGGTCGAGTGGCTGCGCGGGCACGCCGGCGAGCGCTTCTTCCTCTGGGTCCACTACATGGACCCGCACGCTCCCTACATGCCGCCGCCGCCCTACGACACGATGTTCCCGGTGCGCGATCCCGGCGACACGGGGCCGGACATCACCCTACCGTTCCTCGAGGGCGGCCTCGGGATCGGCGGGATCCCGCTCTACGCCCAGCTCGGCGATCACAACGACCCGCGCTACTACGCCTCGCAGTACGACGGGGAGATCCGCTTCTTCGATCACTGGCTCGGCGAGCTGCTGAAGGAGGTGCGCGCACAGGGCCTTCTCGACCGCACGCTCATCGTGGTCGCCGCCGACCACGGCGAGGGGATGGGCGAGTACGGCTACTGGTTCAACCATCCCGAGTTCCTGTGGAACGGGCTCATCCACGTTCCGCTCGTCGTCCGGCTGCCGGGAGAGGCACGGCACGAGGAGATCGCGACCCCGGTCGCGCTCGTCGACGTGCTGCCGACGATCCTCGAGGTCCTGTCGATCGAGGAGACGCCGGCGAGCTGTCGCGGTCGGAGCCTCCTCCACCCGGCGGCGCGTCCGATCTTCTCGGCGTCGTACATGTTCGGGTTGGACGAGAGCGCGATCAAGTCGGCGCTCATCGCGAACGACCGGAAGCTTCTCTTCCACGGCAAGCATCCGATGTTCTTCGATCTCCAGCGCGACTTCCGCGAGACCAACGACCTGCTGCGCGCCGGCAACGTCGACGAGATCGCCACCGCGCGCGCGATGAAGGACGAGCTGAAGCGCATCGCCGGCGAGGACTCCCTCCATCTCGGCGCGCCCGTGAACTGGGACATCCTGCCCGAGAGCCTCAAGCGCCTGAAGGCGCTCGGATACGTGCAGTAGGTTGCGCGCGCCGTCGAAGCCGCCGTCCGTGGATCTTCCGGCTCCGGGCGCGGGCAGCCGCGGCGCGAGCGCGAGCTCGGCGCTGCGGCGCTGGACCGCTCTTCCGGACGTCGTCCTCTTCCTCGCGGCGACGCTCGTCTACGCGACGGCGCTTCCGAACCAGTTCACGCAGGACGACTTCTACTACTTCGTCGAGAGCGACGACGTGCTGACGCGTCCGTGGGTGCTGTTCCTGAAGCCGTTCCGCGACAGCGGGATCTATCGGCCGCTCACGCTGCTCACGTTCGGCGCGAACCACGCGGCGGGCGGCCTCGAGCCGATCGGCTTCCACCTGCTGAACGTGATCCTCCACGGCGCCGTCACGCTGCTCGTGTACCGCGTCCTTCGGCAGCTCGCCGACGATCGCGGTCCGGCAGCCGAGCGCGACCCGCGCGGGCGCGGCCGCGGAGCGGCTTTCTTCGGCGCGCCGTTCGCGGCGGCGCTGCTCTTCGCCGTCCACCCCATCCATGCCGAGGCGGTGGCGGCGGTGGTCGGGCGCGCCGAGCTGCTTTCGACCGGCCTCGTGCTCGGCGCGTGGCTCCTCCACCTCGCCGATCGCCGCGGCGCGGCCGCCGCGTCGTTCTTCCTCGCGCTTCTCGCGAAGGAGCCGGCGGTCGCCTTCCTCGCGCTGGCTCCGCTCGGGGACCGGGTGCGAGGGCGCCCGATCCGCCCGTCGCGCTACTGGCCGTACGCCGCCGCGTTCGCCGGCTACCTCGTGCTGCGATGGCTCGCGGTCGGCGCGCCCGCCATGGACCGCCTCGCGGAGCTCGAGAACCCGCTCCTCTCGCTGCCGCAGCCGTGGCGCGCGCTGAACGCGCTCGTCGTCGCGTGGCGCTACGTCGTGCTGCAGATCTTCCCGGCGACGCTGTCGGCGGACTACTCGTTCGACTCGATCCCCCTCACGCGCTCTCCCGGGGTGCTCGCGGCCGCGCTCGCCGCGACTCTCGGCGCGCTCGCCGCGTGGGCCTGGAGCGCGCGGCGCGCGCCGCGCGCGTTCCTCGCCGGCGGCATCTACCTCGCGGGCTTCGCGGTGACCTCGAACGTCCTCTTCCTGATCCCCACCATCCTGGGCGAGCGGCTCGCCTACCTGCCATCGGCCGGGCTCTGCCTGCTCGCGGGCCTCGCGTACGAGCGGTCGGCGAAGCAAAGCCGCGCGCTCGCGATCGCCGTCCTCGCGGTCGTCGCGAGCGCGCTCGCGCTCCGGACCGCGGTCCGGAACCTCGACTGGCACGACAACTTCACCCTCGCGGTCGCGACGGTGAGCGCCTATCCCGACAACGTGAAGATGAGCCGGAACCTCGGCGTGCTCCTGCTCGACTCGGGACAGCTCGAGGCCGCCCGCGAGCATCTCGAGCGCGCCTACCGGCTCGATCCCGGATATCCCGACCTGCTCGACTCGCTCGCCGTGCTGCGCTTCCGGCAGGGCGATCTCCCGGGCGCGCTCCGCTTCGCCGGAGAGGCCGTCCGCGCGAGCACGGCGGAGCACCCGCGCCGCGCCGACTTCACGCTGAATCTCGCCGGCTTCCTGATCCAGGGCGGCCGTCTCGACGAGGCGCTGCCGCTCCTCGATCGCCTGATCGCGGAGGGCTCGCCTTCGGCGCGCGCGTTCGGGAATCGCGCGGTGCTCCACCTCCGCCGGAACGAGCTCGACGCCGCGCGGGCCGACTTCCGGGAAGCCCTCCGGCTCGATCCCTCCGACGCGCAGGCCGCACGCCTGCTCGCCGAGCTCGACGCGAGAGCGACCGCGCGTGGAACCGGCGATTCGCGCTGAGCGCGTCGAGCCGGAGGCGGCGCCGCGACGGCGCCGTCGGGCTCTCCTCGCGCTCCTCGTCTTCGCCGCCGCCGTTCGGCTGGCGAACCTGGGCGCGATGTCGCGCCTCCCGATCGCCGAGATCCAGCTCGACTGGCCCGATGCGGACATGGCGTTCTTCTACGACTGGGCCGGGCGGATCCTCGCGGGCGACGTGCTCGGGCGGGACACGCCGCACCCGTACAAGCCTTGGATGGCCGAGGTCGCGCCCCTCGAGACCTGGGAGCGGTGGTGGGGCGGCCGGCAGGTGTTCCACAGCGCGCCGCTCTTCCCGTACCTGCTCGCCGGGGCGCGGCGGCTGGTCGGCGACGGCTTCCGCGCGATCGCGCTCCTGCAGCTCGCGGTCGGCGTCGCGGGCGTCTGGCTCGTCTACCGACTCGCCGAGACGTGGCTCGGCGCGCGGGCGGCGCTCTTCGCCGGCGCGATCTCCGCCGTCTACTCGCCCGGCCTCCTCTACGAGTCGCTCGCGCTCCGCGACCCGCTCGGCGCGACCGCCTCGCTCGCGCTGCTCCTCGCGCTGTCGCGCTGCGGGCCCGACGCGAGGACCGCGCGCTGGGTCGTCGCCGGGCTGCTCCTCGCGGTCGCGCTCCTCGCTCGCGAAGCGACGACGGTCTTCCTGCCGTTCCTCGCCGTTTGGCTCACGTGGACCTTCCGCGCGCGACCGCGCCGGCTTCCGCTCGCGGCGCTCGGCTTCGCGGGCGGCGCGCTCCTCGGCCTGGCGCCGCTGATCGCCCGCAACGTCGCGGTGGGCGCGCCGCCGCTCGCGCTGTCTTCGGTCGGGACGCTCGGGTTCGTCTACGGGCACGTCGCCGACGCGTCGCCCGCGCTCTTCGAGCTCACGCCGATGGCGCGCGACGTGCTCCTCCGCTCCGACGGCTCGTTCCGCGCGGCCGTGCCGCTCGTCTGGTCGACGTACGGCGGCGACTGGTGGCTTCTGGTCTCGAAGGAGGCGGAGCGCCTGGCGGGCGCGCTCGCGAGCTTCGAGCCCTGGGACAACGCGAACTGGTACTACTTCCGCGAGCGATCCCCGATGCTCCGCTGGGCGCTGCCGTTCGATGTCGTCGCCGCGCTCGGGATCGTCGGCGTGTGGCTCACGCGCCGATCGCCGGCTCCGCTTCTCCTCGCTTTCCTGGCGGCGTCGCTCGCGACGCTCGCGGCGACCTCGCTCGTCGGTCGCTACCGCCTTCCGCTCGTCTCCGTCCTCTGCGTGTACGCCGGCGCGACGGTCGCGCGAGCGACGCACGCCGCCTCGATGCGGCGGTGGGGGGATCTCGCGGCGGTGGTGCTGGCGGTCGCGATTCTCGCGGCTGCTGCGCACGTTCCTCTCGCGGACCTCGCGACCAACTCGCGCGAGCGTCCCATCGAGTACGCGCTCGCGGCGCGGACGTACCTGCTCGCGGGCGACCACGATCGCGCCGAGGCGGAGCTCGTCGCGGGCGTTCGCGCGGCGCAGACTCCCGCACGTCCGGCGCTCGTCTCCGACCTCGACTGGAAGCTCGCTCAGGCGCTCGCGAACGACACCTGCGCGCGCGGCCGGGGAGCGGTCGCGGCGCAAGAGCTCACCGCGCTCGCAGCCGCGTACCCGCAGGACGGCCGACTCGAGCGATTGCTGGGCCTCGTCTACCGCGACTGCCTCGCGCGCCCGGACGAGGCGAACCGGCACTTCGAGGGCGCGCAGCGGCTCGGAGCGCCATGACCGGCAGCGCGGCGTGGCGTCCCGAGCGCAAGGATCCGGACCGGAGAGATGCGCCACGCGGCTTGCATGGCAATGCAAATCGCCGCCGCGACGCGTTGCCTCGGCGGGCGGAGCTGCGTAGCCTTCACGCCGTGGGCCGAGCTGCGATCGACACCCTGGGGCTCGCGCGGCGGTTGCGCGACAAGGCGGGCTTCGCTCCACAGGCGGCCGAAGAGGCGGCGTCCGCGATCGCGGACGCGCTCGCCGACGAGGTCGCCACGCGGAGCGACCTCGCAGAGCTGAAGGCTGACTTGACGCGGCTGGTCCTGACGGTGGCGACCGGGCAGGTCGCGCTGCTCATCGGCGCGATGCTCGCGCTCGTTCGCCACGCGTGACCGCGCATCCCGTACGCGGTCGGGCGCGAAGCTCGGTTGACTTCGCGCAGGCCCGCTCGTAGATCGACCGCACCGCTCGAACCGCGACAGCGGCACCGCCGAGCCCGCAGCCGGCATGGCGGACGCTTCGCGCACCGCAAGGAAGTCGCCCGCATGAACGACCTCACCACTCCCGGCATTCGCGCGATCGCGATCGCCGCGCTCGCCACCGCGATGGCCTGTCATTCGTCGCCCGCGCCGGAAGGAAAGCAAGAAGGACCGCCCGCGGCGGCGGCCGGCTCATCGAGCGTGGATGCCGACACGGTCACCGCCAGCGTCAAGCGCTACTTCCACGCGAACGGGCAGCTCGGTGCGAACGTCGACCTCAGCGTGAGCGACCTGAAGCCGTCCGAGGTGGGCACGCTGACGGAGGGGACGCTCCACGTGACGAGCGGCGAGGGGTCGCAGGCGATCCCGTTCTTCGTCTCGCGCGACGGTCGATGGCTGTTTCAGGGAAAGCCGGTCGATCTGACGGCCGATCCGAGGCACGAGATCATGGCGAAGATCGACGTCGGCGCCGACCAGCCGAGCCGCGGCGCCGCCTACCCGAAGGTGACGATCGTCGAGTACGGCGACTTCCAGTGCCCGTTCTCCGCGAAGGCGGAGGCGGTTCTGCGGAACGACGTCCTTCCGCGATACGGCCAGGACGTGCGGGTCGTCTACAAGTCCTTTCCCATGGGGAACATCCACCCGTGGGCGGAGAGCGCCGCGCTGATGGGCCTGTGCGTGCTGAAGCAGAACGGCAACGACGTCTACTGGAAGTTCCACGACGCCGTCTTCGCCAAGGCGCGCGACATCACCGCCGACGAGGCGATCCCGAAGCTCCTCGAGCTCGTGAAGGACGCGGGAGCCGATCCCGACAAGGTCGAGGAGTGCTACGACGACGACGAGATGGAGCCGCTCCTCGACGCGACGGTCGAGGAGGCGGAGCAGCTCGGCGTGGTGGCGACGCCGACGTTCTTCGTGAACGGCCGCCGTCTCCTCGGCCCGCAGTCGATCGAGAGCTTCGGGGACCTGATCGACCCGGAGGTCAAGAAGGAAAGCCGCGGCTGAGGTCGCCGGCGAAGGGGCGCCGGCGCGAACCGCGTCGCGATCGGTCGGACACCCGCCGCGACGATCAGATTCCGTCGCTCGCGCGGAGCCCCGTGCAGCCGAAGTCGCGCTCGGCGGCGCCGGCGAACTTGTCGATCGCGGCGCGCCGCTCCTCCGCGGTCGTGTTCTTCGCCGACCGGAAGCCCTTCACGAGGTCGGCGTACGATCGGCACACCCAGCGATGCGTCGTCGGGCAGTCGCGGTCGACGCGAACGCCCGTCTCGGTCTGCGTGAACGCGCAGCCGCCGGGCTCGACCCGCTTGTACACCGCGAGGATGAGCGGTGGGATATCGCGGCGGTCGGGGGCGACGAGCAGCGCCTCGAGGAGGCTCATCAACGCGCGGTCGTTCCGTCCGAGGCGGAGGTAGGTGTCGGCGAGGGTCATGTAGATCCCGACGTCGCCCGCCGCCAGCATGCGTGCCTTCTTGAACGCGCGCAGCGCGCGATTCGGCTCGCGCGCGAGGATGTACGCCTGGCCGAGCTTCATGTAGAGCGCGGGCGTCCCGACCTCGAGCATGCCGTTGCTCGGCGTTCGCTCGTGCCGCGCGCGGTTCTCCCGCTCGTAGCGGTATGCGGCGGTCTCGAGCGTCTTCGCCGCGAGCATCGCCCAGTCGGCCCCGATCATCCCGGCGAGTCGACGCTGCCCTTCGGTGAGCGACGGTTCGGTGGCGGGTGCGGCCTCGATCGACGCCTTCTGGAGGTAGTAGCCGCCGAGCCGCTCCAGCACGTGCCCGGGCACCGGCTCGTCGTCCGGCGCGTTGCGGCGCAGGATCCAGACCGCCTTCTCCTGGAGCGAGATGACCGCGTCGATGTCGCGGCCCTCGGGATCGCGCGCCGACATGGCCGCTGCCAGCGCCTGGTGCGACTTGTAGCTGGCCGGGCAGGTCTCGCTCGCGCGCGTCCACAGGGTGAGGTCGTCACGCCAGTCGAGGTTGTGGCGATTCGTTCGCCATCCGTAGGCGAGCACGAGAGCGGCCGCGAGCGCGCTCGCGACGATCGCCGGGACCCGGCTCGGGGCGTCGTCCGACCGGCCGCCCGGGGCGAGGGCGCCCGCCAGCCCCTCGATCGCGAGCGCGACCAGCGCGGCGAAGCCGACCAGCGGGAGATAGAGGAAGCGGTCGGCCGCGACGGCGCCGATCGGCACGAGGAGGTTCGACGTCGGGAGGATCGCGACCAAGAGGAAGCCGACGTAGAACGCGATCGCCGGTCTGCGGCGACGGAGGAGGAGCGGCGCCGCCACGCCGGCCACCAGCAGCGCCAGGCCGACGACGACGCGCCAGTCCTGCCACCCGTGGAGCTGCCAGCGGAAGAGCGTCACCTCGCCGACCGAGTAGTCGGGGCAGAGGCGCGCCGGCCACGCGAGGCGACCGATGGAATCGGCGAGGACGCCGAGCGCGGTCGCACGCCCCGTCCACGGGCCCGCGACCGCGATGACGTTCTGCGCGACGTCGAGCTCGGTCGCCGGGTTGACCGCGAAGATGCGCGCGCGGACGAGGACCACGGCCGCGAGCGGGACGAGCAAGAAAGCCCAGCCGGTCGCGTGATGCCAGAACCCGCGACCGTCTTCGCGCGAGTCCACGCTCCGCGCCGCGGAGAAGATCCAATCGTGGAGGATCGCGACCGGGAGGAGGACGACGGCGGACTCCTTGCAGAGGAGCCCGCCGAGGAACACCGCGGCGGCGGCGCCGAGCCACGCGATCCGGGTGCCGCCGACGCTGCGAGCGGCGCGCGCGTAGAGGAGGAGCCCGCCCAGCACGGAAGCGGTCGCCAGGAGGTCCGCCCGCCCGACGACGTTCGTCACCGCCTCGGTGCCGATCGGATGCGCGGCGAAGATCGCCGCCGCGACCAAGGCCGGGCGGCGGCCGAGCCCGACGACCCGGCGCGCGACCGCGAAGGCGAGCACCGCATTCGCCACGTGGAGCGCGAGGTTGACGACGTGATAGGCGAAGGGCTGATCGCCGCCGCCCGGAAGCGCCCAGTTCGCGAGGTACGAGAGCGTCGTCAGCGGCCGATAGAGGCCCATCAGGTTGCTCGGGTACCAGTAGTCGCGCGTGAAGATGACCGCGAGGTTCTCCGCGGTCGCGGAGCGGATCTGCGGCGCGCCGAGGATGATCGCGGTGCTGTCGAGCGTGAAGCCGGTGGCGAACGAGGTGGCGTAGGCGGCGAGCGCGATCGCGCCGAGCGCCAACGCGACGACCCCGGCCTCGACCCACACGCCGGCTCCGTTCGGGCGCCGCGTCTCGTTCATGCAGCGGCTGCCTCTACGATGCGACCATGCCGTGCGCAATCGTCGAGCAGCGCGACGGGTGTGCGCTCGGTCGCGGACCTGTACTCTTGCATTCGTGCAAGACGCGATGTCGCACCGCATCGCAGCGCGTGCGCTCGTCGCTCGACGCTCGATCGTCTCGCGTCGCACGCGAACGAGAAAAAGGCGCTTGCCATCGCAAGCGAGTCGAAGCTACAAGCCAGGGCCATTCAGGTAACGATCCCGCGCCTCACGCGGGAGGTCACGGCTCCAGGAACGGGTTCAAACGAGGGCGCTCCGGCCCCATCGAGTACCCCGCGGCCGGAAGCTCGCTCTCACCCGAGCGCTGCGTCGCGGGTTGCGGAAGAAGGAGGTGAAGGGGGAACGACAGCGGTGCAAACGCTCGTCCCGGAGATCCGACGGCGACGGGGCCATTTCATTCGAGGGCGGATCGATTCAACGCAGTACTGTCCAACGGCAACAACGAGGAACATCCACCACCCGGCTGACGTGAAGCCAAAAGTTGGAGGGATCACCGAAATGACGAGATTCACTGGGAGGGTGACGGTCGCTGCCGCGGCGATGCTCGCCCTCGCGTCGAGCGCATACGCGCAGGTCGGGCTGCCGCTCGACGAGTACCTCTGCTACCAGGCGAAGGAAATGAAAGTTCCGCCGAACGCCCAGAAGTTCAAGGACTTGGCGGTCTCGGTCACGATGAAGGACCAGTTCGACGTCGCTCGCCAGAACGGCGTCGCGAAGTACGTGAGCCTGTGTAACCCGATCACGACGGGCAGGTCGTGTGCGGGCGCGGCGGCGAACCCGTCGATTCATCTCGCCGAGTATCAGACCAAGGACGCGAAGGTGGCGCCGAAGTTCGTGGCGCCGACGACGATCTACAACCTCGCCGACTGCATCGGCAGCCGCAACGGCGTGACCATCAACAAGCCGAAGAGCTTGATGGTCCACTCGGCGAAGAACGACTACGGGCCGCTCACGAAGTGCAAGGTGGACGGCGACTGCTCGGGCGGCGACACCTGCCAGGCCGGGCTCTGCTTGCCGCCGGGACTCCCGGTGCCGGCGGCCCCGGGCGCGGTGGCGAACGCGTCTGACTACGCCTGCTACTCGATCAAGGGCCCGAAGGGTCCGTTCGGCGTCGTGGGCCCGGTCAGCGACCAGTTCGGGTACACCGAGTCGTACCTGATGAACAAGATCACCAAGGTGTGCGCGCCGACGAACCTGTCGGCACCGACGACGCCCGGCGCCGCGGGCCACCTGATCTGCTACCAGGCGAAGTCGCAGAAGACGAACCTGACCAAGTTCGTGACGCACGAGGTTGCGATCGCGAACTCGATCGACGCGGCACGCTACCTGGACGCGAAGAAGGTGACGGACCTCTGCATGCCGGCGCTCAAGGCTGCGGACCCGAACACCCCGTCGTTCAACACGCCGACGACGCTGACCACAATCAGCCAGGACGCCGGTGGCGTCTGCGGCTCGCTGACGACGAACCTGGGCGGCAACGAGGGTGTCCAGGGGCGGCGTAATCCGAGCGACGCAGCGACGAGCCCGAACGCCTGCTGCACGGGCGTCGGCACCGGAACCTGTCAGAGCGTGTGCACCGGTCCGGGCACGCCGCTCAGCTGCTGCACGGGCGCCGGCACGGGAACGTGCAACGCCTGCTGCTCCGGCGCGGGGGCCGGCCATTGCAACGAGGGCACCTCGGTCACCTGCGGAAGCTTGACGTTCGGCGGTGGCGGCCCGAGCGTGGGCACCCCTGGCGCGGAGGCGGCCGACAACTTCGGCGACCGCTCGCGCTACACGCTGACCTGCAGCGGGCCGGGCGACACGGCGTGCGCGATCAGCGGCAACGCCGGCGACGTCCCGAATGCCGTCAACTGCACGACGACGGGCTGCGGCGGCGTGACGCCGATCGACACGACCAGCCCGGTCAAGATCTGCGCACTCAACACGCTGGGCGCGCCCGCGTCCGGCTCGTTGAACCTCGTGACGGGCGACATCTCGCTCGGAACGGCGACCAACGCGACCGTCTACATCCTCACCGCCACGTCGTACACGACGCAGGCGTGCCCGCGCTGCCGCACCACGACGGCGACGACCTCGCCGGTCGTGTTCGCCTCGGGCGGCATGACGGGAGCGGGCGTGTGTGACAACGACGCCGCGAACGCCGGCGCCTCCTGCTTCGTGTTCGAGCAGTCGGGCTCGACGGCGGGTCTCACGACCGACTGCATCCCGGACGTTTCGGGCGGCGGCTCGGGCGTGATCTCGATCTCGACCACGTCCACGACGGCGGGTACGAGCGTGGCCGACGCGAACGGCCACTTCTGCCCCGGTCAGGCCGGCAACAGCGACTGCATCGCCGCCGGCAATCCCAACGTCTGCTGCTCGGGCGCCGGGATGGGCAGCTGCAACAACTTCAACGGCTGCTTCGGAAGCGCGAACGCCGCTGGAACCAAGTTCGCCGACACGCCCGGCATCTGCACGGGCATCTCGACGACGGGAAGCAACACCGGCCTCCTGATCGCGGGGAGCTCGAACGATCCGGTTGCGACGTTCGGCGACATCAGCTGCATCCCGGGCGTTGCCGCGGGCGCGGTGCTGTCGGGCCTCGTGAACAACAACGTCGGCCTCCCCGGCCCGGTGGTCGTGAGCCAGAAGGTCGCCTTCGACGTGAACTGACCATCGGACGGCTCGGTCCGGCGCGAGTCGGATCGGACCGCCGACCTGACAACCCGCTCCGGCGGGCCGCAAGGCCCGCCGGAGCACGACCGAGCCGCCGGGGCACCCGCCCCGGCGGCGTCGTTTCGGCCGCCGTCGCCGAAGCCGCGCCGGCGATCGTCGCCGCGCTGCGACAAGTAGAATGTCCGCGCAGCTCGATTGTCTGCCCCGAGCACCTCTGCTAGCAGGCCGCCCATGCCGAGACGTCTTCTTCTGGTTCTCGTTCCCCTCTGGCTCGTTGCGCTGGTGGCAGCCGGGCCGCCGGACACGGCGCTCGCCGATGAGGGGAGCGAGGGCGTGACCCGAAGCGGTGTCGTGCCGGGCGACACGACGACGACCAAGGGAGCTCCGCCGGCCGGAATCGCCGGGCGCTGGCTCGCGGTGCTCGAGCTTCGGCCGGTCGTCACGGAGAACCAGGTCGCCGCCAGCGGTGGAGCCGTCGTCGTGCGCACGTTCGAGGTCACCGAGAGCGACGGCGCGCTCGTCGTGACGCTGCACCGCGGCCAGCTGAGCGACGACCTGAAGTCGCGGATCGATCCCCGATCGGTGCCGAAGAAGCGCTCCGCGGCCGGAGCCGCTCCGTCGCCCGGCGGCGCGACCGCGCAGGCCGGCGCCGCGAACGGCGGCGCGGCACTCGAGGCTCCGGACCAGGCGGCGCTGGCCGACGTCGCGCGCGCATGGCCGAACCTCCTCGCGCCCGACAACGAGCCGAGGGCCGTGGCTTCGGAGGTGATCGCCTACGACATGGTCTCCGACGAGGACAAGAAGCGTCTCGGCGCGCCGGGGACGAATTACTTCATCGTCTTCAACGAGGGATATCCCGAGACCAGCACGGCGCCGCGCCAGAGCGTCACGACGCTCGCCGTCCAGAAGCTCGAATCCGGCCGCATGAGCGGCAAGGCGCTGCAGGCGCTCGTGCTTCCGGGTCGCAACCGCGGCGACCTCGCGTTCCCGCCGGTCCCGGCGACGCTGGAGGGCGGATTCGCGGCGTTCCGCGTCCCGGATTCGGCGGACGCCGCTCCGGCAGCCGCGCCCGGCGCCGCCGCTCCCGCGGCGGCGCCGCCGCCGGCGAAGGCGGATCGCAAACCCGGCCTCTTCGAGGGGCTGTTCTCCGGCTGCAGCGGCTGACGACGCAAACGCGGCGGCAACGGCGGGGTGTCGTACTGCAAGAAAAAAGTTCGTTCGCTTGTCGGCCGGGGCGACGTCTGCTAGCAGCAGCGCCGATGCGACGACGCTCGACGCGGCGGTTGCTCGTCTTTCTCTGCTGCTCGATGGGCTTCCTCGCCGTGCCGTCCTCGCACTCCGCCGACGAGCGCGGATCGGCCGCGGTTCCGGATGCGGTCGCCCGCGACACGACGACGACCGCCGGTGCGATCCCGGACGAGCTCGTCGGGCGGTGGCTCGCCGTCATCGAAGCGAAGCCACTCAGCACCGACATCCAGAAAGGCGCGGGACAGGCGATCGTGCTGCGCACGTTCGAGATCGCGAAGACGGGCGAGGGGCTCGCGGTGCACGTGCATCGCGGCCAGCTTCCCGACGACCTGAAGCTCCGGATCGATTCGCGAACGATCGGCGTCAAACGCGGCGCGGCCCCCGTTGCTTCGCCGGCCGCCGGGTCGGTCGACGCGATGAGCGCCCCGCCTGCCGCGGACGTCATCGCGGCGGTCGCGCGCGCCTGGCCCGGGCTCGCGACGCCTCCGCCGAAGGACGAACGGACGATCGCGACGAAGCTGAGCGCTGCCGACTCCGCCGCCTCCGCGGACAAGGAGCAGATGAACCCGATCAACGCCCGCTTCTTCCTGACGATCGAGGAAACCTACTCCCCGCCGGAGGCGAGGCCGACCCGCAGCCTCTCGACGCTCGCCATCGTCGACGTCGCGAGGAATCGCCTGAGCGGACAAGCGGTTCAGGCGCTCATGCTGCCGGCGGGTGGTAGCGACTTTTCGCTTCCCCCGGTTCCGATCGGCTTCTCGGGCGCGTTCGTCGCGTATCGCATCCCCGACTCCCCGGATGCCCCTGCCGCCGCTCGGCCCGCTGCGAGCGCGCCGGCCGAGCGGGCGAGCGGTATTCGCGGCCTCTTCTCGGGCTGCAGCGGCTCCTGAGCAAACGCCCGGTCGCCCCGATCCCTGCGGCGCCTCTCGACGCGACCCGTCAAATGACCCCATCGGGGTTTCGTTTGACGCCGCGCAGTTCGCCCGCGCAGGTGCACCACCGAGCGCTCGGCCGCGTGCCGAAGAAAGTTCATTGACAACCGCGCAGCGCCTGGCGCAAGGTGCGCGGCTAGGACCTCGAGAGTGCGCGGCGACCGTCCCATCGCCACGCCAAAACTGGCTGCGGATCCGGGAGACCGTCCTCGACCGAAAGCTGACAAGGAGGGATCAAGAGCATGCGGACCTGGAAATTTGCGTTCGCCCTCGCGGCGGTCTCGCTCGCATGGGCGGGCCCGGCAGCCGCGCTGCAGGGCACCATCATCGTGAAGGGCCCGAAGGCCACCTGCGGCAACGCGGCGCCCTCGAGCGTCGCCGCCAACGGCGGCTGGGCGCTCTTGGACGGCGCCCCGGGCGCGTCGTATGACCTCGTGATCCCGCCGCTGGCTCCGCCGGCCGGTCTGGGCGCCATGATCCAGACGGTGGGTGCGGGCGGCTCGGGCGTCGGCCAGGTCGCGACGGCCGTCAACATCAACCCGCAGTTCGCGGGCCAGCCGCTGGCGGGCCTCTCGCTCGTCATCGGCGCTCTCACGTACGGCAATCTGGACCCGACACCGGGTGTCGACGATTTCCCGGTGTTCATCGTGTTCGTGGACCTCGACGGCAACGGCTCGACCGACGATCAGGTGCTGTTCTTCCCGGCAGCCAACGGCTGTGCGGGCTTCGGCGCCTGGGCGACGTGCTCGCCGCTGCCCAGCCCGCCGGGCGGCCCGGGCGGCATGTTCTTCAACGCGAATCCGGCTGCCGATCCCGACGGCAACCCGGCGACGCCGTTCTTCTTCGGCGACTACGTCGCGTTCAACTCGTCGGCGGTGCTGCCGGCGGTTCCGAATCCGTCGATCGGCCTCATCCTCGGCGCCGGACCGCCTCCGTTCAGCGCCAACACGACCTATGCGGACAACCTGATCCTGAACGGCAACGCGCCGCTCGCGGGTCCGTTCGACGACATCCAGTTCGACTTCGAGGCCGACTGCTCGGCGTACGGAACGGACGCGGATGCGGACTGCTACTGTGAGACCGCCAACCCGCTCGTCCTGATCGCCGACCAGTGCCCGGGCGTCGACGATCGCGTGCCGGCGGCGGGCCACACGACGAACGACGACGACGGTGACAGCGTGCACGACTGCGCCGACAACTGCGATTCCACCCCGAACCCGACGCAGGCCGATGGCGACGGCGACGGCGTGGGCGACGCCTGCGACAACTGCGTGGCCGTGGCCAACTCGTCGCAGACGGATACGGACGGCGACACCGTGGGCGACGCCTGCGACCAGTGCCCTGGCGCGGACGATCTGCTCGACACGGACGGCGACGGCATTTCCGATTGCCTCGACAACTGCCCGAGCGTCGCGAACCCGGGTCAGGAAGACCTCGACAACGACGGCACGGGCAACGTCTGCGACGACGCGGACGCGGACGGCTTCAGCGTCCGGCGCCTGATCTTCGCGAAGTCCCCCAATGCCGGTAAGGACAAGGTCCAGGCGATGGGCGACCTCAGCACCGGCGACACGCCGAACTTCCTGGCCGACGCCGATGCGGGCGGCTTGACGTTCGCGGAGCGCGACAGCATGGGCAACCTCGTCGACAGCGAGAGCTGGACGGGTGCCGAGTGCTCGCGCATCCCACCGCCGAGCGGCGGCAGCCTGAAGTGCAAGAACGCTCTGGGCAGCATCCTGCGGCTCACGAAGCGTTCGTCGCCGAACTTCTTCCGCATGAACGTGAGCATTCGGAACCAGGCGTTCCTGACCCCGAACATCGCGAACGTTCCGTTCCAGGTCCGGCTGACCTCGCCGGTCGGTATCGATCGCAATGCCCTGATCGGTGCTGCGCCGAACGGCAGCTGCACCCAGAAGGCGAACCGGACCGTCTGCACCAACATTCCGTAAGTGCCATCACCCGGCGGGACGCCGCTCGCGCGGCGTCCCGCTCCGGCCTCGAAGCCCCGCGGCGTTCCGACGCCGGCGGGGCTTCGTCGTTTCGGCCGGTGCGACGCAGCGCGGACGTGTCGCCCCCGCGCGGTCGCATTTCGCAGCGACTTGAGGAACACTCGCAGCTGTCGGCTCCCCAGCGGGGGCCCACGACGCCGTGCGGGAAGCGCCGAACCGATCGACCGGCGATGGTCGCCTAGCGCGCGCGCGTCGCCGCCACGCGGCGCTGGCGATTGTCGCGGCCGTGGCCGTCGTCGCGGCATCGGGCTGCGAGCGCGGCCGCGTCCTGGAGCCGACGATACGCCTCACGCAGTGGCTCGCGGGCGTCGCGCCAGGCGCACCGGTGGTCCGATGCGCGGTCGCGGACGACATCCGGCCGGCGATCGGCTGCGTCGAGCCGGTCGTGCTCGCGAAGGAGTCGCTTCCCGCGACCAGCCACGGGCCGACGCCATACGTCGTCGCGATCGCGGAGCCGCTGCGAAGCGGGCGCTCGGTGGTCGACGTCCGCCTCCTCGGGACGACGCTCGAGCTCCTCGGCGGGGAGTCGGTGCCAATTGCGGCCGGGACCGCTTCGTCCGAGTTCGTCCTCCGGCTCCCCGACACGCCGCCCGCCGTCGGTCAGCTGAGCGTCCGCGCGACTGGCTTCGCCGTGCCGCCCGACGAGCAGCGCCACGCGACGCGGCCGCTCGCGCTCGAGCGCGGCGCCGTCCTCGAGTTCGCGGTCGGCTTCGAGCCGGCTCTCGCGCGCGCGGGCGCGTCGCCCGCCGAGTTCCGCGTCAGCGCGCTCCTGCCGCGCGGCGAGGTCGAGGTCTGGAGCGCGGTCTTCGATCCGAAGGAGGTCGGCGATCGCTGGGTCGACCGGCGCGTGTCGCTCGATCGGCTCGCGGACGTCGCGAAAGGCGTCCGCCTGGTGCTGTCGACGCGCGTCGTCGCGCGCGCGGGCGACGACGCGACCGCGGCCTTCTCCGCGCCGCTCTGGGGTGCGCCCGCGGTGCTCGAGCCGCGCGCGCGCGCCGCCCAGCGAAACGTGGTGCTCGTTTCGCTCGACACGCTGCGCGGCGACTTCGTCGGCGCGTCGATCGGCGGCGTCCCGCTCACGCCGGAGATCGACCGCCTCGCCGCGGCCGGGACGTCGTTCATCGACGCGAGCAGCGCGTTCCCCTCCACGACCGCATCGCACATGACGATGATGACCGGCCTCTACCCGGCCGTGCACGGCGTCGGGGTCGGGGGCGGCGCGCTGCCCCCTTCGATCCCGACGCTCGCGGAGCGCCTCGCGTCGCAGGGCTGGGCGACGGGCGCGTCCACCGAGGACGCGATGCTGTACGCGTCGGCCGGGTTCCCGCGCGGATTCGACTCGTACCGCGAGCAGAAGGGGTTGAGCCCGCTCGACACGCGCGGCGACATCGAGGCGACGTTCGCGTCGGGAATGCAGTGGCTCGCCGCGCACCGCGACGAGAAGACCTTCCTGTTCCTCCACACGTACCAGGTGCACGAGCCCTACACGCCGCCTGCGGAGTGGGCGCTGTCGCCGTCGGCGCAGCGAGCTCCTGGCGATCCCTGCCCGGCGGCGGACGCCGAGGACCGGCACGGCGTCGACTGCGCGCTCTACGCGGGCGAGGTGCGCTGGACGGACGCGGTCGTCGGCCGACTCGCCGACGAGCTCCGGCGATCGGATCTCCTCGACGATACGATCCTCATTCTGACGTCGGATCACGGCGAGGAGTTCGGCGAGCACGGCGGGCGGTCGCACGCGCGGACGCTCTATCGCGAGGTCCTCCACGTCCCGCTGGTCGTCGTCGCTCCCGGCCTCGTTCCGGCGGGTCTCCGGATCGACGTCCCGGTCTCGCTCGCCGACGTCGCGCCGACCGTGCTCGCGCTCGTCGGGCTCGAGCCGCCGCGATCGCTCTCCGGCGCGAGCCTCGCCGGGCTGCTCCGCGGCGATCCCTTTCCCGCCGACCGCGTGCTCTTCGCCGAGAAAGGACCGCTGTCCGATCGCCAGCGGCTCGTCGAAGCACGCCGCGGCGCGCTCGCATGGATCTTCCGCGGCGACCGCGACGAGCCGGCCGAGGTCTACGACGTCGTCGCCGACCCGGGCGAGACCCAGCCGCTCGACGATCCCGCGCTGCGCGAGGCGGGACGCCCGCTCCTCGCGGTGCACCGGCGGATGCGGGACGCGGCCGCCGCGCTGCGCGGCGCCGGCGCGACCGCGCCGATCGCGAGCGACGTCGACGACCCGACGCTCCGGAAGCTGCGCGCGCTCGGCTACGTCGAATAGGCTCCTAGCTAGAGGAGTCCGGGCTCCTCGTCGCGGCCGTCCTCTTCTACCGGCCGGCCGCGCCGTCGCCCGCGTCCGGCTCACCGCCGTCCGCCGGCTGTCCGCCCGCATCGGCGCCGCTGCGATCGGCTTCGCGGAGGCGACTGTCGTAGCGGGACGGGTCGCGATCGACGATCCGGAGCCCGTGCATGTAGGCCCGAAGCCGGTCGGGGCTCGAGAGGACCGTGTCGGCGTCCGCGACGACCGCCTCGATGCCGGGCGCGCGCCGCTCGATCTCGGGCCACGTCTGGTACGTCGTGAGCGAGCCGGCGGCGGCGTGGAACTCGACGAGCATGTTGTCGTCGGTATTGATCGGCGCGCCTCCGGCGAAGGCCCGCACGTCCTTCGGTCCGAGCGCCGCCATCGCGAGAAAGTGCTCCGGGCGGGTGAGACCGATGCGCGCGAGCTCGGCGCGGACCGTCTCCTGCAGCCACGGGTTCTCGAGGCGGCTCAGCCGGAGCTCGAAGGGCTGCCGCGACCCGACGATGACCGTGTCGGTCGTTCCGGGCGTGTAGAAGATCATCGCTTCGGGGAAGACCGACGTGAACGTCGCGACGATCGAGCGGTAGGTTTCGAGCGTCATCTCGTAGCTCTGGAGCCACTGCGTGAAGATGCCGTCGGGGCCGAGTCGGCGCGCCGCGAGGCGGTAGAAGTCCTGGGTGAAGAGGTTCGCGACGCCCGCGACCCAGGGGTGCGGCGGCTCCGAGATGATCACGTCCCAGGTGCGGTCGGACGCGGAGAGGATGTGGCGCGCGTCGTCCTCGAAGAGCGTCATCCGCGGGTCCTCGAGCGGTTTGTGGTTGACGTGCTCGAAGTAGTGCGACGCCTCCACGACGGCCGGCTCGAGCTCGACCGCGGTCACCGACTTGACGGGAAACTGGAGCGTCGTCCCGGCGGTCACGCCGCTTCCCCAGCCGACGATGAAGACGTCGTCGATGCGAGGCGCGAGGAGCAGGGGAGCGGCCGCGAGCATCATCTGCGTCGCCATGTCGCCGGGGTGGTTGCTCGCGTTCGAGCGGGCGTCGATCCGCATGGAGCGGATGCCGTTCGCGAAGTCGGTCACGAGGACGCTCGCGGTCCGGCCCTCGCGGTGGAAGACGATCGACTCGCCCGAGTCGTGGAGGGCTGCCTCGAGCTGGCCGCCGTAGCGGCCGGGCTCGAAGATCCCGCCGTGCAGGATGCTCTGGTTCCACTTCGGGAGGAGCGCGAGCGCGCCGGCGACCGAAACCGCGCTCGCGGTCGCCGCCGCGGTGAGCCACGTCCGCCGCTCGCCCGCGGTGAGGAAGAACAGGCTCGCGGCCGCCGCGGTCGCGGCGAGCCAGAGGAGCGCGTGCTGGCTTCCGAGGTACGGTACCAGGACGAAGCCGCCCAGGAGCGAGCCCGCGATCGCCCCGATCGTGTTGACCGCGTACACCTCTCCGACGGCTGCGCCGGTCCCGCGCTCCCCGTGCGGTAGCGCCGCGGCGAGCGTGAGCGGCAGGATCGTGCCCGCGACGAGGATCGGCGCGAACAGGACGAGGAACGCCGTCATGATGCCGCGCAGGATCATCCCGCTCACCGCGCCGGGGTCCGTGATCGAGTAGAGCGCGTAGTAGATCCACGGGAGGCGGTTCGCGACGATGACGCCGATCACGGTCAGGAAGGCGACGAGGAGGAAGGCGACGCAGAGCGCGCGCGCCGTCGCATTGCGGAACGTCTCTTCGCCGTCGGGATCGCGTTCCGCGCGGCGCCGCATGCGATCGGCGGCGCGCGAGGCGAGCGCGGCGCCCAGTCCCAGGCAGACGAGGTAGACGAGCAGCACGGAGCTGAACGCCCACGTCGTCGAGCCGACGACGAGGACGAGCACGCGAGTCCACGCGACCTGCGTCGCGAGCGACAGGAGGCCAGAGAGGAACGCCGCGACGAGAAGCGCGGCGCGGATGCGAGGCGCGCCGCTCGCGCTCGCGTCCGCGTCGCTCGCCGTCGTCTCGTCGCGCGACGCGGCCTCGGCCGCCGCGTTGCCGGCGAAAGGAAGCGGAGCCGGCGGCAGCGACAGGACGACGCCTGCCACGCCGAGGTTCAGGAGCGCTCCGGAGATGATCGTCGCCCAGACGCCGAGCGACGGCATCAGCACGAACCCGGCGAGCGCGACGCCGACCACCGCCCCCGCGAGGTTCAGCGTGTAGAGCCACTGCGGGGTGAGGCGGCGGCCTTCGCGGCGCGCCAGGTACTCCGCGAGCGCCGGCAGGGTCGCGCCCATGAGGAACGTCGGCACGAGCAGGATCGATCCCGCGATCAGCAGGCGAAGAGCGCTGAAGACGGCGAACGACAGGTGCTGCTGTCGCCAGACCCACCCGTAGAGCGGCTCCGCGAGCGACAGGATGCCGGGGATGGCGAGCGCGAAGAGCCCGATGCCGAGCTCGAGCCAGGCGTAGACGCGGCGCTGGTCCGCGAAGCGCTCGGCGCGTCCGCCCATCCACCAGCTCCCGAGCGCGAGTCCTCCCATGTAGGCGCCGAGAACGGTCGAGATCGCGAACGAGCTCACCCCGAAGAGGTGTCCCAGCAGGCGGGTCCAGACGACCTCGTGGATGAGCCCCGCGCACCCCGAGACGAGGAAGGCGCCGGCGAGGAGCGGCACCAGCCACGGCTCGCGGTCGTGCGCGGGCGTTTGCCGCGCCGCCTGGCGGCGAGCCGAGGTTTGAGCCTGACGCCGGATGCGCCGCGACGCCTTCGCCTGAGCCATGTCGGTTCATCAACCCCGGTGGCGCGCCGAGCGCAAGCTCGGACGCGGGGCGTGCGCCGCACGCGGCTCGCGCCCGGGCCACCGTTCCGGTACGAATGTCGCGGGGCGGAGCGCGCCGACGTCGGACGACGCATCGAGTCGCGGCCGTTCCGCGGCGCCGCCGGCCGGAGCCGGCGGCGCAGTGTGGGGTGGGATGTTTCGCAAGCTGCTCGTCGCGAACCGGGGCGAGATCGCGGTGCGGGTGATCCGCGCCTGCCGCGAGCTCGGCGTGACCAGCGTCGCCGCGTTCTCCTCCGCCGACCGCGACGCGCTCCACGTGAAGCTCGCGGACGAGAAGATCTGCATCGGCCCGCCGCCCGCCGAGCAGAGCTACCTGAAGATCGCCGCGCTGGTGGCCGCAGCCCACGCCAAGGGCTGCGACGCGGTCCATCCCGGGTACGGGTTCCTCTCCGAGAACGGCGACTTCGCGGAGGCGTGCCTCCGCTCGGGGATCGCGTTCGTCGGGCCGCGTGTCCGGAACATCAAGCTCATGGGCGACAAGGCGAGGGCGCGCCGCTTCATGCGCCGAGCGGGAGTGCCGGTGCTGCCCGGGACGCTGACGTCGCTGCACGGCGCGGACGAGGCGCGCAAGGCCGCCGCCGACATCGGCTTCCCGGTCCTCGTGAAGGCGACCGGCGGCGGCGGCGGACGCGGGCTTCGCATCGCGAACGACCCGGGCGAGCTCGACGGCGCGCTCCAGCAGTCGCGAGCCGAGGGCGAGGCGGCGTTCGGGCAGGGGAAGCTGTACCTCGAGAAGTACCTGCCGCGCGCGCGCCACATCGAGTTCCAGGTCATCGCCGACCAGATGCGGAACGCCGTGGACCTCGGGGAGCGCGAGTGCTCGCTCCAGCGGCGCTACCAGAAGGTTCTCGAGGAGACTCCTTCGCTCGCGCTCGACCGCCGGCTGCGCGCCCGCATGGCGGCGTCCGCCCTGCGGGTCGCCAAGGCGATCGGGTACACCAACGTCGGGACCGTGGAGTTTCTACTCGACGACCGCGGCGGCTACTATTTCATCGAGATGAACACCCGCGTGCAGGTGGAGCACCCCGTGACCGAGGCGGTGACCGGCATCGACATCGTGAAGACGGGGATTCGAATCGCCGCCGGCGAGCCGCTTCCATTCCGCCAGCGCGACGTGACGTGGACCGGGCACGCGATCGAGTGCCGCATCAACGCCGAGGACCCGATCGCGATGCGGCCTTCACCCGGCACGGTGAGCGTGCTGCGCCTGCCCGGCGGCCCCGGGATCCGGGTCGACAGCGGCGTCGCGGCCGGGACCCCGGTGCCTCCGCACTACGACTCGCTCCTCGCGAAGGTGATCGCCCACGGCCGCGATCGCCCCGAGGCGCTCTCCCGCATGCGTTCGGCGCTCGCCGATCTCCAGATCGAGGGCGTCGCGACGAACGTCGCCATGCATCGCGCCCTTCTCGAGGATCCCGACGTCGTGGCGGGCAACGTCCACACGCGCTTCCTCGAAGGCTGGCTCGCGCGCGCCGCCGCGCCGGCGCGCGCCTCGTGAAAACGATGCGGATGAGAAGCGCTCTGGCCGCCGTATCGCTGCTGGGCGTCGTCGCGGCACTCGCGGGGTGCGCGGCGCGACAGGCGGGGGGCGGCGCGGCGTCGCTCGGCGGCGGACCGCGCGCCCTCGTGCGCGAGCCGAGCCACGACTTCGGCACCGTCGAGCCCGGCGCGCTCGTCCTGCACCGCTTCGAGATCGCGAACGTCGGCGACCAGCCGCTCGACATCCTCTCGGTGAAGGCGAGCTGCGGGTGCACCGCGTCCGTGCTGTCCGATCGGACCGTCTATCCGGGACAGTCGGGAGCGGTCGAGCTCGCGCTGGACACGAGCCAGCTCTCCGGCAGGCAGTCGAAGGCCGTCTACGTCGCGACCAGCGATCCCGGCGTGTCCGAGATCGCCCTCGTGCTCTACGGCGAGGTCGTGACCGACGTGAGCGTCGAGCCGCGCCGGGTGTTCCTCGGGCGGATCGCGCCCGGCGACGTGGCGACGAGCGTCGTCAACGTCGTCGTCCATCGCGACGACGTCGCGATCACGGACGTCAAGAGCGAGAGCGGGCAGGTCGCCGTGTCGGTCGCCCCGCTCGATCCGCCGGAACGCGGCATGCGGCTCGTGGTCACTCCGCGCACGAACGGGGAGCCCGGTCCGTTCAGCGATCGCGTCGTGGTGCGCACGACGAGCAGCCGCCAACCCAAGATCGCGATCCCGGTGCTCGTGTCGGTGGAGGAGGGCGCCCTCCGCCGCTCCGCTTCGTCGCGCTGAGAGAGCGCGCTAGCGGTCGCGCGCGGGCCGCTCGAGGGCGTCCGCGATCCGCGCGCCGAGCCCTTCCAGGCGATGCACGACGGCGCCGAGGCCGTCGACGAGGGTCGCAACCCTGCTCTCGAGCGAGCCGACTTTCCGCTCGAGCGCGCTCTCGTCGCCCTGCAGCGAATCGCCCTGGACGTCGACGACGCGCGAGAGCCGTCCCACGAGGTCGACGAGGGCGTCGAGCTGGCCGGTCGCGCGCGCGATCTCGCCCTGCGCCGCGGCGACGGCGTCGCTCATCTCGCCGACCCGGGCTTCGAGCCGCCGGATCCTCTCCGCGAGCAGGTCGCGGGTCTCCGCCGAGGCCGCCATGCCTCGGAGCGTAGCGGCCCGGGGCGCGCTCCGAAAGCGACCGCTCCGGCACGGCCTCGATTGCCCGATCCGCGACGTCTACCATCGGGTCATCCCGCGATCGTGCAGCGTGCGGCGCGCGCCGCGACCGATCGCGGGTTTGTCGATGACCGCACCGGAAGACCAGTCGAACGGCACGCGCGGCTCGCTCTCGGCGGCGGTGGAGACGCTCGCGGAACGGCTCGCGTCCGCCGGCGTCGGCGCGAAGGAGCGCGTGCAGGGCCTCCGCGGGCCGGCGCGCGCGGCGCTCGTCGCGGCGCTCTACCGCCGGAGCCCGCGGCCGATGCTCGTCGTGGCGCGCGATACCCGCGCCGCGGAAGCGCTCGCCCAGGACCTGCACTTCTTCCTGGGCGAGGAGCCGTCCGCGGACGCGCTCAAGAAGCGGCTCCACGTCCTTCCGGCGTGGGACGTCGCCCCGTTCGCCCCGATCTCGCCGAGCCCGGAGACGATCGCGCACCGCATCGAGGGCCTCTACCACCTGAGCCAGACGCGGAACCCGATCGTCCTCACCACGCCGGAAGCGGCCCTCCAGCGGGTGATGGCGCCGGCGGTCCTCACCGGCTCGTGCGCGTACCTCGTGCAGGGCGGAACCGTCGACCTGGACGAGCTCGCGGCGCGCCTCTCCGACTGGGGCTACAAGCGGCGCCCGCTCGTCGAGGAGCGCGGCGAGTTCGCCGTCCGGGGCGGCCTCGTCGACGTCTTCGTGACGGGGCAGGGCGATCCGCTCCGCCTCGAGCTCCTCGGCGACGTCCTCGAGTCGATCCGGACGTTCGACCCGGCGACGCAGCGCCGCCTGGCCGACCAGGAGGAGGCGCTCGTCCTGCCCGCGGGCGAGTTCCCGGTGCGCGCCATGCGCGACCCGGGCGTCGCGCGCCGGATCGAGGCGCGCGCCCGCGAGCTCGAGATGTCGCGCGCCGACCGCCTGCAGCTCCTCGATGCGCTGCGCGAGGGCATCCACTTCCCGGGCGTCGAGGCGCTTGCCCCGTACCTGGTCGATCTCGTGGATCTGCCGGCGTACCTGCCGCGCGAAACCCTGGTCGTGCTCGACGAGGAGGACGCGATCGCGGAAGCGGCGCGCGCCGCATGGGCGTCGGTCGAGGAGCACGCCGCGACCGCCGCCGAGGAGCGTCAGATCCATCCCCCGGCCGAGGACCTGTACTCGACGCCCGACCGCCTGCTGGCCGCGCTCGCGGAGCGCCCGCGCCTCGTGCTCGAGGAGCTGTCGGACGCGGCGGCGGCCGGCGGGGACGCGCGCGTCGCGCAGGTGCGCTCGCGCCGCCCCTTCGAGGTGCAGGGCGCGCGCTTCCTGCGCGAGGAGAAGGGCTTCGGCGCGCTCGCCGAGCGCCTCCGTGGCTGGACGCGCGCGGGGTCGCGCGTCGGGCTCGTCGTGCACAACGCCGCGCAGGCGGAGCGCCTGAAACGGATCCTCGAAGGACAGGACCTGCTGGTCGACGCGGCCGGTGACTCGCTTCCCGACGTGCTGGAGCGTCGCCCCGAGCCGGGGCCGTTCATCGTCGCCGGGGACCTGTCGGAGTCGGTCGAGCTCCCGGACGACCGACTCGTCTGCCTCGCCGAGGCGAACCTGTTCGGCGAGCACCGCCACACCCGCCGGCGGAAGGCGGTCGCGCTCACGCTCGACCAGGTGATGAAGAGCCTCGAGCAGCTCCGGCCCGACGACTACATCGTGCACCTCGACCACGGGATCGGGCTCTACCGCGGGCTCAAGCACCTCACGGTCGCGGGCAGCGAGGGCGACTTCCTCCACCTCGAGTACCAGGGCGGCGACCGGCTCTACGTCCCCGTCGACCGCGTGAACGTCGTCCAGAAGTACGTCGGCGGCGACGGCGCGCAGCCGCTCCTGGACAAGCTCGGCGGCGTCGCGTGGGAGCGCACCAAGACGAAGGCCAAGGAGTCCATCCTCGCCATGGCCCACGAGCTCCTCGCGCTCTACGCGACGCGCGAGCGCCACGAGGGCCACGCGTTCTCGACGAGCGACGCGTACTACCAGGAGTTCGAGGCGCGCTTCCCGTTCGACGAGACCCCCGACCAGCAGCGCGCGATCAACGAGGTCCTGGGCGACCTCGGGAAGTCGAAGCCGATGGACCGCCTGGTGTGCGGCGACGTCGGCTACGGGAAGACCGAGGTCGCGATGCGCGCGGCCTTCATCTGCGCGATGGAGGGCCAGCAGGTCGGCGTCCTCGTGCCGACGACCGTTCTCGCGCAGCAGCACGTCGAGACCTTCCGCAAGCGCTTCGCCGGCTACCCCGTCCGGATCGAGATGATGTCGGGCTTCCGCACGCGGAAGGAGAACGCGGACGTCGCCGCGAAGCTCGCGACCGGCGAGATCGACGTCGTCGTCGGGACCCACCGCCTCCTCCAGGGCGACGTCGAGTTCGCTCGCCTCGGCCTCCTCGTCGTGGACGAGGAGCACCGCTTCGGCGTCAAGGACAAGGAGCGCATCAAGCAGATGCGGAAGCTGGTCGACGTCCTGACCCTCACCGCGACGCCGATCCCGCGCACGCTCGAGCTGTCGCTGACCGGCATCCGCGACCTGTCGGTCATCGAGACTCCGCCGCTCGACCGCCAGGCGATCCGGACGTACGTGACCCGCTTCGACGACCACGTCATCCGCGACGCGGTGAAGCGGGAGCTCGACCGCGGCGGGCAGATCTTCTTCGTCCACAACCGCGTGGAGTCGATCGACCGCATGGCGGAGCGCCTGCGCGCCATCGTGCCCGAGGCGCGCATCGTCGTCGGCCACGGGCAGATGAAGGAGCACCAGCTCGAGAAGGTGATGCTCGCGTTCCTGAACCACGAGCACGACATTCTTCTCTGCACGGCGATCATCGAGTCCGGTCTCGACATCCCGAACGCGAACACGATCTTCATCGACCGCGCCGACACGTTCGGCCTCGCGCAGCTCTACCAGCTGCGGGGCCGCGTCGGGCGGTCGCCGGCGCGCGCGTACGCCTATCTCCTGATCCCGGGCGCCGAGATGCTGACGCGCGAGGCGCGCCAGCGCCTCGAGGTGCTGGAGCAGCTCGACGACCTCGGCGGCGGCTTCAAGATCGCCGCCCACGACCTCGAGATCCGCGGCGCGGGCAACCTCCTCGGGAAGCAGCAGAGCGGCCACATCACCGCGGTCGGCTTCGAGCTCTACACCCAGATGATGGAGCAGGCCGTGCACGAGCTGCGCGGCGAGCCGGTCGAGGTCGAGATCGAGCCCGAGATCCAGCTCGGCATCCCGGCCTACATCCCCGACTCCTACCTCGACGACGTCAATCAACGGCTGGTCTGGTACAAGCGCCTCGCCGCGATGAAGCGGCCGGAGGACCGCGTGCTCCTCGGCGAGGAGATGCGCGACCGCTACGGACCTCCGCCGGCCATCGTCGAGCTCCTGCTCGACGTGATGGACGTGCGCCGGCGCATGAAGGCGCTCGGGATCGCGGAGGCGAAGCTGCGCGGGCCGCGTCTCGCCCTGAAGCTGCACCCGTCGTCGATGCTTCCGCCGGCGGCGCTCGTCGACTGGGTTCGGGCGGCGTCGTCGCGGGCGTCGCTCGCGCCCGACGGGACGCTCGCGATCCCGACCGCCGCGCGCGGCGAGGCCCTGCTCGGGGAGGTGCGCACCGTCCTCGCGAGCCTCGAGGGCCTCCTGCCCGATCACGCCGAAGCGCCGTCCGCCGGCGAGGCGAGCCGGCGCTTCGCGGAGGCGGCGCGCGCCGGCACGGAGCGCGCGGTACGCGGTTGACACGGGCTCCGGACTTGCTTCTGTGGGCCCGTGCCGCCGCGCAGCGGCTTCGCACGCTTCCGATGACCGCCAGCCCAGCAGGCGCCGACCCACGACCGGCCCCCCCGCCGGAGCCGGAGCCGCAGCCCGTACGCCATCGCCACCCCGTCGCCGAGGAGGCGGGCGCCGCGCATCACGGGCCGACCGGTTCGCTCGCGCGCATGGCGCTCGCGGCGCTCGGCGTCGTCTATGGCGACATCGGCACCTCGCCGCTCTACGCGCTTCGCGAGTGCTTCCTCGGCGAGCACCCGATCGCGATCACGCATGCCAACGTCTTGGGCGTGCTGTCGCTCATCTTCTGGGCACTCGCGCTCGTGATCTCCATCAAATACCTCACGTTCGTGATGCGGGCGGACAACAACGGCGAGGGCGGGATCCTGGCCCTGCTGTCGCTCGTCAAGGCGGGCGAGGCCGATCGCACCGCGCCCGCGACGCGTTTCGGGCTCCTTCTTCTCGGGCTCTTCGGCGCCGCGCTGCTCTACGGCGACGGCGTGCTGACGCCGTCGATCTCGGTGCTCTCGGCGGTGGAGGGTCTCGGGGTCGCGACCCATGCGTTCCACCCGTTCATCGTGCCCATCACGATCGCGATCCTGGTCGGGCTGTTCTCGGTGCAGCGCCACGGCACCGCGGGGATCGGCGCGGTATTCGGGCCGCTCATGCTCCTCTGGTTCTTGACGATCGCGGTGGCCGGCACCGCCCGCATCGTGACGCAGAACCCCGAGCACGTGTCGGTGCTGAACGCCGCGAACCCGGTGCACGGCTTTCGCTTCCTCTGGGAGCACGGGTGGACGGGATTCCTGGTGCTCGGGTCGGTCGTCCTCGTGATCACCGGCGGCGAGGCGCTCTACGCCGACATGGGGCACTTCGGCGCGCGCCCGATCCGGTGGGCGTGGACCGCGGTCGTGTTCCCCGCGCTCCTGCTGAACTACTTCGGGCAGGGCGTGCTCCTGCTGGAGCGCGCCGATAGCCTCAAGAACCCGTTCTTCGAGCTCGTGCCGGACTGGGGCCTCTATCCCCTGGTCGTGGTGTCGACGATCGCGACGATCATCGCGTCGCAGGCGCTCATCTCGGGCGCGTTCTCGTTGACGCAGCAGGCGGTGCAGCTCGGCTACGTGCCGCGCTTCACGATCGTCCACACCTCGGGTGTGGAGGCCGGCCAGATCTACGTCCCGGCGGTGAACCGCGCCCTCATGGTGCTCTGCGTGGCGTGCGTCATCGTGTTCCGCGAGTCGGCCGACCTCGCGAGCGCGTACGGCCTCGCGGTGACCGGCACGATGGCGATCACGACGCTCCTCTTCTACGCGTTCGCGCGCGAGCGCTGGCACTGGTCGCGGCTGCGCGCGGGGACCGTGGTCGCCGCGTTCCTCCTCATCGATCTCTCGTTCCTCGGCCCGAACCTCTTGAAGGTGCCGCACGGCGGCTGGCTGCCGCTCGCGATCGCGGGTGTGATCTTCGTCGGCATGACGACCTGGAAGCGCGGGCGCGCGGAGCTCGCCCGCGTCCTGGCGCGCGGGCGCGTGCCGCTCGGCCTCTTCATCGCCGACATCGACCGCACGAAGCCGATCCGCGTTCCCGGGACGGCCGTCGTCATGACGTCGAGCGCGGAGGGCATCCCGCCGGTCCTCCTCCACCATTTCAAGCACAACAAGGTGCTGCACGAGCGCGTCGTGCTGCTGTCCATCCTCACGGTCCGCCACCCCGAGGTGCCGAACCCCGAGCGGGTCGACGTCGAGCAGCTCGGCCACGGCTTCTTCCGCGTCATCTCCCGCTTCGGCTTCCTCGAGACGCCGAACGTGCCGCTCATCCTGCAGCTCTGTCGGCCGAAGGGCCTCTCGCTGAAGCTCGACGACACGACCTTCTTCCTCGGGCGCGAGACGCTGCTCCCGTCGGGCCGGTCCGGGATGGTGCGCTGGCGGAAGAAGGTCTTCGCCTTCCTCGCTCGCAATGCGCCGCCGGCGACCGCGTACTTCAGCATTCCGCCGAACCGCGTGATCGAGCTCGGCGCCCAGCTCGAGATTTGATTTAACGAGGGGCTCGCGCCCCTCGCCCCGTTTCGGCAAAGCCGAAACGGGGCCCCACTCCCGCGGGCTCGCTTCGCTCGCCGCATGGTGGAACGCGCCATCATGAAACGACGGTGCCCTCTGGACGTCGTGGTCGCGTCCCGCGCCCCACTCCCGCGGGCTCGCTTCGCTCGCCGCATGGTGGAACGCGCCATCATGAAACACGGTGCGCTGTTGACGCCGTCTCCAGTCTCCATCGTAGCTGGACGGACCGCTGGAGATCGGGGGCGGAAGGGTCGATAGACGCTCCGGTGGCTTCGATCGGAACCGAGGCGGCGACTGCGTCGCGGCTCGTGGGCGTCGGACGTCCGGGGCGAGAGGTGGCGGTGCGGGGATCGCTCGCGGCGACGGCACTCGGGGCGCTCGGCGTCGTCTACGGCGACATCGGGACGTCGCCGCTCTACGCGCTCTCGCAGTGCGTCGACTTCGTCGCGGGGAAGGGCGTCCCGGTGCGCACCGAGGAGATCGTCGGCGTGCTCTCGCTCATCTTCTGGGCGCTCACGCTGGTGGTGTCGGTCAAGTATCTCGCCGTCATCATGCGAGCGGACAACCAGGGCGAGGGCGGGGTCCTGGCGCTGCTCGCGCTCCTCCGCGTGACGCCGTCCGACTCGATGCGCGCCGCTGAATCGGCGCCGGAAGCGGCCGACGGCGGAGCGGCGACGGCGGGCGACCCCGCCGTCGCCGCCGCGGCCGAGCGCACGCGCCGCCGTACGCGCGCGCTCGCCGCCCTCGGCATCCTGGGGGCCGCGCTCCTCTACGGCGACGGCATGATCACGCCCGCGATCTCGGTGCTCTCCGCCGTCGAGGGTCTCGCGGTCGCGACCGACGCCTTCGAGCCGTTCGTGGTGCCGATCACGGTCGCGCTCCTTGCGGGCCTCTTCGCGGTGCAGCGGCTCGGCACGGCCGGCGTCGCCCGCTTCTTCGGCCCGACGATGCTGGTCTGGTTCGTCGCGATCGGCGGGCTCGGGCTCGCGCACGTCGTCGGGCAGGAGGCGACCCACGCCTCGGTCCTGTGGGCCGTCGACCCGCGCTGGGGCGTCCGATTCCTCGCGCGCCACGGCGTGCACGGCTTCCTCGTGCTGGGGGCGGTCGTGCTCGCGATCACGGGTGCCGAGGCGCTCTACGCCGACCTCGGGCACTTCGGCGCGCGGCCGATCCGGGCCGCGTGGAGCGCGGTCGTGTTCCCCGCCCTCGTCCTCAACTACTTCGGGCAGGGCGCGCTCATCATCGAGCGCGGCGGGCTCGTGCGGCATCCCTTCTTCGACCTCGCGCCCGGCTGGGCGCTCTACCCGCTGGTCGTCCTGTCCGCGATCGCGACGATCGTCGCGTCGCAGGCGCTCATCTCGGGCGTCTTCTCTCTCACCCAGCAGGCGGCGCAGCTCGGCTACGCGCCGCGGTTCGCGGTCGTCCACACGTCGAGCACGGCGCGCGGGCAGGTGTATTTGCCGCAGGTGAACGCGGCGATGACGGCCGCGTGCATCGCGCTCGTGCTCGGGTTCCGGAGCTCGGACGCGCTCGCGAGCGCGTACGGCATCGCGGTCACCGGTACGATGAGCGTGACGAGCGTCCTCTTCTACGCGGTGGCGCGCCGGCGGCTCGGGTGGCCGCGCTGGCGCGCGGGCGCGCTGGTCGCGGTGTTCCTGCTGGTCGACCTCTCGTTCCTGCTGGCCAACGCCGACAAGGTCGCGAGCGGCGGCTGGTTCCCGATCGCGGTCGGGATCGCGGTCTTCACCGTGATGACGACCTGGCGGCGAGGCCGGACGCTGCTCGGACAGCTCCAGGCGCGCGCCGGGCGCTCGGCCGAGGCGTTCTTCGCGGAGATCGCCGCCTCGCCGCCCGCGCGCGTGCCGGGCACGGCGATCTACCTCTCGACGAACACGACCGGGATCCCGGCGCTCCTCCTCCACAACGTCGACGCGAACCGCGTCCTCCACGAGCGTGTCGTGCTTCTCACGATCGGGGTCTCCGAGGCGCCCTGGGTGCGCGTCGAGGAGCGCGTCTCCATCCTCGACATGGGAAGCGGCTTCTTCCGCGTGCTCGCGCTGTTCGGGTTCATGGAGGTACCGACGATCGGCGAGGTCCTCGAGAGGTGCACCGAGCACGGGCTGCCGCTCGACCCGTCGTCCGCGGTCTTCTTCGTTTCGCGCGACTCGCTCCTCACGACCGGGACGGCGGCGATGGCACGCTGGCGGAAGCGGCTGTTCGCGCTCGTCTGGCGGAACGTCGCGTCTCCGATCCGGACGTTCCGCATCCCGCCGGCGCGCGTCCTCGAGATCGGCGTCCAGCTCGAGCTGTGACGCCGGTGCGCGCGGTCGCTACGGTCGCGCGTCGACCCAGGCCTGCTGCTCGATGCGGCGGGCGATGCGCCAGCCGGCCGGGGTCCGTACCAGGTCGTCGACGTAGTAGCCGCCGACGAAGAAGAGCTTGACGCCCCCGTCCGGCTGCGGCCGTCCCATCGGGTTGTAGAAGTACGTCCGGCTCGACGCGCGGTCGCCGTCGATCACGACGTGGGTGTTCGTGACGAGGTGCTGACGCACAGGAAATGCCGGCAGGACCTGCGCGAGCCAGGCGCGGACCTCCGGGTACGCGCCCTTCGTGCCGCCCGAGCTCGTGTAGTCGATGAACGCGTCGGGCACGAACACGGTGTCGAGGAGCTCCCAGTCGAGCCCGTCGATCGCGCGGCAGTATCGGACCAGGAGGTCCTGGATCGCGAGGCGATCGGCGATCTCCGCGAGGGTCGTGGCGTCGTCTCGGCGGTCGTCCGTCCGGTCCCGGCTCACGCGACGAGCATAGGCGTGGATCGCGCCGCGCCGTCAAGCGGTCGCAGGTCCCGACGCTTCCGGGACGCGTCACGCGCACTTCCGCGACGTGCGCCGTTCGCTATGATGCGCGGCCGAACGTGACACCCCGGACATCCCGCACCGCCGCGGTCATCGTCGCTCTCGGCCTCGCTCTCGGAACCTTCGCGCTCTATGCGCCGGTTCGCGACTTCGCGTTCCTGAACCTCGACGACGACCAGTACGTGACCCAGAACCCGCACGTGCGGGCCGGCGTCACGACCGACGGCGTGCGGTGGGCGCTCGCGAGCCGGCATGCGGCGACCTGGCATCCGGTCACGACGCTGTCGCACATGCTCGACGTCGAGCTGTTCGGGCTTCGGGCGGGCCCGCATCACCTGGTGAGCGCGGGGCTCCATGCGGTCGCGGCCGCGCTGCTCTTGGTCGCGCTCCGGGCCCTGACGGGTGCGCTCTGGCCGAGCGCGCTCGCCGCGGCGCTCTTCGCGGTCCACCCGCTCCGCGTCGAGTCCGTCGCCTGGGTGTCCGAGCGGAAGGACGTCCTGAGCGGCGTTTTCCTCGCCCTCTCGCTCCTCGCGTACGCGGGCTACGCGCGCCGGCCGAGCGTCGCGCGCTGGCTGGTCGTCGCGCTCGCGTTCGGGCTCGGGCTCCTCGCGAAGCCGACGCTCGTGACCCTGCCGTTCGTGCTCCTCCTCCTCGACGCCTGGCCGCTCGATCGGGTCGTGTGGCCCGGCGGCGACGCCACGCACGACGCCCGGCGCCCCGCTGCGAGCGCCATCGCGTTCCCGCGCGTCTCGATCGCGCGCGCGGTCGCCGAGAAGCTGCCGCTCGTCGCGCTCTCCGGGGCGGTGAGCGCCGTCACCTGGATCGCGCAGGAGCGCGCGGGGGCGATGGCGCCGGGCGCCGCGACGTCGCTCGCGACGCGCGCCGGCGGAGCGGTCGTGGTCTACGCGACGTGCCTCGCGAGGGCGTTCTCGCCGGTCCGGCTCGCGGTCTTCTATCCGTACGAGCCGCCGAGCGCCGGCTCGGTCGGGCTCGCGGCGATCGTGCTCGCCGCCGTGACGACGATCGCCATCCGGGCGCGGCGCGAATACCCGTACCTGCTCGTCGGCTGGCTCTGGTATCTCGGGATGCTCGTGCCGGTCGCCGGGTTCGTGCCGGTCGGCGAGCAGGCCCTGGCCGATCGCTACGGGTATCTGCCGCTCACCGGCATCTTCGTCGCGCTCGCGTGGGGCGCCGCGGACGCCGTGCGGGCGCGGCCGGCGCTGCGCGCGCCGGTCGCTGCCGTCGCGGTGGCCGCGCTCGCGATCCTGAGCGCGCTCACCTGGCGCCAGCTCCCCGTCTGGCGGGACGACGAAGCGCTCTTCACCCACGCGATCGAGGCGACCGGCGGCAGCTATCTCGCGCACACGAACCTCGGCGTCGCGCGCCTCGCGGCCGGAAAGGCGGAGTCGGCCGGCAGCGAGTTCGCCGCCGCGCTGAAGCTGCGGCCCGACTTCGCGCCCGCGCACCTGAACCTCGGCCTCGCCCTCGTCCGCCTCGGCGACCCGAACGGTGCGCTCGGAGAATTCCTCCTCGCGATCGATCTCGACCCGCACGCCGCGGCCGCCCGCTATCAGGCCGCGCTCCTCATGGCGGCGCGCGACGAGCACGACTTCGCGATCGACCAGCTCCGCGCTGCTCTCGCCGACCGCCCCGACGACGCGTTCGCGCACCAGGCGCTCGCGCAGTCGCTACGGGCGCGCCATCGGACGGCCGAGGCGATCGCGGAGGCGCGCGCCGCGGTCGACCTCGCCCCCGACTTCGCCGCCGCGCACAACGAGCTCGCGATCGCCCTCGAGGACGAAGGCCGGTCCGGCGAGGCGATCGAGCACTACCGCGAGGTCGTTCGCCTCCTCCCCGACGACCCGCGGGTCCACATCAACCTCGCCTCCGCCCTCGTCGCCGCCGGCCGCCGCGACGAGGCCGCGCCGGTCATCGACCGAATCCGAATCCGCTGGGGCGACTCGCCCGAGGTCCAGGCGCGTCTGGCCCGGCTCGCGAGCTGATCCGCGGCTCGGCGAGTGGGCGTGCCCGCTCCCGTCGAGGAAGCGGCTACTCTTCTGCTTCGGCCGACGGCTCGCCGAGCAGCGCCTCGTACGCGGTCGTGTCGCGCTCCATGGCGCGGCGGCCGGCGATGTAGGCGGCGAGCCGGTCGCGATCGGCCAGGAACGCCTGGCCGTCCGGTACGAGCTGCTCGACCGGCGTCGCGCGCTGCTCGAGCTGCCAGAGGATCTGGCTGCCGGCGGTCGTGCCGGCGCTCGCGCCGAACTCGACCAGCATGTTGTCGTCGGTGTTGAGCGGGACGTCGCGCGTGAGGTCGCCGAGCGCCTCCGAACCGAGCGCGATGCCGGCGAGCAGGAACTCCGGCCGCTCCATGCCGACGCGCTCGAGCTCCGCCGCGAACGTCGGGTTGCTCCAGACGCGGTCGAGCTCGTGGACGTCGAACTTGAGAGGCTTCCGCGAGCCGATCAGGATCGTGTCGTAGCTGTTGATGACGTACAGCACGGCGGACTCGGGGAAGACCGACCGGAAGCTCGCGAGGATGGAGCGGTAGACGTCGAAATCGATCTGGTAGGACTGGACCCATTGCGCGAAGACGCCGTCCGGGCGGAGGCGCCGGGCGGCCAGCTCGTAGAAGTCGCGCGTGAAGAGGTTCGCGACGCCGGACACCCAGGGGTGCGGCGGCTCGGAGATGATGACGTCGTAGGTCTGGTCCGACGCGAGCAGGATGTGGCGCGCGTCGTCCTCGAAGAGGTGGACGCGCGGATCGCCGAGCGGACTGTGGTTGACGTGGCCGAAGTACTGCGACGCCTCGACCACCGCGGGCTCCAGCTCGACCGCCGTCACGCTCTCGACCGGGGCCTGCAGCGTCGCCCCGACCGTCACGCCGCTCCCCCAGCCGACGACGAACACGTCCTTCGCGTCCGGGGCGAGCGCGAGCGGGTAGAGGCCGAGCATGGTCTGGGTCGACATGTCCTGCGGGTCGTCGCTCGCGTTGGCGCGCGCGTCGATCTTCATGCCGCGCACCGGCCCGATCTGCGTCACGAGCACGCTCGCGGTCCGGCCCTCGTGCTCGTAGAGGCGTGTGCCGAACTCCTCCGGGCTCGCGGAGTCGAGGCGCTGCCGGAGGTACTCGGAGCCGCCGGCGTGGCGCGCCGCCTCGAACACGCCCATGTGGAGGCGCGCGAAGTCCCAGCGCTGACCGAAGATCGCGTACGCCAGGACCGGCACGGCGGCGACCGCGAGCGCGGGTCGGAGCCACGTCGGCCGCGCGATCGAGAACGCCAGCGCGAGCGCGGTCGCGAGGCAGAGAAGGGCCATCCCGAGGATCGTCGCCTGCGACCCGATCCCCGGCACGAGGACGAAGCCGCCCAGGACGGATCCGACGATCGAGCCGATGGTATTCACGGCGTAGATGCGGCCGACGGTCGATCCGGTCTCGCGCGCGTCCTCGGGCGCGCCGGAGACGAGCACGAGCGGCAGGATCGTGCCGGCGACGAGCACGGGGGGGAACATGACCGCGAACGCGCTCACGAGGCCGCGCGCGATGATGCCGTTCGCGACGTCCGGGCCCCAGACCGAGTAGAGGCTCAGGTACCAGACCGGCATGCGGTGAACGATCATCACCGCGACCACCGCGAGCAGTGCCGTGACGGCGTACGCGACGACGAGCGCGACGGCCGCCGATCCGCGGCGCGCGACACCGCGTGCGGCGAGGGCGCTGCCCGCCCCGAGCGCGATCAGGTACACGAGCAGGACCGACGTGAAGGCGTACGTCGTCGAGCCGACGATGAGCGTGAGGACGCGCGACCAGGCGACCTGCGTTGCGAGCGCGACCGCTCCCGACACGAAGGCGGCGACGAGCAGCGCGCCGGCCGGGAGCTGCATCTCGGCGTCGCGCGCCGCCGCGCGCCGCCTGCGACCGCCGCCGGTCGTTTCGTCGCGCGGGGCGGGCGCCGCGTCGGCCTCCGGCCCGGGCGGCGGCGGCGCGGGCAGCACCAGCACGGCCAGCGCGACCGCGACGTTCAGGCCCGCGCCGACCACGATGGTGCCCCAGACGCCGATCTTCGGAAGCAGGACGAAGCCGGCGGCCGCCACGCCGGCGACGGCCCCGGCCAGGTTCAGCGTGTACAGCCACTGCGGCGCGACGTGGCGGCCTTCGCGCCGCGCGAGGTAGTCGGACAGAACCGGCAGCGTCGCGCCCATGAGCGCGGTCGGCACGATCAGGATCGCGCTCGCGATCGCGAATCGGAGCGCGCTGAAGACCGCGAACGAGAAGTGGAAGCGGCGCCAGATCGCACCGTAGACCGGCTCGACCAGCGCGAGGACGGACGGTACGGCGAGCGCGCAGATCCCGATCGCCAGCTCGAGCCACGCATAGGCGCGCCGCGAGTCGCGTAGCGTCGCGGTGCGCGCGCCGATCCACCAGCTGCCGAGCGCGAGACCGCCCATGTACGCCGCGAGCACCGTGCTGATCGCGAAAGAGCTGACGCCGAACAGGTGTCCGAGGAGCCGCGTCCAGACCACCTCGTGGATGAGGCCGGCGGCGCCCGACGCGACGAACGCGGCGCCGAGTGCGGTCGCGATCCAGCCGAGCGGGTCCTCCGTCGCCGCGCCGCGCCTCTTCTGGGGGCGGGACGGACGCGCCGGCGCGCCGGCGCGCGCGGCTGCCGGGGAGCGATCGGGCCCGGTGACCGCACCCGACTCGGCCGGGTGGTGCTCCCGGCGTCTGGCTCTGGAGTGCTTCGCCATGTTTCGACGGCAGGAGCTCCGCCGATTTTTCATAGCAGCCCGTCGGCGTTCCGGTGAAGCGAAAACGCAGCCCTCGCGGCATCGCCGCCCGGGACGCGCCGGGCGGGCCGCGGCGCTGCGCGTCCTCGCCGCCCGCCTTGACCCGCGCGAGCGGCGCGTGCGAAGCGCGCTCCGGAGGCACGATGGATTCGCTCATCGGAAGCAAGCGCCCGTTCGGCATGAGCTACTGGCCGCTCGCGGAGGACGACCCCGGCGTCGCCCTGGGGCGCGAGGAGGTCCGAGTCGTGACCGAGGACGGCGCGCTCGTCCGAGGCATCCTCTGGACTCCGCCGGCCGGGACGCGCTGGCGCACCGCGGTGATCCTCGCGCACCCGCGCGGCGACTTCTCCGTCCACTACGCTTGCCCGCTGCTCGCGGCCGCCGGCTATGCCGTCCTCGGCTTCAGCACGCGCTACCTGAACAACGACGCCGACTGCCTGCACGAGGCCTGCGTCGTCGACGTCAAGGCGGCGGCCGACGAGATGCGCCGGCGCGGCGCGGAAGCGGTCGTGCTGCTCGGGAATAGCGGCGGCGGATCGCTCATGGCGCTCGCGCAGGCAGAGACCGCCTGCGGCGACGGCTGGATCGGCATCGCGGCGCACCCCGGCGAAGGCGTCTTCATGGAGCAGGTGATCGATCCCTCGGTCGCCGACGAGCGCGATCCCCTGTCGGTCGTGCCCGAGCTCGACATGTACGACCCGGCGAACGGCTGGCGTCCGTGGCCGGAGCCTTGCCGCTACGATCCGGGCTGGCTCGCGACGTACCGGGCGGCGCAGCAGGCGCGCATCGCCCGCATCGACGCGATCGCGCGCGAGGCGATCGCCGAGAACGACCTCCATCGCGGGCGGGCGCTCACGCTGGAGCGCGGCAGCGACGACTGGCGCGCCGCCCGCCGTCGCGCGGTCCACACGCCGTACCTCGTCATCTACCGTACGCTCGCCGACCCGGCGTACCTCGACCTCACGATCGATCCCGACGACCGCCCGCTCGGATCCCTCTTCGCGTTCCCCGACCCGTTCGACGGTAACTACGGCCGCTTCGGCCTCGGCCGCGTGATGACCCCGCGCGGATGGCTGTCGACGTGGTCGAGCCTCACGTCACGCGCGCGCCTCGCCGACACGATGCCGAAGGTCAAGGTGCCGACCTTGATCCTCCACCCGACCGCGGACAGCGAGATCCGGCTGCGCCAGGCGCGCGACATCCGGGGGCGTGCGGGCAGCGACGACGTCTCGTACCACGAGCTGAAGCGCGCGCCGCACTACCTCGACGGCTTCCGGCGGCAGGCCGCGGACATCGTGACGGCGTGGCTGCGCGAGCGCTACCCCTGAGCGATCGCTTCAGGGCGCGAGGAGGCCGGTGACGAAGCTCGCGCCGCTCGGGACGCTCGGGCCGTTGATGCGATGGAGCGCGGCGCCGCCGAGCTCGATCGTCATCTTGCCGTCGTCGACGAAGTTCTGCATCGCTGCGACGTCGATGCCGGTGTCGAGCCGGCACTTCCCGTCGCCGACCAGGCAGCACGCGGGGAGCCCGGGCGCGAAGCTCGGGACGTCGACCATCGTGCAGCCGTCGGGATCGCCGCTCGCGCAGCCCGTCGTCGTGATGCGGAGATTCTGCAGGTGGACGCACAGCTGGAGGCCTTCGCAGCCGGCGTTCAGCCCGACCAGGTGGACGTGCATCTTGATGTCCTGGCGTGCGCCCTTGCGCGCGACCTTCGCCTGGAAGACGCCGTTCGCGGTCTCGGACAGCGGATCGAACTGGCAGACCGAGTCGATCGGCGTCGCGGGATGGCAAGCGGAGACGACGAGCGGCGGCGTGGTCGTCGTGTCGTTGGAAGCGGTGCAGGGCTGAATCGCGGTGACGAGGTAGGCCTGGAATTTGAGCGCGCGCACCGGCTCGGGCCGGAGCGCGAGCGCCGGCGACGACCGGAACAGTGCGAAGGACAGCGCGACCGCCAGCGCGCATGCGGAGACCGCGGGGACGACGGGAGTTCTGGTCATGCAGGTCCTCGGGTTCGGAGTCGCGCGGATGCCGCGCGGCCGCATCCGCCGTTCTAGGTCGCCTGGTCCGCTGCGGGCAACCGGAATTCTGGCTGGGCGGCGGAGGTGGCACCCGGCGGGTGCGCCCCGCGCCCTCCCCGCCGGCGCGCCAGCCCCGGGGCGTTGACGATCGCGCCGCCGGCCGCAAGTCTCCGGTTGTGCGACGTGAACCGAACCGGCGACACCGGGCCTGGATGGCGGCTGCCGCCGCACTCGCCGCCGCCTGCGCCACGGCACCGTACACCCAGCGCCACCAGCTCATCCTGCTGTCGCCCAAGGAGGAGCAGAAGCTCGGCGCGACGGCGTTCCAGGACGTCCTCCAGAAGAGCGACGTGACGCACGACCCGGCGCTGGTCGTGCCGGTGACGGAGGTCGGCCGGCGGATCGCCGCGGTCGCGAACCAGCCGGATTACCGCTGGCAGTTCGCAGTGATCGACGACGACGTGCCGAACGCGTTCGCGCTCCCGGGCGGCTACGTCGCGGTCTACACCGGCATCTTTCCGATCGCGCGGACGACCGCCGGCCTCGCCGTCGTCATGGGCCACGAGATCGCGCACGCGATCGCCCGCCATGGCGCGGAGCGAGCGAGCCAGGCGATGGTCGCCCAGACCGGGAGCGCCGTGCTGGGGGCGGCGGTCGGAAGCGGGACCGCGTCGCAGGCGGTCATGGCCGCGTACGGCCTCGGCGCCCAGTACGGTCTCCTCCTCCCCTGGAGCCGCACGCAGGAATCCGAAGCCGACCACATCGGGCTCATCCTGATGGCAAAGGCGGGCTACGACCCGCGCGAGGCCATCGACTTCTGGGAGCGGATGCGCCAGGCGAGCGACCGCGAGGCGATCGAGTTCCTGTCGACGCACCCCGGCCACGGAACGCGCGAGCAGCAGATCCGCGACTGGCTTCCGGACGCGCTCCAGTACTACCAGCGCGCGCAGAAGGCGCCGGTCGCGACGCTGCCGCCCGCCGTCGCCGCCAAGTCGGGCTGAAGGGGTCGACAAACCCCCGCTGGGTGCGGCAATGCTGCGCGCCATGCGCGACGGCAGCGAAGGATCGCGTCGCGAGCGTCGCGCACGGCGAGCCTCCGAAGCGAAGCGCGAGCGGGCCTCGGAGAAGGCCGGCGCCGCCCGTCGCGGCGATCTGCGGCCGGACGCGCTCGCGGTCCTCGTTCTCGCGGCGGCGGTCGCGCTCGCGTACGCGAATTCGTTCGGCGCCGGGTTCACGCTCGACAGCGGCCCCATCATCCGGGACGCGGCGCGCGTCCACGACGCCACGTGGGCGAACGTCGTCGACATCCTGACGTCGGACTACTGGGCGCCGGGAGGTGCGGCGGGCTTGTACCGGCCACTCACGACGCTCTCGTACCTCTTCGACTGGGCGATCCTCGGCAACGCGGATCGGCCGGCGGGCTACCACGCCGTCAACCTGCTCCTGCAGATCCTGAACACGTCGCTCGTGTACGCGATCGCGCGTTGGGCGCTCGCGCTGCCGCGATCGACCGGGCTCCTGATCGCGCTCCTGTTCGGGCTCCACCCGGTCGCGACCGAATGCGTGACGAACCTGATCGGACGCGCCGACCTCCTCGCCGCCTCGACCGTCCTGGGCGGCCTTCTCCTGCACGTCGCCGCGACGCGCGCGGCTTCTGCGCGCGCACGCCGGTCGCTCCTGGCGGCGCTGGGAGCGGTCTTCCTCGTCGGGCTCCTGTGCAAGGAGAGCGCGTTCATCCTCCCCGCCGTGGTCGTGCTGTTCGACCTGGTCTACCGGCTGCGCCGGGACGCCGTCGCCGGAGCCGAGGGGCGCGCCCGCGCGGTCGTCTCCGAGATCGCGCGGCTCGCGGTGCCGGGCTGGCTCGCGATGCTGCCCGCGCTCGTGGTCGTCGTCGCCGTGCGCGGCATCGTGCTCGCGCGGAATCCGGCGCCGGAGATCCCCTTCGCCGAGAACCCCATCACGCTCCTCGATCCGGTGACGGGCCGGCTGACGGCGCTCGCCGCGCTCTGGCGCGGCTTCGGCCTGCTGGTTTGGCCCGCTTCGCTCTGCGCCGACTACGCCGCGTACGCGATCCCGATCTTCGACTGGAGGCTCGGAAGCGGCGCCGTCCGGGAAGCGCTGCTCGCGATCGTCGCGAGCGCCGCGGCGATCGCGCTCGCGCTCCGCGCGAGGCGGCGCGCGCCGGCCGTCGCGTTCTTCGTGGGGTTCTTCTTCGTCGCCTGGCTGCCGACCTCGAACCTCGTGGTCGTGATCTCTCGCCTCCTCGCGGAGCGCTTTCTCTACTTGCCGCTGGTCGGCTTCGCGGGTGCGACGGTCCTGGCGGTCGAGGCCGCGATCGGCTGGCTGGCGAGGCGTGCGAGCGGGGCGACGCGGCCTCCGGCGGACGCGGCCGTCGTCGGGGTGACCGCGGTGCTGCTCGGAGCGGTCGCGATCGCGTACGTGGGGCGCGACTGGGCGCGCAACGCCGACTGGCGCGACGACGTCGCGCTCTGGACGAGCGCTCTCGCGGCGTGTCCCGAAAGCCACCTCTCGCACGAGGGCATGGCGACGGCGCGGGCCGCGGCGCTCGCGGCGGGCAACGCGCACGGCGGCAGCCTCGACGACGTGATCGCGCACGCGGAGGCCGCGCTCGCGCTCCTCGACCGTCCCGGCCCGCCCGGTGCCGGCGCTTCGGCACAGACGCACGAGAAGCTCGGCTCGTTCTACTTCTCCAAGGCCATCGTCCTCGCGCGCGCGAACCCGTCGGGCGTGCCGTCCGCGCGCCCCGACGACCCGTCGGCGCCGTGGCTCGCGAAGGCGCTCGACCAGTTCCGCGCGGCGGCCGCGATCTACCAAGCGGAGAACGAGCGCCGCCGTGCTCGCCATCCCGGGCGCGCGCTCCCCGATCTCGGCTCGCAGGCGCTCTTCGACGACCTCGGCCTCGCCTCGCTCTATGCCGGTCGGGTCGACGAGGCGCGCGCCGCGTTCGCGACCGCGACCGAGCGCGCACCCTGGGATGCCGAGGGTTGGCAGCACCTGGCCGACGCGGATCTCGCCCGCGGTCGGCCGAACGAGGCGCTCGAGAGCGGCCTCGCCGCGATGTTCCTCGAGCCGCGGCGCGCCGGGCTCGGAGAGGGGCTGCGGAAGGCCTACGAGGGCGTCGACCCGGGCGGCTGCGGGGTGATCTCTCGCGGCGCGCAGGTCGAGGTCCACGTCGAGTGCCCCGCGCTCCAGCCGTACGCGTGTCGCGCGACCGCGACGCTCGTCGCACGCCTCGAGGACAGCCCGACGCTCGCCACGAGCCAGCGCGAAGCCCAGCTCTTCCGCCTGCGCCGCCAAGCCGCCGAGCTCGGCTGCGGCGCCCGTTGAATCCGTCGTCGTCGCGTCAGACGGCCGGCTCGCGCAGCGCGCCGGCGGACGGCGACCGCACCGCGCGCAGCGCTTCCGCGATCAGGACCCCGGCGAGCGCGATCAGGACGAGGGCCACGACGCCGTTCAGGGTCGCGGCGTCGAGGTGCGGGCCGCGCGCCGCGACGGCGGACCACCCGGCCGCGGCCTGGAGCGCGAGCGACCAGAGCGTCATCGCCAGCACGAACAGCATCGGGAGGACCGCGAAGCCGCCGCGTCCCTCCGTGCGCTTCAGCCACACCCAGACCGCCAGCAGCGAGAGGGCCGCGAGGAGCTGATTCGACGTCCCGAAGAGGGTCCAGAAGAGGCGATAGGCGCCCTCCTCGGCGGCGAGGAGCACGGCGAGCGGCACCGCGACCGTGACCGCCGTCGCGGCGAGCGCGCCCGCAGTCCCCTGCCAGCCCGAGAGCTCCTGCACGATGTAGCGGCCGAGGCGCGTCGTCACGTCGAGCGTGTCGAAGACGAAGGTCGAGAACGCCATCGCGCCGAAGGTGGTCGCGAAGAGGAGCCGGTCGGGCCCGAGGAGCACCGTCAGGTAACGACCGAGACCCTCGCCGTAGATCGTGCCGGGCGCCTTGCCGGCGAGCGACGCCGGGTCCGCGATCATGACGGTGCTGAGCGCGATCAGCGCGACGAAGCCCTCGAGCAGCATGCCGCCGTAGCCGACCGGCCGGCAGTCGGGCTCGATCGCGATCTGCTTCGACGTCGTTCCGGAGCACACGAGCCCGTGGAAGCCCGAGCAGGCCCCGCACGCGACCGTCACGAACAGGAAGGGGAAGAGCGAGCCGGTCGCGCCGGGGGCGCGCCACCCGACGAAGCTCGGCTCGCGGATCGCGAAGCCGCCGAAGAAGATGCCGAGCACGCCGACCGCGAGCGAGAGGTAGAGGACGAAGCCTCCCAGGTAGCCGCGCGGCTGGAGGAGCGTCCAGACCGGCAGCAGCGAGGCGACGAAGCAGTACGCGAGGATGAGCGTGCCCCAGGTCTTGCCGTCGAGCACGAGCACCGTCGAAAGCTGGGTCCCGAGCCAGACGACGCCGAGCGTCGCGGGGACGAAGATCGCCGTCGAGAGCCAGAGCGGCGGCGCGAGCACGCGCTCGACGGCGCCGAGGACGAACGACAGCAGCAGGTACAGGACCGACGACATCGCGACCGCGCCGCCGAGGTTGAACGCGAACGACATGCCCTCGAGGTCCTCGGTGCGGCCGACGAAGGTCGACGCCGTGATGTCCGCGAAGGCGATGATCACGTAGACGAGCGCGACCCAGATGAAGAGCATCATCGCGAGGCCGGCGCGCTCGCCGAGATGGTGGCGCACGATCTCGGCCATCGAGCGGCCGTCGTGGCGGACCGACGCGATGAGCGTCGAGAAGTCGTGCACCGCGCCGATCAGGACCGCGCCCAGCCCGATCCAGAGCAGACACGGCAGCCAGCCCCACTGCTGCGCGGCGAGGATCGGCCCGGCGACCGGGCCGGCCGCAGCGATCGCGCTGAAGTGCTGGCCGAGGAGGTAGAAGCGCGGCGTCGGGAGGTAGTCGACGCCGTCGTTGCGGGTGACGGCGGGCGTCGCCGTGGCGGCGTCGAGGCGGTACCGGCGCGCGAGGAAGCTGCCGTAGCGGAGGTAGCCGAAGCCGAGAACGGCGAGGACGACGATCGCGATCGGCGGCAAAGCCATGGCGTTTCCGCGCGCGCGAATTATCCGACGGCCGCGGCGCGGGCAAGGAGCCCGACCCGGCGTCGGAGTCGGCGCCTCGGCCAACGTCGTGCAATCGCGTCGTTCGCCTCGCCGGCGCGCGGCGCGCTAAGACGCTCCATGGCCGAGAAGATCGCCGCGCCCCTTCCCCTCGCGATGCTCCCGACGCCGGTCGAGGAGGCGAGCCGGCTCTCGGCGGAGCTCGGCGTGCGCGTCCTCGTCAAGCGCGACGACCAGACCGGCCTCGCGCTCGGCGGCAACAAGGCGCGGAAGCTCGCGTACCTGGTCGCCGACGCGCTGGCGAAGGGCTGCGACACGCTGGTCACGGCGGGCGGCGCGCAGTCGAACTTCGCCCGCATGACCGCGGCCGCGGCGGCCCGCCATGGCCTTGCGTGCCGCCTCGTCCTCGCCGGCGAGCCGCCGCCGCGCGCGAGCGGCAACCTGATCCTCGACCGGCTCTTCGGCGCGACGATCGAGTTCGCCGGGACGGGCAACTGGCAGAAGCTCGAGGCGCGCGTGCAGGCGGTCGCGGGGGAGCTGGGACTGCGCGCGTACCCCATGCCGATCGGCGGCGCGACCGCGCTCGGCGCGCTCGCCTACGCGCACGCGGCAGACGAGCTCCTCGCGCAGCTTCCCGAGCCGCCCGACTGGATCGTGGTCGCGGACGGGAGCGGCGGCACGCATGCCGGCCTGCTCGCGGGCCTTCCGGCCGCGGTCCGCGTGCTGGGCGTCGACGTGTCGCGGCCGCCGGTCCCGCTCGCGGAGAGCGTGCCGCGGCTCGCGGCCGCGGCGGCGCGGCTCGGCGGCCGTCCGGAGCCGGCGGGCGAGGTGCTGATCGCCGATCACACCGGGCCCTCCTACGCCTCGATCACCGACGAGTGCCGCGCCGCCGTTCGGCTCGCGGCGCGCAGCGAAGCGCTGGTCCTCGATCCCGTCTACTCGGGCAAGGCGATGGCGGGGCTGATCGCGGCGGCGCGCTCGGGCCGCGTGAGCGGAACGGTCGTCTTCTGGCACACGGGCGGCGCGGTCGCGCTCTTCGCGGACGATTTCGCCGCATTCTGAGCGCGCGGCAGCTGCCGGCCGAGGCGGCATGCGCCCCCTTCTTGTGCTCGACGTCGCGCCGCGAGTCCCGCGGGGAAGCGAAGGCTCGCGCTTTCCGCTATAGGGCGTTCGTCCAGGCGCTCTGCCGGACCGCCCCGCGGGCTCGCCGACGGGGCGCTCAAGTCCCGACGACAGCACCGACGATGGAGAACTCGGTGGCACGGCCATTGCGAAACGTCGCGCCCGTCCGAGCGCACCGGAGGGCGCGCGTGGACGAGCCGACATGAGCCAGCCTGCCTCGAGCGCTGCGACCAACGGCCCGCCATCGATGCTGGGCCTCGTCCTCACCGCCGGCGGCGCGCGCGGCGCCTACCAGGCCGGGGTGCTGCGCCGGATCGGCGAGATCCCCGCGCTCGCGGGGAATCCGTCGCCATTCCAGATCGTGACCGGCGCGTCCGCCGGCGCGATCAACGGCGCCATGATCGCCGCCGGCTCCGAGAGCTTTCACGAGACGACGGAGCGCCTGGCAGAGCTGTGGTCGAACGTCCGCGTTCAGGACGTGTACCACTCCGACGTCGTGTCGCTGACGTCGGGCGGCCTCCGCTGGCTGCAGGACCTCTCGCTCGGCGGCTTCCTCGGCGGCGGCGGCGCGCAATCCCTCCTCGACGCGACCCCGCTCAGAGCGTTCCTGGAGAAGAATCTGCCGCTCGCCGGCATCGCTCGCTCGATCGCGGCGGGGCACCTCTACGCCGTCGCGGTTTCCGCGACCTGCTACTACTCGGGCAAGTCGTTCACGTTCATCCAGGGACGCGCCGGGCACCCGGTCTGGACGAAGAGCCGGCGCGTCACGCTGCCGGTGGAGCTCCGCTACGACCACGTCCTCGCCTCGGCCGCGATCCCGATCATCTTCGCGCCGGTCCGCGTCGAGACCGCCGTCGGCGACTTCTACTTCGGCGACGGCGGTCTCCGGCTCGTCACGCCGTTCAGCCCCGCCATCCGGCTCGGCGCGGAGCGCGTGCTCGCGATCGGGATCCGCTCGCAGAAGGCGGCGGAGGAGAGGTCGCGGCTCGCGTTCCTCGACGTCGCCGCCCCGGCGGAAGCGGTCCCGAGCATGCGGAAGCCGCCGCTCGCGCAGATCTTCGGCGTCTTCCTGAACGCGATCTTCCTCGACCACCTCGACACCGACCTCGACCACCTCAAGCGCATGAACGAGCTCATCTACCACTACGGCACGATGTCGTACGGGCCCGCCGACGCCGTCGCGGTCGGTCCGGCGGGGACGTCGGGGCTCGCGCCCGGTCCGAACGGCGGCGCTCCGATCATCTCGGAGCCGATGCGGATCGTGCTGCCGTTCGCGATCAACCCGTCGCAGGACCTGGCGGAGGTGGCGCACGGCTTCTCGAGCCGGATGCCGCGCATGGTGCGCTTCGCGATGGAGGGCCTCGGCTCCTCCAAGGCCGAGAGCGCGGACCTGCTGAGCTACCTGCTGTTCGACTCCCAGTACACGCGCGCGCTCATCGACATCGGGTATCGCGACGCGAGCGAGCACGCCGATCGCATCGAGGCATTCCTGCTCGGCGACGACGAAGCCGCGCGCGCGGGCAGCGCGGAACCCTGAAAGCGGGCGTCGGCGCTGTCGCCGCGATCGCGGGGGACGGCGGAGGCGTGTGCGGGCCCCCCCGCTCGAGTCGTCGCTCCTCGTGATTACCAGCCGTACTCGCCTTCGCAGATGTCGACGAGGTGGCCGTTCCGGAAGGTGAGGTAGCGGATGAACTGGCGCGGGCCGCGGTTGTAGGTCCAGACCTCGACCGGGACGGCTTGCAGGATCTCGTTGCCGCCGTAGACGCGGATGGCGACGTACTCGACGGACGCCGTGCGGTACTCGGGCGGACCGCAGATGCGGCCGACCTCGAGGGCGGACGAGCCGTCGACGACGAGGCGATTTCCGCAGCGCCACGAGCTGCCCGCCCCGGCCGGGCGAGACGACAGCCCGAGCGCGAGCGCCGTGACCACGATCGCGAGGACCGCGAGGGATGCGCAGCGCGGCACGATCAGCCCTTCACGACGCCGGCGGCGACGAGGGCGTCGATGCGGGCCTGGTCGAGCCCGACCTCCGCGAGCAGCTCGCGCGTGTGCTGGCCGAGGCGGGGAGCGGTCGGCCCGAGGCGCATCGGCGTCGCCTCGAACGCGATGACCTCGCCGGTCTGGACGATCGGCCCGAGCTCGCAGTGCTCTCCCGCCCACCAGAGGCGGTTCGCGGCGAGGTGCGGATCGTCGACGATCTCCGGAAAGCCCGCGCACGCGACCGCCGGCACGCCGGCGGAGGCGAGCTCGGCGAGAGCGCTCGATCGGCTCATCCCGGCGAGGCCGGCCGCGATCGCGTCCGCGATCGACATCGTTCCGGGCTCGCTCGGCGCGCGGAGGCCGAGCGCGTGGAGGAGGGCGCTCCGCTCCTCGTTCGCGTGGGCCGCCACGAAGACCCAGCCGTCGCGCACCGCGTAGGCGCGGTGGAAGGGCCCGGTGCCGCGCAGGGCGGGCTCCCCGGGCGGGTCGTCCGGACGCTCCGGCCAGTCGATCGCGAACCCCGCCTGCATGACGAAAGCGCTCGCGAGAAGCGACGCCTCGACGCGCTCGCCCTTTCGCGCCGGGTCGCGCTCGCGCGCGAGGAGGGCCGCGACGGTGCCGAACGCCGCGAGCGTCGCGGTCGAGTAGTCGGTGTAGGCGACCTGGTGGAAAACGGGATCGTGCCCGCCCTGTGCGCGCACGAGGCCGGATCGCGCCTGCATGATCGGATCGAAGCACGGGCGCTCGGCGAGCGGGCCGCGCGTCCCGTAGCCGCTGATCGAGCAGTGGACGAGGCGCGGGTTCGCCGCGTGGAGCGCGGGCGTGTCGAGCCCGAGGCGCGCGAGGACGCCGGGCCGGAAGTTCTCGACGACGGCATCGGCGCGCCGCACGAGATCCAGGAACACCTCGCGCCCGTCCGGGTGGCGCAGGTCGAGCGCGAGCGAGCGCGTGCCGCGGTTCCAGCCGAGGAAGCCGTAGGTCGTGCCGACGCGAAAGGGATCGCCGTCGAGCGGCTCGAGCTTGATGACCTCCGCGCCGAGGTCGGCGAGGAGCATCGGGCAGAGCGCGCCCGCGATGAAGGTCGCGAGGCTCACGACGCGGATGCCGTCGAGCGGCGCCGGCGGAAGCGCGGCGCGGGCGCGCTCGCGCGGGTGGTCGGGGTCGTGGCTCCACGAGCGCGGCCGGCGGGGCGCTCCGTCGCGCGCGCGGGCGCCCGGCTCTCGCGCCCAATCGCGCCGCACGGCGGCAGCGTGCGCGTCGAATGCCGGCGCCGGGCCCTGGATCGCGCCCGGGGTCGCGGAGAAGCCGAGCGCGACGCCGAGCTGCTCGGTCGCGCCGAGCACGGGATCGTCGACGCGGACGACCATCCCGGCCGCGCGCGACTGCTCGTCCCGCAGGAACTCGCGGCGATCGAGCACCGGGGCGCAGGGGACGTCGTGCTCCGCGAGGAGCGCGAGCCACTCGCCGCGGGAGCGAGTCGCGAAGACCTCTTCGAGGGCGCCCCGCACGATCGGCCTGCGCGCGGGCGTGACGAACGCGAGCGGCGTGACCTGCAGCTCGGGGTGCGCGAGCAGGTCGGGCCGGTCGATGGCGGTGCAGAGCTTCACCCAGAACGCGTCCGTGAGCGCGCCGACGAAGAGCCAGTCGTCGCTCGCGCGATAGAACCCGTACGAGGGGATCGCGCCGCGCGGATCGTTCGCCATCTGGACGATCGAGCCGCGGTGCCCGGGGCCGACGACGTACGTGCCGCTCTGGAAGAGGAGGCCCGCTGCGAGCTGGCTCGCCGCGATCGCCTGACCGCCGGGCGCGATGCCTGCGTCGCGCGCGAAGACGGCCGCGGCGGCGCCGAGCGCGGCCGCCATCCCGCAGGCGTAGGCGGTGAGCGGCGTCCGGAGGTAGATCGGCCCGCCCGCGTGCGACCACTGGAGGAGCGAGATCGCGCCCGCGGCGGCCGCCAGTCCGTCGTCCGGCGGCAGGTCAGCGAGCGGCCCTCGCTCGCCGAAGCCGCTCAGCGTGCAGTGGACGAGCCGAGGCGCGACGGCGCGGAACGACGCGGCGTCGAGCTCGCCTGCCGTTTCGCGCAGGACCTCGCGGTCGACGAGCAGCACGTCGGCGCGAGCGGCGAGAGAGCGGACGTCCGCGACGTCGCGCACGGCGAGCGATCGCTTCGAGCGGTTCAGGACCTGGAAGGCCGCGGTGCCGCGCTCGGGATCGCCGGGCGGACGCTCGAGCTTGACGACGTCGGCGCCGAGGTCCGCGAGCAGCATGCCGGCGAGCGGACCGGCGACGCCGGTGCACCATTCCAGGACGCGAACGCCGGAGAAGGGCCCGCTCCCCATCGCCGCGACAGCTACCACGGGCGCGCGATCGCGCTCCAGCCATCGCCGTGTGCGGCGGGCGCCGCCGGTTCCGGTATCCTCGGGTGCCCGCCATGGCTCGCCGGCTGCTCCGCCGCGCGGCGCGCGCCCTGCGCGCCGCCGTGCTCGTCTCGATCGCGCTCGTCGTCGCGTTCCGGTGGATCGATCCGCCGGTCACGCCGCTCATGATCATCCGCGTCGTGCAAAGCGCGGCCGCGGGCGAGCCGCGCTGGATCCACCGGAGCTGGGTCTCGCTGTCCGAGGTGAGCCCCGAGCTCCTGCGCGCGGTGATCGCCGGCGAGGACGCCCGCTTCTTCGAGCACCGCGGCTTCGACGTGCGCGAGATCGAGCTCGCATGGCGATCGAACGAGCGCGGCCGACGGCTTCGCGGCGCGAGCACGATCACCATGCAGTGCGCCCGGAACGTCTTCCTCTGGCCCGGCCGCACGTGGATCCGGAAGGCGCTCGAGGCCTGGTTCACGGTCCTGCTCGAGGTCTTCTGGACGAAGCCGCGGATCCTCGAGGTCTACGTGAACGTCGCCGAATGGGGCGACGGGGTGTACGGCGCGCAGGGTGCGGCTCTGCGGTGGTTCCGCGTGCGGGCGTCGCGCCTGTCGCCGCGGCAGGCGGCGCTGCTCGCGGCGGCGCTGCCGTCGCCGCTCCGATCCGAGCCCGGCGATCCGTCGCCGTATCTGCGCGCGCGTGCCGCCCGCATCGCGAGACTTGCCGGAGCGATCGATCTCGGGCCGCTCGGCGGACCGTTCGGCTCGTCGACTACGGCTTCTTCGGCGGATCGTAGAGCCCGCGGAGGGCGTTGAACGCCACGTACGCGTTGTCGTCGTCGCTGGCGGGCACGTCGGCGCCGAGCCGCGCGAGCTCCGGGCCGCGCGCGGCGATGAGCGCGATCAGGTTGCTCGGGTCCCGCATGCCGAACGCCTGCAGGTCGCGCGCGGCATCGGGGTCGGCGAGGGCGGCCGCGATCGCCGACGGGTCGAGCGGCCGGTCGTCGTTCATCCCGATCAGGACCTTCGGTCCGCCCATCGCGCGGACGAGGTAGGAGTTCGGGAAGACCTCCGCCCAGGCCCGGACGATCGACTTCGCGGTCGGCTCGTCGTGCGTGAAGAACCAGCTGCACGCGACGCCGCCCGGCTTCAGGTGATCGCGCATGTCCTGGAAGTACTCGCGCGTGAAGAGGTTCGAGGAGCCGGCCGACCACGGATACGACGGCTGCGACACGATCACGTCCCAGCGGTCGCGCGAGTACCGCAGGTGGTTGCGCGCGTCGGCGATCGCGAGGTGCGTGCGAGGATCGGACAGCAGGTCGTTCGCGAAGTACTTGTCGGCCACGTCGACGACGTCCGGGGACAGCTCGACGACGTCGGCCCGCTCGACCGGGTGCGAGAGCACCGCGCGCAGCGTCTGTCCGGCGCCGAGCCCGATCACGAGGACGTCCTTCGCGTGCCCGTGGAACATCATCGGGATGTGGCCGAAGAAGCGGATCGCGTGGCTCATGTTGCCGGACTCGTCGAGCCCGTCCTGGTAGAGCATCATCTGGCCCGGCTCCTGGTGGACCGCCACGAGGCCGGTCGCGCCCTCGCGGTACTCGATCAGAACGCCCCCTGAGCCGATCTTGCTATTGACGAGATCGCTGCCGTACTGCGACACCTCCCGCACGAGCAGATAGGGGGCCGAGGTCATGATCTCGCGCCGCCAGTCGGGCGCCCGCCACGCCGCGACCGCCATGACGGCGACGAGCGGCGCGGCGCGCAGCAGCGCCCAGAAAGGCCGGAGGTGCGCCGCCGGCGCCAGGTACGCGACCCCGACCGACCCGCTCAGGAGTGCCGCGAACACGATCGTCCCGCGCATCCCGATCGCCGGAATGAGCACGAAGCCGGCGACCCACGAGCCCGCGATGTTTCCGAGCGTGTTCGCGGCGTAGGTGAGACCGGTCGCGTAGCCGGGCGACGACACGCTGCGATCGAGGAGCCCGGTCACGAGCGGGAACATGCCGCCGAGCGCGAGGGTCGGGACGGCGATCGAGAGCAGCACCAGCACGAGCTCTCCGGCGAGCAAGCGGTTGAAGGTGAGGCCCTTCGTGCCGAGGAGCTCGAGGACGCGGACCGGGAGGTCGCCGAGGTACGAGACCGACAGCAGCGTCCAGATCGCGACGACGGCGTGCAGCCCGAAGAGGGTGCGCACCGGGTTCCGCGCGAGCGGCGGGATGCGCGGCACGACGAGGCTCCCGAGCGCGAGGCCCGCGATGTAGGTGACGAGCGTCATCGTGAACGCGTACGTCGTCGAGCCGATCGAGAGCCCGACGAGGCGCGCCCATCCCACCTCGAGGGCGAGCGCCGCGAAGCCCGAGACCGCGTAGAGGAGCGCGACGAGCACGGGCGCCGGCGCGGCCCAGACGCCGGCATCGGCGTCGGCCGCCGACGAGCCGGCGGGAGCACTCCGCGCCGGCGCGGGCTCGGCCACGGCGCCGCGGCGCGCGACCGCGAACGCGAGCGCGGCCGCGCCGACGTTCAGCGCGGCCGCGACCCGGCTCGTCGCGAGCATGCCCATCGCGGGCAGGAGCGCGAAGCCGGCGAGCCCGGCTCCGATGACGCCCCCGAGGCTGTTGATCGCGTAGAGGAGCCCCGTGCCGGCGCCGACGTCGTTCTCCTCGTCGACGACGAGCGCGGCGACGATCGGCAGGGTCGTGCCCATGAGGAACGTCGGCAGGACGAGCACGGCGCCGCAGGCCGCGAACTGCACGAGGTTGTAGGCGAGGAACCGGTTGAAGAGCCCGCGATAGGCGACGCCGAAGAGCGGGTCGAGGCCGGAGATGAGCCACGGCATCGCGAGCGCGGCGGCCGCGATCGCGACCTCGATGCCCGCATAGAGCATCGGCGATGCGAGACCGCGCCGCGCCCAGCGCCCGCCGGCATAGGCGCCGAGCGCGAGCCCGCCCAGGAAGGCGGTGAGCACCGTCGACAGCGCGTACGCCGTGTGGCCCATGACGAGGCCGAGCTGGCGGAGCCAGAGCACCTCGTAGACGAGCGCCGCGGCTCCCGACACGAGGAGGCAGGCGGCGAGCGCGGCGCGCGCGGAACGCGACAGCCGTCGCGTCTCGGCGGGGCCGGCGTCGGTCGCGGCGGCGCGCGGTACGGTGCTTCCGGGCATGGGACGACAGGATCCCGGTCGGCGACCGAGAGGGCAAGGCGAAAGCCGACGAGGCGCGAAACCCCGCGCTCAGCCGGCCGGGCGCGCGACGCGGAGCCCCGGCAGGGCTTCCAGGGCGATCCTCTCCAGAACCGACGGGTCCCCGGCGTAGGGCTCCGTCGCGCGCGGGTGAGGCACGACGAGCTCGTCGATCCCGATCTCGGCGTAGCGGCCGGCGCAGTCGACGAAGGCGTCCACCGATGCGAGCGGGCGGTCTGCGCCGGTCCCGAGAAGCACCATGCGCTCGATCGTCCGTGGATCGCGCCCGAGGGCGGCGCAAGCCTCGTCGAGCGACCGGGCGCGGTCGCGCACGTAGGCGGCACACTGCTCTGTCGTCGCGCCCGGCGAGCCCGGCGGGCTCGCCGTCGTGACCCAGGCGTCGCCGAAGCGCGCCGCGACGCGGAGCGCGCGCGGCCCGTGCGCCGCGACCGCGAACGGAAGTCGCGGGCGCTGGACGCAGCCCGGGATCGAGCGCGCCTGCTCGGCCGAGTACCAGCGGCCGCGCGCGGTGGTCGCCGGCTCGCGCAGCACGCGGTCGAGCAGGCCGACGAACTCCGCGAAGCGCTGCGAGCGCTCGCGCGCGCTCCAGGGCTCGCCGCCGAGCGCCGCCGCGTCGTGGCCGAGGCCGCCCGCGCCGATCCCGAGCGTCAGACGCCCCCCCGAGAGGTCGTCGAGCGTCATGAGCTCCTTCGCGAACGGCACGGGGTGGCGGAAGGTGATCGACGCGACGAGCGGGCCGAGGCGGATCCTCTCGGTCGCGAGCGCGGCAGCGGCGAGCGTCGGGACGGCGGCGAACCACGGTCGATCGCGGAGCGTCCGCCAGGTGAGGTGATCGTAGGTCCAGGCGCTGTCGAATCCGAGCTCCTCGACGCGGCGCCAGAGCGCGCGCGCTTCCGGCCATCGGTGCTCCGGCAGGATGACGACCCCGACCTTCATTTCAACGAGGGGAACGCTCCCCTCGCCCCATTGGGCAAAGCCCAACGGGGCCCCAGATGATCGCACGAGGGGAACGCTCCCCTCGCCCCATTGGGCAAAGCCCAACGGGGCCCCACTCCCCGCGGGGTCGCTTCGCTCGCATCCGTCATGCTCTCAGCTCAGCTCTCGGGTGCGACGCGGACGGCGACGCGGCCGTCCCGGATCCGCACCTCGAAGCGCGCGAGGGCGCGCCGGGGCGGCCCGGCGACGGGCCGGCCGTCTCGCACGTCGAAGCGCCCGCCGTGCATCGGGCACTCGAGGATGCATCCGCGCAGGCGTCCGGACGCGAGCGGGATGCCGGCGTGGGTGCACGCGTTCTCGACCGCGTGCACCTCGCCGCCCGCGTTGCAGACGAGGACGCTCCGCCCGTCGACGTCGCAGGCGAGCTTGGCGCCGGGGACCAGGTCGGCGAGCGCGGCGACGTCGCGAAAGCCGTCGTCTCCGCTCGTTTCCGCCTCGCCCGTCACCGCCGTCCGCCTGCCGTCAAGCGCCGTTTGCCGCGCGATCGCCGTCGACGTAGCGCACGAGGGTGTCGTGGAAGTGGCGGATCCGGAGCTCCTGCGTCGAGAGCCAGAGTCCGGGGAAGGCGGCCGACCGCATGCCCGCCTGGATGCGCGGGAGGTTGTACATGTCCTCGTCGAGCACGTCGCCGCCCGGGATGTGCGCGAGCGAGTAGCCGTCGGCGAGCCGGCGCTCCTCGTGCTCGCCGCGCTCGATCTGCGCGCGCGGCGCGCGCAGCAGGTTCCAGAAGTCGAAGTACATCTTCTGCGGATCGGACGGGTGCGGGCGGTGGCGGAAGACCCAGGCGCCGCGCGCGTGGATGTTCAGGGTCACGTTCGGGAAGATCGTGTAGTGGTAGTCGTCGACGAGCTGGTCGTCGTTCAGCTCGGCGAAGTCGACGCCCATCGCCGGGCCGACCACCTCGCGCATCTGGCGCGCGATCGCCTCGCGCACCCGATCGCCGCGGCCCTCGAGCGGAGCCGGGTCGAGGCCGATGCCGCGCAGGAACATCTCGCGAATCGGGTCGGTGAGCTCGCTGCCGCGCCCGAGGCGCGGGCTCACGACCGCGAGCGGGTAGAGGAAGCGCGAGTGCCGCTCGTAGCAGTCGATCTGGACGTTGACGTCGTCCGAGTACTCCATGAGCCGCGGGTGCGTCGCCTGGACGTGGTACGACTCGTTGAACGCGTCGACGCAGGTCTTCCAGTTGCAGTCGATCTCGATCGTGACGTCGTTGACGACCGTCTGGTGCTCGAAGTGATACGGGTCGAGGTGACGCGGCAGGACGCCGAGGTAGTCGCGCAGCGATCCCGCGCGCGAGTCGAGGTTGACCCAGACGAAGCCGCCCCACGTGTCGCAGGCGACCGGCCGCAGGCTGAGCTCCGCCTTCGGCGTCCCCTGCGGGAAGCATTGCCCGTCGGTGACCTTCAGGAGGGTGCCGTCGAGGTCGTACTCCCAGCCGTGGAAGATGCACGAGAAGCGATCGGCGTGACCGACGCCGGGCTCGCGGAGCCGGTTGCCGCGGTGCATGCAGACGTTGTGTCGGGCCGCGATGCGCCCCGACGGCAGCCGCGCGACCAGGATCGATTCGCCGCCGATCTCGAACGTCAGGTAGTCGCCCGGCTCTCGAATGTCCGCCTCGCACCCGGCGAGGAGCCAGACGCGCCGCCACATGCCCTCCCACTCGCGCGCGGCGAAGTCCGCGCTCGTGTAGCGCTCCTTCGGAATGACCGCCGAGCCGAGCTCGGGGTCGGGCGCCTTCGCCATCGGCGTGCCGCCGGCGACCTCGGGCGCGTGCGCGAACCCGCGCGTCCCGGGCGTGACGCCCGCTCTCGCACGCTCGCCGTCGTTCCGCTCGTCGATCGCGACGCCCATCGCTTCGCCTCCCCGGGCGCGGCGCGCCCTGCGCGCAGAGTAGCGCGGGCGCCCGGGCACGAGTCAACGCTCCACGGACGGAGAATCGCCGCGATTCCCGCCCGCAGCCAAACGCGCTATCGCTTGCGCTGCGCGGCTTCCGCGCGAGCGACGCGAATGAGACGGCTCGAGATGCTTGACGCCTGCCCGCCGGCACCGGTCGGTGGGGCGAGAGAGGGCGGAACCGCCGCCGGCTGACTCCCCGGGAGACGGCGCCGAGGCGTTCCGCGAGGGCGTTTTCGGTGCGATGGAGGTTTCCCGTGTCGAGCAGCAGAGCCTTTTCCCTCCGGGCGGCGGAGGAGCCGGAGCGCCCCTCTGGCGGCAGCGTGCGCGAGGTCGCGACGCTGGCCGCGCCCGCGGTCCTGCACAGCCTGTCCGACACCGCGATGCAGGTGGTCGACGCGGCGATCGTCGGCCACCTCGGCGTGACGGAGCTCGGTGCGGTCGGCTTCGCCTCGATCTGGGTCTGGACGCTCACGTGCGGCTTCGTCGGGGCGGCGAGCGGCGTGCAGACGTTCGTCGCGCAGGAGCTCGGCGCCGGACGGGATCGCGAGTGCCGCGGCTGGACCTGGCAGGGCCTCTACGCGGTGCTTCCGCCGGCGGTCCTCGCTGCAATCGCAGCGGCATTCGTCCTCGATCCGTTCTTCGCGGTCCTCGGACCGTCGCCGGAGCTCCGCGAGCGCGCGGTCGCGTACGCCGGCGCGCGCCTGTGGGGAATGCCCGGAACGGTGACCGCGATGGTCCTCGCGTCCTTCTTCCGCGGGCTCGGCGACACGCGGACGCCGCTCGTCGCTGCGGTCGTCGCGAACCTGCTGAACGTCACGCTCGCGTACGGGCTCGTGTTCGGTGCGTTCGGCCTTCCGGTGTGGGGCGTCGCCGGCGCCGGCGCGGCGATGGCGATCGCGAGCTGGACGGGTGCGGCGGTGCTCGCGGTCGCGTTCCGCTGGCGCTCGGTCGCGGCGGCGTACGCGACCGGCCGCGTGGCGGCGCACGTGCCCGCGATCCGGCGCTTCCTCCGGACCAGCGCGCCGATCGGCGGCCAGTGGGTGCTCGACATGGCGTCGTTCGCGCTCTTCACGAGCCTGATCGCGCACATGGGCGATCGCTCGGTCGCGGCGAGCCAGGCCTTGATCCAGCTCCTGTCGCTCTCGTTCATGCAGGCGGTCGGCATCTCGATCGCCGCGGGGGCGCTGGTCGGCCGCTACGTCGGCGCGCGCGACTTCGCCGCTGCCGAGCGGAGCCACCGCTCCGCGCTCGCGCTCGGCGCGGGCCTCGCGCTCGTCGTCGGGACGCTCCTCTGGACGATCCCCGACGTGCTGCTCGGCATCTTCACGAGCGACGCGGAGCTGGTCGCGCTCGGACGGCCGCTCCTCGCGCTCGGCGCGGTGTTCCAGCTCGTCGACGCGCTCGGGATCGTGTGCAACGGCTCGCTGCGCGGCGCCGGCGACACGCGCTGGCCGCTCCTCGTGCAGGCGACGCTCGCCTGGGCGCTCCGGCTGCCGCTCGTCTACCTGGCGGCGGTCGTGCTGCAGGGCGGGGTCCTCGGCGCGTGGATCGGCGAGCTCGGGTTCATCAGCGTCCTGTGCGCGGCGTTCCTCGCCCGCTTCCACGGCGGAGCGTGGCGGCGCGTCCGGATCTGAGAGGCTGCCGACGTCCCGGCCCGCCTCGCGAGCGCGATGGCCGAATCCGTGGGGCCTTCGTCCTTGCGGCCATCGCGCGCTCGGGCCATCTTGCGCGGCGTGATGAGGCGAACCATTCCCGAGCGAGAGGGAAGCGCGCGACCCCCGACGCGCGCTGCGCGATCCGCCGCGGCCGGGACGCCGCGGCGGGTCGCGATGATCGCGTTTCCCGCGGTCCAGATCCTCGACGTGACCGGGCCGCTCGAGGTCTTCGCGCGCTCGGGGCGCTGGCTCCGCGACCACGGGAAGCCCGCGTACGACGCGTACGAGGTCGAGATCCTGGCGGCGTCGGCGGGTCCGTTCCCGGCGTCGTCGGGGATCGAGCTCGTCGCGGCGCGCCCGTACGCCGCCGTGCGCGGCGGGATCGACACGCTGCTCGTCGCGGGTGGGCCCGGGGTGCAGGCGGCGTCCGAGGACCGCGCGCTTCTGCGCTGGCTCCGGAAGGTCGCGCCGCGCGTCCGGCGGCTCGGGTCCGTGTGCACCGGCACGTTCGTCCTGGCCGAGGCCGGGCTGCTCGACGGCAAGCGCGTCACGACGCACTGGCGCGCGTGCGCACGCCTCGCCGAGCGCTACCCCGCGGTCCAGGTCGAGCCCGACCCGATCTTCGTCCGCGACGGGAAGATCTGCACCTCGGCCGGCGTCACCGCCGGCATGGACCTCGCGCTCGCGCTCGTCGAGGAGGACTTCGGTCGCGACGTCGCGCTCGCCGTCGCGCGCGAGCTGGTCCTGTTCCTCCGCCGGCCGGGCGGGCAGTCGCAGTTCAGCGCGCAGCTCGCGGCACAGACCGCGGATCGCGAGCCGCTCCGCGAGCTGCAGGCGTGGATCGCGGACCACCCCGGCGGCGACCTGTCGGTCGAGTCGCTCGCGCGGCGGGTCGCGATGAGCCCGCGCAACTTCGCGCGCGTCTTCACGCGCGAGGTCGGGCGCACCCCGGCGCGCTTCGTCGAATCGATCCGAATCGAGGCGGCGCGCCGGCGCCTCGAGGAGTCGCGCGACGGCGTGGATGCGATCGCGTCGCAGTGCGGCTTCGGGACCGCCGAGTCGATGCGGCGCGCGTTCCTCCGGCGGCTCCGCGTCCCGCCGAGCGACTATCGGGACCGCTTCCGCGCGACGCTTCACTGAATGCACGCGCGCGCTCTCGCTGCGCGCCTACGGAGAGGAGAAGAGAATGGGCAACACGATCGGAATCGTCGTCTTCGAGCAGGCCGAGGAGCTGGACTTCGTCGGGCCGTGGGAGGTCTTCACGATGGCCGCGCAGTCGAACGGCCAGGATCGCGTGCTCCTCATCGCGGAAAAGCTCGAGCCGGTGCGGTGCGCGAAGGGCCTCCGCGTCGTGCCGGACTGCACCTACGCGGACGCGCCGCCGCTCGACGTCGTGCTGATCCCGGGCGGCATGGGGACGCGCACCGAGATGTCGAACCCCGTCCTCCTCGACTGGCTGCGGGAGATCGGCCCGCGCTGCAAGTGGGTGACGAGCGTCTGCACCGGAGCGCTCGTGCTGCACGCTGCCGGCTTCCTTGCGGGGAAGCGCGCGACCACGCACTGGTCGATGATCGATTTCCTCCGCGAGCTCGGGAGCGTGACCGTGCTCGAGAAGACGCGCTACGTGCGCGACGGCAACGTCGTCACCGCGGCCGGCGTCTCGGCCGGGATCGACATGGCGCTCTGGCTGACCGGCCAGCTCCACGACCCGGACTTCGCGCGCGGCGTGCAGCACTTCATCGAGTACGACCCCGCTCCGCCGTACGCCGCCGCGGTGTGAGCCGCGCTCCCAGCCGTCGACGAAGCGGACGAGCGGCCAGCGCTCGAGGATCCGCTTCGCCGGCGCGGGCGCGGTACTGCTCCAGGGTGACGCGCCGCGGGTTGCGGCGCAGGACGAGGCCGAAGATGTCGTCGAGGCCGAGGCGCGACGATCTCGAGAGCGTCGTCGGGAAGGAGACGGGCGGCGACGCTCGTCGCGGTCTCCGGCCAGGTGGGCGATCGCGTCGCAGCTCGCGCGCGCTCGACGTCGCCCGTGTGCTCCCCTCAGCGCTGCGCCGCGCCGCCCGCGACGAAGCTCCGATGCGCGAGCGCGCCGAGCGCGAAGCGGCGATAGCCGCGGTCGAAGAATTCCCGGCAGCGCGTCGAGTGGGCGAGGGCGCGCGCGCTCGCGATCCGGCGGACCTCCTGGCGGAAGCTGCCGTCGGAGAAGAGGCGGTAGACCGCGAACGACCCCGGGTAGTCCTTGACGCAGCTCACCTCGACGAACGGCACGCCGGGCGCGCCGGCGAAGCGGTGGAGCTTGTTCCGGTGCGTATGGCCGATCAGGACGCCCTTCACCTGCGGGTTTCGTCCGACGAGGTCCGCGAACGGTAGCGAATGCTCCGGCAGGAGGCCGATCGTGTTCGGAAAGCGATCGCGGTGCTCGGGCGCGACCGGCTGGTGATGCATCACGAGAAGCGTCGGGATCGAGCGCGCGCCCGTCTCGGCGAGCGCATCCGCGAGCCAGCGCATGCGGTCGTCGCCGAAGACGCCGTGGTGGTGGCCGGGCTCGACGGTGTCGAGGAGGAGGAGGCGCCACCCGCCGAGATCGACGGCGCGCGGCGCCGGCGGCTGCCCGAGGATCGGGTAGCCGTCGACGTGGTCGCCCGCGAGGAGCCCGTAGTGGTCGTGGTTCCCGAGGAACGCGTGATGCGGCATGCGGAAGCGCGCGAACGTGCGCGCAGCGATCTCGAACTGATCGCGCCGCCCGCGATCGGCGATGTCGCCTTTCACCACGACCGCGTCGACGCCGGCGGCGTTGATGTCGGCGACCGCGTCCTCGTTCATCGCGAGCCAGTACGGAACGTCGCCCTCGCTCTCGTGCACCTCCGGAAAGCCCGGCGCGGGATCGCCGTAGTCGCCGCCCGGAAGGAGGGTGCCGCCGAAGCGCGACTCGCCGAAGTGGAGGTCGTTGAGCGTCGCGAACGACGCGACCTCCTTCGCGGTCGGGGCGGGGAGCGTCGTGACGTCGCCCGGGAAGTACGGATCGGGCGAGGCCGCGTCGCCGGCCGCGCTGCCGCGCGCGCCCGGGACGATCTCGAGGCGCTGGGTCGTGCCGGGCGAAAGGCCGTCGACGCGAACGAGCCGCGTCCCCGCCGGCCCCTCCGACACCGCGCGCTCGACGCCGTCGACGAGGACGCGGGCGGGCGCGTCGACGGGCCCGTCCGGCCCGGCCACCACGAACGTCACCGTGGCCGTGGTCTCCGTCACGCCGAAGAGCTCGGGGTCCCGGATCGCGAGCCGCACGCGACATGCATCGCACGATCGCGGCCGCACACGCCAGACCCGTCGCGGTGGCGCGCGGTTCTGCTAGGACTCGCGCTCGCGGTCCGACCATGGAGCCGACGTCCACCGCCGTCGTCCTCACCATCGTCGGCCTGCTCCTCCTGAGCAGCGTCGTCGCGGTGCGGTTGACGGGACGGTCCGGAATTCCGGCGGTCCTCGTGTTCCTCGTCCTGGGGATGCTCGCCGGCGAGGACGGCATCGGCGGCCTCGCGTTCGACGACTACGGTCTCGCGTTCCGCGCCGGCACGGTCGCGCTGACGTTCATCCTCTTCGACGGCGGCCTGAACCTGTCGCTGCCGGCCGCCCGCCGCGCGCTCGCGCCGGCCGTCGCGCTGGCGACGGTGGGCGTCGTCGCGACGGCCGCGATCGTGGCGTGGTGCGCGTGGTGGCTGGGGCTCGATCCCGTGCGGGCGATGCTGATCGGCGCGGTCGTCTCGTCGACGGACGCGGCCGCCGTGTTCGCGACGCTGCGCTCGACCGGCCTCCGGCTGAGCGAGCGCGTCTCCGCCATCCTCGAGGTCGAGTCCGGGACGAACGATCCGATGGCCGTCATCCTGACCACCCTGCTGACCGGCGCCGCGTTCGCGCACGCCGGCCCGCTGACGGGATGGCACGTCGCGCTCGACGCCGGGACGCAGATCGCGATCGGGCTCGCCGCCGGCGTCGCGTTCGGGTTCGGTGCCGCTCGCCTGATGGCGCGGATGCGCCTCCCCGCGGGCGGCCTGTACCCGGTGCTCTCGGTCGCGATCGCGCTGCTCGCGTTCGGGCTCCCGACGCTGGCGCACGGGAGCGGGTTCCTCGCCGTCTACATCGCGGGCGTGATCATCGGGAATGCCGAGTTCCCCTATCGCTCGGGTCTGCTGCGCGTGCACGACGCGCTCGCCTGGCTCAGCCAGGTGGCGATGTTCCTCCTGCTGGGGCTCCTCGTGCACCCGCCGCGGCTCCTCGGCGTCGCGCCCGTCGGCTTCGCGCTCGCGCTCGTCCTCGCCTTCGTCGCGCGTCCGGTGGTCGTCGCGGCCTGCCTCGCGCCGTTCCGCCTCCCGTTCCGTGAGATCGCGTACATCGCCTGGACGGGACTGCGCGGAGCCGTCCCGATCGTCCTCGCGACGTATCCCGTCCTCGTCGCCGGCCGCGAGGCGCTCACCGTGTTCGACGTCGTCTTCTTCATCGTCGTCGTGAACGCGATCCTTCCCGGCAGCACGCTCGTCGCCTTCACCCGCTGGATCGGCTTCTCGAGCGAGGCGCCGCCGCAGCCGCGCGCCGTCCTCGAGGTGACGTCCCTCGAGCCGCTGCACGGGCGGCTCCTGTCCTTCCACGTGTCGCCCGCGCTCGCGGTGGCGGGCGCGCAGCTTTCTGATCTGCCGTTCCCCGAGGGGACGTCGGTCACGCTCATCGTGCGCGGGCGCGAGCTCGTCGCGCCGAAGGGGACGACGGTGATCGAGCCCGACGACCACGTGTACGTCGTGTGTCGCGCGGAGCACGAGGACCTGGTGCGGCTGCTCTTCGGGCGGCCGGAGGAGTGAGTCAGAATCCAGGAGAAGTGAACAACGCAGCGAGATCCGAACTCCATCACCCGTACCGTGATGAGACCTCGAGACGACGCGACGCGACGCGGCGCGAATCGTACGGAGCCCGACTACGTCACTAGGACGATCTTCCCCTGCGCCCCGGCCTCCATCACCGCCTCGTGCGCCTTCGGCGCGTCGGCCAGCGGGAACTCCTTCCCGACGACCGGCCGCAACGTCCCGGCTTCGAGGCCTGCGTACAGCGCTGCGTGGATGCTCGTCAGCTCGGCCGGCGTCGCGTTGAAGAGCGACATCCCGCGCACATCGGCGTCGCCGCGCATGGTGAGCCTGGGCTCGAACTCGAGGCTGCCGCGGCTTCCGACGATCACGATCCGGCCGTAGCGCGCGAGCACCTCGAAGTCCTTCGCCAGGTTCACGTCGGCGAGCATCTCGACCACCATGTCGACGCCGCGGCCTCCGGTGTGCGAGCGTACCTCTTCGAGGTATCCCGGCTTCCGGTGATCGACGGCGTGGTGCGCGCCCTCGCGTCGCACGTGCGCCAACCCGTCCTCCGAGCCGGCGCTGCCGATGACGCGCGCACCAAGAGCGCGCGCGAGCTGCACCGCCGCCGTCCCGACCGCGCCGCTCGCGCCGTGCACGAGCAGCGCTTCGCCGGGTCGCAAGCCGCCGCGCTGGAAGAGCGCGCGGTAGGCGGTCGCGTACGGGACGCCGACGGCCGCCCCCTGCGCGAAGCTGGTGTGATCGGGAAGCGGATGCACCTGGCCGGCGGCGCAGAGTGCGCGCTCCGCATACGTGCCGCTCAGCGAGCCCGCGAGGTAGACGCGCTGCCCGACGGCGACGGTCGTCACGTCGGGGCCGATCGACTCGATCGTCCCCGCGCCGTCGATGCCCGGCGTGTACGGCAGCGGTGTGCCGGCATACCCGTGGGCGGCGCTCCGGATGTACGTGTCGACCGGGTTCACGCCGGCGGCGTGGATCCGCACGACGACCTGTCCCGCACCCGCGACCGGGTCGGGCAGCTCGCGCACCACGAGGACCTCCGGACCGCCGAACCGCTCGACGCGAATCGCCTTCATGCGTCTTCGTTGACCGCCGGGCGGAGTCGCGTCAAGACGGGCGCCGCTTGCTGCGATCCCCGGGACGACGAAACGCATCGCCGCGCGCGACCGCGCGTCGGTGGATCGCGCTCGCGTGCGCGCTCGCAGCGCCGGCCGCGCTCGTGTCCCTGCATAGCGCGGCGAGGGCCGTCACGACGGCGCCGACCGGCCCACCGCTCTCCCCCGAGGAGCGCGCCGCCGTCGACGCGGTGATCGAGTGCGCGCGCCCCGACGGCGGCTGGACGTACGTCTGCAACCCGCCGACGGGCCCGCACGGGGTCGTGACGCACATCCTGATCCGCGCGCGCCAGCTCGCAGAGCCGTTCGGCGGGGCAGGCTGGGACGTGCTCGTCCTCCGGAGCCCGGGGACGCCGGCCGCCGGCATGGTCCTCCTCGAGGCGTGGCGGCGAGGCGGCGACGGGCGCGACCTCGCGGTCGCGCGCCGTGCCGGCGATCTCTTCGTCGACGCCCAGCTGCCCTCGGGCGGCTGGGCGTCCGAGATGCCGGTCGTCGGACCGCGGCTCGCGGGCTGGTTTCGCTGGCTGAACCAGTGGACCGCCCTCGACGACGACGTCACGTCCGGCGCGGCGCGATTCCTCCTCGAGCTCGGCGTCGCGACCGGCGACGTCAAGTACGGCGACGCCGCGCGGCGCGCTCTCGACCTCCTCCTCGCGGCCCAGCTTCCCGACGGGGCGTTTCCTCTCACCTGGCGCCCCGCGCTCCTGCGCCGGGTGTCGCCGAGCTTCGAGGACCTGGCGTCGACGAACGACGCCGCGACCGCCGGGCCGATCCGCGCACTCCTCGCCGGGAGCGCGACGCTCGGCGACTCGCGCTACGCCGCCGCCGCGCGGCGCGGCGGCGACTGGCTCCTCGCCGCGCAGGGGCCGCCGCCGCTCGCGGCGTGGGCGCAGCAATACGACCGCGAGGGAAGGCCCGGTCCCGGACGTCGCTTCGAGCCGTCCGGCTACGCCGCGTGGGAGTCGCGCGAGATGCTCGACGCGCTGCTCGCGATCGCCCAGGCGACCGGCGACGCGCGCTACTGTCGCGCCGTCCCGGCAGCGGTCGCGTGGTTCCTGCGATCGCGCATCGCGCCCGGCTGCTGGGCCCGGCTCTACGATCCGGCGGACGGAAGCCCGCTCTTCGCCGCCGCCGACGGCCGGCGCGTCGCGAGCGCCGACGAGGCGAAGCGACCCTACAAGTGGACGGGCGACTACGGCATCCCCGGGCTCCTCGCGGAGCTCGGCCTCGCGGCCGACGGGTCGCCGCTGCCGCCGTCGGGTCCGCCGCCGCCGCAGCGCCTCTTCGGCGACGCCGGCGCTTGTCCCGGCACGGTCGCCATCGAGGACGCTCCCGACGACGAGAACCCGCGCGCGCGGATCGTGCGCGCCGCGGTGCTCCTCGGGCGATCGTCGCGGCCGGCGCGCTCGCCGTGCAGCGCGTCGCTCGCGATCGCGAACGCGCCGGCGGGAGACGCGAGCGCTCGGCCGGTCGCGGTCGAGTCCACCGGCGATTCCCGCTAACCTCCGAGCGCGTGGCCGCGAAGACGATCCGCCACATCCAGCCGCTCGGGCTGCGCGTGCTCGTGCGCGTGAAGAAGGAGCCCGACGTCGCCGAGAGCGGGCTCTATCTCCCGGCCGGGGCGAAGGAGAAGATGCAGGAGTCGCTCTACGGGGAGGTGATCGAGGTGGCGCGCGCCGAGTCGTCGGACCCGAAAGAGGACGGCCTCGGCGTCAACGTCTCGGGCGTGCCGCTCGGAGCGAACGTGCTCTTCTCGAAGGCGGCCGGCGTCCGGGTGCCCTGGGACGACGACCTGCGCATCCTCGAGACCAAGGAGATCCTCGCGACCGTCGAGGAGATCTCGCAGGACCGCATCGTCTGACGGTCCTCGGATCGGGGGGGGCCTCGGTTGACCCTCCCGGCGCCGGTCCGCAACATGGATGCGCGGGCGGAGGCGGTGCCCGCGTGGGAGACGGAGCGGCCTTCGCTTGAGCGCGGCAGCGAGCCTGGGACCCGAGGACGGCGCGACCTCGCGCGCGCATTCGGCGCACGCGCCCGCACCCGAGGGGCGCGAGAGCCGGGTCGCGATCGCGTGCGCCGCCGACCGCCGCTACGCCCTTCCCCTCGCCGTGATGCTGCGCTCCGCGGCCGACCATCTCGGCGCGGAAGCGACCGTCGACGCGTACGTCCTGGACGACCGCATCGACCCGGGTGACCGGCGCCGGGTCGAGGCGTCGCTCGACGACCGGATCGCGCTCCACTGGATCTGCGGAGAACCGGCGGACCTCGCGGGGCTTCCGCTCTGGGGTCGCATGACGGCGACGACGTACCGGAAGCTGACGCTCGGCCGCTGGCTGCCCGAGCACGTCGAGCGCGCGATCTGGCTCGACTGCGACGTGCTCGTCCTGACCGACCTGCGGCATCTCTGGCGCGCGGACCTTCGAGGTCGCCACGCGCTCGGCGTGCGCGACGCCCTCGTTCCGCGGCTCGCGTCGCGCTTCGGCGTCGGGGCGCATCGCGATCTCGGCCTCCCCGGGGACGCCGAGTACTTCAACGCTGGCGTGCTCTTGACGGACGTCGCGGCCTGGCGTCGCGACGACGTCGCCGGACGGGCGCGCGACTACCTCCGCCGCTACGCGGACCGCGTCTTCTTCTGGGATCAGGAGGCGCTGAACGCCGTCCTCGCAGGGCACTGGGGCGCGCTCGATGCGCGCTGGAACTGGCACGCGACCGGCGATCGCCTGGCGCGCCGCGCCGCTCCGCCGCCGTGGATCCTGCACTTCAGCGGCAACCTGAAGCCGTGGTCGTACGCGGGCACGAGCCCGCTGCACGCGCTCTACTATCGGCACCTCGATCGCACCGCGTGGCGCGGCTGGCGACCCGGGCGGAGCTGGCGCGGCGCGATGCTGTCGGCCTATGAGTCGTCGCGCCTGCGGCGCTTCTTCTATCCCGCGGAGCAGCTCGGGACGCGGTTGGTGCGCGCGCTGACGCTGCGGCCGGCCGCGTCGGACGGAGCCTGATCGGATGGCGGAAGCACCGGCCGGCGACCGCACGCGCGCCGAAGACGGCGCCTCGGGCGGCGCGCCCGAGCTCTCGGTCGTGCTCGTCACCGACGGCGACGACACGATCCGGCCGGTCGTCGAGCGCCTCCACCGCCAGACCGCCCGCGATCGGCTCGAGGTGCTCCTCGTCGCTCCCGCGGGCGCCCGCGCGGGCGTGGGCTTTCGCGACGCCGCGCGCGACTTCGCGCGCTTGACGGTCCTCGAGGTCGAATCGATCGCGCCGCTCGCGGCCGCGCGCGCGGCCGGCATCCGGGCGGCGAGCGCGCCGCTCGTCTTCGTCGGCGAGACGCACACCTTCCCGCACCCCGGCTGGGCGGCAGCGCTCCTCGCCGCGCACCGGGGACCGTGGGTGGCCGTCGCGCCCGGCTTCGGGAACGCGAACCCGAAGGGCGCTCTCAGCTGGGCCGGATTCCTCTCCGACTATGGTCGCTGGGTCGCCGGCCTGCCGGCGGGCGAGATCCCCGAGGTCCCCCTCTACAACGCCTCGTACCGCCGCTCCGCGCTGCTCGATCTGGGCGACCGGCTCGTGCCGGCGCTGTCGCACGGCGACGAGCTGCCGATTCGGCTGCGCGCGGCCGGCCACCGCGTCTACTTCGAGCCCACTGCCCGCATCGACCACGCGAACGTCGCGCGGCCGCGCGCCTGGCTCGACGAGCGGTTCGCGTCCGGCGTGCTGATCGGCTCGCACCGGGCGCGCACGTGGTCGGCGCTCCGGCGCGTCGCGTACGTCGCGGGCGCGGCGCTCATCCCGGTCGTGCTCGTCGCGCGCGTCCTGCCCGGGGTGCGGCGGACCGCGCGCCACGCGCGCCTGCCCGCGGGCACGCTCACCGCGATCGTCGTCGGGGCGATCGTGAAGGCCGCCGGCGAGCTCGTCGGGTACGCGGGCGGCCGGACCGAATCGCCCGAGATGCGGATGCACGAGTACGAGGTGCACAAGCTCGCCTACGTCGCGCGCTGAGCGAGCGGCTTCGCGTGCCGGTCGAGCGAGCTCCCGTCCGGTTCGGCGTCGTGGGTTGCGGCGTGATCGCCTACTGGACGCACCTGCGCGTGATCCGGGGCGTGCGCAGCGCCGCGCTCGTCGCCGCGGCCGACCCGGATCCCGATGCGCGTGCGCGCGCTCGGCGCTTGACGGGCCTGCCGGTGTGCGCGGACGCGGCCGAGGTGATCGCGCGCGGCGACGTCGACGCCGTCGTCGTCGCGGCTCCGCCCGCGGCTCACGCCGAGCTCGCGGTCGCGGCGGCGCGCGGCGGGAAGCACGTGTACCTCGAGAAGCCGATCGCGACGACCGCGAGCGACGGGCGCCGGGTCGTCGCTGCGGTGGACGAGGCGCGCGTCGTCGCCGCGATCGGCTTCAATCGCCGCCGCCACCCGGCATTCGAGCGGGCCCGCGACGTCGTCCGCGCCGGACGTCTGGGCGCGGTACGCGCGGTGCATTCGTCCTTCTGCGAGCCGACCGCTGCTGGCGAGATGCCGGAGTGGAAGCGCCGGCGGGCGACCGGGGGCGGCGTCCTCCTCGACCTCGCCTCGCACCACATCGACCTCGTGCGCTTCCTGCTCGACGACGAGGTCGCCGACGTCGAATGCCGGCTCACGTCGGAGGCGAGCGAGCACGACGGCGCCTGGCTGCGGCTCGCGCTCCGCGGCGGCGCCGAGGCGTGCTCCTTCTTCTCCTTTCGCGCCGCGCGCAGCGACGCGTTCGAGCTCATCGGCGAGCGCGCGACGCTTCGCATCGACCGCCATCGCACGTCGCCCGCGCTCCGGGTGTCGCGCCGGCTCGGGTACGGCGTCCGCCGCGCGCCGCTCTGGCCGAGCCCGGCGTCGATCGCGTGGCGCGCGGCGCGGCTTCTCCGCCCTTCGTACGAGTCGTCGTACGCGCGGGCGCTCGCGGCCTTCGCCGACGAGATCCGGGGCGGCCCGCCGCAGGGCCTCGCGACCGCCGCCGACGGCCTCCGCGCGCTCGAGGTCGTCCTCGCGGCGGAGGAGTCGGACCGGACCGGGCAAGCGATCGCGCTCGAGCCCGCGTGATGCGGATCCTCCTCGTCAACGACTGGAACCGAGGGCGCGGCGGCGCCGAGGCGTACACGCTCTGGATCCGCGATCGGCTGCGGGCGGCGGGCGACGAGGTCGCGCTCTTGACGGGCGGGGCGGGTAGCGCCGCCGACGGGTCGGCCGAGTTCGTCGCGTACGCGGGCGAGCGGCGCGCCGAGCAGGCGCTCCTCCAGATCGCCAATCCGTTCGCGATCGCCGCCGTCCGGAGAGCCGTGCGCGCGCTGCAACCGGACGTCGCGTGGGTCAACATGTTCGCGCACCAGCTCTCGCCGGCCGCGGTGCACGCGCTCGGCGCGGTTCCGTTCGTACTCGCCGTCTCCGACTACAAGGCGATCTGCCCGGTGGGCTCGAAGCTGCTGCCCGACGGGTCGCCGTGCGGCGTCCGGGCGGGCTGGGCGTGCCGGCGCGCGGGCTGCGTCGGGCTCGCGCACTGGCTCCGCGACCGGCCGCGCTACGCGCTGATCGCGGCGGCGGTGCGGCGCGCGCGTCGCGTGCTCGCCTGCAGCGCCTGGGTGCAGCGCGCGCTCGCCGGCGAAGGCATCGCCTCCGAGGTCCTCCACCTGCCCGTCCCGCGCCCGGTGCCGTCGTTTCGCCGGGCGCCGTCGGACGATCCGTCGCTGCTCTACTGCGGTCGCCTCGACGTCGAGAAGGGGGTCGCTCTCCTCGTGTGCGCCTTCGCGGCGCTCGCGCCCGACGTGCCGCGCGCCCGGCTCCGCATCGCCGGAGCCGGCCCCGAGCGCGCCGAGCTCGAGCGCCTGGCGCGCGACCTCGGCGTCGGCGATCGCGTGGCGTTCCTCGGATGGGTCGGCCCGGACGCGCTCGACGCCGAGCTCCGCTCGGCGTGGGGGCTCGTCGTGCCGTCGCTCTGGGCGGAGCCGTTCGGCCTGGTCGCGGCCGAGGCGATCGTTCGGGGTGTGCCGGTCGTCGCGAGCGCGGACGGCGGCCTCGGGGAGATCGTGGAGCCCGGCGCGAGCGGGCTCCTGTTCCCGAACGGCGACGAGCGCGCGCTCACGCGTCGTCTCGCCGCCATCGCGCGCCGCGAGGCGTTTCCCGATCGGGTGCTCGGCGTCGGGGTCGTCCGCACCACGGCGGAGCGCTTCGATCTCGACCGGCACGTCGCCGACCTCCGGCGCATCCTCGCGGAGGCAGCGCAGCCGACCCGCGTCGGCGGGCGTGGAAATTCCAGTTTTGCCTGAGGTCGACCGCCGGTCTAACGTCCCATGACATCGTGGTGGCGGCCCGCGATCGTCTTCTTCGGGTCGCGGCGCGGTTGCCGGCCGCGCTCGCAGCCGGCGCCGTGTGCGTGCTCGCGAGCGCCATTCTGTCGCTCGACTCGGCCTCCAACGCCGGCGAATCGATCGCCGGCGCCCGCCCCGTCGCCGCCGCCGCGCCCGCGATCGATGCCGAGCGCACGATACAGGTCGATCGCGCCAGCTTCTGGTACGAGGCGGGCCCGCGCTGCGCCGGCCTCGCGCGCTTCGGTCTTCCGTGCGCGCCCGCGGGCAGCGCCGAGCGCGTCGCGGAAGCGACCGCAGCCGCGATCCGCGATCGCCCGTACGACTTCCCGCAGCCGCCGCCGCTCCCGATCGTGGTCCGCGCGCGTCCGCCCGAGCGCCTCCCCGACACGTTCCAGACCATCGCCGACGTGTACTCGTACGGCGGAGCCGAGCTCGTCGACGGCATCGTGGTCATCGACGTCAACTTGACGGCGTTCATCGGCGACACGCCGCTGAACGACGCGGAGCTCCGCTCGTTCCTCGGGCACGAGATCGTGCACGCCTACCAGGACGCGGACGGACCGGCGCCGAAGAACAGCCCCGAGCTGTGGCGGCGCGAGGTCGAAGCGTTCGACTGGGAGCTGCTCCACATGGAGCCGGGCGTCCGATCCTGGTACCGGGCCGAAGCGATCTTCAACCGCGACATGTACCGTCGCCTGCTGGAGGAGCCTTGACCGAATTCACGGTGCGCGCGATCGGGCGCGTCGAGTCCGGGGCGCGAGACCTGGTCGACGAGGGCTGGGCCGCGGTCGAGTCGCGCATCGTCGTCGAGCCGGAGTTCGCGCCCGGGCTGCGCGGGCTCGCCGACTTCTCGCACGTCGTCGTGATCGCGTACCTGCACGCCGCGGCTTTCGACCGCGAGCGCCATCTCGTCCGCCGGCCGCGTGGCCTCGCGACGATGCCGGAGCTCGGCATCTTCGCCCAGCGCGCGAAGGACCGCCCGAACCCGCTCGGCGTGACGGTCGTCCCGCTCGTCGCCGTCGAGCGCGACGGCATCCGCGTCCGCGGCCTCGACGCGGTCGACGGAACGCCGATCCTCGACCTGAAGCCCTATTTCCCCGAGTTCGACGCCGCTCCGGGCGCCCGCGTGCCGGCGTGGGTCGCGGACCTCATGAAGGGCTACTTCTGACTGGAGAGCGCTCGGCATCGACCATGCCGTGGTCGTCGGGGTCGACCATCGCCCGCGCGCTGAAGGCATCGTAGATGAGGACGAGCCGGGCCGCCTGCACGTGACCGTGCACGAGGCGCTCGCTCCGATGATCGTCGTCCAGCACCGGACGACCGCCGCTCAGGCGTGCTTTCTGCCCGTGAGAGCGTAGGCAAGCCCCGCGACGATGAATCCGACCACCGCCCCGGTGGTCAGGTTCCACCGCATTCAAGGAGGTCCGCACCCGGGCATTGCAAGCGCAACGACCGTCAGCGGCAGTAGCATGACGACCCCGCACAGGGGGCCGCGGATCCACCACCGCTCCGGCCACACCGTGATGCCGACGAGGAAGCCGATCAAGAGGCGAGCGACGTAGTACCCCCACACGGCGATCGATCCATTGATGTACAGAACGTCGAACTTCTGCGGAATCGGACCGTGTACGAAGCGGGGCAACGAACCCAGTACGATTCCCAGCATCGTGCATACGAGCGGATACGACGGCCGCCGGATCATCCGTGCAGGACGGCTACACGGCGCGTCCCGGTCGCGCAACGACCGCCGATGTCGTCCGCACGAACCTTCGATCGGCCACGTCACGGACGCGCGCTCCCCGGAGATAGGGTCCCGGCCGGACATTCGTCCACCGGTCCGGGAGGTCCGCGCAGCTCAGGGATGCACGCGTTGCGCGTCGAGCATCTCGAGATCGCGCCGTAGGCCGAGCACCGTGAACAGCTCTCGCGCCGCGGCGACGTGTCCCGTCGCATCGAGGTCCGCGACGCGCATGAGCGGATGAGTCGCGGTGTGGCTTGCGATCTCGACGTGGGTACGTCCGAGCTCCGGACGTGCTCCGAGCCGCCTCGCTTCGGCCACGCTGCGCGACCACCACGACGCCGCTCTGCGACGGCTGCCCGACAGCCAATGCAGCGTTCCGATGTGGCGGTAGACCTCGGTGCGGATCATCGCGAGGACGGCGGCCGTTCTCAGCGCCCGCGACGCATCGCGGAGTACCCGCCGGCGGATGCTGCGGGCGGTCCGGCGGTCGCCTCGGCGGGTCGCCTCGGCGAGTGCGACCACGCCGTCCTGCAGTTTGGCGACCCGAAGCCAACCCGAATGGAACGGAGTGGCGCGACCGATGCGCCGCTCCAGCTCGTCGGCCTGCGCGAGGACAGCCCGTGCCTCGTCGTGGCGGGCGAGCAGGGTCAGGATCTTCGCCTTGTTCCCGAGTCCGATGAGATTCAGCATCTCCTCCGGCCGCTCGAGGTACGCATCGACGTCCGCGAGAGCGCCGTGGAGCTCGCGACGCGCGACGGCCTCGAAGATTGGAATCGCCCTCTTGTTCGTCTCCGCGAAGCCGTAGCCGTATGCGTCGGCGATCTCGCAAATTTTCGACCAGCGGCGACGGGCCCTCTGCCAGTCGCCCTGGTCGATCGCCTTGTAGGCGTCCATACCGAGAAAAGTATCGACGTCCCAGAAGAGGCCGGCTCGCAGCACGCGCTCGGTAAGGGCGTCGTCGACGCTGTCCGGTCGATCCCAGATTCCTTCGAAGTAGTCGCACATGAAATGCATCAGGTTGAAGATGAAGAAGTCCGCCTCGTTGTCCTCTCGCACCAGCGACCGCGCGACCTTCAGGACGCGACGGCTGAGTGCCAGCGATGCACCCGAGTACGAGAAGAGGAGGGCGACGCCGGCCCACTGCGCAAAGGCCTCGTCGATCGTGTGCGGGTCCACCGTGGCGAGGCGGCCGACCATGTACATGGCGTCGAAAGCGAACCACTCGGGATCCGCGACGCACTCGGCGCGGCAACGCATGTACAGGATGGCAATGGCCTCGCGCAGCTCCGGCGTGCACGGCCGCCGGGACATCCGACCGCGCATGACGTACATGCGAAGCAGGATGCGCACCGTGTCGAATGCGAGCTGTCGGCTCGCGGCCTTCTTGGTGCGTACCACGCGTTCGCCGAGCAGGGCGAGGGCACGATCGCAGTGCGGTCTCGCCTCAGCGAGGTGTCCGCTCACCATGAGCGCCGACGCCATCCGCTTCTCGAGCTGGAGCTGGACCCCGGGGTCGTCGTTCGCCCCGTGATGATCGCGGAACAGACGGTAGGCCTCGCGGAAGTGCGCCAGCGCCTCGGACGAAGCTGCCGAGCGCGCTGCCGCATCCCCGGCCTTCAACAAGTACTCCTCCGCCTTTCGCGGCTCTGCGGCGCGGCCATAGTGGAGAGCGAGCGCCGCGAAATGCGGCTCGATCTCGTCCGCATACAGGCGCTCGATCGCTTCTGCCGCGCGCAGGTGAAGCGCGCGACGCGTCCTGTGAAGCGTCGATTCGTAGATCGCAGCCTGGATCAACGCGTGTTGGAAGCTGTATTCGGCGTCGTCGCGAATGTCTCCGTCGTCCGCGTGGCTTCTCGGCGCTCGGCGGCTCAGCGGGTCGCGCGCGAAGAGTACCTGGCGCTCGATCAAAACGGCGAACGTGGCGGCGGCCTCCAGCTCGTCGACCGCGGCGGTCTCGACGAAGAGCCGGTAGGAGAAGCTCCGGCCTAGGACTGCGGCGACCTGCAGCAGGCGCTGCGATGTCGCGTCGAGCCGCTCGACGCGCGTGAGGATCACCTCTTGCAGCGTGCCCGGGATGGTCACCGATTCGATATCTTCGGTGACGCGAAGCCGACCCTCGTGCACCGCGACTGCTCCCTGATCGATCAGCGCGCGGACCACCTCCTCGATGAAGAACGGATTGCCTTCTGCCTTCACCGCGATGACGTCGCGGGTTTGCTGCGGCAGGTTGCCCGCGCGCAGCAGGTTGCGCACCAGGGCGTGCGCCTCCGTCGCGCGGAGCGGTTCGAGAACGATCTCGAGCGCCCGCGCCGGGAAGCGGTCTCGGGCGGCGAATCGCAGGCGGTCGGACGTCTCTTCGAACCCCGGCCTCGCGACCAGCAGGAAGAGAACCGGATGCTCGTCTGCGATGTGGAGCAATGACTCGAGAAGCTTCACGGAGGAGAGGTCGGCCCAGTGCAGATCTTCGAAGCACAGCGCGAGCGGCCTTCGCCGGGCGAGCGCGGCGAAGACGTCGTACGTCGACTTCAGCACGAGCTTTTCGAGAGCGTCCGACCGGATCGCCCGGATCCGCCGCTGGTAGGGTCCGCCGACGCGGAGGCCCATCACGGTCGCGATGAACGGCAGCGCATCCGCACCTTCGTCACCCAGCAGGTCGCGGCACGCTGCCTCGAGCTTCGCGAGTGCGGTCACTTCGTCGGCCGCCGGATCGACGCCGCTCCAGTCGCACAGGAGCTCGGCGAAGGGGTGGTAGCTGCGTCCGGTGCCGAGCGAGTCGCAGCGTCCGACCAGGACCGTGGCACGCTCGAGGTCCGGAGAGCGCGACATCTCGGCGAGAAGGCGCGATTTCCCGAGCCCGGCTTCCCCGATGATCGACACGATGCCGCCCTCGCCGCCGGCGAACTGCTTGAAACGCCCGCGCAGCAGCGCGGCTTCCCGCTCGCGCCCCACGAACGCGGAGGAGATGTGCCGCGTGGTCGCGCCGAGTCGGCGCAGGTCGGCGTGCTGCTTGACGGCCAGGACTTCGTACGCCTGGACCGGCGCGGATTTCCCCTTGAGGTCGAGCGGCTTCGTCGGGCGGTACTCGAAGTCGCCCTGCGTCGCGGCATAGGTTGCGGGACCGACGAAGATCTGCCCCTTCTCCGAAGCGTCCTCCAGGCGCGCCGCGAGGTTCACCGTGTCGCCCATGACGGTGAAGTCGCGCTTCACCTCGCCGCCGACGTGGCCTGCGATCACCAGTCCCGAGTTCACGCCGATGTGCACGTGGAGCGGAACCGGAAGCCGTCGCTCGCGGTTGAAGCGCTCGAGCCCGCGCCGGATGTCGAGAGAAGCGAGCACCGCGCGTCGCGGCGCATTCTCGATCGCGCGGCTGGCACCGAAGAGGGCCATCACGGCGTCGCCGATGAACTTGTCCACCTCGCCGCCGTGGTCGTGCACGATCCGCTCCACCATCGCGAAGCAGTCGTTCATGACCTCCGTGACTTCCTCGGGATCGAGCTTCTCGGACATGGCGGTGAAACCCGAGATGTCCGCGAAGAAGACGGTCGCGTGCCGCCGCTGGCTCTCGCGGGTTCCGTGGTCAGCCATGGCGCGCTACGTCCTAAGTGTCGAGTCCAGCCACGTTGTTCATGCCGACAGCTCCCGTAGGCGTGAGAGAGGCGACTGAAAGTTGAGACTCGTGTGCGGCCGCCAGCGCTTGTAGTAGCGCAGCCACGGCGACAGAGCTCGGCGACGAAGGCCAGACGTCCGGTAGGGTCTTTTGTACGCCCATTCGCGAAGCAGGGTTTGGATGAATCTCTCTGCCTTGCCGTTGGTACGCGGCGTGTACGGCTTGGTTCGGATGTGTTGCGCATCTGGAGCGCCTTGCCCGGATGAACAACGTGCCTGGACGGCACACCTGTGCCGGCGCATCACCGGGTGCCAAGCGGGCGTTGCGGCTGCCGCGCCGACAGCGCCAGCGCCACCGCGGCGACGCCGGCGCAAGCAGCCGCGAACAGGTCGCCGACGGCCTGGTAGATCGTCGTCCCTCGGCGGCTGCGCACGGTGCCGGAGATCCATTCCCGGACGAACGGCCGGCTGGCGACGGCGACGCGGCCCCATGGGTCGACGATGGCCGAGGGACCCGCGGTGGACGCCCGCACGAGATAGCGCCGCTGCTCCACGGCCCGCAGCCGCACGATGTCGAACGCCTGCAGCGAGTACTTGAGCGAACCGAACCAGGAGTCGTTTGCGGGATTCACCAAGATCTCGGCTCCGTTGCGGACGCGATCGCTCGCGATCTCGCCGAACATTCCCTCGTTGCACACCAAGACGCCGGCGGCGCCGGCGACGGTGGGGAGCGGCGGGCGGTCCTGGCCGACGGAAAACTGACGCGCGCGCCCGAATTCACGGCGCAGGAGAGCGACCGACTGCAGAGGGAAGGATTCCGCGAACGGCAGCAGCTTCGTCTTGTCCTGCCACGCCACGATTTCGCCGCCCGGGGACAGCAAGAACGTGGCGTTGAAATAGGTCGGCTCCATCGCGTCGTGCGGCCGCTCCACGCGCGGACCGCCGGTCACCACCTGAGCGCCAATGCGCGACAGCACGCGCGCCATCGCGGCGCGATAGACCGGCTCGTCCGCAAGGAAGAACGTGAGCGCGCTCTCGGGCCAGAACACCAGGTGGGCCTTCGTCTGCGCGACCGCGTCGAGGGTGAGACGCAGGTAGGTATCCAGATTGCGGCCATACAAGTCGTCGCGCCACTGCGCGCCGAAGTCGACGTTCCCTTGGATGATCGCGACCTTCGTTTCCGTCGCGGTCGTCTCGGCCCCGGACCAAGCGAGACGCGCCGAGCCGTAGAGAAGGATGAGGGCGACCACGGCTGCCGCGGACATCGCGCCGCGACGTGCCGCGCGGCGATCGCCCGGCGCGTCCCGTGCCGCCCACAGCTCCGCCACGGCGGCGTTCGTGGCTGCGATCGCGAAGGAGATCCCGTGCACGCCGGCGAGATCCGCGATCTGCATGATCGGAAGGACGCCGACCTGCGAATAGCCCGAGATCGCCCAAGGGTTGCCGCCGAGCACCTCGACGCGCGCCAGCTCGCACGCGCACCACGCGGCTGCGGCGGTCAGGGGCACGAAGGCGGGGTGGGCTCGCGCGAGGATCCGGTAGGCGAGCGCGAAGGCGCCGTACCACGGCACCATCGTGACGAGGGTCGCGCCCTCGAGCATCAACCAGCCGATCGCGGCCGACTGCTGGTAATAATTGACGACCGCTCCGGGAAGGCAGTCGGACGTCACGAACGTCTCGACGTGCGCCCACAGTACCCCGAGGAGGACGGCACGCCGGGCAGACCCGGACCGGATGGCGACCAGCCACGGGACGAGCGCCACCCAGGCGAGCGGTCGCAGCGCGAGCGGCGGGAACGAGACCCCGTAGAGGACTCCCGACGCGATCGTGAGCGCCGCCGCGGTCCACCCTCCCGCCGCGGCGCGACGGGAGGGCTCGCGCGCCAGAGGCATCTCGCGACTCTGATCACGGGTCGGATCGCGTGCGGCTGACGGTTGGGACACGAGTGCCCTTCGACGGTGGCGCTTCGAAGACGAACTACGACCAGCGGCCCGCGTGAGCAACCGCCCTTCGGAACCGGGCTCCGGCATGCGTCGCCGGTGAGGCGGCCCCGGGCCGTTGAAACGAGCTGCAGCGCCGCAAGGAGTACGCAGCAGCGAGAATCTCCTTGATTCTACCGCCGGCGACGATCGGCGCCGCGATTGCTCCGGCATCGCAACGACACTGCGCGGTCAACGCAGGTCACCGGAGCTCACGAAGGCGTACCTCGGTCGGCCGAGGCTGCCGTCGTGATCCGCACGTCGCGGCCGGGAACGACCAAGGGATTGTCGATGAACGCGAAGAAAAGAGTTGGTGGGTCGATCGCCGGAGCGGCTGCTCTCGGCGCTCTCCTCATCGCATCTCCGGCGCGAGGCGACGTGAGCGTCTCGCCGGGCAAGAACGCGATCTTCGTATCCGTTTCCGATTTCGCGGTACCCAGGTGCTGTTCGGCCCCGCACCCGGTCGTGGCGAGCGGGACGATCGAGCGCGGCAAGCGGCGGTACGTCGTCGCGATCGACGGTATGCTGCAGCTCTCCGGTTGGCAGACCTCGACCGAGGCGCCGTCGATCTACGCCACGGTGAATGGCATCGAAGTCGAGCCGAGCCTGTATCCCAGCGGCGGCTCGATCATCACGACGACGAGCTGTCCGACCGAGCGCTGTACCGTGACCGGGATGTTCTTCGTGGATCTCGATGAAGCGGAGGCGCGGTTTCCGGGGTATTTCATCGGCAAGCCGCTCCACATCGAGCTGCATGCCGCCTCGTACTCGGGCCGCGAGGCAGCCGGGCTGAGCGCCGTACTGCGTGCTCGCCTCGACAAGAAGTGATCGTTGCGAAGTCGGTGGCGCTGGCGAACCCCGTCGAAGGCCGCGATTTTTCCGTTGCCGCTCGTCCTACGAGAGGATAGAGCCGCCTCGAAACACTTTGCGAAACGCCGGAATGGCTCGCCGGAGGAAATCGCATGATTCACCATCGCCATTGCCGGCCGCTCAGCGTGTTCGCGCTCGTCGCCGCCGTGCTCGTCGGCGGCTTCGGCGCCGGCGGCGCCGAAGCCGCCTGCAACCTGATCCCACGCGCGACGACGATCTTTCGCGGCGCGCTCGGCGCCAGCAACCGGCCGTTTGCGAGCCCGGGCGACATCGTGGAGTTGCGCGTGCGTCCACAGGTTTGCGACCAGTCGTCCGCGGGGTTCGGGCCGGCACCGCAAGATCAGGTGGCGACAGTCGTCTTCACGCCGGTCGTCGGCCCGAGGCGAGCCGTCGTCCTCGCGACCGACTGCTCGACGTTCACCGGGGCCGTCGAGAGCGCCTGCGAGACGCAGCTCGGCGCCGGCTCGGAGGCGGTCTGCATCGCCGTGTCGGCCGGCTCGGACATCGCGGTCGAGCGGGACGCGACGACCGGTGAAAGCCGACTCCAACTGCGATTCCCGAACACCGACTCGCTCATCGGCGGGAGCTCGGACCGCCAGACGCTGAGTGGTCCAGCGAAGCTCGTCGTGACCACCGCGGGCAGCACGCTGCCGTGCGATCTGGCGGCGACGCGCTGCGCCGACGCGATCGCAGCGCCGGGCGGCCGCCCGGAGGTCCTCTCCTGCATCGACGAGCTCTACGAGCTCGACGGCACCTGCCGAACCGACGCCGCGCTCGCCGACGAGATCTTCCCGAACTTCAATGCCCTTCCGCCCCCGAACGACTTCCAGACCGACTGCTTCCGCACCGACCCTCCGTGCAACGTGGGCACCGAGCCGTTCCGCCTGACGGCCGACGTCGCGGGCAATCTCCTCGTGCCGATGTATTGGGAGGGCGTCCTCGTGCCGGGGAGCGTTCCCGTGCCGCGTCTGGTCTCGGGAAGCGTGCGCGCGCCCGATCCGCTGTCGTTCAGCGTGCCGTCGTTCATGTTCCTCGGATCGTACACGCCGGAGGGCGGACGGCTTCCTCCGATCTTCGAGCCGCAGATCGACTCCGGCGCGGAAGCCGCGTCCGGAGTGGTGCAGCTGTTCGGTTCGGTGGATGCAGCACTCACGGTGCTGCGCGTCGCCCGCCATCAAGGGACGTGCGATTCGGACCCCGACGCGCCCGGCCTCGAGGGCGAGCTGTGCGCGACGCGCGCCGATTGTCAGGGCCGAGCCTGCGTCCGGAGCTGTGTCGAGGATCGTACCGTCGCGTGCGCGGTGGACGGCGATTGCGCCGCATCCGGCGGTGGCGCATGCGGCTCGCTATTCGATCTCGCCGAGCTGGGCTTCGGCGGCGGTCCGATCCTGCTGCCGCGGACGCTGCCTCAGTTCTGCCAGCTGCCGCCGCACCAGGCCTGCGCGTCGTCCGGCGAATGCGCCGGCCTCGACAACGCCTGCGTGAGCTATGCATTCGAGGCGGAGGCGATCCCCGTCGCCCTCGAGGGCCTCTCCGGCACGAGCGCGCTCCTGACGTTCTCGATCCGCGAGTCGGTGCCGCTCCAATCGCTAAATGGGGACGTCGACGCCGACGACGTGGTCATCACGCTGCGCGACCGCGCGACGGGCAACCTGCTCCCGATCGGCGACGCGGGCAGCCCAGGGCGGGCGATCGCCGAGCTGCGGCACGGCGCGTTCCGCTTCCCGGCACTGGCGGCCGAAGGTGGCGTCGTGGCGTTCCTCGAGCCGGAACGACAGCAGGCGAACCAGGATGCGAACGGCGACGGCGATCAGTTCGACACGATCCTGCGGGTCTACCGCCGGGACGCGGGCGGAGCCGCGGCGAGCGAGCTGGCCGGCTCTGCCGCGCCCGCAGGAGGCCAGCCCCCGCAGCCGAGCCCGATCGTCGCGGATGCCGCCCTGATGATCGACGGCAGAAGCCTCGCGGTCTCGAGCGGCCGCGTCTTCTTCCGCACGCCGGAGTGGTCCGGCGCGCAGCATCGTACGGTGCGCGAGAGCGTGACGACGGGTGGAGCCGAGGGCAATGGCTGCAGCCTCGACCCGGCGCTCACGCCGGACGCAACGAAGGTCGCGTTCCGCACGTTCGCCGACGACCTCGCGGGGCCGCCGGCGAACGGCGTGTTCTGTGATTTCGACCAGGACATGGTCGCCGACGACTACTGCGGCGACCTGCTTCTCCGCGATCGCGCCGCCGGCACCACGGAGCTCGTCAGCATCGGCTCCCCCGGCGCGCCGATCGGCGGCCCCGTCCTGCGGCCGTCCATCACGCCCGACGGCCGCTGGGTCGCTTTCTGTTCCGCCGACTTCGCACCGTACGATGCCGCGACCGGCGTCCTGCTCCGCGACCGCATGACCGGAACGACCGAGCTCGTGTCTCGGGACTACCTCGGTGGCGGCGAGAACGGCTTCTGCGGCGCGCGCATCGCAATGACGCCGGACGCCGGGGCCATCGCGTTCTGGAGCTTCTCCTCGGATCTCGTACCGCCGGACGTCGACATCAACGGCAACTACGACGTCTTCCTCCGCAACCGGAGCGCGGATCCCGACGCGACGGAGGCGATCAGTGTGACGCCGGACGGCACGACGGGTCTCGTCGACGGCAGCGGACCCGAGCCCGGCTCCTCGAGCGACCCCGCGATGTCGTCGGATGGCCGCTACGTCGTGTTCTCGAGCGAGAACAGCCTGCTGGTCTCGCCCCCCGACCTCGGCGCCTTCGAGATCTATCTGCGAGACCGCCTGGCGGGCGTCACCCAGAAGATCTCCGGCAGCCACGCCGCGTGGCCGTCGATTTCCGCCGATGGCAACGTCGTCGCCTACCAGCAGCTCGTGCCGCCTGGTCTCGCGTTCTACGACGTGTACGCGCTCGATCGCGCGGCGGGAGTCGCGTACCAGCTCGGCCTCGCCGGCGACGGGTCGCCCGGGGACGAGTCGTCCACCACCCCCGAGGTGTCTCCGGACGGTCGCTTCGTCGTCTTCCTCAGCAAGGCTTCGAATCTCGTCCCGGGCGATGCACCCGACGGATTGAACGATACGTTCGTGCACGACCGCTTGACGGGGATCACCGAGCGCATCGGCACGAATACGCCCGGGCCCGCGTCGGTCTCGCGCGACGGTCGCGTGGTCGCTTTCGTCAGCAACGCCGCGCTGGTCGCCGACGATACGAACGGCACCTGCGACGTGTACGTGCGCGAGGCAGACCCGGCGGACCTCGACAACGACCTCTCCGGTGACGGCGCCCTCGACGACACCGTGCTCCAGGTGATCGATACGACGGCCGGGCCGCCCGCGACGGTGCGCCGTCTCTGCCCCGCGACGGAAGCTTCGGTCTCCGGCGGGACGGTCGCCTTCCTGCGTCCCGAGTCCGCGGGCCGGACGCCCGGCGATCCCGACTGCGAGGACGGCCCGCTCGTGCCGCCCGTCACCGGCAACCCCGACCTGAACGGCGACGGAGATACCGCGGACGCCGTCGTGCACTACTGGTCGCCGGCGACCGGCGTGCAGAACCTGCGCTGCGCCGCGCGCTCCATCTCGCTCGTCGGCGCGCGGCTGATCGCCGTCGTCGACTCCGGCGGCACGACCGTCGTCAAGGTGCGCGAGGTCGGTGGACCGGAGCCCGCGTCGTGCGACGACCCGAGCTGGGTGGTGGCCGCGCTCGGCGGAGACGACGTCGCCGGGTCCGGGAGGTGGATCGCGGACATCGCTCGCGAGGGCGCGCTCGGTGGCGACCGTACGAACGACGGCGACGCGGCGGACCGCGTCCTCGAGCTCTTCGACTCGGATGCGAGCAGCCCCGTTCCCATTCGTGACGCGGCCGGTCGCTCGCAGCCGGCGGAGGAATTCGTCTTTGGCGCGGAGGCGCTCGCGTTCCGCACGTCGGAGCGGTTCCTCTGTGACGGCGCGCTCGCCGTCGGCGACGCGACGTGCCGCCCCCCCGCGCTGCCGGCCGGCTGCCCGCTCGCCACCTGCGATCTCAATTCCGACGGCGACTGCTGCGACGACGTCCTTCAGGCCGTGGACCTCGCTCGCCGGGTTCTCGTCTCCTCCGGGCAGCAAGTCCTGCCGTGCGACTTCGCCGCGTGCGATCCGCAGGCACCGTATCGGGTCCACGGAACGACCGTCCGTTTCCTCACCGACGAGGCCGAGCAGAACTGCGCCGGCGGCCTCGGCTGCATCCTCCCGGCCGGGGCGCGCGACCTGAACGGCGACGGCGATTCGCTCGACATCGTCGTTCAGGAGCTGAACGTCGTGACGCGGGTGCCGCGCGTGATCGCCACCGTCAACCAATCCGCCGCGACCACGACGGATCCGCTCGCGGCCGGGACGTTCGGTGCGGACCCCGCAAGCGAGACCGGAGAGGAGTCCGGGGGCATCGCGTTCGTCAGCCAGGGCCGGTGCATCGAGGTGCTGAGCGGTGAGGGATCGTGTCCGCCCGCGATGTGCCCGTCCGGATCGTTCTGCGAGGGCGGTGTGTGCAAACGGGAGCAGGGCGTGTGCGTCAGCGACGACGACCCGGACGGCGACTGCCCCGGCGCCGCGGTGTGCGACACGATGCGTGCCATCGTCGCGGCGAGCGCCGATTCCGACGGTGACGGCGTCGCGGACCAGCTCGACAATTGCCCCCTCGATCGCAACGCCGGCCAGCAGGACGCGGATCTCGACGGCGCCGGCGATGCATGCGACCGACACACGGAGGTGTGCATCGACGGCACGACGGTCGCGAAGCCGAAGGTCGTCGTCAGCGGACTCGGCAAAGGCCCGAACCGGCAGCGCGTCGCCTTCTCGGGCGCAATGGATTTCGGGCCCGGTGAGCCGGCGGGTTTCTCGTCGCTCGACACCGACGCGCGCGGTGCTCAGATCCTCATCGAGGACCTCGGCTCCGGAAACGGGCTCCCCGCCGCCATCTTGGACTTGAGCCATCGCAGCCATCCGGTCCCGCCCGGACCTCCGTCGCCTGCGAGCTGCGACGCGCGCGACACGGACGGGTGGCGCGCCAACCGCCCGCGCACCGCGTTCACTTACGTGAACCGGTCGGACGCGCTGCCGAACGACGGCTGCGCGGCCGGCTCGGCGCGCGGCCTGAAGAGCCTTCGCGTCGTCGATGGGCGCGGCAAGCACAGCCCCGTGGTGTCGTTCCGCGGCCTGGCGGCCAAGACCACGTTGCCGACACCGGTTGGACTCCTGCGCGTCACGATCGCGCTCGGTGCCGCTGCGGCGGACGGCGTCGGCGGAGCGTGCGCCGCGCACTCGTTCGCGCCGGAAGACTGCAGGTTCAATCGCAACGGGACGCAGCTCACCTGCGAGTGAGCTCCGAGTGAGCTAGCCGCCGGCCGGCGCCTCGCGGTTACGGGGGCGCTGCATCGACAGGCCTGCGTACTCGAGTCCGCACCGCCGCGTACCGGGTGCGGCGGATGCCGGTCGCGCGGTCCGCACCCGCCCCCGTCGTTTCCCGTCCGTCCTGCTCGAAAGTCGAGGCTGTTCGCGGCATTCCGCGCGGCGTCGCCGCGGCGAAGGTCTGGCTTCCGACTTGCGCTCTCGCCGTCTCGAACCGTCGCCCGCGGCTCCGATCGCAGGCGACCATACGGCGGGGCCGACGCCTCGCGAGGAGACGACGATGACGACGGCAGAAAAAGGAACCCATGGTTGGCGCAGCGGCACGGCGACCGGCGTGCGACGCGCGGCGCTGGCGGCGCTCGTGCTCGCCGCTGGCCTCATTGCAGCGCCGGCCGCACAGGCGGACTCCGGCGGATGCGAGCGCGCCGTGGCGCGCCGCACTCGGCTGCTCGATTCCTGCAACACCCGCTGCACGCGGCGGCTATCGGTCGCCGAGAAGGCCGGCCGCAGCTTCGACCCGGACAAGTGCGGCGACATCTGTCAGGCCCAGTACGACGTCAAGGTCGGGGACCTCCTGAGCAAGGGAACGTGCGTTCGCGGCGAGGAGGCGGTGTCGCCGCCGCCGCCGGGCACGCAAGCCGTGGAGGGTCCCCAGCTCTACGTGGCCTCGAGCGCGATCTGGCGGTCGCTCTTCGTTCCCGTGTGCTGGGAGAACCCGAACGCGGGCGCTGCCGCGGACCGCGAGCGCGTTCGTCAGGCGGTCAGCCGGACGTGGGAGGCCAATTCCGACGTCCGATTCACCGGGTGGGGTACGTGCGCCCCGCTCGTCTTCGGCTTTTCGACGGATCCGGGGAGCAACGGCATCCGAATCCGCATCCGTGACGAGGGTCCTCACACCAACGGGCTCGGAAGCCGGCTCGCTCTCAGAGCGAAAGGCATGGTGCTGAACTTCACGTTCAACAACTGGAGCACGAGCTGCAAGTCGAGCGAAAGAGAGCGCCGCCGGTGCATCGACGCGATCGCGGTGCACGAGTTCGGTCACGCGCTGGGCTTCGCACACGAGCAGAACCGGCCGGACAGGCCCGCGTGGTGCAACGAGGTGCAAGGTTCGAACGGCGACACCACCGTCGGCGCATGGGACCTGAGCTCCGTCATGAACTACTGCAACCCGCAGTGGAACAACAACGGACGGCTGAGCGCGACCGATGTGCAGGGCGTGCAGCGGTTCTACACCGGATTCCGCATGTCGTGGGCGGCGATGCTCGAGTGGACGTCGCTGCGCAATCCCTCCGATCTCCAGCTCCGCGATCTCGCCTTCGGCGACTTCGACGGCGACGGCCGGTCCGACATCTTCACCACGGATGGATCGTCGTGGCTGATCTCGTACACCGGCAGCCGGCAGTTCATGCGCGTGAACGCGTCGTCCGTCCGGCTCGGTCCGCTGCGGTTCGGCGACTTCAACGGCGACGGCAAGACGGACGTCTTCACCATCCACGGCCGCACGTGGACGGTGTACTACGGCGGCATGGGACCGGGCGTGGCGATCAACGACCTCGGCGGCAATCTGGCCACGATGGCGGTGGGCGACTTCGACGGCGACGGTCGCGCCGACGTCTTCAGCGCAACCGGCACCGCCTGGTACATCTCGTACGGCGGCACGCGGCCGTGGTCCGAGTGGAAGCGCTCGCCCTACACGCTCGCGAGCCTGCGCTTCGGCGACTTCGACGGCGATCGCCGGACGGACGTCTTTCGGGCCGACGGGACGTCCTTCTGGGTGAACTACGCGAACCAGTGGCCGTGGGTGCAGGTCAAGACGTCGAACGCGCCGCTCGCTTCGCTGGGCTTCGGCGACTTCGACGGCGACCACCGCACGGACGTCTTCCGCGCCGACGGAACGTACTGGACGGTCGCGTATTCGGCGACCAGCGCTTGGGCACGGCAGAAGAACGACTCGACGGTGCGCGACGTGCTGGGATTCGCCGACTTCAACGGCGACGGGAGGACCGACGTCTTCCGCACTCGCTGACCGGTCGAGAAGATCGCGACGAGAGTGGGGTGTGCGGCCGGCCGCACACCCCACTCTCTCTTGGGCGCGCCGGGATCGAACCGTATGCGCCGGGTAGGCGAATCGCGCTTGACAGCGATGCGCCGATTGGCGACGTGCGACGAATGGACGCGGGCGACGCGGCGCGACTGAACCTCCTCTTCGAGCTGGGTTCGGCATTCGCCGCCCACATCGAGCTCGACGAGCTCGTCCCGCTGGTGATCGCGAAGTGCCGCGACGTCCTGGATGCCGAGGGTGCTTCGGTGCTCCTGCTCGACGAAACCGGCAGCACGCTCTACTTTCCCTACGTCGTCGGTCGCGATGCCGAGGTGACGGCGCAGCTTCTGCGCCTGCGCTTTTCCGCCGATGCCGGCCTCGCCGGCGACGCCCTCGCCACCGGCCGTCCGCTGAAGGTCGACGACACCCAGAGCGATCCGCGTTTCTTCCGGGAGATCGACGAGGCGACGGGCGTCGCCACGCGCTCGCTCATGGCAGTCCCGCTGATCGGCCGCCGCGGCCCGATCGGCGTGCTGGAAGTCGTCAATCGCCGGAGCGGCCGCGGTTTTCCGGAGAGCGACCTCGAGTTCGCGGCGGCGCTTGCCGGCAGCATCGCGATCGCGCTCGAGAACGCGCAGCTCTATGCCATCGTCAAGGCGTCCGAGGAGACGCTTCGCAGCGAGGTGGGCGCGCTTCGCCGCGACATCGCCCGCCGCGACCGTTTCGACGAGATCATCGCGACGAGCGCCTGCATGTCGCAGGTCTTCCACCTGATGGAGAAGGCCGCCGCGTCGCCCATCTCGGTGCTGATTCACGGCGAGACGGGGACCGGCAAGGAGCTGGTTGCGCGCGGCATCCACCGCGCGGGAGAGCGCGCCTCGCGGCCGTTCATCGCCGTGAACTGCGCCGCGGTGGCGGAGACCCTTCTCGAAAGCGAGCTTTTCGGCCACAAGCGAGGTGCGTTCACCGGCGCCATGCAAGACCGGCGCGGGCTCTTCGAAGCCGCGAACGGTGGGACCATCTTCCTCGACGAGGTCGGCGAGATGCCGTCGGTCATGCAGGCGAAGCTGCTGCGCGTGCTCCAGGAGGGCGAGGTCACGCCGGTCGGCGAAACCAGGCCGCGCAAGGTCGACGTGCGCGTCGTCGCGGCGACGAACCGAGACCTGATGACCGAGGTGGCCACGCGATCGTTCCGCGAGGATCTCTACTACCGCCTCGCGCAGTTCCCGATCGCGCTACCGCCGCTGCGCGAGCGCCCGGAGGACATCGCACTGATCGCCGCACGCTTCCTGGCGGCGGCGGCGCGGCGGCATCGCAAGTCGATGCCAGGGATCTCGCGTCAGGCGATGGACCTCCTGGTCGCGTACCCGTGGCCGGGAAACGTCCGCCAGCTGCAGAACGAGATCGAGCGCGCGGTCGCGCTCGCGACGAGCGGCGAGGTCATCACGCCGACGCACCTGTCGGCCGCGGTCTGCGGCGACGGAGACCCGGCTGGCCGGTCGCTCGCCGGCGCTGCGGCATCGGGTGGGCTCGGGACGTCGATGCACGCGAGGGCGGTGGCGGCGGCGCTCCACCGTGCGGCGGCTCCGACGGCTCCCATGCAACGACCCGGCGCTGGTGAAGCGAAGCCGCCATTCGCGCCGGCGGTCGATCCCGCGGTTGCGGGCGCCGGCATGGCAAGGGGCGCGGACGGCGAAAGACTCCAGCTCCGCGAAGCACGCGAACGGTTCGAGATCGCCTTCATCACCGAGGCCCTGCGTGCGGAAGGCGGAAATGTGACCCGGGCCGCGCAGGCGGTCGGTCTCTCGCGCGTCATGCTGCAACGCAAGATGAGGGACTACGGGTTGCGCTGAGCGCGCCCGCGGAGCCGTCCCCGACGCCGCCTCACGCGTGAAGCGCGGTCCGGTCGCGATACTCGAGTACGCACCGCTGGCGCATACCCGGTGCAGCGCGTGACGGGTGCCAGCGAGCCGAATTTCTCGCTTTTCCGCCCTCGGATCCGCGGCACGTGGCTTGCGCAAAGGCTCCGGCAGACGTCCGCGCGTCAAGCGCGGCCAAACCGGAGGAAATGCGATGAAGCGGATCATGACGATGGTGGCACTGGCGGCCGCGGCGCTCGCGGCCACGAGCTCGCCGGCTTCGGCGAATCGCGACGGGAAGTCGTACGGCGGTGCTTTCTGCGCCACCAATCAGCCTGCGAAGACGACGTTCTCGTTCGGACGCGTCCATCACTCCTCGGATCAGGGAGTGCTGCGGCTCGAATGCCCGATCGTGACCGATTGGGGCAGGACGGACTCGGTCCGGGTGCGGGTGATCTCGCGCAACGACACGGTCTCGGTGAACGGCGGGAGGCCGGGCGTCTATTGCTCGTTCGAGATCTGGAGTGCCGCGGAGATCTTCGCCGGCTTCTCGGACCCGAGGACCGTCGCGGAGCCGTTCCGGAACGCCGTGCAGGAGCTCGCGTTCGGGGGATTCCCGATGACCAGTCCCGGGTACAAGAACCTGTACTGCAAGTTGCCGCCACGGCGCATTGCCGGCGACCCACAATCCGAGAGCTCGATCGTTCAGTACGAGGTGGTGGAGAGGGATGACTGACGGTGACGGACGCGGGCGCCGCGCGAAGCGGCGCCCGCGGCGTGACCCATGTGGAGGTCGACATGCTTTCTCTCCGAAAGAGAATGATCGTGGCGGGCGGCCTGTGCGCGGTTGGTCTTGCCGTCGGAACGGGTTTGGGCCTTCTCGCCCCGCTCCGACCGAATCGGGAAGCCGGCTTCGCTGCCGGCCATGCCGCGGCCGAGGCCGCATCGTCGCCAGTCCATGAGGACGTCTCGCACGCGACCCGCGGTGACGCGACTCGCGTCGCCAGTGCTGCGACCGGGAGCGCTTCGGTGGCCGTCGACCGGGTCGGTGCGAAGTCGTCGGCACCGCCCGTGCGCCGGCAGCCCGACGCAACGGCGCAAGCCTCGGGCGAGGAGTCGTTGCGCGAGGCTCGCGAGCGCATCGACGAGCTGGCGGCGACCTGCGAGGCGCGGCTGCGGAGCGAGCCCTCGGACGTCCGCTGGGCCCGTCATGCGGAAGCGTCCGTGGCGAGCGGCATTGCCGCAGGCGGCTTCGAAGGCGTGACCGTGCACGAGGTCGAATGTCGGACGTCGCTTTGCCGGCTCACCATCGATTTCGACGACGAGCAGATCCGAGACGGCACGTTCTCGGACGTGTTGTCGCACATCCCCTGGGATGGCATTCGGTTCTTCCGCGCAAGCGACGGCGATCCGCGTCGGATCGTGGTGTACGCGGCCCGCGAGGGTAGGCAGCTTCCGGGCCTCGGCTGAATCCATGGAGGACGTTCCTATGGGTCGTCTCGACGGAAAGGTCGCCCTCGTCACGGGCGCGGCTTCGGGCATCGGCCTCGCGTGCGCCGACCGCTTCGCCCGCGAGGGCGCCGCGGTCGCGGGCGTCGACCTGCGGGAGCCGGAGAGCTGGCGAGAGGTCGCGGCGAGAGCGCGCGCCGCGAGCTTCCACGTGTGCGACGTGCGCGACGAGACCGCCGTCGCCGCTGCGGTCGCGGCCGCCGTCGCGCGCCACCAGCGGATCGATGCGCTCGTCACCGCCGCCGGCGTCGCGGGCGGCGGCCCGGTCCACATGCTGCCGCTCGAGGAGTGGCAGCGCGTCCAGGACGTCAACCTCAAGGGCACGTTCCTCTCCTGCAAGCACGTGCTGCCCGGGATGATGGAGCGCCGCTCGGGGAGCATCGTGACGATCGCGAGCGTCGAGGGACTCGAGGGGACGGAAGGCGGCAGCACGTACAACGCGTCGAAGGGCGGGGTCGTGCTCCTCACGAAGAACGTCGCGATGGACTACGGCCGGCTCGGCATCCGGGCGAACGCGATCTGTCCCGGCTTCATCGAGACGCCGATGTTCGCCTCGGTCTTCGACGGCGAAGCGCTCGCCGCCTATCGCGAGCGCATCCGCGACCAGCACAAGCTCGGACGCTTCGGCCGGCCGGAGGAGGTGGCGGCGGTCGCGCTGTTCCTCGCGTCGGAGGACGCGTCGTTCGTGACCGGTCAGGCGATCGCGGTCGACGGCGGCTTCACGACCGGCCACCGCTTCGGCATCACGGCGCTGATGGGGCTGGAGTGACGTGGGCGCGCGCCGGGCGGGCGGGGAGCCGCAGGGCGGCCAAGAGCCCGACGGCCGCGGCCGCGATCGCGAGCGCGTAGACGACGCCGATCGATCGCGCCGTCGCCGGACCGGCGCCCGTGAAGGCGGCGAGCACCGCGCCGCCGACGCCCGTCCCGATCGCGATCCCGAGCGTGATCGCGAGCTGGAGCGCGGCCGACGCCTCGCCGGCGCGCTCGGGCGGCGCCGATTCCAGGATGACGACCGCGGCGGTCGAGTAGGCGACGCCCATGCCGAGTCCGGCGAGCCCCCACGCGATCGCGGCGACGAGGAGCGGCGTGGCCGGAAGCAGGACGAGCGCGATGCCCGCGATTCCCGCGATGAGGAGCGCGAGGCCCGCCGCGATGAGGACGCGGCGGCTCCGCCGGCTCGCCTCGCGGGCCTGGAGCCATGCCCCGAGCGTCCACGCGAGCGTGCCGGCGGTGAGCGGCAGGCCGGCGACCGCAGCGGGCTGCCCGCGCACGTCGCTCAGCGACAAAGGCAGGAACGCTTCGGCGCCGAAGAACGAGAACCCGAGCGTGCCCATGAGCGCGATTGCGGCGGGGAGGCCGCGGCGGAGGACGAGCGTGCCGGGCGGCAGAAGCGTCCGGGTCGCGGGCAGCGCGATCGCGATCCCGGCGATGGCGGCGAGCGCGGCGGTCGCGTCGCTCCGGCGGTCGAGGCCGAGGAGCAGAACGCCGGTGCCGCACGCGAGCGCGAGCGAGGCGACGTTGCGCGCGGCAGGCGTCGGGCCGGCGCCTGCCTGCCGAGCGCCCTTCGCGCTGCCAGCGAGCGGATCGGCGCTCGCGCGCGGCAAGCGAGCGAGCGGTCGAACGGAGAGCGCGGCGCCGAGCACCGTCATCGGCACGATGCCGAAGAAGACCCATCGCCACCCCACCGCATCCGAGACGAGCCCCGCGATCGCCGGGCCGATCAGGCCGGGCACGACCCATGCGGTCGAGAGAAGCGCGAGCATGCGCGGCCGCGCGCCGGGCGAGTACGCGCGCCCGACCGCGGCGTAGCCGATCGCCGCGATCGCGCCCGCCCCGAGACCCTGCACCGCGCGGCCGGCCACGAGGATCGGCATCGCGGGCGCGACGCCCGCGATCGCGAGGCCGATCACGAACGCCGCCGTCCCGGCCACGAGGGGAAGCGCCGGCCCGCGCTCGTCCGCGACGCCGCCGGCGACGCTGATGCCGACCAGGTTCGTCAGCATGAATGCGCTGAACGCCCAGCCGTACAGGTCGAGGCCGCCGATCTGGCCGACCGCGGTCGGGAGGACGGTCGCGACGGCGAGCGCCTCGAACGCACTCGCGACGACGTTCAGGACGAGGCCGATCGTGAGCCCGCGGCGACCGGGTCCCCAGATCTCGGCTGCGTTCGGCGGCTCGGGCAAGGGAGCGCCCGCCGCCGGCGTGCGCGAGCCCGCGTCCGCGTTCGGAGGGTCGCCGGCGCGGGCGGCGAAGTCGGGCGCGTCCACCGGGTCGATGTCGCATCCCGCGCAACGCCATGCGAGCGGCACGCGCCGCGAGCGAACCCGCCCGCGCGCCCATTCGCGCGCTCGCGCTGTTCGCCCGCATGGCGCCGTGGTAGCCGGATTCGACGAGCGCACGATCACGGGAGACGGCATGGCGAACCCAGTCGACGAGCATCGCATCGGATTCATCGGCCTCGGGAACATCGGGGGCGCGATCGCCGCGAACCTCGTCGCCGACGGCCACGCGCTCGCAGTCCACGACGTCGATCCCGCGCGCGTCCGTCCGCTCGCCGACGCGGGCGCGCGCGCCGCCGGCTCTCCCGCGGCGGTCGCGGCCGAGAGCGACTTCACGTTCCTCTCGCTGCCGACGCCGGCGATCATGGAGCAGGTCGCCGACGAGTGGCTCGGCGGCGCGCGTCCCGGCGCGACGCTGATCGACCTCACGACCAACGCGCCCGACACGGTCCGCCGCGTCGGCGAGCGCGTCGCCGCCGCCGGCGGTCACCTCCTCGAGTGCCCTCTCACGGGCGGCGCGCCGGGCGCCAAGGCGCGCATGCTCGTCTTCATCGCCGGCGGGGACGCGGCCGTCTACGAGCGATGCGTGCCGCTCCTCCGGACGATCGGCCGCGCGACCTTCCACCTCGGGCCGCTCGGCGCGGGCAACGTCGGGAAGCTCGTGAACAGCCTGTGGGCGTTCACGACGACTTGGGTCTCCCTCGAGGGCCTCGCGATCTGCGCGCGGAGCGGCATCGACCTCCGGACGATGATCGAGATGGTGCGCGCGGCGGGCGGCGGCAACGTCTTCGTGAACCACATGGTCGAGGGCCTGAACCAGCGCGGCCGCCCGACCGATTTCGCGCTCGAGCTCGCAGCGAAGGATGCCGGCCTCCTCCTCGACCTCGCGCGCGATCTCGCGGTGCCGACGCCCGTCGCCGCGGAGGTCGCGCAGGCGCTCGTCGCCGCGAAGGCGCTCGGCTTCGGCCAACGCGACTTCACCGACCTGGTGGAGGTCATCGAGCGGCTCGCGAACGTCGAGCTCCGGATCGCGCCGCCGCGCAACCCGGCCTGACGCGCGCGGCCGCGGCCCGGCTCGCGACGTTCGACGCTGCGCACCCGGCGCCCGGAACGGGCGCCGCCGGCGTCACTCGACCGCTACGAGCGGCTCCGGGGCGCAGCAGCTCCCGGTCCCGAGCGTCGCTCCGCTCGCGTCGCAGGCGGCGGCCGACGGGGCGATGAAGCAGGCATCCGCCGTCGTGCAGGTCACGGCGCCGACGGTCCCGCAGGTCGACTTGTTGCCGCAGCGGAGCGTGGTGCGGAGGCAGCGCCGCGGCAACGCGAGGTTCGACGCGCGCACCTGGTCGCGGATCGTCGTGTGAACGCACTTCTTGTAGTGGCGATGCTTGCCCCACGGCACGGTCCCGCCGTTCCCGTCGGGCGCGCCGTCGCACGGGCACGCGGCCTCGACGGCCGCGACCGCGGACGCGACCAGGGCGGGGTCGCACGAGATCGGCCGAGCCTTCGCCTCGGGCGGCGACGACAGCAGGACCACGCCGAACGCGACGGCCGATACGGCCGCGCCGGCAGCGGAAAAGCGACGAGCGAAGGGCGAGCAGAGAGCGCGAGCGAGCATCCGGGACAGACCTCTTTCTGGAGAAACGGCGCGGCGGTGACGGGCGCTCGGGAGACCCGGGCGTGCGCCCGTCCGTGTGCGCCAAGGTAGCGGCGCGGTCGCGCCGCGCGCAACGCGATTTTTCGGCGCGACCACGCCGTCCCGGTATCCGACGGGTCCCTCCCGGGCGGCGCCGGGCGATCGGCGCGCGCGTGCTCGATCAGCCGCCAGCGCGGACGCCATGGAGCGGCGCCGCACGCGCTCGCGCGCCCGAGCGAGTCAGCCGCGGCGCGCGGCGGTGCCGCCGTCGATCGGGATGACGGCTCCGGTGACGTACGCGGCCTCGTCCGATGCGAGGAACGCCGCGAGCGCCGCGACCTCCTCGGGCCGACCGAGGCGCCGGAGCGGGATCTCGGCGAGCTTTCGCTCCTGCCAGCCCTCGCCGCGGTTGTGGAGGGCGAAGCCGAGCGAGCGCTCGGTCTCGATGAAGCCTGGGCAGATGGCGATCGCGCGGATGCCGCGGTCGCCGTAGTCGAGCGCGATCGACTTCGTGAGCCCGACGACGCCGTGCTTCGACGCGACGTACGCGGCCTGGTTCCAGTTCCCGGTCACGCCCGACGTGGAGGCGACGTTCAGGATGCAGCCGCGTCCCGCGGCCACCATCGCTTCGAGCGCGTGCTTGGAGCAGAGAAACGCGCCCGTCAAGTTCACGTCGAGCGTCGTCTCCCACCACTCCTCGGACATCTCGGCGACGCGCTCGGCCACGGGCTCGTCGGGGCGATTCTGCGCGGCGTTGTTCACGAGCACGTCGAGGCGGCCGTACTCGTCGAGCGCGGCGCGGACGAGCCGGCGCGCCTGCTCGCCGTCCGCGACGTCGCACGTGACGGCGAGCGCGTGCCCGCCGCGCGCGGCGATCCGCTCGACCGTCTCCTCGAGCCGCGCGACGCGCCGGCCCGCGACCGCGACCGCTGCGCCTTCCGCGGCAAAGCGCTCGGCGATCGCGCGCCCGATGCCCGAGCCGGCGCCGGTGACGATCGCGACCCGGCCACCGAGCCGATCGCTGCGCGAAGCCATCATTTGGCGCGCGCGCGCTCCGCGACCGCGGGCAGCCGATCCGGGACCTCGTGGAGACCGTAGAGCGCCCTGCAGTTCGCGTGGAGCAGCTTCCTCACCTCGTCCTTCGGCACGCCGCGCAGCACGCGGGCGATCGTGACGCGGCTGTTCGGCCAGTCGGTGCCGGTGTGCGGGTAGTCGGTCGACCACATGAGGTGGTCGACGTTCAGGCGATGGCGGAGCTCGATGCCGACCGTGTCGACCATGAACGTCGCCCAGAAGTTACGGTGGAAGATGCGGCTCGGCATCGTCGGCAGCGACTCCGCGGTGCCGGTGAACCAGCGGTAGCGGAGGAACATGTCGTCCGTCTGCTCGAGCATCGCCGGGATCCAGCCGATGTTCGCCTCGACGAGCAGCACCTTGAGGCGCGGGAAGCGCTCGCAGATCCCGGCGAACACGATGCGCGCGACGAGCGGGACCGTGTTCGCGCCCGACTTGCTGGTCGCGGCGCGCGGCAGCACCGCCAGCGGGTCGAATCGTCTTTGTTTGACGGGGCCGTCGGCGTGGAAGCTCCCGATGTGGAGCGCGATCGGCACGCCGGCTTCCTCGGCGCGGGCCCAGAAGGCGTCGTCGGCGGGCGAGGGCTCGACCGCCCCGGCGGGAAACGTCGACAGGAGGACGCCGCGGTGGCCGGCGCGGATCGCCCATTCGAGCTCGGCGACCGCGTCCGCGGTGCCGGTCGCCGGGATGACGGCGTGGGCGAAGAGCCGCGCCGGCGCGGCGGCGCAGAACTCGAGCAGCCACTCGTTGTAGGCGCGGACGCATGCGAGCTGGAGCGCGCGGTCGTCGCCGAACATGCGCGCGCCCTCCTCGCAGACGCTCGGGTAGAGGAGCTGGGCGTGGATGCCGTCGGCGTCCATGTCGGCGAGGCGCGCGGCCGGATCGAAGTGGCCGGGGCGGATCGCGTCGTAGGTGAGCCCGGACGGCCGGAACTGGAGCCAGCTCTGGCCCGCGGCCGCCATGAGACCGACGGCGCGCCTGCGATCGCCGCCGTCGAAGAGCCACACGTCGGCGTCGCCGTCGCGTACGACCCGCGGCGCGCGCTCGCGGAGGCGCGACGGCACGCGCTCCTGCCACACGCCCGGCGGCTCGTAGACGTGCGCGTCGGCGTCGACGATCGGGTAGTCGATGCTCGCGACGTCGTGGAAGACGTCGATCGGCTCGCGGGTCGGGCTCATCCCGGGACGCGCAGCACGTACGTCGCCCCCTGATGGCTGAATGCGATCTCGCCGTCGTCTTCGCGCCGCACGCGGAGGCCCGACCGATCGACGTCGAGCGACGCCTCCATCCGCTCGACGATGCGGCGCGCGTCCCGTGCGCTGGGACCGCCGTGCGCCATCCAGTCGCCGAGGCGATACGAGGTCTCGCGGCGATGGCACGCGACCACCTCGAGACCGCGCTCCCGGAACATGCGCTCGAGCTCGGATGCCATGAGCGCGCTCGCGTGCGACGGGTCGCACAGGCGCTCGATCTCGTCCTGGTAGGCGCGCTTCGCGGGGTCCTCCGACGCGACCATGTCGGCGATCACGATCGTCCCGCCCGGCCGCGCGACGCGCGCCATCTCGGCGAGCACGTTCGCCGGCCGGGGGAAGTGGTGGAACGCGAACTTGCACGTCACCGCGTCGAACGAAGCGTCCGGAACGTCGAGCTGCTCGACGTCGCCCATCCGGAACGACACGTTCGAGATCCCGCGCCGGGCGGCCTCGGCGCGCGCCTGCTCGACGAAGCGCTCGGTCGCGTCGACGCCGACCACCTCGCGGGCGCGCGTCGCGAGGAGCATCGTCAAGTATCCCGGCCCGGACGCCAGGTCGAGGACGCGGTCTCCGGGGCCGACGTCGGCCGCGTCGGCGATCGACGCGAGGAGCTTCTCGCTGCGCACGACGGCCATGCTCGAGTACGCGTCGGCCTGGCGCGCGAACTGGTCGCGGACGCGCTGCAGGTGCTCGCGGTCGGTCGCCATCGGCCGGCTACTTGCGATCGCCGGTGCCGAGCACGTCGGCGGCGGCGCCGAGGGCGTTCACGGCCGCCGGAACGCCCGCGTAGCAGGCGGTCTGCATGAGGACCTCGATCAGCTCCTCGCGCTTGATCCCGAGGTTCAGCGCGCCCGCGAGGTGGCCCTTCAGCTCCTCGGTGCGGCCGAGCGCCGCGAGCTGTGCGACCGTGACGAGGCTCCGATCCCGGATCGCGAGGTTCGGGCGCGACCAGAACATCCCGAAGCAGAACTCGGTCACGAGCTTGAAGAACTCGGGCGCGAGCCGGGCCGCCGGGAAGTCGGGCGCGCTCGCGCGCTCGCCCCAGAGCTTCGTCGTCACCGCGCGCCCGCGCGCGAGCAGATCGTCGGCGTCCGCCATGGCAGGCCTCCTCGTTCGTGTCCGGCGACGTTATCCGGCCGGGGAACGCCGCCGCAACCGCCGCTCGACGCCGACCGCCATCAGGAACATGACGCTCTTCCCCGCGCCGTGCGGCGAGAAGAACTCGGTGACCGAGTCGTCGAAGAACGTGAGGCCGCTCGCGCCGAGCCCGAGCGCGTAGGCGGCGAGGTACGTGCGCCCGCCGCCGATCGCAGCCTCGAGCTGTGCGGCGCGGTAGCCGCGCTCGCCGAGGCGAGCCAGCAGCGGGTCGAGGGCGGTCAGCCAATACAGGTTCACGGCGGCGTCGGCCGGGATCTCCTGCCCGAGGCCGAGGAAGCCCGCCTCGGGCCGAAACGACCCGGGGCGAAGGAGGACCAGCGCGCCGCGCTCGGCGTCGAACCACCACGTCCCGGAGGCGAGGCCGTCGACCGCGTGCGCGACGAGGTAGAGGTCGGCTCTGCGCGCGCCGGGAGGCAGGAAGTCGCACGGGATCGGAGCGGTCGCCGCGCGGAGGATGGCGGAGAGGTCGCCGAATGCGATCGGCTCGCGCACGAAGACGCGCGCCGAGCCGCGCCGGAGGATGACGGCCTCGACCGGCTCGGTCAGCCCGTCGGCGTGCGGCGCGGGCGCCAGCGGCACGACGGTGCCGCCGGGCGGCGACAGCGCCTCCACCTCGTCGACCGGCGCGGGATCGTCCGGCGCGTGAAGCGATTGCGAGGCCGGAGGCGAAGCGATCCCCTCGGACTCGACGGCGGCGCGCCAGCGCGCGACGTCCGCGGGTGCGGCGAGCGCTCCCCCGGCGTGCGCAGCCGGGATCTCGGGATACTCGACCTCGTGCTTCGAGACCGGCAGGACGTCGTACGCGAGCGCGTCGAGCGGCGGGGCGGGCGACGGGGCCGGCGCGCCGTGCCCGAGGGCGACCAGCGCGATCGTCGCCTCGCGCGCCGGATCGACGTCGAGCAGCCGGTTCACGACGTCGTCGGCGAAGCCGAGGACGACGTGCGCGGGAAGCCGGCGCGCCGCCGCGACCGCGAGCAGGTTCGCGAGCTGCGTGCCACCGTCCCACCACGCGTGACGGTAGGCGCGCGCCTGGTACTTCCAGCTGTTCCGCCAGTACGTCGTCGTGAGAGCGAGCACGGCCGGCGCGTCCGTGACGTGGGGCTCGCGCGCGGTCGCCTCGACGAGGTGCGCGCGCGGGTCGCCGGCGCGGAGGCGGCGGAGCGCGAAGTCGTGCGCGCCGAAGTGATAGACGCCGGCGTCGAGATCAGGAAGCGACGCGCACGCGAGGTAGAGCTCGATGTGATGCAGGTTCCCGGTGCAGGCGGCGGCGCGGAAGAACGTGTCGCCGATCGGCGTCGCGCGCCGGCGCAGGACCCCGGCCGTGAAGTAGAGCAGGTGCGCGATCGCGGCGAGGTCGACCGGCGTTGCGGGATCGGGCTCCTGGGAGCCCGCGATCGCCCGCAGCGCCGGTGTCGGCGACGCGTGGAACTCGCGCGCGATCGAGCGCGGCTCGAGCGACGTGTAGACCTTGAACGGGATCGGCATGTTGTCCCAGTCGAGGAAGTGCCGATTCCCGCGGACGCTCTCCGGCGAGTGCTTCGTCGCCTCGTGGTAGGCGCGGGCCGACATTCGCGCACCCAGCGGCATCTTCTTCCCGGCTACACCGGACGTCCCCGGGAGAGAAATCGGTCGCAGCCCGGTCCGCTCCCGGCGGGCGGCCGCCGCTGAAGCGGGCGCGCGCACGGACTGCAGCGGGTCGAATTTCGGTCGTGGACCCTTTCGTCGAGGCCGGCCGTTCGCCATAGTCCTTCGGCCGGCCTCCCGGCACCCGCCCCAGCTTCACGATCCCGACGAGCTTCTTCCTCGCAATCCTTCTCCGTCTTGGCGCGCTCTGCGCGCATGCCGTCCGGGCCGGTCGAAATTCGCAGATCCGCTCGCTCCGTCGTTCGCGACGGGCCGAGAAAAGGGGGAGCAGGATGAAGCGCAGTTTTTCGGTCGCCGTGCTGGCGATCGCGGGGGTGACCGCGGTCGCTCCGGCATGGGGGCGCGACCGGGATGCGGGCTTCGCGCGGGCGTGGGGCGACCGCTTCCAGAGCTCCGCGGCGGCGGCCGACGATCGCGCCCGTCCGACGCGACCGCCGGTCGGGCTGGTCGCGTGGATCCGACACTGGAACCAGATCGCGATCGACGCGAGCGGGCTCGACCACACGCCGGTCGCGCCCGGCGAGTCCCGCGTCTTCGGCGAGCAGCTCGGCCCGGGGCGATCGAGCCGGGCGATGGCCATCGTGCACGTCGCGATCTTCGAGGTCGTGAACGCGATGGCGCCGAAGTACCAGAGCCTGGTCGGCCTCAAGCGGTCGCCGGGCGGGACGTCGAAGCGGGCGGCGATCGCGCAGGCGGCGCACGACACGCTGGTCGCGCTGTATCCGTCGCAGGCGACGGCTTTCGACCAGGCGCTCGCCGACGAGCTCGGTGAGATCCGGGACGGGAAGTCGAAGTCGCGCGGCGTCGAGCTCGGCCGTCGCGCAGCGTCGGCGGTGCTCGCGCTCCGCGCCGGCGACCACTCCGATGAGGCCGACCCGCGCATGGGCGAGGATTACGTCCCGGGCGACGCGCCCGGCGTGTGGCGGCAGGACCCGATCAGCCAGGTGCCGATCGCCCTCGGGGCGCACTGGGGCGAGGTGCGTCCGCTCGTGATCCCGTCGGGCGACGCGTTTCGCGTTCCGCCGCCGCCCGCGCTCGACAGCGCGGAGTACGCGGCGGCATACGACGAGGTGAAGCGACTCGGCGCCGAAGCGTCGACCGAGCGCACCGACGACCAGACCCTCGCCGGCATCTACTGGGCGTACGACGGCATGCCGAGCCTCTGCGCCCCGCCGCGCCTCTACAACCTGATGACGGTCCACATCGCGGAGCAGATGCGAACGCCGGCCGTGGAGCTGGCGCGCCTCCTCGCGCTCGTGAACGTCGCGATGGCAGACGCGGGGATCGCCGTCTGGGAGTCGAAGTACCACTACGCCTTCTGGAGGCCGATCACCGGCATCCGCGAATCCGATCCGGGCACCGGCCCGACCGGCGCGGGCGACGGCAACCCGGCGACGATCGGCGATCCGAGCTTCGTGCCGCTCGGCGCGCAGACGACGAACTTGACGGGCCCGAACTTCACGCCGCCGTTCCCGGCGTACCCGTCGGGTCACGCAGGCTTCGGCGGGGCGCTCTTCCAGACGCTCCGGCGGTTCTATCGCCGCGACGACGTCCGCTTCACGTTCGTCTCCGAGGAGCTGAACGGCGTGACCGTGGACAACAACGGCCACGTGCGGCCGCTCGCGCCGCGGACCTTCTCGTCGTTCTCCCAGGCGGAGGAGGAAAACGGACAGAGCCGCATCTACCTCGGGATCCACTGGGCCTTCGACAAGACGGAGGGCATCGCGCAGGGGAGGCAGGTCGCGGATTACGTGTTCGACCACGCATTCGCGCCCGCGCGCTGAGCCGCGGGCACGATCGCGTGCGCGGCGCGGCGGCGGCGGTACGGGGCACGCCGCCGCCGCCCGCGCACGTTCAACGAGGGGATCGTCGCTTCGCTCGCATCTCGAGTCGTGGTCCTAGCGTGGGTTCGTTCGCATCATCGCGTTCCGCTTCGCCCGGCAGACGACCTCGCCGCGCTGATTCCGGCCGACGTGCTCGAAGAGCACGATGCCGACGGTCGGGCGCGATTTCGATCGCCGCGCCTCGAGCACCGTCGTCTCGACCGTGATCGTGTCGCCGACGAACACGGGGCTCGGGAACTCGATCTTCTCGAAGCCGAGGTTGCCGACGGTCGTGCCGAGGGTCGTGTCGGTCACCGAAAGGCCGACCACGAGCGCGAGCGTGAACATGCTGTTCACGAGCGGCCGGCCGAACTCCGTCGTCTTCGCGAACTCGGCGTCGAGGTGGAGCGGCTGCGTGTTCATGGTGAGCGTCGTGATGAGCAGGTTGTCGGTCTCGGTCACGGTCCGGCTCGGCTGATGCTTGAAGACCGCGCCGACCGGCAGCTCCTCGAACGTCTTTCCGGCCATGGCGCGGTTCCTATCAGCTGCCGCGCGGGAGCGGGAGCGATTGTGAAGTCGCGGCCGCGCGGTCAGGATGCGTGCGTGGAGACGGACTCGGACGGCGCCGCTCCAAGGGAGCCGCGCGCACGCGGGGTGCCCGAAGAGGGCCCCGCCGTTCCGCCCGCCGACGCGCCGGTCGACGCCGTGGTGTTCGATCTCTTCGACACGCTCGTCGACCTCGACTTCGGCCATCTGCCGCTCGTCGACGTCGGAGGACGGAGCGTGCGATCGACGTATCCGCTCGTGCACGAGGCGCTCGCGCAGGTCGTCGCGATCCCGTTCGAGCGGTTCACCGCCGAGCTGCTCGCCGTCGATCGCGACATCGCGGAGGGTGCGCACCGGCGCTGCGAGGAGGTCTCGACGCGAGAGCGCTTCGCTCGGCTCCTGGGCCGCCTCGGGATCGACCGCGATCGGGATGCGGTCCTCGAGCGACTTCGCGCCGCGCACATGTCCGGCCTCCGCGCCGGGGCGTCGGCGGCGCCGCGCGCGGCCGACGTGCTGCGGCAGCTCCGCGCGCGCTTCCGGATCGGCATCTGCTCCAACTTCACCGACGCCGCGACCGCGCTCGCGATCCTGGACGACGCGGGTCTCCGCGACCACGTCGACGCGATCGCGATCTCCGAGACCGTCGGCAGGCGCAAGCCGCGCTCGGAGCCGTTCCGCGCGGTGCTGCGCGACCTCGCCGCGACGCCCGAGCGCGCGGTGCACGTCGGAGACCAGCTCGTCGAGGACGTCGCGGGTCCGTCGGCGATCGGAATGCGCTCCGCGTGGGCCGTCCGCCGGATCGCGGACCGCGAGGAGCGCATCCGCCGCGCACCCGACGCGCGTCCGACGTGGATCGTGACCGATCTCGCGGAGCTTCCCGCGACGCTGCGCGCTTGACGGCGCGACCGTCTGGCGCGGTCCACGCGGTCCGGACCGGCTCGGGTTGCCGCGTCGCCCGGCAACCGCGAGGATGACCTCGCCGTGTCCGGGCCTTCCGAAGAGCCCCCGTTCTTCACGCTCCGCCTCATGACGAGCCTCGCCGCCGACGTCCGGCGCGAGGAGTGGGACGCGCTCGTCGGCGGCGAATCGCCGTTCCTCGAGTGGGGCTGGCTCGCGTCGCTCGAGGAGGCGCGCTGCGTCGGCGGGCGGACGGGCTGGAGCCCGCAGCACCTCGGGCTCTTCCAGGACGATCGCCTCGTCGCGGCTTGCCCGATGTACCTGAAGACCAACAGCGAGGGCGAGTTCGTCTTCGACTGGTCGTGGGCGGACGCGGCCCATCGCGCCGGCATCGAGTATTACCCCAAGGTCCTCGTCGGCGTGCCGTTCACGCCGGCGACCGGCGTGCGCTTCCTGGTCGCGCCCCACCTCGACCGCGCGGGCGTCGTTCGCATGCTGGCGGGCGCGCTCCGCGACCTCTGCCACGAGAACGAGGTCTCGTCGGTGCACGTGAACTTCTGCACCGAGGACGATGCGCGGCTCCTCGCCGACGCGGGCTTCGTCGAGCGCCGCGGGCTGCAGTACAAGTGGCGCAACCGCGGCTACTCGTCGTTCGACGACTACCTCGGCGCGCTTCGCCACAAGCGACGGAAGGAGGTGAAGCGCGAGCGCCGTGTCCTCGCCGACCAGGGGATCGAGATCGCGGCCCTGGTCGCGGAGCAGATCCCCGACGACCTCTTCGACCCGATGTACGAGCTCTACCTCACGACCGTCGACAAGTACGTCTACGGCCGCCGGTACTTGACGAAGCGGTTCTTCCACCTCCTGCGCGAGCGCTTCCGCCACAACCTCTGCTTCCTCACCGCGCGCCGCGGGGAGGACCTCCTTGCCGGCACGTTCAACGTGCAGAAGGGCGGGGTGCTCTACGGCCGCTACTGGGGGACGCACGAGGAGGTCCGCTTCCTCCACTTCAACGTCTGCTACTACGCCACGATCGAGCACTGCATCCGGAGCGGCATCGAGCGCTTCGAGCCCGGCGCGGGCGGCGAGTTCAAGTGGCTCCGCGGCTTCGACGCCGAGCCGACCGCGAGCATGCACTACGTGCGCGAGCCGCGCCTCCGCCGTGCGATCGAGCGCTTCGTCGCGGCCGAGGCCGAGGAGCTCGATCGCGTGATCGACGTGATGCGCGAGCGGAGCCAGCTGAAGACGCTGGAGACCGAGCCCGAGCCCGGCGACGGTTGATCCGCGCGCGCCCCTTCCGACGCCTCCGCCACGCGGCTAGCGTCCGCGCATGATCGATTTTTACACGTGGACGACGCCGAACGGGCAGAAGGTCTCGGTGATGCTCGAGGAATGCGGCCTCGAGTACGCCGTGCACCCCGTCGACATCCGCGCGGGCGAGCAGTTCGAGCCCGAGTTCGTGGCGATCTGTCCCAACTCGAAGATCCCGGCGATCGTCGATCGCGACGACGGGCTCTCGCTTTTCGAGTCGGGAGCGATCCTCGTCCACCTCGCGGAGAAGACCGGCCGCTTCCTCGCGCCGAAAGGGCAGGCGCGCGCGAAGGCGCTCGAGTGGCTCTTCTGGCAGATGGCGAACGTCGGCCCGATGTTCGGGCAGGTCAACCACTTCGCGAACGTCGCCGAGGAGAAGATCCCCTACGCGATCGAGCGCTACGCGCAGGAGTCCGCGCGATTGGTGAAGGTCATGGACGACCGCCTCGGCCAGGGCGCGTACCTCGCCGGTCCGGACTACACGATCGCCGACATCGCGACCTACCCTTGGGTCTCGGTCGCCTTTCCGCTGCTGAAGGCGATCAAGCCCGACGTCGTCGGCGAGGGCGCGAACGTCGCGCGCTGGATCGCGGCGATCCGCGAGCGTCCGGCGGTCGCGCGCGGGATGGCGGTGCCGCAGGTCTGACCGCGCTCACGGGAGCGCGTCGAGCGCGGACCGGAAGGCGGCGACCGCCCGGTCGTCGAAGAGGACGAACCGGACCTCGCTCAGCGAGCCGGGGTCGTCGGCGAGGATGCGCGCGACCGTCGCGAGCGCGATCGGCGCCGCCTCGTCGAGCGGGTAGCCGTAGACGCCCGTCGAGATCGCGGGGAACGCGACGGTCGCCAGATCGCGCGAGCGCGCAAGCACGAGCGAGCTCTCGTGGCAGGCGGCGAGGAGGCGCGGCACGTCGGGCGTCCGGCCGTAGACCGGTCCCACGGTATGGATGACCCAGCGCGCGGGCAGCCGGCCGCCGCCCGTGATCACCGCTCGGCCGGTCGGAAGGCCGTCGGGCCATTCGTCGGCGCGGATGCGGCGGCACTCCGCCACGATCTCCGGTCCGCCGCGGCGATGGATCGCCCCGTCGACGCCGCCGCCGCCGAGAAGCGTCGAGTTGGCGGCGTTCACGATCGCGTCCACCTCGGCCAGCGTCAGGTCGCCCTGAGCGAGCACGAGGCGCGCGCTCCCGATCGGGCGATCCGCGACGTCGCGCACGGTCGTTCAGCCGCGGAGGAAGGGATCGTCGAAGACGTACTTCCAGCTCCCGTCGGGCTGGCGCCGGACGATCTCGAACGCCTTGCCCGCCCCTTCGGTCGCATCGCCGCCGGGGGGCTTCATCTTGACGGTCCAGTCGTTGTAGACGGCGGCGAGGTCCCCGCCGGCGCGGACGACCTTCGCGACGTGCATCCGGAACTCGGGCTTCGCCGAGAGCAACCCTGCCAGGGCTTCTCGAATGGCGGCGATTCCCTCCGCCGGCGGACCGGTCTGCGGGACGAACGTCGCCGTCGGCTCGTAGAGCGCGAGCAGATCGTCGAGCCGGCCGGCGTTGCAGTGCTCGGCGAAGAGACGATCGCAGTCCTCGGGTGTCTGGGCCTTCATCGGGACCTCCTCACGCGGGCGACACGGTGACCGGGATGCCGCACAGGACCGCGTTCCCGGAGAGTGGATCGATCGCGCATTCGTCCGCGAGGCGGTTGCTGTTCGCGCCGGCGTGCCGGCGCGCGACGCTCAGGCGGACGTCGGCGACGTCGTGGCCCCAGCCGTGGGGCAGGCTCACGACGCCGGCCATGATTCCGTCCGTGACCTCGACCGGGACGTCCACCTCGCCGGCCGCGGAGCGGACGCGCGCCCGCCCGCCCGAAACGAGCCCGTAGCGCGTCGCGTCCGCCGGGCTCACGTGCAGCGTGCAGCGCTCCTTGCCGGCGACGAGCGGACCGATGTTGTGCATCCAGGAGTTGTTCGAGCGGAGGTCGCGACGTCCGACGAGGACGAGGTCCGACACGGCGGACTGCGCGACCTTCGCGCGCAGACGCTCGAGATCGGCGACGAGGGATTCGGGCGAGAGCTCGATCTTGCCCGACGGCGTCCGCAGCATCTCCGGAATCCGCGGCGCGAGCGGGCCCAGGTCGATGCCGTGCGGGCTCGCCTCGAGGCGATCGAGCGTCAAGCCGTCGGGCACGGCGCCGAAGGCGTCGCCGTACGGCCCGGTCCGGACCATGAGGTCGAGCAGGCGCTCCGGCCCGCGGCGCGTGCCGAGCGCGCTCCGGATGTCCGTGGCGTCGCGCCCGTGGATCGGCGAGTGCGGGCTCGAGAGCGCTTTTCCGAGCTGCTGCTCGAAGACGAAGTCGTCGAGGGCGTCCACGTCGGCGCTCGCCCCCTGGCCGGACACGACGGCGGCGAGGCGGAGCAGTGTCCGCCATTCCGGCTCTTGACACGGAGACACCGGGAACGTCGGCGGCGAGTAGCGCGCGAAGTTCCGCACCGAGAGCGAGGTGAACGCGAGTCCGAAGTGCGGCTGCTCGAGCGGCGACAGGCCGGGGAGCACGACGTTTGCGTGGCGCGTCGTCTCGTTCAGGTAGATGTCGAGGCTCACCATGAACTCGAGGCGCTCGAGCGCGCGCGCGAGCCGGCCGCCGTTCGGCGTCGAGAGCGCGGGATTCCCCGCGATCGTGATGAGCGCGCGGATCTGTCCGTCGCCCGGCGTCTCGATCTCCTCCGCGAGACAGGCGACCGGGAGCTCGCCGAAGAACTCGGGCAGGCCTCGAACGCGGCTCTTCCAGCGCCCGAAGCGGACGCCCTTCCCGCGCCCGGGGGCGCCCTGCGTGTTCGCGGGACCCCCGGCCGACTTCGGGAACATCGCGCCGCCGGGGCGATCGAGGTTGCCGGTGAGGACGTTCAGGACGTCGACGAGCCAGCTGTTGAGCGTGCCGAACTCCTGCGTACACGTGCCGATCCGGCCGTAGACCGCGGCGGAGCGAGCGCCCGCGAGCTCGCGCGCCAGGCGGCGGATCGCCGCGGCGTCGATGCCGCAGGCCGCGGCGACCGATTCCGGCGCGAACGCGCGCACCGCGCGCTCGAGGTCTTCGAGTCCGCTCACGTGCTCGGCGAGGGGGCCGAGGTGGACGAGTCCGTCGGCGAAGAGGGTGTGAGCGATCGCGGCGAGGAAGAGCCCGTCGCGACCGGGGCGGACGAAGAAGTGCTCGTCCGCCTCCTCCGCGGTGCGCGTCCGGCGCGGGTCGATCACGACGACCTTGCCGCCGCGCGCGCGGATCGCGCGCAGCCGGTTCTTGACGTCGGGAACCGTCATGAGGCTGCCGTTGGAGACCAGCGGGTTGCCGCCGAGGATCATCAGGTAGTCGGTGCGGTCGACGTCGGGGATCGGGATGCTGAGCGCGGTCCCGAACATGAGGCCGGCCGACACCTGCTTCGGCATCTGATCGACGGTGCTCGCCGAGTAGAGGTTGTGGCTGCCGAGCGCTCGCAGGAGCACGCGCGCGTAGAGCCCGAGCGAGACATGATGCGCCGAAGGGTTTCCGAGGTAGACGGCGACGGAGTGCCGCCCGTGCGCGGCGAGGATGCGGGTGAGGTTCGAGTCGATCTCCGCGAAGGCCTCGTCCCAGGTCGCGGGGTGCCATTCGTTGCCGCGGCGGACGAGCGGTGCGCGGAGGCGATCGGGGTCGGCGTCGAGGTGGGCGACGGCGGGTCCCTTCGGACAGATGTAGCCGCGGCTGAAGCCGTCGGCCTCGTCGCCGCGGACGGCGAGCACCTGCCGGCCGCGCACGTCGATCTCGAGGTTGCAGTTCGCCTCGCAGAGCGGGCACGTGTGGTAGTGCTTGACGACGGCTTCCGAAGCGCCGCCGCCGCCCCTCGCCTCGGTCACCTCGCGCATGAGCCGCGTCTACCGCCGCGTACCTGTTGGCGCAACGGGCTGTCCGCCGGTCGGCGAGATTCAGCGGAGGCGTCGGCGCGCGGGCGGACGCGTGCCGATGAACAGCGACGTCGAAGCGGGTGGGTCGGTGCGTGTGCGAGCGCGGCAGCGACGTTGGAGGAGGCGCCCTTCCTTAGCCCTAAGACAACAAGAGGGCGCCTCCGACAGGAGTCGCCGGGCTCGCACACGCACCGACCCGCCCGCGCACCGACTCCGTCGCTGAACCGCGATACAGCTCAGCCCGCCGCCTGAGCGGCCTGGGCTCGCGCGACGATCTTGCGGGCGCGATTGATGTGGGGCGCGTCGACCATGGAGCCTTTGTAGACGAACGCGCCCTGGCCGCGGGCGAACGCTTCGGAGGCGGCGGCGAGGAGCGCGTTCGCCTCGGCGACCTCGTCCTCGCTCGGGACGAAGACGCGGTTGATGATCGGCACCTGCGCCGGGTGAATCGCCGCCTTGCCGGTGAAGCCGAGCTCTGCCGCCTCGCGCGCTTCGCGCTCGAGGCCGAAGTCGTCCTTGAAGTCGAAGTACGGCATGTCGAGCGGGTCCATGCCGGTCGCGGCGGCGGCCAGGAGGCACGCCGAGCGGGCGAACGAGAAGACCTCGAGCGGCGAGCCGTCGCTCTTCCGGGTCCGCCGCGAGCCCAGCATGCTGCCGAGGTCCTCGCTCGCCCACATCATCGCGACCGAGCGCAGGCTCGCCTGCGCGACCCGGCGGATGTTCAAGATGCCCTCCGGCGTCTCGGTCGCGAGCAGGACGAGCTTCACCGATCCCTGCGGCCGGCCGATGATCGCCTCGAAGTTCGAGAGGGCGCGGTCGATGAAGCGGATGTCGTCCTCGCTCCGCACCTTGGGGATCACGTAGCCGTCGGGGTTGCCGGCCATCGTGATGGTCAGGTCGTCGAGCGAGAGGCCGGTCTCGAGCGGATTGATCCGCACGAGCTTCTCGGCGCCGTGCACTTCGAGCGACTTGAGGGCGTCGCGGACGCGCTCGCGCGCCGCCGCCTTGTGCGCGGGGACGACGGCGTCCTCGAGGTCGAAGATCAGGGAGTCGGCTCCGGCGGCGGGCGATTTCTCGATTTTGTGTTGGTCGTCGCCGGGGACGAAGAGGAGCGAGCGCCGGAGGCGCGGCGTGGCGTCGCGGGAGCTCATCGGAATCCTCCAGCGCTCCGGCTATCCCGGGCCCCTGCGCCGCGCAAGGCCGTCTTGCACGGGCGGCGGCTCTGGGCGAACCTCGACGTGCGGTGGCCGCTCCGCGTCGCATCCTCTTCGTCGTGTCCGAGTGCTTGCCGTTCGCGAAGGCGGGCGGCCTGGGGGACGTCGCGTCCGCTCTGTCGAAGGCGCTCGTCGACCGCGGCCACGACGCGCGCGTTCTGCTCCCGCTCTACGGCTCGATCGACCGGGCGCGCTTCGCCATCGAGCCGATGTCGCCGCTCTGCGTGCACATGGGCCGCGGCGAGGAGGTGTGGGCGGGTCTCTCACGAGCGACGCTCGACGACGCGGTTCCGGTCTACTTCCTCGACTACGGCCGCTTCTACGATCGCCCCGGCATCTACAACGAGGCGTGGGAGTACGCCGACAACCCGCAGCGCTTCGCGCTCCTCTCGAAGAGCGCGCTCCAGATCGGGATCGACCTCGACTGGGTGCCCGACGTCGTGCACGTGCACGACTGGCCGACGTCGCTCGCGGCCGCGTACGTGAAGCACCTCGAGCCGCGGCACGCGGCGCTCGCGCACACCGCGAGCGTCCTCACGATCCACAACGTGCAGTACCAGGGGAAGTTCCCGGCCGATTCGCTGCCGTACCTCGGGCTGCCGCCGAGCGTGTTCGACCCGGACCACCTCGAGGACTTCGGCGGCATCAACCTCCTGAAGTGCGGCATCGCGTTCGCCGACAAGATCACCACCGTCTCGCCCACGCACGCCCGCGAGATGCTGGAGCCCGTCGGTGGGCACGGCCTGGCGCCTTATCTCGCGCGGCGCGTCGCCGACACGGTCGGGATCCTGAACGGCGTCGACGAGGAGGTCTGGAACCCGGCGCGCGATCCGCTCCTCCCCGTGCGCTTCTCGGCGGACGCGATGCGCGGGAAGCTCGAGTGCAAGCGGATGCTGCAGGCGCGCTTCGGCCTCGACCCGCGCCCGGACGTGCCGCTCTTCGGCATCGTCGCGCGTTTCGCGCCGCAGAAGGGTCTCGACCTCCTGCGCGACGCTCTGCCCCCTCTGCTCCGCGGCACGGCGATGCAGCTCGTCGTGCTGGGCTCGGGCGACGCGAGCCTCGAAGGCTTCTTCCGGAGCCTGGTCGAGTCGCATCCCCGCTCCGTCGCCGCGACCTTCGGCTACTCCGAGGAGCTCGCGCACCTGATCGAAGCGGGAGCCGACTTCTTCCTCATGCCGTCGCTCTACGAGCCTTGCGGTCTGAACCAGATGTACTCGATGCGCTACGGCACGCTGCCGCTCGTGCGCGCGACCGGCGGCCTCGCCGACACCGTCGCCGACTACGACGCCGCGAGCGGGAGGGGAACGGGCTTCGTCTTCCGCGATCCGACGCCCGCCGCGCTCGCCGACGCGATCGGCCGCGCGGTGCGGACGTGGTACGGCAAGCCGTCGCACGTCGCCCGCATGCGGCGCGACGGCATGGCGCGCCGGTTCTCGTGGGAGGAGAGCGCGCGCCGCTATGAGGAGGTCTACGAGCGGGCGATCGAAGCGCGGCGCGGCGCCCCGCGGCGACCCGCCGCCCGGCGCGCGCCGGAGCCGAGCCGAGGAGGGGGGACGATTGGAATTCGAGGAGATTCGCTACGAGGTTTCTGAGCGCGTCGCGACGATCACCCTGCAGCGTCCCGAGCGCCTGAACGCCTTCACTGCCCGCATGTGCGGCGAGCTCACCCGCGCCTTCGATCGCAGCGACGCCGACGACGGCGTGCGCGCGGTCATCGTGACCGGCGCCGGGCGCGCGTTCTGCGCCGGCGCCGATCTCGGGAGCGGCGGCGACACGTTCGACAGCAACGCCCAGGGCGTCCGGGACGACGTCGACACCCATCGCGACGGCGGCGGCCTCGTGTCGCTCCGGATCTTCGAGTCGAAGAAGCCGGTGATCGCGGCGATCAACGGCCCGGCCGTCGGCGTCGGCGTCACGATGACGCTCCCGATGGACGTCCGGATCGCGTCGACGAGCGCGCGCTTCGGGTTCGTGTTCGCGCGTCGGGGGATCGTGCCGGAGGCGGCGAGCAGCTGGTTCCTGCCGCGGCTCGTCGGGATGGATCGCGCGGCGGAGTGGGTCTTCACCGGCCGGGTGTTCGGCGCGCAGGAAGCGCTCGCCGGACGTCTCGTCACGCGCCTCGTCGAGCCGGACGAGGTCGTGCCGGCGGCGCGCGCGCTCGCGCGCGAGATCGCGGACAACACCTCCGCCGTCTCCGTCGCGCTCGCGCGCCAGATGCTCTGGCGGATGCAGGGAGCCGCTCACCCGATGGACGCGCACCGGGTCGACTCGAAATGCATCTGGTTCATGGGCCGCTCGCCCGACGCCTACGAGGGCGTGTCGGCGTTCCTCGAGAAGCGCCCCGCGGACTTCAAGATGAAGGTCACGGCGGACATGCCGCCCTTCTATCCCTGGTGGGAGCGCCGCTGATGCTGCGCGTGCTCGCGCTCGCGGCAGTGCCAGCGCTCGCGATCGCGCTCGCCGCAAACGCGAGTGCCGCCGAGCGGGACGCGGGCGCGACCCGTGGCGCGGCGCCCGGTCCGGCGCTCGTCGCCGCCGTCCACGCCGGGAAGGTCGTCGACCTGACGTACGCGTTCGACGAGAGCACCGTCTACTGGCCGACGGAGGACGGCTTCCAGCTCGAGAAGGAGCACGACGGCCCGGCGGAGGGGGGCTGGTTCTACGCCGCGAACCGCTTCCGGACCGCGGAGCACGGCGGCACGCACATGGACGCGCCCCGCCACTTCGCGGAGGGGAAGGACACCGCCGACCGCGTGCCGCTGTCCGCGCTCGTCGCGCCGGTAGCCGTCGTCGACGTGAGCGCTTCCGCCGAGCGCGATCGCGACTATCGCGTGCAGGTGAGCGACCTCGAGGCGTGGGAGAAGAAGCACGGCCGCGTCCCCGACGGCGCGATCGTCCTCATGCGGAGCGGCTGGGGCGCGCGCTGGCCCGACAAGGGGCGCTACCTGGGGACGGCCGAGCACGGCGACACCCGGAACCTCCACTTCCCCGGCTTCTCGAAGGAGGCCGCCGAGTGGCTCGTCCGCGACCGCTCGGTCGCGGCGATCGCGGTCGACACCGCCAGCATCGACCACGGCCCGTCGCGCGACTTCATCGTCCACCAGATCGTGAACGGCGCGAACAAGCCCGGCTTCGAGAACGTCGCGCACGCGGAGCTCCTGCCCGAAGCGGGCGCGACGCTCGTCGTCCTGCCGATGAAGATCGGCGGCGGCTCCGGCGGCCCCGCGCGGATCATCGCGATCCTGCCGTAGCCCGTCGCCACTCGTCGCGGCGCAAACCTTGGAGGAGAACCCATGAGGACCATGCGAATCGGCGTCGGCGTCGGCGAGATCGCGGGCCAGCCCGCGACGATCGACGACCTCATCGATCAGGTGAAGCAAGCGGAGCGCGACGGCTTCGCGTCCGCCTGGTTCGCGAACATCTTCGGGATGGACGCGATCATGGCGTGCGCGCTCGCGGGCCGGGAGACCGAGCGCATCGAGCTCGGGACCGCGGTCGTGCCGACCTACCCGCGCCACCCGACGGCGATGGCGCAGCAAGCGCTGTCCGCGAGCGCCGCATGCAACGGCCGCTTCACGCTCGGGATCGGCCTGTCGCACCAGATCGTCATCGAAGGGATGTTCGGCTTCTCGTTCGCGAAGCCCTTCAGCCACATCCGCGAGTACATGGCCGTCCTTCGCCCGCTCCTCGAGCACGGGGCGGCGAGCTTCGAGGGGAAGGAGTTCCGCGTGCAGGCGACGATCGCGGTGACGGGCGCGACGCCGCCCCCGATCCTGATCGCCGCGCTCGCGCCGAAGATGCTCGGCCTCGCGGGCTCGGAGGCGTCGGGCACGATCACCTGGATGACGGGCCCCAAGACGCTCCGCGAGCACACGATCCCTCGCCTGCGCGAGGCGGCGGCGTCCGCGGGCCGGCCGGCGCCGCGCGTCGTGTGCGGGCTTCCGATCGCCGTCTGCGACGATCCCCGCGCCGCGCGCGAGCGCGCGGCTCAGCAGTTCCAGATCTACGGCGGGCTGCCGTCCTACCGCGCGATGATGGACCGCGAGGGCGTCGGAGGTCCCGCCGAGCTGGCGATCGCGGGCGACGAGGGACAGGTCGCCGACGCGCTCGCACGCCTCGAGGACATCGGCGTCACCGATTTCCTCGCCGCGATGTTCCCGGTGGGCGACGACCCGCGCGCGTCGATCGCGCGCACGCGCGCGCTGCTCGTGAAGCTCGCGCGGTGAAGGTCGGCATCCCGCTGTTCATGCTGCGGCCGGCCCAGCTGGTGCCGGTCGCGCGCCTGGCCGAGGAGCTCGGCTTCGAGTCGGTCTGGGTGCCGGAGCACCTCGTCTTCCCGGCGGAGTTCCGCAGCCGTTATCCGTACACCGAGACCGGCGTTCCGCCCGTGCGACCGGCGACGCCGCTCCTCGACCCGCTCCTCGTCCTGGCGCAGGTCGCCGGCGCGACCTCCCGCATCCGGCTCGGGACGAACATCTACCTCCTCCCGCTCCGCCACCCGGTCGTCGCCGCCCGCCTCGTGACCACGCTCGACGTCCTGTCGAGCGGACGGCTGTCCTTTGGAGTGGGCACCGGATGGCTCGCCGAGGAGTTCGAGGCGGTCGGCATTTCCTTCGCCGACCGGGGCGCGATGACGCGCGAGTGCGTGCGCGCGATGAAGGCGCTCTGGTCCGCCGACGAGCCCGAGCACCACGGGCACTTCTTCTCGTTCGGCCCCGTCAAGTTCGAGCCGAAGCCGGTCCAGAAGCCGCATCCGCCGATCCTCTTCGGCGGCGAGACCGAGGCGGCGCTCCGGCGCGCGGCCGCGCTCGGCGACGGCTGGTACGGCGTCGGCCACACGCCCGACTCCGCGGCGAAGCACGTCGGCCGCCTGCGCACGCTGCGCGCCGACGCCGGCCGCGCGTCGGAGCCGTTCGAGGTGACGGTCGGCGCGAGCGCCGCGGCTCTCGATCGCGCGGAGCTCCAACGCTTCGCGGACGCGGGCGTCGACCGGGCCGTCGCGCTGCCGTGGACGCGCGCGAGCGAGGCGGAGGCGTCGCTTCGGCGATTCGCCGAGCGCGTGGCCGCCTGAGCGCGGGCGCGCTGCCGTTCTAGGGTGCGCTGCCGCGCCGGCAGGCGCTACGAGCGCGTACCGGCGGCGCTGCGTTCGCGAAGCAGCGCTGCGTTCGCGAAGCGCTCCTGTGAACTCGACTTCACAGGGCGTCCGGAGAATCGTCCTCGTCCCGAGATCCGATCCGAAGCGAGCGTCCCGAAAAGCCGCGTCTTCCCGTGGCGAGCGGGATTCGGACCCGCGTTTTCGCGGCGCGGCTCGCGCTGGCAACCCATTTGCTCTGACCACGCGTCGAGCTGCGACACGGATGGCGGATTCCCTCCCCGCCACCGTGGCCGAGCCAACCCCCGACGCGACCGCCGACCGCCTCGATCGGCGGCCGCGCTCGAGGGATCGTCCTGACCTCCCGTCGCGCGTCGCGATGCCCCTCCGCGCGCGACGGGAGGTAAGGCGACGGTCGGGGTGGTGATGGGGCAAGACGGGGCGAACGATCGACGGACGCGGTGGACCCGCGAGCCGCGATCGTCGTATTGGCGTACGGCGCAAAATCGGCGTGCATGCGGCGCCGGCCGATCGGGGGAACCGATGGCAAATCCGGGTGACTGGGATCTCTGGGGTCCACTTCGCGGCCGCTACGAAACCCGAGCCGCGGCGGGCGGGCCGTACCGCCTGCTGGCGCTCGATGGCGGGGGGATCCGGGGTCTCATCACACTCCGCGTGCTGATCCGCCTCGAGCAGCTTCTCGGGGCTGGCAATCCGGATTTCCGCCTGGCAGAATTTTTTGACTGCATCGGCGGCACCAGCACAGGCGCCATCATCGCGACCGGCCTGGCGCGCGGGATGTCGGCTCAGGACCTAATGACGTTCTACCGCGGGTTCGCGCTCGAAGTGTTCACCAAGCGCAACCTGTTCGAGCGCTGGAAGAGCCTCTACGACAATGGCGCGCTGGAGCGGAAGCTGAGGGAGTTCTTCCGTGACCCCGAGAGCCTCCATCCTGAGTATCTTCGGACATTGCTCGTCGTCGTCACGCGGAATGCGACCACCGACTCGGCATGGCCGATCAGCAGCAATCCGTGGGCGGCCTACAACGGTCGCGACCGGAAGGACTGCAATCTCGGCATCCAGCAGTGGAAGGTCGTTCGCGCGAGCACCGCGGCCCCGGTGTATTTTCCGCCGGAAGTCATCGCCTGGGACCCCTCCGATGCGTCCAAGTCCTTCGTGTTCGTCGACGGCGGCACTACGGCCTACAACTGTCCGGCATTCCTCATGGCGCGGATGGTGACCGAGCCGGCGTATCGCCTGTCCTGGCCGAAGGGCGAGCGCAACATGCTCGTCGTATCGATCGGTACCGGCTCTGCCCCGACGCTGGGAGCGACCGCCGACGACCCGGAGACGAACGTCCTCGCCGCCGCGCTGAACACGCTCAGCGCGGTCATGAACCAGGCGCAGGTCGACCAGGACGTGAACTGCCGGACCGTCGGGCGCTGCACGGTCGGTCCGGTGATCGACCGCGAACTCGGCGACCTGGTGCCGCGTGACGCCCGCGGAAATCCCGTGCCACTCGAGCACGACCTCGGCCGCGCATTCTTGTACGCGCGCTACAATGCCGACCTGACCAGCGCCGGGCTCGCCCGCCTCGGGCTCGCCGGGATCGATCCGAACGTCGTCGCGAAGCTCGATTCCATCGCGGGAATGGACGATCTCGTGAAGATCGGCGAGGCCGTCGCGCGCGACGTCGACCTCGCTCACTTCGGAAGCTTCGTGCAGCGCTGAGGACGGCGTGCGGGTCTTCATCGTCCGTCCCTTCGCAACGAAGAACGGCATCGACTTCGAGCGCGTCGATCGCGAGCTCATCCAGCCGGCGATGGCGGCCGCCCGTGTGCAGGGCGGCACGACCGGACTGATCGCGCGCTCGGGAAACATCCGCCTCGACATGTTCGAGCGGCTGGTCCTCGCCGACCTCGTCATCGCGGACATCTCGATCCACAACGCGAACGTCTTTTACGAGCTCGGTGTTCGGCACGCCCTGCGCGACCATCCCACGATCCTTCTCCGTTGTCGTGGAGACGACGTCCCGTTCGACCTGCGGACCGACCGATACCTCGAGTACGAAGCGACCGAGCCGTCCGCTTCCGTTCCCGACCTGACGCGGGCGATCATGGATACGATCGCGTCCGAAGAAGTCGACAGCCCGGTGTATCTCCTGCTTCCCGAGCTCGCGCCCCCCAGCACCGACAAGCTCCGTGGCGTGCCCGAGGAGTTTCGCGCTGCGGTGACGGAGGCCGTCGCGACGGGGGACATTCCGCGGCTCGGTCTCCTGGCCGAGGAGATCGAGGAGGCGGATTGGGCCGTGGCCGGTCGTCGCCTCGTGGGCAAGGCGGCCTTCGAGCAGAACGCGTACCGCACCGCGCGGACGTGGCTGGAATCCGTCGTGCGGCGCGAGCGCGACGACGTGGAAGCGAATCTCCTTCTCGCTCCGGTGTGTCAAAAGCTGGGCGACCTCGCGGGATCGAACGCGGCGATCGAACGGGTGCTCGAGCACGAGGAGATCGATACGCGGGTGCGCGCCGAGAGGCGGGCGCTGTCCGCGTCCAACCGCAAGACGGAATGGATCGCGGCCTGGCGCGGCGAGCCGGAGAATCGACGCGCGGCGGTCGCTCTCGAGACGGCGCCCGAGTACGCGATGGTGCGCGCCTACGAGGAGGCATTCGTCGAGGACCAGAACCACTTCTACTCGGGCTTGAACGCGCTCGCACTGCGCGTGCTCATGCTCGAGCTGATCGCGCTCGCACCCGAGGCGTGGAAAGGCCAGTTCGACGACGACGCGCGCGCCCACGCCGCGTTCGCCGACGCACGACGCGAGTGCGAGGACCTGCGTACGGTCGTGCAGAGATCGCTGCGCGCGGCGCAAATCCGCGACGAGGCGCGCGAGCGGAGGTCCGGGGAACCACCGGATGCGTGGCTCGCGTTGAGCGCCGCGGACTACCAGTTCTTGACGTCGCGCCGGCCGGGCTCCGTCGCCGCGAGCTATCGCGAGGCGGTCGGCCGGTTGCCGGCCAGACGCGCCTTCCACGGCGAGGCGAGCGCGCGACAAATCCGGATGTTCCGCGATCTCGGCGTGTTCGTCGACAAGGCGGACGCTGCTCTCGCCGCGCTCGGTCTCCCGAGCTCGCCGCCGATCGCGCCGCCGCCCGGCCGGGTCATCGCGTTCTCGGGGCATCGGATCGATCGCCCCGACCGGCCGTCTCCACGCTTCCCGAGCGCACGCGTGGCGGCGGCGAAGGAGGCGATCCGCGAGCGTGTCGTCGCCGAGCAAGGGCTCGCCGCGGGCCCGGTGCAGGGATTCGCGGGCGGTGCGAACGGAGGCGACATCCTGTTTCACGAAGTCTGCAAGGCCGCCGGGATACCGACGACGATGCTCCTGGCACTCCCGGCCGCCGACTATGCCGCCGAATCCGTGAACGACGCGGGTCCCGAGTGGACCGAGCGCTATCGCAGCCTCACTCGCGAGCTGCCGGTTCGGGTGCTGTCGAACGCGAAGCGGCTGCCGTCGTGGGTGGCGGACCGCCCGAGCTACTCGATCTGGAATCGCAGCAACCTCTGGCTGCTCAACACCGCGCTCGCGGACGACGGCGCGGACGTGACGCTCATCGTGCTGTGGGACGGCATGGGGGGCGACGGCCCCGGGGGTACCGCCGACATGGTGCGGCTCGCGGAAGGCCACGGTGTCAAGATCATCCGGATCGATCCGGCCCGTCTTCCGGACTCGCCTCCGTGAGAGCGCCGATCGGGATCGAGGGGTGGGTAGGATGAACGCCACATTCCTCGTGCACGTCGAGGAGGATCAGCTCCTCGCCCTCGATCTCGCGCTCGCGCTCGAATCGGCCGGGTTCCGCACCTGGACGTACGAGGTGGACAATACGGCCGGGACCGACGACTACGTCGAGAGCATCCTGGCGGCGATCCGATCCTCCGCGATCGTCGTCGTCGTCATCTCCCCGCGCGCACTCGACAAGCCGGAGCAGGTGGCGCGCGAAATCTACGCGGGTCGGGGCAAGCCGTACATACCCGTGCTCTACGATCTCGCGGCCGACGAGTACGACGAGCAGGTGCCCAGACCGTGGCGCGAAACGCTCGGAAACAGCGTGATGGTCGAGGTTCGCGATGATGGCATCGCGAGCGCTGCGGACGCCATCGTGCGCGGGCTGCGCGCGCGCGTCCAACCCGCCGGGACGGACCAAGGGCGGCTCGAAGGCATCCGGAGCGTGCGCGATCAGCTCGCGCGCAGGGGCGGATCCAGGCTGCGACGATGGCTCGTACGCCAGCTCGCCCAGGGCCGCCGCCTACTCGGCCGCCATCCGTGGGCGACCGTCGTATCCGCCGCCGCGCTCGCAGCCATCGTTCTCAGGTACGCGCCCGTCTCCGACCTTTATCCGCGCGGCTTGCGCGCCCGTTGGATGAGTGGCGAGACGCCGCTCAACGTCTGGGTCACGGACGCACCGGCCCTCCAAGACGAGCCGCCGACCATTTCCCCTGTCCGTCGCGAGTACAAGCGCCAGCTCTACAGCGCGCTGACGAGCGCCTTCCAGGCGGCGTTCCAGCAGAAGCCGGAGGTGCACTTCATCCGCGACGTGGAGAAGAACGCGGAGTTCGCGAGCTGCGCCTCACTGCCGGCGGGTCAGCGGGACGGCTGCGTGGAAAAGAACGCGATCGCTCGCTTCGACATCCACGCGAAGCTCGACGCGGCGCTCGAGATGGAGCCTCCGAGCGACCTCAAGACCACGCTCACGATCACGATGGTGAAGGGCGGCGCTCTGAGTGGCTGGGATGGCACGTTCGTCGACGACGGCAACACGCTCACGACGCTCGCGAAGCAAGGCGCGACGAAGGTCGTCATGTTCCTTGCGCCGAAGACTCGCCCCGACGGAGCGAGCGCCGAGGTGGAGGCGCAGATCGCCAAACGGATCGATCTCGCGCTTCGGCCGGAGGTCGACGAGAAGCAGATCAAGAGCTTCGAGAAGACCCTCGGCGAGTTCTCCGCCGCCGACGATGACGATGGGCCGCTCGGATGGCTCACGCGCTCGGCGTTCGCGGAAACCGCCGCGAACCCGGATGAGATCCGACAGGTCCTCGGGACCCTCTCGAAGTCGCTCGAGTCGCGCGACGCCAAAGCCGTCACGCCGCTCTTCGTCAAGATGTCCGACACGCAGAGCCGGGCGCTGCAGAGCTACTTCGACGACATGGCGCCGGACACGAAGCTCGAGGTGAAGTTCGAGGAGCCGGTCATCTCCGTGAACGGCGACACCGTGTCCGCCTCGTTCCTGCGCGTCGATTCCTTTCGCGATCGCGACAGCAATCAACCGATTCGCCTCGCCGTTCAGCTCGTGGCGACGCTCGTGAAGGTCGACGGACAATGGAAGATCCAGTCCCTCAAGCGGCCTTCATGAGGCTCACATGAGCGCCGCCGTAACGGTCGCCATCGCCGGTGGACGCTTCCGCCGACTCGCGTGCGTGGGCGCGTGCCTCGTTGTGCTCGACTCGGCGTCGGCACGGGCCGCCGACATTCTCGGAATCACCGACCTCAACCAATCCGCTCGAAGATCGTTCGTCGGGGCGCAGATCGAGGCGGTCAAGCAGTCGGTGCGGGTCGCCGTCCAACAGGCGATCTCGGCGCTTCCCCCGACCGCTGGGCAATCGTTCCTCTACGAGATCGTTCCCGACGAGGAAGTGGAGATCGCGTTCGGAAAGAGCCCGCGCCTGGGGCCGATCTCCTTTCGCGCCCCGGAAGTTCTCGCTCCCAACTCGTTCGACTTCCGTGTGGCGACCTCGTACTTCCAGCTCTCTCACGATTTCGCGCCAGTCGCATACGTCGGCACGAGCTCGCAGGCTCCCGACGTCGTGGCGGCGACCAAGCTCGGCCTGAACGTCGATGCGACGGCCGTCGTGGTGAACGTCTCCGCCACGTACGGCACCCCATTTGGGCTCGACGTTTCGGTCAACGCACCGATCACGATCGTGAAAGCGACCGCGCGGGAGGTTTTTCTGGCGGTCAACGGAAACGAGACGCTTCCCGGCCTGCGTCACATTCCCATCCAAGTGAACTTCGCGCACACGACGCCGCGTGAAGCTGTCGACGTCCTCGACGACGGGCTCAGGAACGGGGCTTTCTTCTTCAACGACGAAGAGGTCACCCAGCTCGGCGGACAGCTCGATCAGGGCGCGCAGCTCGGTTTCGGCCGTGCCGGCGTCGCGCTGAAGAAGGTTCTCTTGAATCGCGACTGGCTGGCGCTCGCGATGTCCGAGGAGCTGGCCCTCCCGAGCCCCAGCTCCGACGAGCTGGCCGGCACCAACAGCTTCGGCGCGCTCACGCGCGTCATCCTGGCGGCGCCACTCGCCAAGAACGTACGGCTCCACATCGACGCCGGATACGAGTTCGACTCCGACTTCAAGGAACTGTGGCGTTCGGTCTGGAACGTCGGGACGTCGGTCTGGCTGCGACCGTTCTCGTCCGACGATCCACAGGACGCGACGGGAAACGCGCTGATCGACTTCGGCTTCGGCGGCTCCAAGTACCTCAAGGAGCTGGAATGGTCCCCGGCGGTCGCCTCGCAGACCGCGCGCACGGAGGACGGCACGCTCGAGACGCAGTGGGTCCGTCAGGACCCCGCGGGATTGGGAACGAATTACGTGGACTTCCTCGCGGGCGGTAGGCTGCAGCTGCCCTACAACACGCTCGTCGGCGCGGCCGTGTCCGTGCCGATCACGAACGACGGCCTGCGCCCCGATGTCACTGCTACGCTGTCGTTCGAATACTACTATTGAGCGCCGATGACGTGCTACGCGCGCACCGCGACCCGCGCGACGCGCGCGGGCTCCGTATCCCGGCGACGGACGAGGTAGAGCAGCGGGCCGATGCTCCCGGCGAAGAGCGTCAGGACGACGTACGGAGTAGGCGAGATCCCGCGCTCGCGGGCGTCGCGCACGAGCCACGTCAAGACCATCGTGAGCGCGATGGCGAGATCGAGCAGCATCTGGGCGCCGACCGCGCTCCCGGCTGCGAGCGTGAAGAAGGAGCTGTAGCCGTGCTCGTAGACGACCCACGCTGTAAAGGCTAGAAAATCTGCGAAGACGACCCAGAGGCCGAGCTTCTTCCAGTTCATCGTCACCTCCATGCTCCGGACGTCCCGGAGCGACGCGGGCGGCGCCCGTGCCGCGCCGCCTCCATCGGCCCGCTCGCGGCGGGTCGCTGGCCGCCCTGTCCAAGCCGCGTGCCGGCTCGGTCGGGGCGCGCCGCTGGGGCCGAAACCGCCACGGCGCGGGGTTCTTCCGCGACGGCGGCGCGCGACGTGCGGCCGCGCGCGCCGGCGACGGTTGCGGCGGAGCGACGCGCGTTGCGCGACGGCAACGCTGCGACGCGAGCTGCGGCATTCGCGACCAGCGCCCCCGGGCGGCCCGCGCGTCCCGAAAACCAACGCCGCGACCGGGTCACGGCCCGGATTGCGGGACGGCGACGCTGTACGCGACAATCTGCCGAGCGATCGGCGCGGCTGGTGCGCCGGTTGCTCCGACTCATCGCGATGCCAGACGTCGAACAGCCCTCGCCCGCCGTGACCCCGCCCGAGCCGACCGGCTTCCGCCGCGAGCGCTGGCTCGGCCTCGCGGTGGGCGCGCTCTTCGGCGCGCTCGACACGGTCGTGTCGCTCGCGATGGGCATCCGCTTCCAGATGAACGGCGTCGACGTGACGCTGCCCTCGCTCGGCCTCTACGGCGCGACGTTCTCGGCGCTCGGCTTCACCTTCGGCATGGTGCTCGAGGCGCGCCGGCGCGACCGGGCGCACGCCGCCGTCATCCGGAGCCAGCTCGAGGCGATCGCGGCTGCGCGCGCGCGCCTGGTCCAGAGCGAGAAGCTCGCGGCGCTCGGACAGCTCGCGGCCGCGATCGCGCACGAGGTCCGGAACGCGCTCGCGATCATCCGCTCCTCCGCACAGGGCCTGGGCGAGGCGCTTCCCGATGGCGACGACGAGTCGCGGCGCGCGAGCTCGTTCATCCTCGCCGAGATCGACCGGCTCTCGAGCGTCGTCACGTCGCTCCTGAGCTTCGCGCGACCGCCGCGCCTCGCGCCGCGCGCGGTCGAGGTGTCCGCGCTCTTCGATCAGGCCTCGCTGCTCGCGCGCGAGGAGCTCGCCGCGAAGAGCATCCGCCTCCGGCGCGGCGACGCGGAGCGCGTGCCTCCGATCCACGGCGATCCCGACCTGATCGTGCAGGTCCTCCTCGGGCTCCTCTCGAACGCCGCCGCCGCGGTGCCCGCCGGCGGCGAGGTTGCGCTCGAGGCGCGCGCCGCCGACGGCGCCGTCGAGATCGCGGTCGCCGATTCGGGTCCCGGCGTGCCGGAGGCGCTCCGCGGGCGGATCTTCGAGCCGTTCTTCACCACGCGCGAGAAAGGCACCGGCCTCGGCCTCGCGGTCGCGCGCCAGATCGTCGAAGCGCACGACGGGACGATCGAGGTCGGAGATCGTCCCGGAGGCGGCGCGCGCTTCCGGATCCGCCTGCCCGCCGACGCCGGCGGAGCGGGCGGAGCCGACCGGCCGCGCGACGCCGGCAGGGCCGCCGCATGAAGCCGCGCGTCCTGGTCGTCGACGACGAGGCGCGCATGGCGGGCGCGATCGCGATGGCGCTCGGGCGCGCCGGGCTCGAGTGCGAGACGTGCGCGAGCGGCGAGGAGGCGCTCGCCGCGATGGAGGCGCGCGGCGCCGACGTCGTGGTGACGGACTGGCGCATGCCCGGGATGGATGGCGTCGAGCTCCTACGGCGGCTGCACGCGGCCTGGCCCGGCTTGCCCGTGATCCTGGTCACCGCGCACGCGAGCGTCCCGGCGGCGGTCGCGGCGATGCGCGACGGCGCGTTCGACTACGTGGCGAAGCCGTTCGACAACGACGAGCTGCGCGCCCTCGTCCGCCGCGCCATCGAGATGAGCCGCCTCGAGCGCGAGAACCGCTGGCTCAAGCAGGACGCCGCAGCGCGCGCGGCGCCCGACGCGATCGTCGCGGAGAGCCCGCAGTCGCGCGAGCTGCTCGCGCTCGTCCGGCGGGTCGCCGCGAGCCGCGCGACCGTCCTCGTGCAGGGCGAAAGCGGCACCGGGAAGGAGCTCGTCGCGCGGCTGATCCACTTCTGGAGCGACCGCGTCGGCCAGCCGCTCGTCGCCGTCAATTGCAAGGCCTTCGCCGAGGGCGTGCTCGAGAGCGAGCTCTTCGGCCACGAGAAGGGCGCGTTCACGGGAGCGGCGATCGCGCGCGCCGGCTGCTTCGAGCGCGCCGACGGCGGCACGCTCTTCCTCGACGAGATCGGCGAGGTGAGCCTCGACTTCCAGGCGAAGCTGCTGCGCGTGCTGCAGGACGGCGAGGTGCTGCGCGTCGGCGGCACGCGCGCGCGCCGGGTCGACGTGCGGGTCGTCGCCGCGACGAACCGCGTGCTGCGCGACGAGGTCGCGGCGGGCCGCTTCCGCGACGACCTCTTCTTCCGCCTGAACGTGATCCCGATCCAGCTCGCGCCGCTGCGCGAGCGACGTGCGGACATCCTCCCGATCGCGCGCCACTTCCTCGACCAGCACGCCGCGGAGACCGGGCGCGCGAAAGTGCTTTCGCCCGCCGCCGAGGCGGCGCTTCTCGATCACTCCTGGCCGGGCAACGTGCGCGAGCTCGAGAACGCGATCGAGCGCGGATGCGTGCTCGCGACCGGAGACGCAATCGAGCCGTCGGATCTGCTCCTCGACCAGACCATCGCGCCCCGGGCGGATGCGCGCGAGCCGGCCGCCGAGCCGCGAGCGGCCGCGGGCGGCGAGGCGGGCGCCGGCAGCCTGCAGGAATTTCTCGATCTCGCTGCTGCGCGACGCATTCGTGCCGCCCTCGCCGCCGCTCGGGGCCAGCGCGTCGAGGCGGCGCACGCGCTCGGCGTCGATCGGACGACGCTCTACCGCATGATGAAGCGGCTCGGCATCGAGTAGACGGTGCCGGGGCGGCTCGCCGCGCGCGCTCGGGAGCAAGCGCGCGGTCGAAGCGCGCAACGGAGTGTGACGCTCCTGGCACGCTCCCGGGGCGCTGTGCCGCTCCGGGCACATGCCGGCGCTGGCGCGTCGCTCCGGCGCGACCGGCTGAACGCGCGTGCGAACGGGTGAAAGTACGGCGTGACCCGCGGGATCGCACCGGCAAGCGAATTGCTGTGCACCGTCCCGTGCGGAGCGGCGACGAGGGGAGGGCGTTCGGCGCCCGAGCGGGGCGCACGGAGCCTCGCGCAGAGCGGACGCGCTGGGACGTCGACGCCGCGCTCGCGCGCGTCGCAAACCTCGAGCGCGAGCGCCGGGTCGCGGACGCGCTGCTGCAGATCGACAGCCTCGACCTCCACACGGTGCTCGATCGCATCTGTCGCCTCGCGGTCGACCAGATGCCGTGCGACCGGGCCACCGCGTACCTGTTCAGCAGTCGCTCGCGCGGCTTCGTTCCGGCTGCGGATTGCGGCACGCCGCCGCACGTCGTCGAGCGCTTCTCGAAGAAGCTCTTCTTCGGCCACAGCCGCGCGGGCGACGGCCGCAGCCGTATCCCGTTCATCGACGAGCTGCGCGCCGGACGCATCGGCTACGCGACGCGCGAGGACGCGAGCCCGGAGTACGCCGAGCTCCTCGACACGCTCGAGCAGTGGGCGATCTTCCTCGTGCCTCTGCGCTCGAGCGCGCGCGGCGCGCTCGTCGTGAGCGTCGGCGAGCCGCCGGGCTTCGACGAAACCGCGCGCCGCATCGTCCAGAGCCTCGCGTGGCAGGCGGCGAACCTCGTCGACCAGGCGCGCGCCTTCCAGCGTCTCCAGCACGCGGCGCGCGTTCGCGCCGGTCTCGCCGCGCTCGCGGCCGCCGTCAATCGCGAGACCGATCCCGAGCGGATCGCGCGGCTCGTGAGCGAGGAGGCGGCGACGCTCTTCCGCGTGAACGTCGGCGCGGTGCTCGTCGCGCAGCGGGACGGGGTCGCGGTGCTCGGCGCCCACGGCCTCGCAGCCGACTGCTCGGCTCTCACCTGGAAGGAGGAGCCGCCGCTTCTCGGCGCGGTCCTGCGCGAGGGACGCGCGATCTACCGGAACGAGCTCCACGAGGGCGACGCGGCGACCGGACCGCTCCGGCGCGTGCTCGGGCTCGCGTCAGCGCTGCTGCTGCCGCTCGTGGGTCGCGACGGAACGCTCGGGTGCCTGCTCCTCGGCGACACCGGGCGCCGCCACGCCTTCAGCGACGAGATCGCCGACGAGGCGGGCGTGCTCGCTCCCATGGCGAGCGCGGCCCTCGAGCGCGCGGCGCTGTTCGAGCAGGTCGGGCGGCGCGAGGAGCATTTCCGGTCGCTGATCGAGAACGCGTCGGATCTCATCACCATCGTCGGCCCGGACCTGCACGTCCGGTACCAGAGCCCGTCGATCGAGCGGATCCTGGGATACCGCCCGGCCGAGCTCGTGGACGGGCCGACGGGCCAGATCGTCCACCCCGAGGAGGTGGTTGCCTACGGTCGCGGGCTCGCCGAGATCCTGGCCGGCGCGGAGAGCGGCCGCCGCGAGGTCAGGGTGCGCCACCGGGACGGCTCGTGGCGGGTGCTCGAGGGCATCGGGACGCGCATGACCGACATCGACGGCGAGCCCGTCGTCGTCCTCAACTCGCGCGACGTGACGGACCGCAAGCGGACCGAGGCGCGCGAGGCCGGACAGAAACGCGTCCTGGAGGCGATCGCGCGCGGTGCCGCGCTGCCCGACGCCCTCGCGACCCTCGTCGACGCTCTCGACTCCGACCTCGGCACCGCGAGCGCGTTCGTCGTCCTGGGCGCGGACGGCTCTTCGGTGGAGCAGGCGATCGCGCCGCGGCTGCCGGCGGACGCCGCGCGCGCCCTCTACGCCGAGGGCCGGGAGATCGCGGGCATCGCCGCCGAGGCGGCCGCCGCGAAGTCGCGGCGAGTGACCACGTGGGACGACGCCGGCCTCGGCGGATGCTGGGCCGAGCCGGTCGCGACCGCCGGCGGCGACGTCATCGGCGTGCTCGCGCTCCACTACCCGGCGAGCCGACCGCTCGCCATCGAGGACGGGCCGCTCATCGAAGCCGCGGCGCACCTCGGCGGCATCGCGATCGAGCGCGAGCGCGCCGAGCGCGAGCTCGCGAAGGCGCGCGACGCGGCCCTCATGGCGGCGCGCCTCAAGTCGGAGTTCCTCGCCAACATGTCGCACGAGATCCGGACGCCGATGAACGGCGTCATCGGCATGGCGGACCTCCTCGCGGATTCCGCCCTGGCCGACGATCAGCGCGACTTCGTCGCGACCATCCGCGCGTCTGCGGACGCGCTCCTCACGGTGATCAACGACATCCTCGACTTCTCGAAGATCGAGGCCGGCAAGATGACGATCGAGCAGGTGCCGTTCGACCTCGCGAGGCTGCTCGAGGAAGTCGCCGAGCTGCTCGCGCCGCGCGCCTTCAAGAAGGGTCTCGAGGTCGTTTGCGCGCTGCCGGCGGGGCTTCCGGAGCACGTCGTCGGCGACCCTCATCGCCTGCGACAGGTGCTGAACAACCTCGTCGGAAACGCCGTCAAGTTCACCGAGCGCGGCCGCGTGACGATCGCCGCCGAGATCCTGTCGGAGACGGCCGGGAGCGCGCGCCTCCGTCTCGTCGTCCGCGATACCGGGATCGGCATCCCCGCGGAGCGCCAGGCGGCGGTCTTCGACAGCTTCACGCAGGTCGACGGCGCGACCACTCGTCGGTACGGCGGCACCGGGCTCGGGCTCACGATCACGCGTCAGCTCGTGGAGCTCATGGGCGGCCGGATCGGCGTCGACAGCGCGCCCGGCCGCGGCAGCGCGTTCTGGGTCGACATCGAGCTCGCGAAGCCGCGCGCGGCCGGACCCGCGACGGGCGCGTCGGCGGCGCTGCGAGGCCTCCGGGTGCTCGTCGCGGACGACGACGAGGCGGCGCGGAGTGCGCTGTGCGAGCTCGTCGCGTCGTTCGGGTGCGCCGCGACCGGCGTCGCGAGCGGAGCGGCGGCCGTGGTCGCGCTGCGCGAGGCCGCCGCCAGCGAGCCGTTCGAGCTGCTGCTGCTCGACGCCGAAATGCCGGGCGGGTCGACCGCCGCGCTCGCGGCGGTGCGCTCGGACCCCGCGCTCGCCGGGCTCGCGATCGCGCTCCTCTCGCCGCTCGGTGCGCCGGCGCCCGACGATCGCGACGCGGTCGCGGCGGTGCTCACGAAGCCGGTTCGGCGATCCGCGCTCCGCGGCGCTCTCGCGTCCGCCGCCGGGAAGGCGATCCATGCCGCCGTGCCGCCCGCGTCCGACGACGCCGAGGTCGAGCTCGGCCTCCACGTGCTGGTCGCCGAGGACAACGCGGTGAACCGCAAGGTCGCGGTCGCGATGCTCGCGCGGATGGGCTGCCGCGCGGACTGCGTCGCGAACGGCGCGGAAGCGGTGCGCGCGACGTCCCGCACGCGCTACGACGCCGTCCTGATGGACGTCCAGATGCCCGAGATGGACGGCCTCGAAGCCACGGCGCGCATCCGGGCACAGGAGGACGCGCACGGCGCGCGCCTGCCGATCGTCGCCATGACGGCGCACGCGATGGAGGGCGATCGCGAGCGGTGCCTCCAGGCCGGCATGGACGGCTACGTCTCGAAGCCCATCAAGAAGGCGGAGATCGTGCGCGCGCTGGCCGCGCTTTGCTCGGCGAGCGCTCGACGCGACGCCGACGACGCCGCCGGTGCAGCGTGCGGCCGCGTGCTCGCGGAGAAGCGCGCGCTCCAGGCTCAGGCGTCGGGTGCCGCCTCCGCGACGCGCGCGCCGGCTCCTTTCCCGCGTCAGTCGCTGCGCGGCGCTCGCGGCAGCGCCGCGAGCTGACGCGACATCGCGACCAGCGTTCCGCTCTCGTCCCAGATCTCGCCGTCCTCCTCGAGGAGCCCGTTCTGGATGACGCGCGTGCGGAAGGCGCAGCGCAGCCACTCCGACGTCGGGCGAGCGCGCACGTGCACGGTGAGCTCGATCGTCGGCACCCAGCCGCGCTCGAGGACCTCGAACACGGAGGGCGGGAAGGCATCGGCGACGAGCCCGAGGCAGTGGACGTCGGGCGGTCGTCCGTCGGCGAAGCGAATCCATCCGACGACCTCGGCCCGGCCGGTCGGCCGCCCGCGCTGGAAGCCCGCGGTCGACGGATCGAGCCGGTGCTCGAAGCGCTGCGTGATCCCCATGGCGGCATCGCCGCTGCGCGCGTACCCGCGCTCGCGCGGCGCGCATGCGGGTGGCGCGGCCGCGAGGTACCGCGTGTCGAGCGTGTCGCCGAGGCGACCGTAGGTCGCGAGGACGCGCACCGCCTCGCCCCCGTCCTGAATCACGCGCGCCGCGGCGGTGGTGTAGCTCCGGCCCGCCTTCACGATCTCGACCGCGATCCGGGCCGGCCCGGGCCGCGCGGGTCGCAGGTAGTGGGCCGTCACGGTCAGCGGGTCGAGGCCGTTCGATGCGGAGCGGAGCGCCGACATCGCGACCGCGAGCACGTAGCCGCCGTTCGGGACGGCGCCGATGCCCCAGCGGTCGCTGATCGTGCCGGTGAAGACGCCGTCGCCGGCGGGTGCGACGCGCGTATCCTCGTCGAACTGGAACACTCCGTCGGCGCCCGACCGAAGGCGCTCTCAGCCGCGCTTGTACATGGCGACCACGCACGCGCCGCCGAGACCGACGTTGTGCTGCAGCGCGATCTTCGCGCCCGCGACCTGACGCTGCTCGCAGCTCCCGAGCAGCTGGCTCGTGAGCTCGAAGCACTGGCCGATGCCGGTCGCGCCGAGGGGGTGGCCTTTGGAGAGCAGGCCTCCCGACGGGTTCACGACCCACTTGCCGCCGTACGTCACCTGGTCCTCGTCGATCAGCCGGCCGCCCTGGCCCTCGGGGCAGAGCTGGAGCGACTCGTAGGTGACGAGCTCGTTGGTGGAGAAGCAGTCGTGGAGCTCGATGACGTCGACGTCCTTCGGGCCGTAGCCGCTCATGTCGTAGACGTTCTGCGCGGCCCGCCGCGACATGCCGACGCCGATCATGCCGAGGAAGCCGAGGTTCCAGTCCTCCGGGCGATCGGTCTGCATCGACATGCCGATCAGCTTGACGGGGTTCGAGATGCCGTGGCGCTTGGCGTAGTCCTCGGAGCACAGGATCGCGGCGGCGGCGCCGTCGGACGTCGGGCAGCACTGGAGGAGCGTGAGCGGGTCGTAGACCTCGCGCGAAGCGAGGACTTCCTCGAGCGTGCACGGGTCGCGGTACTGGGAGCGCGGGTTGTGCACCGAGTGCCGATGATTCTTGACGCTCACCTTCGCGAACTGCTCCTTGGTCGTCCCGTAGAGCTCCATGTGCTGGCGGCCGCCGTTGCCGAACATGACCGCCGCCTGCGGAGGCTTCTTCTCCTCCTCCTTGTAGTTCTGCTTGAGGCCCTCGAGCTGCGAGTCGAGCGAGCCCTTCTCCATCTTCTCGAAGCCGAAGCAGAGGACGCACTCGCTCATGCCGGAGGTGATCGCCTGCCAGCCGAGGAAGAGCGCGTTCGAGCCGGTCGAGCAGTAGTTGTGCACGTTGAAGACCGGGAGCCCGCCCATGCCCATCGAGTAGAGCGCCCGCTGTCCCTGCGCGCTCATCCCGCTCACGTAGCCGCAGAACGCCTGCTCGAAGTCGTCCGCCGGCGTCTTCGACATGTCGAGCGCGCCGCGCACGGCCTCCTCGACGAGCTCGACGTAGTTGCGGTTGCAGCGCTCGAACTTGGTCATGCCGACGCCGATGACGCAGACTTCTCGACCCTTCTTCATGCCGTGCGATCCTTCCGGTTGCTCCGCAGCGTCCGGTGCCGGGCGAGCGGGTACGATGGGGCTACGCCGGCAACACTAGTCGGCGGCCGCCGCCGCGGGCAAGCGGGTCCCCACCGCGGCGTCGGCGGCCGCGGACGATCGAGCGCGTCGACCGCGGTCTCGCCCGCCGTTGCATCGCAGGGCGGGACGGTCCTAATGTCGGGCGTTCCGACGACGTGTTCACGGGAGGTGGCGCATGAGAGGAACGATCTGGGCGGTCGCGCTCGCGGCCGCGGTGGCGCTTTCGATGGTGGGTGGGCGCCCCGCGCTCGCCGGACAGAAGCGCGTCGGCTGCGACAAGGTGCTCGCGGCGGCCGAGAAGGCCGGCGGCTCGAAGAGCGCGGACGAGCTCGCGAAGGAGCTCGGCACGACGCCGGCGCGTGTCCGCCACTGCATGCAGAAGACAGGCGACGGGAAGAACCCGGTCCCGCTCCGGAAGCAGCCTGCACCGGGAGAGCCGACGCCGAAGTGACCGCGAGCGCTGCCTAGGAGCTCGGCTCGAGAGGCGAGGGAAGCCATTCCCCCCCTCGTCGAAGCACCCTTGCCCTGACGTGAGCGGGCTCCTAGGCTTCGCGCCATGTCGAATCGCCCGTTCACGATCCTCGGCGTGCAGCAGATCGCGGTCGGCGGCCGCGACAAGGGCCGGCTGCGGCAGCTTTGGGTGGACCTCCTCGGTCTCACCCCGACGGGCAACTATCGCAGCGAGCGCGAGAACGTGGACGAGGAAATCGTGCAGGCCGGATCGGGCGTGAACGCGGTCGAGGTCGACCTGATGCAGCCGGTCGACCCCGACAAGAGCCCGCGCGTCCACGATCCGGCGCTGAACCACGTCGGGCTCTGGGTCGACGATCTCGCGGCGGCCGTGAAGTGGCTGGAGGAGCGGGGGATGCGCTTCACGCCGGGCGGCATCCGGAAGGGCGCCGCCGGCTACGACGTCTGCTTCGTGCACCCCAAGGGCAACGAGCAGTTCCCGCACTCCGGTGAGGGCGTGCTCATCGAGCTCGTGCAGGCGCCACGCGAGGTCATCGACGCGCTCGGACGGCGGGCCTAGCGGAGAACGTCAAGTCGCTTCGAGCCACCAGCGCGCCAGCTCGAGCTCGATCGCGTCGAAGGGCTCGATGCGGACGGTCTCGCCTCCGACGTGGGTGACGGCGAGGAGCCAAGCGGGCCGCCCGTGGTGCTCGGTGAGGCGGTAGACCTCGACGGTTCGTGCCAGCGGATCGACGAGCCAGAGGTTAGGTACGCTGGCGCGCGCGTAGACCCCCATCTTGCGACCCCGGTCGAGCGCCGCGGTGGACGGAGACGCCACCTCGCACACCCAGTCGGGCGCGAGCGTGAAGTACGGAACATCCTCGATCCGCGGCAACCGCTCCCGGCGCCAGCCCGCGAAATCGGGGACGACGACGTCCGGACCGAAGTGCAGCTCAGGCTCCATCAGGATCCACCAGCCACCGGGTCCCCGAGCGTGTCCAGGTGGTCCGTTGAACGGGCCGAGAACGTCGCCACCCAGTGCCGCGGCGGCGATGGCGTGCGGCGCGGCCGGCCGCGGCGACGTGAAGAGCTCTCCATCGACGATTTCCGCCACCAGGTTGTCGGGAACCGCGAGCAGGTCCTCGTACGTGGCCGGCCGTCGAGCGGGCTTCACAGGCGGCAGGATAGCACGCTGATCCATGCGCCCGACGTTCGAGGATCGCGCCTTCGAGCGCGAGCCGGACGCAGAACATCATGTGCGGTGGCGCATGACGCGTTCAGGCTGGCGCTCCGGAAGCGCCTCTTTCCGACCCCCTCGCGCGCGGCTAGAGTCGCTGCGTTCCGACCGCTCGCCGGCAGGACCGCGCCGGCGCAAGGAGAGATCGATGGACCTGTCCTACGCTCCCGAGGAGGAGGCCTTCCGCGCCCGCGTTCGCACGTGGCTCGACGCCAACGTGCCGAAGGAAGCGCCGCGGACGCTCGACGCGATGCGCGCCTGGCAGCGCAAGCTGAACGAGGCGGGGCTCCTGGGCGCGGCGTGGCCGAAGGAATACGGCGGCGCCGGGCTCTCCGAGATGGAGCAGGCGATCCTGAACGAGGAGATGGCGCGGGCGCGCGCGCCCCAGCCCGTCAACCAAATGGCGATCTGGTGGGTCGGCCCGGCGATCATGAAGTACGGGACCGAGGAGCAGAAGCGCCGCTTCATCCCGAAGATCCTCGACTGCGAGGAGATCTGGGCGACCGGATACTCGGAGCCGTCTTCGGGCTCGGACATGGCGGCCGCGAAGACGCGCGCGGTGCGCGACGGCGATTTCTACGTCGTCAACGGCCAGAAGGTGTGGACGACCTTGGCCCACATCTCCGACTGGTACTTCGTCCTCGTCCGCACCTCGACCGAGGGGCCGAAGTGGGCCGGGCTGTCCGTCCTGCTGATGGATCTCAAGAGCCCGGGCGTGACGATCAAGCCGATCCGGCAGATCGACGGCGGCGCCGAGTTCAACGAGGTCTTCATGACCGACGTGCGCGTGCCGGTCACGAACCGGCTCGGAGCCGAAGGGCAGGGCTGGGAGGTCGTGTCGAGCGCGCTCGTGAACGAGCGCTCCGGGATCGCGGGCGGCATCCGCGCCGACCACACGCTCGAATGGCTCATCGCCACCGCGCGCGACTGCGGCAAGGCGGCGGATCCCGAAGTCCGACAAAAGATCGCCGACCTCGCGACCAAGGCGACCATCATGCGCTACGCGGGCTTCCGCTCGCTCACCGACCAGCTCCGCCACCGCATGAACCCGCATCTGTCGGCGGCGATGAAGCTCATGGGCACGACGCTCGTGCAGGAGTTCTCCGAGACCGGCATGTCGCTCCTCGGCGCGTACGGGACGCTCATCGACGACGAGCACGCGCCCTTCCGCGGGCGCTGGGCCCGGCAGTACCTCGGCGATCGCTCGATGACGATCGCCGGCGGGACGAGCGAGATCCAGCGCAACATCGTCGCGCAGCGGGTGCTTGGCCTCCCGCGCCGCTAGGAGCGTCGTTCCAGGGGCCCTTTCGCGCCGAGCGCGATCTCGGCAGACTTGCGTCAGCGATCGCATCGCGCGCCGTGCGGGTGCGGCTGCGGACCGGTCGCAGCTCGCAGCGCGAGCGCTTCGAACCGACAGGAGGCGTCGCCGATGGCCATGGAACGTTCCCCGGACGCGCACGAGCGACCGCTCGATGCGCCGCTCATGGTGTTCGACCTGCCGGCCGTCATCCGCCAGCTGCAGTCCGAGCGCACGTGGGAGACCGGCAGCCGAAACGCCATGACGCTGCTCAAGTCGCCCGAGCTGCGCGTCGTCCTGGTCGCGATGCACACCGGAGCCGAGGTGCCCTGGCAGCCGGCGGAAGCCTCGATGACGATCCAGGTCGTGCAGGGTCGTCTGGTCGTGAGCGCGGAGTCGCGCAGCGAGACGCTGTCCGCGGGTCAGCTGGTGGCGCTTCACGCCGGGGTGTCGCACCGGCTCGAGGCGAAGGAGCCGTGCGCATTCGTCCTCACCCTCGTGACGGAGAACCTCCATCCCGCCGAGTAGCGGGCGAGCGACGTTCGGGCGGCGGCGCCCGCTTGACGCGCACCAGAGCGGAGAGCGGCGTCAAGCCGACGACCCGCCACTCGCCGGACGGGGTCCGGCCGAAGACGAGTGACACGGGTCGCCCGTCGACGTCGATCGTGAGGAACACCTCGTCGCCTTCGCGCCGCATGTTCCACCAGGCCGCGACGAAATCGCCCGCCGTGAGACGGAGCGGCCGTTCCGGGTCGTTGAAGACGGTGTAGACCTTTCCGCCGCCGAGGAGCGCCGCGCCGAGCTCGCGATAGTCGAGCGGCTCGCCGACCGGGTCCTTGGATCCGGTCGCGAGCTCGGTGAGCGCGCGCGCGGCGGCGCGCGGCACGTCGACGAGCTGCTGGAGCTCGGCGGTGTCGTTGTGGTCGAGCGCGCGCTTGATGCGCCAGAGCGTCCAGGTCGGCGTCGCGGGAAGCACCGCGGCGCAGAAGCCGACCGCGAGCGCGACCGCGGCGCCGATCACCAGCCCCGGGACGAAGCCGCGCCGCATTCCCCGATCGTCGCACGAGTCGACGCTGGCTGGCGAGGGCCCGGGCGCTCGCCGTCGCGGGCCCGATGGCAGGCCTCGTCCACACGCGTCGCGACGGCGCGTTCGGCCGATGCCACTCGTTCGTTGCGCCGGACGAGCCGGGTTCCGTATGCTCGCGCGGTGCGCATCGATGAGATCCTCGCCGCCCGCCGCCCGGTCTTCTCCTTCGAGTTCTTCCCTCCCAAGACCCCGGCGGCCACCGAGCAGCTCCTCCGGGCGCTCGACGACCTGAAGAAGCTGTCGCCCGACTTCGTTTCCGTCACGTACGGCGCGATGGGCTCGAACCGCGGCCAGGTCCTCGAGCTCGTCTCGCAGATCAAGAACGACGTCGGGCTGAACCCGATGGCTCATTTGAGCTGCACCGGGCACACCGGGGACGAGATCGCCGCCATCCTCGACCAGCTCGTGGCGGCGCGCATCGACAACGTCCTCCCGCTGCGCGGGGACCCGCCGCGCGGCGAGGTGTTCCGCCCGGTCGCCGGAGGGTTCGCGCACGCATCGGACCTGGTCGCGTTCATCCGGTCGCGCTGGGCCGGCTTCTGCCTCGCGGGCGCGTGCTATCCCGAGGTCCATCCCGACGCACCGGACGCCGCGACCGATCTCCAGCACCTCGTCACGAAGGTCCGCGCCGGGGTGAACTTCCTCATCACGCAGCTCTTTTTCGACAACCGCGACTACTTCGCGTTCGTGGAGCGCGCGCGCGCTGCCGGCATCACCGTCCCGATCCTGCCGGGCATCATGCCGGTCGTGGACGTCGGCGGCGCGAAGCGCATGAGCGCGATGTGCGGTGCGCGCATCCCGGACTCGCTCATGGCCGACCTCGACGCGGCCGACGGCGACCCCTCGCGCGTGCTGGCGGCGGGCGTCGAGCACGCGATGGCCCAGTGCCGCGACCTCCTCGCCCGCGGCGCCCCCGGCATCCACTTCTATACGCTCAACAAGAGCCCCGCGACGCGCCTGATCCTCGCGACGCTCCGCGGCTGACGCAGCGGCTTTGGCCGCGCCCCAACGCGGCCGCCGGGCTCGCGGAACGCGCGGGCCGGCTCAGGGCGCTTGCGAGCGGATCGTCGCTGCGGGCGGCGGCGACGAGGGCGCCGCTCCGACCTCGTGCGGCGCGGCGTGCGCGGTGCCGTCGCCGTTCGAGGCCGGGGCCTCGTCGGGCATCAGCACCCCGTCGACGGTCGTGCCGCGCATGCGCGCCATCGCGCGCTGGATCTGCGCCTCGCAGTCGGCGACGATCGCGTACGGGTCCTCGTCGGCGCTCCGCGGGATCGGGTCTCCGACCCACGCCTTCAACGTGGTTCCGACCGGGATCGGCAGCATCCCGCGCGCCATCAGGCGCCACGACTCGTCGATGCAGACCGGCACGACCTGCGCGTCGGGCGCCTGCTTCAGGAGCGCCACGGTTCCCGCCGGCTTGAAGCGGCGGAGCAGGCCGGCCTTGCCGCGGGTCCCCTCGGGAAAGATGACCGCGGTGAAGCCCTCGTCGACGACCTCGCGCGCGAGCTTCTCGATCGCCTTGACGGCGCTCGTCCGGTCGCGCCGGTCGATGATCGCGTGACCTCCGTGGCGCAGGTGGAACGACACCGACGGGATCCAGCGCGAGAGCTCGACCTTCGCGATGTACTTCGGGAAGTTCCAGAAGAAGATCGAGCCGTGGATCGGCATGTCGAACATGCTCTGGTGGTTCGACACGACGATGTAGGACCGGCCGCGCTCGATGCGCGGGGAGCGCTCGAGCTCGAAGCCGATGCCGCAAGCCGCGAGGAGCTTCAGCAGCCACCACTGGAGCGCACCGGCGACGTAGGTTTCGGGCCGCTTGCCGAACAGGCCGGCGCAGCGCAACGCGACGTCCCAGACGACCATCGACAGCCCGAAGACGACGACGAAGACGACGCTGCAGGCCCAATCCCGCACCGTGCGCAACACGCCCAGGATTCGCACACCGGAGATGCACATTCCAGAGTGCCCGCAAGCCCGCTTCGCCGCGGCGGAGACCGGAGCACCGCACGGGGGCGTCTTGGAATCGATTGCCCGGGTTGAACGGCTCCGATAAGCCGCCCGCAGAGGTCCACGATCGATGCCCAACGGCGCGCCGATGACGGTGGAGGATCGGCGGCGGCTCCGACTGCTGTACGAGCTCGGGACGGCGTTCGCCGCCCACATCGATCTCGACGAGCTGATCGCGCTGGTGATCGACAAGTGCCGGGAGGTGTTCGAGGCGGAGGGCACCTCCGTGCTGCTGCACGATCCGACGACCGACGAGCTGTACTTCCCGTACGTCGTGTCGCGGGACGCGGCGGTGACCGAGCAGCTCGCGGACATCCGCTTTCCCGCGGATCGCGGGTTCGCGGGCGAGGCGCTGCGCTCGGGACGCGCCATCCTCGTGAACGACGCCCAGAACGATCCGCGCCTCTACCGCGACGTCGACAAGCGGACGGGTACCCAGACGCGCGCCATCCTGACCGTACCGCTCGCGGGGAAGGAGGGGCCGATCGGCGTCCTGCAGGTGATCAATCCGCTCCGCGACGGGCGGTTCACCGAGGACGACCTCTCGTTCCTCGAGGCGCTCGCCGGCAGCGTCGCGATCGCGCTCGAGAACGCGCGCCTCTACGCCACCGTCCGCGCCTCCGAGGAGCGCCTGCGCGCCGAGGTCGGCGTCCTCCGGCGCGACCTCGCGCGCAGCGATCGCTTCGCGGAGATCGTCGGCACCAGCGACGCGATGGGCGAGGTGTTCCGGCTCATGGAGAGCGCCGCCGCGACGCCGATCACCGTGCTGATCGAGGGAGAGACCGGCACCGGCAAGGAGCTCATCGCGCGCGCTCTGCATCGCGGCAGCGCGCGCGCCGAAGCTCCGTTCATCGCGGTCAACTGCGCCGCGCTGCCGGAGTCGCTGCTCGAGAGCGAGCTCTTCGGGCATCGCCGCGGCTCGTTCACCGGCGCGCTCTCGGACCGCGTCGGCCTGTTCGAGGCGGCGAAAGGCGGGACGATCTTCCTCGACGAGGTCGGCGAGATGCCCGCCGTCATGCAGGCGAAGCTCCTGCGCGTGCTGCAGGAGGGCGAGGTCGTCCCGGTCGGCGACAACCGGCCGCGGAAGGTGGACGTGCGCGTCGTGTCGGCGACGAACCGCGATCTCGCCGCGGAAGTCGCGTCCGGCCGCTTCCGCCAGGACCTCTACTACCGGCTCGCCGCCTTCCCGATTCGCGTCCCGCCGCTCCGCGAGCGCGGCGACGACATCGCGCCGATCGCGGCGCGCATGCTCGACAAGATCGCGGCGCAGTACGGTCGGAAGATCGACGGCATCCGGCGTGACGCGGTCGCCCTTCTCGCCGCATACTCGTGGCCCGGGAACGTCCGCGAGCTGCAGAACGAGCTCGAGCGCGCGACCGCGCTCGCGCGACCGGGCGAGGCGATCGGGCCCGAGCACCTCTCGCAGCGCGTGCGCGACGCGGCCCAGTCGGTGACACCTGCGTCGGCGCCGGGCGGCGGCCCGCCGACGCTGGGCGGTGCGGCGCCGAGCGCGCTCGCGAGCGACGGCGCGTCCCCGCCCGCGGCCGCGAGCATCGGTGCGTCGCTACCCGAACCGCCGTCCGGCGCGCCCGCGCGACCGGGCGACCTGCGGGCGGCGCGCGCTTCGTGGGAAGCCCACTACATCCGCGACGCGCTCCGCTCGATGGGCGGCAACGTGACCCGCGCAGCGCAGGCGCTCGGCCTGTCTCGCGTCGCGCTCCAGAAGAAGATGAAGGAGTACGGCCTCCGCGAGACGTGAGCCGAGCTCGCCGCGGCTCGTACCGAGACCAATCGCGCCACACTTGTCACTCACCCGGTTCGACATCCCGCGCTAGGATCGACTCCAGGGCGAGGGAAGTCCGGAAGGAGCGAGGTGCGATGGCGAAGCACAGGACCGGAACGCGTGAAGAATGGCTCGCGGCGCGGCTCGAGCTGCTGCAGGCGGAGAAGGAGCTCACGCGGCGCAGCGACGAGCTGGCGCGGCGGCGGCAGGAATTGCCGTGGGTCCGGATCGACAAGGAGTATCGCTTCGAGACCGACGAGGGGAGCGCGTCGCTGGCGGACCTCTTCCGAGGGCGATCGCAGCTGCTGATCTATCACTTCATGTTCGGGCCGGATTACACCGCCGGCTGCCCGTCCTGCTCCGCGATCGCGGACGGCTTCAACGGGTTCTTCGTGCACCTCGCCAACCACGACGTCACGCTTTCGGCGGTGTCGCGGGCGCCGCTCGCCAAGCTGCAGGCGTACAAGCGGCGGATGGGCTGGACGTTTCCCTGGGCGTCGTCGTTCGACAGCGACTTCAACGCCGACTTCAGCGTCCGGTTCACCGAGGACCAGCAGCATCGCGACGGCGGGATCGAATACAACTACCGGCGCGAGCCGGCGTGGCAAGGCGGCGGCGACGGCTCGAAGACGTTCTCGGCGATGTCCGGAACCGACCCGGCCACGTACACGCGCGAGAGGCCGGGCATGAGCGCGTTCGCTCTCGAGGACGGCGTCGTCCACCACGCGTACTCGACCTACGCGCGCGGGCTCGACGGCCTCTGGGGCATGTACCAGTGGCTCGACCGCGCGCCGAGAGGCCGGAACGAGCAGGGCGTCTGGTGGCGCCGCCACGACGAGTACGGCAAGCGCTGATTTGTTTCACGAGGGGAAAGATCCCCTCGTTACAACAGCGTACCGTGGAGGATGAGCGCGGCGACGGAGAAGTAGATCACGAGCCCCGTTACGTCGACGAGCGTCGCGACGAACGGCGCCGACGCGCTCGCCGGGTCGAGCCCGAGCCGGCGCAGCACGAACGGAAGCATCGACCCGGCCAGCGTTCCGAACGTCACGACGCCGACGAGCGACAGAGCGACCGTCGCCGCGATCAGCACCGCGTGATCGCCGTAGACGTGGAAGAGCGCCTGCCAGATCAGGATGCGCGCGAGCCCGATCGTGGCGAGGATGCTCCCGAGCGCGACGCCCGACGCCAGCTCGCGCCGGATCACGCGCCACCAGTCGCGCAGGCGTACCTCGCCGAGCGCCATCGCGCGGATGACGAGCGTCGTCGCCTGCGAGCCGGAGTTGCCGCCGCTCGAGATGATGAGCGGGACGAAGAGCGCGAGCACGACCGCGCGCGCGATCTCGGCCTCGAAGTAGCCCATCGCGGTCGCCGTCAGCATCTCGCCGACGAAGAGGGCGGACAGCCATCCCGCGCGCTTGCGCGTCATGCTGAAGAACCCGATCGACAGATACGGAGCGTCCAGCGCTTCGGTGCCGCCGATCTTCTGGATGTCCTCGGTCGCCTCCTCCTGGACGACGTCGACGATGTCGTCGATCGTGACGATGCCCTGCATGCGCCCCTCGCCGTCGACGACGGGCAGAGCGAGGAAGCGGTGGGTCGCGAACATCCGGCTCACGACCTCCTGGTCCTCGTGCTCGGAGAGCGTGACGAGCTCGCGGCGCATGATGTCGGTGACCGTCTGGCCGGGCTCGGCGGCGAAGAGGTCGCGGAAGGACACGACGCCGAGGAGGCGCCCGTCCGAGTCGAGCACGAACGCGTAGTAGATCGCGTCGCGGTGCTCGCGCGCGTAGCGGCGCAGGTAGCTGATCGCCTCGGCGACCGTCATCGCCGGGCGAAGGCGCGCGTAGCGCGAGTTCATGAGGCCGCCCGCCTGGTCCTCCGCATAGCGGAGAAGGCCCTCGACCTCGCGCCGGGTCGGGGCGTCGAGCAGGTCGAGCATCGCTCGGTGCTCCTCCGGGTCGATCTCCTGGATGACGTCGGCGGCGTCGTCGGGGGCGAGGAGCCGGAGCCACGATCGGCGGTCCTCGCGCGGCAGCTCGCGCAGGATCTCCGCCTGGTCGCGGCTCGAGAGGCCGAGGAACACGTCGTCGGCGTCGCGCCGTGGGAGCGCGAGGATCGCCGTCGCGCGCTCGGGCGAGGCGAGCTCGTCCCAGCCGGGGATGCGCCGGGCGGCCTCCGCCGCGTGCGACGGACGTCGCTCCCCGCCGCCGGCGGCGGGATCGCGCTCCTGCTCCGTCTCGGGCGAATCCGGATGCATCATCGTGCCCTTCTCGGCTGTACCGGGGCGCCCATTTCCGCGGACCGACCGCACTCCGCGGCGAGACGCCGAGACGTCGACCGCCCGCTCGAGCTGCGCGGCCGGCGCTCGGCGCCGCTACGACCGTAGCTCGGAACGACGGTTCGGCAAGCAGAGCGACCTGGGCCGGATCCCCTCGTTCAAACGATGCGTCGCACCGTGAGGTGGTAGTTGCCCATCGGATCCAGCGTCGCGCGCTGGCCGGGATACACGACGAGCGTCGTGAACGGCTCCTCGACGATCGCGGGTCCGACCACGGTCTGGCGAGCGTGCAGCTTGACGCCGTCGTAGACCGGGGTCGAAACCCAGCGGCCCTCGAAGTACGCCCGGCGCCGCCCTTTGAGCGCGGCGCGAGGATCGCGGCGCGACGACGGCGTGCGCGGAAGCTCGGGCTTGGTCGTGATCGCCGTCGCCGAGAGGCCCACCCCGCGGACGATCGGCATCTGGTCGCGCGACGCGTAGGTGTGGAGCTCCTCGTGCAGCGAGTGGAAGTCGTGGATCGCGCGCTCGAGGTCGCGGCGGGAGAAGCGCGCGTCCTCACCCGCGACCGGAACGGGCATGTCGAAGGTCTGGCCCGGGTAGCACATGTACGCGACCCGCTGGTGGCGCACCTCGCGCCCCCGGAAGCCGCCGCGCGCGAGCGAGGCGAGCGCCGAGTCCCGCATCTCGGCATAGAGGTGCGCGATGCGCTCGAGATCGGCCTCGTCGGCCGGCGCGATGTACGAGCGCAGCTCGATCACGACGGGATCGGTCAGGAGGAGGCCGAGCGCCGAGAAGGTCGGCGCCGTCTTCGGGACGAGCACCTCCGGGCAGCCGATCTCGGCGGCCTGCATTCCGGCGTGCACCGCTCCGTTGCCGCCGAACGCGACCAGCGGCAGCTCGCGCGGGTCGACGCCGCGGGTCGCGGACACGCGCCGGATCGCGTTCGCCATGTTCGCGTTGACCATGCGGAAGATGCCGTACGCGGCCTCCTCCACCGTCGCGAGCCCGAGCGGCCGGCGGACCTGCTCGTCGATCGCGCGCACGACCGACTCGACGTCGAGCTTGAGCTCGCCGCCGTAGAAGTAGTCCGGGTTCAAGTACCCGAGCACGAGGTTGGCGTCGGTGACGGTCGCGCGCGTGCCGCCGCGCCCGTAGCAGATCGGTCCCGGCTGCGCGCCCGCCGACTGCGGCCCGACGTGCAGCGCCCCCTCGACGACGCTCGCGATCGACCCGCCGCCCGCGCCGACCGACTGCACGTTCACCATCGGAAGCCCGATCAGATAGCGGTGGTGCCAGTTCCACGACGACGTGACCTCGGGCTTGCCGCCGCGGACGAGGCAGACGTCGTAGCTCGTGCCGCCCATGTCGACCGAGATGAAGTCCCGTGCGCCGGTCGCGCGCGTCACGTGGCACGCTCCGACGACGCCGCCGGCAGGCCCGGAGCCGAGCACGGTGACCGCCTTGTCCGCGACGTACGACGCGGTCATGAGGCCGCCGTTCGACTGCATGAGGAGGAGGTCGCGCGCGTAGCCGGCCTCGCGCAGACGCGTCTCGAGGTTCCGGAGATAGCGCTTGATCTTGGGCGCGACGTACGCGTTCACGAGCGTCGTCGACGTGCGCTCGAACTCGGGCGCCTGCGGCATCACCTCGCACGAGAGCGACACGTCGACGCCCGGAATCTCCTCGGCCGCGATCTCGCGCGCGCGGCGCTCGTGCGCCGGGTTCACGAAGGAGAAGAGGAAGACGATCGCGAGCGACTCGACGCCCTGCAGCCGGAGCCGGCGGAGCGCGGCGCGCACCGCTTCCTCGTCGAGCGGCGTCACCACGTTGCCCTCGAAGTCGAGGCGTTCCGGCACGCCGATGCGACGCCGGCGCGGGCAGATCGCGGGCGGCGGCGGGTACGACGGGTCCCAGATGTTCTCCTTGTAGCCGCGGCGGAGCTCGATCTCGTCGCGGTGGCCCTCGCTCGTCAGGAGGCCCGTCACCGCGCCGTTCATCTGGATCATCGTGTTGTCGGCGGTGGTGGTGCCGTGAACGATGCGCTCGGTCGCCGCGAGGAACTCTCGCAGAGCGAGCCGCTCGTGGGCCGCGAGCCGCGCGAGGCCGTTCATCACGCCCTCGCTCTGGTCGTGGAGCGTGGTCGCGGTCTTGTCGACGTGGATCGAGCGGTCGGGGCGGACGAGCACGAGGTCGGTGAACGTGCCGCCGACGTCGATCCCGACCCGGTAGCCGCCGGTCGCGCGCCGCGGCACGTCCTGGACGCGCGTCAGCGGCCTCCGAGCGCTCGTTCTCGTCGTCGCCATGCGTTGGGATGGTCCGCCGCCCGTCGAGCGCGGATGCGTGCGGCGGCGGTCGGTCGATCGACCGCTTGTAGACGCGACCGCGCCCGACATCAACGGCGAGCGCGGCCGCGCGCCGCGACGGGGCCGCGCCGGCATGGGGAATCCGGCCGCCCGGTATAAGGTGGCAAAGAGAGGGATCCGTCTCCGGAGGCGGAGGGGATCCGTGCGCCGAACCAGGAGGGATGTCGAACATGCCGGGGACCCAGCCGCCGCTCGGGGCGCACGGCGCCGAGCACCTGCCGGCGGTCGACGTCGACAGCTACAACCTCGAGGTCAAGGACGAGAACGGGTTCGTCGGCGACCGCGCGAGCAAGGGCGCGTTCGGCGCGATCCTGGAGAAGTGGCGCGAGCCGCTGCGCAAGCTCGACGCCGATCCCTTCGGCGACATGGCGAGCGAGGAGATCGGAAAGAAGACCCTCGAGGCGATCCTCACGAAGGGCGAGCCGGAGGCGGCCGGCGTCGTGCACGGGGCGATCGAGGATTTCGCTCAGGAGTTCGCGGGTGTCGTCAGCCGCTTCATGCGGCTCAAGGCGTGGCGCGACACGGAGCGCATCGCCGTGGGAGGCGGGTTTCGCTTCGGCCGGATCGGCGAGCTCGCGATCGGTCGCGCGAGCGTCATCCTGAAAGGCGACGGCATCGACGTCGACATCCGCCCGATCCGGAACCATCCCGACGAGGCCGGCCTGATCGGCGCCGTGCACCTCGCGCCGTCGTGGATCTTCTCCGGGCACGACAGCATCCTCGCGGTCGACATCGGCGGGACGAACATTCGCGCCGGGGTCGTGCAGCTGAACGCCAAGAAGGCGCCGGACCTGTCGCGCGCGTCGGTCTGGAAGTCCGATCTCTGGCGTCACGGCGACGAGAACCCCAAGCGCGACGAGGCGGTGGAGCGCCTCGTCGAGATGCTGAAGTCGCTCGTGCGCCGCGCCGGGAAGGAGGGGCTCGAGCTCGCGCCGTTCGTGGGGATCGGCTGTCCGGGCAAGATCGACCACAGCGGCGCGATCGAGCGCGGCGCCCAGAACCTTCCCGGGAACTGGGAGAGCAGCCGCTTCAACCTTCCGCATTCCATCCGCGAGGCGATGCCGTCGATCGGCGACCACCCGACCGCGGTCCTGATGCACAACGACGCGGTCGTGCAGGGCCTGAGCGAGCTGCCGTTCATGCAGGACGTGACGCGGTGGGGCGTCCTCACGATCGGCACGGGGCTCGGGAACGCCCGCTTCAGCAATCGCGGGAAGTCCGCGGAATAGCACCCCTCTCGAAGGCCTTCCCGGGCGGCCGGCCCCCCCCCGCCGCGGGCGGCGGTGAATCTTCCGGGCCTTCGGCCGGTCGAACGGCCGAGAGGAACCCGGTGCGCAGGAGTCTCCGGCTCGAGGTGATCGTCATCGTCGTCGCGACGGTCACCGTCGTGCTCGCCCTCACCCAGTGGCTCGACGCCACCCTCTCGAACGCGCTCGTCGACGAGGATCTGAACGAGCGCGGCCTGCTCGCGGCCCGGATCGTCGACTCGTTCTGGGACGGCGGCGACTGGGCGAGGCTCGCGACCGTCCTCGGAGCGCTGATCGGCAACCACCGCGAGATCCTCGCGGTCGACGTCTTCGGGTTCGACGGCGACGTCGCCCACACGCTCGTCAGCACGCGCGATCCGTCGGGGCTCGCGGGCGCGTCGCCGGACGGGCCGCTCGCGGCGGTCGCTCGCGAGGGCAGGCGGGCGGATGCCATGCTGCCCCAGGTCGACGGCGCCGCGCGACGTCGCCTCGACGTCCCGATCCTGCGGAACGGCCAGCCCGTCGGCGCGGTCCAGACCGACCTCTCGCTCGCGCCGGCGTCGGCGCTCGACCGCCGGCTCCGGCAGGTCGACGTGGCGATGCTCGCGCTGTCGGTCTTCCTGGTCTCTCTCCTGCTCGGCTTCTACTTCCGGCGGCGCGTCCACCGGCCGGTCGCCGCGCTGATCTCCGGGATGCGGAAGGCCGAGGCCGGCGTCCTCGGCGCGCGCGTCCCGGCGCAGAGGAGCGAGGAGTTCGACGACTTGGCGCGCACCTTCAATCGGATGCTGGAGCGGATCGAGGAGCTGACGGTCGGCCTCCAGGCGCGCGTTCGCCAGGCGACGGCCGACCTCTCGTCGCGGAACCGCGAGCTGGTCGACGCGAACGAGCGGCTCCGCCAGGCGCAGCTCGACGCCGCCCGCAGCGAGCGCTTCGCCGCCCTCGGGCAGATGGCCGCGACCCTCGCGCACGACCTCGGGACCCCGCTCAACGCCGTCCTCGGCTACACGCAGCTCCTTCGCCGCGCGCGCCTCGCGCCCGAGCACGCGGCCAAGCTCGAGATCCTCGAGTCGCAGGTCCGCCGCATGATCGAGACGATCCGCAACCTGCTCGACCGCACCCGCCAGGGGCCGGCGCGCCCGGCGCCGGTGTCGGTGCCGGCGCTCGTCGCCGAGGCGCTCGAGATGGTCGACGGCCGTCTCGCGGCGCGCGCCGTTCAGGCGCGCGCCGACGTGCCCGCCGGCGTCCCGGCCATCGCCGGCGATGCCGTCGGACTCCGCCAGGCGCTCGTCAACCTCATCACGAACGCGATCGACGCCGTCGACGCGCACGGCACGATCACGGTGCGCGCGCGCGACGTCTCCGCCCAGCAGGGCGCTCGCACGATCGAGATCGCGGTCGCCGACGACGGCCCCGGGATCGACAGCGAGCGGCTGCCGCACATCTTCGAGCCGTTCTACACGACGAAATCGCCCGGCGCGGGAACCGGGCTCGGCCTCGCGATCGTGGATCGCATCGTGCAGGCGCACAACGGCCACATCGCGGTCGACAGCCGGCCCGGGCACGGGACGACGTTCCGCGTGCTGCTGCCGGCGGACGGGGCATGAACCGGATCCTCGTCGTCGACGACGACGCCGTCACGTGCGAGCTGCTCGCCGACGTCCTGCGCGACGAGCAGACGGTCGTCGTGGGCGAGACGGATCCGCGCACGGCGCTCGACAACGCCGGGCGCGACGGCGTCGACCTCGCGATCATCGACGTCCAGATGCCCGAGATGGACGGCATCACGCTGCTCCGGAGGCTCCGCGATCGCAACCCCGATCTGCCGGTGATCGTCATGACCGCGTTCGGATCGATCGATACCGCCGTGCGGGCGATCGACTTCGGCGCCGTCGACTACGTCAGCAAGCCGATGAACGTCGACGAGATCCGCGGGACGGTTCGCCGCGTCCTCGATCGGCGGCGCGAGCCCGCCGCCGATCTCCCCTCGAGCGCGCCCGCGCTCGACGGCGTCGTCGGGCGGACGCCGGCGATGGTGGAGATCTACAAGGCGGTCGCGCGCGTCGCGCCGACCTCGGCGTCGGTCCTCATCCTGGGCGAGACCGGCACCGGGAAGGAGGTGGTGGCGCGCGCGATCCACCGCCACAGCCCGCGCCACAACCGCCGCTTCCTCGCGGTCGACTGCGCCGCGCTCAGCGAGACGCTCCTCGAGAGCGAGCTCTTCGGCCACGTCCGGGGCGCCTTCACCGGCGCCGTCGGGGACTCGCCGGGGCTGTTCGCGGAGGCGGACGGCGGCACGATCTTCCTCGACGAGATCGGCGACGTCTCGCCGGCGATGCAGGCGCGCCTCCTGCGCGTGCTCCAGGAGCGCGAGGTGCGGCCGGTCGGCGGCACGCGCTGGCGGCCGGTCGACGTGCGCGTCATCGCCGCCACGCATCGCGACCTCGCGGCCGCCGTCGCCGCCGGCCGATTCCGCGAAGACCTCTACTACCGTCTGCAGGTCGTCACGATCGCGCTCCCGCCGCTGCGCGAGCGGCGCGACGACATCCCGCTCCTCGTCGAGCACTTCGTCCGCCGCGCGGCCGCCGAGACCGGAAGGCCCGTGATCGGCGTGTCGCAGGGCGCGCTCGCCGCGCTCGCCGGCCACGGGTGGCCCGGCAACGTCCGCGAGCTGTCACACGTCGTCGAGCGCGCCGTCGTCCTCGCGCGGCACGAGGTGCTCACCACCGACGACTTCGCGGCGCTGGTCGGAGACCCGCCCCCGGACGGACCTCCCGGTGCCGCACCGGGCGACGCCGTGCTCGCGGGCGACCGCCCGACGCTGCGCGAGATGACCCGGCGCTACGTGCTGGCCGTGCTCGAGGAGAACGCCGGCAACGTGAGCCGCGCCGCGACGGTGCTGGGCATCGATCGCCGCTCGTTGCACCGGATGCTGAAGCGGTACGGCGGCGGCTCGCGCGCCTGATCGAAGGTCACGCGAGCGCCGTCGGGCGGCGGATCGGTCACGAGCCTTCGCGACGGCGGCGCGAGGCGCGGGTCAGGGAGGCGAGCGCGGCGGAGGAGCTGCGGAGCGACGGGATGTCGAGGCCGGGGCGGACGCGGGCGGGGCGGGTGGTCGCGAGGGCGGCGAGCGGAGGGGCCTGGCCGACCGTGCAGAGCTCGCGGAAGGCGGTTGCCAAGGCGCCCTCGAGGATCTCGGGGTCGGGCACGAGCTGCGCGTCGACGATGGCGGACACGGACGCGCAGTCGGCGTAGCAGGTGAAGGCGAAGCCGATCGCCATCTCGTGGAGGAGCGGCGCGATCGACAGGAGCGCGTCGACACGCCGGCCGAGCAGCGAGCGCGTCGCGCCGCGGCCGTCGAGCGCTCGGGGCGTCGCGTCGAAGAGCGCGGGGTCGGGGCGCACGCGGCTGCACACCTCCTGCAGCGCGAGCGCCACCATGCGGCGCGCACCGCCGGGGAGCGCGCTCGCGCCGGCGGCCTTCGGGTCGGCGAGCCGGCGCGTCTCGCGCGCGATCGCGTTCAAGCGCGCATCCGGATCGGCGATCCCGAGCGGCAGCGTCGGACAGATCGGCGACGGGGCGAGCGCGTGCGCCGTCGCGCCCGCGTCGGCGGGAAGCGGCAGCACGACGCCGATCGCCGAGTCCTCGAGCGTCGTCCAGCCGCGCGTCAAGTAATGTCGAAGCGCGCCCGCGGCGAGCGCGAGGAAGACGTCGGCCGCGCTGCATTGGGCAGCGTCGCAGATCGCGGCGACGTCCCGTAGCGCGAACGTCCGCCACGCGACCCGGCGGCGCGCGCTCAGACGGTCGCTCACGGCCGGGCGCCGCGTCGGCTCGCGCAGCGATGCGATCCTGTCCGTCAGACGCTCGACGTCCCGGTCGCGCGCCCAGGTCGCAGCGGTCGGCGCGATGGCCCTCCGTCCCGAGCGGCGAGCCCGACCGGCGTCCGGCTCGGCGTTCGCCCCACCGGCATGCTCGGCCCGACCGACCGGCGACGGATCGAGCAGGAGCTCGTCGAGGAGCCGAGCGCTTCCGCCTCCGTTGCAGAGGCACTGGTGGACGCGCAGCAGGACGACGCTGCCCCGTCCCGGCGCGACGTCGACGACGGACACGTCCCAGAGCGGCCTTTCCGGGTCGAGCGGCGCGCCGAGGAAGCGATCGACCTGCTCCTGGACGGGACGTCCGTCGCTGCGATGGACGACCGTCGCGCGCCGCAGGTGGCGTCGCACGTCGAAGCGAGGATCGTCGCCCCAGACCGGCCGTCGGTCGTCGACGGCGCCGCGGACCGGTCGCTGTCCGAAGCGGGGATGGCGCGCGAGGCGTTCCGCGATGCGGCGAGCGAGCTCGTCGACGTCGAGCGCTCCGTCGACCTGCGCGACGCATCCCGCCACCAGCGGCTCGTTGGGTCGCTGGAGATAGAGCAGCGTCGGGTCCGGCGTCTCCGCCGGCTCGCCCTCCATCAGCGCGACCTCTCCGCTTCGTCGCGTCGCCGGACGCTCCGCGGCGCGGTGACGCGATCCGAAGGCGTGCGGCCGGCTCGAGGACCCGACGAGCCGAGCGCCCGCCTCACGGCCGCGCGCAGCGCCTCGAGGTCGACCGGCTTCTCGAGGACGGCGGTCGCCGCGAGCTCCTCGGCCGCGAGCCGCACGTCGGGCTCGGGAAACGCGGTCAGCAGGATGACGGGCGTCGTCCAGTGGCCGCAGCGCAGGATCGAGAGCACGTCGAGGCCGGAGAGGCCGGGCATGCGAACGTCGGTGACCACGAGCGAGATCGGCGCATTGCCGCGCTGTCCGGCGGCCATCGCCGCTTCGAGGCGCTCGAGCAGCTCCACGCCGTCGGCCGCCTCGACGACCTCATGGCCTTCGCCGCGGAGCGTGTCGCCGACCAGCCTGCGCAACACGGGATCGTCCTCGGCGAGCAGGATGGGAGTCGAGGCGCGCTCGGCTTCGCGTAACCGTGGTTGCATCGTCGATTCCTTCTCCACCCGTTCCGGCTTCGCGACGCCGCCCGTGCACCGACCATGCCGCGGCGACGGACGGTTCTCCGCGCGGGAATCGTGCGCCCTTACGGCGCGACGCGGCCGGCGCGGGGCGATCGGGCCCGCGCGGACGTGGGGCATCGCGTCTCACTGCGGCGAATCGACCGGGGCCGGCGCGCCGAGCGAGCCGTGCGGATCACCGTGTCGCGGGCGTCGTGCGGCGGGCACCGCGATTGCTGCGGTCGCTCGCCGTGTCGGGGTGATCCCGGGGACCTCGCCGCCGCGGACGGGCGGCGCGCGGGGCCCCGGTCTCCCTTCCGATCGAAGAGCGAGGAGAAAAAAGACCCCGTCCGTCATCTCGACGGCCGGCGGCAGAGGGGGGAGGCGCGGCGTCGCGAAATGCGCCCCGCGGCGTCACGCCTCCCTTCGCGCCCGCCGCGGACGGGACGGGGCCCGCGTCGTCGGCGCGGAAGGCGCCCGGTCGTGCGACTGCGGCGACCCCCCAAACGGGCTCCTTCGCGCCTGCGGTGCGGCCGGGGCCGGCTTACCTTCCGAAGCCGGTCCCGGGCCGCACTCCCCATGCGTGCCCGCAATTCCGGCGCGCGCCCCGCGCTCGGGCGCGATCACCCCGGCATGCGCGGCCCGGCGAAGCGTCGGTGTCGCCGGTCGAGGCCCCGACGCGGACGTGCGGCGACCATCGCGCGCGCCCGACTTGACTCGATCAAACGTGCATTTGAAAATCGCGTTTGAGTTCATGACACAAGCGGCAAGATCCATCGATACGCGCCGGCGGCTCCTCGATGCGGCGGTCGAGGTGTTCGCAGAAGAAGGATACCGGCAGGCGACCCTGCAGGAGATCTCACGGCGGGCCGGCACCAACATCGCGGCGGCGAACTACCACTTCGGCGGCAAGGACCGGCTGTACGCGGCCGTCTTCGAGCACGCCGAGCGCCGCGGGCCGGTGGACCCGCTCGCGATCCCCGCGTCCTCGCCTCCCGAGGAGAGGCTGCGAGCCCACGTGACGGGCTTCCTCTCGCGGCTCCTGGACCCCGGGCGACCCGCCTGGTTCGCGCGCCTCCTCGCGCGCGAGATGGTCGAGCCCACGCGAGCGCTCGACCGGCTCGTGCGGCGCCGCATGCGCGCGAACCACGCGCAGCTCTCCGCGATCATGCAGGAGCTCCTCGGCCCGGCCGCCACGGCTCGGCGGGTACGCTTCTGTACGCTGAGCGTGATCGCCCAGTGCGTGTTCTACCGGAACAGCGCCGAGGTCTTGACGCGGCTCTATCCGGATCTCGTCCCGGCACGCGAGATCGCGGCGATCGCCGAGCACGTGAGCGAGTTCTCGCTGGCCGCGATACGCGGGCTGCGGAACGCCGCGTCCCGGAACGGGAGGCGACGGTGAACGGTACCGAAGCGATCGGCGCGCGCGTGCGCTCGCTGCGCGGGCGATGGTGGTGGATCGCGGCGGTCGTGGCGTTGATCGCGGTCGGGCTGTGGGTTCGGACGCGCGTCCGCCCCGAGGAGCCGGCGGCGGGCGTGCCGCCGGCCGGCGCGGCGGCGCGTGCGATCCCGGTCGTCGCCGTCCCGGCGCAAACGGGCGACATCCCCGTCGTCCTGAACGCGATCGGTACGGTCACGCCCCGCGCGAACGTGACCGTGCGATCGCGGGTCGACGGCCAGCTCGTTTCGGTCCGGTACCGCGAGGGTCAGGAGGTGCACGCCGGCGACCTGCTCGCCGAGATCGATCCGCGCCCCTTCCAGGTCCAGCTCGAGCAGGCGCAGGGCCAGCTCGCGCGCGACGAGGCGCAGCTCGCGAACGCGCGCGTCGATCTCGCTCGCTACCGGAAGCTCGTCGCGCAGGATTCGATTCCGAAGCAGCAGCTCGACACGCAGGAGTCGCTCGTGCGCCAGTACGAGGCGGCGCTCGGCGTCGACCGTGCGGCCGTCGATCAGGCGAAGCTCCAGCTCGACTACGCGCGCATCACGGCCCCGGTGGACGGGCGGCTCGGGCTCCGCCTCGTCGACGTCGGCAACATGGTCCATGCGACGGACACCGGCGGCCTCGTCACGATCACGCAGACCGCGCCGATCGACGTCGTGTTCACCATTCCCGAGGACAGCCTTCCGCCGGTCCTCGACAAGGTCCGCGCGGGCGGCGAGCTGACCGTCGAAGCCTACGACCGCGAGGGCGATCGCCTGCTCGCGACCGGCCGGCTCTTGACGCTCGACAACGCGATCGACCCGACCACCGGCACCGTCCGCCTGAAGGGCGAGTTCCCGAACCGCGACGAGGCGCTCTTTCCGAACCAGTTCGTCAACGTCCGGCTCGTCGTCGACGTGCGGCGCGGCGTCACGATCGTCCCGTCGACCGCGGTGCACGCGGGCGCCGACGGCCCCTTCGCCTACGTCGTCGGACCGAACGCGACCGCGGAGACGCGGCCGGTGGAGGTCGGCGTGAAGGAGGGCGGCGAGACCGAGATCGCGTCCGGCCTCGCGCCGGGCGACGCCGTCGTGGTCGACGGAGGCGACGCGCTCCGCGACGGCGCGAAGGTCGCCGTGCGCTCGCCCGCCGATCGGAAGGCCTCCGGCGGCGCCGGCGGCGGCCCCGCCGCCGGAGCACCGCGAGCGCCATGAACCTCTCGCGTCCCTTCATCCTCCGGCCGGTCGCGACGACGCTCCTCATGACGGCCCTGCTCCTCGCGGGGTTCGTCGCCTACCGCTTCCTCCCCGTCGCGGCGCTGCCCCAGGTCGACTACCCCACGATCCAGGTCGCGACGTTCTATCCCGGGGCGAGCCCGGAGGTCGTCGCGTCGTCCGTCACGGCCCCGCTCGAGCGCCAGCTCGGGCAGATGCCCGGCCTGTCGCGGATGGCGTCGACGAGCTCGACGGGCAGCTCCCTCATCACGCTGCAGTTCGCGCTCGACATGAGCCTCGACGTCGCGGAGCAGGAGGTGCAGGCGGCGATCAACGCGGCCGGCACGTACCTGCCGCGCGACCTTCCGAACCCGCCCGTCTACAGCAAGGTCAACCCGGCCGACGCGCCGGTCCTCACCCTCGCGCTCAGCTCCACGACGCTGCCGCTGCCGAAGGTCGAAGACCTCGCGGACACGCGCATCGCGCAGAAGCTCTCCGAGGTGCCGGGCGTCGGCCTCGTCCGCATCAGCGGCGGCCAGCGTCCCGCCGTCCGCATCCGGGCCAATCCCGCCGCGCTCGCCGCGTACGGCCTCACGCTCGAGTCCGTCCGGGCCGCCGTCGTCGCGGCGAACGTCAACCAGGCGAAGGGAGCCTTCGACGGCCCGCATCGCTCGTACGTGATCGGCGCCAACGACCAGCTGAAGTCGAGCGACGACTATCGCCCGCTCGTGATCGCCTATCGCGACGGTGCGCCCATCCGGCTCGCGGACGTCGCCGACGTCGTCGACGACGCCGAGGACGTGAAGCTCGCTGCGTGGATGAACGAGACGCCCGCCGTCATCCTGAACGTGCAGCGCCAGCCCGGCGCCAACGTCATCGAGGTCGTCGACCGCATCAAGGGGCTGCTCCCCGACATCGAGCGCGCGCTGCCGCCGTCGGTGCGCCTCTCGCTGCTCACGGATCGCACGACGACGATCCGCGCTTCGGTCGAGGACGTTCAGTTCGAGCTCGTGCTGTCGGTCGCGCTCGTCGTGCTCGTGATCTTCCTCTTCCTGCGGAGCTTCGCCGGAACCATCATCCCGGCCGTGGCGGTGCCGCTCTCGCTCGTCGGGGCGTTCGGCGCGATGTACCTGCTCGGCTACAGCCTGAACAACCTCTCGCTCATGGCGCTCACGATCGCGACCGGCTTCGTCGTCGACGACGCGATCGTGATGATCGAGAACATCGCCCGCTACGTCGAGCGCGGCGATCGGCCGCTCGCGGCCGCGCTCGCGGGCGCGGAGGAGATCGGCTTCACGATCCTCTCGCTCACGGTCTCGCTCGTCGCCGTGCTGATCCCTCTCCTCTTCATGGGCGACGTCGTCGGTCGGCTCTTCCGCGAGTTCGCGATCACGCTCGGCGTGACGATCCTGCTGTCCGCGGTCGTTTCACTGACGCTGACGCCCATGATGAGCGCGCGTCTCCTCCGGCACGTGCCCGAGGAGCGGCGGAGCCGGCTCCACCAGGCGTCCGAGCGCGTCTTCGAGCGCGCGATCCAAGCCTACGGGCGCACCCTGCGCCGGGTCCTCGACCACCAGCCCGCCACGCTCGCGGTCACGATCGCCGTGCTGCTCCTCACGATCGTCCTGTACGTCGTCGTCCCGAAGGGGTTCTTCCCGGTCCAGGACACGGGCCTCATCCTCGGCATCTCGGAGGCGCCGCAATCGATCTCGTTCCAGGCGATGGCGGAGCGCCAGCAGGCGCTCGTGCGCGCGATCTCGAAGGACCCCGCGGTGGCGAGCGTGTCGTCGTTCGTGGGCATCGACGGCACGAACACGACGCTCAACAACGGCCGCATCCAGATCGCGCTGAAAGCGCTCGCCGAGCGGCGCGACGGCGTCGCCGACGTCATGCATCGGCTCGACCGCGCCGTGGGCGACGTCCACGGCATCCGGCTCTACCTGCAGCCCGTGCAGGACCTCACGGTCGAGAGCCGCGTCAGCCGGACGCAATACCAGTACACGCTCGAGGATCCGAACGGCGAGGAGCTCGAGCGCGTGACGCCGGCTTTCGTCGAGGCGCTCGCCGCCCGCCCGGAGCTGCGCGACGTCAGCAGCGACGTGCAGAACCGCGGCCTGCAGACCTCCCTCGCGATCGACCGCACGACCGCGTCGCGGCTCGGCGTCACGCCGCAGGCGATCGACGACACGCTCTACGACGCGTTCGGCCAGCGCCAGATCTCGACGATCTTCACCGAGCTGAACCAGTACCGCGTCGTGCTCGAGGTCGCGCCCCGCTTCCAGGGGAGGCCCGACGCGCTCGACTCGATCTACGTCGCGGGCGCCGGCGGAAAGCAGGTGCCGCTCGCGGCGCTGACGACGGAGAACGAGACCCGGTCGTCCCTGGTGGTCAACCACCAGGGCCAGTTCCCCGCGGCGACGATCTCGTTCAACCTCGCCCCCGGCGTGTCGCTCGGCGAGGCGGTCGCGGCGGTCGACGAGGCGGCGCGCGAGGTGGGCTTGCCGGCTTCGGTGCGCGGCAGCTTCCAGGGCACCGCGCAGGCGTTTCGCGCGTCGCTCGCGAACGAGCCGATCCTCATCCTGGCCGCGCTCGTGACCGTCTACATCGTCCTCGGCGTGCTCTACGAGAGCTACATCCACCCGATCACGATCCTGTCCACCTTGCCGTCCGCCGGCGTGGGCGCGCTGCTCGCGCTGCTCGTCTGCCGCACCGAGCTCACCGTGATGGCGATCATCGGCATCCTGCTGCTGATCGGCATCGTCAAGAAGAACGCGATCATGATGATCGACTTCGCCCTGGAGGCGGAGCGGACGCAGGGGAAGGACCCCGAGGCGGCGATCTACGAGGCGAGCCTGCTGCGCTTCCGGCCGATCATGATGACCACGATGGCGGCGCTCCTCGGCGCGCTGCCGCTCGCGCTCGGCACGGGCGTGGGATCCGAGCTCCGGCGGCCGCTCGGCATCACGATCGTCGGCGGCCTGATCGTGAGCCAGGCCCTGACGCTGTACACGACCCCGGTCGTCTACCTCGCGTTCGACCGGCTCGCGCGCCGCATGCGCGCCGCATGGGCGCCGGGCGCGGAGCCCGCGCGCCCCGAGGTGGCGGCGCCGTGAACCTCTCCGCCCCGTTCGTCGAACGCCCGGTCGCGACGACCCTTCTCACGATCGGGCTCGCGCTCGCGGGTGCCGTCGGGTTCCGCCTCCTGCCGGTCGCGCCGCTGCCACAGGTCGACTTCCCGACCATCCAGGTGTCGGCGGGGCTGCCCGGCGCGAGCCCCGAGACGATGGCGACCTCGGTCGCGACCCCGCTCGAGCGCCAGTTCGGCCGCATCGCGGGCGTGACCGAGATGACGTCGACCAGCATCCTGGGATCGACCTCGATCGTCCTCCAGTTCGACCTCGACCGCGACATCGACGGGGCCGCCCGCGACGTCCAGGCCGCGATCGCCGCGGCGCGCGGGCTTCTCCCGGCGAACCTTCCGAACAACCCGACCTACCGCAAGGTGAACCCGGCCGACGCGCCGATTTTCGTCTTGTCGCTCACGTCGGACAAGTTCACGACGGGTCAGCTCTACGACGTCGCGTCGACGATCCTGCAGCAGCGCCTCTCGCGCGTCGAGGGCGTGGGCCAGGTGTTCGTCGGAGGGAGCTCGCTCCCCGCCGTGCGCGTCGAGGTGAACCCGCAGGCGCTCTCCCGCTACGGCCTCGGCCTCGACGACGTCCGCCGCGCCATCGCCGTGTCCACGATGCGGCGCCCGAAGGGCACGCTGACCGACGGCGATCGCAGCTGGACGATCGAGACCGACGACCAGCTCTCGAAGGCGGCTGGCTACCGGCCGATCGTGGTCCACTACGCGGACGGCGCCGCGCTTCGCCTCTCGGACGTCGCCCGCGTCGAGGACTCGGTCGAGGACCTGCGCACGGCCGGGCTCGCGAACGGCAAGCCGGCGATCCTGGTCGTCCTGTTTCGCAGCCCCGGAGCGAACATCATCGACACGGTCGATCGGGTGCGCGCCGTGCTGCCTCAGCTTCAGGCCGCGATCCCGGCGGGCATCGAGACGAAGATCGTCCTCGACCGGACGCCGTCGATCCGCGCGTCGCTTCGCGACGTCGAGCTGGCGCTCGTCGCGTCGGTCATCCTCGTGACGCTCGTCGTGTTCGCGTTCCTGCGGAACGTGCGCGCGGCCGCGATCCCGACGGTCGCGGTGCCGGTCTCGCTGATCGGCACCTTCGGCGCGATGTACCTCCTCGGCTACAGCCTCGACAACCTCTCGCTCATGGCGCTCACGATCGCGACCGGCTTCGTCGTCGACGACGCGATCGTCGTGCTGGAGAACGCGAGCCGCTACGTCGAGCAGGGCATGCCGCGACGCGCCGCCGCGCTGCGCGGTGCGAGCGAGATCGGGTTCACCGTGCTCTCGATGAGCACGTCCCTCGTCGCGGTGTTCATCCCGATCCTTCTCATGGGCGGGATCGTCGGACGGCTCTTCCGCGAGTTCGCCGTGACCCTCACGATCGCGATCGCGATCTCGCTCGTCGTCTCGCTCACGACGACGCCGATGATGTGCGGCGCGCTCCTCCGGCGCGAGACCGCGCAGACCCGCGCGCGCGAGAATCGCCTGGCCCGCGCGACGAAGCGAGTCCTCGACGCGATGAACCGGGGCTACGATCGCACGCTGCGCTGGGCGCTCGCGCACGCCGGCCTGATGGTCGGGGTGACGATCCTCATGATCGCGCTCAACGTCTCGCTCTTCGTCGTCGTGCCGAAGGGTTTCTTCCCGCAGCAGGACATCGGCCGCCTCATGGGCATGGTACAGGGCGCGCAGGACGTCTCCTTCCAGGCGATGCGCCGGAAGCTCGCCGAGGTCGTCGAGGTCATCAAGCGCGATCCCGCCGTCGAGGGCGTCCTGGCCTTCACGGGCGGCGGCGGGGGCGGCGGCTCGGCCACGAACACGGCCCGGATGTTCGTCACGCTGAAGCCACCGAGCGAGCGCGACGTCACGGCCGACGACGTCATCGCCCGCCTCCGCCGCGACCTCGCGCGCATCCCGGCGGCGTCGACCTACCTGCAGGCGGCGCAGGACATCAGCGTCGGCGGGCGGCGGAGCAACGCGCAGTTCCAGTACACGATCCAGGCGACCGACGTCGACGAGGTCGCCACGTGGGTGCCGCGCCTCGCGGCCGCGCTGGAGCGACTGCCGCAGGTCGCCGACGTCAGCAGCGACCTCCAGGACCGCGGCCTCGAGGCGACGCTCACCGTCGATCGCGACACCGCGTCCCGCCTCGGCTTGACGCCGCAGGCGATCGACGACGCGCTCTACGACGCGTTCGGACAGCGCCAGGTCGCGGTCACCTACGCCCCGCAGACCCAGTACCACGTCGTGATGGAGGTCGAGCCGCGCTTCTGGCAGCAGCCCGACACGCTGCGCGACCTGTACGTCCGCTCGAGCACCGGCGCCGAGGTCCCGCTGGCGGCGATCGCTCGCTACGAGCCCTCGCGCTCCACGCTGTCCGTGAACCACCAGGGCCAGTTCCCGGCGGCGACGATTTCCTTCAACCTCGCGCCGGGCGTCGCGCTCGGCGAGGCGGTGAATGCCGTCGAGCAGGCCGCGCGCCAGATCGGGATGCCGCCGTCCGTGCGCGGCAGCTTCCAGGGGACGGCGCAGGCGTTTCGCGCGTCGCTCGCGAACGAGCCGCTGCTCATCCTGGCGGCGCTCGTCACGGTCTACATCGTGCTCGGGGTGCTCTACGAGAGCTACATCCATCCGATCACGATCCTCTCGACGCTTCCGTCCGCCGGCGTCGGCGCGCTCCTGGCGCTGATGATCTGCCGCATGGACCTGAGCGTGATGGCGATCATCGGCATGCTGCTCCTGATCGGCATCGTCAAGAAGAACGCGATCATGATGATCGACTTCGCGCTCGACGCCGAGCGGCGCGAGGGGAAGACGCCGGAGGCGGCGATCTACGAGGCGTGCCGGCTGCGCTTCCGGCCGATCATGATGACGACGATGGCGGCGCTGCTCGGGGCGCTGCCGCTCGCGATCGGCGGCGGCGTCGGCTCGGAGCTCCGGCGGCCGCTCGGGATCACGATCGTCGGCGGCCTGATCGTGAGCCAGGCCCTCACGCTCTACACCACGCCGGTCATCTACCTCGAGTTCGACCGCCTCGCGCGCCGCGTGCGCGCCCTCCTTCCGCATCGGCGCCGCGAGGCGGCGGCGGAGGCCGCGTCGTGAAGTCGATGCCGCCGATCGCGTCCGGAGTGCCGCCCGCCGCGACGCGCGCGCTGCTCGCGTGCGCGCTCGCTCTCGCGAGCGCGTGCACCGTCGGCCCGGACTACGTGCGCCCGAGCGCGCCGGAGCCGGCGGAGTACAAGAACGCGGGAGACTGGAAGGTCGCCCAGCCTCGCGACGACGTTCTCCGCGGTCCGTGGTGGGACGTCTTCGGCGATCCCGTGCTGAGCTCGCTCGAGGAGCAGGTCGACGTCTCGAACCAGTCGCTCCGGGCGGCGGAGGCGCGCTTCCGCCAGGCGCAGACGCTCGTCGCCCAGGCGCGCGCCGGCGCGTACCCGACGGCGACGGTCGGCGTGTCGCTCGGCCGCTCGCGCCAGTCGGAGAACCTCTTCGGCAACCTCGGCGGCTCGGGCCGCACCGTGTCCGACTTCTCGACCCCGGTCGGGATCAGCTGGGAGCCCGATCTGTGGGGGCGTGTCCGCCGGCTCGTCGAGTCGAACGAAGCGGGCGCGCAGGCGAGCGCCGCCGACCTCGCGGCCGCGCGCCTCAGCCTCCACGCGAACGTCGCGGTGAACTACTTCCAGATCCGCACCGTCGACGCGCAGAAGGAGGTGCTGCGCGAGACGATCGCCGCCTACGAGAAGTCGCTTCAGCTCACGCGAAACCGCCACGACGCGGGAATCGCTTCCGGAGCCGACGTCGCCCAGGCGGAGACGCAGCTCGAGACGACGCGCGCCCAGGAGATCGACCTCCAGGCGACGCGGGCCGCGCTCGAGGACGCGATCGCCGTATTGATCGGCGTCCCGGCTTCGGATTTCTCGATCGCGGAGGCGCCGCTCGCCGGGACGCCGCCCGCGATTCCGCCGGGAGTTCCGTCCGAGATCCTCGAGCGACGCCCCGACGTCGCGGCCGCGGAGCGGCGGATCGCGGCGGCGAACGCGGAGATCGGCGTCGCGCTCGCGGCCTACTATCCGAGCGTCGTGCTGTCGGCGAGCGGCGGCTTCGAGAGCTCTGACTTCGGCAAGTGGTTCACGTGGCCGAGCCGCTTCTGGGCGGTCGGCTTGACGATGTCGGAGACGGTGTACGACGCCGGCCTCCGCGCTGCGCAAACCGAGCAGGCGCGCGCCGCGTACGACGAGACGGTCGCGGACTACCGACAGAGCGTGCTCGGGGCGTTCCAGCAGGTCGAGGACCAGCTCGCGGCGCTGCGCGTGCTCGCGGACGAGTCGCGCGTGCAGGCGGCGGCGGTGGACGCGGCACAGCGCTCCGTCACGCTGACCCGGAACCGCTACGAGCAAGGCACCGCGAGCTACATCGACGTCGTGACGACGCAGGCGGCCGAGCTCGCGAACGAGCGCACCGAGGTCGATCTGCTCGGCCGGCGGATGGCGGCGACGGTGCAGCTCGTCGCCGCGGTCGGCGGCGGCTGGCGGGACACCGACCTGCCGTCCGGAGACGAGATCGCCGACACGGCACCCCCGCGCACGGGCGGCTGATCGCGCGACGCCGGGAAGCCGCGGCGCGCCGGCGCGGAGCGCCCCGGGGCGTGCAGACCCCCCGCGATCGAAGCATCCCGCGGTGCGCATCGCCGACTGCAGGCGGTGCCGTCTCGCGTAGGCAGGCGGCTGGCACCGTCGCGGCTGCATCGAGACGACCCCGCAAAACGGCGCCTTTTTCCGGGCTTCGCGATTGCGCATGGGCCGCTACGGGTGGCAGCAAGTTTGCGGAAGGGCGGTCGCGATGGGCGACTCGAAGGCGATCCGTAGATGACGCCGCTGCGCGTGACCGGCATCGTGCTGCGCGCGCTCCCCGCGCTCATCTGGGCGATCGCCGCACACAGCGCGTGGCGGTTCCTGCTCTCGGTCCGACCCCGCAACCGCTTCTACGTCCTCTTCGCGCTCCTCGCGACCGTCGTCGCGGCCGACTTCACGCTGAGCACGTTCTTCTGGGTGCTGCCGCTCCACGTGTCGGGCCCTCCGCCGATGACGATCGCGTGCCTCTACCTCGCGACCGACGTCCTCACGATCGTGGGCCTCGCGCTGCTGCGCCACATGCTGCGTTACGTCCCGCTCCGTGACGAGCGGCCGTCGCGCGCCTGGCTCGCCGTCAACTACGGGCTCGCCGCGCTCGTCGCCGGGGCGGCGCTCGCGTGGGCGCTGCCCCTTGGCACGTTCGGCAGCCGTCTCGCGATCTATCGCATCGTGTTCCTTTCGTACGAGATCGTGATGCTCGCGCTCGGCCTGAAGGACGTCCTGCGCACGTCCCGTGGGGGGCGCTGGCGCGCGGGCGGCGGGATGCTGGTCCTCCGCCACGCCGACGTGGCCCTGGTCGCTGCCGGCGGGCTCGGGATCGGCGGGATCCTGTGGCTCGTCGCTTCCGGCAGCCAGTCGCCGCCGATCGTCTGGCTCACGTTCGACGTGCTGATCGGCCTCGCGCTGTCCACGCCGATCGCGGTGCGGTTCCTCGGCGAGGTCGTGCGCGCGGCCGTGATCATCGCGGTCGTCGTGGTGGCGGTGGTCGTGGCGGCATGGTTGGTCGCGATCGCGGATTCGCGGATCGGAGTGCCGGCGTCCGCCCTCTGGCCGATCGGCGCGGGCGTCCTCGTGCTCGCGTTCTGGCTCGCGCAGCCGTCGCTGCGTGCGGCGGTCGATCGCCTGGTGTTCCGCCGGAGCCGCCAGCGACGGGCGAGCCTGCAGGCGTTCTTCTTCACGCTTTCGCCAGACCTCGGCTCCGGCGAATGCAGCCGGCGCGCGCTCTCGGAGCTGGTGCGCGTCATGCAGCTCCGCGGCGCCGCGCTCGTCCTCCGGAGCGGGGAGATCTCGGCCGCCGGCGACATCGCGATCGAGCCGCTGCGCGCCGCATGGAGCGCCGCCCAGGCGGCCGGGCGACTTCCGACCTACGCGCTCGGCGACTACGCCCTCACCGACATGCCGATCGCCGTCCGTGAGCTGCTGAGCGACGTCGACGTCACCGGGACGACGTCCGTCCGGAGCCCGCGGCGCGACTGGGGCCATCTCTTCGTGAGCGCCGGGCTGCTGCGGTCGCACCTGCCGGACGAGGACGCCCAGACGGTGCAGGGCTTCGCAGACCAGCTCGCGCTCGTGCTCGACGGCGCGGAGCTCCTCGAGCGCGCCATCGCGGTCGAGCGGTCGCTCGCGCACGCCGAGAAGCTGGCGGCGATCGGCGAGCTGGCGGCGCGCGTGGCACACGACATCCGGAACCCGATCACCGCGGCCCGAAGCCTCGCCCAGCTCCTCCTCCGCGCACCCGCTTCGCGCGGCGACGCCGAGGCGGCCGAGCTGATCTTGACCGAGCTCGGCCGCGTCGAGCGCCGGGTCGCGGAGCTGCTCCGCTTCGCGCGCCGCGACGAGCTCCGGCTGGCGGACGTGGATCTGGGCGTCCTCACGCGCGAGACCGTCGACCGGTTCCGCCCGCGCCTCGACGCCGCGGCGGTCGCGCTCGCGCTCGACGTGCCGCCCGGGATCGTGGTGCGCGCGGACCGCGAGATGGTCCTGCACGGCCTCGTGAACCTGATCGAGAACGCGCTCGACGCGCTCGGCGAGCAGGACGGCGAGAGACGGCTCGAGCTCGCGCTCCGCGCGGGCGACGGACAGGCGTCGCTCCGCGTGGCGGACAACGGCCCGGGCGTCGACCCGGATGCGCTGGCCCGGATCTTCGAGCCGTTCTTCTCCATGAAGAGCCACGGCACGGGGCTCGGGCTCGCGATCGTCAAGCGGACGATCGAAGCCCACGGCGGCACGGTGGCGGCCGAGGCGGCGAACGGCAGCGGCTTCGCCGTCCGCATCGATCTTCCGCTGTCGCGCGGCGGCGGACGACCCGAGCCGCTCGCCTAGGTCGCCATCGCCGCCGCGGCCTCGGCGCGCGGGCGCCCGCCGCGTTGCTTCCGCGGCCGTCGGGAAGACACCTCACGCCCGCAGTGGCCGCACCCGCGCGCGATACCAGAAGGCCTGGACGATCAGGAGCGCCGCGATGACGCCGGCCGCGAGCACGTACGGCGAGCGGTCGCCGAGCGCGCTGCCGCTCCAGCCGCCGAGGGTCGAGCCGAGCGCGAAGCCGAACGACAGCGTCGCCTCGTGCATGCCGCTCGCCTCGCCGCGCCGCTCCTCGGCGGATCCGGCCGTGCTGTAGAAGAGACTCGCGAAGTAGTTGAAGCCGACGAGCTGGGCGAGGAGCGCGAGGCCGACCGCGAGCCCGAGCTCCGAGCGCGCGGATGCGATCGCCACCAGACCGGCGATCGCCAGCACCTGCGAGCCCGCCGCGGCCGCGAAGCTGTGATGCCAGAAGACCGACCGGTGCATGACGAAGTACGTCGCGATCACGACCGCACGCGAGAAAGCGAGCACCGCCCCGTGCCGGCGCGAATCGACGCCCATCGCGACCAGCAGCTTCGGGAAGAGGTGGAAGATCATGCTCATCGCGAACGTCCCGCCGAGGTTGGCCATCCACGCGAGCCGGACGTAGGACGCGGACAGAGCGCGGTGCTCGTGGTGCGCGGCCGTCAGTTCGACCGCGGCAGCGGGCTCGGCCAGCCGCAACGCCAGCACGGCCGCGAGCACGGCGCTGCTGGTCGTCAAGCATAGCGCGACCACCACCGGGTAGAGGGGATCGGCCGCGAAGAGCCAGCCGCCGCTCAGCTGGCCGGTGATGAGGCCGAGGTTCCACGCGATGCAGAAGAGGATGATCGTGCGCCCGACGCCCGAGCGGTCGACGACGGCGTCGCCTCCCTCGGTGAGCTCCGCCATGATGGGCGGGTAGATCGCGCCGATCATGCCGGCGCCGACGACGTAGCCGGCGAAGTAGGACGCCGAGCCGCGCACCGACAGCGCGACCAGGGCCTCGCCGACCGCGACCGCCGCCATGCCGAGCAGCATGACGCGGTAGCGTCCCACCCGGTCCGAGATCCGGCCGCCGATCGCGCTCGCCGCGCCGCTCACGAGCGACACGAGCCCGCCGATCGCTCCCATCGCGAGCGAGGTCGCGCCCGCCTCGGCCATCCACCGGCTCACGGCGAAGATGAGCAGGAAGAGGAGGCAGTCGGTCATCCACGTGATGACCAGCAGGATCCGGCGCTTCGACGGCATGGCGGGCGGTCCGACCTACACCGACCCGCAGCCCGCCGACAGCCGCGTCGTCAATCGCTCTCTTCCGCGCGTACCGGGAAGCGCTCGAAGTAGAACGCGAAGCGGCGCCGGAGGTCCGCCGGATCGATGCCGAAGTCGCCGCGGAGGTCGTAGACGACGCGGCCGAACTTGCCGCGCGGGTTCTCGTCCATGAACGCGCCGAGCTGCGCGCGCGCCTCCGCCGTCATGGGCAGCTCCGCGAGCGCGTAGATCCGCTCCACCATCGCGACGTCGTCCGCCATGAACTCGTGGAAGAGGACGTCGATGCTGCGCGACGCGGGCAGCAGCGCGCGATCGCGGGCGCAGGCGCGCAGCAGGCGCTCGATGCGATCGACCCAGTACGCGGCGATGCCGGCGAGGTCGATCCGCGTGCGCCGGATGCGCGCGCCGTAGCCGAGCATGGTGATCGCCGACTGGATCACGTGCACGGGATCGCGGTGGGTGAGGGCGATCGTCGCGTCCGGGAACGTCTCGACGAGCGGGCCGAGCTGCTCGAGGTGCTGCGGGCTCTTCAGCACCCAGCGGCTCGGGCCACGGAGCCACGTGAGCGCCTGCAGCGCCTTCTTCAAATAGGCGTAGCTCGGGTGGAGGTCGGAGGAGAGGTACAGGTCGCGCCAGCGCGGCACGTGCGCGTACCACTCGAGGTTGTAGGTCGCGAAGTCCATCTCCTGGAGCTCGATCTCCTCGTGCACGTGCTCCGGCGTCATGTGGTGCATGGCGCGGAGGAGCGGCAGCAGTCGGTCGCTGCGCTCGTAGCTCTGCCGGCAACGCGCGAGTCGCGGGTCGACGCCGTCGGCGCCCGGGACGTCGCTGGGCGCGGGGAACGGCGCGAGGCTCTCCCAGTACGGGAGCGAGCGCAGGCGGCGATCGGCGGAGATCAGGTTCACGAGGTGCGTCGTGCCCGAGCGCGGGAGCCCCGCGATGATGATGGGCCGGTCGATCGGCACCGCGAGGATCTCGGGGTGGCGCTCGACGAGGTCCTCGAGCCGAAGCCGGTTCGAGAGCACGCGCACCGCGTTCTCGAACACGGTCGCGCGCCCGAGCGGGCCGAGCTCCGCGTCCTCGTCGGCGGACGCGAGCCAGACGCGGAGCCGTGCGCGAAAGGACTCGTCCCCGAAGTCCGAAAGGCCCGTCCGCTCGCGCGCCGCGGCCAGCGCGGCGTCCTCGCGGAGAGCGATCGGGAGGAGGGACGCGGCGTCGATCGCGGCGCGCTGCTCTTGGGTCAGGACCGGGTGCGCGAGGTCGGCGACCCGGACGTCGGGGACGCGTGCCGCCACGTCTCAGCCCCGCACGATCGTATCTGCGCTCCAGTAGGCGCGCATCGACGTCACGAGGCCCGCGTCGTCGAACGTCATCACGTCGAGCGTCTCGACGCGCAAGCCCGCGTCCGCCTTCGGGCGCGCCACCATCGCGCCGGCGCCCGCGTTCGCGGCGACCCGGACGCGACCTTCGAGCTCGAGCGCCACGCCGCCCGCCGACGCGCGGTAGAACTCCCGGATCGCGTCGCGCCCACGGTGCGGCTCCGACCCGACGGGATCCTCGACGGTCGCGTCCTCCGCGTAGAGAAGCGCGATCGCCTCGAAGTCGCCGGCCGTCACGAGCTCGCAGTAGCGGTCGAAGACCCGCCGGATGTGTCCCGCGTCCACGCCCATGTGGTCCTCACGCGATCGAGTAGCCGCCGTCGACGGCGAGCGTCTGTCCCGTGACGTACGACGCCGCGGGGCTCGCGAGGAAGAGGACCGCGGGCGCGATCTCCTCCGGCGTCCCCCAGCGCGCGAACGGCATGCGCTCGAAGTCCTTCCGCGTGCACTCGGGATCCGCCTGGATGCGCGCCGTCATGCGCGTCCGGATCAGGCCCGGCGCGACCGCGTTCACCCGGATCCCGTCCTTCGCCCACGCGGCCGCGAGCGTCTTCGTCATCTGCACGATCCCCGCCTTGGCCGCGCCGTATCCCGGCACGGCCGTGATCCCGAAGAAGGACGCCATCGACGCGACGTGCACCACGCTCGCTCCGCCCTCGAGCCGGCTCGCGGCGAGCTTCTCGCGACACGCGGCCGCCAGGCGGTACGCACCGAGAAGATTGATCCGCACCGACTCCTCGAAGACGTCGGGCTCCCATTCGCTCCGCCCGCCGGGCAGGTTCGCGCCGGCGTTGCTCACGAGCACGTCGAGCGCGGGGACGGACCGCGCGACGCCTTCGATCGCCGCAGGATCGCGCACGTCGAGCGAGCGGTAGTCGAGGTTCGACAGGTCGACCTCGTAGCCTTCCGCCGACGGCTTCCGGCCGGTGACCGTCACGCCGGCGCCGGCGTCGGCGAAGGCGCGCGCGATCGCATGGCCGATCCCGCTCGTGCCGCCGGTCACGAGGACGCGCGCTCCCGCGAAGTCGAAGCGCACGCGCGGCGTCACGCCCAGACCTTTTCCCACCGGCCGGTCTCCACCGAGCGATAGATCGCGAGCGCGGTCCGGAGCTCGCCCACCGCGTGCTCGGGGCCCGCGGCGAGCGGCTTCCCGTCGAGCGCGGCGGCCTCGAAGTCGGCCATCTCGCCGTGGAACGAGCGCAGGTAGCCGCCCTCCTCGCCGACCCGCTGACCTTCAGGGTGCTCCGCGTTCCACAGAACGGCGTGGCCGGTGCGCTCGACGGTGATCTCGCCGCGATCGCCCGTGAGGCGGAACATCGGCTCCGGGACGAACGGCGGGTCCTTCATGATGCCGTCGAGCACGGCGACGACGCCCGATCCGAAGCGGAGCAGCGCCCGCACGAGCGACTCGCCCTGCATCGCGGCCCATGGCCGGCCGAGCGCGCCGACCGCCTCGTCGACCTCGCCGAGCCACATGCGGAGCGGGCGGATCCAGTGCGACCCCGTGTCGAGCGCGATGCCCCCGCCGGCGATCGCGTTGTCGAGCCGCCACGCGCTCGGGCCGGCGTAGAACTGCGGCATCGGCGGGATCGCGAAGCTCGCGCGCGCGGTGACGAGGGAGCCGATCGCGCCTTCGGCGAGAAGGCGCCCTGCGACCAGCACCTCGGGCCAGTACTGCGTGTTCTCGCCCACCATGAAGACCGTGCCGGCCGGACGCGGGGCCGCGAGGATGCGCTCGCACGCGGCGACGGTCGTCGCGAGCGGCTTCTCGAGGAGGACGTGCTTGCCGGCCGCGAGGCAGCGCACCGCTGCTTCCTCGTGCCGGTCGTGCGGGAGCATCAGGTCGACGGCGTCGAAGCCGCCGTCCGCGAGCGCGTCGTCGAGGCTCGCGAACGGGCGCGCGCCGGTCTCGCGTGCCATCTCCGCGGCGCGCGCGTGTTCGCTGTCGACGGCGGCAACGATCTCCGTCCGACGGGCGGCCGCGCGGAGCGCCGGCAGGTGGAGGCGCGAGATGGCGCCGCAGCCCACGAGCGCGAGCTTCAGGGAGCGTGCCATCGTTTCCTCACGTCGCTTCGCCGCTCGCGCCGTCGAGGCGGGCGCGCGTCCGCGCGATCTGGTGGCGCAGCCAGCCGGTCTCCCAGAAGTTCCGGCCGCCGCGCTCGGCGAGAAGACGCTCGTGCGCCGCGAGGTACGCTTCGAGGCCCGGGCGCGATCCGGGATCGGCCGCGAGCGCCATCTCGGAGAGGTGGATCGCGGCGACCGCGTCACCGCGGGCGAGGCGGACGCGTGCGCGCTCCGCGACCGCCGCAGCGCCTCCGGCGAGCTCGACGACGTCGCCGTACACGTCGCTCGCCGGGACCGGGTAGAGCTCCGTCGTCGAGCGCTGGTGGAACCAGCCCGCGTAGCCCTCCCAGATCGCCCGCACGCTCCACGCGACGCAGCCGTAGCCCTCGCCGACCTCGAGCTCCGGCGGGAGCCGCACGTCGCGCATCAGCTCCTCGACGGTCCGGCCCTGGTTCATCCCGCGCACCGTCGCATCGTGCACGAAGCGGACGGCGTCGCGCACGCGCAGGAGCTCGCGACGGATGAGCTCGGCGCCCCGGATCGGAGCGAAGTGCCCCGTCAAGAGCAGCTCCGGCTCGAGCGCGACCACGCGCTCCAGCGACTCGATGAACGGCAGCGCGAAGCGATACCGGTCGCCGCGCAGCGTGACGAGGTTCGGGAAGTGTCCGAAGAGCGCGCTGAAGACGTTCCCGACGAACGCGATGCGCTCGTCCGGAAGCCAGACGCACATCGAGTCGGTCGTCTCGCCGCCGGGCGTCGCGACCAGCTCGAAGCGGACGGCGCCGAGATCGAAGGCGTCGCGCTCGACGAAGGTGCGCGTCGGCTCCGGACGCGCCTGGACGTGGCGGTTCCTCTCGGCGGCGCCGACGGCGGTCGGGAAGAACGGCGCCGAGTGCGCGACGCGAAACGGATGGATGCGCGCGTCGTCCTCCTGGCACGCGCGGCTGTTCGCCTGCGCGACGACCTCGGTGCCGGGCTCGCGGAAGAGGTCGACGCCGCCGACGTGGTCGACGTGCGACTGCGTGAGCAGGATGTATCGCACCGGGCCGCGGTCGACCGCGTCGAAGAGCCGCTTGTGCGTCGGCGCCTCGAAGCCCATGCCGGTGTTGACCACGACGCGCCCGTCCCCTGTGACCACCAGGTACGCGTTCGACAGGCCCTCCGACAGCCACACGAAGTCCGCCACCCGGGTCGCCTCGGTCTGGTGCGCCGGCCGGATGTCGAAGCCACCGGGCCGCGACCGGTAGAGCGGCTCGCTGCTCACGCGGCCGTTGTACTGCAGGACCACCGCGCGGCGCGAGCGAGCGATGCGCCTACGCACCGTCGTCGGGAACAGGCGCGCGTCAGTCCGCCGCCAGGCGCGAAGCGACGCGAGCGGGGACGTCCGCGTCGCGGTCGGCGACCTCGGCGACGAGGGCGGTCAGCTCGTCGACGTCGATCGGCTTCGCGAAGTGCCGGTCGAAGCCGGCGGCGAGCGCGCGCGTGCGGTCCTCGTCGCGGCCGTAGCCGGTCAGGGCGACGAGGAACGTGCGCGCGAGGTCGGGATCGCGGCGGACGGCGCGCGCGACGTCGTAGCCGTCGATGCCGGGCAGTCCGATGTCGACCAGCATGACGTCCGGGCGCCGGTTCTGCGCGAGCGCGATTGCGGTCGGACCGTCGTGCGCGACCGCGACGTCGTGGCCGAGGAGCTCGAGCAGCATCGTCAGGCTCTCGGCCGCGTCGGTGTTGTCGTCGACGACGACGATACGCGCGGGCCGGTGCACCGGCGGGCGATCGGATGCGGCGGGCACGCGCGAATCGCTTCCGTGGGGGCGCAGAGCCGGGAGCCGCACGACGAACTCGGCGCCCTGGCCGAGACCGGCGCTCCGCGCCTCGACGCGACCGCCGTGGAGCTCGACGATCCGCTTCACGAGCGTGAGGCCGATGCCGAGCCCGCCGCGCGCCCGGTAGAGGGCGCCGTCCGCCTGCACGAAGAGGTCGAACACGCGGGGCAGAATGTCGGGTGGGATCCCGACCCCGTCGTCGCGCACGCGGACCGCGACGTCGGGACCGTCGCGCTCCAACGAGACGTCGATCCGGTCGCCGAGGTCGGAGTACTTGACGGCATTTCCGAGGAGGTTCACGAGCACCTGCTCGAGCCGCACGGGGTCGCCCTCGACGAGGACGTCCTCGTCCGGCAGCTTGACCCGGACGACGCGCTCCTCGACGTGGACGAGGCTCCGCGTCGACTCGACGGCGCGCTGGACGATGCCCGTGATCGACACGCCCGTCAGCCGAAGCGCGATGCGACCCTGCGTGATGCGCGCGACGTCGAGCAGGTCGTCGATCAGGTGGGCGAGCTGGTCGGTTCCGCGGGTCGCGATCTCGAGCGCGTGCTCGGTGCGGCTCCGGTCGAGGCGCGCGCTGACGATCGCGTTCCGGACCGCCGCGAGCGGGTTCCGGAGCTCGTGGCCGAGCATCGCGAGGAACTCGTCCTTCGTGCGATTCGCGAGCTCGGCGGCAGCGCGCGCCTCGTCGCGCACGCGTGCGAGCGCGAGCTGCGCTCCGACGCGCGCCACCAGCTCGCGCGCGGCGAACGGCTTCACGAGGTAGTCGTCCGCGCCGGCCGCGAGACCTCCGACGCGCGCCTCCTCGCCGGCGCGCGCCGAAAGGAGGACGATGGGGAGCGCTCGCGTGGCGGGGTCGGCGCGGAGCGCGCGCACGAGCTCGAAGCCGTCGAGCCCGGGCATCATGACGTCGGCGATCACGAGGTCGGGCCGGCGCTCTCGCACGCTCGCGAGCATCGCATGCCCGTCCGCGACGACGTCGACCGACCAGCACGCGCCGAGGAGGCGCGCGAGGTAGCCGCGCATATCGGCGTTGTCGTCGGCGACGAGGATGCGCGCGTCGCTCGGCCCGAGCGGCGGCACGGCGCGCGCAGCCTGGCGGTCGCCCGTCGTCCCGGAGTCCGGGTCAGGTGCGCCGTGCTCGGCGACTCCTTCGGGCAGCCAGCGCAGCGCTTCGTCGACGAATGCCTCGTAGCCGAGCGGCCGGGGTGCGGAACCGCCGTCGGCCCGGAGCCGGTCGGCGGGAAGATGCGCCGTGCCGAACGGCACCGTCACCGTGAACGTCGTGCCGACGTCGACCGCGCTCGCCACGTCGATCGTGCCGCCGTGGAGACGCACGAGCTCCTGGACGAGCGCGAGGCCGATGCCGGTGCCCTCGTGGCTCCGCGCGCGCGTTCCGCGGACGCGGTGAAAGCGGTCGAACACGCGCGGCACGTCTGCCTCGGCGATGCCGACGCCGCTGTCGCGCACGGTGAGCTCCGCGCGATCGCCGCGCCGCCGAAGCGCGACCGCGACCCCGCCCTCGAACGTGAACTTGAAGGCGTTCGACAGCAGGTTGAAGACGATCTTCTCCCACATGCCGCGGTCGACCCAGACCGGGTCGTCGGCGAGAGACGGGCAGTCGACGACGAGCCGCAGGCCGGCGCGCTCGATCGCGGAGCGGAAGACGCTCGCGAGGTCGGCGGTGAAGGTGGCGAGGTCGGTCGGCTCGTAGGCCGCGTCGGCGCGTCCGGCCTCGAGCCGGGAGAAGTCGAGCAGCGTGTCGACGAGCTTGCGCAGACGGACCGCGCCACGGCGTGCGACCTCGAGCCGCGTGCGCTGCGACGCCGGAAGCGCGTCGCGGTCGTCCGCGAGCGCGTCATCGATCGGCCCGGAGATCAGCGTGAGCGGCGTCCTGAACTCGTGGCTCACGTTGTTGAAGAAGGCGGTCTTGGCGCGGTCGAGCTCGGCGAGCGCCGCCGCCCTCCGGCTCTCCGCCTCGTAGGCGTCCGCGCTCGCGAGCGCGCGCGCGACCTGGCCGGCGACGAGCTCGAAGAACGCACCGTCGTCCGAGTCGCGGCCGCGTCGCGGGCTGACGCCGGCGACGAGCAGCGCGACCGGCGAGCCGTCGCCGCGCGCGGAGATCGCTGCCACGACGGCTCGCGTCGCCGGATCGTCCCACGGTCCTCCGGGGAGGTCCGGCACGCGCGCATCGATCTCCTGGACCGCTCGCCGACCGCGCGCTCGCGCGGCATCCGCTAGCGGCCACGCCGCGTCCTCGTCGTCGTGGTCCACCCGCACCCGCTCCGGGGCGCCCGACGCGCCCGGCGCGAGGCCGCTCGCGCCGACGAGCCGGGCCATCCCCGTCCCGCGCTCGATCCGGTACAGCAGCGAGAACGGCACGTCCCATGGGTTTCGGCCGAGCGTCTCCGCGGCGATGCGGCAGGCCTCGTCGACGGACTTCGCTTCCGCCGACCGCGAAGCGAGGTCTCGCAGCGTATCGAGACGGCGCTGCCCGATCACCCGCTGCGTGTTCTCGGTCACCGCGGTGAAGACGCCACCGACGGCGCCGCGCTCGTCGCGGATCGGGCCGAACGAGAACGAGAAGTAGCACTCCTCCGGATAGCCGTGGCGGTGGAGCACCAGGAGCCGATCGTCCGACCACGTCGCGTCGCCGGTCGCGAGGACGCCCTCGAGCTGCGGGCCGATGACGTCCCAGATTTCCGCCCAGACGACGCGGCACGGGCGGCCCAGCGCCCAGGGATGCTTGTTCGCAAGGATGGGCGCATAGGCGTCGTTATAGAACGTGATCAGCTCGGGCCCCCAGTAGATCACGATCGGGAACCGCGAACCCAGGCAGACGCTCAGCGCGGAGCGGAGGCTCTGCGGCCAGCCGGAGATCTGCCCGAGCGCGCTCTCGGCCCACGCCCCGGCGCGGAGCAGGCGCCCCGTCTCGCCCCCGCCGGGGAGCAGTCGCCCGGCCGCCTCGATGGTGTCTTCCTCGTCGCTTCGCATCGCCTGATCGCGGGCAGGACGCTCCGGACCGGGCCGGGGGGCGCGTCGCTCCGGAATCAAGAATCGTATGGCGTTTTTTTGAGAAGTCGCTACCCCCTCCGGCCGGGAAACGCGCCCCCGTGCGGAATCGAGATTGACGGTCGCTCGCCGGTCCGACACTCTCTTTCCTCTGGCCCGGGGCGCACAGGAGACCCTCTGCATGTTCCGACGAACGATTCCGATTCTGGTGGTGTGTCTCATGCTCGTGGCGGCGACCGCTGCTCGAGCCGGCGACTTTCCGAAGATCACCGGGTTCTCGCCGACCGGCGGCCCGGTCGGAACCCTCGTCACGATCGCGGGGTCGGGCTTCATTGGAACGACGCGCGTCCGCTTCAACGGCGTCTCGGCGCAATTCACGGTGGACACCGCAAAGCGGATCCTCGCGACGGTCCCGCTCGGGGCGACGACCGGCAAGATCGACGTCAAGAAGCCGCTCGGGACCGCGACCAGCGCCGACGACTTCGTCGTGGGCCCGGGCAGCGGACCCCCGCCGTCCAGCTCCTCCTGGCCTCAGTTCCAGCACGACGCCCAGCGCACCGGAAAGTCGGGCGCGAACGGGCCGTCGGGGAGCTCCGTGAACCTCGCGTGGCAGTACAAGTCGGTGAGCTGGATCAAGAACCAGACCTCGATCGCCGACGACGGCACGATCTACATCGGTGACTCGAAGTTCCCGCTGTGCTCGCTCAAGACCGGCGGCTCGCTGGAGTGGTGCACGAACGTCGGCGGGTTCGTCGACCAGTCGTCGCCCGCGATCGGCAACCCCTTCCTCAAGACCGACGCGCAGGGCAGCCGCACGGTCGACACCATCTACATCGGCGACCGCAACAACATCTTCTGGGCGATCGACGAAGACGGCGTCGACCTCTGGCACTTCAAGGTCCCGCTCGACGGCGACGTGCGGCAGTCGCCGCTCCTCGGGCCCGCGCCCCAGAGCCGCGTGTACGCGATGTGCGGCTGCACGGTGCGCGGCGTCGTGTACGCGTTCGATCCGAACGGGACGCTCGTGTGGTCGGTCGATCTGCCGCTCGTGCGCGACATGTCGCCCGCGGGCATCATGTTCGGCGGCCACTTCCGCATCTACGTGATCACGAACAACGGCAAGCTGTTCGCGATCGACGACCTCGGCGCCACCGGTGCGATCGCGTGGAGCCTCCAGCTCGGAGCGACGGCGCTGCACACGTCGCCGTCGATCGGCGCGGACGGCACGATCTACGTCGGCACCGCAGCCGGGGTCTACGCCGTCAAGGACAACGGCACGTCGGGCGCGGTGAAGCCGGGCTGGCCGTTCGCGACGAGCGGCGGCGTCGACACGGCCGCCGCGATCAACGGCGGCAAGATCTACCTGAGCTCGTACAACGTCGGGACGCGGACGCTTTACGCGATCGACGCGACGACGAACCCGCCGCACGTCCTGTGGAGCCTCTCGGGACCCGGGTCCAGCACCACGAACCTCGCGCAGACGCCGTCGCCGGTGATCGGCGCGAACGGCTTCGTCTACGCAGCGATCGGCGCGGACATCTACGGCTTCGATCCGGCGATGGGCGGGACGCCGAAGTGGCACTACCAGCTTCCCGCGGACGCGATCTCCCTCTCCATCGGCAACGGCGCGCTCTACGTCGCGGCCAAGGACGCGATGCTGTACGCGCTGACCTCGCCCTGACGATCGGACCATCGTCCGCCACGCGCGCTCTCACGGGCGCGCGTGGCGGCGGAACTTCGCCGGCGGGACGCCCTTCCAGCGCTTGAACGCGTGCACGAAGCTCGACGCCTCGGCGTAGCCGAGGCGCTCGGCGACCTCGTCGACGGTCATGCGGTGCGCGAGCATCTCCTCGGCGAGGGCCTCCCGCACCTCGTCGAGAAGGCGTCGGAACGACGTGCCTTCCGCGGCGAGCTGGCGATGGAGCGTGCGCGGCGCCATGCCGATCTCCGCCGCCACGTCCTCCATGCGGACGCCGGCCTGCGGGCGGAGGAGCCGCTGCCGGACGCGCTCGCAGACCGCAGGCGGCGCGCCGCGGGCGGCGGAGCCGCGCGCGCGCCGGCGGTCCAGGAGGGCGCGACACTGCTCCTCGCAGACGCGGGCGGTGCGCTCGTCGGCCTGCGGGAGCGGTCGGTCGGCGAAGCGCGCATCGATCGCGATCGCGTTCTCGCGATCGCCGAAGAAGACCGGCCCCGGGAAGAATTCGGCGTAGCGATCCGCGTACGGCGGCGCGGCATGGCGGAACGCGACGCGGCGGAGAGGGACCGCCTGCTGGAAGAGGTCGCGCTGGATCGCCACGGCAGCCGCGGCGTCGCGCTCGACGAGAAAGCGCCGGCAGTCGTCCGGGATGTCGCCGTCCTCGAGGACGATCCGGAGGTCGCGCGACGCCTTGTCGACGCGGAAGCGCGCGAAGGCGAACGTGAGGTCGAGGAAGCTGATGCCGAACTCGCTCGCGCTCCGGAGCGTTCGGCTGCTCAGCAGCGCGTAGCCCCAGATCCCGTAGGCCGTGAGGCGGTAGCGACGGCCGGCCTCGAGTCCGATCGCCGGCACGTCGCGCAGCTCCCGCACGAGGTTCCGTACGACCGCCAGCTCCTGGTCGGCTTCGATCTCGGCGTGCGGGCCGTCGAGGCGCTCCGGCCGGATGCCGGAGCCGCGGAGGCATGCCGCCGGGCGCATCCCGTGCTCGCCGGCGAGGGTGACCAGGAGCTGCACGCTCCCGATGCCGCGCCGTACGATCGAGCTTTCCATCGCGCTCCGCCGCGTCGGCGATGCCGCTCGCGGCGTGGCCGAAAATATCAAAAAGCTGTCCGTTGCCGCCATTCCGGACGGCCCGGCGCGGCCCTATGGTCGGCGTCGTGAATCGCAGCTCTCGCGGGAGGGACGAGATGTCGGCTTCGGGGCGACGGGGACGACGCATCGCCATCATCGGCTCCGGGTTCTCGGGGCTTTGCCTCGGCATCCGCCTCAAGCAGGCGGGGATCGAAAGCTTCACGATCTTCGAGAAGGCGGAGCAGCTCGGCGGGACGTGGCGCGACAACACCTACCCGGGCGCCGCGTGCGACGTGCCGTCCTTCGCGTACTGCTTCTCGTTCGAGCAGAAGACCGACTGGTCCCGGAAGTGGGCGCCGCAGGAGGAGATCCGCGGCTACATGGACCACTGCGCGCGCAAGTACGACCTGCTGCGCCACATCCGATTCCGGACCGAGATCGCGAGCGCGCGCTTCGACGAGGCCGCGTCCGTCTGGCGGCTCCGCACGGCTGCGGGCGATGAGCTCGAGTTCGACGTCCTGGTGAGCGGCGTCGGCCAGCTGAACCGGCCGTACGTTCCGGCCATCCCCGGGCTCGAGTCGTTCCGCGGCGAGCGCTTCCACTCGGCGCGCTGGAACCACGCGTACGACCTCACCGGGAAGCGCGTCGCCGTCGTCGGGAACGCGGCGAGCGCGATCCAGTTCATCCCGCAGATCGCGCCCGAGGTGGAGCGGCTCACGATCCTGCAGCGGAGCGCGAACTGGATGCTGCCGCGCGGCGACCGCGTTTACACCGCGCGCGAGAAGTGGCTCTTCACGCACGTCCCGCTCCTCGCGCGGCTCTACCGCTGGTGGATCTGGCTCCTCCTCGAGATGCGCTTCCCGCTCTTCCGCGGAAACGCGTTCTTCGCGTCGAAGACGCGCGACCTCGCGCTCCGGAACATCGAGGACAGCGTTTCCGACCCCGAGCTCCGGAAGGCGCTCGTGCCCGACTACCCGATCGGTGGCAAGCGCATCCTGATCTCGGACGACTACTACCCGACGCTGAACCGCGAGAACGTCGACGTCGTCACGAGCCCGATCGAGCGCGTGACCGAGGATGCGGTGGTCACGCGCGACGGGGCCGTGCATCCGGTCGACGCCGTCATCCTCGCGACGGGGTTCGAGTCGACCCACTTCCTCGCGCCGATGCACGTGGAGGGCCGCGACGGCCGGTCGCTCGAGTCCGAGTGGAAGGACGGCGCGCGCGCCTATCGCGGCATCACGGTGGCGGGGTTCCCGAACCTCTTCCTCATGTACGGCCCCAACACGAACCTCGGCCACAACTCCATCATCTTCATGATCGAGTGCCAGGCCGGCTACATCGTCCAGGCGATCCGCACGCTCGTGGATCGCGACCTCGCGTCGCTCGACCTCGAGCCGGCCGCGATGGCGGCGTACGACCGAAAGGTCCAGACGGAGCTCGCAGGCAGCGTCTGGGCCGCGACGCCGAAGAGCTGGTACAAGACCGAGAGCGGTCGCATCACCAACAACTGGTCGGGAACGACGACCCGCTACTGGTGGTCGACGCGCCGCTTCGACGTCGAGAGCTATCGCGCCGAGCCGCGCGCCGCGGCGTGCCGTCGCGCCGACGGCGCAAACGCCGACGCGGTGCCGCCGGCGCGAGCGGCTGCAGCCTGATCGGTCGCGCGTTCCCCGCTATTGCACCTTTCCGGAGAAGCACTTCCGGAGGGTGCCCGAGAAGAGCGGGCTCGTGACGTCGGCGCAGATCTTGAAGCTGCCCGCCGTCTGCCCGCGGATCGAGAACGTCACGACCTCGTCCGGAGCCGGGCTCGTGCTGGCGCGCAGCGCCGATCCCGCCGTCGGCAGGGTTCCCGTCGCCGACCCGGCCTGCGTCTTGAAGTAGCGCGTCGCGCCGGAGCTCCCACTCGGGGTCTCGGCGCCGACCGTCAGGGCGGTCGCGTTGCCCGGCGTGAGCGACGGGCCGTACGCGTACGTCACGTCCTCGACGCCGTTCATCCCGACCCAGACCTGGAAGGAGTTGACGCCGGTCCCGGTCGCGTTCGCGACGGCGCGCCAGTCGAACACCGCCCAGCGCTGCGAGTTCGCGCCGTTGAACCAGCAGTAGCGCGTCTCGCCGCCGCGCGACGGGTCGAGGTCGGTCCAGAAGGGCGCGAGGAGCCCGTTCGGACGGGCGGCGCTCGGGAGCGCGACGTTCGATGCGGTGAGGTCGTTGACGTCGCCTCCGCCCGGAACCACGTAGCCGTTGCTGGTGAACGCCATCTTCGTCCACTGGCGACCGGCCCACACGAACGGGTCGACGTTGAGGCCGAAGTAGATCCACTCGTTCGGCATCGCCGGGAAGGTGGTGCAGGCGCTGCCGGCGAAGTCGAAGTAGCCGAACGGTGCGGTCCCCGGAGCGACCGTCACCGTTCCGGCGGGGAAGTCGAGGTCCGACTTGACGGTGTTTGCGGTCGACGTGCCGCCCGAGACCGAGCCCGCGACGAGCGCGAGCCGGCCCGGAACCTTGACGGTCAGCTTCCCGGCGTGGGGGTCCATCGTGGGATCGCGCACCGTCACGTGGCAGACCGTCGTCGCGCCGACGGCGACCGTGCTCGCGTCGCAGGTGTTCTGGACGGTCAGCGGAGCGGCCTTCCGGACGAGCGTGATCGGGAGCACGAGCGCTTCGGTCGTGCCCGTCTTGACGAGGCGGACGACCGCATGCCGCACCTGGTCGACCGGCACGCCGGCGCCGGTGATCGTCATCGTGAGCTTCTTGTCGCCGGCGGGCGGCAGCGCGATCGTCGCCGGCGCCGCGATCGCGACGTCGGACGGCGCCTCGACCTGGACCTGCCACTCGCCGCCGAGCCCGGACACGTCGCGCGCCGTGCGCGTCACGGTCGCCCGGCCGGGGAACGTCGGGAGGTAGACGCTCGGCAGGTTCACCTTCCACAGCGCGTCGCGCTGCACGTCGAAGTCGCTCGCCGGCACGTCGAAGGTGAGCCCGGGCTTGAACGCGCGCGTGAGGTCGATCCGGCCCGATCCGCGATCGAACGGCGTCGTCGCCGTCGCGCCGTCTTCCTTGACGACGCCCGAACGCGCGGTCGTCATGAGCGCCGACTTGATCTGGCCGGGCGTCCACGACGGGTTCCGCTGCACCAGCAGCGCCGCGGCGCCCGTGACGTGCGGGCTCGCCATCGAGGTTCCGCTCATCACCGCGAAGATCTCGCCGGCGACGGTGGTATCCGTCGCGGGGGCCGCCGAGTTCCCCGAGAGGATCTGGATGCCGGGCGCGGCGACGTCGGGCTTGCTCACGCCGAGCGCCTGTCCCGAGCCGCCGCGCGAGCTGAAGGCCGCCATCACGTCGCCCGGAGCGACGGCGTTCGCTCCGTGCGCGAAGCTCGCCTGCACACCGGAGTGGCTCGCGAGGAAAGCAACGAGCGACGCCCCGTCGACGTCGGTCAGGCGAATCGTCGGCACGAAATTCTCGTCGGCGTCGAGGCTCGCGGTCGACGAATTGTAGAGGATCATGCCGGCCGCGCCGCGCGCGAGGACGTTTTTTCCCTTCACGACGCGCCCGATGTCGCCGATCTTGCAGACGACGATCTTGCCGTTGAAGGCGCCGTCGGCGCTCGACTGCTTGCAGAGCGTGTCGCCGACGCTCGCGGCGTCGACGACAGGCGCGGGCGTCGCGATGCCGGCGCTGATCGTCGTGCCGGCGAGGTAGAGCGTCGCGCTTCCACTTGCCGTCACGTGCAGCGTGCTGGCGAAGCGCCGGTCCTTGCTGCTCGCTGCGACCGTCGTCACCCACGGCTCGCGGTGCTCGACCGTGTTCGCGCCCGGGCCCGAGTTGCCGCCGGACGCGGCGACGAAGATCCCCGCCTCGTACGCGTCGAGGAACGCGAGCGAGACGGCCTCGCCGTAGGGCTGGGTGCCGCCGCTGATCGAGTAGTTGATCACGTCGACGCCGTCGACGATCGCCTGCTGGATCGCGGCGACGGAGTCGCTCGCGAAGCAGGTGGCTTTCTGGGTTCCGGCCGGGATCGCGCCGCAGACCTTGTACGCGACGATGTGCGCGCGCGGCGCCATCCCGGAGAGCTTGCCGAAAGCCGTACCCTGGACCGAAGCCGCCACCCCGGCGTTGCCGGCGGTCGTCCCGGCGACGTGCGTCCCGTGGCCCACGTTGTCGCGAGCGGAGGTGAACTCGTCCGGATCCAGGACGCCTCCGGACTGCGCGAGGTAGCCCGACTGGAAGCGGCGCGCGCCGATCAGCTTGTGGTTGCACGCGAACGGCTGCCCCGGGTTCGAGCCGCCGGAGAAGTCGCAGCTCCCGGCTCCGAGCGAGATCGGCGGCGCCGGGTAGGGGAGTCCGGCGGGATCGGGGTCGGCGAAGAACGGATGCTCGGGCCAGATCCCCGTATCGAGGATGCCGACGACGACGCCCTCGCCGGCGTGCGTCTTGCCGCCGACCTTCTTCCACAGGATGTTCGCGCCGACGAAAGCCGGCGTGCGCGACATGTCGGGGTGGAGCGCCAGGTCGGGATAGATCGCCGCGACCTCCGGGAGCGACGCCAGCGCAGCGACGTCCGATCGCGGCACGCGGAGCGCGACGCCGCCGAAAGCGACGTCGTAGCGCTGGATCACGCGGGCGCGCGCGCTGCGGGTCCGGACCGCCGCCTCGAGGTCCGCGATCTTCCGTTGGACGTGCGCGAGGTACGCGCGGCCCGACGGCGATCCCGGGTCGAGGCGGCGGACGCCGGTCGCGGCGGGGCTCGTCGCCGCGAGGTTGCCGACCCCGCCGCGATAGGCCGCCAGCGAAGAGTCGTGCAGCTTGACGATGACGCCGACGAGGCCGTCGGCGCCCTCCTCGAGCGTCCCCGGGTCGATCGGACCGTTCGCGACGGTCGCGCTCGCGGCTGGGGAAGCGGCCGAGAGACCGAGGGCGAATGCGACGGCGATTGCGAAAGGCGTCGGACGAGAAGACCGATTCGACGACGAGCGAGCCCGCTTCATGCGCGCCAGGGTCCCACGGCGGCACGCGCGACGGTCTTGAGGATTCCATGAGGATTGGGCGAGGAGCTGCCGGCGCGCGCCGTGGCGCGTCGGGTCCGCTATGGCGCCGGCCCGGTCAGGGCTCGCGCGCGAGGGAGTCGATCGCCTGGCGGAGGCGGCGCACGCCTTCCCGGATCGCGCGCTCGCCGAGCGCGCCGTACCCGAGGAGGAGCTCCGCGTGCGGCGGCGGGCGGTCGTAGAACGGCGCCGCCGGATACACGCCCACGCCGCGCTCCCGGCAGGCGGCGCGCAGGCGCGTGACGTCGCGGCGCGGGAGCTCGTCGATCCGGACGAGCACGTGCAGGCCCGCGCTCACGCCGAGCACGCGGGCGCGGTCGCCGAGCTCGCGCTCCATCGCGTCGAGGAGCGCGCGGCGGCGCGCGGCGTGGCGCGCGCGCGTCCGCCGGACGTGGCGCTCGAGCTGACCTTCGGCGATGAAGTCGGCGAACGCGAGCTGCTCGAGGGTCGCGGTGCCGGTGTCCGAGAGGGCCTGCGCGGCGCGGAAGGGATCCGCGAGCACGGGCGGCACGACCAGCCATCCGATCCGGAGCGCCGGGAAGAGGATCTTCGACGCCGTGCCCATGTAGAGCACGCGCCCGTGGCGATCGAGCGACTGCAGCGACTCGAGCGGGTGGCCCTCGAAGCGGAACTCGCCGTCGTAGTCGTCCTCGAGGACGTAGGCGGCGAGCGAGCGCGCCCAGTCGAGGAGCGCCAGGCGCCGCGGCAGCGACAGCACGCCGCCCGCGGGGTACTGGTGCGACGGCGTGACGCAGGCGAGACGCGCCGACCGCACCGCGGCGAGCTCCTCGACGCGGAGCCCGTGCTCGTCGACCGGGACGTGGACGACGTCCGCGCCGACGGCGGCCGCGCAGAGCGAGAACCCGGTGTAGTGCGGCTCCTCCAGCACGACGCGGTCTCCGGGGTCGACGAGCACGCGCAGCGTGAGGTCGATCGCCTGCTGCGACCCGTGCACGACGAGCACCTGCTCCGCGCTGCACGCGACGCCGCGCGCGCGGCCGAGGTACGACGCGAGCTGCTCGCGCAGCTCCGCGGCTCCGCCCGGCGGCTGGTATGCGAGCCGGCGCACCGACAGGCGGCGAGCGCGCCGGCCGAGGATCCGCGCCCAGGTCGCGAGCGGGAGGTCGGCGTAGGCGGGCTCGCCGTAGCGGAAGTCGTACGGCAGCGGCTCGCGCGGGAGGCTCCAGCTCGCGCGCCGCCCGCGCGCGACGTCCATCAATCGCTCGCCGATCGCGGAGAGGCGCGGATCGCCGTCGGCCGGCGCCTCGGCGATCGCCGCGGGGCGCCGGGGGTTCGTCCGCGCCCGCGCGGCCGGCAGGGACGCCGCCACGAACGTCCCGGACGCGGGGCGCGCCGTCGCGTAGCCCTCCGCGACGAGCCGGTCGTACGCCTGCAGGACCGTGTTCCGCGAAACGCCGAGCTCGTCGGCGAGCTCGCGGGTGGACGGCAGCCGGGCGGCGGGGGCGAGCCGCCCGGCGAGGATCGCGTCGCGCAGAGCGCGATAGGCGCGGCGATGCAGCGGGCCGTCGCCGTCGAGCCGGAGGGCGAGCATCCGCCACTGGTACCATCGATTTCGAACAATGTGGACCTTCCCAGGGATCGGTTCCCGCGCGAAGAACGACCTCGAGGCGCCCGCGCCGACGCGGGTCGCGCAGGAGGCGATCATGGCGAGCGATCTCGCGCGGTTCTTCCACTATGCGCAGGCCTTCGAGCTGGCCTGGCTGGGCGACGGCTGGGGACACCTCGCGGACCACTTCACGGCGGACGCGCTCCACGTCGTCCACGGCGGCGGCGCGTTCGGCGACGGCGCGAGCGGGCGCGCGGCGGTCGTCGACGGCCTGCGCGACAGCACCCGGCGGGTCGACCGCCGCTTCGACGTGCGCATCCCCGAGATCCTGGAGGGGCCGATCGTCCGCCCCGACGGCGTGTGGATGCGCTACGCGCTCACCCTCCGGCGGGCGGGGCTCCCGGACTTCCGCTTCGAGGGCCGGCACCTCGCCGCGTACGAGCGCGGCCGCATCCGCTCGCTCGAGGACTGGCCCGAGCCCGGCACCGCGGGCCGGCTCGCCGCGTACCTCGCGACCCACGCGAGCCGGCTCCATCCCGAAGGCGGCGTCGCGCCCCCCGCGCTCTCGCCGAACGACGTGCGCGACCTCGACGCCGCCGTCGCGCGCTCGCTCGCGCGATCCTACGGCGCGGCGAAGAGCCAGCAGGACATCGACGCCGCGCTCGCCGTCTGCAGCGAGGACTTCGTGCTCGAGACGATGCCGCTCGGGCTCGCGGCGCGCGGTCGCGGCGAGGCACGACGCCAGCTCGAGACCTTCTTCGGCGCGTTTCCCGACTATCGGGTCACGGTCGAAGGGATCGCCGCCGAGGGAGCGAGCGTCGCGTGCTGGGGGCGCGCGCTCATGACGTTCGACGGCCCGTTCCTCGGCTTCGCGCCGACCGGGCGCGCCGCCGACCTGCCGTTCGTGTCGGTCTTCGCCTGCGAGGGCGGCGCGCTGCGCGGCGAGCGCTTCTACTTCGACCTCGCGACCCTGTGCGATCGCATCGGCGTGCCGGTCGCCGAGATGGCGGGGGTCGCGGCGACGCTGGCCGCGGACACGAGCGGATCGGAACCCGCGCGATCTGCGGCCGAGCCCGCGCCGCGCAACGAGGCGACGGCCGCGGCCGCGCTCGGCTGAGCGCGGCACGGACGAGGCGACGATGGAGGCGACGATGAAGGATCGGCGGACCGCCTACCGCGTGTGCCCCTTCTGCGAGGCGACCTGCGGCCTCGCGCTGGAGGTCGAGGACGGGGCCATCACGTCCGTCCGCGGCGACAAGCAGGATCCGTTCTCGCGCGGCTACATCTGCCCGAAGGCGTACGGCGTGAAGGAGCTCTTCCACGACCCCGACCGCCTGCGCCGTCCCGTCAAGCGCACCGAGCGCGGCTGGGAGGAGATCTCCTGGGCGGAGGCGTACGACCTGGTCGCGTCGCGTCTCCTCGCGGTGCGCGAGAAGCACGGCAACGACGCGATCGGCATGTACACGGGGAACCCGGTCGTGCACGACCTCGGCGCGCTCCTCTACCGGCCGGTCTTCGTGCGCGCGCTCGCGAGCCGGAGCATCTTCAACTCCTCGGCGATCGACACGCTTCCGAAGATCGTCCAGACCGGGCTCATGTTCGGGCGGCACTTCCCGACCGGCGTGCCCGTGCCGGACATCGACCGGACGCACCACCTGCTCGTGATCGGCGCGAACCCCGTCGTCTCGCACGGGAGCCTCATGACCATGCCGGACGCGCCCGGGCGCCTGAAGCGCGTGATCGAGCGCGGCGGCAAGGTCGTGGTGATCGATCCGCGCCGTACCGAGACCGCGAAGATCGCGAGCGAGCACCACTTCATCCGTCCGGCGACCGACGCGGCGTTCCTGCTGGCGCTCGTGCACACGCTCTTCGACGAGGGACTCGTCGCGCTCGGCGCCGCGCAAGGCCTCCTCGCCGGTCTCGACGAGGTCGAGGCGATCGCGCGCCGCTTCGCGCCCGAAGCGGTCGCGGCGGTGTGCGGGATCCCGGCCGCGGACATCCGCCGCATCGCGCGCGAGTTCGCGCGCGCCGAGTCGGCCGCCTGCTACGGGCGGCTCGGAACCTGCGTGCAGGAGTTCGGCACGCTCGCGAGCTGGGGCTGCGACCTGCTCAACATCTTGACGGGCAACCTCGACCGCCCGGGCGGCGTCATGTTCCCGAAGCCGGCGGCCCCGATCGACGCGGCCCTACCGAAGGCGAAGGGCTACGAGATCGGCCGCTGGCGGAGCCGCGTGAGCGGGCAACCCGAGGTCGACGGCATGATTCCGTCCTCGACGATGGCGGAGGAGATGCTGACTCCGGGCGACGGCCGGGTGCGCGCGATGGTGCTCCTCATGACGAATCCCGTCCGGAGCGCCGCGAACTCGGAGCAGCTCGAGCGCGCGTTCAAGGACCTCGACTTCCTGGTCGCGATCGACTTCTACATCAACGAGACGACGCGCCACGCGCACGTCATCCTGCCGACGCCGTCGCCCGCCGAGCAGGCGAACTACGAGGTCGGATTCTACCTGCTCTCGGTGCGGAACGTCGCGAAGTGGTCGACCGCGGCCGTTCCCCCGCCCGCCGGCACGCCCGAGACGTGGGAGGTGCTGGCGCAGATCGGAGCGCGCCTCATGGGCCTCGCGGGCGTCCCGCTGAAGGACGTCGACGAGTTCGTGTTCCGGAAGTTCGCGGAAGGCGCGCTCGAGGGCGGCAGCGACTGGCCGGGCCTCACCGTCGACGAGATCGCCGCGAAGGTCGAAGGCGGGCTCGGCCCGGAGCGCCTGGTCGACATGCTGCTTCGGATCGGCCCCTACGGCGACGGGTTCGGCCGGCGGCCCGACGGCCTGACGCTCGCGCAGCTCAAGGCCGCCGAGCACGGGCTCGATCTCGGTCCGCTCACGCCGCGGCTCCGGGAGATCGTGAACACGGAGAGCGGCCTGGTCGAGCTCGCTCCGAGCGCGATCGTCGGCGACGTCGCGCGCCTCGAGCGCCGGATCGCGGAGCGGAACGGCGAGCTCGTGCTGATCGGCCGGCGCGATCTCCGCTGCAGCAACTCGTTCATGCACAACCTGCCCGCGCTCGTGAAGGGCCGCGACCGCTGCACGCTCCACGTGTCGCCCGCCGATGCCGAGCGCTTCGGCCTGTCCGCGGGCGGCGCGGCGCGCGTCACGAGCCGCGTCGGGACGGTCATCGCGCCGGTCGAGGTCACCGAGGACCTGATGCCGGGCGTCGTGAGCCTCCCGCACGGCTGGGGGCACGACGCCGAGGGCACGCGGCTCCGCGTCGCGCGCGAGCACCCCGGCGTCAATACCAACGCGCTGACCGACGATCGCGCCTACGACGAGCTCAGCGGAACGGCGGTTCTCTTCGGCACGCCGGTCACGATCGCGCCGGTAGCGGGAGAGGCGCCCTGAGCGACCGGGTCAGGACGCACTCGGACGAAGCAGCACGACCGGGATCTCGCGCTGCGTCATGCGCTCGTAGCGCGCGTACGGCGGGTTCACGTTCTTCAAGCGCGGCCAGAGGCGCGCGCGTTCGTCGGGCGTCGCGAGCGACGCACGCACCGAGAGCTCGCGACGGCCGACCCGGACGCGTGCCTCGGGCGTCCGCTCGAGGTTGAGCCACCACGCCGGCGGCCGATCGGAGCCGCCGTTCGAGGCGACCACGACGAGGTCGTCGCCGTCCTCGAAGTACGCGAGCGGAACCGTATGCTCGCGTCCGGTCCGGCGTCCGGTCGTCGTCAGAAGCAGCATCGGCAGCCAGCCGAGGCGCGCGCCGAGCCGACCTCCGGTCGCCTCGTAGACGGTGCGGTGGATCCGGCTGAACCAACCCCAGTTCGCCATTGCGGCGAACGTTACCTCGGTCGCAGGCCGCGCGTCGACGGCCCCGCGACCGCGGGCGATCACGCGAGCGCCGGCGCTCCCGCCGAGCGGACCTGTGCGTAGCTCGGCGGCGTGCCGAGGCAGAGCTGCTCGCGGACGGCCGCGAGCGGCAGCGTGAGCAGGTGCTCCCAGTCCTCTCCCGGCAGCCAGCGCGCGCGGCGGCCGCGCCGCCAACCCTCCCACATGATGCCGCGCGCGAACGACATCTCGCCGCGCGCCCGGAGCCACGCGACCGCGACGATGAAGCCGACGCCGCGGTTCTTCGTCTGCGCGTAGCTGAACGCGAGGAGCGCACCCTCGCCGACGAGGTCGCGGCCGTAGCCGGTCGCGACGTGCCAGAGGTCGTGCATGTCGCGGAGGCGATCGAAGAAGAGGCGGCGGTCGGGGTCGATGTCGTCGCGGCGGTTCGCCATGCTCGCGTCGGCGAGGCCCTGGCCGGTGATCTGCTCGCGCTCGACGAAGTCGGCGTAGACGCGGCCGAGGGAGCCCGCCGGCAACGCCTTCAGCGCGGCGCGGTCATCGAGCGTCGCGAGGAGGTTTCGGCGCTCGCGCAGGATGCGCTCGCCGGTCGCCGATCGGCGGAATCGTCGGAAGAGGCGCTCGCCGGCGTTGCCGGAGAGCGCGTCGATGATGTCGAAGACCTTCGGGGTGTCGTCGGGGTTCTGGATCAGCGCGCGTACGGCGCGGAACGCCCGGATGGGCTGGATGCGCTTTCGCGTCGGGCTGTTCGTCGCCGGCGGCATGACCTCACCTCAGTGACCCGGCAGTCGGGCCGTGGTAGGTTGCTGACAACCATGTCAGTAGCCGGCTACATACAGGATTGTCAATAGGGTGGGCGCGAAAAAGGCCACCAGGCGGCGCCGTACCGCCGAGGAGGCGCGCCACGAGATCCTTGCGGCGGCCCAGCGGCGGCTCGCCGAGGGCGGGCCGGAGGCGATCCGCCTACAGGACATCGCGCGCGATCTCGGCATCGCGCACCCGACGATCCTGCACCACTTCGAGAGCCGCGAAGGCCTCCTCCGGGCGCTCGTGCGCTCCGCCATGAGCGCTCTCAACGACGACGTCCTGCGAGCGATCTCGGACCCGCGCCGCAGCATGTCCTCGGAAGCGGTCCTGGAGCGCGTCCACGAGACGCTGGGCGAGTCCGGACACGCGCGCCTCCTCGCGTGGATCACGCTCAGCGACCGCGCCCCGGCTGCGGGCGACAACGACCAGCAGCTCCTTCGCATCCTCGCCGACGCGACCCATCGCCGGATCGCCGACGACGCGCGCGCCGCCGGCGCACGAGCGCCCGCCCGCGAGGAGGTCGACTTCGCGGTCCGGCTCATCGCCGCCGCGATGCTGGGCGACGCGCTCATGGGCCCGGTGCTCAGCCGCCTCGGCGGGCTCCCGGACGATCCGTCGGTGCAGCGCCGCTTCCGCGCCTGGCTGGCGCGTCTCCTCGAGGAGCGCTTCGCGAGCGAGGAGCCTCAGCGGCGCCGCTCGCGACGGCGCTGACCGCGGCCTTTCACTCGAACGACGTCGGCCACCTCGGGTGCCACGGCCGCTCGCGCTCGAACGCGCGCGCCGCCTGCAGCACCAGGTCGTCGCGGTGGCGCGGCGCGACGATCTGCATCCCCATCGGAAGGCCGCGGCGCGAAAGCCCGACGCGGACGGTGCCGGCGGGATGCCACGACAGGTTGAACGGGATCGTGAACGATCCGACGTTCGACCACGGCTGCTGCCGGCCTTCGGTCTCGGTCGGGTAGGGGCCCGGTGCCGAGTACGGGTCGAACGGGACCGTCGGCGTCAAGAGCAGGTCGTGGCGCTCGAACACGCCGGCGGCCCATGCGGCGACCTCGCCCCGGATGGCGGCGAGCTTCCCGAAGAGCGCGGGCGTCATGTCGCGGCGCGCCATCTCGATGCCGGCCATCAAGCCGCGCCCGAGCAGCTCCTCGCGTCCCTTCAGGTGCTCTTCGAGGCGCGCGGCCATCAAGAACGACCCGAGGATGCCCCACGTGCGCCCCGCCTCCGGCGGCCCGCCGGCGACGCTCTCGACGCGGTGGCCGAGCTTCTCGAAGATGCGCGCCGCCTCCTCGACCGCCTGCGCGACGTCCGACTGCACGACCGCGTATCCGAGGTCGGGCGAGAAGCCGATCCGGAGCCGCTCCGGTAGCGGCTCGCGCACCTTCTCGACGTACGAGATCCCGGGATGCGGGAGGCTCGTCGGATCGAGCTCGGACTTGCCGACGACCTGATCGAGGAAGAGCGCGGCATCCTCGACCGTCTTCGTGAGCGGCCCGTACACCGCCGTCTGCCCGTACTCCCAGATGTCGCGCTGCTCGTGCGGGATGCGGCCGAGCGAGGTCTTGAGCCCGAAGCAGCCGGTGAAGCTCGCCGGGATGCGGATCGACCCGCCGCCGTCGCTCGCGGTCACGAGCGGGAGGACGTTGCCCGCCATCGCGGCCGACGACCCGCCGCTCGATCCGCCGGGCGAGAGCGCGAGGTTCCAGGGCGATCGCGTGACGCCGTGCAGGCGGTTCTTGGTGAACGCCGGCGCGCCGAACTCGGGGGAGTTCGTCTTCCCGATGACGATCGCGCCTGCCGCGCGGAGCCGCTCGACCTGGACGGAGTCGTGCGCGGCGACGCGCTCCGCGAAGATCGGCGAGCACTCCGTCCACGGCAGGCCCGCGACCGGCTCGAGCTCCTTCACGCCGAGCGGGATGCCCTCGAGCGGGCGAGCCTCGCCGCGCGCGATGCGCGCCTCCGCCGCGCGCGCGTCCGCCATGCAGGCGTCGGGATCCCGCCGCACGACGACGGCGTTCAGCGCGCGATGGGTCTCGTCGACCCTCGCGAGCACCGCCTCCATCAGCTCGACCGGCGAAGCCTTCCGCCCCCGGATGCGGCCCACGAGATCGACCAGCGACAGCTCCAGCAGCTCGTTCATGAACAACGTGCTGCGCGACCGCGCGCCCTCGTGTCAAGCGGCTTCGTCGGCCGCGAGCCCGCTCAGGGGCCCGCCGACTCGAGCTCCACGACGATGCGGCTCGGCTCGCCCTGGGTCGGCGTCGATTCGCTCTCGACGCGGACGCTACCGATGTCCGCGACGTACCAGGCCCGGAGACGGAGGGTCGCCCGGTCGCTGCCGCTCTCGACGCTCGCGGTCGTCGAGACGCGGACCGCGTCGAACTCGCCCGCCGGCGTGCGGACGCGCTCCGGTCCGTCGACGACGTCGTTCCCGCCGTAGCGCACGGGCGTCCCGCCGGGCGGCGTCTCGACGTACTCCGACCGCCAGGTCGTGCCGGCCGCGAGCCGCGCCGGCATGACGAGCGCGGGCGCCGCGAGCGCGCCGTTCGACGACCCCACGAGGTGGACGCCGTCGGCGTCGAGCACGACCTCGAGCGATCCGAGCGCGGCGAGCGCGCCCGTCCGGACGATCCGGAAGCGCGCCGACCCACCGTCGATCGCGAGGAGCTCGCTGCGCTGCGAGCCGACCGCCCCCGCGCCGCTGCCGTCGGACATCCGGTAGCGCCGCGTGCCGCCGCTCGAGAGGCCGTACAGGCGATAGGCGTCGTTCCGGAGCGCCGCCGGAAGGCGGGCGCGGTCGACCGCCGCGCCCGCGTCGCGCGCGCTCTCCCCTGCGGTCGCGGTCCCGGGCACCGGCAGCGCCGGCGTTCCGCCGATCTCGATCCCCGTCAAGCACCAGGTCGCGTCGATCTTCGACAGGTGGAACTGCGCGTCGGCCGCGCCGGCGCTGCCGGCGATCCATCCCTTCTGCACGGCGGCGAGGCCGCCGCCCGACTCGTAGCGCTGGATCGTGACGTCGGTCGCGGCGAGGAGAACGGGGTTCGCGTCGAGGGCGCGGCGAAAGGCGTCGGGCGGGATCCCGAAGCGGGTGCTCGGGCAGAGGAGCGCGTACGCCGCGTCGACCTGTCCGCCGGCGACGGCGCCGACGAAGCGCTCCGGCAGATCGCCGCCGAGGTCGAGGCCGGCGACGATCGCGGAGCAGGCGCCGGCGAGGAGCGCGCTCGCGACCGCGCCGGCGACGCGCGCGCCGGCTCCCATCCCCGGCAACCCCATCGCGTCGACCATCCCGGGCGCGGACGCCCGCGTCAAACGAATGTCCGCCGCGAGGCCGCGATCGCGCGTTGCGCGAGGCGCGCGCGCTGCGATACGGCGCTCAAGCCGCCGGCGCGCCCGCGCGCCGGCCGAGCCAAGCGACATGTCGCGTCCCGCACCGCACTCGCCCCTGCTCCGGACGGCTCTCGTCTACGGCCTCATGATCGCGGCCGCGGTCGGAGCGTTCCTCGCGATCCGGGCGCGCGGCGCCGGGCTCGTGGCGTCGCTGCCGGCCGCGCAAGCCGGCGCGTCCGCGGGCGCCGCGGCGCGCGACGCGGGCGGACTACCGCACCTCCTCCTCGCGCTCCTCGTCGTCATCCTGGCGGCGCGCGCCGTCGGGTGGGCGTTTCGGCGGATCGGGCAGCCGCCCGTCGTCGGGGAGGTCGTCGCGGGGATCCTGCTCGGGCCGTCGCTCCTCGGCCGGGTCGCGCCGGAAGCGTGGCGATTCGTGCTACCGGCGGCCGTCGCGCCCGACCTCCAGGTCGTCGCGCAGGTCGGGGTCATCCTCTACATGTTCGTCGTCGGGGTGGAGCTCGATCCCGCCCATCTCCGGCGAAGCCCGCACGCCGCGCTCGCGATCTCGCACGCGAGCATCCTGCTCCCGTTCGTCCTCGGCTCGGCGCTCGCGCTCGTCCTCTACCCGCTGCTCGCGACGCGCGACGTCCCGTTCACGGCGTTCGCGCTCTTCCTCGGCGTGTCCATGTCGGTGACGGCGTTCCCGGTGCTGGCGCGCATCCTGACCGACCGCGGGATGCAGACCACTCCGCTCGGCGTCCTGGCGCTGACCTGCGCCGCCGTCGACGACGTGACCGCGTGGTGCCTGCTCGCGTTCCTGGTGAGCGTCGTGAAGGGCGGCGGAGCGAGCCCGGTCGCGACCGTGCTGCTCACGGCCGCGTTCATCGCCGCGATGGTCGTCGCGGTCCGCCCCGTGCTCGTCCGCGTCGCGCGCCGGGTCGAGGCGTCGCCGGCGCGCACCTCGTCCGACGCGGTCGCGCTCGTGCTGATGCTCCTCCTGGCGTCGGCGCTGGCGACCGAGGCGATCGGCATCCACGCGCTCTTCGGCGCGTTCCTCCTCGGCGTCGTGATCCCGCACGAGAGCCGCCTCGCGCGCGATCTCGCCGATCGGATCGAGGACGTCGTCGTCGTGCTGCTGCTACCGGCGTTCTTCGCGTTCAGCGGGATGCGGACGCGCATCGAGCTCGTGAGCGGAGCGCAGGACTGGCTCGTCTGCGGCCTGATCGTCCTGGTCGCGTGCGCCGGGAAGTTCGGCGGAAGCGCGCTCGCGGCGCGCCTCGCCGGCCTCTCGTGGCGCAGCTCGTCCGCGCTCGGCGTCCTCATGAACACGCGCGGCCTGGTCGAGCTCATCGTGCTGAACGTCGGTCTCGACCTGGGCGTCATCTCGCCGACGCTCTTCGCAATGCTGATCGTGATGGCGCTCGTCACGACCCTCGCGACGTCGCCGCTGCTCGTGCTGCTGGTCGCGCCTCAGAGCATGGTGGCGTCGGTCGGAAGCCCGAGCAAGGCGCGCCCCGCGAGCTCGTAGGTCGCGGGCGCGACCATGACGTGCTGCGTGGCGACGTGCGCGTCGCGGAAGCGGCGCTGGAGCGGGCAGACGAGGTGCGGCGACGTCCCGCCGGCGAGGTCGTACGCGACGCGCGTCACGTCCGCCGCGACGCGGGTCGCGTGCGTCGCGGCGAGCCGGAGGGCGGCGCGGTCGCGCACCGACACCTCGCCGTCGTCGCAGGCGCGCCGCCACGCGTCCGCGATCGACTGCCGGTAGAGCGCGCGCGCCGCCTCGAGGCGGGCCGCGGCCTCGGCGAAGGCGGCCTGCACGTTCGCGCGCTCGGCGAGCGAGCGCGCCGACCCGTACGGCTTCTTGCCGGACGCGATCTCGGCCAGCTCGGCGATCGCACCGCGCGCGTTGCCGAGCGCGACGGCGGCGATGCCGAGCGCGAGCAGGCCGAAGACCGGGAAGCGGTAGAGCGGTCCGCGCTCGACCGGGACGTCCGTCACGATCGACACCGAGCGCTCGATCGGAACGCGCAGGTCGCGCACCTCCATCTCGCCCGAGCCGGTGCCGCAGAGCCCGGCCACGTGCCAGGAGTCGATCAGGGTCGCGTCGGCGGCGGGAAACACGGCCATGCGCGCGTCCAGCATCCCGTTCGGGAGGAGGCGCGGCTTGCCGTCCTCGACGATCGCGCAGCCGCCCACGAGCCAGCTGCAGTTCGCGGATCCCGATGCCCACTGCCAGCGCCCGCTCACGCGATAGGCGTCGCCGTCGCGAATCGCCTGCCCCATCGGCGCGTACACGCCGCCCGTGATCGCGAGCGGGTCGCCGTAGGCCTCGCGCGCGACCGCGGGCGCGAGATACGCGGACACGACGCCCGTCGTGACGCCGATCATCAGGCACCAGCCCGCCGAAGCGTCGGCCTCGGCGATCAGCTCGATCGCCTCGAAGAGCCGCTCGGGATCGGCCTCCAGGCCGCCGAGGCTCCGCGGCACGGCGAGCCGGTAGAGGCCGCGTTCGGCAAACGCGCGCGCGAGGTCGGCGGGAAGACGACGCGCCAGCTCGATCTCGCGCGCGCGAGCGCGGATCGGCTCCTGGAGCGCGCGCGCGCTCGCGAGCACGTCGTCACGCGGCGTCTCCATGACCGACCCGCATAGCCGACGGCGGGCGGAGCGGCGAGCGCGCGCGTCGCGCCGCCGCTCCGTCGCTCGCCTACGGCTGGATGCGCGACGGCATGCAGAGCTCCGTCGCCGCTTTGACGTCGAGGAACGCGGGCTTGAAGCCCTTGTAGCGGAGGCCGACCTCGTGCGGCCTGAACGGCGCCTGCTTCGGGTCGGAGTCGGACAGGGCCGCCTTGTAGCAGGTGAGCTGTCCTTCCTGCGACGGCGCGGTCACGTTCTGGCCCGCGACCGTCGCGGGGCTGCAGACCCGCACCGGCTTCACCAGGTCGTAGAGCTGCGTCTGGCCGTACTGGTCGGTGAGGCGGACGTTCGGCATGCGGGTGAACTTCGTCGTGCCCGCCGTGACCGCGGCCGTGTAGCACTTGAAGTTGAACACCGGCAGGTTCTTCGGCGGCTTGCCGGGGGCCTTCGCGGGATCCGGCAGACAGTTGCCACCCTGGCAGGTACGGCCGTCGCTGCACGTCGACGAGTCGGAGCACGCCTCCCTCTCGCCGAAGTCGGTCTCGCGCGCCCGCAGGAACACGCCGTCGACCTTCTTGAGCGTCAGGCTGAGCGTCCCGAAGTGGTCGGTGTAGGTCCGCACCACCTGCGCGAACGGCGCCTGGTCGGGCGGGGTCGCGCTGAGCGCGATCGTGTGATCGACCTGCAGGGTGTCGGGATTCGTCGGCGGGAACGTGCCCTGCGGCGCCGCGACGACGACCGGGCTGCAGACGCCGTCGATCGACGTCACGTCGTAGGTCTTGCTCTCGAAGCGGTCGACGACCGGCACGGCGCTTCCCGGTACGAACGGGGAGGCCGGCGCGTCGGAGACCGTGGTCTTGTGGCAGAGGTACGCGTCGCCCGCCATGCCGTCGGTCTCGCACGCGCAGTCGCGGCAGGTGACGCCCGCCGCGCAGCCGGCGGTGCCGGGCTCGCCGCACTCCTCGCCGTCCTGCGCGATGCCGTCGCCGCAGAAGGCTTCGCACGCCGCGCCGTTCTCGTCGCAGCTGTCGGCGGAGCACGCGAGCGGCTCGCGGCGACACTTGCCGGCGACGCAGGTCTCCGAGCCGTTGCAGAAGATGCCGTCCTCGCAGTCGGCCTCGATCGGCGTCGGCTGGCAGGCGCCCTCGGCGCTGCAGCGGCCCTCCGTGCACGGGTTGTCGTCGGCGTCGTCGCAGACCGATTCGGCGGGCATCGCGCAGTGGAGCTGCTCCGTGCAGGAGCTGGTCACGCACGCGCCCGGCAGGCCGGCGCAGGGGTTCCCGACGTGCGCGCTGCACGTCGTGAGCTTGCAGGTGTCGGCGCCGTTGCAGAAGAGGCCGTCGTCGCACGACGCGCCGTCGGCCTTGGCCGACTTGCAGTCCGCCGCGCAGCAGCCGGCGGCGGTCCCGTTCACGGCGGAGCCGTCGTCGCACAGCTCGCCCGGCTCGAGGACGTCGTTGCCGCAGACCGGCGGCGGCTCGCACGCGGGGATGGCGGGATCCACCGTGACGACGGCCGAAGGCGTCACGGTTCCCGTGACGGTCGGCTGGCCGCTCTTCAGGCGGAAATCGTTTCTCCCGATGGCGTGTACGGTGCCGGCCACCGTGATCGCGTTGCTCGCGCGCAGCAGGATGATTCCGACGGTCGGATTGTTTTGATCATCCAGGAGCCCGCCGAACGCCAGCAGGCTGCCTTGCGCCGTTACCTGGACGGTGCACGCACGCAGCGACATCGTGCCGGCGTACGCGTCGACGGCGCTCGCGCGCACGTCGACGGTTCCGGCGATCCTGATCGCGCCGCCGCGCGAGGTCAGGTCGACGTCGCCGCCGATGCCGGGCGACGACGCGTCGACGGACCGCAGCACGATGTCGCCGAACGCCTCGACGTCGAGCGCTCCGCCCGCTCCGTAGGTCCCGGGCGCGTCGAGCGAGATCTGGTTCCCCGCCTTCTGCGTGACCGTCGTGCCGGCCTCGACCGAGAAGCCGCCGCCCGCGCAGCCGGTGCCACCGTCGAGCGTCACGGAATCGTTGATGGCGACCGAGAGGCCCGCGCTCACGTCGAACTCGCCGCCGTCGCCGCAATTCTCGTCCGAGCCGCCGCCGCCGTTCCCGGTGACCGGGCCGTTCAGCGCGACGTCGCCGTAGCCCGCGTCGACCTCGATCTCGCCGCCGTACCCGTCGGGGTCGCCGCCGTTCGCATTGATCTTGCCTACGGTCACGGGCCCCAGGGTCGACGCGACCGAGACGCCGCCGCCGTCGGTCGGCGAGCCGACGTCGAGCATGCCGGTGATGAGCGCGCCCGTGCCGGCGGTGATGTCGATCTCGCCGCCGAACGCGAACGCTCCCGAGGCACCTGCCAGGAGATCCGCGCTCACCGTGATGAATCCGCCGGCCTCGAGCTCGATGGCGCCGCCCGCCGAATCCATTCCGGTGCCCTGGACGTCGATCCCGCGGGCGAGCGTGATGTTGCCGCTCGCGAGAAGGGACGCGGTGCCGGCCGAGTTGGAGCTGAGGTCGATGCTCTTGCCCGACGCGGCCTCGAAGACGATGTCACCGCCGGTCGCGGTCAGGTCGACTTCGGCGTCGTCGGTCGCGCCCACGGGGCCGGCCACGATGCGCGCCCCCGCCTTCATCGTGATCGAGCGCGCCGTGAGTCCGATCGTGCGCGGCGAGATGTTTCCGTCGCCGACCGTGAGAACGCTGTTCTGGATCACGAGGTCTGTCGCATCGCCGAACTGGAGGTTGCTGTCGATGTCGATCGTGTGGTTGCCGGTGATGACGCACGGGTTGCCGGTGCAGAGGTCGCTCGCGACGGTTGCGCGCGCCGCTGCAGGAAGACCCAGGGCGAGGGCCGCGACGAGCAATCCTGCCGTGGCAAATCGCCCCGGCCACATCGTCCACGCAGCGCAAACCCGTCCCGTCGAGGCGATTCGTTCGTTCGATGTCACTTCCGTCTCCGATCTGGGGTCCCCGGAGCCGACAAGCGCTCCGAGTCGGCGCTCTGCGCCTCGCGCGGGGCTCGCGGCCGTCCGGCGGGATCGGCTCGATTCGGGTCGACGAGGGAAGTGCAGGACCGCCAGAGAGGAAAGGCCGCACCGGCGAGGCGCCAGTGTCCCGACCGCGGTACCACGGCGTCACACGGCTAGCCAAGGCAGAAAGTGCGATGCCCGGGCGTTTGCGCCATCCCGGCGCGGGGATGGGTTTGCTGCGCCCACGGCGGTCGGCGTCTCAGCGGGCGGTCAGGCCTGCCCGCCGGCCCGGCGCCCTGCGCGGACGACCGTGAAGAGCCAGCCGAGCTCGGTCGTAACCGGCGGGCATCGCCCGCTGATCGGGCCTGCGGCGCGCCGACGACCCGTGGTCCATGCACCAACGCGCATCGCGTGCTTGACCGACCGTCCGCAGGGCTCGACTGCGCCGTCGAAAAACGAGCGCAGCCGGAGCCGTGTTTGCGGGCGAGCGAGCGACTGTCGAGCGAGCGGGACAATCACCCGCCCCCACCTTGATTCATGAAATCATTCGGGGCGCTCTTCCTCCCCGCGAACGAGACCCGGAGCGAGCGCCCGCACACACGGCTCCGGCTGCCCTCCCATGTGCACCGGCGCAGCATGAGCGCGGCCGCCGGGCGCGATCCAGCGAACGGCGTCGTTTGATTCGATCGATCGGCCGGTGCTAGCGACCGACGCATGCTGTCGCGGTTCGACGACTACCCGATCCACCAGACGCCCGAGCCCGTCGCGCACGTCGCGACCAGCGATCGCAACGCCTACGACCGGTACTGGTTCAACGGCTACGCCGCCGACGGCGAGTTCTACTTCGGCGTCGCCATGGCGATCTACCCGAACCTCCACATCCTCGACTGCGCCTTCTCGATCGTGCGCGACGGCGAGCAGCACGCGTTCCATGCATCGCGCCGCGCGCCGCGCGATCCGTCCGAGACTGAGGTCGGTCCGTTCCGGATCGAGATCGCGGAGCCGATGCGGCGCGTGCGCCTCCGCATCGCGCCCAACGAGACCGGCATCGCGGCCGACCTCGAGTTCGTCGCGCGCACCGCGTGCATCGAGGAGGGCCGTCAGACGATGCGCCGCGACGGGCGCACGATGATGGATTCCACGCGCTTCACGCAGCTCGGCCGCTGGAGCGGCGAGATTCGCTACGCGGGGAAGACGGTCGGCGTCGATGCCGCGCGCGTCTACGGGACGAAGGACCGCTCGTGGGGCGTCCGCCCGGTGGGCGCGGCCGATCCCGGGGGCGCGCCGCCGACGGAGCTGCCGCAGATCTTCTTCCTGTGGGCGCCCGTCCAGTGGAAGGATCGCTGCACGCACGCGCTCGTCTTCGAGGACGCGAGCGGGCGGCCGTGGCACCAGGAGGCGATGATCATCCCCGCCTACGACTCGGTCGACGCGATTCCCGGCATCGAGGACCCGCGGACCGAGCACCTGCCGCGGGTCGAGCACCACCTCGAGTACGTCCCCGGAACGCGGCGTGCGCGCTCGGCGGAGATCGCGCTCGTCGACTGGAAGGGCGCGCGGCGCGTGATGCGCCTCGAGCCGCTCCTCTGCTTCCGCATGAAGGGCATCGGCTACACGCATCCCACGTGGGGGCACGGGCACTGGAAGGGCGAGCTCGCCGTCGCGGGCGAGTCGTGGAAGACCGCCGACCTCGACGAGATGGCGATCGACAACCAGCACGTGCAGCAGGTGATGCGCGCGACCATGGACGGCGAGGAAGGCGTCGGCGTGATGGAGCAGCTCGCCTACGGCCCGTACCCGCGCTACGGGCTGAACGAGTTTCTCGACCCCGCGAGGTGAGAGCGCGCGCCCGCGGAGGCGGCGGCCTCGGCCGGGAGTCGGGCGCCGTCGCCGCGTGGAGCGCGGCGCTCTTCCTCGCGATCCTGCAGACCGCGCTGCAGAGCTTCCCGTCGGCCTTCGAGCCCGAGCTGCGAGAGGCCTTCGCGCTCCGCGCGACGGGCTTCGCGCTCCTCGCGTCGAGCTTCCAGGTCGCGTACATCCCGGCGCAGCTCGCCGCCGGCGTGCTGCTCGATCGCATCCGCCCCGAGCTACTGCTGCTCGCGGCCGCGGTGGCGGGCGCGCTGCTGTCCGCGGCCGTCGCGCTCTCGCCGACCGCGGGGACCGCGGCGGTCCTGCGCGCCGGCTGCGGCCTCGTCGGGTCGGTCGCGTTCCCCGGCTGCCTCGCGATCGCGGCCGCGCGCTTCGAGCCGCGCCGGTTCGCGATCGTCGCGACGGCGACCGAGGGTCTCGCGCTCACCGGCGCGGCTTTCGCTCAGGCGGCGCTGCCGTCGGTCGCGAGCGGCGACTGGCGGCGCGGCTCGCTCGCGCTCGCGGCGATGCTGCTCGCCGCCGGCGTCCCGATCGCGCTCGCGGCCCGCTCGGCGGCGCCGCGCGCCGCGAGCAGCTCGAGCGACGGCAGCTTCGCGAGGATCGTGCGCGACCGGCGCATCTGGCAGCTCGCGGTCGCGGGCGGCCTCGTCGCCGCGGTGCCGTTCGGCTTCGGCGCGGCGTGGGCTCCGAACCTCGTCGCGAACCGGTTCGGGATGGACGCCGTCGCGAGCGCACGCATCAGCTCGTGGATCTTCGTCGGCGTCGCGCTCGGCGCGCCGCTCCTCGGCGTGGGCGCGGGCACCGGGGCGCGTCGCGACGCGGCGCTGCTCGCGTCGCCCCTGCTGGTCGCGGCGATCCTCGCGTGGGTCGTGTGGAGCCCGGCGGACGATCCGTCGTCGCTCGCCGCGACGTTCCTCGCGCTCGGGCTCGCCGCCAGCGCGTACTCGCTCGTGTTCGCACGGGTCGCGGAGCTCGCGCCCCCGGGCGCGGTCGCGACCGCGATGGGCTTCACGAACCTCCTCGTGATGGCGATCGGCGCCTGCGTCCTCGCGCCGCTCTACGGCTCGCTCCTCGACTGGTTCGCCGACGGCGCGACCACCGTGGGCGCGTTTCCGGACCCGCAGCCGGAGATCGTCATCGGGCTGCAGCGCGCGATGGGCATCTTCCTCGCCGCACCGCTGGTCGCGTTCGCGCTGCTCGCGCTCGAGCGCCTCACGCGATCGGCGGCCGGACGGCGGCCCGCGGCAGGCGAGGGGTAGCGGGCCCGCCTACCCGCGGCTCAGGTCCACGACCGAGACGATCGGAGTCGAGTGCGTGAGCCACGCGTAGCGCCCGTCGGGCGTGAGCGCGATCGCGCGCGGCGCCTCGCCGACCGGGATCTGCGCGACCACGGCGCCCGTCGCGGCGTCGATGCCGACGAGCGTTCCGGCCGCGAAGCACGTGACCCAGACGCGCGTCCCGTCCGGCGAGAGCGCGACGCCGAGCGGCTCGGCGCCGACCGGAACGTTCGCCGCGACCGCGCCCGAAGACGCGTCCACGACCGACACGCTGCCCGCGAGCCCGTTCGCGACCCAGCCGCGCCCGCCGTCGGCCGCGACCGCGATGCCGCCCGGCACGGACGGGAGCGCGACCTCGCCGACCTTCGCGAGCGTCGCCGCGTCGAGCACGTGCACGATGCCGTCCGAGCAGAAGCCGTGGCAGCCGGTGATCCAGAGCCGGCGACCGTCGCGCGTCGCCGCCAGCTGTCCCGGATGGAAGTCGAAGCTTCGCCGCGACTCGTTGCCGCTCGCGGCGTCGAAGACGCGGAGGCTGTCTTCTGCTTGACCGGTGGGCGCGCTCACGGTCGCGTAGACGCGCGTGCCGTCCGGCGAGACCGCGATCCCCGGCCGCAGAACCGCCTGTCCGGGCGATCCGAGCCAGAGCTTGCGCGCGACGGTCTGCGATCGCAGGTCGAGGAACCAGACGAGCTGCTGGAGGAGGTCGACCGCGTAGCCGCGCCCGCCATCGGGCGACAGCGCGACCCCGTACGGGACGTTGCCGACCTCGATCGTCCCGGCGGCGCTACGCGCCGGCACGTCGAGCGCAACGAGCTCCGCCGACGTCGCGACCAGGGCGCGCGACCCGTCCGGTGCGATCGCGATCCCGGTCCCGAACGTCCGAAGCGGAATGCGCGCGACGACCGCGCTCGCGGCCGCGGCTCCGCCCGGCGGACCCGCGGCGCCGGGCCCGAGCGGCGCACCGCCTCCCGCGCAACCCGCGACCGCCGCATGCGCGACTGCCACCGCGAGCACCTTCACCCATGCGCGAGCGTTTCCTTGCATGCGGCGTTCCTCTCTTGCGGGCGGCTCTCGGGCCGCGCGCGGTGGACGAGCGGCCGAAGGTCGCACAGTGCATCGAAGGATCCAAGTTCGCGGAGGCGCCGAAGGTCCGCACCGCTGCATCGGTCCGCGATCGGGCTCGTGGCGCCGCGTTTCAGCGAGCGTTGCGCTGCCCGAACCGCGCGGTTGCACGCGAAACGCCGCGCCGGGCGCGCGCGGCGCGAGGTGCCCTCCGGCAGGCGCGCGCGAGCTCGAAGTCGGGGCCGCGCGCGCCGCCGTCGCGTGGTGCTCGTCTTGCTTTCGCTCCATCGCACCGCTCGCGCCTGAAAGATCGCCACGCGCGGCATGTGGCCGCGCGTCGTACGCGGCGCGGGCGGCGGGGGGAGCATCATGAGGTTGGGGCGAGCGTTCGCGGCCGCGGTCGTGTGCGTCGGAGTCGCCGGGACCGCATTCGCATTCGAGTTCGAGCCGCTCGATGCGGGATCGGAGGTGCCGGTCGTGGATTCGGCCGGAGGCGCAGCCGGCGCGCGCTCGCTCGCGAGCGCGCGCCGGCTGCCGCTTCTTCGCGCCGGCACGGTCGGTGGACGGGTCGCCGTCCAGGGCATGTTCGAGAACCGAGGCGAGCGCGTCTACTTCGAGTCGCGACGCAGCGGACCAGCGCGCGACGCCAGCGTGCTCGGTCTCCATCCCTTCGAGATCGACGTCTGCTTTCGCGACAAGGACGGCCTGCCGCTCTTCGCGTCGATCGCCGGTGACGAGCCGCTCATCTCGGATTGCACGCCCGAGAGCGCGTCCGAGCAGCTCGCCGCTCACCCCGAGCTCTTGACGGGCTTCAACCGCTCGTACGCGGGGATGAAGCGAGCGACGCGCGCGATCGAGGGCGTGACCTTCGCGTCGCAGCTCGCGTTCGAGCAGCAGGAGCTCGTCCACCCGGCGCGGCGGGCGGCGCGCCTGCTGAAGCTGCGGAAGCCCGTCGAGTCGATCCTGCCGCCGCCCGCGGCCGACGGAGCGGCGCCGCCGGGGCCCGCCGGGGCCGCGCAGCTCGATTCCGGCGTCGCGAGCGGGTTGCAGCCGCGAGCGGCCGTCTGGTGGAAGCACATGCTCGGCGTCTGGACCGGGCCGGCCTTCAACGTGACGCCGTTCGAGCACACCGCCACGATCGCCTACGTCGCGTATTCGTTCGATCGGAACTTCGCGTGGGCGCTCTTCTCCTGGGAGTCCCGCAACCACGGGCGGCACTGGTACGAGGCCGGCATGCGATCGAAGTGCTCGTACCACTCCGGCTTCGATCGCGGACCGTCGATCTGGCACCAGCAGTGCGGGACGGTCTACAACCCGACGTCGCTCTGGGGTCACAACTGCAACGACGATGCGTTGCTCCAGATGTGGTCGATCAAGTTCAATCGGTTCTTCAGCGACCTCGTGGGCTATCCCTGCAACGACCCGGGCCTGAACCTCTTCACGCCGATGTGCTTCCGCAACGGGTGAGGCCGCGCGTCGAGGCGCGCGGCGGGAGGGACGGCCGCCGTCGCGGCCCCTCCCGCCGCGCAGTGCCTAGGACCGCACGCGCATCCCGTCCATCAGGTCGCGCATCAGCGCGACGTAGGGCGCGCACCACGCGAGGTCGCCGGCGACGGGGGCGCGGTACAGCGCGCGATAGCGCCGGAACTTACGGAGCAGCGCGGCGCGCGACGAGACCGACCAGAACGACGTCTGCGACGCCAGCGAGCGGTTCATGACGCTGAGCGGCTCGTCGAGCCTCCGGACGCGCCCGGGATGCGCCTCGAACCAGCGGCTCGCCGCGACGTGGCTCGCGACGAGAGGTGCCGTCTCCGCGTCGAGGACGATCGCGTGGTTGTTCGTCGTGCAGACCCACTTCGGCCGGGTGGACGGGAAGAGCGCGCGGCGCCAGCGGCCCAGTCGATGCGCGACCGAGATCGGCACCTCGAGGAAGCGGCTCGGCCACGAGTAGCCGGCGTGGCGACCGCTGACCGCGGCCGCGAGCCGGGGCGCGAAGTCCGGCGCGAACCAATCGTCGTCGTCGGCCGGGACGACGATCGCGCCGAAGGGTAGGTTTGCCCCGCTCGCAAGGGCAACGAGGACGACGCCCGCGCGCGCCAGCGAGAGCTCGGCGATCCGTTTCAGCTCGCGTCGGAACAGGCGGTACGGAAGGTCGAACGTCGCGTTCCAGAGCTCGACCGACGGGGCGAACGAGGGCGTGAGCTGGGCCCGGAAGGTCTCCTCGTCGCCCCAGTCGGTGGTCCGACGGATCACGACGTGGATCGCGTCCCGGGAGCCGCGCTCGTCGCTCGGGAGCGCGCCCGGACGGTCGGATCGGGGGGCCAGCGCCACGCCCGACGATACAGCGGCCGGGGTGGGCGGCGCACGCCGCGGTGGACGCCGACGTTCGGGGCCCCGTGCGGCCGACTCCGCGGTCGGGACCAAGCGGCGGGGTCTTCCGGCATCGTATGATCTCGGGATGGGATGCGCGCGCGGCCCGGGCTAAGGTCCCGTCCGAGAGGGATCGCAGATGCCGCCTACCGTGCTCATCGTCGAGGACGATCCGCCGACGCGGAAACGGCTCGAGTCGGCCGTCGCCGCCCTGCCCGACCTCCAGCTGCTCGGCTCGTCCGGCTCGGCCAACGAGGCGCGCGCGGCGCTCCGCGGCCGGCCCGACGTCATGCTGGTCGACCTCGGTCTCCCGGACGGAAGCGGCGTCGACCTGATCCGCGAGGCCCGCCGCGTGAGCTCCGAGACGCGCGCGATGGTGATCACCGTGTTCGCGGACGAGGACCACGTCCTGGAGGCGATCAAGGCGGGCGCGCAGGGGTACCTCCTCAAGGACGGGTCCGCCGAGTACATCGGCCGATCGATCGAGGAGCTGCTCGCGGGCGGCTCGCCGATCAGCCCGGCGATCGCGCGCTACCTGCTCCAGAGCCTGCAGCAGCCGGCGGCGCGCGCGGCGCGCGCGGAAACGCCGCTCCTCACCGATCGCGAGCTCGAGATCCTGAACCTGGTCGCGAAGGGCTTCAGCGTCCCCGAGGTCGGGGAGCTGCTCGGTATCTCCGGTCGCACGGTCACGACGCACGTCCAGCACATCTACCGGAAGCTCGAGGTCTCCTCGCGCAGCGAGGCGATCTTCGAGGCCGTGAACCTCGGCCTGATCGACCTGAAAAGCTAGAGCGCGATTCGAGAAGCCAGCGAAGCGATCCCGCAGGGACCGCAGGGACCGCAGGGAGTGGGGCCCCGTTCGGCTTTGCCGAACGGGGCGAGGGAAGCGTTTCCCTCGTACGACAACTCCCCGTTCGGCTTTGCCGAACGGGGCGAGGGAAGCGTTTCCCTCGTTGAGACAATTACTCGAGCGGCAGGCGAAGCTCGATCCGCGTGCCCGCGGGGTCCGAGCCGACGCTCAGCGCGCCGCCCAGCTCCTGCGCACGGCGCTCCATGTTGCGGAGCCCGCGCCCGTGCCGGACGGGCTCCTGCATGCCCGCGCCGTCGTCGCACACGAGGATCACGAGGCTGCCGTCGAGCACGGCCGTCGCGACCTCGATGACCGACGGGTGCGCATGCTTGACGGCGTTCGTGATCGCCTCCTGCACGATGCGCAGCACGCTCAGCAGCTGCTCCGGGCCGAAACGCTCGGGTGTCGGCGCGTCGCCGACGCGCCATCGAAACCGGATTCCGCGGCGCTCGAGCGCGGGCTCCAGGCGGCCGCGGAGGGCGGCGAGAAGCGGCGGCACCTCGCTCAGGCCGGGATCGAGCGAGAAGATCACGAGCCGGAGCTCGTCCAGGCTGTCGCGCAGTGCCGCCGCGAGATCCGCGTCCGCGGTCTCGGCCGTCTCCGCCAGCGCGAGCGCGGAAACGAGCTGGCCCCCGAGGCCGTCGTGCATCTCGCGCATGAGGCGCTGGCGCTCGCGGTTCAGGATGTCGCGGCGCTCGAGCTCCCGGCTGCGCATGAATTGCCGCGACAGCTCCTCCTCGCGCTCGCGGACGCGCTCCTCGAGCTTCTCGTTGAGAGCGCGCGCCTCGCGCAGCGCGTGCACGAAGCGGAGCCCGAGCGTCGTCCCGAACGCGAGCATCATGCACGAGACGGTGTAGGGCAGGGTGTACCCGATGCCGAGCCACAGCCCGAGCTGGATGCCGAGATCGTGGAAGCTGAACGCGAGCTGTGCGAGCCAGGCGCCGAGGTAGACGCGCGCCTCGAGGCGGGTCAGCCGGCGCCGGTAGAACCACGCGAGCGACGTGACGTACGCGCCGATCGCGGTGATGCACGCGTGCGTCGCCATCATGGCGGCGGCGAAGTACGGCCGCGGCGTCGCGAGCGCGGCGACCGCCGCGGTCGCCGAGAACGCGACGAGCGCGCGCTCGGCCGCAGGGCGCCGCACCCGCACCACGCGGTGGAAGAAGAGCGCGAGGAAGACCGCGAATTGATCGAGCGCGCCGTTCACCAGGCGGTCCCACGCCCAGTGCGACATCGGGATCGCGCTCACCCAGTAGTTGAGGCTGTTCACGGCCCACGCGACCGTGGCCGCGACGAAGCACCCGTAGAGCGGCTGGAAGCCGCTCCCGACCCAGATGACGCCGACGAAGACCGCCGTCACGACCGCGAGCGCGGTCCCGATCTGCGCGAGCGTCACCTGCCAGAGGAAGTCGCTCTCGTAGCGCGGCTCGAGGTCGCGATGCGGGCCGACCCAGATCGGGCCGAGGCGGCCGAAGTGGTGCGCGTACGCGAACAGGAGCACGTCGACGCGGTTCGCAGCGACGTCCGCGGCTCCGCCGCGCAGGAGCGACGCCGGGAACTCGAAGTAGAGCGGGCGGTTGAAGTTGTGGGCGACCGGCTCCTCGAACGATCCTCCCTCCCCGACCCACTGTCCGTTCACGAACACGGCGGCGTTCATGTTGACGTCGGGCAGGTACACGGCGCACCTCGCCTCTTCGCCGTCGCTCGCGGGGAGGCGGAAGCGGTACCAGCCGAGGCCGCCCGCACGAGGGATGCGCTTTCGCCAGAAGTCGGGCAGCTCGACGAGCGGCAGGTCGCGCGCGGGATCGGGCGGCGCGCCGCCCTCCGACAGCGCGAAGCCGGCCGAGTCGAGCAAGACGGGCTCGCGCGGACAGCCGGCGTGCGCGGGCCCCGGCGCGAGCAGGATCGCGAACCCGAGCGCGCTCGCGAAGCGGAGCGCGACCGCGGTCGGCGGTCGCAGGTCTCGCCGGACGCGCAGGACCGTTCGCGGGTGCCGGGCGGGGACGTGGCTCTCGATGTGCCTGGCGGGTGTCAAGGTGAGGCTTGGAGCTTCGTAGCCGAACCGCACGCCCCCAGTCGACAAATTGGATTGCCGCCGCCTGCGGTGCGCGCGGGCCGCGTCCCCGGCGGCGTCCGGGCGCCAGGTTGCCCGCGAAGGCGGAATGGCCGACAAGGGCGCGATGTCTCTACGCGTCGTGGGCGCCGGCCTCGGTCGCACCGGCACGCTGTCGCTCAAGCTCGCGCTCGAGCGCCTGCTCGGTGCGCCCTGCTACCACATGATGGAGGTCATCCAGCACCCCGAGCACGTGGCCCTATGGCGGGAGGCCGCGGCCGGCCGCATGCCGGACTGGCACGCGCTCTTCGAGGGCTACCGCGCGGCGGTCGACTGGCCGGTCGCGTCCTTCTGGAGCGAGGTCTCGGAGGCGTTTCCCGACGCGCTCGTGCTCCTGTCGACGCGCGACCCCGAGGCCTGGTGGCGAAGCGCGCACGGGACGATCTTTCCCGCGGCGCTTTCCTCGGAAGGCGAGTGGCGCGCGATGATCGAGGGCATCTTCGCCGCGCGCTTCACGAGCGCGATCGACGATCGCGCGTCGGCGATCGCCGCGTACGAGCGCCACAACGCGGACGTGCGCGCCCGCGTCGCGCCGTCGCGGCTCCTCGAATGGCACCCGGGCGACGGCTGGAAGCCGCTCTGCGACCGGCTCGGCGTGGCGGTTCCCGCCGATCCCTTCCCGCACGTCAATACCAGCGAGGACTTCCGCGCCGCATTCAGCGCCCGCGCGAGCCAGCGCGGCGCGGACTGACGGGTCCGCGCGCCGGTCGCCGGCCGAGCGCGCTCACCACGGATCGTAGCTGCCGACGGTCCAGAGGCGTCCCTCGAGGTCGCGGCACGAGAAGCCGCGGCCGCCGTAGTCGTTGTCCCGGATCTCCATGACGATCTCGCCGCCCGCCGCCTTGACGCTCGCGTAGACGGCGTCCGCGTCGGGCACGACGACGTACGCCGACTGCGTCTCGACGCCGCCGACCTGGTCCGGCTGCCTCATCAGGCGTCCGAACTCGTCGTCGTGGACGGACCCGAGCATGATCATGCCGCCACCGAGCGTGAGCTGCGCGTGCGCGATCTTGCCGTCGTCCTCCGGCACGACGAGGTGCTTCTCGAAGCCGAAGACGCGGCACAGCCAGTCGATCGCGGCCGGCGCGTTCCGGTACCGGAGACACGGGATCACGGTCGAGCTTGCGGACCTGGCACTCCCGGACATGGTCATCTCCTTTCCGTCCATGGCATGCGGGCGAGTCCCTCGCCCGACGCCGGAAACGCTAGCCGGTCCGACGCCCGCCTTCTTGAACGAATTTTCCCCCGGAGGGGTCACGCCGGTGGCCCGAGAAAAGACGCACGGGCGCAGATCCCCCGGGAGATCGGGCGGGTGCGCGCTCAGTCGCTCGGCCCGGCGACCGAAACGAACGCCTCCATCTGCTCCAGGTGGTGCGCGAGCGACCGGCTCCGGAAGCGCAGGTTCAGCATGGTCGCGCCGCACGCCGCGTGGCGCTCGATCTCCGCCCGCACGCGCCCGGAATCGGCGATTGGATCGAGCGGCGGCTCGGGCGCGAGCCCGACGTCGAGCGTCCGGGTCCGGCGCGACCACGCCTCGCTCGCCCGCGCGCGCCCGAGGACGTCGCGCACCTGCTCCGGCTCGAGCGCGAACGGGACCCACGCTTCGCAGTCGAGCTCGACCGCGGTGCGGAGCGAGCGCGCGGTCCGCCCGCCGATCCAGATCGGGACGCGCTCCTGCACGGACGTGGGGTCGATCGTGAAGCCCGCGAAGTCGTACGCCGGCCCGTGATACTCCGGCTCGCGCTTCCCGAACGACGCCTCGACCGCGCGGATCGCGTCGCGCGCGAGCGGGCCGCGGCCCGCGAAATCGCGCCCGAGGAGCCGGAACTCCTCCTCGAGCGACCCGACCCCGACGCCGAGGATCAGGCGCCCGCGGCTGATCGCGTCGAGCGTCCCGTAGCGCTTCACGATCTCGAGCGGGTGGTAGTAGCCGAGCACGAGGACGTAGGTCGCGAGCCGGATGCGCCGGGTGATCGCGGCGACGTACCCGAGCGTCACCGCCGGATCCCAGTAGCGCCGGCCGCGCCGCGCCGCCGCCGATCGCGGGATCGCGACGTGGTTCGACGCCGTCAGGTGGAAGTAGCCCAGGCGATCGGCGGCGCGCGCGATCGCGGCGAGCTCGTCGACCGACGCATCGCGCTCCCACTCGTTCACGACGCGCGGGTTCGCGATGATGACGGGCGTGATGATGCCGTAGCGCATGTTCTTCTCCCTCACGAGGCGAGGAGCTGGCGCACGATGTCGGGGTTCCGCGCCGCGGAGAGCGCGGTCGCCGCGGTGATGCGGCCGCGCCGGACGAGGTCGGCGAGCGACGAGTCGAGGCTGATCATGCCTTCCGCGCGACCCGTGTGGATGCGGTCGGCGATCTGGTGGCCGCGCGCGTCGCGGATCGCGTGCGCGATCGCGTGCGTCACCATCATGCGCTCGGTCGCGGGCACGAGCCCCCCCGGCTCGACCGCCGGCAGCAGGACCTGGACGACGATCGCGCGCAGCGCGCCCGCGAGCTGGTGGCGGACCTGCGCCTGCTGGTGCGGCGGGAAGGAGTCGAGGATGCGGTCGATCGCCATCGGCGCGCTGCCGGAGTGGAGCGTCGAGAAGACCAGGTGTCCGGTCTCCGCGGCCGTCAAGGCGGCCGCGAACGTGTCGCGGTCGCGCATCTCGCCGACCAGGATGACGTCCGGGCTCTCTCGCAGCGCGGCGCGCAGGCCCGCCGCGAAGCTCTCGACGTCGCGCCCGACCTCGCGCTGGTGGATCAGGCAGCGATCGCTCTCGTACTCGAACTCGACCGGATCCTCGATGGTGACGATGTGCCGCGAAGCGCGGTGGTTCAGGTGATCGAGGAGGGCGGCGAGCGTCGACGACTTCCCCGAGCCGGTCGGACCGACGAAGAGGACGAGCCCGTCGGGAAGCCGCGTCAGCGACTCGAGGTCGGCCGGCAGGCCGAGCTCGGCGATCGTCCGGATGCGCCGGATCGGGCGCACGGCGACCGCGAGCCCGCCGCGGTGCCGGAATACGTTGGCGCGGATACGCGTGGCACCGACCTCGAGCGCGAGGTCGACGCTGCCGTGCTCGTCGAGCTGCGCGCGTCGCTCGCCGTCGAGGCCCGTGAGCTCGAGCACGTCGTCCTCGCCGAGGCGCGACGCGGGGATCTCGTGCAGCTCCATGCCGACGCGCATGCGCGCGTCGGCTGCGGTCGAGAGGAAGAGGTCGGTCGCGTCGGCCGCGACCGCCTGCTCGATGAGCCGCATCGCGGCTGCGCTCGGGCGCGCGCGCGACGCCGGCTCGTCGGTGCCTCCGATCGGTGCGGGCGGCGCTTCGCCGGACGCAGTGCGGGGCTGGGCTTCGGCCATCGCCTCGGGCTCCGCGGCGCGTTCGCCGTCGCTCGCGCCCTCGAGCCGGAAGACGATGCGCCGGGGCGCCTCGATCGCGACGGCGAACGAGCTCCGCTGGCCCTTCGAGTCGAGGACGTATGCGGTGCCGTCGCCGGCCGCGCGCACCTCTCCGATGAAGCGTTGCACGAGCGCGGCGTGCAGCGCCGGCATCGAGAGTCGCTTTCGCTCTCCCGCCTTCGTGATCTCGGGAGCCTCGCCCTCCACCACCTCGAGCTGTTCCGCCCCCTCGCTCACGACCAGGCTCAAGAGCCCGTCGATCGCGGCCATGGCGCGATCTTGGACGAGCCCGGCGGAGCGCGCCAGCGGATCGACATCCCGCACGCGCCGCAGCGTCTTCGCGATCGCCCTCGCGGCGCCGCCGAGCGACGACGCGCTGGTCGCGGTGCGGGACCTCGTTCCGGGCGGGCGATTGCAACGCGTGCGCCGATCGCACTACACGCATCGCGGTCGTGTATGCGGCGAGGGACGAGGTCGCGGTCCGAGCGCGCGCAGGGCGATCGTCGAGCCGCCTCGCGATCGTGGCGACGGTGTTCCTCCTCCTGCTTCCGCTCGCGGTGAACGAGGACGACGAGCGACGTCGCCTCGCGGTCGGATGGCCGGCCGTCTCCTCCGGAGACGAGCCGCATTACCTCGTCGCCCTGAACAGCCTCCTCGACGACGGCGACCTCGATCTCGCGGACGACTACTGGGCCGCGGCGCACGGGTGGCCGCAGGCAGGACGGCGCTTCGCCGGAGCGCCGCTCGGCCATCACACGGCCTGGTACGTCGGCGAGCGCCACGTGGGGTGGGGCGCCGTCTACGAGGTGGAGCCGTCGCTCTGGCAGCGCGACGCATCGGGCGCCCCGCAGCCGGTGGTGCGTCCGCACGCGCGCGGGCTCGTGCGGAGCGGTCCGGAGTATCCGTCGCATCCCGCGGGACACGTCCTCCTCATGGCGCCGCTCCTCTTTCCGCTGCGCGGCACGGCGTGGGTCGAGCCCGCGGCGCTCTTCGTCTCCGGCGTCGTGACGATCGCGGCGCTCCTTCTCTTCCGCCGGCTCGTCGCGCTCTTCGTCGACGACCCGGGCGCGACGGCGGTGATCGCCGCCGTCACGTTCCTCGGAACGCCGCTCTGGCACTACGGCCGCTCGCTCTTCGCGGAGCCGTACCTGGCCTGCTGCGCGATCGCCGCCTACGCGGTGGCGCTGCGCGCGCGCTCGGCGGGCGCGGCGCTCGCGGCGGGCGCGTTCGTCGGGGTCGGGATGCTGATGAAGCCACCGTTCGGCGTGATCGCGATTCCGCTCGCCGTCGCGCTCGGGCGCGCGCTCGGACGGCGCGCGGCGCTCGCGTCCGTCGCGCCCGGAGCGGTGGCGGCGGCGCTCGTTCTCGCCTCGAACGCGTGGATGTTCGGCGCGCCGTGGCGCTTCGCGCAGCCGCTCGATCCCGGAAACCCCGCGGCCGGGGCCGCAGGGCTCCTCTTCTCGCCGCTCCACGGCGTCGTCCCGATCGCGCCCATCGCGCTCGTCGCGGCCGCCGGCTGGCCGGCGCTTCTGCGCACGTCCCCGGACGCGTGGGCGCCCGGATGCGCGTTCGTCCTCTACTTCGCGGTGATGGCGATCTGGAACGACTGGCGCGGCGGCTTCTGCCACGGTCCGCGGCTCGTCGTGCCGGTGCTGCCGCTGCTTTGCCTCGGGCTCGCGGGGATCCTACGCGCACCGATGTGGCGTGTCCGCGCCGTGCGCGCGTCCGCGATCGCGCTCGCGCTCGTGTCGATCGCGTTCAGCGGGTGGGCCGCCTTCCACCACGTGGCCGCGTTCGACGGCCACCTGCTGGCCGCTATCGCGCCATGAGCTGGTAGGGCCCGCCTTTCTCGATCGCGCGCTCGTACGCCGGGCGGGCGTGCATCCGCTCGACGTAGCGCGTGAGCGCCGGGTAGTCGGAGAGGCGGTTTCCCGCCGCGGCGGCCTCGAGCACGAAGGTGATCTGGACGTCGGCGCCGGTGAGCGAGTCCCCGACGAGGTACTCGCGGCCGCCGAGACCGTCCGCGATGTACGAGAGGTGCTTCGCGATCTCGCCGTCGATGTACGGGCGGAGCGGGGCGGCCCCATCGCCGAGCATGTTCGAGTAGAGCGCGAGCAGGAGCGGCAGCATGGCGGAGCCTTCCGCGTAGTGCAGCCACTCGACGTAGTGCAGGCGGAGAGGCGAGCTCGCGGCCGGACGCATGCGGCCGTTCCCGTACTTGTCGAGGATGTACTCGATGATCGCTCCCGACTCGGCGATCGTGAGCCCGTCGTCGGTGATCACCGGCGACTTCCCGAGCGGGTGCACCGCGCGCAGCTCGGGCGGGGCGATCGGGAGCGGCTGCATGCGCTGGTAGTGCTTGATCTCGTACGGCGTGCCGAGCTCCTCGAGCAGCCAGAGGATGCGCTGCGAGCGCGAGTTGTTCAGGTGATGAACGGTGAGCATGGCGACGTCACCGCGCGTCGGAGGTGGCGGTGACGCCGCCCGTCAGGGGCACCCGCTGGAGCGTGCCGCGGACGCTCTTGGAGGACCCGACGTACGTGATCTGGCAGTAGATGTTGCCGGAGGTGTCGTCGCCGTTGGTGGTTTCGCACGACTGACCGGGCAGGATGGTCCCGCAGACGCCGACCGTCTGCGACGGCGGGTTCACGACGGTGTTCACGACTGCGACCGTCGCGTTGAGGACGGGCTTCGTGCTGACGTTCACCGCGACGCAGCGGACCTGTGTCGAAGCGTCGATCGGGAGCGAGCCGGTGGAGAGCGTCGTGGCGGCGGCGCCGCCGGCCGATGCGAGGAGCGCGAGCGCGACGAGAGCGGCGGACAGGGCGTGACGAGCGATCATCGTGTGACCTCCGTACCGGCGGGCATTGTTCTTTCGCCGCCGGCCAGACTCGGACGATAGTCGGGTATGGTTTGACCGACAACCCGGATTCGTCTCGCGCCGCGTGCGAGCGCGGGACGACTCCCGGAAAGGCAGGGCGACCATGAGGATCGGCTTCGTCGGGCTCGGAGGGATGGGATCGGGCATCGCGCGGAACCTCGTCCGCGCCGGACACGAGGTGATCGTCCACAATCGGACCGCAGCGAAGGCGGAAGACCTCGCGCGCGAGGGCGCCGTCGCGGCGCGAGCGCTCACCGAGCTCGCCGGCGTGGAGGTCGCGTTCACGATGCTCGCGGACGATCCGGCCGTCGAGCAGATTGCGCTCGGGGAGGGCGGCTTGCGGGACGTCCTCGGCGCGGGCGCGGTCCACGTCTCGATGAGCACCATCGGCGTCGCGCTCGCGCGCCGGCTCGAGGACGCGCATCGCGCGGCGGGCCAGACGCTCGTCTCGGCGCCCGTCTTCGGCCGGCCCGAGGCGGCCGCCGCGGCGAAGCTCTTCGTCGTCGCCGCGGGACCGGACCCGGCGCTCGCACGCGTCCGCGAGCTCTTCGCCGCGATCGGCCAGCGCACGTTCGAGCTCGGCGACGATCCCGTCGCCGCGAACGTCGTCAAGCTCGGCGGCAACTTCCTCCTCGCGGCCGCCATCGAGGCGATCGGCGAGGCGGCGGCGCTCGTCCGGAAGAACGGCGTCGACCCGGCGCGCTTCGTCGAGGTCCTGACCGGAACGCTCTTCGCCTGCCGCGCGTACGAGGGGTACGGCGCGATGATCGCGCAGCAGCGCTTCGAGCCGGCCGGCTTCCAGCTCGGTCTCGGCCTGAAGGACGTCCGGCTGGTGCTCGCGGCGGGCGACGCGTCGTCGACGCCGCTTCCGGTCGCGAGCCTCCTGCGCGACCGGTTCCTCGCCGCGATCGGCCGCGGCCACGGCGAGCTCGACTGGGCCGCGGTCTCGCTCGTCGCGGCCGAGGACGCGGGGCTCGCCGGTCGCGGGACGCGCTGACGCCGCAGAGCGCAGAGCTTCCGCTCGGGTGTCCCGCACGTCCACGGATTCACCGCACATTGTACGGTTCGACTGCACGCCCGGTCGTCGAGACGGCCGGAACGGCTCACGAGCCGCCGGACCGGCCTCGGAAAGGACCGGAACGATGGCTCTCAAGCACACCGGATCGATCTTCGCGGCGGCGATCGCGATCGCGCTCGGCGCGCCCGCGGCAGACGCTCAAAGCCTCCTCGCGAACGGCTTCTTCGACGGCAGCACGAACGGCTGGACGGGAAGCTACGGCGCGTACGCCTACCAGGGAAACGTCGACGCCGATCACGACACCCGCTCGGGCTCCGGCCAGGTCATCAACCTCGCGCCCGAGGACAGCCACAACTCGGCGCTCCAGCAGTGCATCGCGGTGTCGCCGGGAATGACGTACTTCGCCGGCGCGAGCATCCGCTTCGACCCCGGGCAGGTCGGGGACGGGAACGCGCAGCTCGGCGTCGCCTTCGCGGACCAGCCCGGCTGCAACGGGAACTACACGTCGCTCCACTTCGGCGGGAACGCGATCGCGTCGTCCGACCGCGGCAAGTGGGTACGGTCCGAGATCGGCGACGTGACGTCCGGCATCGTCGCCGACGCGGGCGCGAAGAGCGCGCTCGTCTACGTCGTGCTCCACAAGAACGTCGGCGGCGGCTACCTCTCGGCGAGCGTCGACAACGTGACCTTCGCGCCGATCGGCGTCCACCTCTGCCGCGGCCTCGCCGCGACGATCCTCGGCACCGACGGTCCCGACACCTTGATCGGAACGCCCGGCCCGGACGTCATCGTCGGCCTCGGCGGCAACGACACCATCCACGGCAAGGGCGGCGACGACGTCATCTGCGGCGGCACCGGCAAGGACTCGCTCTACGGCGAGGGCGGCGACGACTGGCTGAATGGCGGCGCGGGCAACGACTTCCTGAAGGGCGGCTCCGGCAACGACGTCCTGATCGGCGGCTCCGGCGACGACTCGCTGTACGGCGGACCCGGCGACGACGTTCTCGCCGCCGGCGCCGGCTGGGACGCCTGCTTCCCCGGCGCGGACGACGATCCGGGCGAGGCGATCTGCGAGCCGATCCTCGTGTATCCGTGATCGTCGCTGCGCGACGTCCGACCCGAGCCGGCCGTCGGCTCCTCACCGGCACACGGTGACGGAGTCGACGGCCGCGCACTTCGGGCTCGGCTCGAGCGGCCCGCCGAAATGGACCGCCGCGCACTCGGAAGCGGTGCCGAACCCGATCGACACGTCGTGCGGCGCGGCCGCCGGCGCCGGCGGCGAGCCCACGATGCGGACGAGGAAGACGATCTTCCCCGGGACGGCCGCGGATCGGTCGGTCACGTCGATGCGACGGACGCCGCCGTGGAGCCCGAAGGGATCGCGATAGCGCCAGCGCGTGCCGGCGAGGTTCGTGGTCCAGCCCGCGCCGCCGGGAACCGCGACGTCGGGCGCGCCGTCGATCGCGATCCGGACCCCGTTCTGCGCCGGCGCGAGGCTCGTCCACGGCTTCGGGATCACCGCCTTCCCGCTCACGACGATCGTCCCGGTCGCGTTTCCGCGGAGGAGCGGCATCGCGATCGGGATGCCGGCGCACGGGCCGACGCCGGCGACCGGCGTCGGCCCCGGCGTCCCGGTCGGGGCCGGGGTCGGAAGCGGCCCGCCGCTCGACTTCCACGCGGTGAGGAGAGCGCGCAGCGCCTGCGGCGCGTTCGTCGGCTCACCCGCGCCGGTCTGGCTCAGCTTGTTCACGCCGTGGCAGCTCGCGCACACGCGGATCTCGCCCGCCTGGAAGCTCAGCCAGTTGCGCTCGCGCACGACGCCCGCGCCCGCGGGCGACGTGAGCTGCCAGCTGAGCGCGCGGCGCGCCGGCACGAGCGCGGCGACCGAGCCGTCGCTCGCGATCGCGACCGCGCCGGGCGGCGCTCCCGCCGCCTGGGACACGCCCGGCTGGTGCATCGGGCGCGCGAGCAGGCGGCGACCCGGGCTCGGGTCGGCGGGACCGCCGTAGCCGCGGAGCGCGTCGCCCTCGAAGACCTGGAGGTGCGCGACGTCGTAGACCGTGCCGCCGGTCGCGATCGAGCTCGCGCCGTTCGGGACGCGAAGGTTGAACGGCTGCTGGCGGTCGGCGCGATCGCGCTGGGTCACGTTCCGGCTGACGATCAGCGCCAGCTGGTTGTCGCGCAGGAACTGGCGGAACGCGGCGACGTCGACTCCCTCGTCGCCGAAGACCTGCTCCTCGATCGCGGGCAGCGACGGCTCGCGCGGCGCCGGCGCGGGCCGGGCCACCACCTCGACCGGATCGAGCTCCCAGAGCGGGCCGCTGTACGAAGCGAGCGAATCGGGCGTCCACCAGCTGAGCGACTTCTGGATGCCGGCCGTCAAGTTCGCGACCGGCGCCCAGAAGCTGCCCTGCTTCGCGAGGACCTTCAAGCGGTAGTCGTACGACCAGTGCGGTACCTCGGTGCTTCCGAGGTTCGTGAGCTGGTCGGTCGCCGGCGTGTGCACGGCGATCAGGCTGCCGTCGGACATCGGAAGCGGGTTGCGAAAGTAGCCGGTCTCCGCCGGGACCTGCGCGCTCCGCGAGTCCGGCGTGACCGCCGTCAAGACCATGTCCTCCGCGTTGAGCGACGGCGCGCCGGTGAGGCGCAGGAGGACTCCGCCGGTGCCGGTGCCGAACTCGCGCGCGTACGTCGCGAGGAAGTCGCCTGGCCGCGTCGGGTCCTCGCGCAGGTGGAAGAGGCCGCCGTCGCCCGCGAGCTGGAAGCGGTTCGCGTGCAGCTCGGGAGGCACGTAGTAGGTCAGGTTGGAGTCGGCGACGAAGCTGCCGTCGGTGTAGGTGCCGCCGAGCTCGTGGCGGCCGACGTGGTTCAGCGTCTCCTCCGCGGTTCCGTCCTGGTTCAGCTCCCAGGGGAAGAACTGGTTGAAGGTGTGGCGCGACAGCGCCGGCGAGTACGCCGGGTCGTCCGGTGTCCTCGGCTCGGGAAAGACCTCGGCGCCGGCGACGCTGGTCGTCGTGGCGGCGTCCGCGGCCTCGCTCGCCCACGTGAACGCGCCGTAGGTCGCCGCCGTCGTCGGCGCGTCGCCCTGCTGGTCGCGCTGCAGGTGGTCCCACTTCGTGAAGACGACGCGGCCGAAGCTGTCGACCGACGGCGAGAAGGCGCCGCTCGGCGCGTGCTCGAGGAGCTCGAGCGCGCCCGTCGACTCATCGAGCGCGTAGATGCCGGCGACCGTCGGCGCCGACTCGTACTCGTCGCGCTGCGGGTAGTGGTGCGCGGCGCCGCTCGGCGGACGGTCGGACGTGAAAAGGATGCGGTCGTCGCTCGCGTAGATCGGCGACACGTTGTTGAAGCCGGCCGGCTGCCCGGCGATCGCGCGGATGCTCGCGACCTGGCCCTTCCCGAGGCCCGTCACCTCGTAGATCTGCCAGCGGTACTGCCCCACCTGGTACTGGCGCGTCGGCGCTCCGACGACCATCGCGAACAGCGCCTTCTGCCCGCTCCAGTGGACGCACGGCTCGCGCACGGCGATCGCGCGCGCGCCCTGCATGCCGGCGTCGCCGAAGCCGGCTTCCTGCGTGAGGAAGCGGAGCGTGCCGTCGCCGTAGCGGATGACGAGGTCTCCGCCGCGCGGCGCCTGCTCCATGCTCGCGACGTGGTTCCCGAACGTGCTCGTGAGCGACGTGAACCCGCCGACCGGCACCTGCGTGACGAAGAGGACGGGATGCGTCGTCGCCGGGCCGCCCTGCGCGGCTGCGGCCGTCGTCAAGACCAGGGCCAGGAGCGGCGCCGATCCCCTCATGGCGGCCTTCGTCTTCGCATGTGTCATGGGGCCCCCGTTCGTCCGTCCGGGCCGGCGCGCGGTCCAAGAAGCGCGCCACGCACCGCGTCGCGTTGACTCCGCACGGCGACCCTCCCAGCATGGGCCGGCGCGGACAAGGGGGTGCCGATCATGTCGTCAGGCGAGCGCTGGAGCGACCGGAAGAAGCGAGTGAGCGTCCTCGGACGCGAGATGGCGTACGTCGAGGTCGGGAGCGGCGACCCGATCGTGTTCCTGCACGGGAACCCGACCTCGTCGTACCTCTGGCGAAACGTGATCCCGCACCTCGCCGATCGCGGCCGCTGCATCGCGCCCGACCTGATCGGCATGGGCGACAGCGACAAGCTCGAGCCGAGCGGCCCCGACCGCTACCGCTTCGTCGAGCACCGCGCGCACCTCGATGCGCTGCTCGACGCGCTCGGCGTCCGCGAGCGCGTGACGCTCGTCGTCCACGACTGGGGCTCGGCGCTCGGCTTCGACTGGGCGAACCGGCACCGCGACGCGATCCTCGGGATCGCGTACATGGAAGCGATCGTCCGGCCGCTCGAGTGGGCGGCTTGGCCGGAAGCGGCGACGAGCGTGTTCCGCGCGTTCCGCTCGCCCGCCGGAGAGAAGATGGTGCTCGAGGACAACGTCTTCGTCGAGCGCGTGCTGCCGGGGTCCATCCTGCGGAAGCTCACCGACGAGGAGATGGACGAGTACCGGAGGCCGTTTCGCGAGAAGGGCGAGGGCCGCCGGCCGACGCTCACGTGGCCGCGCCAGATCCCTCTCGACGGCGAGCCGGCGGACGTCGTCGCGATCGTCCAGGCGTACGCCGACTGGCTCGCCGCGTCCGAAGTGCCGAAGCTCTTCGTCGACGCCGACCCGGGCGCGATCCTGATCGGCCCGCAGCGCGAGTTCTCCCGCCGGTGGCCGAGCCAGACCGAGGTCCGCGTGAAGGGCAGCCATTTCGTACAGGAGGACTCTCCCGACGAGATCGGCCGCGCGATCGCGCGCTGGCGCGACGGCATCGCCGCGAGCCGCCGGTGACGAGGACGAGCGAGGAGGGAGGCACATGAGCGCGACGGCCCCCACGCAGACCGACCTCCGCGCGCGCCGGGAAGCGGTCGTGCGCGAGCACATGGAATCCGAGAACCGCCACGCCTTCGACGTGACGCTGAAGACGTTTCTCCACCCGCACTACGAGCTCATCGCGACGGGCGAGGTCTTCGACGGCGAAGAGGAGGTCTCGCGCTACTACCGGACGTCGCGCGCCGCCTTCCCCGACCAGCGGAACGAGGTGCATGCGCTCCATCACACGGACGACGCCGTCGTGGTCGAGTTCGACCTCCTCGGGACGCACCGGGGTCCGCTGCGCGGCATCCCGCCGACGGGCCGCGAGTTCCGCTGCCGCATGGTCGCGTTCTTCTTCTTCGACGGCGATCGGATCGTGAACGAGCGCGTCTACTACGACTCCGCGACGATCCTCCGCGAGCTCGGCCTCCTTCCCGAGATGCCGCGCGGCTCGAGCTGACCCGCGCCGCGCCGTGCGCCCGGCTGCCGCCGCGCGGCCCGCGCGCTCTTCGCCGGGCGCGCGAGGAGACCCTGCAAAAGGCCGAGCGTCGCGCGCGCGTGGATCTCGATCGCGTCGTCCGCGGCGATCTCGCCTGCGCGCCAGCGGAGCGCGAGGCCGACGAAGCTCGCGATCATGACGTCGACCGCGAGCCGGCTCTCGGTCGCGGACAGGCCGGCCGCGCGCAGCGGATCGGTCACCCGGCGCTCGTAGCGCTCGCGCGAGGCGTCGAGGAGCGCCCGGATCTGGCGCGTCGGCGGCGGCATGGCGCGCAGGATCGCGCCGCCGAGCCCGGCGGCGACCTGGACCTCCCAGAAGATCCGGACGACGCCGGCGATCGCGTCGGGGTCGCCGCGCCGGCTCGCGGCCACGAACCGCGACGCCGCGGCGCGCTGGTCGCGCTCCGGAAGCCGCGCGTCGAGCCGCTCGAAGTAGTCCTGGAGGACGCCGGCGAGGAGCTCCTGGCGGGAGGCGAAGTAGCGGTAGACGAGCGTCCGCGCGCAGCGCGCACGGCGGGTGACGCGCGCGAGCGTGACCGCGTCGATGCCCGCCTCCTCGATGAGGTCGCTCGCGATCCGGACGAGCTGGCGGCGCCGCTCGGCCGCCTGCTCGTCGCGGGCGGGAAGCGGCGTCGCGGTGCGCGCCTTCCGGCCGGTCGGCATGGTTGACGATATGTCAGCGAGTGACATAACGTCAACGAGCTTCGACGCGAGCCGTCGCTTGCCTGCCGGAGGCGGCGACGGCGCGGCGCATGCGACGAGACACCGAGGATCCACGTGACAGGGAGCCGCCCCGAGCCGCCACGACCGATGGCCGAGCGCTACCGTCGGCCCGACTGGGTGCGCCGCCTGAACGCGATGGCCGGCTCGGTCGGCGGCGACGCGCGCCACCTGGTGCCGATGGACGCCGCGGAGCTCCTACGCGCGGCGGAAGCGGCCGTCGGCGGGCTGCCGAGAGGCGACTTCGGCGACCCGCGCTGGCGCGAGCGCTTCGAGCAGCTCGTCGTCGCGGTCGACTCGTCGCCGATGCACGTCGTCGGGCGCCTCATGACGCGGCAGGAGATCTTGCGCGGGCTCTGCACGCGCCTTCGCTTGACGCGCGAGGCGGACGTTCGACCGGGCATCGCCGACGAGAGCATCGCCGCGCCCGTCATCGTGACCGGCCCGGCGCGCTCGGGGACGACCATCCTCTTCGAGCTCCTCTGGCTCGACCCCGACCTGCGCGCGCCCATCGCCTGGGAGGCGCTGCACCCGCTGCCGAAGGTCCCATCGGAGGCGGCCGCGGATCGCATCGCGTGGAGCGAGTCGGAGCAGGAGCTCTGGGCCGACGTGCAGCCGGAGTTCGCGGCCATCCACGAGCTGCGCTCCGACCTGCCGGTCGAGTGCGTCACCCTGACGCTGCCGTGCTTCTGCGGCCCGCACTGGTCGATGATCGCGCAGCTCGGGGGCTGGTCGCCGGACACGGCGGCGATGTACGACTTCCACCGCCGCATCCTGCAGGTGATGCAGCACGGCGCTCCGCGGCGGTCCTGGCTCCTGAAGACGCCCGGCCACCTGATGACGCTCGAGGCGCTCTTCGAGACCTATCCCGACGCATGGGTCGTGCAGACGCACCGCGACCCGGCGAAGACGATGCCGTCGACCGTGAGCACGACCGCGATGGTGCAGTGGATGCGCATGGACGACGTCGCCGTGGAGCCGCTCGCGGCCGCGATCGAGACGGTCTTCTCCTGGGCGCTGAACCACACGGTCGAGCTGCGCGGGAGCGGCACCGTGCCCGATCGCTTCGTCGACGTCCACTTCGCCGACCTCATGCGCGACCCCGTCGACGCGCTCCGGCGCGCCTACGCGACGATGGGCCGGGAGTTCGGCGACGCGCACGCCGAGCGCATCCGCGCGTACCTGCGCGACAAGCCGAAGGGGAAGTTCGGCACGCACCGCTACGCACCCGAGGACTGGGGCTTCACGGCGGACTCGCTGCGCGAGAGCCTGGCACCGTACATCCGCCACTTCGACGTCGCGCTCGAGGATTGACCCGATGAAGCACGAGAGCGAGCGAAGCGAGCCCGCGGGGAGTGGGGCCCCGGCGGGCTTTGTCCGACGGGGCGAGGGGAGCGATCCCCTCGTGCGACAAACCCAGACGAGGCACACGTTCTGTCGGATCTGCGAGGCGACGTGCGGCCTCTCCGTCGACGTCGACGTCGCGCAGAACCGCATCGTCGACATCCGCCCCGACCCCGACCACGTCGTGAGCCGCGGCTACGCGTGCGTGAAGGGGACGCGGTACGCGTCGCTGCAGCACAGCCCCGACCGCGTCCTCCACCCGCAGAAGCGCGTCGGCCGCGACCGCCACGACGTCTCGTGGGACGAGGCGCTGCGCGAGATCGCCGCCGTCATCCGGCGCGAGCGCGCGCGGCGCGGGCCGCAGGCGATCGGCCACTTCGTCGGGTCGGCGGGCGGAGCGAACGTGCTCGCGCCGCTCTTTCGCGGCGCGCTCTGGAAGGCGATCGGCTCCAAGCGCATGTACGGCACCGGCACCTGCGACACGATGAACAAGTTCCGCGTGAACGAGGACATGTACGGGTCGCCGATGCGGCTCGCGCACCCCGACGTCGATCGCACGTCGTTCCTCATGGTGCTCGGTGCGAATCCCGTCGTCTCGGGGAACACGCTCTACCACCTGCCGCGCGCCCGCGAGCGCTTCGCGGGGATCGTGGAGCGCGGCGGACGGGTCGTGTTCGTGAACCCGCGGCGCGTCGAGAGCGCACAGGTCGGCGAGCACGTCTTCATCCGTCCCGACACGGACCTCTTCTTTCTCGCGGCCTTCTGCCGGGAGATCATCGCGGGCGGCGCGGTCGATCGCGGCCGCGTCGACCGCTTCACGTCGGGATTCGACGTGCTGGAGCGCGCGGTCGGACCCTGGACGCCGGAGCGTCAAGCGCAGGTCACCGGCGTCGCGGCCGCGACGCTGCGCGAGCTCGTGCGCGCGCACGCCGCGGCCGACGGCGCCGCGCTCTACATGGCGACCGGCGTCAATCAGGGCCGGAGCGGCACGCTCTGCTTCTGGCTCCTCGAGTGCATCAACGCGATCTCGGGGAACCTCGATCGCGCCGGCGGCACGCTCATGGGCCGCGGGCTCTTCGACATGGCGAAGGAGGTGACGCGCGATCCGCAGATGATGACGAGCCACGACCGCGACGACGGCCTCCCGACCGTCGCCGGGCAGCAGCCCGCCGGCATGCTCGCCGACGACATCCTGTCGGGCAGGGTCAGCGTCCTCGTCGTCGAGGCGAGCAACCCGATCCTCGCGTGCAGCAGCCCGGGCGGCCGGCTCGAGGAAGCGCTCCGGAAGCTCGAGCTCCTCGTGTCGATCGACCTCTTCCGGAACGAGGTCGGAAGCCTCGCGCACTGGGTGCTGCCGGCGACGACGTGGATGGAGCGGCCGGAGATCCCGTACGCGCTCCAGAGCTTCGCCGGCTGCACGCCGACGCCGTACATGATCTACGCGGATCCCGTGCTCGCGCCGCCGCCCGACGTCCGCCACGAGTGGTGGATCTACACGCGGCTCGCCGACGAGCTCGGCGTGACGCTCTTCGGGAATCGACTCGCGAGCGGCGCCGCGAAGGCGGCGGCGCGGCTGTCGGCAGCGCCGCTCGGCGGATGGATCGACGTCCCCGGCCTGCTCATCGGCGGCATGCTCAAGAAGGGCGGGCTCCCCGGGCGTAAGGCGATGGCGCGCGAGCACCCGCACGGCATTCTCCTTCCCGAGCACCGGGGCGGCGACTTCCTCGGCACCGACCGCGTGCTGACGCCCGACCGGCGTGTCGCGCTCGCCCCGCCGGACATCGTCCGGCAGATGGACGCGAGCGCGGAGGCGCTCTGGGCGGACGAGCTCCGGAACGCCGACCGCGTGAAGCTCGTCGGGAAGCGCGAGATGCGGCGCATGAACACGTCGTCCGCGAACTGCGCCGAGCTCGTGAGCGACGAGACGAACTACGCCTACGTGAGCCGCGAGGACGCCGTGCGGATCGGGATCGCCGACGGCGAGCTCGTCGAGGTGGAGTCCGCGCACGGCTGCATCCGGATTCCGGCGCGCGTGACCGACGACATGATGCCGCGCACGATCGCGATCCCGCAGTGCTGGGGGCACGCCAGGGCCGAAGGCCTCGGCCACGCGCGCTCGCACCCCGGCGTCAATTCCAACGTGCTCGCCGGCGACGGGCCGGGACACATCGAGCGCCTCTCGGGGATGTCGCACCTGTCGGGCATCCTGGTCGACCTCCGCCGCGCGCCGGCGGGCGCGGAGCCCGGCGAGGTCGCGAAGCCGGAGAAGGGAAGGGCAGCCGCATGAGCGAGATCGAGACCGAGAGCCGGAAGGCGTTCCGCGAGCTGCTCGACGTGCTGGGCGAGATCGATCGCCGCTGGGCGAGCCCGGAGTGGAACCTGCAGGGCCCGGCCGACGTCGCGGGTGCGCACCGCGCGCTCATGCACATGCTGGAAGGCGGGCTCGCGACGTACTTCGAGTCCGACCCGTCGCGGCCGCGCTTCCAGCGGATCGTGTCCGCGACGCGGAAGTTCACCGGCGACAACGCCGACGCGATCTACTTCGACGCGCCGGTCAGCCCGGATCGCAGCTACGTCGTCCGCGGTCGCATCGACGGCGCGGTCTACGTCTCGATCTCGGTCGAGTGCGACGCCGAGGACGGCAGCATGGCGAGCCGGACGGCGGCCGTGATCAACGACGGCGAGTTCGACGTCGACCGCGAGGGACGCTTCGAGATCCGGCTCGGCGGCGCGCCGGCGAAGCGGAACTGGCTCGCGCTCGGGCCCGGGTCGTCGCGCCTCACGACGCGGCACTACTACGAGAACGAGGTCTCCGCGGCGGCCGACCCGACGCGCCACGCGGCGCTCGAGATCGAGCCGCTCGAGCCCGGCCCGCCCCCGCCGCCGCCGAGCGACGCGTCGGTCGCCGCCGGCATCCGTCGCGTCGCGCGCTTCGTGCGATCGCGGACGCTCGAGCAGCTGCCGATGATGCAGCGCGAGCAGCCGGCGTTCGTCTCGATCGTGCCGAACCAGTTTCCGAAGCCGGTGACGCCGGGCGGGCATGGCCTTGCCGCGCTCGATGCGACCTACTCGATGGCGCCCTGCTTCTTCGGCCCGGACGAGGCGCTGATCATGAAGGGCCGCTGGCCGAAGTGCCGCTGCGCGAACGTCTCGCTCTGGAACCGCTTCCTCCAGACGCTCGACTACGCGAACCGTCCGGTCTCGCGGAACCGGAAGCAGACGACGCTCGAGCCCGACGGAAGCTTCCGGATCGTGCTCGCGCACCGCGACCCCGGGCATCCGAACTGGATCGACACCGAGGGCGCGCCCTACAGCCTCGTCTTCTGGCGCTTCATGCTGGCGGAGGGAGAGGTGGAGACGCCGCAGGTCGAGGTCGTGCCGTTCGCCGACGTGGCGACGCGGCCGGCCGCACGCCGCTGAGGTCGCCGGGCATTTGCTGACGCCCCCTTGCGTACAGGTTCCAGACCGCATAGTACGGAATCTGTACCAACCGGGAGGCGCGATGGCGACGACCACGGCGAACGACGGCTGGCGGCAGACCGCCTGCATCCTCTGCTACGTGAACTGCGGCCTCGAGGTCGCGACCGAGGGGCGCGCGATCGCGCGCGTCCGCGGCGACCGGGCCAACGGGCGCTCGCGCGGCTACCTCTGCCAGAAGCCGCAGCGCCTCGGCTTCTACGGCAACCACGCCGACCGCCTGACCACGCCGCTTCGCCGGCGGAGCGACGGCACGCACGAGCCGGTCGGGTGGGACGTCGCCTTCCGCGAGATCGCCGCGCGCGTGCGCGAGCTGCGCGACGCCCACGGCAGCGACGCGTTCGCGTTCTACGGCGGCGGCGGCCAGGGCAACCACCTCGGCGGCGCGTACTTCACCGCCTTCCGGGACGCGCTCGGCGCGACGAAGTACTTCAACGCCCTCTCGCAGGAGAAGACCGGCGACTTCTGGGTGAACGGCCGCCTCTTCGGCAAGCAGCACTGCCACACGGCCGAGGACATCGAGCACGCCGACCTGCTCGTCGTTCTCGGCTGCAACCCGTGGATGGCGAACGGCTTCCAGCGCGCGCGGAACGCCGTCAACGAGATCGGGAAGGCGCCCGATCGCCGCATGATCGTGATCGACCCGCGACGCACCGAGGTCGCGGAGGCGGCGGATCTGCACCTCCAGCTGAAGCCCGGGACGGACGCGTACCTGCTCTCGGCCCTCCTGGCCGTCCTGCTCGGCCGCGGCGGCGAGGCGCGCGACTTCCTCGCGGCGCACACGACCGGCTTCGACGAGGTGGCGCGCGTGCTGCGGGCCGTGCCGGTGGAGGCGTGGGTCGCCCACGCCGACGTGCCGCTCGCCGCCGTCGAGCGCGCGGCCGACATGATCCAGGCGGCGAGCGCGATGTGCGTCCGCGTCGAGCTCGGCATCCAGCAGAGCCGCCACTCGACGCTCAACTCCTATCTCGAGAAGCTCCTCTACCTCCTGACGGGTCACTTCGGCCGGCCGGGCACGAACGCGCTCCACACCTGGCTGCAGCCGCTCATCCGCGACTCGCAGGGCGAGCGCTCCCCGGTCACGGGGCAGGAGGTCATCGGGGGCCTCCTCCCGCCGAACCGCTTCGCCGACGAGGTCCTGACGGACGATCCCCGCCGCGTGCGCGCGGTCTGGGTCGAATCGAACAATCCGGCGAACACGGCCGCCGACACGGCGCGCTTCGAGCGCGCGTTCCGCGCGCTCGAGCTCTCGGTCGTCGTCGACGTCGCCTACACCGAGACCGCGGCGCTCGCCGACTGGGTGCTTCCGGCGTCGAGCCAGTACGAGAAGTGGGAGTCGACTCTCTTCACGTTCGAGTGGCCGCACAACTTCTTCCACCTGCGCGCTCCGCTCTTCGATCCGCTGCCCGGCACGCTGCCCGAGCCGGAGATCTACACCGGCGTCCTGCGCGCGATGGGCGAGCTGCCTCCGGACGCGGTCCTGGACGAGCTGCGCGCGCTCGCGGAGCGCGACCGCGGCGCGATGATGGCGCGCGCCTTCGAGCTCTTCCGAGCGGAGCCGCGGTTCGTTCCGATCGCGGCCGTCCTGCTCTACTTGACGCTCGGGCCGACGCTGCCCGAAGGCGCGGCCGCGGCCGCCCCGCTCTGGGGAGCCTGCCATCGCGTCGCCGCGGAGCATCCGGACGCCGTCCGCCGCGCGCTCGCGGCGACCGACGACGGCCCGGCGCTCGGCGAGCGGCTCTTCGAGCGGATGCTCGCGAGCCGCTCGGGGCTCGTCTTCACGGCGCACGAGCACGCCGACGTCTGGCGCCTCGTCGCGCACCGCGACGGGCGGGTGCACCTCGCGATCCCCGAGCTCCTCGAATGGCTCGGACGCCTCGATCCCGTTGCCGAGCAGCCGCCCGCCGACTACCCGTTCGTGCTGGTCGCGGGACAGCGCCGCATGCACAACGCGAATCAGATCTTCCGCACGCCCGCGTGGCGCAAATCCGATCGCGACGGCGCGCTCCGCATCCATCCCGACGACCTCGCCGCGCTCGACGGGCGCGACGGCGGCTGGATGGCGGTCGAGACCGCGACCGGGCGGCTCGTCGTTCGCGCGGAGGTCGACGGGTCGATGCGGCGCGGGCTGGTCGCGCTGCCGCACGGCTACGGCCAGTCGTATCCCGACGGGAACGGCGGAAGGATCGTCGACGGCCCGCGCCTGAATCTCATCACCGCGCACGACGACTGCGACCCGATCGCGGCGACGCCGTACCACAAGAACGTCGCGGTGCGGCTCGAGGCGGTCGTCGGCGCGGAGGCCGATGCGGCCGAGGCGGCGTCGCGCCGGGTGCGCGCGATCGCGGAAGCGGGCGCGTTGGCGGGAGCCGCATGAGCGAGGCGCGAGCCAGCGTGCGAGCCGCGACCGGCCGTCGGCGCCGTGCGTCGACGCCGACGCGACCGGAGCCGCGGCGCGGGCGGAAGGCGACGCACGCGCAGTACTGTCCGGTCGCGCGCACGCTCGACCTGCTCGGCGACCGCTGGAGCCTCCTCGTGCTGCGCGAGCTCATGTTCGGCGACCGCCGGTTCTCGGACCTGCGCGCGGAGCTGGTCGGCATCTCGCCGACGCTCCTCACCGAGCGCCTGCAGGCGCTCACCGCGGCCGGCCTCGTCGCGACGCGCGAGCTGCCGCCGCCTGCGGCTCGGACCGTGTACACCGTGACGCCCGACGGCCGCGCCAGCGTCCCGATCCTGCAGGCGATGGCGCGCTTCGGGATGGCGCTCCTCGCCGCGCCGACGCGCACGACGCGCGTGCGTCCGGAGATGGCGGTGTACGGCGCCGTGACGCCGTTCTTCGATCCGGACGCGGCGGCGGGCGTGGACGAGGTCTATCGCCTGGTCGTCGACGGCAAGCCGTTCACTCTCGCGACCGCGCGCGGCACCCGCGCGGCCGCCGACCGCGCCCCGTCCCTCACCCTCACGACGACCGCGCGCGCTCTCGTCGACGCGCGCCGCGGCGACGCCTCGCTCGCGGACGCGATCGCTCGCGGCGCGGCGCAGGTCGAAGGCCCGGCGCGCGCCCTCCGCACGTTCCAGCGCATCTATCGTCTCGCCTAGGAGCATGAGATCGAAGATGCGAGCGAAGCGAGCCCGCAGGGAGTGGGGCCCCGTTCGGCTTTGCCGAACGGGGCGAGGGAAGCGTTTCCCTCGTTGAATTGATACGACGCCGCGCATGGAATGCAGCGTCTCGTTCGGACGCGTCCCGCTCGATCGGCTGCGCGACCTCTCGCAGGCCGCCGAAGAGCTCGGCTACGCCGCGATCTACTTCCCCGATCACCTCGTGTCGGAAGGGCCGGAGCGGCAGTCCGCCGGAGTCCCGTCGCACGACCCGATGGTGCAGGCCGCGATCAGCGCGTCGGCGACGGCGCGCGTCCGGATCGGTCACCTCGTCCTCTGCAACCTCTTCCGGCATCCCGCGCTGACGGCGCGGAGCCTCGCGACCCTCGACGAGCTGTCCAACGGTCGCGTGGTCGTCGGCCTCGGCTCGGGCTGGACCGAGACCGAGTTCCGCATGACCGGGATCGACTTCCCGGAGATCGCGCCGCGCCTTCGCATGCTCGACGAGGCGCTCGCCTGCATCCGCGGCCTGTGGCGGCCCGAGCCATTCAGCTTCGAGGGCGAGTTCTACCGCTTCCGGGATGCGAGCCTGCTGCCGAGGCCGGTGCAGGAGCGGCCGCCGGTGCTTCTCGGCGGCGGCGGCAGGGGGCTCCTCCGGATCGCCGCGCGCCACGCCGACGTGGTGAACATCGTGAGCGACACGGGTCGCGCCGGCTACATCGCGGTCGCGAAGGCGATCGAGCTGAACGACGCCGCGTTCCGGAACAAGGTCGGGTTCGTGCGCGCCGAGGCCGAGCGCGCGGGGCGCGATCCGCGCGCGATTCGCTTCGGCGGCTTGCTTTACAACATCCACCTGACGCCGACGCGCGCCGCGGCCGAGTCGGCGGTGGAAAGCCTCGCAAAGGCCTTCGGCGTGTCGACGGCCTCGATCCTCGCTTCGCCGCTGTTCCTGATCGGCACGCCCGACGACTGCATCGCCGAGCTACGCCGGAGAGCTCGCGAGTGGGAGCTCTCGGAGGTGGTGCTGTCGGGCGCGGCGAGCCTGGAGATCCTCGAGCGCTTCGGGCGCGAGATCCTGCCGCACGTGTAGCACCCGCGTCGCGAGCGCGCGCCTACGCCAATCGACGTATATCGCGCGCGCGAGCCCGCGTGGTACCCGCGTCAGCGACCACTCGGGGCTACGCTCGGATACCTCCGCGATCCGCGTGGCTTCGTGCGGGCTCGAATCGCGACGCTGGAGGTACCGATGCCCACGCTTTGGCGGCTGCGCCACCCGCGAGGCCGGCGACACACCGCATCCGTCGTCCTGGTCGGTGTTCTGTGTGGCGTCCTGATTCCGCCAGCCGATTTCGTGGTCTCCCCTCCGTCCGGTGTCGCGCCCAGCGGAGCCGGCGCCGAGTGGTCGGCGATGCGCCTCGCCGCCCGGATCGACATCGCGGCCGCGGCCGATCCCGTCTCGCACGACGCGATGGTGCTCGCGTCGAGGCCGCGCGTGATCGCGATCCCGGCGGGTGTCCCGTCGGTCGCCAAGAAGCTCGCGGTCAAGGTCAAGAGCAACGACCCGGCCGGCACCGCGAGCTACGGCGTCCATCTTCGCGCCGACCTCGGCGATTGCCCGGCCGGCACCATCGCCGGCCTGCCCGATTTCGACGCGCGTACTCCCGGCGCGCAGGGTTCGATCCAGCTCGCGCCCGGCAAGATGGCCACCGCATCGCTTCCGATCGCCATCCGGAGCGACGCCTTCGCGACCGTCGGCGGCGTCGCGCCGACCCGCTGCACGCTGCTCGTGGCGATCGAGCCGCTCGTGCCGGCGGAGACGTTCGAGGTCGATCCGTCGAACGACGCGGCGGCGATCGTGCTCGACGTACGCGACGAAAACGACTCCGGTCGGGAAACCGACGGCGAGTCGTTCGTGAAGGCGCCGGCGCCCGTCAAGCTCGCGATCCGATCCGGGAAGGCGAGCGCGAAGAAGAAGGTCTCCCTTCAGGTCGGGAATGGCGACGTGATGCCGCACCCGGCGGAGCCGGGGCACGAGATCGCGCTCGCCGTGTCGCCCGGCGATTGTCCGGTGGGCGTCTTCGGTCCGGTCGCGTTCGCGAAGAGCATTCCCGGTGAGCCCGACACGGCGCTCGTCGCCGGCGGCAAGCTCGCGAAGGCGACGGTCGCGTTGACGGTGAATGCGAGCGCCTTCTTCGCGGCGCGCGGCGTCTCACCGACGCGCTGTACCGCATTCGTGTCGGCATCCGGCCCGGATCCCGGCCCGGACGCCGATCCCAGGAACGACGTGGCGCCGCTCGTGATCGACGTGGTCGACGGCAACGACGCGGGCGCACCGGTGCCCACGCCGACCGGCCCGAGCCCGAGCCCGACGCCAGCCCCGACGTCGACCGCGATCGGTCCGACCGCGACGCCGACCCCGTCTCCCTCGCCCGCGCCGACCGCCAGCGCGACCGCCACGGCGACGCCGACCGCGACGCCGACGCCCTCGGTCACGCCGTCGGCCTCGCCGACGTCGGGCGGCGGACTTCCACCAGACCCGGCCGCCGTCGCGCCGCCGATCGACCAGACCGTCACGACGAACCTCTTCGCGGCGACCTCGTTCCTCGTCTCGGGCGCGAGCCCGATCCAGACCGGTGTCGCGCCCGGGACGATCGAGCCGAAGCGCGTCGCCGTGCTGCGCGGCCTCGTGACCGACCGCGACGGCAACCCGGTCTCCGGCGTCCAGGTGTCCGTCAAGGACCAACCGCAGCTCGGCCAGACGCTGACGCGGCTCGACGGCGCGTTCGACCTGGTGGTGAACGGCGGCGGCTTCCTCACGATCGACTTCGCGAAGGCGGGCTTCCTGCCCGTGCAGCGGACGCTCGACGTGCCGTGGCAGGATTACCGCTTCGTGCCCGACGTCGCGATGGTCGCGCTCGATCCCGACGTGACCGCGATCGACACCGCCGCGGCGACCGGGTTCCAGGTCGCGCGCGGCAGCGCGCAGACGGACTCCGACGGCACCCGTCGTGCGACGGTGCTCTTCCCGCCGGGCGTGACCGCCGAGCTCGAGCTGCCCGACGGGACCACGCAGCCGGCCGCGACGCTCCACGTGCGGGCGACCGAATACACGGTCGGCCCGCGCGGCGAGAACGCGATGCCGGCGGCGCTCCCGTGCATGAGCGCCTACACCTACGCCGTCGAGCTGAGCGCCGACGAGGCGATCGCCGTCAACGCGCGGCGCGTGACGTTCTCGTCGTCGGTCATCGGCTACGTCGAGAACTTCCTCGGCCTGCCGGTCGGACTGCAGGTGCCGTCGGGCACCTACAATCGCGACCTCGCGGGCTGGGAGACCGACGCCGACGGCCGCATCGTGAAGGTCGTCGGCATCGCGAGCGGGAAGGCCGAGCTCGACGTCACCGGCGACGACGTCGCCGACGACGTGTCCTCGCTCGGCGTGACCGACCAGGAGCTCGCGGTCCTCGCGAGCCTCTACGCGGTCGGCCAGTCGCTCTGGCGTGTCCCGCTCGCGCACTTCTCCCCGCGCGACTGGAACTTCCCTTGGGTGAGCCCCGCAGACGCGCGACCGCCGAACGTCGAGTTCGCGACCGGCATGGTCTCGACCGACGCCACGCCGCTGGCGGGGTTCGGGACGCTCGAGCCCGAGAGCCAGGCGATGCGCGAGTCGATTCCGATCGCGGGATCGCCGCTCGCGCTCGAGTATCGCTCGGACCGCGTCCGCGGGCGGACGGCGGAGAGCACGGTCCACATCCCGCTGTCCGGTGCATCCGTGCCGGCGAGCCTCGAGGAGATCCGCCTCGAGGTCGGGATCGCGGGGCAGCGCCACGTGCTCGCCTTTCCGCCTGCACCGAACCAGGCTTACGACTTCACGTGGGACGGCCGCGACGGCTACGGCCGAACGGTCCAGGGCTGGCAGCCCGTCTCCGTCAAGGTCGTGTACCGCTACACCGCGACGTTCGGCGCGCCGCAGTCTCTGCAGGCGACGTTCGCGCAGCAGTACGCGTACCCGCTCGTGAACGGCTTCGCGCGCCGTCCGCTCGAGCTGTCGCAGGAGGCGCGGAGCGGCCAGGGCGGCTTCCCGTACCTTCGCGTCATGGACGCGCGCACGCTGTCGGACGCGCTCGGCGGCTGGTCGCTGTCGGCCCACCACACCTACGACCCGACCGGTCGCTCGCTCTACCTCGGCACCGGCGAGGTCCGGAGCGCGCAGGGCCTGAACCTTCTGTCGGCGACGCGCGCCGCCGGCCTGGAGATCGATTCGTCCGCGTACGCGACGCCGCCGCCCATGGCGGGCGACGGCGTCCCGGCCGATCAGGTCGGCATCGGCGCGCCGATGGACGTCGCGGTCGGCCCGGATGGCAGCCTCTACATCGCGGAGTTCACCTACGCGCGCGTCCGGAAGGTCGCGCCCGACGGGACCATCACGACCGTTGCGGGCGGCGGCAACCCGCCCGACGGCCTCGGCGAAGGGCTGCCCGCGACGCAGGCGCGCCTCGGCGGCGCGCCGGTCGCGGTCGCCGTGGCGAGCGACGGGACGCTCTACATCGGCCTCCGCGGCGGGCTCTTCCAATCGAAGATCGCGTACGTCGACGAGTACTGCTCCGGGCTCTGCGGCCTCACGTATCTCGAATCGTACGGCTCCGGAACGCAGGAGGTCGACGGCGCGCGCGTCGTCAAGGTGGGGCCCGACGGGATCCTGCACACGGTCGCCGGCCGCGGACAGATGTCGAGCGACTGCGGCAACGGGGACCTGAACCAGCACCAGTGCGGCCTGACCGGCGTGCCCGCGCTGTCCGTCGACCTGGGGCCGATCTACGACCTCGCGCTCGGGCCGGACGGCTCGCTCTGGATCCAGAGCGAGCACTGGGTCCACCGCGTGCTGCCGGACGGCACCATCTCGCGCGTGGTCGGCGGCGATACCGCGTCGTTCTTCGCGACCGAGGGCATGCGCGCCGAGGACGTGTACCTGTGCTCGCCGGGCGGCGTTGCGGTCGAGAAGGATGGCTGCAGCGTGCTCGCCGGCGACGGCTGCGACGACAAGATATTCCGCGTGAGCTGCGACGGCCGCTTGACGACCTTCGCCGGCATCGGCCAGCCCAACGGGCCCGCCGGGGACGGCGCGCCGGCGACGCAGGGCAACATCGGCGTTCCGCACGGGATCGCCGTCGCGCCGAGCGGCGACGTCTACTTCACGACGCGCGAGCAGGACGAGTACCAGAGCGTCCAGGGGATCCGCGCGCTTCGAAAGGTCTCGCCGGGCGGAATCCTGTCCACGGTGGTCGGCCGCAACTCGGGCGTGCTCCAGTTCGACGAGGGCGCCGCCATCGGTGGCGTTCCGTACGACCGCCCGGCCGGCATCGCCGTCGGGCACGACGGCGCGGTCTTCTACGCGGACGTGATCGGGATGGTGGTGCGGCGGGCCGCGTCGCCGCTGCCGGGCTTCGGCCTCGGCGACGTCGTCGTCCCGTCCGAGGACGGACGCGAGGTCTACCATTTCGATTCCGAGGGGAGGCACCTCGAGACGCGGAATGCGCTCACGGGAGCGCCGCTCCTCCAGTTCGCCTACGACTCCGCCGGCCGCCTCTCCGGCGTGACCGACTTCTACGGCAACCAGACGCAGATCGAGCGCGACGGCGGCGGAGCGCCGACCGCGATCGTCGCGCCGTTCGGGCACCGCACCGAGCTTTCGGTCGACGGCGAGGGCAACCTCGCCTCGATCACGGACCCGGCGGGAGAGGCGGTCCTCCTCGCGGCCGACGCCGGGGGCCTGCTGCAGTCGATCCAGGGCGCGACCGGCAACCTCTACCGCTTCGAGTACGACGGCGGCGGGCGCCTCGAGCGCGCGTTCGATCCGACGAACGCGAAGACGCAGATCGCCCGCACCGTGACGTCGACGTCGATCGCGACCGCGATCACGTCGCCGCTCGGGCGCGTCGCGCACCTGCTGACCGAGTTCCTGCCCGACGGCGGCAGGCGACGCACGATCACCAGCACCTCGGGCACGACCTCGGTCGTGCTCGAGGCGAGCGACGGCACGCGCACCGCGACGCGTCCGGACGGAACGGTCGTGACTGTCGAGCTCGGGCCGGATCCGCGGTTCGGTCTGCTCTCCCCGATCGTCGCGCGTCGCGACACCGAACTTCCGTCGGGCACGCGGCGCACGGAGGTGGGAAGCCGCGCCGCCACGGTCGCGACGCCCGGCGATCCGCTCTCGCTCACGACGCTCACCGAGACGGTCGCGGTGAACTCACGCGAGGGCGACTTCGGCTGCACGCCGGAGGACGCGGCGGAGAACGGCTGCGATCCGGGCGACCCGGGCCAGGTGACGACCGCGTCGTGGGACGCGGGACCGTCGCGGTGGACGGTCAGCAGCGCCGCGGGCCGGCAGAGCCGGCTCACCATCGACGGCGCGGGGAACCCGCTCCTCGCCGAGTCGCCGGGCGTGGCCGCGACGTCGTTCTCGTACGACCCGCAGGGGCGGCTCGTGCAGACGTCGCAGGGCGTGCCGCCGGACGACCGCGTGACGACGATCGATTACGGCGCCGACGGGCTTCCGTCGCTGGTCACGAACGCCGAGCTCCAGTCGATCGGGTTCTCGCGCGACCTCGCCGGCCGCGTCGTCTCCAAGCTGCTGCCCGACGGGCAGATCTTCGGCTACCGCTACGACGCGGACGGCGCGCTGCTCGGTGTGACGCCGCCGGGCCGACCCGAGCACGGGATGGGGCCCGACGCGCGCGGTCTCGAGACGACCTACGTGGCGCCCGACGTCGGCGCCGGCGCCGCTCCGGCCGTCGCCGTGATCGACCCCGACCGCCGGCTCACGCGCGTCGATCGCGCGGCCGGCGCGGTCGAGTACGGCTACGACGCCGGCGGCCGGCTCGCGACCACCGCGATCGCCGCCGGCACGTACACGCTCGAGCGAAGCGCGACGGCCGGCAGCTTGACGGGCGTCGGAGCGCCGGGCGGAGAGCACGTCGCGTACGCGTACGACGGGTTCCTCGCGACGAGCGACGTCTGGACCGGAACGGTGTCTGCGACCGTCACGCGGACGTACGACGAGGCGTTCCGGCCGATCGCGGAGGGCGTCGACGGGGTGGACGTCGCGATCGAGTACGACGCGGACGACCTGCCGAAGAAGATCGGCGGCGCGCTCGCGATCGGCCGCGATTCGGGGAGCGGCCGGATCACCGGCACGACGCTCGGGCAGGTGACGACCGAGCGCGCGTACGACGCGTTCGGCGCGCCGCAGAGCGACGTCGCCCGGGTCTCCGGCAACGCGATCTACGAGGCGCAGATCAACGCGCGCGACCGGCTCGGGCGCGTCGTCGACTGGAACGAGACCGTCGAGGGCGTGACGACCAGCTTCTTCCACGAGTACGACGCGGCCGGCCGGCTGCTGCGCACGTGGGTGAACGGATCGATCGCGCGCGAGTACGGCTACGACGAGAACGGCAACCGCACGGCCGGCCCGGGTGCCGCGACGGGCACGTACGACGCGCGCGATCGCATGCTCGCGTACGGCGGTGCGACCTACGCGTACGGCCCGGACGACGAGCTCCGGACGAAGACCGATGCATCCGGCGCGACGACGTACGACTACGACGAGCTCGGCAACCTGCGCGGCGTTCTGCTGCCGAACGGAAGCGTGATCGAGTACCGGATCGACGGCAGCCAACGCCGGATCGGCAAGGCCGTCGACGGCGTCCTGATCGAGGCCTTCGTCTACGACGGCGACAAGCCCGTCGCGGAGCTCGACGGCGCCGGCGACGTGGTCTCGCGCTTCGTGTACGGGACGAGCGGCCGCGTGCCCGACTACCTCGTGCGGGGCGGTGCGATGTGGCGCATCGTCTCCGATCGCACGGCGAGCCCGCGCCTCGTGATCGACGTCGCGACCGGAACGATCGCACAGCGCCTCGACTACGACGAGTTCGGCAACGTGACGTACGACTCGAACCCCGGCTTCCAGCCGTTCGCGTTCGGAGGCGGCGTCTACGATCGCGACACGCGCCTGGTCCGCTTCGGCGCGCGCGACTACGATCCGCGCACCGGCCGCTTCACGGTGCGCGATCCGGCGCTCTTCGCCGGCGGCCAGGGGAACCTCTACGCGTACGCCGCGGGCGATCCGGTCAACCTCGCGGATCCGTCCGGGCTCGGTCCGCTCGCGATCGTCGGCACGATCAAGACGGACCCCGCGCCGAAGACCCCTGGGACGAAGCCGGGCAAGAAGCCCGGCGTCAATCCCGTCAAGCCCGTCGACCCGGACCACCAGCCCGACAACGACCCGAACCGGCGAGGTGACGAGTACGTCCCGAGCCCGGAAAGGAGAGAGGAGGACCGCCAACGCGCGATCGAGGACGCGCTCGCGTCCCCGCCGCAGGTCCATCCCCCCATCGACGTCAGCCCGGGCAGCGTGACGACCACGGGCCTCCATCCGGGCCCCGGCATTCGGCCCGCGAGCGCGATCGTTCCGATCGTGGTCGGCGGAGGCATCATCGCGGCAGGGCTCCTGAGCGGCGGAGCGGCGGCGCCGGCGGCGGCGGCGGAATCGGCACCCGCCGCCGCGACGCTCGACGCCGTGCTGACGTCGATCCTCGGCGAGGGCACGGCGATCGGCACGGAGCTCGTCGCCGGAGAAGAGGTGGGTATCCTGAACGCGGGGCTACGCTACGGCTCGGGCGTCCTCGTGCCGTAGACCGCTGCGGCCGGGCGACGGTCGCGCTCGGCTCGCGCCCTCGCGGCGCGGGCCGAGTGAACCGTCCCGGCCCAGAATCCATCCTGCGCGACGGCGCCGAGGACGTTGCCCCACGTCCCGAGCAGCGCGACCGCGCCGATGAGCCCGTACGGGGCGCACAGAGCCTTGCGAGAGATCGTCATCCCGGCTTCGCTCGCTCCGCTCGGCCGGAGCGCCCTTCACCACCCGTAGCCGCCCTCGGCGACGTACACGAGCCGGCGATCGCGGAAGGTGAGCACGCGGACGAACGAGCGCGGTCCGAGGTTGTAGGTCCACACCTCGACCGGGACCGCGCGCACGACGTCGACGCCGTGGCGTAGCCGCACGCTCACGAAGTCGACCGATGCGATGCGGTCGTCGGGCGCGCCGCAGGTGCGGAGGACGTCGAAGGCGAACGTTCCCGTGCCGACGAGCCGGTTGCCGCAGCGCCACGACCCGCTCGCGGCCGCCGGGCTCGCACACGCGAGGAGTCCGGCCGCCAGCACGAGACAGCGCGCGGAGCGCGCGAGGAAGAGCCGCATCGTCGACATCGCAGTCCCCTTTCGGACGATCGGCGACTGCAACGGCCGTACCACCACGCGCGGGATTCCGGGGCCCCGGATCGTCTCGCGTTTTGCGTGCGCGCGGCCGAAGAGCGGGGCCTGCCGCAAACGCCGCGATGCGCCGCCCGTGTTCGGCTTTGCGGTGCGTCGCCGATCCGCGTGTGCGCGTCGACCATCAAAAGCGACCGCTGGCGCGGGGTCGCCTGGATGCCGGCGGTCGCTTCGCCGTAAGAGGCGTCGTGGTCGTCTCGGGTCGTCGGCAAAGTCCCGTCGCGACGTGCGCGCGGCTCCTCGGCGCGCTTCTCGCCGCCAATGCCGTCGCCTGCAGCGACGCCCCGACCCGGAGCGCGCCGTCGCAGCTCCGGGCCGAGACCACGCGCCTCTGCGCGCTCGTCCCGGCGCGCGACCCGGCCGCCGCCGCGTTCCCGCCCGCGCCGCCGGCAAAGGTGTTCGGGACGGACCTCGGCTTCACTTACGAGGCGAACGGCCGCGTCCCGATCCTCTTCGGCGACAGCTGGCAGCGCATCGACATCTGCCCGATCCAGGTGAACGACGACTCGCTCGGCACCCTCGCACTTCCGGCGGAGGGCTGGCCCGGCTTCACTGCGCGCCAGCCGATTCCAGATGCGGAGTGTCCGGCGATCGATTTCGAGGTCGACGCCGCCGGGACGTCGTTCGCGCCCATCGTGCTCACGCGCTGGGACGGCGTCGCGGTGCCGCTCGGCCCGCTCAACACGCCGGTCGCCGGCTTCTTCGACGGGCAGAGCGAGTGGGCGATCTTCATCGTCGGCGGAGGGCAGACGTGCTCTGCGGCGGAGTCCGCGAGCGGCGCCGCGTGCCCGAGCGAGCTCTCGCCGCAGGCCGCGGGCCTCGTGTGCGGGACCGCGGCCGGCGAGTCGCTGTGCGTCGACCCGACGAGCACGCGCCGTGGCGACGGCGCGCAGGCGTTCTACCTCCACGTCGCCGAGCGCGTCGGCCCGGCGGCGTACGTCTCGCGCGCGATGTTCTTGACGAACAAGTACCTGAACGCGACGGTCCGCACCGTGCGCGCCTTCGACGCGCGCGATCCCCGACGTCGCGACTACGCGCCCGGCTTCGGCGCGCTGCTTCTCTGGGGCCGCCCCGGGTTCGACGACCTGAGCGGCGCCGGCGAGGAGCCGCCGTACCTCCTCGTGCACCCCCTGCCGTTCGCGCGCGACGGCGAGCGTATCGCGTTCGCGCCGCAGTACTTCACCGGCGTTTCCACGAGCGGCGACCCGCTCTTCGCGTCGAGCCAGCGGGACGCGGTGCCGCTCTACACCGGCGAGATGGAGCCGGTGAACCAGGCCGCGGTGAGCTGGGTCGCGCCGATCGGGCGCTGGCTCACGATCTACGGCGGCGGGACGGTGGACTTCGGCGACCCGGAAGGCCGCTCGGGACGCGGCCAACCCGTCCGGGGCGCGATGGTGGCGCGCGTCGCGCCCGAGGCGTGGGGCCCGTGGAGCGATCCGGTGCCGGTGCTGACCGAGGAGCAAGCGACGCCCGACTTCGTGTGCGGGAAGCGAGCGCCGGCCGGATGCCTCCCGCCGCCGGATCCGCTCATCCGACCGGCCTGCATCGAGGCGGTCGACCGGCGCGGCGGCGGCACGCTCTACGGCGCGAACCTGATCGACGCGCTCACGCGACCTGGCCGCGCCGCCGACGGTCGCGCGTCCGGCGCCGACGTCTTCTGGGACTACTCGACGTGGCATCCGTACGGCGTGTCGCTGGCGCGCACGCACGTCGAGATCGAGTGATCGGAGACCGATCGACGACTCGCGCCGCGCGGACGACGAGCCGCGCGTCGCGAATTTGTCCGCCGTCCACTGGCCGCCCACGCGAAGCCTTCCTATCGCGACGAGGTGGCTGGTATCGTCACCCCCGTGGCCGAGCCGAAGCGCAAGGCGACGTACGCCGACGTCCTCGCGGCGCCCGAGAGCAAGGTCGCCGAGATCGTCGACGGCGAGCTCATCCTGTCGCCTCGGCCCGGTCACCCGCACGCGCGGGCCACCTCCGTGCTCGGCGTGGAGATCGGAAGCGCGTTCGATCGCGCCGCCGGCGATCCATCGCGTCCGGGTGGCTGGTGGATCCTGGACGAGCCGGAGCTCCACTTCGGCGATGACGTCGTCGTGCCCGACCTCGGCGGCTGGCGACGCGAGCGCGCACCGCGCGGAGACGTCCCGTGGTTCGACACTGCGCCGGACTGGCTCTGCGAGACGCTCTCGCCGTCGACCGCGCGTGTCGACCGCGGAAGCAAGCTGCGGATCTACGCGCGGGCAGGCGTTCGAACCGTCTGGTTGATCGATCCGGTGGCGCGCACGCTCGAGGTGCTACGTCGCTCCGACGACGGACTCTACATCATCGCGACGGTCCACGGCGCCGCCGATCGCGTCCACGCCGAGCCGTTCGACGCGATCGAGCTCGACCTGGCGCGCCTCTGGCTCGACTAGCGCGCTGATCGTTCGCTCAGCCCTCCGGGTATTCGATCGCCACCACCTCGAGGAGCTCCTCGCCGCGCGGCGTGTCCAGCGTCGCCGTGTCGCCGACGGCGCAGCCGATCACCGCGCGCGCGATCGGAGAAGTGAAGGCGACGAGCCCGCGTGCCGGATCCGCCTCGTCGACGCCGACGATCTCGATGGTGCGCTCGTCGCCCTCGTCGGGGCCGTCGAGGGCCCGCAGGACGACGCGCGCCCCGAAGCGGACCTCGTCGCGCGGCTGGAGGCGCGCGTCGACGACCTCGGCGCTCGCAATGCGGGCCGCGAGATCGCGCGTGCGCGCGGCGAAGACCGCGACGCGGCGGCGGTAGTCCGTCTCGTCACGCCGGCCGGCTTCCGACTCGCCCTCCAGGCGACGGCGCCTGCGCTCGAGGTCCGCGAGCTCGGCACGCAGCCGGCGAAGACCGCGCGGCGTGACGAGGTTCGCGACGCCGTCGGGCAGCGGCGCGCGCCGCGGCACGATGGGCTCGTCCCAGTCGCTCTCGGTCGTGAACGCCTTGCTCACGGCGCGAGCGTATCACCGCGACCGCCGTCGAGAGCACGCTTGGACTCGCTCCGCACTGACGAGCCCCCTCTTCGCCCGACGGGACGAAGCTCAGAAGCGCCGTCCGATGGCGTAAGGGCTCGCGGTCAGCGTGCGCCGCCGTCGACGCGAATGCTCTGCCCCGTCACCCAGCGAGCGTCCTCGCTCACCAGGAACGCGACGACGTCTGCGATGTCGGCTGGCAGGCCGATGCGACCCATCGGCGTCCGTTGCACGAGCATCTGCTTGAACTCGGCCGCGTTCGGGAGTGCGTTCAGCATTTCGGTCTCCGTCGGTCCGACGAGCACGCTGTTGACGGTGATCCCGCGCGGTCCGAGCTCGTTCGCACACACGAGGCTCAGCTGCTCGAGCGCGGCTTTGCTGCCGCAGTAGACGCTCTGCATCGGAAAACCGACGGTGGTCGCGCCGCTCGAGACGTTCACGATCCGGCCGCCTTCGGGCAGGACGCGCGCCGCCTCCTGCATCGCGAAGAACGGGCCGCGGGCGTTCAGCGCGAACACGCGATCGAAGTCGTCCTCGCCGGTGTCGATGATCGAGCGGTGGAGGGACGTCGCGGCGTTGTTGACCACGATGTCGAGACGGCCGAAGCGCGCCAGCGTTTCGCGGAAGAGAGCGCGGACCTGCGGTACGTCGGCGACGTCCGCCTGCAGGGCCAACGCTCGTCCGCCGTCACGCTCGATCGTCGCCACGACACCGTCGGCCTGGTCACGGCTCCGCGCATAGTTGACGACGACCGCGGCGCCGTCCGCTGCAAGCCGCTCGGCGATCGCGCGCCCGATCCCCCGCGACGCCCCCGTGACGAGCGCCACTTTGCCAGCCAGTCTGCCTGCCATTGCTGCCTCCTTCGCGTGGTCGTTGCAGCAGAGATCGTGCCGCAGGCGCAATCAGGCCGGCATTTCGCTCCGCCTGCACGGCACGCGACGCGCGCAGCGCGAGCGCAACGGACGTTGCCCGCCTGCAACGCGGCCGGTCCGAATCCACGGCGGCAGCGCGGCGGTCGTCGGCGTGCCGCGTGCGATCTTCCGAACGGCGCAGCATCGCTGGTATCGTGGCGCCGAGCTCGACGTCGCGCGCCTCTGGCTCGAGGACCGAGATCCGCGCCAGCATTCGCTCGAAGCGTCGCGCGTACGCACCGGTGCCGAGCCGAAGGATCGGTTCGCGAGAATCGGAGGATTCGATGAAGGGTCTTCACCCCGCGCTGTCGCCGGGCAAGCTCGCCGTCGTGACCGGCGCCGCGAGCGGCATCGGGCTCGCCGCCGCGCGACGCTTCGCCGAGCTGGGAATGCGCGTCTGCGCCGCCGATCGCGACGAGGCGCGCCTCGACGAGGCGATCTCCGGGGACACGGGCGGCCGCCTCGAGCCCTTCGCCGTCGACGTGAGTGATCGCGCAGCCGTCGAGGCGTTCGCGGCGAAGGTGACGGACCGCTTCGGCTCCGTCTCGGTGCTGATGAACAATGCCGGCATCGGCGACGGCGGCGACGCGCTCTCCAACCCGGACGCGTGGACGCGCGTCCTCGGTGTGAACTTCTTCGGGGTGCTGCACGGCGTGCAGGCGTTCGTTCCCGCGATGGCCGAGAGCGGCGAGCCCGGCCTCGTGATCAACACCGGCTCGAAGCAGGGCATCACGCAGCCGCCCGGCAACACGGCGTACAACGTGAGCAAGTCGGCGGTGAAGTCCTTGACCGAGGGGCTCGCGCACACGCTCCGCAATCGGCCCGGCTGCCGGGTGAGCGCGCACCTCCTCATTCCCGGCTTCACCTACACGGGGATGATCGCCCGCCGGGTGCCGGCCCGTCCGCCGGGAGCGTGGATGCCGGACCAGGTCGTCGACCGGCTCCTGGAGGGCGTCGCCGCGAACGAGTTCTACGTCCTCTGTCAGGACGGCGAGACGACCCGCGAGCAGGACGAGAAGCGCATCCTCTGGGCCGCCGGCGACCTGGTGGAGAACCGTCCGGCCTTGTCGCGATGGCATCCCGACTGGAAGGATGCATTCGAGCGGTTCATGGCGAGCAAGCCGCGCGGCTGAAGTCAGCCGCTTCGCGATACGAGGAGTCGTAGATGCAGTACGTCAATCTCGGCCGCACCGGACTCCAGGTCTCCCGCATCTGCCTCGGGTGCATGAGCTTCGGCGACGCCGCGCGCGGCCCGCACGCGTGGACGCTCGACGAGGAGAGGAGCCGTCCGTTCTTCCGGCAGGCGCTGGAAGCGGGGATCAACTTCTTCGACACCGCGAACGGCTACTCGGCGGGTACGTCGGAGGAGATCACCGGCCGCGCGCTGCGGGACATGGCGCGCCGGGACGAGATCGTGATCGCGACCAAGGGGTTCGTCCCGTGGCGCGCGGCGCCGAACACGGGCGGCCTGTCGCGGAAGGCGCTCTTCCAGGCGATCGACGACAGCCTGCGCCGTCTCGGCACCGACTACGTCGACCTCTACCAGATCCATCGCTGGGACCCGGCGACGCCGATCGAGGAGACGCTCGAGGCGCTGCACGACATCGTGAAGTCGGGCAGGGTGCGCTACCTCGGCGCCTCGTCGATGCACGCATGGCAGTTCATGAAGGCTCTCGGCCTGCAGGACCGCCACGGCTGGAGCCGCTTCGTCTCGATGCAGCCGCAGTTGAACCTGATCTACCGCGAGGAGGAGCGGGAGATGCTTCCGCTCTGCATCGACCAGGGCGTCGCGGTGATCCCGTGGTCGCCGCTCGCGCGCGGCAAGCTGACGCGCGACTGGGACGAGAAGACGCAGCGCTCGGAGACCGACGAGTTCGGCAAGCTCATCTACGCCGCGACCGCCGAGCAGGACCGAGAGGTCGCGGAAGCGGTCGCCGACGTGGCGCGCGGTCGCGGCATCCCGCGCGCGCAGGTGGCGATGGCGTGGCTGCTGCAGAAGCCCGGCATCACGGCGCCGATCGTCGGCGCGACGAAGGAGAGCCACCTGTCAGACGCGGTCGCGAGCGTGGACGTGCAGCTCACGTCCGACGAGGTCGCCCGGCTGGAGGCGCCGTACCAGCCGCATGCGGTGTCGGGCATCTCCGGCGTGCCGCCGTTACGCCTCCGCGTCTCGGTGCGCGAGGCCTGAGTCGCGGTCGCTGCTGGGCAGCCGCGATGCGCTGCCCCTCCGCGCCCGACCAGCTTCGCCCGCCGCGACTACGCCGGGCCAATCTCGTCGAGCAGCGTTCGGGCTCGGCGCATGTCCGCGGTGTCGAAGCCCTCGGTGAACCGAGCGCGGACCGGCGCCAGGATCCCCCGGGCCTCCGTCGCTCTGCCGCGACCGCGCCACAGCCGGGCCAAGCTGGTGGCCGCTCGAAGCTCGAGCTGTATCGCTCCGCGAGGCCGCGCGATCTCGATTGCCGTTCGGAAGGAAGCCTCCGCTTCCGCTCCGGCCTTCGCTTCCGACGCGAGGAGGAGCAGCTCCCCGCGCCGCGCCACGGAGCGCGGGCCTGCCGGGCGTCCGTTCTGCAAAAAGTCGATTTGTCAAGACGGGCGCGCCTTCGGACGGTGTCCGGCCGCGCGGACCGACGTCCGCTGTTCCGGACGGCCTACGCGTGGAGGAACGCCAACTCGCGCGATTCGACGGGGCGGAGGCGCGGCACATCGCTTGCGTTGCTCGAGCGCCGCGCCGGCGCCGTGCAGAAAGCGAAAGCGACGAAAGGAGAACCGTCATGCATCCTCATCGGTGCGTTTGCAGCTACGTTCCTCCACACGTCTTGAGCCACCTGGCTCGGCGGGTGGACCCGAAGTTCCACGCGAGCCTTCGGACGAGCATCCAGCAGTCCAAGGTCCACCGGACGAAGCGCGCACAGCAGGTCGTCAGCGTCAAGGCGCTCACGGCGTCGGTGTCGCCGCCTCCGGCGAAGGCCGCCGCGCGCGAGGTCTACGACTGCCTCCAGAACTGGGCACTGCGCGTGAAGCTCGTGCGGGCCGAGGGCGGCCCGGCGACGGACGACAGCGACGTCAACCAGGTCTACGACTTCGCGGGCGTCGTGCGCGACTACTACAAGACCGAGCTCAACCGGAACTCGATCGACAACCTTGCCATGAACCTCGTGCTGAACGTCCACGTCGGCGTGAACTACATGAACGCCTTCTGGGACGGTGACGAGATGGCCTTCGGCGACGGCGACGGAGCGATCTTCACGAGCTTCGCGAAGTCGCTCGACGTCGCCGCTCACGAGCTCACGCACGGCGTGACGCAGTTCACGGCGAACCTCGACTACTACAGCCAGTCGGGCGCCCTGAACGAGAGCTTCTCGGACGTCTTCGGCAGCGTGATCACGCAGTACCACGAAGGCCAGGATGCCGGAACCGCGGACTGGCTGATCGGCAACGAGATCATGGGGCCCACGCTCTTCGGCGAGGCGCTCCGCTCGATGAAGGCGCCGGGCACCGCGTACGACAATCCCCTCATGGGGAAGGACCCGCAGCCCGCTCACATGAGCGGCTACTACACCGGGCCCGCGGACAACCAGGGCGTCCACATCAACAGCGGCATCCCGAACCGCGCCTTCTACCTGGTGGCGAGCGACATCGGCACCGACAAGGCCGGGCAGGTCTGGTACCACGGCCTCCAGAACCTCTGGCCGACCGCCGACTTCGCCGACGCCGCGCACGTTCTCATCGAGTCGGCGCGGATCCTCGTCAATACCAACGTCATCCCGCAGGGGACGACGCAGACCGTTCGCCTCGCCTTCCACGAAGTCGGAGTGCTCTGAGCTCCTTTGGCGATCCGGCGACGCCGCGTACGGCCCGGTCGGGCAGCGCGGCGTTGCCGACCGCCGGCGGCGGGCGTAGCGTCGAGAGGTCGAGATGCGGATCGAATTCGAGATGTCGGGCGGGTACGGGGGATTGTTCGCGAAGAGCCCGCTGACCTATCGGGTGGACGTGGAAGCGCTGCCGGAGGCGCTTCGCGACGAGCTCGTGGGTCTCGTTCGGTCGAGCGCGATCCTGGACGAGCCGATCGCGCCGGGAACGCCGTCGCAGGCCCGAGACCTCATGACGTACCGGCTCCGGATCGCGGACGGCGAGCGCGACGTGTCGGTCACGCTCGACGATCAGAGCGCCCCTGCGCGCATCCGGCCTCTCCTGCAGCGGCTGCAACGCCTCGCGATCGAGGCGCGCGGGCAGCGATCGACCTGAGGCGGCGGCGGAAGCCGCGCCATCGCGCGGCTCCGCGGAAGATCGCGCACCGGCTGCACAATGTGCGGTGCGAGTGCGTTGTGGCCGGCGAATCCGGAGTTGCCGATCTGGTTGCCGTGGCTCGCGACGGCGACGCCGCTCCCTCCGTTCATCGTGACGACGCAACCTCGACCACGATGTTCGACGGCGCGATCGCCTACAACCCAGAACTCCTCGACGTCGGAGTTCAGCAAGTGCCGGATCGCGAGCTGAGCGTCGGCGATCGGTGTCGCGTCCGGAGCTGGTGCGTGCGCGGGCCGGGCGGCGACCGTCCCGGAACGCCGTGAGAGGCGTCGGTCGCCGTCGGTGCCCTGGACGATCCCCCAGACCGCGATGATTCGGTGATGACGGATGGACGCGAAGTCTTCACCCGTTCCCTCTTGAGCTGGAGGCGACGGACCGGCTACCTCGGTACGGGCTCGGCATGTCGCTCGTCGGACGATTCGACTCCATCGTGGCCGTTCTCGCGGCGCTCGCGCTCGCGACGCTCGCGGCGTGCAGCGACGCTCCGACATCGGGCGCGCCGGCCGGCGAGTGGCTCCGCGGCGACCTGCACCTGCACTCGTCCCACAGCACCGACGCGCTCGACGATCCGCCGGCGCAGGTGATCGCCAAGGCCGAGTCGCTCGGCATGGACTACTTCGTCTTCACCGACCACGACAATCACGTGCAGGGCCACATCGCGACCTGGTCCGACCCCGACTACCGCTTCGACTCGATGGTCCTGCTGTACGGCGTCGAGTGGACCACCGCGCACGCGCACGCGAACCTCTTCGGGACCAAGCCGTGGGATCACCTGCTCATGTACGCCCTGCGCGACGGCGACGCCGCTCCGGCCATCGAGGAGGCGCACGCGCTCGGCCTCCACTTCTCCGTCAACCACCCGCTGAACGGCGACCCCTGGGAGCACTCCTTCGACCTGCCGTTCGACAGCATCGAGGTGTGGAACGCGCTCTACGTCGCGCCCACGCCGAATCGCGAGACGATCGAGCTGTGGGACGGCCTGCTCCAGGGAGGCCGCCGGCTCACCGCGCGTGGCGGCAGCGACGTGCACCACCAGGAGGGCGTCGAGTCGACGATCCTGAACGTGGGCAACCCGACGACGCACGTCTTCGCGCGCGAGCGCACGGCGCGAGCGATCCTCGACGCGCTGCAGGCCGGCCACGTGAGCATCAGCTACGCCCCCGCCGCGGAGCGGCTCGACTTCACCGCCGACGCCGACGGCGATGGCCGGTTCGAGTCGATCGTGGGCGACGACGTCGACGGCCGCGGTCAGGCCATCGCGTTCCGCGTCGAGATCGTCGGCTTCCGGCCGGGCGCTCCGTACGAGGTCGAGGTGCTGAAGGACGGCGAGCCCTTCCTGGTCGAGCAGGTCGACGAGGCGGTGCTCACGTTCAGCGACGCGACTCCGGCGGGCCGGCGCGCGTACTACCGCGTCGAGCTGCGGGGCGAGGTCCCGCTCGCGCCGCCGAGCTTCGCCGTGCTGTACGGCGACTTCATCGCGATGACGAACCCGATCTACGTCGGCTTCCCGTGAGGCAGCGCCGCCTCACCTCGTCGGGGTCAAGAGAGGCGGAACGGTGTAGACGACCTTCGCGCCGGTGAAGTAGATCGGCTGGACCGTCGAGGGCAGGATCAGCTCCAGGTAGACGGCATTCCCGGCGCCGACGAGCGCCGCGGAGATGTTCGTCGTCGTCGGGGACTGGACGCCGATGATCCCGTCGACCGACGCGACCTGCGCCATGAGGGTCTGGGTGAAGGCGCTCGGCCGCGCCTTGTAGAGGGACAGCGACATGTTCTGGAAGGCGCCGGTCGCCTGGTCGTCCGCGTACCCGGTCAAGCGCGTCACGGTCGCGTTCGCCGGCAGGTCCAGGCGTGCGAGAAAGTGACCGGCGCCGGTCAGGAAGTACCCGTGATGGGCGTCCGCGTCGCCGCTCGTCTGCTGGAAGGCCGCGGCGGAGAGCTCGAGCTTCTCCGTGACGTCGGCTCGCCCGCTCGTCGGCGCGGCCAGTGCCACGACGGTCGACGCAGTCACGATGGCGCCGATTCGGATCCAGGAAAACGCTCGCATGGAGTTGCCCTCGCTTTCGTCGCCACCCTCGGCGTTCAGAAAGAACTCGGCAGGAAGGCGGCGAAAGATGAAGGCGGCAGGCTACGGAGAAGAGCAGGTGGCGTCGCTCGGCGTTGCTGGAGCGGCGCGCCGGCCGGCTCCGCGTGTGCTGCGGGGGTCGCGCTTGTCACCGCCACCGCACAACGCCAAAAAGGCCCTATCGCAGCCGACGACGAACGGAGCATGCCGATGAGCGACGCACCCGCCTACACGCCACCCAAGGTCTGGACCTGGAACAAGGAGAGTGGCGGTCGCTTCGCGAACATCAACCGCCCGATCGCGGGCGCGACGCACGAGAAGGAGCTGCCCGTCGGCCGCCACCCCTTTCAGCTCTACTCGCTGGCGACGCCGAACGGCGTGAAGGTCACCGTGATGTTCGAGGAGCTGCTCGCCAAGGGCCACACCGGCGCCGAGTACGACGCGTGGATCATCCCGATCAACGTCGGCGAGCAGTTCGGCTCGGGCTTCGTCGCGGTGAACCCGAACTCGAAGATCCCGGCCCTGGTCGATCGCTCGACGCCCGAGCCGACGCGCGTCTTCGAGTCCGGCGCGATCCTGCTCTACCTCGCCGAGAAGTTCGGCGAGTTCCTGCCGACCGACCTCTCGAAGCGCGCCGAATGCCTGTCGTGGCTCTTCTGGCAGGTGGGTGCCGCGCCGTACCTCGGCGGCGGCTTCGGACACTTCTATGCGTACGCGCCGATGAAGATCGAGTACGCGATCGACCGCTTCGCGATGGAGACGAAGCGCCAGCTCGACGTGCTCGACCGGCGGCTCGCGGAGAGCGAGTACATCGCGGGTCCCGAGTACACGATCGCCGACATGGCGATCTGGCCCTGGTACGGAGCGCTCGTGAAGGGTCTGCTCTACGACGGCGGCGAGTTCCTGAGCGTGCACGAGTATAAGCACGTCCACCGCTGGACCGACCAGATCGCCGCGCGTCCCGCCGCGCAGCGCGGCCGCATGGTCAATCGCGCCTGGGGCGACCCGTCGAGCCAGCTTCCCGAGCGGCACGACGCCAGCGACTTCGACAAGCTGAAGCCGGCGGGATGACGATCCGCGTCTAGCGTCGCTGGAGGAGTGCCGCGACGGCGTAGCTCCGCATCGAATGCTCGTCCGCGTGCGCCGCGATCGACGCCGCCATGGCCCGATAGGTCTCGTCGAGCGCGCCGGGACCGCCTCCCGGGGGGAACAGCGCACCCGCGAGGACGGGCTCGGTGAAGGCGCGCATGAGCGCGGTCGCGCGCGCGGCGTATTCCGTGCGGTCGCCTCCCGCCCGATACGCCTCGACGAAGCCGATCGGGACGTCGCCGATTTCCGCGTTCCGGACGGTCCACTGGTCCTGCGCGCTTCGCAACGCGTGCAGAACGTCCTCGAGCTCGGGGTGATAGACCGGGAAGCAAAAGGACTCGTAGCGACCGCGATCGATCCCTCCAGCGTCGACCTGCGCCTTCAGGGCATCGTTCAGCGCGCGATAGCCGCCGGACAGGGTGTAGTCGGTCGAGGTCCGCCCCGGATAGACGATGAGAAGAAGGCCTCCGCTCACCGTCTCGTTCGCGCGGTGGCGAAGGAAGAGCGCGAGATCGTTCCGGCATTGCTCGCGATACCGCTCGAGCACGTCGCCCGGCGCGTCCACGCAGAAGATCTCGTCGGGCGCGCTCGCCGCGATCGGCGCCGACAGCCACTCGAGCGCCATCAGGCTCGTGCCGACGTGCAGCGACGCGGGCGGCAGCAAGGGCGCATAGAACGAGCCCGGCGCCAGCCGCACGCTCACGCTCGGCCGCCGGACGCCGCGCGACTGGAGATAGTTTTCCGCTGAGGGGCTCCAGAGAGCGGCACAGAGCGAGTTGAAGTCGTTGCTCGGGAGGTCGTTGTGCGTGACCTCGACGTGCTCGGTCGGGCGCACGCGCCGCAGGGCGGCGACGATCACGCCCGCTCCGCGGATCGAGTTCGCGCCGGTCGAGCTTCCGAAGTCCGCAACCGAGATGGCCCGCTGGTCGCGCGGCAGCTCCATGCTCGGGATCGCGTCGATCAGCCAGCGGCTCGCCCAGTCGAAGCTCTCCGACTGCAACGAGGAATGCGCGTCGTAGTAGCCGCGCGGCTTCATCCCGCTCAAGTGCGAGGTCATGCTCGTTCCTATCCCCGATCGGAGAGCGCTTTCGAGGGTTCGGTCGCGGCGGAGGCCATGGCGTTCGCCCGCCCGGACGGCACGGCCATGAACCCGGTTCACCCGGAGGGAACGCCAGGGGGTGAGGGCGGCCGTGGAGAGCTGCCCTCGGAGGCGACGATGCGCAGGGTGACGATCGGGATTCTGACGATGCTCGGGCTGCTGGTGCTGGCGGGCGAGGCGCATGCGCTCGAGCTGCTGCCGAACGGAAAGTTCGACGCCGGCATCGACACCTGGTTCGCATGCTGCGGAGGCACCGGCACCGTCTCCTTCGACGCCGGCCGCGACGCGAGCGGGTCGGACCTGTCGGGCTCGGCGAAGCTGGTGCACACCGAGGCCGCGGGACAAACCGAGACCGCGCTCTTCCTCTCGCGCTGCATCGAGGGGCCCGACGTCCAGCCCGGAAAGCAGCTCTTCTTCGGGGCGACGGTGCGCTTTGCCGCGCGCAACACGGCCGACGGCAAAGCGTACATCTCGCTCGAGTTCCGGGACGCGCCGGCATGCGAGGGAGGATCGCTCTCCGGCGCCGTCGACGCCGTCCAGAGCACCGACGTGCCGGCGGCGACCTGGATCCCCCTCGCCGTCGGCGACAGCAAGGCCGGCGTCGTCGTACCGGAAGGCGCGAAGAGCGCCCGTCTCTTCGTGGTCGCGAGCAAGGCGGGCAGCGGCACGCTGAGGATCAACGCCGACGACGTCTTTCTCGCCGCCGTCGGCACGCCGGTATGCGACGGCATGCCGGCGACGATCGTCGGCACGCCGGAGGCCGACTTCCTCCCCGGTACGACGGGCAGCGACGTGATCGTCGGCCGCGGCGGCGTCGACTGGATCGACGGCAAGGCCGGCAACGACCGTCTCTGCGGCAGCGGCGGCGACGACGTCGTGTACGGCGGCCTGGGCGACGATCGGGTCTTCGGCGGCACCGGCCACGACCAGGTGTACGGCGGCGCGGACGATGACCTGGTGGTCGGCGGCGCCGGCGACGACGACGTCTTCGGGGGCAGCGGCGTCGACACGCTCGAGGGCGGCGGCGGCATCGACGACTGCGACGGCGGCTCGGGCGCCGTCGACCTCGCGAGCGGCTGCGAGTCGACGATCGCGGTGCCGTGACCGTGGTGAGCGACGGCAGCGGATGCGAGCTGCTCCGGAAACCGCATCCCTGAGGCGATCGTCGAGCGATCACCTCGACATGGTGAGGTGATGATTCTAAGATCGCCTCATGGCGACGTCGGCAGAGCGCGTGCGCCGCCTCGTGGAGCGGCGCGGCCAGGTGCAGAACCGGGACGTGGCGGCCGCGCTCCGCGTATCGCCGGCCACCGCGCATCGTCTCCTGCAGGCGCTCGTCACCGGTGGCATCCTCGAGCGGGTCGGCAAGGGGCCCGCGGCGCGGTACGGTCTGCGGTCGTTTCGGCGCCGCTACCGCCGCAGCGGGCTGGACGAGCACCGCGTGTGGGAGGCGACGGCAGCCGACATCGCACGCGTGCGGCCGCTCGACCCCGATGCTGCGCGGAGCCTGGCGTACGCCGCCTCGGAGATCGTGAACAACGCCGTCGACCATTCCGCCGGCAAGACCGTCGAGGTGGCGGTACGGTTCGAGCGCGGCGGCGCGATCGACGTGACGGTCCGGGACGACGGCGTCGGCGTCTTCCGGCGCGTCTGTCGGGACTTCGGGTTCGCGACGCCGCACGACGCGATCGTGCAGCTCGAGAAGGGCAAGCTCACGAGCGACCCCGAGCACCACAGCGGGGAGGGGCTGTTCTTCTCGTCGAAGGCGGTGACGCGGTTCCGGCTCGAGAGCCAGGGGACGGCGTGGGTCGTCGACAACGAGGTGCGCGACAGCGGCATCGCGACGAGCGACGTGCGGCGCGGGACGCGCGTCGAGCTCGTCGTCGTGCCGGGGCACGTGCCGCGCGTGGAGGACGTCTTCGCAGCGTACACCGACCCGGAGACCCTTCGCTTCACGCGGACGCGCGCGACGATCAAGCTCGCCGCGCTCGGCACGACGCTCGTGTCGCGCTCCGAGGCGAAGCGCCTCGTCGCGCGCTTCGGCGACTTCCGGCACGTCACGCTCGACTTCTCGGGCGTGGACGTGGTGGGGCAGGGCTTCTGCGACGAGGTGTTCCGCGTGTTCGCCACGGCGCACCCGGAGGTGGCGCTCGAGCCCGTCGGCATGAACGACGCCGTCGCGTTCATGGTGGCGCGAGCACGGGCGATCGCGACGTCCTCGCGTGGCACCGGTTGAGCGCCGCGGCCGTCTCGCGTCATCGCTTCGCTTGCGCGGGGTGAGCAAACCGAGTCACGGTGACGAGATCCACGAGTGGTCGATCATGGAGCGCTTCGCGGAAGCGCGGCGTGATGATCGGCAGCGCGACGAGCTCCTGGACGCGACCCACGGTCGAGGCGCATTCCGCATGTTCAAGTCCGCCGTCCGCCGGCTCGGGATCGAGCAGGAGTGGTATCGCTTTCGCGATTCGGCGCTCGAGGAGATCGCCAAGGAGTGGCTCGAGCCGAACGGAATCGAGTACGAATGATCGAGCCCGCTCGCGTCATCGCGGGCGTGCTGGGCGATCGGCGCCGGCCTGATCATGCGCGCACGCCGGCGGCGCGGGCCGACGCATCGAGGTTCGACCGCTCAGGGAAGGGTCGGCGTCCTCTCCTGCTCGCAGATCACCCAGAGGTGTCCGTCTGCAGGCGGCGGATCGTGAACGGGGCGACGCGCAGCAGCTCGGCGGAGAAACGCGACGCTCGTGCGCCCGCGGAGCCGCGGATATGGCCGCAGGACACGGTAACGGCTGCAGTCGTCGATGGCCGTGTACGGCGGCCGGAGCACGTATCTGCAGAGATGCTCGAGACGCTGCTGGCCGCCGGCCGGCACCGCGACCGCCGCGTGCAGGTCGAAGAGCGCCTCCAGAAGAGCTGCTTGCGCCACCTTCCGCGATGTGGCTATATCTGGCCATGAAGAGCGTCAAGATCGCCGATTTGAAGGACCACCTCTCCGAGCATCTGCGATCGGTCGAGCGCGGCGCGCGGATCGAAGTCCGTGATCGGGACAGGCCGATCGCCCACATCGTGCCGGTGGGACCGCAGGCGGCGGTCCACATCGTGCCTGCCAGGCGACCCTTTTCCAGCGTCCGCGACCGGCGGCTGCGTCCCGCGCGCTGGAGGATCTCATCGCTCGAGCTCCTGCGCGAGGAGCGCGGCGTGCGGTGATCGCCTACGTCGACTCCTCCGTCCTGCTCCGGGTCGTTCTCGGCGAGAAGGATCGCCTTCGGGAATGGAAGCGTCTCGAGCGTCCGATTTCGAGCGAGCTCATCCGCCTCGAATGCCTTCGGACCGTCGACCGCGCGCGGCTACGGCTCGGTCTGAGCGACGAGGCGGTCGCCGAGCGACGAACGGTGATCCTCGAGGTTCTCGAGACTTTCGAGCTGGTCCGCGTGGACGACGTCGTCCTCGCGCGCGCAGCCGATCCGTTCCCGACCCTGATCGGCTCGCTGGACGCGATCCATCTCGCCACGGCGCTCCTGCTCCGAGCGCGATTCGAGGACATGAGCCTCGCGACCCACGACCGCGAGCTGGGTAACGCGGCCAGGGCGGTGGGCTTCCGCGTCTTCGGAGCGCCGCGGAGCTGAGATTCGAGCGACCGGTGCCGTGCCAGCGGTCGCCACGCGCATCCCTGCCGACCTTGCTCGCGCAAGGGCCGCGGCTTCTGCCCGTCCTGCACCGGGCGGCGCATGGCTAGCCTCGCCGCACACCTCGCGGACGAGGTGCTCGCGGGGCTCCCTGTCAAAGGCGATGGTCCCAAGCCATCGCGTAGTGGAGCCGATGCGAGCCCGGAAGCCGTCCGGCGGCGCGATCTCCAGCCGCAGGTGGCGAGCGATCGCCGCGGTGGCTGGCTCGTCGCCTGGTCGTCGCGCGACCTCACGGCGTTGGGCGTGGCGCGGACGGTGACGTTCTCTACGCTCGCTGGCTCGGCGATGCGAAGCGCTGGAGCAAGCCGCGCGCTCTCCACCCGAACAGCGCGGTCGGTCCGGGCAACGACGAGGCGGTCGACGTCGCGGCGGATCGCGCTGGCCGCTGGATCGCCGCGTGGCAATCGAACGACACGCTCGCCGGGAAGCTCGGCCGTGACGGACTGGTGTTGGTCGTGCCGCTCTCGACCGAGGCGCTGGCGGCGGGCGACTGAGCGAGACGTGCTGGGCGATCGGCGGCCGGCCTGATGATGCGCGCACGCCGGCGGCGCGGGCCGACGCATCGACGTTCGAGCGCTCAGGGAAGGGTCGGCGTCCTCTCCTGCTCGCAGATCACCCAGAGGTGCTTGTTCTCGCTGTGCACGTTGGTCGTGCCGAGATTCCGGCCGTTCATGAAGAAGGTGACCGGCACGTTCCTCTGGACCACGAACGCGTCGCTGATCGCGCCGCTGATCGAGCGGCCCGGGTTGTCGTAGACCTGCGCGCCGGTGCCGGCCGTGTCGGTCGCCCTGGAGAGCACGATCTGGAGCGGGGCGTTGCTCTCCGGGGGAATTCGGAACGCCCCCGTCACCGTGCAGATCCCCGATCGCTTCGGCGTGATCGAGACGCTCATCATGTTCGTGTACGGGGAATCGGCATTGGCCGGGGGCAGCAGGGTCCCGCCGCCGGTGCCGACCTTCATGAGGAACGGGGTGCCATCCCCCGCCGCGTGCGCCGGAGCGCCCAGCGCCAGTAGCGTGCCGCAGATGGAGAGGACGGCGGGGACGATCAAACGAATGGAATGAGTTCTCATGGGGCCGGATGCTAGGAGGCGAATCGGTAATTGACCATCCGGCTTCGGTAAAGATTGCGGTAAGCATTCTGGAATGGCCGCCCGTCATTCCATCGCCCCGCATCCCTCTCGCGGAGGCACGACCGGCGCGCAACCGGCACCCCGCAAGCCGCGGCGAGCGGCAAAGTGTCGGTGACCACTTCCTTTCCCCCGCGTGAGCGATCATCCGGCAGTCGGAGGATCGGGGACGGGTACCGTCGTCGTCGTGCCGTCCGCGTCGCTACATGACGACGTGGCTACCCCGCAGCCTGACCTCGGCGAAGCCGTGGGCCGCGAGAATCGCGCAGATCTCGCGGTCGGAGACAACGCGGAGCCTACCCAACCGCGATCTCGAGGCGGGTGACGTAGACCTCGGTGCGCAGCCGGCGAGTGAGCCTGAGCAGAGGCTACTGGACGACGGCTACTTCTGACACTTGAGCGAGTTCCCCGCCGGATTGAACGAGCAATCCGCGGCCGCGAAGCTGCTCTCGCCGCACAGGCCTGCGGTCGCTGCGCTTTCATCTCGGAGCGTGACGATCGCGCGTACCGGCTTGTCCGCGGGGGACACGGGGTACGTGCCCGACTTCCCTTGCACCTTCAGCATCACGTCGAGGCGCGCGCGCCCCGTCGATGAGCGCCGCCGCCGAACGCGCGATCGAGAAGCATATCCCGATCGTCACCCCGCTCGACCTGCGGGCGTCGGCTGCGGCGGCAGTCGTCGGCCTGCGCCCCAGCCGTTCCTGGCCCTTCACCGCGCCGCAATCGGCGGCGAACGTGTCGACGGAGTGGTCGATGAAGGTCTTGCCGGTGCCCGGGTTGGTGCCAAGATCACCGTCGGCATGCCCATCTTGTAGATCTGCGGGCAGCAGCGCGTCGGCACGACGTTCGACAAAGCCCTGGCGATCGCCTCGCCGACCTCGGTGCCGGGGTGGTGCGTGCCGGCTGCGACGGAGCGACCCGCGGGCGGGTTCAGGCAAGCAGCCTTCGGGCACGATCAGCTCGATCGAGTCGAAGAAACCCTCGTTCTTGGGGATGTCGGGTCCGTCATCGCCGCGAGCTGCGCGACAACGCAGCCGCGCATGTTGCGGAACGTCGAGTACGCGACGATCTCGGGCCGGTCGTCCGAGCCGGTGAAGTCGAGCGTCAAGTCGCTGCCGTTGATGTGACCTTGCAGTGGGCGTGGATGTCCCGGTTCCCCTTCGGGTCGTGGTCGACGTAGACGTCCGACTCGTAGACGCCGTCGGACCACGAGGCGACCTCCGCCTGGAAGCGGCGGTTGGCGTACTCGACCATGTAGTCGACCGCGGCGCGCACGGTCTCGGTGCCGTAGCGCTGGCAGAGCTCCTTCAGCCGCCGGGCGCCGATCTGCGCCTCGCCGACCTGCGCGCGCAGGTCGCCGGAAGAACGCCGGTTAAAGCTGACGCGCACGAGCATCCCGGGTTCGGTGCTCGAGCTCCTGGAGGATGCGGGGAACGAGTGGTTTCACGTCGACGAGGCGCTTGCTTCGCGCGCCGAGAATCACGACGCCCACGCGCAGCGCCGAAGGGTTCTGTTGGAACTCCAAGTCTGATCGGCCGTGATCAGCGCTTTGAAGCCGCGTTCCACCGCCAGCTGCAGCAGGGCGCCGTTCTTCGCCCCCAACCACCCGAGCTGCGAGACCGTCGTTTCCTATGAGCTCGGATGCGAGCTTTCGCGGAACGGACTCATCGAACAGCACGCGCACCGGCGCTCACGAGCTCGTGCGCGATCTCCAGCACGGCCACCGCTTGCTCGCGGGACACGGACGGAAAATCATCGAGGCTCTCGCCCTCCTCGAGGTAGTCGATGAGGTTCCGCAGAGGAACGCGAGTACCCACGAAAACCAGGGTGCCGCCCAGAATCTCTGGATCGCTGTGAACGGCTCGTTGTTGCCGCATGCACGTCGCCTCGTCCGGAAATCTAATCGACGAGGGTGCTCTCGAACAAGGGCCCGTCGTCACGCGCGGCGCGCATCTCCGCCCGACGCCACCGCAGAAGGAGCCTGATCGACGGGAGCCCCGGGCGATCGTATTCGCGCCTCGAGGGTGGCTCTGCGCGGCGGGGATGAACGTGTTGTTGCGCTTCTTTCAGCCTACCATTCTACCCGCAACGCCGCGCTTCGCTCTGCCTCGAGGGGCCCCCGATCGCGCCGGATCTTCCGTCGGGCTGTTTCGGCATGCCGCCGGCAAGGCCGGGCGACGTGGAGTTCGTTCCGGAAGCGACGGTCCTCGCGCCGGCCTCCGATCCGGCCGCGATCGCCCCCTCCGGCTACCTCCCGCGCGTGCCTGCGCAAGGCGTGCTCCACCGCGTCGTGCGCGAGCACCTCGAGACCTTCCTCGCGGAAGCCCGCCGGCGCGGTGAGGGCACCGGCCTGCCGCAGTTCGTCGGAGCGAGCTTCGGGACTTCCTCAGCTGCGGGCACCTCGCCGCGGGCTTCGTCCGCTTGCGCTGCGAGAATTGCCGGAAGGACCTGCTCGTTCCGTTCTCGTGCAGAGGGCGCGGCTTCTGCCCGTCATGCACCGGCCGGCGCATGGCGAGCCTCGCGGCACGCCTCGCAGAGGAGGTGCTCGCGGGCCTTCCCGTCCGCCAATGGGTGGACCTGTGAGGTGGTTCCCCTCCTCGACTGGACAGGGCATAAGGCCCGAGTCCTGGGTGGGAGGAGACGATGGAACCGACGATCCAACGCTGGTCGGCGAAGCGGAAGGTGGAGCTGCTGCTCTCTCTGATCAAGGGGGAGAAGAAG